>NZ_CP091881.1:4800000-6000000 GCF_022163125.1 Paenibacillus sp. HWE-109 | reverse complement strand
TATTTGGCTAATCTAGCCAAGAATCCGGCGCCATTCGCTGCCGGCAGCACATTTGATAAAATTGGCAAAGTCATCAAGGAAATCGCAGATAAGAAGTATGCAGGTCCAGACGCTCTTTCTGTCTCTTTCGACCAATCGACGCAATCGTTTGAAGCCAAGCAATCCGCGATGATCGCCTTAGGTCAATGGTATTATGCTTCCTACATGGAAAAAGTGAAAGCGGACGATGATTTGGGCGTATTCCCGTTGCCATTCAACGACGCGAAAAGCGCGGATGTACAATCGATCATGATGTCCGACATGAATGTCGGCATCAACAAGAATTCCAAGAACGTGGAAGAAGCGAAAGCATTCTATGAGTGGATGTTCAGCAAAGACGTGTATACGCCTTTTATTAATAAATTACAACAGTTCTCTACAGTGAACGGTGTGACAGCAGAGCTGCCATTTTTCAATAAATGGACGACGACGAATCCGTACAAACCATTCATTTACTATGGAACGGATGAAACATATGCGAAAGTAAGCGCAGCAGCGCAATTCGATCCGAAAAAAGCGGCACAAAGCATCTTTGCAGGCAAACCGCTTGATGGAGTTGAGAAAGAATTAAACGATAAGTGGAAGAAAGCGATCGATTCCGCAGCGAAGTAAGGACCATAGAGGGTACTATTTGAGCAAGACGGAATAGTACCCTTTTGTCATCAATAGAGAGTTTAGGAGTGAGTGAAATGAGTTACACCTTGCAGAAGAAAATTATTATAGGGTCATTCTTATTTGTTCCTGTAGCGCTCATGCTCTTATTCCTGATCTATCCGACGTTTCAACTGTTTCGGTACAGCTTTACGAATTGGGATGGATACAGTGAGAGCTTGAAATATATAGGTTGGGATAACTACAGCAAGCTAATCTTTGATTTTCCCGATGCTTGGAAAGCGATCGGCAACAATGGGATTTATTTTGTCATCCATCTCCTCTTCATTCCTGTGGAATTGATGACGGCGGTGCTGCTCAACCGCACCATTCGTGGAAGCTCGTTTTTTCGCTTTACGGTGCTTATGCCTTATATCATTAACGGTATTGCTGTCGCCTATATGTTTAGCTACATTTATAATCCGGTCAATGGGCCGCTTAATGAGCTGCTCAAAGCAGTGGGGCTGGAGTCGCTCATCACTGGTTGGTTAAGCAACTTGAACGTTGTCAATTATTCGCTGGTCGCCGTATCGGTATGGCGGTTTAGCGGTGTTCATATTATTCTCATGCTGGCCGGCTTGCAGTCGATTCCGACGGACCTATATGAAGCAGCCAAGATGGATGGGGCTGGTTTCTGGACGCAGCTGCGCCACATTACACTGCCAGGCATTCGTCGCGTGATGGAAATTATTCTGTTCCTGAACATCTCAGGCGCACTGCTGCAGTATGATATTCCTTATGTCATGACAGGCGGCGGGCCAGGAACGGCGAGCTCAACGTTTGGTTTATTTTCCCTGCAAACTGCATTTACCTACAACAATTACGGTCTCGCTTCAGCGATGGCGGTTAGTCTTCTGATCCTGATCATCGGATTCTCATCTTTGCAAAATTGGATCATTAAAGATCGGAGCGAGTCATAATGGAAACTTCACTTGCGGCAAGTAAACGTCAATTGCTCAGTAACGTGCTCTACTATATACTCTTTATTACGATGTGCTTGATCGTGTTTATTCCGATTCTTCTCGTTGTTTTCGGTTCGTTCAAGACGAATGCAGAGCTGGGAGCCACCTCGCCATTTTCATTGCCAAGCAATTTCTTGCATTTCGAGAATTATGTCAAAGCTTTTCATGAAGGTCACATTCTGCTCGGTTTGCGCAATACGTTTATCATGGTGGTCGTAAGTATGGCGGGGAATGCCTTGCTCGGCACGATGACGGCATTTGTGCTCAATCGATTTGATTTTAAATTTAAAAAGGTCATTCTCCTGCTGTTTCTCGTTTCGATGATTATCCCGACCTACACAACGGAAATTGCCCGTTTTCAGCTTATTCACTCTATGCATCTATACAATACGCTGGGGGCTCCGCTAATTATCTATGTAGGTACGGATATTATGCAAATCTATATTTACATTCAATTTCTCGAAAAGATATCGGCTCAGCTCGATGAAAGCGCAATGATGGATGGGGCTTCGTACTTCCGTGTGTTTTGGTCGATTATTTTCCCGCTGCTGCTGCCAGCAACGGCAACACTTGGCATTCTCAAAAGCGTGACGATCATGAATGATATTTATTTGCAAAATTTATATATGCCCAAGAAGGAATTGGCGACATTGCCGACGGCTTTGATGGCTTTTGTCGGTGAGAGAACGTCCGATCTCGTAGCGCTCTGTGCGGGAATTATTCTTGTCCTGCTGCCTAGTGTGCTGTTCTATATCGTGTTTCAAAGATTCATCTTCAAAGGATTAATGGATGGCGCCGTGAAAGGGTAGCCGTCAGGCAATTAGACAGACGAACTTCTGTATGAGGGGGACTTCCGTGTACAAGATGATGATTGTCGATGATGAACCGTTAGTTCGCTTAGCCTTGCATCATTTAATTGATTGGCAAGCTTTCCATATCGAAATTGTCTGTGAAGCGGGTGACGGTGTCGAAGCGTTCGCGCTGCTGAAGCAGCATGGCGACATCGATCTGCTCCTCGTAGATATCCAGATGCCCCGAATGAACGGCATTGAGCTTCTGAAAGCGGTGATTGACCCAACCTCTCTGATGAAGCGGCCAATGCCAATTATACTGAGCGCCTATAGCGATTACAGTTATGTGAGGGAAGCTTTCCTCTTGGGAGCGCTCGATTACATCGTCAAAGTGGATATGGATGAAGAGCATATCGCACCCGTTATCGCCAAGGCAGTTAAGGGATTAGAGCAATTGGGCGGGGAGCCGTCGAGCGAAATCATGGGGGATACAGGCCTGCACGCTTTGTCTTTTCCAGATAAGGATGCTTTATTGCAAAAACTGCTTGATCCGCATCAGGAGAAGAAGGCGGAGGCATTCGAACACTTGGCCGCTTCCGGCAGCGAGTTGGCACAGGAAACGAATGAGATGGCAATTGTCATTCAGACGGCAAGAGGAAGCGATACGACCAAGACTCATGGTTTTATCCAGCAAACGATGCAAACGGTGCTTCAGGAATTGGCGATTTCCCATGAAATCGTTCGCAGGGAGGCCGGTGAGTATGTGCTGATGTGCGTGTTCCCGCAAGAACGCAGCGAATCAGCAATACGGGCCAAAATTCACAGCGCGCTGACGATGATTCAGACGCGCTTGCTGCAATATGTGAATGCCTCTGTTTCGGTGGGCATTAGCGATCTGGCCAGTGGTTTCCTACAGTGGAGCCGCTTGTTTGCTCAGGCCCGTCAGTTGGCTGGGCGGAGTTATTATGAAGGCTTGGGCAAGCTCTTTTATCGGGAGTCTGCGATGACCGCTGCGTCTGGTTTGAAGGATGCCAGGCATCAAGCATTGTGGGAGGATTTGAAGGCTGACAGGCTGGCATTGCTGCCAGCTTTGAGGCAGGCAGACGGAAGTCAGTGGCTGCATGTGTATGAGCAATTAACGAAGCGATTGCAGGGTGCGAGGCAGGAGCTTCCTGAGAAGCTGAGGTCTTACTTTGGAGATGTGCTGTGGGAATTGGGGGCGATTCTGTATGCCAAAGGCATTCGCATCGAAGAAGTGCAGCCCACGCAGCTAAATCCATTCGAGGCTATCAAACAGCTGGAGACGCTGGATGAAACACTTCATTATGTCAGTCAGCTTCTTATGCGGGCTCACAAGGTTATTCACGGCAATCTCGATGTTCATGCAGTTCGTTTCAGTACGCCAATTGCCAGTGCCAAGAAGTTTCTCGACATGCATTATCGCGAGGAGGTCAACCAGTCGCTGATCAGCGAGATGGTGGGCGTAAGCGAGAGTTATTTGAGCAAGCAGTTTGTGAAAGAAGTGGGCTGTAATTTCATCCACTATTTGACGAAGCTGCGAATTGATGAAGCGAAACGACTGCTGGAGATGGGGAGTCGAATCTCGGATATTTCCGAACAGATCGGGTATCTCAATCCTGAGCATTTCAGCCGCATTTTCAAAAAAATGACGGGACATAGTCCTAAGGCCTACAGGGAGAGTTTGAAAAAAGAGTAGGTGTTGGCACCGATAAATCGGTCAAAAAACATCAAGGAATAACAAAATGTATCAATTATTTGTCCATAAAATCAGTGATATAGTAAGGGGGAAGTCGATCATAATTGAAAGGGAGGATGAATTAATGAATCAAAAAGGTCGAAAAGGTCGAAAAGGTCGAAAAGGTCGAAAAGGTCGTTTAATCTGGAAAATGAGTTTGGCCCTGTCTGCGCTGATGGCGCTGCAGGTTGGATCTGCTGGGATTGCCCCCCTTGCCAAAGTAATGTACGGCACGGCAAGCGCAGCCTCGCAATCGATTACCTCATCGGTGCTTAGTGTGGAGGTGGACACAACGTTCCCCAAGGTAAGTCAATACACGTGGTTGGCTAATGGAGCTGTTCTCTATGGGTCGGAGGACACGTTGAATCAGATTTACATCAATGGCACAGCGTACACGCCAACGGTTTCCTTTTCTTCCCCTTCAGCAGACACTGCTTTGTATACGCTTACAGTCGCTTCGCTGAATATTGTTCTTACGGCTCAAATGAAAGTGGCTGGCAATACTTTGCTTTTCGATGTGACGAATATTGCGGAGAATGGCACGACCAAAGTGAATACTTTGGAAATTCGCAATCATAATTTGCTCTCGGTTAGAAGTACCCAAAGTGGCGCAACTTTCGCCGGCAACAAGATGTATACGGCTGTCACGGGCACAGGGGATACGATCAAGTCGGTAACCGGCACGCCATCTGCGGACGCTGCATCGGTCGATTACATGTATGGCTTCGTCAATACGAATCAGCTTGCTGGCGGGCTGTGGACGAATTCCGTTTATGAAAGTTCGGACAATAACGGACGTGTGAAAGAGCAGACTGTAGCCAAAACAGGCTACTCGCGTACGGGACTATGGAGTGGCGCCTGGATTTACCGCGCGAATGGCATGACGACGACGGACCCGCTGCCGAGCGCTAAGGTCGTCATTACCGGCGACGCCAATGCGGACAGCCAAGTCGATTGGCAGGATGGCGCGATTGCGTATCGCAGCATTATGAACAATCCGGTTGGGGCTGACAAGGTGCCGGATCTGGTAGTTCAGCGTATTCCGATGAACTTCGCCAGTCAAGCAACGAACCCATTCACGAAGACGCTCGATGAGACGAAGAAAGTGTACAATGCGACAGATGGCCTCGGTCAAATGGTCCTGCTCAAAGGCTACGGTTCTGAAGGCCATGATTCCGGGCATCCGGATTATGGAGATATCGGTCAGCGGCAAGGCGGAGCGACCGATTTGAACACGCTAGTAAATGCAGGCAGCGCTTATAACGCCTTGTACGGTGTACACATCAATGCTACTGAATCCTATCCAGAGGCCCAAGCTTTCAATGAAACGCTCGTCAATAAAAATTCGGCAGGCTGGGATTGGCTGGACGCGTCTTATTACATAAATAAACGCTATGATTCCACCTCCGGCAGCCGTCTAGCCAGATTGCAGCAGCTCAAAAATCAAGTGCCGAATTTGGGCTACATTTATATCGATGTATGGCAAAGCAATGGCTGGGATTCCCGTCAAGCCGCCCGCGAAGTGAATTCGCTGGGGTGGCCGTTAGCGACGGAATTCCCATCCGATCATGAATACAACAGCATTTGGAACCATTGGGCAGTGGACTACAACTATGGAGGTTCCGACACGAAGGGCTTTAATAGCCAGATTGCCCGTTTCATCCGCAACCACCAGAAGGACACCTGGATTGCCCGCGATCCGCTGCTCGGGGGGACAGAACTATCCGCTTATGAAGGCTGGCAAGGGAAAACGAACTTCGACACGATGATTAATATGACGTTCGCAACCGATTTGCCGACGAAGTATTTGCAGCATTTCAAAATATTGAAATGGACGACGAACACAATTAATTTGGAAAATAACGTGTCCGTCAGCAACGCTGGTGGAACACGCGTGATTACCAAAGACGGTCGTACGATACTGAATGGCGGCGCTTATCTATTGCCTTGGAATCCGGCGACGGAAGATAAGCTGTACCACTGGAATGGCGCTGCTGGCAGCACGACATGGACACTGCCCGCAAGCTGGGCGGGGCTGAGCACCGTGAAGCTGTATCAGCTTTCGGATCAAGGCCGAGCATTCGTCAGTGACCTCGCTGTGAGCAGCAATCAGATCACGATTCCGGCAAGTGCGAATAAAGCTTACGTGATCTACAAAGGAGCAGCATCAGCGAATGCTGCAGTGAATTACGGCGAGGGGGCTGGTATTGCTGACCCAGGATTCAATAACGGCAACCTGACTGCGTGGACGGTTGCTGGCAGTGGGGCTTCTGTCGTGCGCAACACCAATGGACAGTATGAACTGCAAGTCGGCAGCAGCACAGGCGCGACGACAGTCAGTCAAACCCTTACCGGGCTCACGCAAGGCACTTATTATGCCTCTGTCTATGTGGCAACGGGCGGCAGCCGCAAAGCATACTTGGGCGTAAGCAACTACGGTGGTGCCGATGTTAGCACTTACGCGGACAGCTCGCTGTGGAAGAACTACATCGCAGCTGATTCCAAACATGATACGATGATGCAGCGCATGTATGTGTGGTTCGATGTTCCAGCAGGCGCGACAACAGCAACGCTGTATTTGAAAACGGACGCAGGCACGTCCACAGCGACGTTCGATGATGTACGCTTGGAGAAAATAACGAGAACAGCGAACCCGAATAATGATTATTTCGTTCAGGATTTCGAAAACGTGCCTGACGGCTGGTATCCCTTCGTCAAAGGCGCTGCGGGCGGTGTCAACGATCCCCGTACGCATCTGATGAAGCTGCATGCCCCTTTTTCACAAAAAGGATGGAATGGCAAAGCAATTGATGATGTATTAAGCGGCAATTGGTCACTCATGGCACACAAAGAATCGTCTGGTTTGTTGTACCAAACGATCCCGCAAATCTTGCGTTTCGCACCGGGAACGACGTATACGGTAACGTTCAGCTATGAGAATCAGGCAGCTGGCGATTATGCCTTCCTCGTGGGCGATGGCACCTCGATTGTATCGACAACGAGCTTGGGAACGGTAACTACGCCGACGACTTTCTCCAAGGTATTCACGGCAGGTGCTTCCGGCAATAGCTGGATCGGCATTCAGAAGGTGACGAGCAACGACACGGATTTCATCATGGACAATTTGAAAGTAACGGTGGGAGGCACTGTTCCTGTAGATCCAACAGTAATTCCCCAATCCCAGATGACGGCTGCGGCAACAAGCCAGGAGACTGTGAATGCGAGCAATGCTGCAGCGAATGTGCTGGATGGCAACATGTCGACCTTCTGGCATACCAAATGGGATTTATCCAACCCGCTTCCGCAGTCAATTACATTGAATCTAGGCGGCAGCTACACGGTTAATCAACTCAAACTGCTGCCAAGGCAAGATGGCGGAGCTAACGGGAACATTACGGGATACAAAGTTTACACAAGTACGAATGGAACAACCTTTACTCAGGCAGCTACAGGCACATGGGCCAATGATGCTTCAGAGAAAAGTGCAGCGTTCACAGCAACTACGGCAACATATGTACGATTGGAAGCTACGGCTGGAACAGGCGGCTGGGCTTCAGCAGCTGAGATTAATGTATACAAAGCAAGCGGCAGCGGTTCGGCGTATACGCAGGATTTTAACAGTGGAATCACAGGTTGGAATCGGGTTGTCGGTACGGGAACGGTCGGCGCACTCTCTGGTGGACTCAATATTAACGCAAATAGCAGCAGTACTGTTGCCATAGACAGCAACTCCCCAGCGAAATCCGACGGTGTCTACACGTTTAAAGTGACCCCGCAGAATGCCAATGGGCGCTTCCAGGCTGTGTTCCGGTACACGGGGACTAGCGCTTGGGCAGCGGTCGGTTATGATCTTGGCACTTCATGGGCCTGGTCGAATGGAGAGGGGCAATATGGCAATTTCACGGGACCTGCGCTAGCGAGCGGGACGACTTATTTGATCAAGTTACAGTTTACTGGTTCAACGGTTACCGTGTGGGTAGATGGCACACAAATATATACAGGCATAGTAGCCAACCTGCCAACGTCAGCAGGACAAATCGGTTTCCGCAGCTGGAATTCGGGCAATATGCTGTTTGACGATGTAAGCTACTCGGACAACTAAATTTGCGGAGAAGCCTCTAGACCACTTTTTTAAGTGGATGTAGAGGCTTTTTTTTGTTTGCGAAATCAATACAATTCGAACCAATTCTCGGAATGGCGACAGTAAGCGTCACTCAGCGGGTTTACGGAGGTCAGTGGAACTTGCTTGGCTCGTATCCTTTCGTGGGGGAACGGGCGGGAGCGTCACGGTTCGCACCGATGATACAGATGGGTTTGTAACGGTTGACGCGGTGAAGTTTGAGCTGATACCTTAGAGCGGACTCCTCATCTTTCAACTAGCTAGATTTTCCGCGTATGCACCACAGATAAGAGCCTCCAGAGGCTCTTATTCCCCGCCAACACCCACTTTCCGCGCAGATAGAAGTCTCCAAGAGTCTGTCCGACGAAAAGAATTAAAAGAGCACTCCATCGTGAAACTGAACGATGAGTGCTCTTTATGTGTAGCTTTGTAGCTTTTCCCTATTCAATCTGGTTTTTCCGTAGCCTACTCCCTCTCATCCAGCCACTCTTTGTTTACGGGCAGACCTCTCCCGTTTGTACAAAGTGGCTGGTTTGGGATACTTCGCCGCATGCAATTTGCGGATGTTGTGGCTTAGAGAGAGCAGTATGAACTCCCCAGATACTTTATCCTCGCCCCGCAAATGGAATTGACGAAATCCTTGAACCTCCTTCAACTGCCCCCATATCGGTTCAACGATCGCCTTACGCATTCGGTAAACGGCTGTTCCCTCATCACTTTGCACTTTCGTTCGCATTTCCTCTCGCAGGGGATCATGCTCGCTACGTGTGATGGAACGCTTCCCTGTTTTACTTTTTACACACTCGTCTCGAAAAGGACATTCGCTACAGACGCTGCATTCATAAACCCAAGTCGTTGGCTTATCTGCATCATTCGCATGCACGGTTCGTTTCCGTGTAAGCTCTTTGCCAGCAGGGCAGAGATAATAATCTAGCTCAGGTACATAAGTGAAGTTGGTCTTGTCGTAGGCATTATTCTTTTTTTTGTTTTCGCGATCGGCAGCAATGTAGGCATCCACTTCAGCCTCCAGCGCCGCTGCAATGTTGGACGCACTAAAATACCCTGCATCAGCACTCAGCTTCTGAGGCCTATCTCCTGTCATTGTTTTCATGGAATGAAGCACGTTTTCAAACTGCTGTTGATCGGTTGTTTGGTTACTCATTTGAAGTCCAACGATGAAGCCATGATCGCTGTCTACGGCAATTTGTGGATTGTAGCCTTGAATGACACCTTGGTTCCGCGTGCTCATGATGCGAGAGTCGGCATCGGTAAAATTAAATTGATCGCTCTGAGGAGATTCGGCCTGTTCCGCTGGCCGCTGTTCTTCCAAATTCTCCAGCGCAGATTTTATTTGCGCGATGCGGGCATAGCGTTCCTCCAACGATAGGGAAGGACTCGTCGGATGGGGTTCCTCCAACATTTCCTCGGTAGCAGAATACTCCAATGCTTGCCGGACTTCGTCTTCCAATTGAACGAGGCGTTTTTGCATACGCTCACGTGACATCGATTTATGTTTAGAGGCGCTTGCCTTTATTTTAGAACCGTCAATGCTCACATGCCCGAGCGAGATATAGCCCAGTTCCATAGCGATTTGTATGACTTGTTTGAATAAACCTGGAAGGGTATCCAGGTGGTTCTTCCGAAAGTCACTCAGCGTACGAAAATCTGGCAGGTATCCGCCACATAACCAGCGAAAAGGAATGCTTTCTTTCGTAGCTATTTGAAGTTTCCTAGACGTGAAGACGCCTGTCGCATACCCATAGAACCACAGTTTGAGCAGCATGGCAGGATGATAGGCTTCTTCTCCACGCTTGGAGTATTTGTTAGTAATGGCAGATAGGTCTAACTGCTCGACGATGTCGCTGACAAGTCTAACTTCATGATCATCTGTTACCCACTCGCTTAAATAGATAGGTAGAAGTTCACCTTGCTCTGTGGTATATGCTTTGAATTTAGCCATGCCTACGACACATCCTTTTACAGTCTTACTACTACTTATTCGGAATTGTTTGACTAATTCCTGTTTCGTCGGACAGACTCCCAAAGGCTCTTATTCCACATCACCCCCCACATTCCACACAGAGCAGCAAAGTTCAGCACCGCCAGGTCGTTGCCTAAGCATTCTGCATTCTAATGAACTGGATGATGCTTATAGACGGAAAATTGGCTGCTTTGGTGATCTAATGAACTGAATTGGGGTTATCGAGCAGTCTATAGGTGGAATGGTGGTCATTTGCTTGAAATAAGGTCTCGTGAATTCATTAAATTGTTAAAGTGAACCATTCTGATCGAATAGAGGTTATTGAGTTCGTAAGGGGAATAGCCTCAAAATTCCTTGTCTTGCAGCAGCCATATTCCACACCAACCCCCCGCATTCCCCGCAGATAGCAGTCTCCAGAGGCTCCTATTCCTGCAACTAGCTGGCTTTTCCGCACCAAACCACAGATAAGAGCCTTCAGAGGCTCTTATTCCCCGCCAACACCCACATTCCGCACAGATAGAAGTCTCCAAAGGCTCTTATTCTTTCAACTAGCTGGCTTTTCCGCACCAAAACCACAGATAAGAGCCTCCAGAGGCTCTTATTCCCCGCCAACCGCCACATTCCGCGCAGATAGAAGTCTCCAAAGGCTCGTATTCCTTCAACTAGCTTACTTTCCACCCTACGGAATACCGCGATCATGCGTCTGAAGTTTAATGACATAAGGAAACCTAGACAAGCCCAATGAATCAGGCTATTATTTTTACTATATCTGTTGATTAAATTGAGGTGTAGGCATGCCGGGGGTTCATAGCAATCTGAAAGAAATGATGAGAGAAAAAGATCCTAAGCTATCGATTCGTCAACTGGCCAAAGATATTGATTACCATTTTGATTCGGTTCGAAAGATGTACAAAGATGAGATGGTTCAGTATCCGAGGGACTTGGTATGGCGGCTTTGCAAGTATTTTAAGGTGACTCCAGGGCAGTTGATCGTTGTCGATTATGGAGAGGAAGACCAGTCAAATTAAAAAGGGAACCCTGCACAATGTGTAGGATTCCTATTTTTGTTTAGGCTGGAACGACGGCTGGTTCCTCTGCGTGGGCATGCGAGATTTTCACTAACATGGCCGTGGCGTCGGACAGGACTTCAATTCCTTCGTGAAAGGAAAGATCAGAAACGAGTAGATGATCGCCAATACCAAGTCCGCTAATATCAACTTCAAAAGCGCTAAGCAGCTTATCAGGCATGCAGCGAACTTGAACTTCGTACAACTCCACTTGAAGGATTCCTCCCTCTTTAACGCCAACAGGCTCACCAGAGAAATGAATGGTAACTTTGGAATCCATGCTTATATTCATATTCAGTTGATAGAAATCGACGTGAACAATCTTGTTGGAAATAGGATCTCTTTGAACATTTTGAAGGAGAACAGGCTTGCTGCCGTTTTGTGGAATAGCCGCATGAAGTATAGCTCGGGGATTCCGTTTCAAGGTGGAAAGGATGTCCTTTTCGCTTACTGTAACGGAGATACTGCCAACGTCAGTGCCATAAACAACGGCTGGAACCTGACCCTGTTTTCTCAATAGATTCATTTGTGACTTGCTTAGTTGGTCCCGTTCGCTTAACTGGATAGAATTGCTCATCATTGTGTTGCCTCCTAATCGAATGGGAAAAGATCATGCTTGTTTGCTGTCTTGCCTACAAATAAAAGACCGATTAACCATATCATGTTTAATCAGCCGAGGAAATGACCATATTTTCTTGTCATATGTTAATTTTATCACAAGTTTCCCGCTTGTCAAATTGCATGCCTGTTCATCGAGCCCGCATTGACAAGAAAATAAGGTCGTGCTAAGGTTTAAGCAGCAGATAGGAGCGGAACGGCAAGAGCAAGGGAAGCTAATTGGATAGCGATTTACGTAGGAAATAAAGTGATCTTTATTTCTTTTTTTCGTACTCATTTGTAATAATTTATAAAAAATAGGAGGAATTTCAATGATTTTAAAATCCATTAAACGCAATGTCGCTTTTTTGGGAACAAGCCTGCCAAGAGAGTGCGGGTTAGCTACATTTTCACAGGATTTGATGAACGAAATTGAACGGATTCATGATTTTAATTCACCACGAATGATCGCGGTTAACAATAACAAGTCGTATGTGTATGGCAACCAGGTAATGGGACAAATTAGCCAGCATCAACGAGCAGATTATAGCAAGACAGCACTGGATTTGAATCGTTCTGACATCGATATGCTTGTCATTCAGCACGAGTTTGGGATTTATGGCGGTGAAAGCGGCGAGTATGTGCTGGATTTGGCTGAGAAATTAAAGATTCCATTTGTTGTCATTTTCCATACGGTTCTATCGGAACCTAGTGATAAACAGCGATTGATCATGAAGCGGCTTGCCGAACTAAGCTCTAGAGTCATTACGATGGTTCAAAATAAAGTGCAGGATTTGCAGGACGTCTACGGCATCGAAAATGCGAAGATCACGATGTTTCATCATGGTGTTCCTTTCGTGGAGACGGCCTCAAGAGATGAGTTGAAAGACCGCTATGGGTATGCGAACAGGCAGATTCTATCGACTTTCGGATTTCTGAGCCCAGGCAAAGGGATTGAATATGCCATTGAAGCGATGCGCGGTGTAGTCGCGAAACATCCTGAAGCGCTCTACATCATTTGGGGCAAAACACATCCGGTCGTGCAGCAGGAAGTTGGAGAAGTCTACAGACAGAAGTTGATGGATCTAGTGTCGAAGCTTGGACTTGAGGCGCATGTCACTTTTGTAGATAAGCTTTTGACGCAGGAGGAAGTCGTTGAATCACTGGTCTTATCGGATATCTATATGACTCCTTATCTGGGCAAGGATCAAGCTGTAAGCGGAACGCTAGCCTATGGTATCGGTTATGGCAGAGTTATTATCTCCACCCCCTACCGCTATGCGGTGGAAATGTTGGCAGACGGCCGCGGATTGCTGGGCAATTTCCATGATTCAGCCTCGCTCGAGCAGCACATCGTGACTGTTCTGGATCATCCGGATTTGAAGCTGGAGATGGAGAACAGAACACAAGCGCTTGGAAGCACGATGATGTGGAGTGAAGTCGCCAAGTCTTACGCGGCGCTGTTTCGCGAAACGATTGCGAACCGGATTGTGATCAAAGGGAGTGCGGTTTGATGGGGAAGCTGGCGGTCAAGCCGTTCACAGCGGATTATTTGTATCGCTTAACGGATGATACCGGTATCTTCCAGCATACGAAATTTGGTATCCCTGATCGTTCCAAAGGGTACACGTCTGACGACAACGCAAGAGCTCTAATCGCTGCTGTTATGCTGTACAAGAACAGTCAAGAGAACAAGGTGCTGAATCTAATTTCGATTTATTCGGCCTTTCTTCATCATGCGCAAAATGAGGATGGCAGCTTTCGGAATTTCATGGATTATCAGCGGGTATTCATTGAACAGGTAGGCTCGGAGGATTGTTTGGGCCGTTGTTTATGGGCGCTCGGATTTACCTTGTCGGAAGTATCTGTCCCGGATAATATCCAGAATACTTGCCGATATATGATCAATCAGGCACTCTCGCATGTGAAGAGCTTATCGTCTCCGCGGGCTATGGCCTATGCGATGATTGGCTTGACGTATATGCTCGAAACGCCGCAATCTTTCACTTATCAATTCCCTTATCCGACTAAAGAACAAGGAAATTCCGCATTTCTTCCGCAAGCACAAATAGCTTCCTTGGTGGAGGAGCTGGCAATGCGGCTGCATACCCAATATCAAGCAAATAAAGGCGATGGCTGGTTGTGGTTTGAGGACAGTATAACCTATGGCAACGCGATGCTGCCTTGGGCGCTTTTCAAGGCCTCGCAGCTTACATCGCAGTTGCAGCACACGGAGCAATTCCGACTAACGGCTAAGGAAAGCTTGGACTATTTGGCGTCTGTTACCTTCGCTCAGGAAGGTTATTTCAAACCGATTGGCAGCCATGGTTGGCTGACGAGAGGTCAAGATGCAGCTCTGTTTGACGAGCAGCCGATTGAGGCATGCGAAATGCTGCTAGCTTGTATGGAAGCTTACAAGGCATTAGGAGAGACAACTTATTACGCCAAAGCGTTGCTCTGCTATGACTGGTTCCACGGACACAACTCACGTCAAGAATCATTGATTGATGCTCAGACCGGTGCCTGCTACGATGGCATTCATGCAACCGGCTTGAATCTCAACCAAGGCTCTGAAAATATCGTCTCCTACTGTATGGCTAGGTTGGTGATGCAGCATGAATAAATTCGCAACGATACTTGCCGGCGGCGGAGGAACCCGCTTCTGGCCGCTTTCCAGGCAGGAGCTGCCCAAACAGCTGCTGAATATCAGCGGCAATGATATTATGCTCAATGATACGATCCAGCGGTTCAATGGGGTGATCCCTATGGAGAATACGATCGTGGTTACGAATCGTTCTCAAGCTGTTTTGCTGGAAAGCATCATGCATACGAGTGTCCAGCCCGGCAATATTTTGGCGGAGCCTGTGGCCAAGAACACAGCGGCAAGCATTCTTCTCGCCGCCTTATTTATTGAAAAGCACCATGGCGATTCCCTTATGGTCGTTTTCCCTTCTGATCATCATATTACGGAAGAAGATAAATTCAAGAAAACGCTCGATCATGCCTGCCAAATTGCGATAGAAACCGGTAAGCTTGTGACGATCGGAATCAAACCTACGTTTCCCTCAACAGGCTATGGCTATATTTCATGTCAAAATGAAGCCTTCATGAGCAAGCCATGCAGTGTGTATGAGGTTGCTGAATTCGTAGAAAAGCCTAATTTTGCGAAGGCCCAGTCCTATCTTAGTTCAGGTCACTATTTGTGGAACAGTGGGATGTTCATTTGGAAAACGTCCAGCATTCTCGATAATTTCAAGCGATTTTTGCCGAGGCTCTACAAAACGATGCTGCCATTGATGGCCTACATGGGCACAAGTCAGGAAGTAAAAATGATTAACGCCATTTATCCTTCGCTGCAAAACATTTCTATTGATTACGGCATTTTGGAGCGCTGCGACGAGGTTGTCGTTATTGAAGGTGATTTTGGATGGAACGATATCGGAAGTTGGGATGCGCTCGGGGCTATTTTTCCTCCGGATGTAGACGGGAATATTGTGAAAGCGAACTACGTAGGGATTGAAACGCGAAATTCCATTATATATGGGGAAAAAAGATTAATTACCACGCTGGGTATTGATGGTTTGATTATTGCAGATACCAAGGACGCTCTGCTCATCTGTTCGAAGGAGAAAGCGCAGGATGTCAAGGAAATCGTTGCCATGTTGAAAGAAAAAGGCATGCTGGAATACACCTGAGAGAGGCTGAATGTCACCTATGATGAAATTGGAATGGCAAACGAAGACATGCAAAGAACTACTGCTTGACTATCAGCCTGCTCAGCACAAAGGCCGCAAACTCCATTTTGCCGGAGTCGGCGATCGGGATGTCTACAATATTACGGCTCCTTTCATGAATGAAGGGGAGCTTTATATCGCAGGCCGGGTCGAGGCACGGGATTCAGAGGAATCCGAAATCATCTTCTTTACCTGCCGGGATGAGGTCTGGACACCCAAGCTGGATCTGCCTAAATTTCAACTGCAAGATCCGTTCATTACCCAAATTAATGGCGAATGGATTTTCGGTGGCGTCGAGCTGTATTTCGACTCGGTGACGAAAAGAGCGATTATCGGTTGGAAAACTGTGCTCTACCGAGGGAAGAACCTGCATGAACTCAAACACGCTGCTTCGGGTCCGTGGAACATGAAAGATATCCGGCTGACGGCATTATCGGATGGACGGATTGGCGTATTTTCGAGGCCGTTCGGCATTGAGGGCACACGGGCTGTCATCGGATTCAGCATCCTCGACTCGTTCGATGACTTATCGGAAACTGCAATTATCCAGGCTCCCTTGTTCCGCGATCAATTCCTGAAGGACGAATGGGGCGGAGCCAATGAAATCCATTTGCTGACAAATGGGTTTCTTGGTGTGCTGGGCCATATCTCGTATACGGATGAAGAAGGACGGCTGCATTATCATGCCATGTCGTTCGTCCTTAATCCTTGGACGAGGGAGAAGTCGCCGGTCAAAATCATCGCAACCCGCAGCGACTTCCCGGACGGACCGGCGAAGCGGGCAGATCTGGCAGATGTGATCTTCAGTGGAGGCTTGGTCCGAAAGGCGAACAGTCGGGCGGATTTATATGTTGGAGCCAGCGATACCGAAGCCCATTATATGGAGATTGCGGATCCTTTTACAGAGTATGAGCAGATGGCTTAAATGCCTATCAGCCCCCGCCATGATGGTGGGGGCTGATGCGCTGAGAATAAGCTAGCGAACGTGCTTTTTCTGAACGGAAGATTTAACAAGTAAATGCGTCGATAAACCGCAAATCCATGCCAAAGTACATCCATGAGAAACCATTCCAACGGAAACCGCCTATGGACGTTGAGCCCACGAAGATAGGGAAGTACCAGAAGGACTGGCCATTGCGCAGCCACACGTATGTGAAATTAAACAAACAGCGAGCAATGCCGCCAGGATTAATGGCGAAGGCCTCGCCGCCAGCTGCAGTAAGCGGCTTTTGCGGGATGAAGGCTGGAGGCGGGGAGGTGGGAGCCTGCTGGTCGCCTCCTTGCGGTTGGCCTGGCACGGTTCCAGGTCCTGGCATGCCTGGACCTGGGAAACCGCCGCCAGGGAAGCCAGGTTGCCCCGGGAATCCGGGCTGCCCTGGGAATCCAGGCATCATCCCGCCACCGGGAAACCCGCCGCCGCCGCCGGGAAAGCCTGGGATGCCAATCATGCCGCCCAAGCCGCGCGGATCATAAACAGGCACCCAAGCGTAGGCTTGTGGTACAGGATAGCCGTATGGATAAGGCGCAGGTTGCGGATAGGCTTCATTAAAAGGCTGTTCCGTCTCAGGCTGTTGCACGCTTTGGGTATCTAGATCCAAGTCTCTGAGCTCTTGCTTTTTCTTTGCTGTCATAGTAAGTAAGTTCCTCCTTAGGTTAAAGCGGAATTGTCAATACTTACTCTATGCAGATGACTAGACGGATGTCACGGGGTGGGATAGAATGAATTTCATGTAATGACCAGATCAATAGTCCTAATATGGGTTATTGGTTTTTAGTCTATAGGCTCTTTATCCTAGTTTATACGTTTAAATACGGGCTATCTATCCCATAGATCCAAATAAAATTGTCGTATATAATTGAAATTGGTTATATTTTGAAATAATTGGGGCGAGCTTCTTTGAGAGAACTATTGGGTAAGAAGTTGAAATACGATGTCACAACAAGTTATGGACTTGTACTAGTACCAAGTCAATCCGTCCTCACGCAGGAACACCTGGATTTATTCCAGCAGCATCGTATTGACTTCATGGACATCATGACGACCATTGAAGAAGAAGAAGAAATTGAATCCGAATCATCCATTAATTCCTCCGAACACCTTGTCCAAAAAGCTTCTCAATATGCCAAGGATTTATTCGAGCGCATTCAATCACAGAAGAAAATCCCCTTGCTAGAAATCAAGAATGATTTGATTCCTATTGTTCAGCAAGCGGCAGAGAACCCCGATTTATACGAGTTGTTTCAAGCAGTCAAAGCGAAAGATGAATACACGCATCAGCACAATATTGGTGTTGGAATTCTGTCAACGCTGATTGGGAAATGGTTAAATCTCGATGATAAAGAAGTGGCGCTGCTATCTCTTGCTGCTACCATGCATGATGTAGGGAAGATTACGATAGCAGAAGAAATTCTGCTGAAGCCAGGTAAGCTGTCGAACGATGAATATGGCGAAATGAAGCAGCACACGGTTCGAGGCTACAATATGCTTAGAGAAACTGCGGGGATTCATTATAGGGTTGCCCTAGTCGCGCTGCAGCATCATGAACGGGCTGATGGCACGGGGTATCCGCTAGGTCTCAAGGATTCACAAGTAGATCGCATGAGCCGTATCGTAGCCGTTGCAGATGTCTTTCATGCTATGTCCTCGAAGCGCCCTTACCATGAGATGATGCCATTTTACGAAGTTGTTAATCGGATGAGGGAAGGCTTTTTCGGTGAATTAGACCCTCATATTGTCGCTGTTTTTCTGAATAATATGATCCAGAATTTAGTTGGCAGGAAAGTGAAGCTTACTGATGGTCGATGGGGAGAGGTCGTTTATATTAATCCTACGGATGATACGAACCCCCTTGTTAAGATTGATGATATTTTTGTAGATCTTAGTCGAGAACGACATATTCATATAAAGGAAGTTGTTGTATGAAGGAAATAATGGTAGAAGACAGCCAGCTATTGAATCAATTTTTTGCTAGTTATGGTTTAACCCAGCGTGAATCAGAGATTCTCGGTCTAATCGCTACACATGGCTACACGAATCGGGAAATTGCTGAAAGCTGTTGTATTAGCGAAAAGACGGTAAAAATTCATTTAGCGAATATCATGAGTAAAATTGGGATTGGATCGATGCGCAGATTGTTAGCCCTGCTCCTGCAACAGGCATTGACGCTCTCGAAACGATCAAATGAACTTAGTCGAATACAAGCCATAGGCAATTAAAACGATGAGAGAAGTCTCCGCAAGCGGAGAGCTTCTCTCTCTTTTTTTTACGTTGAATGCGTGATACGATTTGGAACTTAATCGCGAAAAATTGTATTGACATGATACAAAAAGTATCTTAAAGTATACCTATAACATGATACAAATAGTATCAAAGGTTAATTGAAACGGAACATCAAGCAAAGAAGACTTCTTTGGAGGGGAATCATGGAAATCAATGTGAAAGAGTACTTAATTATTATAAAAAAGCGTATGTGGCTAATTGCGATATGCGTGCTGGGGGTAACTATTCTCACAGCCCTGTATACCTCATCCAACTATCAACCTATCTATCAAGCATCCACGAAATTGATTGTAAATAAAACTGTTGAGCAGGATCAATTAGGCAAAGAACAAATTGATTATGGCGCCATAGGCGTTAATCTTGCTCTTATGAACACATTCAAGGAAATTATTAGAACTCCTGCTATTATGGATAAAGTCGTTCAACGTTACCCCGATTTAAATGTTTCCACGGATCAACTCATATCCATCGTTTATGTGTCTAACCTCAATGAAACGCAAGTAATGACCATCAGTGCTCGACACTTCTCGCATGAGAAGGCTGTGAAAATCGCCAATGCGGTTTCCGATGTCTTTCAACTGGAAATTCCCAAGATTATGAAGGTCGATAATGTCACGATTCTGAATAGGGCCAAAAGTCAGGATTATCCGATTCCTATCAATCAGAAGTCTAATCAATATATTATTCTAAGCTTTATTGTGTCCCTCGCTGGTATGGTTGGCTTAACGCTTCTCCTAGATGCCTTGGATGACACGATCAAAACGGATGAGGATGTCCGCGATATTTTCGCAGCACCAACAATGGCCTACATACCTAAGTTCAAAGACAAGGATAAAGAACCGCGTACCAAACGGAGTTATAAATCCAGTAAAAAAACAGGGGAAACGCCATATGCCAAAACCATCCACTAATGTTCCGATTATGATGCAAATCAACCCGCATTCTCCGGTATCAGAGGCCTATCGTTCTTTACGCTTTAATATTGAATGTTCGGCTTTGGGACAGGAAGTCAAAACCATTACGGTGACTTCGGCAAGTCGCGGTGAAGGTAAAACGACGACAGCGGTCAATTTGGCCGTTGCTTATGCACAGATTGGCAAGAAGGTCCTTTTGCTGGATGCCGATTTAAGAAATCCTTCCATTCATTCGGTGTTTAATAAGGAAAATACAGTGGGATTGACGACTTATTTAGGCAGCGAGACCTCTATGGAGGAAAGCATTCAGGAATCATTTATCGAAAATTTATGGATCATGACCTCGGGTGCTGGGCGGCAAAATCCTTCTGAGCTGTTAGCCTCCAAACGAATGGCTGCGCTTCTAACTGATTTCAAAGCCGGTTATGACTTGGTGATTGTAGATACGCCTTCGGTACTGACCTTAACGGATGCCAAGCTCTTGGCAGCGCAATGCGACGGGGTTCTTCTCGTTGTTGAATACGGCAAAGTGAAGCGCAATATGGCCAAGAAAGTGAAAGAAGAGCTAATGATGGCCAACGCCAAATTGATCGGTGTGGTCTTAAACGAAATCAAAGACTATCGTGCAGATGCTTATTTATAAAAGTCCGTTAACAAAATCAAAGTAAGGGGAGCGAGTTTATAGCTAATGAGACAAAAAAGATGTAAGCCGCGTAAAAAAACTGCAAGAACCTTCTGTATCTTGGCGCTAAGCATTGGCGTTTTGTCTGGATGCTCAGATACAGCTCCGATTAATTCCGATTCGAAATCTGTTTATAATGAACAAGGTCTGAAAAGTGTGAAAGCCTTTAAAGTCATTAAGCAAAAAATCGGCGATCCTCTCGAGCGTACCGCTGAAGTGCAATCCTCGGCTCAATTCGGCGTTGTGTCCAAAGCAGCTGGTGATGTGGAGCAAATTTTCAAGAAGCGCGGAGATATGGTACAAGAAGGCGAAGTTATCCTCAGACTCAAATCTGGAGATGTTGCCCTGCAAAGGCAAGTTGCTGAACTAACGGTTAAGACGGCGCAAGAAGCCATTGAAAAAGCAAGAGTGAAGGCCAAGAAAGAGACCGAAAATCAAAAGCTGGAAATGAGCAACTCGATTCAAAAAAAGGAATTAGGGATGACCAGCCTGCGCAGAAGCTATAACAAAATGAAGAATGATTATGATATTGGTTTAGTGACCAAAGCCCAGTTGTTCCAAATGGAAACTCAGATGATGGATGCTCAGATGGATCTGGATCAGCTCAAGAAGAAGTTGACGATGCTGGAGCCGATTGACATGACCTCGGAGCTGGAAACACAACTCAAGAATGATCAGATTGCCTTGCAGCAAATAGATCAAACACTCAAAAACTTTGAAATAAAGGCACAAGTCAGCGGTCTATTGACCGAGATGCCGCTGGAAGCCGGGATGTCGCTGCAGATGGGATCAGCGGTTGGGGTCATTATAAGACTGGATCCCATCAAGATCAAAGCGCAGCTGACGGAAGAAGAAACGAGACACTTGAGTGACAAGAAAGAATTGCCTTACTATTTAACGGGAACTACGCAGAAGTTCAAAGGGCCGATCAGTTATATCTCCAAGGTAATAGATCCCCAAACCAGAGCTTATGAAATCAATTTGGAAGTACCGAATAAGGATTTAGCCTTGAAGCCTGGTATGAAATTAATGATTCAAATGACGGAAGAGAAAGATCAGATCGTGCTCACCGTTCCTACGTATGCATTAGTTAAAGAAGGCGATGCCAACTATGTGTTCGTGGTTGCAGGCGATACGGTTGAGAAACGAAGTGTCCAGCTAGGTCGCTTGAATGAGCCTATTCAGGAAGTGATTTCCGGTCTTAAAGAGGGCGAACTTGTCGTAAAAACGAGCCCGAACCAATTAAGAGATAAAGAAAAAGTTCAAATGACGGCAGTTGAAGAGCAATAATGGAAAATGGAGTGACTTGAATTGAAAATAAACTGGAAACACACGATGGTCGTCCTTGTTTTGACAGCCTCCCTGGTTATACCTTCAGCATCTTTCCACGCGGCAGCCGATGAGAAGTATACCCAAACCTCTGTAGAGAAAACTTATCAGTTAACGGATGCTATTAAGGTGGAAGTGAAGGGGATTCTAAATGAATCCACTTCGGAGGGAACTCGAATTGCGGCAACGATTCGTTTATTTAATAATGGAGATCGATTGACCGGGGTGCCCGAGTACGAAGTTCGCGTCAAGACGCAAGAAGGACTGGAGTATATCATGCGTCCCAGTCAAGCGAATGCCAAGAATATTCAGCCCAAGGAGACCGTCGAACTTAGCTATATGAACGTCATAGACCGCTATGATAATTTCTCGCTGACCGAGCTTTCATGGCTGGATGTTAATGAATTCGTCTATCCCAAACAAGAAGAAAGAATTATTTCAATTCCTATTTCTTCCAATGAATGGAAGGGTGAGAAGGCTACACTTGCCAATCCCGCTGTGACGAAGAAATGGGAAGATACGTTCACAATTCCTGTGCTGTCCAGCACGTTGGAATTTAAGCCTGTTAGTTTAAATGAACAGAATACACCGGAAGGTCCGATGGTCATTGTAGGTTTACTTGTTACGAACCAAGGAGACAAGAAGACGACCATACCAGATTTCCGGATCAATGGCATTTCTGATAAGAAGGTCTACAATGGCAAAAGGCTGGAACAAGGCCCGCTCTCTCTGGAATACGGCGAACAGACGTATATTCATTATGCCATTCCTGCGAGAAACCGGTTAGAGATGAAGAGCTTATCGATTCTAACACCGGAGGATTTCGCGGGAGAAGACAAAACACATACGAATTATCTAATCGGTCGACTGACCATTACGCTGCCCGGGGCTAAGAGCACGATCGGTTATATTAATCAATTATCGCCGTATGAGTGGAATAAGCCGATCCACTTCGATCCCTTGTACAAGTTAATACGGCCTGAGGTTGACGTGTCGATGGTGGATCTTCGCTTGCAGGAAAGTGCTGGTGGTGGCTTCAAAGCGGCAGTCGCCAAATTCAAATTGCTTAATCATAGCGATACACCGATGCAGGTTCCACAATTTGATACGAAGTTAACCAGCTATAATGGCAATAGCTATATGGGAACCAGACAGAACACGCAAGTGGATACGCTGATTCCGAATATCAGTTATGTCATCTATTACTCCTTTATCATTCCGAGCTCGGAAACTGGCGAGCAATTAGTGATGGAAATTCTGGATGGCAAGAGTGTAGCACCGTATCATATTACGATGGCTGCGTTCAAGACGAAAGTGTTGGATACGAAGGAAGACAGTACCCTTGCCTTCTACCCTTTTCAGGCTACGCTGAATGATTGGTCGACCGCGGCTAATTATAATAACGGCAGTGGTTTGCCGTATTCGTATAAGCTTAATTTGGATTTTACGATCAAGCTTCAGGACGAAGTCGTTGTTGATCAAAGTTTTTCCAAGATGAGGCTTGAATTGGTTGATGCCAAAGAGCGAATCATGGTATCCAAGGTTCTTTCGTTTACTGGCGAGAACAAGCTGGTTAGCGGGGCCCAGACCATTAATTTTGACTTGGATCGATTCGAAACAACCGTCTTCCTGCGTATGTACGAAATTATTGATACCCCCTTCGGAGAAGCAAGAAGACTTATTCAAACGTGGAAAAGATAGGAGACGTACCTTTATGACAAAGGATACTCGCGTAAATACGAATGTGTATACACGTCCTATGGTGTTAAGTCAGCAGCCGGTTTATTTGGAGCCGGCTTATCGCTGGAACCAAGAGCAAGACAAGGTGAATCAACCTTTTAAGGGGGATGAGGCTATGAATCATCCCAATCTTGACCCAACATTTAGGGGGTTGCGTGTATGATTAGCCAGTATCTGCGTATGAATAACTATGAGACCATTCAGCTGGACATGGAATGGATTATCTTAAATACGGATGAATATACCCTAACGAAGTTAAACAGTGTGGGGGGATTCTGCTGGTCATTGCTGGGGGAAGTTCAGACGGTCAACTCAATTAGCGACGCGGTGCGTCAGAAATACGATTTCGTGGATGAGTCGGTCGAAGAGGATATTGCCTCCTTCTTGCATGATCTGATACGGCGTGGACTTGTGCAACGGGCTAGTTAGGGACTTGAAAAAAACATCGAAGAAATTGTTGACAGTGAAGAACATAGATGGTATTCTAAGGTTGTTCTCCATAAAGAACAAAAACGAATAGAATTTAGAATGAATTTCAAGTAATAGGATTAATGAGAAGAAATATAAATGGAAAACTAGGCTTTAATGTTCTTTAATGAGAACAACAATGTTTTCTAGCAGATCGTTTTGGAGGAAAATCATGAGTGCCATTACCGGGATCTTTCACTGTAATCAAGAGCCAGTTAGTACCGAGCATGGCCAAACCTTAATGCATGGACTAGCGAAATATCCATCGAACGATATCCGAACTTGGCACAACGATCATATTTTTCTTGGGTGTCATGCACAGTGGATTACACCTGAGTCTGTCCATGAACGCTTGCCATACCGTGACTCGCAAAGGGGATTAGTGATTACAGCCGATGCGATCATTGATAATCGAGATGAATTGTTTCAGCTCTTACAGGTAGAGCCGGGTCGCCGGAATCAAATGTCCGACAGTGAACTTATCTTACTTTCGTATCAGAGATGGAAAACGGACGCACCTAAGTATTTGGTCGGTGATTTCGCTTTTATGATCTGGGACGAAAGAAATCAGAAGCTTTTCGGTGCCAGAGATTTTTCCGGAAGTCGTACCTTGTATTACATCCACCATCGTGAACGGTTTGCTTTCTGTACGATTATTGAACCGCTTTTGACGCTGCCTTATATTCAGAAGAAGCTGAACGAACAATGGTTGGCGGAATATCTGGCCATATCGGCGCCAATCGACGGGGTAGACGGTTCCATCACACCGTACGAGAATATCGCGCAAATACCTCCCTCACATAGCATTACAGTAACACGTGAACATATTTCATTGCAAAGATACTGCACGATTGAAGCTAGTGAGCCCTTGAAACTGAAATCCAATGAAGAGTACGTCGAGGCTTTTCAAGAAGTTTTCCAGCAATCAGTGGATGCTCGGCTGCGCACGTTTCGTGGTGTTGGGGCACATCTAAGCGGGGGTCTGGATTCAGGTTCCGTCGTCAGTTTCGCTGTTAAATCGCTAAGTAAAGAGAACAAACGGCTGCAGACATTCAGCTACGTTCCCTCAAGTGATTTTAGAGATTATACAGCCAATCAGCTGATGGCTGACGAAAGCCCCTTTATTCAAATGACGGTGAAACATGTAGGCGGAATCGATGATCATTACCTGGATTTTAAAGGAAAGAATTCTTACTCAGATATTGACTCTCTGTTAGAAACAATGGAAATGCCGTACAAGTTTTTTGAGAACTCATTCTGGATACGGGGCATGTTTGAGAAGGCTCAGGAGCAAGATGTTGCCGTTCTCCTAAGTGGTGCTAGAGGGAATTTAAGCATTTCATGGGGATCCGCGTATGATCATTATGCAACTTTAATGAAGAAATTACGCTGGGTGCGGCTCTTGCAAGAACTTCAACAGTATAGTATTCATACTAGCGGAGCTCGACTGCGCAGCCTTCCAATTGTCGCAAGGGTGGCCTTTCCGTTCCTGGATCGTCTGCTTGAAAAGGGTGCCTCCAACCCATTTCCGATTTTAATTAATCAGGAATTCGCCAATAGGAGCCAAGTGTTTAATAAATTGAGCGGCTATGGCATAGACCGGTCAGGCTGGTTCTCAACTTCCAATATTTATGAACAAAGACATCGTCATTTTCATGATCTTTTTCACTGGAATGCCACCAATACACTGACTACCAAATTATCCTTGCGTCATTCACTGTGGCAGCGTGATCCAACCAATGATATCCGTGTCATTCGTTACTGCTTATCCGTGCCTGAAGATCAGTATGTTCAGAATGGCCTGGATCGCGCTCTGATTCGAAGATCAACGGAGAAACTACTGCCCGACACGATTCGGTTGAATCAACGGATTCGCGGCGTGCAGGGAGCCGATTGGGTTCATCGCATGGTGCCACATTGGGATTCTTTCCTCGATGAAGCACAGCAGCTAAGCACAGATTCGAACGTGCTCCGGTTTATGGACGGTGCGAAGATCAAGTCCGCATTGCTCAAAGTCAAGGCTGGAGCTCGACCTGAGCTGGCTACGGATTCAGAGTACAGATTATTAATGCGCAGCCTGATTGTGTATAGGTACATGAAAAAATTCGCTTGAGAGGAGGTGAAGATATGAAAAAAGAATGGAAAAAACCAGCGCTTGAGGTTCTTGAAGTAAGCATGACAATGGCTGATCCTAACAACGGAAACCATCTTGACTTTGCTTACCCATCAGGTACTCCGCGTGATCAATTAACTTATAGCTAATAGGAATGAAACTCGATCTGCTTGGATTTCAGTACATACGAAACCATGTGGGCAGCTGGTATTTTGGAGTTTATACGTAAAGGTCCTTATACAGCAAGTCGTATAAGGGCCTTTACCATAATTAGGGAAATGGTGGCGTGAATTGATGTTGGGAACGAAGCAGCATACGTGTTATCTGGCGTTTGGACTTACCATATCCAGCGAGTTGGATTTTCCGGAATTAAAACAACTGAATCAGGATATACCTGCTTATGATATGGACATTATTGTAGAAGATGAAGATAGAAATGGGCTGTATGCGGACGTATATGAGAAACCCAATACCTATCTCGTTGCGAATGATTCGGTCATGTTCTATGTCCCTGGTGTTGCCTTATTTGCTGCCCAGGCAGGCAAACGTATCGCTGTTACCCCGATGAAAGACGTGGAAGCGAGTAAATTGCGTTTGTATATCTTGGGAACTTGTATGGGCGCCATTCTGATGCAGCGAAGAGTGCTTCCCTTGCATGGCAGCGTTGTTGCAGTGGATGGAAAAGCCTATGCCATTGTAGGTCAGTCGGGGGCTGGGAAGTCTACGCTAGCTTCAGCTTTTATGCAGCAAGGGTTTCAGCTGCTTACCGATGATGTGATCGCCGTTGCATGTTCAGGTGAAACGCATGTTCCTTATGTCACTTCCTCCTACCCGCAGCAGAAACTGTGGCAAGAGAGTTTAACGAATTTTGGCATGGATGCTGGGGAATATCAGGCTATTTTCGGAAGAGAGACCAAGTATAACGTTCCCGTAGATTCACACTATTTCGCTGGAATGCTGCCGCTCGCCGGAATTATCGAATTGGTAAAGTCCGACCAGGATGAAAGCCAGATTCGCCCGATTGAACGGCTGGAACGATTTCAAATCCTTTTTGAACATACGTTTCGGAACTTTTTTATCCCGCAATTGGGGTTAACGGATTGGCACTTTCAGACCTCTGTGAACTTGGTGAAGCACATTGAGATGTATCGCTTACTAAGACCAACCACGGGTTTTACTGCTCCACAGCTGGTATCGACCATTCTGCAAGCCATAAACAAGGAGGAATAGCGATGATGAAGAACGACGTCGTTTCAGTTTCGCAGAAAAATGTTTTTGTTCAAAGCCAGGGGAATATTGTTAGTGATATGGGTGGCGAGAAGGTGATGCTGAGCATTCACAATGGGAAATATTATAACCTGGGTGAGATCGGCGGGAGAATCTGGGAATTATTAGCGGAACCATCCGAGGTTGCACAGATTGTTAGTTTGCTGATGGCGGAATACGAGGTTGAGCAACAGGAATGCGAGCAGGAGGTTATCACCTTTATTGAGCGGTTATCCAAAGAAGGATTGATCGAATTCGGAGAAGATCATGGGCATCTTTAGGAAAATCAATATCCTGTTTTCATTAAATTTTAGAACCATTGGTCTGTATGCAGAGGCTGCCTGTTATCTGGGTTGGGCGCGCATCCAAGTGGCAATTCCCTTCTCGAAGGTGGCTCCCAAGCTTGGAGTTCGGATGGAAGAAACATCGAATGATAGATTTGAGAAGCATCGCGCCGAGTTAATGAGCGTGCAAGATGCTATTCACTTGATAAGTCAACATACGATCTGGGAGAGCAAATGCTTGGTCAAAGCGATTGCCGCTTCGCGCATGTTGGAAAAGCGTCACATCGACAGCACGTTATATCTGGGAACGGCCCGCGATGAATCGGGCAAAATGATAGCTCATGCTTGGCTGCGCAGCGGTCCTTACTATATTACGGGAGCCGAAGGCATGGAACGGTTCGTCGTGATTGGTAAATTCGCCAAATATGCAGGTCAATAGAGGATGAAGGAGATTAAGATGACTACCCTTTCCCATTCGGATTCGACGCTCTTCTCCCAAGAATTAAATATGCTACTTTCCATTTTGAAAATGAAGATAGGCAAGAATGACCTGTCTGCTTATAGAGACTGTCCAAATGAGTTGAATTGGGATGAATTCCTGCAACTAGCCAGACATCATCGGGTTTTTCCTAATCTGTATGTCAAGCTAAAGCAAGCAGAAATAGCATGGATACCGCCGCATGTTAGTAAAGAACTGCAAATGTACTATCAGGACAATACCTTTGCGATGCTTCATTTAAGTGCAGAGATGGCCTATATTGCCAAAGTGTTCGCTGAGTCAGACATTCGTGCGATTATGTTGAAAGGTCCCATTCTGGCGAATGATTTGTATGGTGATATTTCCCTTCGGACTTCCGGTGATCTGGACGTCTTGGTGCCTATGGAAAGTGTGCAGCGAACCGAGGAACTTCTGAGCCGCCTAGGCTACGTGAAGGATGAGGAATATAAAAGCATTCTGAATGATTGGAAATGGCGGCATCATCACGTCACGTATGACCATGTGCAGAAGGGCATAAAGCTTGAAATTCATTGGCGACTTGGTCCCGGGCCTGCTAAGGAACCGGCTTTCGAAGAACTATGGGAACGCAGAAGAATCAGCTCCATTGTCAGCCATCCGATCTATTATTTGGGGAGCGAGGATTTGTTTCTATTCCTGGCAACTCACGGTGCTCGTCATGGTTGGTCACGACTCCGCTGGCTGCTTGATATCGACCAGTTAGCCAGGCAGAAGTTGGATGCTAGTAAGCTCCACGACTTGCTAAAGAAGAACCGTCAGCAGCATATTGGGGCGCAAGCACTGATACTGGCTGTGAAAGTTCTGCATACCCCGCTAACGGTAGACCTGGAGCGATTAACCTCGGTTAAACGAGCGGATCGCCTGGCAGAGGATGCCTATTTTTACATTCGGCAAAAGATCAACCTGCATACCTCCCCCGTTCCGGCCGATGTCTCCCGCTACCACAAACGTCATTTGTTTGCCCTAATGGCAACTTGGCAAAAGGTGCTATTCATCCTAAGTTTCCTGCATCCTTATCCAGAAGATGCGGAGACGTTGAAATTACCTGCGAAGCTGCACGTCCTCTATTTCCCGCTGCGTCCTCTTCTATGGGCTTGGAGAAAAACCAGAAAGAATGTTGTCACACAGGGAGAATTATAATGAAGCATCTATTGTATTTTACGAAGCAGCTGCATGCTTATGCAGGAAAGATTCTTTATATGAATTTGCTCGGTATGAGTTTCATAAGTTTACTGGAAGGGCTCGGGTTATTTCTAGTCATTCCGCTGCTTAGTATTTGTGGTATCCTGAACAGCAGCGCAGGAATAAGCTTGCCGCCAGCTTTCATGAATCTGTTGAATGGACTTCCTAAATCCGGAGCGTTGCTGCTGATTATGGGGGCATACCTGGTCCTGGTCTTTGCTCAAAGTCTCATTCAACGCAACCTCACACTGCGCGATGTTCGCATTCATACGGGCTTTATTAATTACGTTAGATTAGAGACGTACACGGCGATCATGCAGGCAAACTGGGATTTCTTCATCAAGAAGAGAAAATCAGATTTGATTAATTCTCTCACCGATGAACTAGGCCGTGTGACCAGCGGGACATATATGTTTCTTCAATTTGCAGCTTCAACCGTGTTTACATTGATTCAAGTGGGTATAGCTTTCTGGCTATCGCCGATGATGACCCTATTTGTAATTGCTTGTGGTCTGGCTGTGTCCTATTTCTCACGCATCTTCATTAAGAGATCCAAATTGCAGGGACAGCAAACCTCCGAGCTAGGAAGAAGTTATATCGGCGGGATGACCGATCATCTTAACGGGGTTAAAGATATTAAAAGCAATATGTTAGAAGAATCACGCATTTACTGGTTAATGACCTGGTGTCAGAAATTTGCGCAGGAGCGTTTGGCACAGGCCAAGATCAGTGCCAATTCGCAGCTCTATTTCAAATTATCCTCCTCACTCATCATCGTCATCTTCATCTGTGTATCGGTCCTGCTCTTTCAAACGCAGGGGCAGCAATTAATTCTGGTCGTTCTCATTTTCTCTCGCTTATGGCCAAGATTTGCGAGTATACAGTCGAATTTGGAACAAATTGCTGCAGCTGTTCCGGCGTTCAAAACGATGATGGAGCTTCAAAATGAATGCCGGGAGGCCAGAGAAATCAAAGACGCAGCCCGCTCCGTCTTACCGCTTCAACTCAAGCATCATCTAGAGTGTCGAGATGTCTCTTTTCAATACAACGCCGAGGAAGAACGCTTTGCTCTTCGTGACATTAATGTTCGTATACGATCCAAACAAATGACAGCTGTTATTGGGCGCTCTGGCGCCGGCAAGAGCACATTCATTGATATCTTAATGGGGCTGCTTCAGCCGCAGCGAGGACAAGTGTGGATAGATGGCGTGCCGCTTACCAGTGAGAATTTGTTATCCTTGAGGAAATCAATTAGCTATGTCCCGCAGGACCCTTTCTTGTTCAATGGAACCATCCGAGATAATTTATTGTTGATCGATGCGAATGCGACTGAAGCGCAGCTCTGGGAAGCCCTTGATTTTGCAGCATCCGCAGAGTTTGTAAGCAAGCTGCCGGAAGGTCTCGATACTGTTATCGGAGATCGCGGTGTCCGGTTATCTGGTGGCGAACGGCAGCGGATCGTGCTGGCTCGAGCCATCCTGCGCAAGCCATCGATTCTAATTCTGGATGAGGCGACCAGCGCCTTGGATCGCGAGAACGAAACCAAAATCCAACAAGCGTTAGAGCGACTGCAGGGGAAATTGACAATCATCGTGATCGCACACAGGCTGTCCACGATTCGCAAAGCTGATCAAGTTATCGTGATCGACAATGGCATTATCATTCAGAATGGCGGCTATGAACAATTGGCAAACGAACGTGGAGGACTATTTTCTAACTTATTAGGGAACCAAATAACGGCCATTCATTCCTAAATAGGCGATTTGGGCGTATTTACGAAAAATTATCTAATAATGTTCTCTATTGTGGTATCAATTCGTTGACAAGTTCTTTATAAAGAACTACTATGGAGAAAACGGATGTTCTTTATTAAGAATATTAGCTTTTGAGGCGTGAGCCGTCAAAAGAAGGAGATTGCGCGATGGGAATTCCCAAAATTATTCATTATTGTTGGTTTGGCAAGCAGGAGAAGCCTGAAATTGTTAAACGCTGTATAGCGAGTTGGTATCGTTATTTGCCCGGCTATCGTTTCATCGAGTGGAATGAGAACAATTTTGATCATACCTGTAATCCCTACGTTAAAGAAGCCTATGAGGCGGGGAAATATGCCTTTGTGAGCGATTATGCGCGGGTATTTGCCTTATATCATTTTGGCGGCATTTATTTAGATACGGATGTAGAAGTATTCAAATCGTTCAACGATTTGCTTCATCACGACTCCTTCTGGGGATTCGAACAAGAAAATTTCATTGCAACGAGCACGATCGGCGCAGCCAAGGAAAATAAGCTCATTCAAGCCTTTATGGATTCCTATCAAACCAAAAGTTTCCTCCTCGCGGACGGCACATTTAATTCCTTAACGAATGTCGCCATGATTACCGAAATCATCGGCGGCATGGGTATCATTCCCAATGGTAAATATCAGGAAATTAAAGGTCTCGGCACCTTTTATCCACAAACATATTTCTCGCCGTATGACTATATTAACTGCCAGAGCTTCAAAACTGACAAGACGTATGCGATGCATCACTTCTACAAAAGCTGGCTGCCGCGCAAAGCGCGATGGAAGGGACATATCAAGTTGCTGGCATCGAAAGTGATCGGTGGTCATAATATTGCTAGAATTCGCAAGCTGCTAAGCTAAATAATTCAATTGGGAGAACCGAATGATAAGTATTCTACGGAAAATAATGACCACACTGATTGCGGAAAGCCGCGGCAGAGGCTTGTATTACACCATCCTGATGAATCTATCCCATCTGATTGGCATTCTGAGAGCTGGATGTAATAAGCTTATTTATTTCAAAAATATTAAATCGTCCATCTTCTCACTCCAAGCGAATAGTAGAATTGAAGCCTTCAGCAAGCATGCCAGCATTCACATCGGGAAGTTCGTGTTTATACGCAAGAATGCCAGTATTCGTGTAGATCACTTTGGGGAGCTTCGCATTGCAGAAAAGGTTTTCATTAACGATAACTGCAACATTAATTGTGTGTATAAGATCACTATTGGCAAGCATACCAAGATTGCGCCTAATGTTAGTATCAATGATCATGATCACAACTATAAAAGCAGCACGGGTGATCACTTGATCAAAGGAGAAATTAGAATTGGAGAAAATGTCTGGGTGGGCTCCAATGTGGTTATTCTTAGGGATACAATCATTGGCGATAATGCCGTAATCGCAGCAGGCAGCGTTGTGAAAGGGAATGTGCCAGCCAATACGCTGTATCTAAATAAAAGAGAAAAGAGTTATATCCAATATGCCTAAAATCTTGATTACGGTCTTTGACATGGAAATTGGCGGTATAGAACGAAGCTTAATTAACATGCTGGAGAGCTTTGATTACGAGAATTATGAGGTGGATCTGTTTATCTGCCAGCATGCCGGTGACTTTCTCAGCTTAATACCCGAGCAAGTTCATGTGCTGCCTGAGCAAGCCCCATACACGGTTTTTCGTAAATCAATGCGCAGTTGTCTCAAAGAGGGGCATTTCTCAGCTTTCCTGATCCGACTAGCGAGCAAACTGATGGCAGGTTGGAAGGCGAAACGCCGAAAACTGAAAGAGGGCTCAGGCTACATTCAAATGCAGCTTGTGCTTAAGTTCACGTCTTATGTGCTGCCAAAGATAGACCAAGAATATGATTTAGCCATCAGTTACGCCTGGCCTCATGATATTGTTGCGAATAACGTAAAGGCAGCGAAGAAAATGGCTTGGATCCATACGGATTACAGCGAATTGGAAATAGACAATGAGATAGACCTTGCGCTCTGGAACAAATTCGATGCGATTGCCTCGATCTCAGACGCCTGCACGGAGGCATTTCTCAAGACTTACCCTTCGCTGCAATCGAAGATTATGCTAATCGAGAATATAACATCGCCTAAGTTTATTAAGCAAATGGCAGAAGAACCGCACCAAATCAATGGAGGTTTGGAAGAAACATTTTCCATCGTCTCTGTCGGGCGTTTGTCGTATGTAAAGGGATTCGATATGGCTGTTCAAGCATTGAGGCTGCTGCACGATAAGGGACTCACGGCTATCAAATGGTATATCGTTGGGTATGGCGGGTATGAGAACCAGCTTAAATCAATCATTGCCGAGAACAAGCTGGAGAACCACTTTATCCTCGCAGGCAAGCAAATGAACCCTTACCCTTATATGAAGCACTGTGATTTATACGTTCAGCCCTCCCGATATGAAGGCAAGGCTGTAACCGTTACGGAAGCCAAGATATTGGGCAAACCTGTCATGATAACGAATTATCCAACAGCCAGCAGTCAGATTGAGGATGGGGAGGAAGGCCTTATTTGTGAGTTAAGTGTAGAGGGTATCGCGGAAGGAATTGAGCGGTTGTATAAGGATGTCGTTCTAAGAGACAGGTTGGCAAGCCATTGCGCCAAGACAGATTACAGCAACACCGATGAGCTTAATAAAATTTATCACACAGTGGGGCATTCAGAACCGAATTTTGTAATGAAAGAAGTGACGGTATGAAGGTATGTACGATAACTTGTCATGATGTATATAATCATGGTGCATCTTTACAAGCTTACGGATTAATGAGATATCTCAAAACATGCGGACATGATGTAGAAATTATTGATTACAAGCCGGATTATCTAAGCAATCACTATAATATGTGGAGTATTAATCATCCTAAGTGGGAAAAGAATGCAGTAACCAAATTGTTGTATTTAACGCTCAAAATACCGACGAGAATTCGTGAACGTGCCAAGAAACGGGCGTTTGATAGATTCACGGCCAAGTATTTGCCCATAACGAATGTTAGGTATCGAACCAATGAAGAATTAAAGCAGGATATGCCAGATGCGGATGTTTACTTGTGTGGCAGTGATCAAATATGGAATTGCTTGCACAAGAATGGCAAGGATCCGGCGTTTTATTTGGATTTTGTTCCAGATAAAAAAGTAAAAGCAGCCTATGCGGCAAGTTTTGCCACAGACAGCATCTCTGACGAGTATCAGCCCGTGGTGAAGAAACGCGTAGAACGGTTAGATGCTGTAGGCGTAAGAGAGAAAAGTGCTGTGGATATCCTAAGCAGATTAAATATAACAAAAGCCAATCATGTTGTAGATCCGGTTTTCTTATTAGACTCAACAGATTGGGACCAAATTGGAAATCAAAGCTATCAAGAAAAATATATTCTAATCTATGATTTTGACAGCAGTGCATTGATCAAGAAGATAGCGATGGATGTTGCCAAGGAGAAAGGCTATAAGATCTATACGCTGCATTCAGGCAAGTTGAGGTATGCAGACAAATACTTTACATTGGACGGTCCTGAAACTTTCGTATCACTTGTGAGAAATGCTCAGTTTATTATATCGAACTCTTTCCATGCCGCTGTTTTTTCTATCCTGTATGAAAGATCGTTCGTTATTGTGAACAGGAACGAAGCTATTAACACAAGAATGAGAGATCTGTTAGATGATTTAGAGCTCAAGGATCGTTTAGTAACTGAAGATTATAGCCTGAAAGAAATCGTGAAGAAGATGGAATTTCAGCGAAGTAAGAAGCTTTTACAAGATAAAATCGACTTCTCTAAGAAATACTTGCAGGATGTACTTTCCATTCAGAAATAGGATGAGAGGACCGAAGATGAAAACGATATTATTCGTTATTGATTCCTTACATAGCGGCGGCGCAGAAAAAAGTTTGCTTTCCTTGCTTACATTATTTGATTACGAGAATTACAAAGTGGATTTGCTTCTGTTTTCACAGAAGGGACTCTATCTTCCTTTGCTTCCCAAAGAAGTTAATGTGCTGGAAGTGCCGCCGTTTCTCCAAAGACAGTCTGGTGGAATCAAGAGCTTAATTACCGCCAGAAGATTTAAGGACCTATATCTAAGCGTCAGAAGGTCAATATCGTTAAGACTTCCGGCTCAAACCAAGAGGCTGCACAGTGCTCAGATCAGTTGGGAATGGTTATCCAAAGGGATAGAACCTTTAGATGGCCATTACGATGTTGCTATTGCGTACAGTCAAGGTACACCGACCTATTTTGTTACGGAGAAAGTGAAGGCTGACAAAAAAATGTGTTGGGTGAATACGGATTATAAAATGGCTCCTTATAACAATGAATTTGATACAAAATTCTATGGACAATTCGATCACGTCGTCGCTGTCTCTGACTATAACAAAGACGTATTCACGGAAGAAATGCCCATAGCCAAAGAAAAAACGAGCGTCGTTTATGATATCGTCTCCCCAGGTCTCATTGTTTCTATGTCGGAGCAAGAGGGTGGGTTTCAAGATGATTTTGACGGAGTGAGGGTACTAACGATAGGCAGGTTAGTTGAGGCCAAGGGTTACGATCTAGCCTTAGAAGCTTGCAGCAAACTGATTCAAGAAGGATTTAAGCTTCGGTGGTATGTGATCGGGGAGGGGCAGTTGAAGGAGAAGTTAGTGAAGACGATACAATCGCTTCACCTGGAAGAGTATTTCATTTTCCTTGGCACCTTTCAGAATCCCTATACCTTTATCAAACAATGTGATCTCTATGTGCAGCCTTCCAGATTTGAGGGGTTTGGTTTAGCCATAGCAGAAGCGAAAATTTTGCAAAAGCCTGTCATTGCCACCAATTTCACCGTCGTTCACAATCAATTAACCGATGGCGAAAATGGTTTGATTGTTGACATGAATGCAAATGCGTTATACACGGGAATTAAGAAGTTGCTGTCTGAACAATCCTTAAAGGATAAAATACGCAGCCGTTTAGCCAAAGAGGAGCTTGGAACAGAACGGGAAATTGAGAAAGTATATGCAATGATTGAGTCCTACTCAAAGACGGTGAGCTAAACATGAGAGTCAAGAAGGCAAGTATCAATGTAGTTGTTAATTTATTGACCTTTCTATTAGGTCTAGTCCCTTCATTTATTCTAAGAAAAGTATTTCTGGATACATTGGGGAATGAACTGTTGGGGTTAACCTCTTTATACACGAACATAATCGGACTCCTGTCTATTGTGGAATTGGGCATAGGCAGCGCCATTATTTACTCCTTATATAAGCCGTTTGCTGAGGGCGATTATGTAAAGGTTAAAGGCTATTTAAATTACTATGCGAAGCTTTATAAGTTTGTCGGTTTTATTATTCTGGGATTAGGCCTAATCATGACTTTCTTTTTACATCTCTTTGTAAAAGATCAGGTCAACCTCGTCGATGCACAGCTATATTTTCTCTTGTTTTTGGTCTACACACTGACCAGCTACTTTTTCTCTTATAAGTTATGCATTTTAAATGTAGCGCAAGATGGATATAAGATATCTATTGCGACTACGTTGAGCAAATTACTTATTTCTATCCTTCAATTTATGATGTTAAAATTTCTTCCTGACTTATATGTCTATTTGTGGATTCAAATTATTATCAATTTTTTGTTTTACTTGTTTATGAACCTATACATAGGCAAAAAGTATCCATGGATAAGGAAAACACGGGGGCATATTACGACAGAGGAACGAACCTCTTTGATCAAAAACGTGAAAGCCCTGTTTTTACATAAGATAGGCGGCATTCTAGTTCTGGGAACAGACAACCTGGTGATTTCGTCTTTCATTAACTTAACGGTTGTTGGGGTGTTCAATAGCTACAGTATGATCGTAGGTGCCGCGCAGGGGCTTATTTCTACTTCCTTATCCGGAGTTGCAGCGAGTGTAGGAAACCTATTGGTGGATGGAAGCAAGGATGTCATTTACAAAATCCATAAAAAACTGTTCTTTTTAAGTTTTTGGATTGTCTCCTTTGCAACAATTTCTTTGATTAACACAATCCAGCAATTCGTCAGACTATGGTTGGGAGACAATCAAAGATTAGATAATTTAACAATTGTATTATTGTTGATCAACTTCTATTTTTTCCTGATGCGTGGATCTGTCGAGCGGTTTAAAGAAGGCGGAGGGATCTATCATCAAGATCGATTCGCGCCGTTGGTTGAGGCGTCCATTAATTTAATTGCTTCCATCATCTTTATTCAATTAATCGGGTTGCCAGGTGTACTGCTAGGTACCTTATTAAGCAATGTGACGGTCATATTCTGGATCAAACCCAAAATGGTGTATAAGTACATTTTCGAGAAGAAACTAAGGGAGTATTTCAAAATGTATGTGAAGTTTTTGGTTATTGGTCTTATTCCATTACTCATTACGTATTTGCTCACTTCTCAGTTAAAGCACATAAACAGTGTTTATGCACTTGCCGCGAACTGTATGGTTCATATCATTGTGATAAATCTTATTTATTACATCCTATTTAGAAAAAATGAAGAGTTCATCTATTTTAAGGGACTGCTTCTGGCTTTACTGGGGAAAATGAAGTTCAAATGGGGAACCCTGCGATTAAAAAAGGATATGTAAGTTTACTTTGTTCAATGTATGGGGGGATAATGTGGCGACAGAACCAATCAATAAAAGCAGATTTCCGGAATTAGACTTTATCAGAGCCATAGCAGTAATAGCCGTCATTGTCATTCATGTCACTAGTATTACACTAACAAAGACGGATCCAGATCAATTCACGCGACTATCAAGCGTACTCATCAATCAATTAAGCCGGTTTTGTGTGCCGGCATTTTTGTTCGTTTCCGGCATTCTTGCGTATCACAGCTTCCAAAGAAGGAGCACCTATTCAGGGCTTATCGTTAGCAAACTAAAAGCGCTGATTGTACCCTATATTGTTTGGACTACAATAGGGTTGCTTTTTTTTCTATCATTTTCAATTAATTATAAGGGAATCATCATGATCTTCCTGACAGGAAGCGGCCCCTTCTATCAGCTGTACTACATACCTTTATTGTTTCAACTGTTTGTTATTTTGCCTCTCATCATGAGAATAGAGTTAAATAAGCAGATGGTTGTACTCATATTCCTCATGACTTGTTTTCTGCTGGCTGGATATCAGGTCCTGTTGCTGAGTGAGTCAAGCCATGCAAGCGGTGTGATTGGTTATCTAAATACCCTGTTACAGTCGGCTTTTTTTAGTTGGTTTATTTATTTCTATTTAGGCTTGTTTGCAGCGAAATATTATGCTAATTTTCTTGAGTTTGTAAAATCGAAATCATTCGTATTTTTTGTAACTCTCTACGTCATATGTACCATCCTGCTTATAGCTGATGCGTATTATAGTACAATTATTCACAAGCAATCTGATTTAATGGGATACTTTAGAGTAACCGTTCTGTTCTATTCCTTAGCGACGATTCTTGTATTGATTAAATTAGGAATGATCATTCAATCACGTTTGTTGGAGAATATATATCGAAACTCTTTTGGTATTTATCTCATTCATGTAGCTGTTCTCAAACTCATCTATCTAGTCTCCAGCCATATGTTCGCTAATCCTGCAGCTATTGTTGCGAGCATTGTTTTAACTATGCTTATATCTTATGGGATGATTGAGGTCATACAAAGATCGCCTCTTTCTTGGTTATTGCTTGGGCAGAAAAGTATAAATGCAAGGAGAAGAACAAATATAGAGTCTACAGATCATAAATTAGTGCGCTAGCGGAGATGAATAGGCAAACGTTCGTAGCATAAGCACCTTCAAATGAATATCTTTTTAACATGGAGGTGTGTATATAATGGCAGATGGCGGTGATTACAAAGTTGAGTTGGATCGTTGGGGGATAAAGAATAATGGGACAGAAGCATTAAACACTAGCAAGGGGATCAACGATGCGTTGAAGTTTGCTTCTGATCAAGGTTACACAGAGGCCATACTTCCAAAAGGCTTATATCTGATTGATGAGAATACGCCTATTGAGCCTCAAAGTTACATGACATTAAACTTAAATGGATCTACACTAAAAATCCAGAGCAATGGTTTAGTGGGTTATGCCATCATCATGTTTCAACGAAATCAACAATTCTCAAGAGTTACAAATGGCATCATTCAAGGTGATAAGGATACTCATGATTACACGACCATTAAAAGTACCCATGAAGGCGGACATGGGATTTACGTAGATAATACCCCTGTAATTGGTTCTAATATTAGGTTCCTTACGCTTGATAACCTTGAAATTCTGAATTGCACAGGTGATGGGATCTCGCTTGGAAGTTTATACGGACAGATTGCTGGCTATACCTTTGATGGGAAATTTGAAAGTGGCAGAATCAGCCTCACAGATGGATCCTTGCAACCGGATAATAATCGAATTCGATCTTCGGTCAAAATCGACTTAAGTCAAGCGAATATCCTCAAGTGGGGTTACTTTGGACTCTATGGCGATAGTTACGGGGGACTTGGAGCAGGAATAACCTCTGACTTGTACGATGTCATTTTTTATAACAAAGATGATACATTTTATTCAGCCAAAGCGAACGTGCAATTTTATGATGAGGTTGAAGTCCCTAAAGGGCCAAGCTATGCGAAAATTGTTATTCATCAAGGTGCGGTACCAGCTGCAGGACAGACATCCATCACGCTGAAAGTGGTTGAGTTTGCCAAGAATGTATACATCGAAAAATGCCATATACATGATTGCAGAAGGTTAGGTATCTCAGTCAACGGAGCAAAGTATGTGTATATTAGAGGCAATGAGATTGACCATATTCAAGGAACTGCTCCGCAAGGGGCTATAGATATTGAGGATATGTATGATTTTAATCAATACATCTATATAGAGAATAACAACCTGCACGATAATAAATCTTATAATATCATTGCTGTCGCAGGTAGACATATTAATATAACGAACAACGCGATTAATGGGGGTACACTTGCAATTAATATTAGTGCGGATAAGGTGATTATGGAAGGCAATGATTTAAGAGATGTAGGTGCCCAGCTTGCCGGACAAATTAATTTCTCCAATAATCATCTCTATGGCACTAAACTCGTACTTAGTGCAGGAGATCGAGATATACTTATAAATGGATGTCTATTTCATAATAGTGTGCTCAACATAAATAGAGATAAGGCCTATAGTGTCGGCATTAATAATTGTAAGTTTAGCAATGACAAAGATTTCTTCAGCTCTTATGCAGGTTTAGGCGCTACGCTTAGTTTCTCTATCGAACCTCAAACCTTCTCTGATTGTGTGATTGAAGGCAGCGGCGTTATGGGCAGCGCTTTAACGTGGGTGGCTAATGAAACGAAGAATGGATGGATACTGAACAATATTACTTTTACCAACACCAAACATGATCAGAATATTATAACATGCTTGCCGCCAGGCAGGTATTCAGGTTGCAGGTTCTCTAATCCTGGTCCATTATCCATCGTTAGTAATCCTCAAGCAGAATATGTATTTGATGGATGCGGGTTTGATTGGGATACGTATACGTTATTTACAACCACTTCGGGTAAAAAAGTTGCCATGCTTCAGGTAAGCAACAGTACTTTTGCTGGCAAACAAAATCCTGCTTTTAATCTTGCGGATATAGGCGGGGAGATGATAGTTGCCCAGAATATTTTTAACTATACGACGGCTACTGCCAATGGAGCTATGATCGATTTTGCATGGGAGACCTTCATTAGTGAACGTATAATTCTTGATGGAAATAGATTCAAATCGGACGTTGCCATGAAAGCGATTAACGCAGGGGATTCCCGTGCTTCACAGACACCAATCATTTTTAAGAATAACGTGGTTCAGACGGCTGTAGTCAATATCGTAGAAAATCCTAAACACCTGCAGTTCAACAACGTCATTAATGGCATTCTCGATAGTAAAGATGACAGCTTCAATGGAACCATAGATGATATCATTCCGCCACTCGCGGTAACCAATCTCAAAGTCGGGAATGTAACTTCTAGCGCGATAACAGTAACTTGGATCCACTCAATCTCTTCCGATACGGCTAAATATGAAGTAGCTTACAGTGCGGATGGAACGAATTATACCATTGCTAGTGACTCTGTAGTTGGGACTTCATATAATTTAACAGGACTTAACGCCAGCAGGCTGTATGTGATCCGAATTACGGCCATTGACATCTCTAATAATCGTTCAATTGATAACCCAACCGTACAAGTCCTCACCTCTGCTGCCTCTAATGCCCCCAGCCCTGTAACCAATTTAAAAGTAGGGACACTCACATCTGTTTCCATTAATGTATCATGGATTCCATCGGCATCCGCGAATGTGATTATGACTGAGATTGCTTATTCTTCCGATGGCACGAATTATGCGGTAGCCGGCCTTATTGATAAGGCAGTTAGCTCGTATACCATTTCAGGTTTAATAGCCGGAAAAACATATACAGTTCGGGCGGTAAGCCTTGATGTATCTATTAATAGGTCCATTGCAGCCACAATCTCAGCTACGACAGCTAGCCTGGGTACTCCGGATACGATTGCTCCGGTTGTCAAAGCATATCCGGAGAGCATGACGTTTGCCTTAAACCAGACCGTATTCGTGAATTTAATTGCGAATAAAGCAGCGACAATCTACTATACATTGAATGGAGCTACCCCGACTATTGTAAGCTCTGTCTATCTCTCTCCGATTCCCCTTACTGCTACAACTACGTTAAAATACTTTGCCATGGACACATCACTAAATGCATCCATTGTAAAGACCTCAACCTATAGCAAGATGACATTCGCAATTCCGAATAGTACAACATTAACTAGTGGCCTGCTTCATAGCTATGACTTTAGTCAAGATACAGGTTCTACTCAAACAGACTTGGCAGGCGCTATGCCTTTGGTTCTTAACGGATACAATACAGATGGAACCGAAGGCAGGCAAGGTGCAGGTTTAAAATCCACGGGCACAGGCTATGCCAATAATCCCGATATAACGAACCTGGGAATAAGTATAGGCAGCTCCTTCACAGTCGTGGTGATGGGTGCAATTAATGTAGGCACGTTCTCAACTAATATGTTTAGCAGCAATAAGAATAACGCATCGATCGAGATAGGGACACCTCCAGCCAGCATTGTGGGAAGATTCGTAATAGGCACTTATAACGTTGGGGCTTTGCATGTCCATCCTCAGGTGGTGGTTGCAGACAGTACTAATGGCAATACAGTCATTGTCAGAGATGATGCCGCAACTGCTGATTCATCTATTGTGAATGGGAAGGTGTATGTGATCCAGTTAACCTATGATGCCACTAGCAAACAAGTTTCCTTGTTTCTGAATGGTTCGCTTAACAAGATGAAGGTGGTAAATAACCATCTTAAATTTGATGGCCTAACGCTCAGTAACAGCAATACAACGGTTTGTGCACTGCTCCTATATAACCGAATACTGACAAGTGCAGAATTAGTGCAAGTGAGCAAGGAGTTGTTAACTTGAACGTATGTTTTGGTTAGGGGGTAAGCGATGCTTACCCCCTATTTCGGCGTGATGCTTAAGGCAGCTGAAAGTGCGTATTTGTTCGAATGGTGATGATTCTTTATAATGAACAATTCTCCGTTATTTGGCACGGAAAATTTACAATTACGCTGTTGACATGTTCGATATAAAGAACTAGAATGAGTCTATACAGAATTGTTCTTTATAAAGAATTTCCCGCGTTTTTTGTTCGTTATTTGGTCACAGTTTATCCTTTTTTGTAATCGACAGGCAGAAAGTAAAAAAATTTAAACATTTTGTTCTATATAAAGAATTTACTATACGGAAAGGGTGGATTATTCTGTCATATCGTCAACGGTTATCGCTGCTCATCGCCATAGACTCCGTTATCGTGTTAACTTCGATTTTTGTTAGTCACTTTTTGTTAAGCGCTGATTTCCACTTAGTGTCGCTTCCTCTGGTTGTAAGCTCAATTACGCTGCTGCTAAGTCATCATCTCTTCTCGTTGATCTATAAGCTCTATAAAAAGGCATGGGAACATGCCAGTATAACGGAGCTGTTGATCATTTTCAAAGCGATCACGTTTTCAATCATAACCGTCGCTTTCGTGCAGCAAATAATTGTACATGACATTTACTTTCGGCTGCTGGCAGTGACCTGGATGCTGCATTCGCTGCTGATCGGCGGGTCGCGTTTCGGCTGGAGACTTATTTTGAGTACCTACATTAATAAATCTGCAAATAAGAAAAGAACGTTGATTGTTGGTGCGGGTTCGGCAGGGACGATGGTGGTCAGACAGTTAATTAAAAGCATTGATGCTGAACTCGTACCTGTTGCTTTTATTGATGACAATGTGAATATACATAGCCTCGACATTCTAGGCATTCCTGTCAAGGGAGGGATCGAGATGATCGAGCAAACGGTAAAAGATCTGAATATCGATCACATTATTATCGCGATTCCTTCTCTGGGCAAAAAGGAATTAAACACGATTTTCCAAGAGTGTACGAAGACCAAAGCGCGAACACAAACGCTTCCGATGCTGGAGGACCTTGTATCAGGCAAGCTTTCTGTCAATCACTTCATGGATGTACAGGTGGAGGATTTGCTCGGACGTCAACCGATTGAGCTGGATATCGAGAGCATCTCGGAGTATATCGCCAATCGCGTTGTGCTGGTGACCGGGGCAGGCGGGTCGATTGGTTCTGAAATTTGTCGGCAGGTGACGAAGTTTAATCCTCAGAAGTTGATTCTTCTAGGCCACGGTGAGAATAGTATTTATAGCATAGAAATGGAATTAAAGGATACATACGGACGGACAGAAGTCGAATTTATGACAGAAATCGCGGATGTGCAGGATGTCAAGAAAATGATGTCGATTATGAATAAATATCGGCCGAGTGTCGTCTATCATGCCGCTGCCCATAAGCATGTGCCGCTGATGGAGCGCAATCCCGAAGAGGCTTTTAAGAACAATGTCATAGGCACAATGAATGTGGCGATGGCTGCAAGTCAGTATGAGGTAGATACATTCGTCATGATATCGACGGATAAAGCGGTCAATCCGACTAGTGTAATGGGCGCTACGAAAAGAATGGCAGAAATGATTATCCAAGACATGGATAAAACAAGCAAGACGAAGTTCGTGGCTGTACGTTTCGGCAATGTACTGGGCAGTCGTGGCAGCGTGATACCTCGGTTCAAGCAGCAAATTGTCAAGGGCGGTCCTGTTTCCGTGACGCACCCCGATATGATTCGTTACTTTATGACGATTCCTGAAGCTTCCCGCCTCGTTATACAAGCTGGCGCGCTAGCAAGAGGAGGAGAAATTTTCGTGCTCGACATGGGAGAACCTGTGAAGATTGTTGATCTGGCTAAGAACTTAATCAAGCTTTCCGGGAATTCCTTAGAGGATATAGGTATCGAATTTACGGGTATGCGGCCGGGAGAAAAGCTGTATGAAGAGCTGTTAAAAGCTGATGAAGTGGATGGAAAGCAAGTGTTTCCGAAAATTTATATTGGCAAAACAGCAAATCTCTACATGGAAGAGATCAAAGAAATTATTTCGATCTATACCACATTGGATAAAGAAAGCTTGCGAACACAGTTGCTGGATTTAGCCAATAGCAAGGTCATTCCGATTCCGAAAAAACTAGTCTCGATTGGCTAAAAGGAGCAACGACATGAAAGTAAGAAAAGCGATTATTCCCGCAGCGGGTCTGGGGACACGATTCTTGCCGGCGACCAAGGCAATGCCCAAAGAAATGCTGCCTATTGTCGACAAGCCTACGATTCAATTCATTGTAGAAGAAGCCATTGAGTCTGGCATCGAAGATATTCTTATCGTCACTGGCAAAGGGAAGAGGGCCATCGAGGATCACTTCGATAATTGCTTTGAACTGGAGCAGAATCTGTTTGAGAAACAGAAATTCGAATTGCTAACGGAAGTTCAGAAGTCTTCCCGTGTAGAGATTCATTATATCCGTCAGAAGGAACCGAGAGGTCTTGGACATGCCATTTGGTGCGCGCGCAAGTTTATCGGCAACGAACCCTTCGCAGTACTCCTGGGTGACGACATTGTTCGGGCAGAACAGCCTTGCCTGGAGCAAATGATGCTGCAATACGAGAAGCTCGAAGCTTCTATCATTGGTGTGCAGCATGTGCCGCTTCAAGAAGTGTCGCGATATGGCATTGTAGACGGTCACGAAATAAACAAGCGGTTGTTCAGTGTCAACCACGTAGTGGAGAAGCCGAAACGGGAGGAAGCTCCTTCGAATCTGGCGATCATGGGCCGGTATATTCTAACACCAAGAATTTTCGATATTTTAAGCCATCAAGGGCCGGGTTCCGGTGGTGAGATCCAACTGACAGATGCGATTGCGGAGCTGAATCGGCTTGAATCTGTCTATGCATATGAATTTGAAGGCCAGCGATTCGATGTGGGGGAGAAGTTAGGTTTTATCCAAACTTCCATCGATTATGCGCTGCAGCGGGAAGATCTGAAATATGATCTGCTCAAATACCTTGCCTCTATTGTAGAGAAGGAATTAATTAAGTAGGGGATGCAGATGCGGAAGAAAGTACTGTTTTGTGCGACGGTTGATTATCACTTCAAAGCCTTTCATATTCCCTATATGAGATGGTTTCAAGAGCAGGGCTGGGAAGTCCATGTTGCTGCTAAAGGAAGTATGGAGCTTCCTTATGTAGATAAGAAGTATAATCTTCCGATACAGCGATCACCTTTTAAGTTAATGAACTTGAAGGCGTATGCCCAGCTTAAATCCATTATCAAGGAGCAAGAATTCGACATCATTCATTGCCACACGCCGATGGGTGGCGTATTAGCCCGATTGACAGCTCGGGCAGCGAGGAAGAAGGGGACAAGGGTCATCTATACGGCCCATGGTTTTCACTTTTGCCAAGGCTCCTCTCTGGCGAGTTGGTTGGTGTATTATCCATTGGAGAAAATTCTTTCTTATTTCACGGATTGCTTGATTACCATTAATGAGGAAGATTACCGATTGGCTGTTTCTCGGAAATTCCGCGCTCAGCACGTAGAGTATGTACGTGGCGTGGGTGTTGATACAGAACGTTTTAAACCTGTGGGTGAGGTGGATAAACGGGAACTGAAACGGTCTTATGGATTTCAGCCAGATGATATTCTGCTCTTCTATGCGGCTGAATTCAACTCGAATAAGAATCAACAGATGCTAATACGAGCGCTCTCCCTCATCAAAGCTGCTGCTCCTAGCGTCAAACTTTTGCTTGCTGGCGAAGGCACATTGAAAGAACAATGCCAGGAACTCGCTGATCAGCTGGATGTTGCCGGGAACGTCTCTTTCCTGGGATATCGCAATGACATTGATCAGTTATTGCCGATGTGTGATATTGCGGTAGCCTCAAGCCAACGTGAGGGGTTGCCGGTGAATATAATGGAAGCTATGGCCTGTGGACTTCCGATTATTGCCAGTAGAAACCGGGGCCATCATGAGCTGGTTCACGAAGAGCAGAATGGTTATCTGGTAACGCCTAACGATCATGAGGCGATGGCAGAGAAGATGAAGCTGCTTGTGCATAACAAGGAGTTAAGTGTTCAAATGGGCTTGCAAGGCCGCGAATTAGTGGAACAGCGGTATGCAATCCAGCAGATTTTGGCAGAGAAGAGCAGGATATACGCTCTATTCATGGACGAAAAGGTGGATGTCATGTGGGCAATCCAATAAGAATTCTACACGTAGTTGTGAATATGAACCGCGGAGGAGCCGAAACCCTCCTGATGAATTTGTATCGGAATGTGGACCGTACGAAGGTTCAGTTTGATTTCCTAACCTGCAAGACAGGCGCCTTCGATGCGGAGATTCAGGAGATGGGAGGAACGATCCACCGCATTCCCTATGTCTCGGATATTGGTCATAAAGGGTATATTCAAGCGTTGGATGACTTCTTCGCTGCCCATCCCGACTATAAGATCGTTCATGCCCATATGGATAAAATGAGTGGATTCGTGCTGCGCGCAGCGAAGAAAGCCGGAACACCGATTCGGATTGCACACAGTCACAATACGAGCAGTGAGGGCGGAGTTGCAGCGAAGGCTTACAAATGGTTCGCGGGAACATTCATCAGATCCTGCGCGACTCATTTTGTAGCATGCTCACGGAAAGCAGCCCAATGGTTATTTACCAATCAAGAGAAGAAAGCGCTCATTCTCAAGAATGGCATAGAAAGTGATAAATTTGCTTTCTCGCCTCTGGTAAGAGACCAGGTCAGAAGAGAGTTGAAACTGCCAGCAGATGCCTATGTCGTTGGACATGTCGGAAGATTCGCTCAGCAGAAGAATCATGCTTTCCTGATCGATATTTTTGCCCAATTGAATCGCGAGAAGCCAGAAACGCTATTGGTTTTAGCAGGTGACGGACCGCTAAGAGCGCTTATTGAGAAGCGAGTTAAAGCACTGAGTTTGCAAGACAAGGTTAGATTTCTAGGCGTACGAACGGATATTACGCGGCTGCTGCAAGCCTTCGATATGTTTGCTTTCCCTTCCTTGCACGAAGGGCTTCCGGTGACGCTCATTGAGGCGCAAGGCGCAGGGCTTCCTTGCCTGATATCGGATCGAATTACGCAAGAAGTGGATATGGACATTCATTTGGTAGAACGCTTGTCGCTGGGAGACAAAAAGGAGTGGGTAGACCGAATGAAGCAGCTCATTGCCGGAACATTCCCCCGCCAGATACCCGCTTCCTCCTTATCCAGCAAGGGATACGATATTAAGAGTACAGCAGCGTGGACCGAAGGTTTTTATTTAGGCATATCGGGGTGATGATGTGAAGCGGTTGACAGTGTTTACGCCGACGTACAATAGAGCCTATTGTCTGGGGCAATGTTACGAGAGTTTGAAACGACAGACGTCCAAGGACTTCATATGGCTCATTATTGATGACGGATCAGCGGATGATACGCGCGAGTTGGTGGCAGGCTGGATAGCCGAGAATGAGATCCAAATCCGTTATCATCAGCAAGAGAATCAAGGGATGCACGGAGCTCATAATACGGCATATCAACTAATCAATACGGAATTGAATGTATGCATTGATTCCGACGACTATATGCCGGATGAGGCTGTTGCCAACATTCTTGCGTTCTGGGCACAACATGGAAGCGAGAAGGTAAGCGGAATCGTCGGGCTGGATGCCTACACAGACGGTCGATTGATTGGCACGAAGCTGCCGGAAGATCGCAAGACTTCTACGCTGTTCGAATTGTACAGCAAATATGGTGTTACTGGAGATAAGAAACTTGTCTATCGAACGGAACTGACGCGGGATTATCCCTACCCCATTTTTGAAAATGAGAAATATGTAGGCTTAGCCTATAAGTACTATATGTTGGATCAGCAATATGAATTGCTGCTGATGAATCATGTGCTTTGCCATGTAGAGTATTTGCCAGACGGCTCCTCCATGAACATGCTCAAGCAGTATCGCAAGAATCCAAGAGGGTTTGCTTTTTACCGCAAAGAGCTGATGAAACTCCCCTTCGCAAGCTTGTTGTTTAAATTCCGGCAATCGATTCATTATGTATCCAGCAGCTTAACGTCGAGGAATCGCAGCTTCATGAAGGAAACGCCGGCCAAATGGCTGACCTTTCTGGCGATTCCCCCGGGCATCTTCCTCTATTGGTACATGATTAGAAAAACAAGAACCTCTTAAACATCCGAAAGGAACATTTGAATGGCTATCATATGGGTTAATCTGATTGTCGTCTACATCGCCTCCTTCCTTTCCCGCCAACTGGCCAAACCAGTGACGATCGGCTCTGGCCTCTCTGTGATGAAGCCTAATAAATGGTTGGCCGCCATTGTGATGGCAACCTTCGTTCTCATAGCTGGACTGCGCAACAACATTGGGGATACGTTCTTTTACATGTATGCCTACAAGCTCAATGCATTTACCTGGGATCAAGTGAAAGCTGAGAAAGATATCGGCTTTGGTGTCTTGCAAATGATCTTGAAAGCCTATACGGATAATCCGCAATTGTTAATATTTCTAACGGCATTAGTAACGAATGTACTGATCGTTTACGTGTTATACAAGTATTCCAAATTATTCGAAGTTAGCATTTATGTTTACATCACTTCAGGTCTGTACATTGTATCCATGAACGGGGTGCGCCAGTTCTTGGCATCCGCCATTGTGTTTGCCGCTACGAAATACTTATTTGCGGGAAGCTGGCAGAAGTATTTCCTCGTTGTCGCTTTTGCTTCAACCTTTCACGAGAGTGCTTTAATTCTCATTCCGATCTATTTTGTGGTGAGAAGGAAGGCTTGGACATCCTCGACATTCGTTCTTTTCGTTCTGGCGATCGTGCTGATTTTGGGATATAACGTTTTGTCGGATGCGATCTTCTCGGCCATTGCAGATTCCCATTACAGCGAATACAAGAATTTTCAGGAAGGCGGAGCTAGCGTCATTCGCGTAGCTGTTGGGGCTGTCCCACTGATTTTTGCTTATCTGGGCAGACACAAGTTGAGAGAAATGTTCCCGCAAAGTGATTACATAGTCAACATGTCATTGCTGAATTTTGTGATCATGGCTGTTGCCACACAGAACTGGATATTTGCCAGATTCACAATTTACTTCGGCCTATACAACGTTCTCTTGATTTCATGGGTCATAAGTTTATTTGTAAAAAGACAGCAGAAGCTGATTTACTACGCAATTCTAGGTTTCTATGCCGTTTATTTCTATTACGAGAATGTGATTACGCTAAATATTATTTATAAAAGTGATTACTTGAAATTATGGTAATGGAATGGAGGAAGAAAGAATGTCAATCCTTGTAACTGGCGGTGCCGGCTATATCGGAAGTCACACGTGTTTGGAACTGTTGAGTGCCGGCTACGACATCGTGGTTGTCGACAATCTTGCGAACAGCAGCTTGGAAGCCATCAGACGTATGAAGGCATTAACAGGCCAAGAATTCCCGTTTTATCAGACCGATCTCTTAGACAGACAAGGAATGGAAACGATTTTCGAACAGAATCAGATTGATGCTGTCATTCATCTTGCAGGTTTGAAGTCAGTAGGGGAATCGGTGCAGCAGCCTTTAAGTTATTACCACACCAATATGACAGGCACCCTCGTACTCCTTCAGCTTATGCAAGTGCACAGGGTGAAACGTATTGTCTTCAGTTCATCAGCGACCGTATACGGAACGACAGAAAGCGTGCCGCTTGCTGAGGATGCGCCGCTTGGGGCAACGAATGCGTATGGACGAACGAAATTGATGATCGAAGAAATGATGACGGATCTGCATGCATCCGATACGGAATGGAGTATTGCGCTGCTGCGCTATTTCAATCCAGTCGGAGCTCATAGCAGCGGACGTCTTGGCGAAGATCCGAACGGCAAGCCGAACAACCTGATGCCATTTATTACACAAGTAGCGGTAGGTCGATTGAAAGAGCTGCAGATTTATGGAAACGACTATGCAACGCCAGATGGCACGGGTGTCAGAGACTATATCCATGTCGTGGATTTGGCGCGAGGGCATCTGAATGCCCTGGAGAAAGTTATGGCAGGATCAGGCATAGAGGCCTATAACCTAGGGACTGGGCGCGGCTACAGTGTGAAAGAAATTATCACTGCATTCGAGAAAGCAACCGGTATATCCATTCCTCATACCTTTACGAATCGAAGAAAGGGTGATATCGGGATATGCTACTCAGACCCTTCCAAGGCAGAAAGGGAGCTCGGATGGGTCGCTCAGAAGGGGATTGAAGATATGTGTCAAGATGCTTGGCGCTGGCAAGCGAGCAATCCTTATGGTTATCAGAAAGATGTTTATCAATATCAAGTTTAACTAATTCAGAATGAGGTTGTATTCATGGATATTTCGGCGTTGACGAATCAGCAAATGAAAGAAATTGTTATGGATGTCTACCGTTTGGGCAAGGATTCCGAACATCTTCAAGCCAAAGATTTGATTGAAGAAATCAAAAAGCAAATCATTTCCGTCTTGAGGGGGACATAGATTGTCAGCCTTGAACAGGAGATCTCTAAGCAAAATGTACAATCTGCTTTCTCTGATGCAGAAGGGAATGGAAGATCAGATTTGGTCCATCAAGGTATTCCCGTCTGAAGACATGATTTCCGAATGCAACATTGAAGCGAATATGGATAGACCCTCTTTGCAAGCTTCCGATGTTCGTGATGTGCAAGCTGAATTTGTCGCAGACCCTTTTATCATCCAGCATAATTTGAAGTACTATTTATTCTTTGAAGTTTTTAACAAAGGGTCAGCACGGGGAGAAATCGGCGTAGCGATAAGCGAGGACGGAGATAAATGGGAGTACCAGCAGATCGTGCTGCGCGAGAAATTCCATTTATCGTATCCGCAAGTATTTGTCATCGGAGAAGAGATCTATATGCTGCCGGAAACGACAGGGGCAGATCGTGTTTTATTGTACAAAGCTAAGAAATTTCCTACAGAATGGGAGATTGATTGCGAGCTATTCGCAGGCCGCTACTTGGACCCCTCAATCGTAAAATATGAGGAAAAATGGTGGATTTTCGCAGGGTCAGAAGGAGGCAACCTTCACTTATTTCATTCGGATTACTTGCTGGGGCCATGGATGCAGCATACTCAAAGCCCGATGATTACGAATGATAAACGAATTACAAGACCTGGGGGACGCCTTATCGCCTGTGGAAGTCATCTCTATCGTTATACACAAGACGGTTCCCAATATTATGGAAGTTCTGTGAGGCTGTTCAAAATAAATAAACTGTCCGAATTTGAATATGACGAGGAAGAAGTATCGCTCATTCTGCATGGCACGAATAAGGAGAGCGATTGGCGCAAAGATGGCATGCACCACATTGATCAGCTCATGATCAGCAATAACCGGTGGTTGGTCGCCGTGGACGGACAGAAGACCAGGAAAAGAAATTATTTTGCCTGGAAGCTGGACCGCATTCGATCCAAATTATTTAGATGAGACTGTAGGAGTAGATAGCTGATGAAACGATTATTCGATTTGTTGATTGCCGTTCCGCTCTTTATCCTATTTCTGCCGATTATCGGCATCGTCGCTGTTCTGGTTAGATACAAACTGGGTTCACCCGTTATCTTCAAACAGATGAGGCCAGGACTCCATGAGAAACCGATTAATCTCTATAAGTTTCGAACTATGACGGATGAAAGAGATAGTGATGGCGTGCTATTGCCAGATTCGATACGATTAACCCCTTTTGGCAAATTGCTGCGCAAGTATAGTTTAGATGAGCTATTGCAATTAGTTAATGTCATCCAAGGTGATTTGAGCCTGGTAGGACCAAGGCCATTGTTAATGGACTATCTACCGCTTTACACGGAGGAGCAGGCGAAACGTCATTTGGTTAGACCGGGGATCACGGGGTGGGCTCAGGTAAATGGCAGGAATCAGATTTCGTGGGAAGATAAATTTAAGCTGGACGTTTGGTATGTGGAGAATCAGAGCCTTCTGCTTGATTTGAAAATCCTTGCTTTAACCGTTATGAAAGTGCTTAGATCTGACGGTATTAGTCATGGCAATCATGTCACGATGGAGAAATTCTCCGGATCCAATCTTTCCTGATAAGAGGTGAGGCAGCATGGATATTGTTGTTATCGGTGAAGGCGGTCACGGCAAAGTGGTGAAGGAACTCATTCATTCCAGAGGTAAGGACAGGATCATTGGCTTATTGGATGATCGTTACAATAATTTACAACTAGTTGATGGCGTCTACACAGGTCCAATTTCCTCTGCGCACTTTCTGATAGACCGAGTGAAGGAATTAAAATTTGTTATAGCTATCGGGAATAATGCCATTCGCAAATCGATCGTAAACAAGCTGGGCTTTCCACGAGAAAGCTACATTTCACTGATTCATGAGACAGCAATTATTAGCAAAAGTGCAACGATTGGCCATGGCACGGTTGTTATGGCTCATACGATTATTAATGCGGATGCTGTCATTGGCGACCACGCCATTATTAATTCCGGTGCAATTGTCGAGCATGATGCACGGATGGGAAACTATGTGCATGCCGCTCCGAAATCGCTGCTGACGGGGGCTGTCCGCGCTGAAGAAGGCGCCATGATAGGCGCAGGAGCAACCATCATCCCGGGAAAGAACATAGGCGATTGGGCGGTCATAGGAGCTGGTGCCACCGTGATTAGCGATATTCCCCCCCACATGACGGCAGTTGGGACGCCGGCTAGATTACTAATGAAAATTCGGGAAGGCTGTGAAACAACGTAATGACTGCGCCTAACAAAAAGATTTATCTCTCTCCTCCACATATGAGCGGGAATGAGATGTCGTATATCCAGGACGCTTTTGATACAAATTGGATCGCTCCGCTGGGTCCGCACGTGGATGCTTTCGAGAAGGAGCTTGCTGCGCACGTAGGGGTGAAAGATGCCGCGGCTGTCAGCTCAGGAACGGCGGCCATTCATTTGGCGCTGCAGCTGATTGGAGTCAAGGAAGGGGACACGGTCTTCTGTTCCAGTCTTACTTTTGTAGCGAGTGCCAATCCTATCGTTTATTGCGGAGCCAGACCGATTTTCATTGACTCTGAGCCAGAGACATGGAATATGTCTCCACAGGCTTTGGAATATGCGCTGCACGAAGCCGATCGGGAGGGTCATTTGCCCAAAGCTGTCATTGTGGTGAATTTGTATGGGCAAAGTGCCAAAATGGATGACATTATTGCGCTATGTGATGCCTATGGAATTCCAGTAATTGAGGATGCTGCTGAATCGCTAGGCTCATCTTACAAAGGTAAAGCCAGCGGCTCTTTTGGCAAATACGGCGTATATTCCTTTAACGGAAATAAGATTATCTCGACCTCGGGCGGCGGGATGTTGATTTCTGACGATGTCGAGCAGCTGCAGCGGGCCCGATTTTTTGCAACGCAAGCCAGAGATCAAGCCGCTCATTATCAGCACAGCCAACTGGGATTTAATTATCGCATGAGTAATGTGCTGGCAGGCATTGGCAGAGCGCAGTTAGCCGTGCTGGAGGATCGCGTTAGTGCTAGAAGGCGTGTATTTGATCGCTACCAAGAGGCGCTAGCGTACTTGCCAGGTGTCCAGTTGATGCCGGAATTAGCCGATACACGCTCCAATCGCTGGCTCACGGTTCTGACGCTTGAAGAGCGGGAAGCAGGTACGAGCGTCCGTGAAGTGCTTGCCGCATTGGGTGAACAGGATATTGAGGCTCGGCCGGTATGGAAGCCGCTGCATTTGCAGCCTATTTTCAAAGGAGCTTCATTCTACGCACACAGGGATAAAGACAATGTATCAGAGCGATTGTTCCACACAGGAATTTGTCTGCCTTCCGGTTCCCAAATGACTGAGGATGATCAGCACCGCGTTATCGCATGTATCCAAAAGACGATGAAACAGACCATTCACTCAAACTAAATAGGAAAAGGGAGGTTGTGTTGTGGCGTGATGGATGTCATGATCGGACAAAATATATCAAGTATTCGCAAACAACGGGGGTACACGCTGTCCGAGCTCTCCGAGCGGACCGGTATCTCCAAATCGTATTTAAGCAACATCGAACGAAATTTAAAACAGAACCCTTCGATCCATGTGATGGAACGAATTGCCCTGGTTCTGAAAGTAGATTTGAAAACGCTATTAAAAATAGCCGTAGATGTTGAAACCAACGCTCATCTGGATCAAGAGTGGATTGATTTCGTTGCCTATCTGAAACAATCCGGAATTGAAAAGGAACGCATACATGAATTCAAAATGTTGATAGAGTTTATGAAATGGCAGGACGATCAGGTAAAATAGATGGGGGTTGACAGCTGTTGATTACCCCATTTTTTTGCTTGATCGTTCTTAATAAGAAACAATATTTGTTCGTTGTAAGAAATTCTGTTATACTAACAACATGAGCAATTATTACTTCACGAAGAGGGAAGAACCCAAATGATTGGAAAACGTGTACAACAATTGAGAAAAGAAAAGGGCTTGTCCTTAACGGAACTAGCGGAACGTGCGGGCGTTGCCAAATCCTATATCAGCAGCTTGGAGCGGGATATTCAGAAGAATCCGTCCATTCAGTTTCTTGAGAAAATTGCATCCGTCTTAAAAGTTCCTGTCGAAAGATTGATCGACGATCAAGAAGAAATGGCCCAGAATGATCAAGAGTTGGATCAGGAATGGTATGCGATCATTAAAGAAGCCATGTCTTCTGGTGTGGATAAGCAGCAATTCAGGGAGTTTTTGGACTTTAATAAATGGAGAATGAAACGCCCTAACGATGAGTAGGCGATTCTTTATTATTGGATGTTATGAGGATGTGCAAGTATCGTTCACAAGGGAATGAAGTGGTTTTTTCGTGGGCTGATAAGGGCTTCTTAAGAATGCTCGGATATCCTCTAAGGAAAGACCCAATTTACGTGCACTCAGAATCAAATGAATCCATTCCGCGTCAAACTCTTCGGTTGTTGTCTGTTTTACCATGTTCATCAATAACCCCTCCATAGCAATCCGTTGTGATACGATTCGTATCTCATTGCTTATTATTGCATGTTTTTTCACTGAAATCAATCCTAATTATATTAATATTATACAAAGTGTATCATGTTATTTGTCGATTTCTTTACAAGTAAATGCCTGGTGCCGATATGCCGTCTTCATTTCTGGAGGATAGGAGGTAAATGATACGTTGAAAAGTAAAGGCCTAAGCCGCAGAGCGTTTCTCAAGCATAGCCTTTTTGCAATGAAAGCTCTTGTTACATTAGCTGGAGCGACTGGGGTATATGCGATATTCGGTGAACGATACTGGATTCAGAACAAGACGATTCGATTATCTTTTACGCGGTACCCGACTTCATTCCAGGGAGTCCGCATTGTTCAATTCAGTGATACGCACATTGGCAAATATTATAGTCTAGCTCGATTGCAAGAGATGGTTGAGCAGGTACAACGGCAGAAGCCTGATATCATCTGCTTTACGGGAGATTTATTTGATTCAACCTATGGTGAAATAAATCGTGACGTCATTCCTATTCTGTCGCAGCTACAAGCGCATCTTGGGAAATTCGCTGTACTTGGCAATCATGATATGCGTTTGGATGCCAAGGGCGTCGTCGACATCCTGGAGAAATCGGGCTTCACGGTCCTTGTCAACGAGAATCACTCCATCCTGCATGGAAATGAACGGATCCGTGTGGTCGGAATCGACGAAATGTTCCATGGCAAGCCTAATTTGCCTCTTGCCTTGCAAGGCGTAACCAAGGACGATTTCGTGCTTTTGCTCGCTCATGAGCCTGATTTTGCAGATACCTCGATCAAGTTTCCGGTTGATCTGCAACTGTCCGGGCATAGTCACGGCGGCCAAATTCGAATCCCCTTTTACGGTAGTCTCTTTACACCAGACCTGGGACAAAAGTATTCTATTGGTTTGTATACGTTTGCAGAAAGTGAGTTTCGTACCTACACGAACCGGGGGATTGGAACAACCTTATTTCCGATTCGCTTCAATTGTCGTCCTGAAATCACTAGTTTCATTCTGGAGTCGAAGATGACGTAGTCCCTAAAAGCTCCGCTGGCTGAAGCCAACAGAGCATATGTATGCTAATAGCAGAACCACTTCTTCCAAATGTCAAAAGAGTCTGGACAATCTTTATCATTCCACTTGATGTCATTATAAAATTTGGGATTCTTTTTCAAGAAATCTTCTACATCTTTTTCAACTACTTTTTTGTCGGAGAAATAGGAAAACAATTGTTTAATCGTTTGTGCAGCGCTTTTTTTGTTGCTCAATGAGTGGTTGGAGCCTGTTGAGGCGGATGCATAGGCAGGAAACATAATGGCACTGAAAAGCAAGAAGATGAGAGTGAGTCTAACGAACTTTGACATAGCAGTTGACCTCCTTTCCCGCATAAGTTATCATCTGGTATTGTTCGTTATTAAGAATTATACATGAAAAATTAGGATTTGAGAACTAGAAAAGGCATAGATCATTTTTAAAATTTGTGATACAATACGTATCATATAATACAAAAAGAGAGGTGATAGGGAAATTAAGGAAATAGACACTGGCATCTAGATACAAAAAGTATCGAAATTGGTGAAATTGATTAAAATTAATGTGAGGTGCAACTCATGCAAGTTGTTCAACCAATTAGAGAACAAGAGAAAATTGAAGAGATACAAGCGGTATTGAAAGAACAGTCGATTCGAGACTGGCTGCTATTCACAATTGGTATTAATTCCGGACTTCATTTAAGTGATCTTCTTTCCTTGAAAGTAAAAGATGTGAGGGATCGAACGACTGTAAGTGTTCGTGAGGAAAAGACGGGTAAATTAAAGACATTCCAACTCTCAGCGCAGCTCAAAGATTTTATTGAGGATTATATCAAATATATGGACGAAGGCAACTATTTGTTTCCATCTCAACGCACTGGCAACCCTATCAAACGTATTCGGGTTTATCGGATTTTGAGTGAAGCTGCCAAGCAGGTGGGGCTATCTGATATTGGTACACACACGCTCCGCAAAACGTATGGCTATCACTATTACCTAAAAACGAAAAATGTTTCTGTTCTTAGAGATTTATTTAATCAGTCGGCCCCATCTGTTACTTTAAGATATATTGGCGTGACTTTATAGTTAACCCTGTAGGATTATATCTGAACGCTGGGAGTGTTATTTCTTTATGAAAAATGAAGAAAAAATATTAGTGAACATTCATCAAGTTCTTGAACAGCTAGGGATCGATCCACAGAAATTTCAGGCTTCCGTAAGCATACAATCCTTGCAAACTACTCCAAAGAACGTTCAGCTCTCACGAAAGCTATGAATCTTTTGGCTTCCGCTGGCGTCAGTCTCCGGCCATCAACGGTGAGTGAGAACTTTTTCAAGATGCTCTCATCGGTTAAATCCAGGTGTTCAACGAATTCCCTTACATCACGGTCAAGAACCATCTCTGGCTGGTCTGTTCGTCCAAGCAAATAATCAACCGTAACATTAAAAAAGTTGGCGAATTTATTAATCGTTTCATAGTCAGGCTCTCGGCGACTTGTTTCATAGTGTGAAAGGGCCGCTCTGGAAATACCAATTTTATTGGATAACTCTTCTTGTGTTAATCCTCTTTTTTCACGTAGTTGCGCAATTCGATCTCCATACTTCAAGTAGGTATCATCCCTCACAATTTATTTTTTCCTTAACATTATATCCACTGCTTATAGGCTGTATCAGGAAATTATTATAGCAAAGCGGAGATTCATTTGACTAGATAAAAGATGAAATCATAAAGGAGAGTTCAATAAATGGCTGTTGAGAGTAGGGAAACATTATCATTGATCGAACCATTTAAAGGAAAATTGAACATTATTCGAATTCGAAATCAACTTATCAATAGCAAATTTACGATCATTGATATTTTCGAACTTGAGAAATATCATTTTATCTTTACTAGCTCTCTATGCTTGCCGACAAACCATGAAGTCACCTATGGCTTCGAATTTGCCCTGTTTAATCAGACCATTCAAGTTGTGGGTGAAATTAAGCTAGTCAACAATAATGACAACGAATACGTGTATAAGGCGATTATTAAAACGGATGAAGAAACGAGTACGGAAGCATCTTCTTTCATTAATCATCTGGCCGCTACTCAAAATAAAAAGTACGAAAAGCTTATAAAAAGCTACACCCAGGACAATTATTTAAGCGAGAATACGTTGGATCTGATTTGCTAAATGCTGATATTTCATAAAAAGTGGCTTCCCCTACTTGTAATGTTACATATCGTATCTTATAATCAATTCATATACATATTGTAACAATCGCTGTTTTTTGAGCACTCAAGGGGGAATATCATATTATGAATTCAGATAATGTTTATTGTATTCAATGCAATTCGATTATGGTAAAAGCGAGTGCAGAGAAGATTTTTAAGACTGGCTTTTATCATACAACGATACCGCTTTGTCTCTGTAAATCTTGTGCCTTCGTGCAAGAAAATACGCTGAGCATAGAAATTATAAGCAATTCACATAAATGTTATGCGGATTTTCATTTGCCTCAATCTTATCTAGTTGACGGGGTAACTGCTTGATCAGTCCTCCTATCCACTAGATAAGATTGAATTCGTCATGCCAAAGTACCAAGGAGCCATTCCTACAGCCATGTAGATATGGCTTTTTATTTTTTTACTGAAGCAAATGCTTATAAGCGCTGAAATCAATCTCCTGCTTCTCCAAGAAGGTAGTTAAGCTCTTGTAATCACGTTTGGGAGTAGCGAGGATGTAACCTTCAATGCAATGATCACGCGTCACTTGCTCGGCTTGCGCCTCCAAAGCAACCTGTCCGATGCGCGCCGCGATCGAGTGTTTGGCAATATCTCGAAAGGCTGTCGGCACTGGCGACACCAATTGATCGAGAAATACTTTGGAGTCTTCTGTCCATAGATGACGAGAGCTGTCTACATAATGATTCTGCCAGTCCAGCTTGGATTTGCCGTCTTCCTTGGGTAGAACCTTGAGAAATTTGCGAAACATGAAAAATCCGCCCACCGACATGAAAAAAAGCAGGACACATACCCAAAAAATAATGAACCACATGAAAAAATCATTCGCCATATATTTGTCACCTCACCAGTTTACGTCATTATCTGATAAGAATTATACCTTATTTCTAGATTTCTTGCGACAATCCTAGTAAAATAGGAGGGTAGAAGACACATACAAAGGAGTTATGGATCATGCCCAATATTGGCTCACACGTTTCATTCTCAGATAAAGGCTTGTTAAATGCAGCAGAAGAAGCAGTTTCATACGGTTCTTCCACATTTATGATATACACAGGTGCCCCGCAAAATACGCGCCGTAAACCGATCGAAGATCAATACATTGAAGAAGGCAAGGCGCTGATGGACAAGCATGCGATCGGCGAAATTGTCGTACATGCCCCTTATATCATTAACTTAGGTTCCTACAAAGAGGATACTTTCGAGTTAGCCGTGCGTTTTCTGCAAGAAGAAATTCGCCGGACCGACTACATCGGTGTTAAGAATATCGTCCTTCATCCAGGCGCGTATACAGACAAAGATGCTGATTATGGCATTGCCCGAATTGCTGATGGTTTGAATGAAGTATTAGCTGGCGTTAAAGATACGAATGTCAAAATCGCGCTGGAAACGATGGCTGGCAAAGGGACCGAAATCGGCCGCAGCTTCGAGGAAATTGCAGAAATTATCGAACGTGTCGAAGAGAATGGTAAAATCTCGGTTTGCCTCGATACGTGTCACATTCATGACGCTGGTTATGATATCGTGAACGATCTGGATGGCGTGCTGCACCACTTCGACAAAGTCGTCGGGTTGGAAAGACTCGGCGTTATCCACTTGAATGACAGTAAAAATTCGCGCGGAGCCAGCAAAGACCGACATGCGCCGCTAGGTTCAGGCTGGATTGGCTTTGAAGCGATGAATAATGTGGCGAACCATCCGAAGCTGCAGCATTTGCCGATGATTCTGGAGACGCCTTGGATCGGCAAAGAAGACAAAACGCAGCGCCCGATGTATGAAGTTGAGATTGCTTTGTTATCCGGCAATTTGAGTGGACGTTTTGGCGGCGAATTCTTGGATCAAGTTGAGCGTATGGGCCATGCTTTCAGCCAAAAAGACATTCATCACCGCGACTATGTGCTTGGCATCTGGGACGTTCTAAAGAATGACGCCAAAGCGAAAAAAGCGGACGGACGCGAGCCGTTGGAACGATTGTATGATATTCTGTTCGAAGAACGCGTCTTGGCGGATTTAACGGAAGAGCAGCTTAACCAACGGTTGATCGTATGGCTGGCCGGCAAAGATGTGCTCAAGAAAGCGTAATAACCATTGAGATTTACAGCTCCCTTAACAGGGAGCTTTAGTTTAGGCATATTAGGGGGAGAAACATGGCACTGGAGAGTAAAAATAGAGCAAGAATGTTGATTTCATGTCCCGATCAGCCGGGAATCGTCGCCGCCGTTTCACAGTTTTTGTTCGATTATGGCGCGAATATTGTGCAATCGGACCAATATACGATGGACCCGGAAGGCGGGATGTTCTTCATCCGGATCGAATTTGATCTTGAAGACCTGGCGAATCGTGTCGAACAACTAAGAGCGGATTTCTCCGTTATTGCGGGCAAGCTATCGATGGAGTGGAGCCTGTCCTTGGCGAGCCAGAAGAAGCGGATTGCGATCTTCGTATCGAAGGAAGACCACGCTTTGCTTGAGCTGCTGTGGCATTGGCGTGCCGGCGATCTGAACGCGGATATTGCGATGGTTATCAGCAATCATCCGGATATGCAGTCGTTGGTAGAGCCATTCGGCATCCCGTATTATCACATTCCGGTAACAGCGGATACGAAGGCTGAAGCAGAGCGCCGTCAGCTTGAAGTGGTCGGCGACAACGTTGACGCGATTGTCCTTGCGCGCTATATGCAGATCGTATCGCCGTCCTTCATTAAGCACTACGCGAATCGAATTATTAACATTCACCACTCGTTCTTGCCTGCGTTTATCGGCGGCAAGCCTTATGCGCAAGCACATAACCGCGGCGTCAAAATTATTGGAGCCACGGCACATTATGTGACGGAGGAACTGGATGGCGGACCGATTATTGAGCAGGACGTGCAGCGGGTAAGCCACCGCGACAACGTTGAAGATTTGAAAAGAATCGGTCGCCATATTGAACGTATTGTTCTGGCCAGAGCGGTAGCTTGGCATGTGGAAGACCGCATTATTGTGCACAATAATAAGACGGTAGTTTTTAATTAATGGGAATGGTACAATAATGCAAGCGAGAAATTTCACTTGTATGTACAAGCTACAAAGAATGATAATACAGAAAAAATAGGAGGGAATTCTCGAATGACAGTTGCAAATAAAACGATTGAACAATTAGCCGTAGATACGATCCGTACGCTCGGTATCGACGCCGTTGAGAAAGCCAAATCAGGTCACCCAGGTATGGTTATGGGGGCAGCCCCAATGGCTTACGTACTTTGGAAACAACATATGAAACACAATCCAGCTAATCCTAAATGGGTCAACCGTGACCGTTTCGTGCTATCTGCTGGACATGGCTCCATGCTGTTATACAGCCTTCTTCACTTGTGCGGCTATGATTTGCCAATTGAAGAGATCAAAAACTTCCGCCAATGGGGCAGCAAAACGCCTGGGCATCCTGAATACGGTCACACACCAGGTGTTGACGCAACAACAGGTCCTCTTGGACAAGGTATTGGTATGGCTGTTGGTATGGCGATGGCCGAAGCTCACTTGAGAGAGACTTACAACAAAGAAAACTTCCCGGTAATCGACCACTATACATATGCAATCTGTGGCGATGGCGACATGATGGAGGGCGTTTCCTCCGAAGCGGTTTCCTTGGCAGCTCATTTGAAACTGGGCAAATTGATCATGCTGTATGATTCCAACGATATCTCGCTGGATGGCGAGCTTAATATGGCATTCTCCGAGAACGTGCAAGGACGTTTCGAAGCTTATGGCTGGCAAGTTCTGCGTGTAGAAGAGCAAAATGATCTTGCAGCTATCTCCAAAGCGATTGCTGAAGCGAAAGCTGACACAACGCGTCCTACCTTGATTGAAGTGAAAACGACAATCGGTTTCGGCAGCCCGAACAAAGGCGGCAAGGGCGGTCACGTTGGTCCTCACGGATCCCCGCTTGGCGGCGATGAAGTGAAATTGACGAAGCAAGCGTATGGTTGGCCGGAAGAGCCGGATTTCTTAGTTCCGGACGAAGTAAGAGCACATTATGCTGAGATTTCCAAGGAAGGCGCTGCGGCTGAACAAGCATGGAGCACTTTGCTGAATGACTACATCAAAGCATACCCGGAACTTGGCAACCAGTTCAGCGCAGCTGTGAACGGTGAATTGCCAGCAGGCTGGGACGCAGACCTTCCGGTTTACAGCACTTCGGACAAGCCTATGGCGACTCGTGTTGCTTCCGGTAATGCGATCAATGCCATTGCAGGCAAGCTGCCGCAATTGATTGGTGGATCTGCGGATCTGGCTAGCTCCAACAACACGATGATCAAAGGTGAAGAGAACTTCACAGCTAGCAACTATGCTGGCCGCAACGTGTGGTTCGGTGTTCGTGAGTTCGGTATGGGTACTGCGCTGAACGGTATGGCTCTGCATAGCGGAGTAAAAGTATACGGAGCAACCTTCTTCGTATTCTCCGATTACTTGCGTGCGTCCATCCGCTTGGCTGCTCTTATGCAGCTTCCGGTTATCTATGTGCTGACACATGACAGTATCGCAGTTGGCGAAGACGGACCTACGCATGAGCCGATTGAACAATTGCCAGCGCTTCGCGTTATTCCGGGCATTACTGTGATTCGTCCTGCGGACGGCAACGAAACTTCCGAAGCATGGCGCTATGCGATTGCAGAAGCCAAAGGGCCGGTTGCGCTTGTGTTGACTCGTCAAAACTTGCCGATTCTTGAAGGCGCAGTTGAGGGCGCGAAAGCGAACCTGAGCAAAGGCGGATACGTCGTATCCGATGCAGCGAACGGTAAGCCGGACGCGCAGATCCTGGCAACAGGTTCTGAAGTGCAACTCGCTGTCGCGGCGCAACAATTGCTGCAAGCCGAAGGCATCCACGTTCGCGTAGTCAGCTTGCCGAGCTTGGAACTGTTCGAGAAACAGTCCAAAGAATACAAAGATTCCGTTATTCTGCCAGAAGTTAAGAAGCGTCTTGCAGTTGAAATGGCGTACCCGCTTGGTTGGGAGCGTTATGTAGGCGACGAGGGCTCCATTCTGGGCATCTCCACATTCGGAGCGTCCGCACCTGGCGACTTGGTTCTTAAAGAGTACGGCTTCTCCCCAGAAAATGTAGTAGCCAGAGTGAAAGCTCTGTTGTCTTAATTTCATTCAACAATGGTCCAAGCCCACCTAGGTGGGCTGACCGTTATTCATAGCCATTTTGAGGGGGAACTATTGATCATGTCCAGCTTTGAAAATGTAACCGTGTTAACGAAAGCCAACGTCTATTTCGACGGTAAAGTAACCAGCCGTACGGTGGTATTCGCAGATGGCACCAAGAAAACACTAGGTATCCTGCTTCCAGGTGCATATGAATTCGGAACAGACACCAAAGAAATCATGGAAATTCAAGCTGGTGAGCTAAACGTATTGCTTCCAGGCAGCAGCGAATGGATCACGATTAGCGGTCAAGGCGAATTCACTGTGCCGGCTAACGCGAAATTCAAGCTTGAAGTGAAAACCGTAAGCGACTATATTTGTTCCTATATTGCTGAATAAGGATATAGTTGAGGAATCCCATACATCTATCGGACATTATGCCGGGTAGATGTATGGGATTCTTTTGTGTGGGGTGCAAGAATAGCATGCCGCTCAGCCTTGGTTGCGATAAGGGCGTCTGATACGTGGCAGGATGCTAGTTGCTGGATGTTGAATGCTGGAGCTGAATTAGACAACTGAAGTTGCTTATTTGCTCGAATGGCACCTATTATGGCGGCATAAGCAAGGCTGGAGTGCTTACTACTCGTTTATATGCCCGGAATGCAAAGTAATGCGGCGGATATGCACGGCTTGGCAACTCCTTATTCTGTTTTCGCATCTGGCGGCTGTGGTGCTCTTGCCTTCTGATAAGAGCCTCCAAGGACTTCTATATTTGTGAAATGGCTACTTTTTGCGTAAATAGGAGCTCTTGGAGACTCTTATTGCTTCGTGGGGGGAGTGTACTGCTTGTTTCTCCAGAGATAAGAGTCTCCAGAGACTTCTATATGTGTAAAATGGCTACTTTTTGCGTAAATAGGAGCTCTTGGAGACTCTTATTGCTTCGTGGGGGGAGTTTGCTGCTTGTTTCTCTGGAGATAAGAGTATCCAGAGACTTCTATTCATGTGTAAAACTTCCAATTTTTGCGCAATTAGGAGCTGCTAAAGACTCTTATTGGCACATGGGGGCGGAGGGCTGCCAACTAGGCCATGGGACTTTGGGACGCGAGCGGTTTTTTACCGTGGGCATGCGTCGACGCAACAAAATGCACGCCGAGGCCGACCCTGACGCCGACCCCAACGCCAACGCCGATCCCGACCCCGACCCCGACCCGCCCACCGGGCAGCGCACGGGTCGGGGCAGCCGGAAAGTTACAAGATGACAGCCCCTCTTCTGGCGTAATGGTTAGTTGGGTGACCACGCATAGTAGGAACGGCTGTCCAACTGCAGCACCTCTTCGATGTCGCTCATGCGAATCCAGAGATGAACGATCGTTGGCAGGGTATCCGCTTGCGCCGCGTGTCTTTGTTGGATGGAGGAGAGGCTGATGCCAATGGAGTGAGGACGCTCGGGATGGATGATGAGATCATCCAAGAGGACGGTTATGCCGGCTTCGAGCTCTGGGATCTCTTCCATCATTAGCGGCTGAAAAGGGCCGTCTAGAGGGATATAGAGGGAAGATTTGCTCCAATCCAGCTCATGGGGTTGAAAGCGCAGTGCCATGATAAAAGGCCGGACATGATCCTCATGAAAATCGTAGAAAACCGTGCGCTTAGCCATCGATGGATGCTCCTTTCTGTTTCAATTGCTCCAGCTTGTTCATAATGGCACGGGTGGAATCGGACCAGTTGGCGGGGCTGTATCTCGTGAATTGGCTTTCCGTCAGCCGCTGATATTCTTGGTCCATAATCCCTTGGAGGACGCGGCGCTGAATTTGGACAATGCGTGCTTCCGCAAGCCGATACGTGACTTGGAATTCCTCGGATAATAGGGCAATCATTTCGTTCTTCTGCTCTGGCAGCGCAAGCTTCTTCAGCATCGCTAGCGGCATCGCCGCGTAGAGCTGGAAGTTCGTGGCATCCTGCTCCTGCCAATCGACGTAGCGATCAGGCATGACCATTTGGTTGCCGGAATGACGCAGCACATGGCAGAGCTCGTGCAGGAAGTCTTCCCACTGCTCTTTGGCCGATAGTCTGCGATCGACATTGATGCTGAATAGCCCGTTCTTCTCGACAGCCATACTGCTCATATCCATCGTATATACCCAGATGTTAAGCTTTGCTGCCAAATGAGTCATGGTCAGATGTCCGGGTACTATGATCCCGTGCTGGACATACAAGGCTTCGACCCACTGCTCCAGCGGGGTAGTTTGATAATGTGTAAACAGGACAAACACCTCATTATAGGAATGTATGTTCGTTTAAATATCCAAAAGAAAAGCCCGTACGGGCTTGGTAGATTCGTTAAGAAGTTCGGACTATTGCTCGCTGTCCGGTTTACGGGACTGCTGCTGCTCCTGAATAAAATGCCAGAAACGGAGCATTTCATCGCGGCGTTCTTTGGGCGCATTCTTAAAATCTTTGAAAAATAAACTGACCTCAGGGTCATCGACATCAACAAAATTACCGCCTGAATGGGGTCCTTCAAGTGCTTCTTCTTCTGTCGGAGCAAATCCGGCAAGCAGCAGAAGCTCGTCCTTTTCTGCGCTGTTAAGCGCATCGGCTAAGGCGATAACCGTTTCTCTGGATGGGCTGAAGCGGTTATTTTCTATGGAGTTAATAAATGAATAACTGACACCGGATCGTTCGCCAAGTTCTCTGAGAGAGAATTGGTTCATCTTTCGCAGATGCCGGATTCGTATGCCGAATTGCACCATATCTTTCATCGCTTCATCACCTTGTTCTATTGTAAATGGTTTGTGGTGCAAAAAACAAGAGGGAAGGATAAAAAAGTTTTGATATTCAAAACTTTTGTGTTGAAATTATACACGAGACGTCGTATGATTTGTTTAGAAATTCAAAACGACAAATATTAGGAGATGATCGCAGATGATGGATCGCATTATAGATATAGAGCAAGCTGACATCGATCAGAAAGCAACGCGCAAACGTGTGGAAAGAGTGCTTGAAATGGTGCGGATGTACCAGTCTATTGGCAGCATGCGCAAGGATCGGGGAGTTTTTGCTGGTTCCAAACCAGCGCCGAGGGCAGCAGATTTGAGAAGTTTGAATGAGGTCGATACCGCGGTAGATTTGAGAAGTTTGAATGGGGTCGATACCGCTGCTGATTTGCGAAGTTTGAATGAGGTCGATACCGCTGCTGATTTGCGAAGCTTGAATGGGGTCGATACCGCAGCAGATTTGCGAAGTTTGAATGGGGTCGATACCGCGGCAGCTTTGCCAAGTTTGAACGAACTTGATACTGCGGCTTTTTTGGCAAATTTGTGTGTGGAGGTTGAAGAGGTTGTCTCAAGGCTCGATGAGCAGGAACAGCAAATGATTCGCAGGCGATATTTGCAAAAGGAAAAGGTGTTTGATTTCTTGCTCTTCCATGAACTGAATTTGAGCGAACGCACGTATCGCCGGGTGAAGGCTAAAGCGATGAGCAAGCTAGCCTACATGATGCGATTGGAAGTAACCAGCAGGAAGAAGACGCTGGAAGGTCCCCAGCAAGTTGGCCGCTAGTTGGCAGTTCATCCATCGAAGGGGCGTGGTAAGATCGTTGTGTAGACCGATAAGGGAGGCGATGTTCCTGAACAGGCTTTGGTATAAATCGTTCTGACTTGTGTCGAGTTAGGCCCTCGGAAGGCTGCTTGGAGGACGAGCGGAAGGAGTGAAGCATGTGGAACGGCGGAATGTGTGCAGGAAAAGGTTGAAAAAGAAAAAAATGTGTTGAATTTCAAAACAAACGTAAGAGGACATGCCCGAAAGGAGGTGAGAGAAGTGAATGATTAATCTAGCTAATCAATTAGCGCTCTATCTTCAATCGGAGGGTGAAGGAACGCTGGGAAGCAATCTGTTCGTGGACAGCGTGCCGGCATCTCCGGATGCAGCCGCATGGTTCAGTCATGTTGGCGGCAGCGCTGAATTCAAGCTTGATGCGCCGCAAGGCTGGCGCAAGCTAAGCCTTAGTGCGAGGCACACAACGCCACAGGGCTCGCAGGATCGAATATGGAGCGCCATTCATAAGCTGCTTAATCCGCTAGCAGGCGTCATTGAGGTGGACGGACAGGCTTATACGGTACAAGTGACTTCGCTGCCTGCTCTGCAGGAGAAGGATGCGTCGGGCCGCTATATCATGAAGGCGGTTATGATTCTGAAACAGGTTGCACCTGTCGCAGAACCGTGGCTGGAAGCGATATCGCTGTTCACGGAAACAGCATTAGGGTCGCCATGGCGTGTCTATCGCGGGTTCAATGGGACATGCCGTCCCAGCGTCTCCTGGCAATGCATGAACGAGCAAAGCGCCGCAGCATCAAGAGGAGCCAACCAACTGACCAAACAGTTCGTTGGACAGCTTGCGGCAAGATCGGCAGGCGAGTACCAATTAGCTGCCCAGGCTTTGCTGTTGGGGCTTTCTGAACAAGCCAAGCTCCCTATGGCCGGTGTCGGCGGCAGGTGGCTAACCGTGTTGAATGCCGGCGTCAGCATTCGCGCTGGCGATTTGTCCACGGGGACGGTTAGCGTGACGTTAAGTGGTACTGCTGCAGTGCCGCAAGGGACATTCCCGCTCATTGCCGGCCTGCATACCGCAACACAAATCGATAATTGAGGTGATTCATTTTGAGACAAGGTACGACGAAAACAACGGGCAAACAGATAGAATCCGCAGAAGCGGCATCCTATCCCAAAGAGGAATTAATCGCTCAATCGCAAGCGCTGTTTGCTTGCCAACCGGAAGTGCTGATCGGCGCTTTGCATGGTAGCATTGAGACCGATTTTACGCTTGAAGCAGCGAATCAATGTATTCAAAACTTTTTACAAAGGAAGGTGCTGGCATAATGGCAGGTGGAACTTGGAGTCAAACGGATCGTCCGGTATTGCCGGGTTTTTATATGAATTTTGAGGCGGCGGCGTTAAGCGCCATTGAGCCTGGCGGGCAAGGCGTAGTAGCGATGCCTGTGAAAGCGAACTGGGGCGCGGTGCGGCAGTTTGTGGAAATTACAAGTGAGCAGGGCATCTATGATGCTTATGGGGTTGATCAAGGGGATACAGCTACGGCGCCGGTTGTGTTGAAGCTGGCTCTGCTTGGTAAGCCGAAGAAGCTGCTCGCTTACCGAATTGCCGATGCGGCAGCGGCCAAAGCGAGCGTGACCCTGAAGGACTCCGCAGCGGCCAATGTGCTAAAGCTTACCGCCAAATACGAGGGTACTCGGGGCAATAACTTCTCTGTCATCGTACAGACGAATGCCGTGGACGGGACCAAAAAAGACTTGAAGCTCCTTGAAGGAACCGCGATTCTCAAAGTGTTTACCTTCTCAGGCAGCACCATTCAAGCGGCAGCAGATGCGATGAATCAGGATGCCGGCAACGTATGGCTGACAGCATCGGTAATCGCTCCAGGCAATGGCACACTCGCGCCGGTCGCAGGCAGCGCATTAACAGGGGGCAACTCCGGTATCAGCAGCATCGCTTCCACAGATTATGTGAATGCGCTCAGCGCGCTTGAAACCCAGCAGTTCCATGTTCTAGCGCTGGATGGGTTATCGGATGCGAGCATTCAAGCTTCGACCGTTGCTTGGACGACGCGTTTGCGCAGCGAAGGCAGAGGCATTGTCACGGTGCTGGGCGGTTCAGCCGCCGACGATATTGCGGCCGATGCGGTCAGCCGAGCGACAGCGCGAAGCGCAACTTTCAATCACGAAGCCATCGTCAACGTGGGAACTGGGGCTGTATTGGCGGGGACAAGCTATAGTTCGGCGTATATCTCCGCCTATGTTGCTGGCCTCATCGCGGATCAGAAGTTAAGCGAATCGACCACCTACGCAGTCGCGCCATTCAGTGATGTGACACGCCGCTGGACGCGAAGCGAACAGGAAACGGCCGTGAAGAACGGGGTTTTCCTTTTGTACCATGACGGTCAGAAAGTAAAGGCGCTTCGCGGTATGAACGCTTTGATCAGCTTGCGTCAAGGACAGAGCGCGGCCTGGAAGAAAATCCGCACCATTCGTGTGATGGATACGATTAACAACGATCTGCTCCGCACAGCGGAAGACAGCTATATTGGCAAGGTGAATAACACCGAAGAAGGAAGATTGGCACTAGTGGAAGCAGCTAAGCAGTATATGCAGACATTGGCGCAAGCCGGTGTAATTGAAGCGGCAGACTTCGATGTGTATTTGAATCCGGCCTATTATGGTCAAGGCTCGGTGCTGACGCCGGCTGCCGACCAAGTGTATATCAAGTGGGAAGCGAAGCTGACGGACGTGATGGAACAAATTTTTGGCACGTTTATCGTAAATTAAGGGGGACTAGCGATGAGTTTAGATGCGAGCAGAGTTATTTTAGGGACGTATGGCCAGGTCTTTATTGCAGGGGAATGGCAATCGAATTTTAACCATTTGGAAGCCAATGTGGAAATTCAGAAGAAAGAATTGAATCTTGCCGGCGACCCTTGGGTGCGTCACAAGAAAGGCGCTATGAAGGGAACGGGAACGATGAGCGGGTTCAAAGTGACCAGCAAGATGATTGCCCGTGGCTTCGATAAATTCAGTCTCGTTTCCAAATTAAGTGATCCCGATTCCTACGGTTTCGAGCGGATTACATTGAATAATGTGATGCTCGACAAGCTGCAGCTGGCGAATTGGACGGCAGGTGAGGAAGTGAAGGAAGAAGTTTCTTTCACGTTCGAGGGCTACACACTGAATGACCCGATCAGAGATATCTAAAAGAGGAGGAACACGATCATGTTAACGGATGAACAGATTCTGCAAAAGCTGCTCGACGCGGATCAATTGCCAGAAAAGACGGTGACCCTTTCGAGGGTCGGCGTCCCGATTATTCTGCGCGGATTAACCGGGAAGCAGGTGTTTGCGCTGCGAGAGCGCTGCACGGAACGTTCGGATCGCCGAGGCGTGCACACCGACCGCTTGGATGAAGAGCAGTTCAACGTCGCGTTGATAGCTGCTGCCACCGTGTCCCCCAATTGGGGGGACTCGAGGCTGCTGACGAAGTATCAAGCCAGCTCCGGCGAGGAAGTGATCAAGCGGATTTTGCTCGCAGGCGAGCTGTCTGCGCTTGGGGATGAAGTGCTGGATCTAAGCGGTTTCAACACGACGCTGGATGAAGTAAAAAACTAATTGCCTCCGGGGGGCTCCCGGCGATGCTCCATGCGATGTGGACGCGTCACCATCTGCGCCCCGGAGCATTCTGGAAGCTGCCTCGCGGTGAGCAGCAATTCCTGCTCGCCAGCTTGGAACTCGAGCTGGAGCAGGAACAAGCGCTGCAGCGAGAGCGCGATCGCGCAAGGAGGTGAGAGCGATGAGTGAAACCGTATTAGTTGGCAATATGGCCAAAATGATGGCTGCGCAGGATCGATTGCGCAGTATGGTAGACCGGACGGGCGCATCAACGAGGCGTCTGGAAGATATGTTCGGCAAGGCTGCTGAGGCCAGCGCAAGATTAAGTCAGATTACCGCCAGACCGACGATTGCGATCAGGGATTACTTCTCCTTCGTGATTGACCGTCTGCTGCTGCAATTGGCGGATTTGCGCCACACGAAAGTGGATTTGAAGCTGATGCTGGGTGAGGACATCCTCAGGAACGCCAAGCAGCTTCGCGATTTGTTGAAGGGGCTCGGCGGCAGTCTATCCATTGACGTGGAGGCGAAGGGAGCGGCTCAAGCGTCGGCTTCCGCTTCGGCATCCGTGACGATGCTGAGCGTGACCACCAAACCGGATACGAACCCGATTGATACGTGGATTGATCGAATTCTGAAAATCGCCGAGGCGATTAAAGCTTTGGGGGAGGCCTTCCAAGCTTTTGGGGCAGGCTTTAAAAGTTTTGCCCAGGGGATCAAAATCCTCAAGGAGCTGTTTACGGGAAAAGGCAAGCAGCCTGCGGGAGATAAAACCAAGCCAAAGGCAGGCGGGAAGACCGATCCTTGCGCCAAGGAGAAGACGAAGTGCAAGGGCGGGGATAAGACCAAGTCCAAATCCGGTTCGAAAACGAAGAGCAAAGGCGGCAGCAAAACGAAACCGAAGACAAGCGATGCTGCACCCAAGAGCAAGCCGAAGGGCAATAAAGCGGAAGCTAGTGCAGGGGAAAGAGCACGTGGAACTCCTCCACCGGCGCCGCCCGCCTCAGATGTGATACCGGAAGGAAATCCGGCAGCTCCGAAAGGAGGGCGCTTGGGCAAGTTGTTCAAAAAAGGCTCCAAGCTGCTGAAGATGGGTGGAAAAGTGTTGAAGCCGCTCGGTATCGGACTATCTGCCGTAGATATTTTGACCTCCGATAATAAGGCGGCGGCAGCGATTCAAGCAGGTTCAGGCGCAGCAGGCACTGCATTGGGAGCTGCGATCGGGTCATTTATTTTACCAGGTGTAGGGACAGCTGTTGGCGGTATTGTGGGTGGTTGGCTTGGTGATAAAGCCGGTTCCTATATTAATGATAAATTATTTGGGAGTAAGGATGCCTCCCAGGATCAGGAATCCAAAACAGATCTGCTGCCTGCGGGTCGCGAGTCTGCGGCTGCTGATCCCTTGCAAGCGAATACCTCAGGAGGGAACGGGGGGAGTCAGGAGGCTGCACCGCCTAACCAATATGAGATTACGGTGGACGGGATCACGATTAATTTTCCCAAAGAAGAAGTGAATGAGGAAGAATTGGCCCTCACCATCGGGCATCAAATCGCCTCGCAAATCAATGCAGCCATTCAAAATCGCGTAGAGAACGGAGGGGGCGCTTATGGCTGATAAACAGATGGATTTTACGCTGGAAGATCCAAGCGGCTTGAAACTCCATTTCCCTGTCAATCCGTCTGAGGTGAACTTTCGCCGGGACAAGAGCTTTGAAACGATCACGATTATTCGTGGCGGTGAACTGGATGTGCCGCAGGGAGTGAAGGTGAAGGAAATTGCCTTCTCCTCTTTTTTTCCGGCGGATTATGATGCCAGCTACTGCAAGTATAAACCGCTGCCTAATCCACAAACGGCGATGAATCAGTTGAATACGTGGATGGAGAGCCAGGAACCGCTGCGGCTGATTATTACGGAAACCGATGTGAATGTGCTGGTCATGCTTTCGGCGCATAACAGCAATTTTAGGGGCGGCGAGCCCGGCGATGTGTATTTCGATGTGACGTTTCGTACATGGAATGACTATAAAGTAAGAACATTGGATGAGCGGTTGGGCAGCTCAGGCGGGGAGGCGCGTTCTGATATTAAACCGGTGCCTCCTACTTATAAGGTCAAGTCCGGCGATTCTCTATGGGCTATTGCCAAAATGAACCTAGGCTCCGGCGGCCGTTGGCGGGAGATTTATGAAGCTAATCGGGCCATTATCGGTGATAATCCCGATCTGATTCAGCCAGACCAAGAGTTGGTGATACCGTGATGACCGCACAAAGGTTGGCAGGTGCTTATGATATTTGGCTGGAGGATCGGTACGCCTTTCAGGATTTGATTTATGAGCTGACGCTGGAAGAGGCGTTGGATGAGATTTCCTACAGGGCCCAGGCGACACTGGTTGTATCACCGGATTTTCCGGGGATGAAGCCAGGACAAGCGGTTCGTGTGTTGGGGGTTCCTTTTGGCGGGAGCGAGCAGGTTGATTTGCTGAATCCCGCCGTTGTTTGGCAGTGTGAGAATCACTATGAACGCAGCGACCGGCTGACAGTCACGATGTATGATCGCACGATTTATTTGGCCAAATCCGAGGATGAATATGTGTTCCCGGCTGGGATGACGGCGAGCGAGCGCATTCGCAAATACGCCGATGATTGGAACATTCGGTATGACCGTTTACCGGATACGGAAGTGAAGCTGGCAAAGGCGCTTTATCGCGCGGAGTCGATCTACGGGATGATGATGAAAGATTTGAAGGAAACGGCCAAGAAAGGCGGTCCGATGTATCGCCCCCGCATGACAGTCGAAGGCTTGGAGCTTGTGCAAATTGGCAGCAACAGGGTGGTTTGGTCGTTAGAGCCAAGCGAGAATGTGATAAGCATTATGCAGAAAAGGACGCTCGAAGGCGCTGTGACCAAGGTAAAAGTGCTGGGCACCAAAGAGGCTGGTGACGATGCTGCCGCACAAGTATTAGCCGTGGAAGAAGGAGAAATTGCAGCACTGGGCACCTTGCAGAAAATTGTGCAGGACAGCAGCTACAACTCTGTCAGCGAAGCCAAAGAGGCCGCACATGCGCTGCTGGCGGGCGTGCAGGAAACCATCAGCGTGACATCGCTGGATATCAACACGATTCGCGCAGGCGATAAAGTCGATCTGGCTGGCAGCGGGATGGAGCTGATCGCGATGTCCGTCCGGCATGAGCTGGGCGACCCCGGCAAAATGGTGCTGGAACTGGGCAGCCCCGAACTGGTAAGAAGGAGGTATTACATGAATGAATCCGTATAAAAAGCTCGCGACTACGCTTGACAATCGGATGTCTGGACATGCGGCATCGGCTATCACAGGCCTGCCTGCGGAGCTGGGAACGATGACGGCCGGGGGACTCAAGCTGGATCGTTTTAAACATGAGATTGCTGACTATTATGTGGCGGATTGGATGGCGAAACTGCATTTGCCTGCTTTTACACTAGGTGGGACTGTTACTGGATTGACCAGCGGCAGCGGGGCTGTGACCGGGCAGGGGACGTTTGCTTTTGGCGAGTCCGAGGTGGAGGATGTGCGTTTGGAGTTTCAGCATGGCTTGAAGTCTGGAGACCGTGTCTTGGCGATTCCTATCAATGATGGCAATGACGCTGTGATCATCTGCAAGGTGGTGAAATAGATGCCGAATTTATTTCCGCAGGTTGGGGCAGGAGTGGGAACTGGGACAGGAACTGGAGCAGGTGCAGGAACCCTTGTTGGGGAGAAGCGCAAAGGAGCGGTTAAGTTTGGGCGCAGCCCGAAGTTTGACCATTCACTCGGTGAATTCGTAACGACCCAGACGGGGAGAATTGCCGAATGCACGGCTACAGAAGCATGGCTGGAATGGTGCCAAAAGGCGCTGCGTACGGAGCGCTACGCGCATCTCGTATACTCACGGACGTATGGTCAGGAATTTGAGGATTTGATTGCTCGGCATTTGACCAGGCAGGCGAATGAAATGGAAATCGCCCGGATAACGACGGAAACGCTGAAAGTCGATCCGCGTACAGCGGATGTACGCCATTTTACATTTCAATGGAAAAATAGCGAGTGCTCGTTTCAATGTGAAATCACCAACGTGCGAGGCGAGCAAAAGAACATAAAGGGAAGTGTGGTGATCAGTTAATATGGCTAGTTTACCGGATTATTTGACCGAGCAGACCGAAGAAGCCATTCGGGGGCGCATGCTGGATAGGCTTCCGTCCGATCTGGACCAATCCGAGGGATCGTACATTTGGGATGCCTTGGCTCCGGCTTCTATCGAGTTGGCGCAGGCGGCTATTCAGTCGCAGGAGGTTTTGCGGCGAGGTTTTGCAGGGACGACCTTTGGCCCGTATTTGGATTTGCGTTGTGCGGAGCATGGCGTTTTTCGCAAGGATGCCGTTAAGGCCTCAGGGGCCGTTGAGTTTGGAGGAACGTCGGGAACCGTTGTGCCTAAAGGAACACGCATCGGAACGCTGGCGGATACGTATCATGGGACGGCTTCGATTATTTTTGAGACACTGGATGTGGGCGTTGTAGATGGCTCGGGGCGTGCTGTCGTGCTGGCATCTGCTGTGAATGGCGGGACAGGGGGAAATGTACCCAGTGGTGCAATTTGCCTGTTGATTTCGCCTATCGCTGGGATTACAGGTGTGAGTCATGCCTTGCCGATGGCGGGTGGAGCTGAAATAGAAGGAGATGCAGCGCTGCTCAATCGCTATTATGCTAAAGTCCGCTCTCCCGGAACAAGCGGGAACAAAGCGGATTATCTCAACTGGGCGCTCGATGTCGCAGGCGTTGGTGCAGCTCAGGTGCTGCCTTTGTGGAACGGTCCAGGCACCGTGAAAGTCGTTGTCATCGGTACGGACAAAAGAAGTGCTTCGCCTTCCGTTGTCGCTGCTGTGCAGCAGTATATTTATCCAGTGTCGCCACTGGTTGGCAAAGCGCCTATCGGTGCAGCGGTTACCGTCGTTGCGGCTTCCGAAATTTCGGTAGGCATCACGGCAAGTGTAACGTTGAATGGGAGCCGAACCTTAGCGCAGGTTAAAGCTGATTTTGTGGCGACTGTTCGCAGCTATTTAGCGGAAATAGCATTCTCAGTTGATCCATATGTGCGCTATGTGCGCATCGGCTCCTTGCTGCTCGACACGCCGGGCGTGCAGGATTATGCCGGCTTGCAGCTGAACGGCGGCGGAACCAACATTGTGATCGGCGCTGGGCAAGTTGCTGTCATTGGGGCGGTGACGCTGTGAGTGTGAATACGGATTTGAGCGCGAGTATGAATGCTGGTGTGAATGCGGGTACGAACGGGAGTATGAATGCTGGTGTGAATGCGGGTACAAATGGGAGTATGAATGCGAGTGCGAATGCGGGTATAAATGCGAGTATGAGCGGGGTCAGGATGAAGGGATATTTGCCTCGCTATTATGAGACCTCGCGGATCATGGATGGCATTCTGCAAGCGCAGGGCGCGGAGCTTGATCTAGTGCGTGTCTCCCTGGAGGAGACATTGGCGCAGTTCTTCGTCGGCTCCGCCACGTGGGGGCTCGACGCTTGGGAAGCCGAGCTCGGCATCGCGCCGGTGCCGGGCAAGCCCGACGATCAGCGGCGATCGGTCATCAACGCCAAGCTGCGCGGCGTTGGGACCGTCACCGTCGAGCTGATCGAGAGCGTGGCTAGCGCGTACAGTCGCGGCGCGGTAGAAGTGACGCAGCAGCCGGCTGCGTATCAGTTCACCGTGCGGTTCGTGGACGCGCTCGGCACGCCGCCGAATCTTGGCGATCTGAAGGCGGCGATCGACGAGATCAAACCGGCACATTTGCAAGTTGTGTACCAGTACAAATACTTCTTGCTCAATCAGCTGCACCAAACGATGACCATCAATCAAATTCAAACGAGGAAAATGACCGATTTCGCGCCATTCATCCCCGTTTAACCAGGAGGGAAACGCATATGCCGAGCTCGACAACGAATATGGGGCTTTATAAGAAGAACCCGTCTACGGACGGAAATGACACGTTTGATATTAACACGATGTTGAATGACAACTGGGATCGGATTGATTCACAGGTTGGGGGGCAGTTGGCTGATTCGGCGCCTATGGCGGTGAATTTGGTGAATGGTTTGCAGGTTGTTACGGCTCCGAAGGCGGCGCCGTTTAATGGGATAAACATTCGTGGGCGCACTTTGGTTAACTTGTTGGGGCGTGATGGGGGTTGTACGTCATTGGCTCCTATCTCTGGACAATTTAACGTAACTGCCGCGATAGATACAAGTACTTACTCTGCAGGAACATCCAGCATGAAAGTTGTTTTAAATGCTAGTCAAACTTCGGGAAACACTGTTGGAAATTATGTTTCTTATGACACGACAAAGCGCTATATCATGATTGCTGACATTAAAAGTATAGGTGGCGCTTCATGTAACGTTAAGATGACAAATAACGGAGGCGCAACCACAACAAGTGTTACAGACACAACGAAGTTTAACACGGTTTGGGCTAAGTTTATCCCGAATTCGAGCAATGCATCATACCCTGCTTGCCAAGTGACTGGAGCTACAGGACAAGGCGGCTACTTTGATTCTATTCGCGTTTACGAAATCACACAAGCTGAATACACGGCAATTGACAGTATGACAACTGCACAAGTTTCAGCTAAATATCCATACGTAGATGATGTAAAACATGTGAATGCACCTTATGTAATTAAGTATGGTGAAAACTTGTTGCCTACGTTTAATGAATGGACGATAGGGGTTGATACGGGAACGTATACCTTAACAGAGCCATATTCCGGTACACTTACAACTGTTTCAGCTACAGGCGCATACACGCAACAGCTATCTGTTAAAATACCTGTTAGGCCAAATCAAGATTATACTTTAAGTTTTACAGCATCCCCAAATTTCGGCAGTGCGATAATTGATCCGATTGGTGGAATTATCTTAGGATGGGCTACAGGAACACGTACATTTAATAGCGGTATTAACAGTTCTATCACAGTTTATCTAGGCAATACTGTTTCAGGCGTAGGAAGTTATATTTTCTCTAACCCAATGCTAAATCTTGGCACCACAGCCAAACCATTCAAACCACGGAATGACGATCTGCTTGTTTTCCCTAACGTACAACTAGCTTCTTCTATGGACGGTAGCGTCTACGATACGCTGTTCAAACGTGATGGGAAATACTTTCTTGAGAAGCGGTTTAAGGATATGGCACTTGATGGTAGTTTGTCTTGGGTGTTTAGCGGAGACTTAACTGGTTGGAAAGAAGTCAAAGTCCCTATATCTAATGGCTTCGCTAATAGTGAAATAGTCGTAAAGTATGACGGTAAAATATTAACACATGTACCCGCCGCACCTTCTGGAGCAGACCAATCACAACTAAATTCAAATGGTTATTTATTTATGGAAGTATCCGACACAGACAGTGGTTGGGGAGAAAGTTATATACCCACAGTACAAGAGATACAAGCGTATTTCTATGGTTGGGTTATGACTACACAAGAGTCATGGAGTACGGCACCAGTACCATATAACGGAACTGGAACAAAGGGTTGGTTAAGACGTTGGACACCTACAACGGGAGGTGCACAAAACACCGTTGGCACACTTGGTTCATGGATAAACGCGTCTGGTGTTGGTGCACTTCCTACCACTCCATCTAGCGGATTTACTACGTACAGGCTAACCTATCAACTAGCTACACCGACGTTTGAAGAAATCCAAGTAGATGCAGGAATGTCCTTACATGAGGGATTGAATCAGATTGAAGTAGGGCAAGGGGTTATAGTGCGAGAAAAAGTAGATGCTTCTTTTATATCTGTTGGCTTTAACCAAATTAACACACTGTCGTCACCACTTAAATATAGAAACAGTAGGTTGTTAAGAGTTTACAAAAATGGGCGTGATGACGCTTGGTTTATCGGATCAAGACCTGTAGGAACAGCAACGATAGAACAATTAGGGTACGGTTATGCACAAAAAATACCGAGTGCCTACGACCCAACAGCAACATACGAAATATCATATATTGCCCTCGACCAACATCTATTGTCTGCTCCAATAACAGGAGTTTCTGGAGAAGCAGCAAGCAACTTAAAAACCGTTGTTGATACATTAGCAATTAATCAAGCAGACCAAGACGCACGAATTAGTGCTAATGAGATTCTAGCTAGACAAATATATAATGTGCCGCAAAAAACTACGGCAAATATGACGTTATATGTGGATGCTACAAATGGTGCAGATAATGGTGATGGAAGCGCAGTAAAACCATATAAGACTATCCAATTTGCTATTAATCAAATCCCACAAGTTATAAACCACTTTGTTACCGTGAATGTAGCAGCAGGAACTTATGCTGAATCAATTATTATTAACGGCTTTGTCGGTCAAGGAAAATTACTAATATCATCTAATAGCGGTGCTAACGTATCTCAATTTTACAGTATTATTAACAATACCACGGAAATAGCCTTGTCAGGCTTAAACATAACCACTACAACGGGAACAGCAATTTCATCAAATAACAGTTCTAGGGTTATTGTTTCAGGTTGTAATATTACTACATCAGCACTATCACAAATAGGTATACAAATGAATACTGGCATGATGTATGTCGTTCAAACTGTAATATCTAATAGAAATTATGCCATTTTAGCTAATTTAGGTAAACTTATCAGCGATTTGAATTCTGGTACTAATAATACCTTTAGCCTCGCTTCTACTTTAGGGGGAGAAATTGTTAAAATTAATTCTCAGCCGTCTGGTTTAGAAAGTCTTGGAACAGGAGCTGAGATTCGCGGCGCAATTATTAATCCTTGGGGAGATAACACACAAGCAAATAGAAGCGCATTCCTTGCATATCAAACAGGAGCTTCGAACCAAGTTTTCTCAGCGTCAACCATTACAAAAGTAAATTATTCTCAAGCTACTTTTTACGATAACAAATCGGAATTCACTTTAGCAACATCTACATTTATAGCTAAAGATAGCGGATTATACTTATTTACAGCAAATTTGCGTATAAATTCCATGCCTGCAAACAGTAATGCTTACATGTCTTTATATATTAATGGTGCAGAAGGTTTTAGGCCAAATCAATTTGGGACAGTAGCTACTGTTACATCGTATCAAATTGGGATGACTCAAACAGTAAAACTTAACGCAGGTGATATGGTAAATGTGTACTTCTGTTGTTCAAATGCTGTCGTAGCCGATGCATCACAGACAGTTTTCCAAACATTCACAGGAACACGTATCGCATAAAGGAGGAAACCCAAATGAACATACCACAAGCAATCATGCACCTACACCCACAAGCCAATCCCCTAGCCGACTTCATCGTCCAAGACGACTCAGACGGAAACGGCCCATACATCGCAAAATGGAACCTAGAATCTCCCGAGCCAACGGAGGAGCAACTCCAATCCGCATGGGAAGCGATGCAGCCAACTCCAGAGCAAGTTTTGTCACAATCGAAGCAATCAAAGACTGAAGAACTCAACTCCAAATGCAACACAACAATCCTTAGCGGATTCAAGTCGAATGCTCTCGGCACTGAACACACTTACGACTTCGACTACGAAGCCCAAACTAATCTCAACAGCACGCTAAATGCAATCGCAGCAGGCATAGCGACAGAGCCCATCCTGTGGAAAGCCTCCGGCATGCCACAGCCACACTCTTTTGAACAATTCAAAGCCCTCAACGCAGACGGGCTAGCCCACAAAAACGCCAACATCAGCAAATACTGGGAGCTAAAAACAGCACTTTCAGAAGCAAAAACTGAAGAAGAAATCTCATCAATTACATGGTAATTATTTGCGAAAGGCTACCCAGAACCTACAATCTCGGTGGCCTTTCTCCACCTATTAAAGAAAGGAGCAACTACACATGAATCAGATCAATTTTAATATGATTTCAGCGGTGTTTGGAACGATGCTAACTTATGCATTCGGCGGTTGGAATGAGTTGATGGCCCTGTTTCTCATGGCAATTCTCGTTGATTATTTGACGGGGATGGCTGCCTCGATGAAGGAACAGCGTGGACTGAATAGCCAGGTCGGTTTTTGGGGACTCGCGCGCAAAGGGTTGATGCTGCTGGTTATTATGCTGGCGCATCGGATGGATCTGCTGTTTGATACGGAGTTGATGATGACGGCGGCGATTTATTTTTATTTAGCCAATGAGTTGATTTCCATTACGGAGAATTATGGGCGGTTGGGCCTTCCGCTGCCGAACTTTCTTAAACAGATGATTCAAATACTACGCAGCAAAGGGGAGGGGCTATGAGCAAGGAAAATTTTATTGATCAAGTGGCGCCGGCGGCGCAAGCGGATATGCTGGCTTATGGGATTTTGGCGAGTGTGACGATTGCGCAGGCGATTTTGGAAAGCGGCTGGGGGCGCTCGGCACCTGGGAATAATTTGTTTGGCATCAAAGGGAGCGGGCAGCAGCAAGCGACGCAGGAGTTCATTAACGGCAAGTGGGTGCGAATTGTTGATGGTTTTAGAGTGTACGAGTGCTGGGCGGATAGCATACGCGATCATTCGCTTTTGCTTTCGCAGAATCTACGCTACAAGAATGTTTTGAATGAACGCAATTACCAAATTGCAAGCAAGGAACTACAGCGTGCAGGCTACGCCACGGATCCCAAGTATGCGGACAAGCTTATTCAAATCATAGAAGGAAGTGATCTCGCTCGTTTTGATCAGTTGGAGGAAAAGGAGGAGTATATGATGAGCGCGGATGATGCGAACAAGATTATTCATTTTTTATCGGCCGCTTGGATGAGCACTGAGGATGTAGAAGCTAGAGAAGAGTTCCATCGACTTGCCAATGAGCTGCGTAAGGCTTCCAAGCAATTAGAAGTTTAAAAATATAAAGACTCAAAATAAGTAGTTCTGAAGAGAGCTACTTATTTATCTTCAACTCACCGTTTTCAATGATGTATTCAAACTGTTTTTCTAGATTGGAGAAGTTAGCAACGAAAGAGGATGATTCAGGCCTATATTTTACATTTAATGCTCCCAGTAATTTATTGATATCTGTTGAAGTTACTTTGGAATTGTTCACACGATAAATGTTACAAGTACTAGGCATTCCCCAACAACCAATAATTTCGGAGATTCCATCATGATCGATGTCAGATTCGAAAGCGGATTGTTCCACGCGCAATAGTACAGCAGGGGCTTTTTCAGATAGGTCAAAATAGACAACAACGGGGCACATGGCTCCGCAAAATCCTTCAATTTTGAATGCTTCCTTCTGATTCCCAAGGTGAATGGTCTTGAATGCCATTTGCTCTAAATTATCATTATTTCCATACGCGATAACTCCGTAATCCCAAACCAATTTCTCTTGTTGGGCACCCAGATAGAAATTATGAGTATCAGGCTTGTCGGATTTCTTTGAGAATACGAAATAGGTGATTCCTTGATGTTCGGTAAAAATGGATGTTTTGATGACATCGGATAAAGGGAATAGGGGAAATGTATCATTATTCTTCATGGCTTCAAAGAGGATAGTTTTTTTTTCAGGAATAGTGCTAACAATTTGTTCCAAAGTGGACCCTATCTCAGCAGGTGATTCCGCTTGGATGAGGGTGTTCAAAGGGATGCTTTCGCAATTCGTACACGTGAAGAGGATGATTCCTAAGTAAACGGCGGGAAGAAGAAAACTATCTCTAAGAAAACGCTGAAGCATGATTGATCGCTCCTTCACTATTGCTTGATACTCCTCATATAAGACGTTGTGGTGCTGGGAAATGTTCTTTATTCACCGTACGGAATACAAATAAGAGCCTCCACAGGCTCTTATTTGTGCGAATTCTCTTCATTAGAGGTGAATAGAAGACGTAAAAGACTCTTATTAGCTCGGATTCCCTAGATTCGGCCAGTATTCTAACATATAGAAGTCCCCAGAGGCTTCTATTCTCTCTTCAAACCGTATATTTGTCCAAATAGAAGTCCCAAAAGACTGCTATTCTCAGCTACCAGCCAACCAGCCAACTAACGAACCAGCCAGCCAGCCCCACTTATGCCCCACCAGCCACTAACCAGCCACCAACCACCAACCACCAGCCACCAACCACCAACCACCAATCACCAATCACCAATCACCAGCCACTAGCCACCAACTCACCCCCGACGCACCACCAATCCGCGCCAACTCCGTCAGAATCCCGACCATTCCCGCCCCGAAGGGGCGAGCACATAAGATCTAACCCGCTGCACGCCGCTAGCAGGCTTGATAATTCCTTTCCCATGCAAGCTGCGAAGCCATTTGCGTGCATGTTCCACGCGGATGCCCAGATGTGCTGCCACGGCTTGCGGTTTAAGCGGGTCTACGGCGCTGGCAGCCAGCCGAGTGATCTCTTTCTCTCGATTGGTGAGCGACCACATCTCGCGACCGCAATCATCGGCATACCATCGTCCCATCATGTTCCAAATAACCTGCTGACAGCGCCGCTGATGTCCTGTAATATCGTCAACGGAAAAGCGTAGAACCTTCCAATCATCCAGCATCAACTGGTTCTGCCGCATCAGGTTATCGCCGAAGCGGGTTCGGTCAATATCTCGGGCGTGGGGGCCGAACCCATCAATCTCGATGCAGATCCGATGGGGCGGCCGCAGATAAACAAAGTCAACAAACCGCGTGTTGTCTTGAAAATCCCTTACTTCATATTCCGGATGCAGATAGCGCAAATGCCCAACAACTGGCCACCAGATGTGCTGCATGAATAACTTTTCCGCATAACCATGTCCTTCTTGCAATCGGCGCAGACGCTCACCCGAACGTCGCAATTTATGATGCTGAACAAAGATTTCATGCTCTTGATAAAAATCCATCCAGTCCTCCTCCTTGTAAACCCTAAGCAGGGTAAAAATAAAAAAACCGCCTCTCCCTAAGGGAAAGACGGCATGTTCTTCACGCACGTTTCATGCTATTCACTTACAAAGCATACTCAATATGATCCTCAATATACTGCTCCAGCTTGATCCGCACATAAGGCGGCAGCGCGGAAAGCATGCAGCCGTAGCGGAAATTGCTGCCATGCGTTTCGATGCGAATCACGCGAGCCGTGATTGGCGGGAGTTCCGCTTCCTGCGGGAAGTGGATGACGATGAACATGTCCGGCGCAAGCGGTGCCGCCGAGGTGATTTGCAGGCCGCTTTCCGACAAGTCGTAAAGCGTGCCGTCGATGTTCTGGCCGGAGAAGGAGCCTTCCTGCTCCCACTGGTAGATGGACAGCTTCAGGCTGATGTCCAGTTTCACGCGGGTGTTCCGGCGGCGTTCGCGGCCGGAAAGCGGCGAAGCCTGCTTCTCCGCAGCAGAAGCAGCCTCGACGGCAGCCTCGCTTGCTCGCGTGACTTTCACACCCATCCAGTCCTCATAGCACTGGATGACGGCGCTCAAATCTTCTTCGCCAAGGCCTTTGCTCAGGCCCATCTGAAACAAGGTTGTTGCCGAATTCAACATCGGCGAAGGCAGTTGGAACTTGTTGGTAAGTTCCTGCGCGAGCAAAAGATCTTTCAGCATCAGCTTCAGGGAGAATTGATTGCTGAAATCGCGATCGATAATTTTATCGGCTTTCAGTTCGACTTGCTTGCTGTGCGCTCCGCCGGAGCGCACAATCTCTAAGAATTGAGCAGGGTTAATGCCTGCTTTGGTTGCTATGGATAAGCCTTCGGCTAAACCTGCTAAGTTAATACCCACCATCGTGTTGTGGGCAAGTTTGGCATTCGAACCCGAGCCGCTAGGCCCGAGGTATAGGGCTTTGCTGCCCAGAGCCGAGAACACGTCTTGCTGTTCGTCGAACACTTCTTGGCTGCCGCCGACCATGAACGTAAGCGTGCCAGCTTCAGCGGCAGGTTTGGTGCCGGTGACAGGCGCGTCGAGGAAATCAACGAAATGTGCTGATAGTTCCTCCGCCAGCTTTTGACTTGTTTGTGGGGACACGGTGCTGGAGTCAATAATCGTGAGAGCGGGATGAATACCACTCAGAATGCCATGCTCACTGTAGAAAGTCTCCAGGAGTGAAGCGTCATTGCTAAGCATTGTAATCAAAACATCCGAACTGCGAGCAGCTTGAGCGGGGGTCTGAGCGACTTCAGCGCCAAGACGAGCAAGCTCGTCCGCTTTTTCAGCAGTACGATTATAGACCGTTACGTTAAAACCCTTTTGAATAAGGTTAGCAGCCATGGGTTTACCCATTGTGCCAAGTCCAATAAAGCCGATACGTTTCATGATCATTCACCTCTAGGTTCATTTTATCATGCGAAATAGAACCTGTGAATGCCTTCTTTACTTGCATTTGTACAGGCAAATAAGTATGCTAGGAAAAGGAAAAATATAGAGGTGGAGGCGAGCATAGTGAGCAAAAAACTACAGTTCGATTACAGCAAGGCATTATCTTTTCTATCCCAGCATGAGGTTGATTACTTGTCAGCCCAAGTGGAATTAGCCCACGAACAATTACATAACAAAACAGGTGCAGGATCCGATTATCTAGGTTGGGTGGATCTTCCTGAGAACTATAACCGTGAAGAGTTTGCACGCATTCAAGCTTCAGCCAAACAAATTCAATCCGATTCCGAGGCACTTGTAGTGATCGGTATTGGCGGTTCCTATTTGGGAGCACGTGCAGCGCTGGAGATGTTGTCCCATTCTTTCTATAACATTTTGCCCAAAGATAAACGTAAAACGCCTGAGATTTATTTTGTAGGAAATAATATCAGCTCTACGTATGTGACGCACTTGCTTCAATTGTTGGAAGGGAAAGATTTCTCCGTCAACGTCATTTCCAAATCCGGTACGACGACGGAGCCAGCGATTGCTTTCCGTATTTTCCGTGAGCTGCTGGAGAAAAAATATGGCAAAGAAGCGGCACGCAAGCGGATCTACGCAACTACTGATCAAGAAAAAGGCGCGCTCAAAACACTTGCCAACGTTGAAGGTTACGAGACTTTCGTCATTCCAGATGATGTAGGCGGACGTTATTCCGTACTAACGGCTGTTGGTTTGCTGCCAATCGCGACGGCGGGCATTGATGTGGAAGCCATTATGAAAGGCGCGGCAGATGCACAGCAAGAATTCTCCAATCCCAAATTAAGCGAGAACCAAGCGTACCAATATGCAGCCGTTCGCAACTCCCTGTATCGCAAAGGCAAAACGATTGAAATCCTCGTGAACTATGAGCCGTCCTTGCATTTCGTATCGGAATGGTGGAAGCAGTTGTTCGGGGAAAGCGAAGGGAAAGATTACAAAGGGATTTACCCTGCGTCTGTTGATTTCTCCACGGATCTTCACTCCATGGGCCAATTCGTGCAAGACGGCAACCGGATTCTGTTCGAAACGGTCATCCAAGTGGATCAAGTTGCTGACCACATCACGATTGGTACGGATGCGGATGATTTGGACGGGCTTAACTTCCTGAGCGGAAAAACGATGGATTTCGTGAACAAAAAAGCGTTCCAAGGCACAATGCTGGCACACACAGACGGACACGTTCCGAACCTGATCGTGACTTTGCCGGACATGACACCTTACTCCTTCGGTTATATGGTTTACTTCTTTGAAAAAGCATGCGGCATCAGCGGGTACCTGATGGGTGTGAATCCTTTCGACCAACCAGGTGTTGAAGCATACAAAAAGAACATGTTTGCCCTCTTAGGAAAACCGGGTTATGAGAAGGAAAAAGCGGAATTGGAAGCACGTTTGCAACAATAAAAATGAACGAATGTAAAAAAACGATCAATCCTATCGGATAGGTCGTTTTTTCGTTCCAATATTCCCATTATTTATGTGGTAAATTTTCTTTCTATATTGTCGAAGTCTAAGGTTGTGTGTAGAATATAGTGAAACAGATGTTTCCTTCTACCAAGAAAGGTCGGCTATGCTAGCACATTTCAAAACTATCCAATCGTACGGATCGTCGGAAATCATCATCAAGAAGTCGCGTTTCATCGGCCATGCGAGGCCGGTAGAGTCAGAAGAAGAAGCTACCCAATTTATTGAAGCGATCAAAAAAGAACACAAAGCGGCTACACACAACTGCAGCGCTTATGTTATCGGCGAGAGAGACCAGATTCAGAAGCAATCTGATGATGGGGAGCCGAGCGGCACCGCAGGCAAGCCGATTCTGGAAGTGATTAAGCATCAAGGGCTCAAGAACATTGCTGTTGTAGTTACCCGTTATTATGGCGGCATCATGCTTGGCGCGGGCGGACTTATCCGGGCTTATACGGATGGAGCCGTGATAGGCATTGAGGCTGCACAGCCCATATATAAAGTGAACCATCAGAAGGTGCTTATCGAGGTTGATTACACGTGGTATGGCAAAATCGAGAATGAGCTAAGAAATCAGGGGATGCTCCTCGGAGACATTCAGTTTACGGATAAAGTAACTGTAGCTTGCTATCCATTGGCAGCGGCAGCGGAGACATTTATCAACTGGGCAACAGACATTACACAAGGTCAAGGCATGATAACAGCTGGAGAGAACACGTATATCGTTCATAAGAACCTGCCTGAATAGGCGGGTTCGAGATTGGACAGTTTCACCTAATTTCATAAGCTAAGGATGCGGAGGGATAGAAGAATGGCTAGGAAAGCAGTCGCGCAAGAGCTTAGCAGAGAACGAATACTTACCGAGGCGCGGGATTTATTCGCTACTTTTGGCTATCGTGCTTTAACGATGCGCAGCATCGCAAAAGCAATGGGTTACAGTCACGGAGCGTTATATTACCATTTTAGTGAGAAAGCTGAACTATTTTATGCGTTAATTAAAGATGACTTTTCCTTACTGATGCAGCGTCAGCGGGAAATGATCGTTCGTGAGCATGGGTTTAGCGTGAACCTGCTTCAGAAGCTGATGATGGAATTCGTTTGGTTTGGTTTAAGCAATCCGAATCATTACGAAATGATGTTCATGCTGAACGAACCGGAATTAGCACATTATTCTCGTACCGAGCAAGCACAGTGTTTAGAAATGTTTGCTATTGTGATTAGACAAGTCATCGCAGATCAACCCGCTTATGAAAATAGGAAGTTTACACTTCCGTGGAACTTGTTTATGTCTATGCACGGCCTTATCTCCTATTGTATTCAATTCAAACAAACCTATGAAGAAGCAAGAAGACTGGCAGAAGAGCACATCCGTCTGATTTGTGTGAGCCTGGATTTTGATTCTCATGAGCAGCAGCGTCCGATTGTTAAAATGGTGGGTCCTAATTTGCCGATTACAAATGCCATCTAATCAAAGCGTGAAGGGAGACGAGTGTCTCTCTTTTTTTGTTATTTTCAAAGGCGTAGACAATGTTCTATTTTACATTCTGAGGCAGGTGCTTTAGAATAATGACAAGAGAAGCAAGGAAGGATGACACTAACAGATGGATTTGAATACGTGGTCGGAAGCGAACGTGGAATTTATGTTTGAAGAAATTAAGAAGAAGCTGCGCATGGCGACAGGCGGATCGATCAAGGCCTCCAACGTGAAGGAAGAGGTTTATGAGGATCTGAAGGATCTGTACAACATGGTCGCGAGTAAAGATAGATTCAGCATCAGTGAGATTGATGCGATTACGACAGAGCTAGGCAATATCCGTAAAGCTTAGTGGTGCTGTTATGCAAAATGAAGAAGCCGTTTTTTCAGCCTGATGAGGGTTGGAAATACGGTTTTTTTATTGGGCTTCTGTGCATTTATTTATAGAAATGGACAGCTATCCAAGCGAACTCACCTATCCAGTCGTACACTATAGAGCAATGTATCCCTGGTGGCTGAAGGAGGTGGACGTTTATGGCGTCCAAAGTTCGTAAAGAAGACGTTCGTAAATTGGTAGGTAAACATATTTTTGCTTTGAAGAAAGATGGAACCAGCGTAGCAGGTAAATTGGTGCGTATCAGCGGCAACACGTTGATCGTCGCTCCTCAAAATGGCAAAAAGGTTCAAGTTAAGGCGGTCATCCCCTTGGTCCTGTTTGACCTCTTAGCGATTGGCACATCACCTTTTGCGTTTGGCCCGTTTGGATTTGGCGGCGGTTTCGGTGGTGGGTTTGGCCCATTTGGTGGATTTGGCGGCGGTTTCGGCGGCCCAGGAATCTGGTTCTAAGATTTGCGAAGGAAGAAGGAAGATCCTTTCCCGCTGGGGAAAGGATCTTTTTTTGTTAGCTCGCTTGAACATCAGCCAAGCTTATACGCTCTCGTGCCAGTAGAATCGCCCCTCCGATTGCCAATAAGAGTCCCTGGAGACTCCTATCCCGCCGAAAAAGCCTCTTTTCGCACCAATAGAAGCTCCCAAAGGCTCTTATTCGCTCCTCGCGCCGGTAGAATCGCCCTTCTTCTTCACTTGGAACGCCGTTGTCACCAAGCGGGCACTCTGTGAATAGGCTAACATACAAGTCACAATGGTAAGCTATCCATGGACAGGAGTGAGTGAGCGGCATGCCGAGTTCCATCGTTTTTAACATGATTAACATTAACAATCAGAATACGAATGCCACCATCGGGATCGGTGAGAATGTACAGTCCAGCTGGGACTCGCATAGTAAGAACAATTATGGTACCGGCGAGTTTATCGGCAATACGATCTCCGTTAATATCGTGAATGTCCTTTATGATAATGACTTTATCGATGCTCCGATTAATGATCAGGACTTTAAACCAACTGTGGCGAACCAAGTCTGATGAAAGAGTGGGGGAATGCGATCATGCATCTGCAAGGTCCACAGGACCCGCCAGTCATTCAATTCGACTCCATTCATGTGAATACAATTACAGATGCGTCCGGCATTTTCGTTGGGACGAATATGCAAATTCTTTGGACAACAAGCGGCAAAGCGAACAGTGGAATGGGAGAAGTTAGCGGGGAAAACAACTATGTGATCAACAATGTGAATACGGTGTATGACAATGATATTATCGATGCGCCGTATACCAAAGGAGATTTCATTATTGGACGTGTGTAAAAGAATGCTCCGCAGCTGCTTAATCAGCAGTTTGCGGAGCATTTGTCACAGCGGGTTCAGTCTCTGACGCGGCAGAGGATGTGGTGAAGCCGGAGGTCTGAGCTTGATTGACTATCATCTCTTGCAGCCAATCCGGTGTCTCATTGTCACCGATATTGAGCATATCCATGAAATCGGAATCGTTCAGCATGGAACGTGTGCCGACTAACTGATTATTATCGCCTTCAACGGCGCCAAACCCTTGCACAGTCTTCTGATTGCTTTGGAAATCGGTCGGCCAATTGTTGCCCATATTGATGCAGGACGCGCTTTCGACCGATCCGATACGGATCGAACCGATGATGAATGACGGTGACATGAACGAGGACATGGATGGATCACCTCTTTACTTTTTGAATTGTGGCGTATACCGATAACCCGTTGCGGTACGCTCCGGCTCTGGAGGAGGCGAAGAGGTGTCTTTAGCAGCTCCGCTATTACCGTCTTTGGTTACCTGCGCACGTTGAAAGGCCTCGTCCAAGGGGCCTTTTTTCTCCGTAGGCTTGGCGCCAAAATTATTGCCTAAATTCAAGGAGCCGCTAAGCTCCTTAATGTCTAGATGATCTAAGCGGAACGTCAAATTCTCCAAAACAGGCTGATGAACATGCAGCACATCGATATGAATCTGCGGATGCTTGGTGACTAGCTTAGCAAGATCCTCTTCCAATTGTTTCAGACGTTTTTCTAATTGTTGAACATTAGGCGGCGTTTGATCGGTTGGAGTTGGGTTCCAAGACGATTCTGGTATAGGTTTAGGTTTTGCAGGCGAGTGCAGCGGCGGATTCGGATTCGTTTTTTTCTTTTGAAACCACATAATGGCAATTAGCTCTTCTGTGTCGGATGTTTCATATCAAATCTATCACTGTCCTGAACAACATGCTTGCCGCCGAGAATCACATTGTGTTCGCCTGCTACTTCCCCGAGCCCTTGGTTGACTTTGACCGAATGACGTCTGCCGATGATCCGATTGGTCCCCTTGTTCACGCTGGATGTCTCTGCGATGGCATCGATATGGATCGATTGGAATTGAATGCGTACCATGATAATCCCCTCCATCTCCCATTTCCTTACTGATCTCTTCCTCATTATATGGGGACAAAGGGAGATTCATTTCTCTTTCTGAAAACAAATAACGCTCAGCAGATTCGACAAGCAGTGGAAGATGATCACCTGCAAGGCTTATGCTGCTGAACGTTATGTGAATTGAATGGGGATGACTTTCTCACCGTCAGGGGGAGAAAGAGGGATGCGAACAATGAGTAAACCATTCTGATAGTGTGCCCGCATGTGCTCGGTTAAGGCTCTGCCGGGTAAACGAATCGCTCTCTCGAAGACGCCGAAGAAACGCTCGGAGAGCCGCATCTGCTGATCGGTCACTTGATAAGGCCTTGCGAGGTTTCCCCGCATGTGAAGCGATTGTTCACGAAAAGAAAGCTGAATTTGCTCAGGGGAAGACAAGCCAGGAACTTCTGCCACAACGACAAGCTCCTGGGGTGTTTCATACATATCGATTCGTGGCCCGGTAAGCGGGATGATACTGGCAATGTCCTGCCAGAATTCAGGGCCTAGCACGTCGCCGGCTTGCGCCGACAGCCCTTTCCAATCGGGCCCCTGTGAACGGTTGCCTGGGGGGTTCATCGGCCATCATCACCTGACTTTTTTACATAGAAAGTAGCGCTGCAAGCAGCTTGCTATTAGTCTATGTAAACCTGCGGCGGATTATGGCATTCTCGGCTAGCTTACCCTTGAGGGGGGCGCTGCTGGGAGAGCTGCTGCTGAGCCATACGCACGAGTTCTCGCACCATTGCTCCGCCGATGGGACCTCCGACCTTGCCGGCATCCTCAGAGCTTAGTTGACCGTTGTAGCCTTGCTGCAGCGGAACGCCAAGCGTTCGGGCTACTTCATATTTAACCAAATCAGGACGTTCCATATTGACGTTGTAACCTTGATTTTTCATAACCTGAGCTTTAAGCAGTCCGAGTCCATGCTCGGAACCAGGTACCATGGCTTTGTGGCTTCTTCTGCGTGCCATCGTAGCATCACCTCTTGGCGATTAGGATACCCCGCGCACGTTCGTCTCATTAGTGCGAAATGTAAAATATTTATGCCCGATGTAATTACCAATCGTATATAGTCCGTTGCCGACGAGAATAGCAGCATTATGCCGCCATTCAGCGCTAATGACAGGAAAGAGCTGTCCGGCGGCCTCAGCTAGCAGATAACTCGCGCCATACGAAAGACCATAGCAGCTGAGAATAACGACAGTAAATTTCCACCAGCTGCTGCCGACGCTGGCCTTGGAACGAAACGTAAAGGTTCGATTCAAGGTGTAACTAACGATCGCTCCAATCGTATTTCCGGTGAACGTAGAGAGCCAATAATTCAGGTGAAGCAGATTGAAGAACAGGAAACTGGCCGAAAGGCCGACGAGAGTGTTGAACACTCCGACGATCAGGAAGCGGGCAAAGCTGCTGGAAAGCAGAGTTTTGAAGCGATTCATGGTCCGTATCTCCGCCCAGAAGCGGTTTGTCCGGCAGGGCTGCTGTCTTGGAGCAAAGAGGTCTGTACAGCGTTCGACGCCTGCTCTGTCAAATCTTTTTCGATGACGAACAGTGGACGCTGCTTCACTTCTTTGTAGATTTTCCCGATATACTCGCCGATTAAGCCTAGAGCCAGCAGCTGCACACCGCCAATAAACCAGACGGATACAATGAGAGAAGTCCAACCCGTCACATTGGCGCCGACCATTTTGCCTATAACGGCATAGATCCCAGCAAATACACTGAGAATGAACAGGAGAAAGCCCATCAAAGTAACGAATCGAATCGGTGTCACACTGAAAGAGGTAATGCCGTCGAAGGCGAAAGCGAGCATTTTGCGCAGCGGATATTTGGATTCCCCGGCGAAACGTTCCTTGCGATCATAATACACTTGAGTGGAAGGGAAGCCGAGCAGCGGAACCATGCCGCGAAGAAATAAATTAACCTCTTGAAATTTCTCTAAATTGTCGAGCGTACGTTTGCTCATTAAGCGGAAATCCGCATGATTATAATGGATTTTCACACCAAGCGAAGTCATCAGTTTATAAAAGCCTTGTGCAGTGGCTCGTTTGAAGAAAGTGTCCGCCGAGCGGTCTTGCCTAACCCCATAGACAATATCGAATCCTTCATGGAATTTGACAACAAATTCACGAATAGCATCTGTGTCATCTTGCAAATCGGCATCGATGGAGACCACGCAATCCGAATAGGCTTTAGCTTTCATCAGCCCGGCTAGCAGGGCGCTTTGATGACCGGCATTTTTGGCAAGTTTAAGACCGGTAACGAAGGAATTAGCAGCGTGGAAGCTTTCAATCAGCGCCCATGTCGCATCCTTGCTGCCGTCATCGACCAACAACATCGTGCTCGTGCCCGCAATCAGGTTGTCCGCAATTAGAGCATCCAGCACAGCGCTGAGTCGGAATACCGTTTCGGGAAGTACTTCTTCTTCATTATAACAAGGGACCACAATGGTCAAATTCGGAGTTGCCACAATTCCTCGCTCCATCCTGGATAGGTATGTATCATTGACTGATTAGTGAACTATTACGATTATAGCTTAAAAGGTATCCAAAAAGTAAGCGACCAGAACGGAAAACATCGCCCCAGCCGCTATTTTCCAATTACCAACCAAATCCGAAAGTACTAAGAACGATAACCAAGAGGATGTATAAAACGAGGACTACAGATGTGCCAGTGTAAGGTACTGATGGTCCGCAACCACAACTCATGTCAATCCCTCCCTTCACACAATTAGGATATGTTACAAATGCGGAGGGCGTATGGATATTTGCCCTGTATATTTGAAAAAAAGCTCCCCATCGCCATGGTCAACCATGGAACGGGAAGCTATGATGTGCTGACTAGCGGTAAGATGGTGTCCAGCAGACCGGGAAATCTGGCTTGCAGATCATCGCGGCGCAATGATGTATAACGAAGGGTGCCTTCCATACGCGTATGGATCAACCCGGATTCACGTAAAACCTTCAGATGATGGGATAGCGTGGATTTGGGAATATCTATTTCGATAGCGCCGCAATACAACTCGCCGTGTTCATGGAGACGTTTAATGACTCTCAAACGGTTGTCATCACTGAGCGCATGTAGAATAGTTGCTAATTCAAGATCGCCCCGAGCAGGATGGAAAAGAGGTCTCATCTGCAGTTTCACCTGCCTTTTTGTAAAATGTATCTCTACAAGTAACTATATCATATTTAGCATAATCATGAAATGTGGCGAATCACAGGTATCGACTTTTAAGATAAGGTTTCCCATTTCGTCCACATTTCAGCGGGGTTCAATTCATAAATGTTATTTTCCCTAAACATGAACTGATGCATGATGAACTCTCGGCGGATCGTGGCGAAATCGGGATGAAACTGCTCGATCCAAACATTCAGTTCTTTTTCCGTATAGCTGCGTCCTTTATCCAATTGCTCGATCAGATGCTTCAGGACAATTAGCTTTTTCTTGAGCTGGGCAGGGATATGCTTGAGTTTACCATCTTGGGTGAAAAAATTGCGAATGATGGATTGCTGAACGTTGCTCTTAGCTTCTTGATCGTCCATGGGGGCCGTTCCCCCTTTCTTGTTTTTATAGATGAGATCGATGGTCGCGTTGGCATGGCTGCGTATAAAGTACTCATTTAAAGCGAAATAAATCGTATTCTTGTCTCTGCGTTCAAAAATAAGACTGGCTTCCCTAAGTTTGGCAGCGTGATGCGTGATGGTCGCAGGCGTGATGCCCAGTTTCTCGGCAAGGGCTTGGCCGTTGCTTTCACCTTCAGCCAGCAGAATGAGTATTCGGATTCGTGTCGGGTCAGCTAGCGCTTTGTGGTAGGTGATGATTTTATCCAACTGCATGTGTGGTCACCTCATCTAATTAGAAGTATATCTAATTAGATATTAATCAAATTAGTTGGAATTGTCAAACGCAGTCATGTAAAATAAAGAGAAGATTTCTTTTTGTACAAAGGAGATAAGCTTAACGATGCGTATACTTGTAATGACGGCGGTTGCGCCTGAAAGAGACGCTGTCCAGCGTGGTCTGGGCCATGATAGCCGCTTTGAATTTGCCTTGGCTGGCGTGGGACTTGCTGCGGCGGCGGTTAACGGAGCTTTGGAGCTTGCAAAAGCTGAATATGATTTGGTTATTATTGCTGGTATTGCTGGCGGATTTGTAGGAAAGGCGGAGATAGGCTCGTTGGTAGTTGCCAACGAAATTATTGCCGCCGATCTGGGGGTAGAGCTGCTGGATGGCTTCAGCAGCTTGGACGAGCTCGGCTTCGGCTCAACACGCGTTAGCGTTGACGCCGCATTGGCCGAGCGCGTAACGGCGGCGCTGCAAGTCGCCGGATTGTCCGCGCAAGCGGGGCCGGTGCTCACCGTCGCGACAGCCACCGGCACGGCGGCGACTGCTGCGGCGCTTGCCGCTCGCGTGCCTGGGGCGGCAGCCGAAGCCATGGAAGGCTTCGGCATCGCCACGGCCGCCGAGCAGCGCGGCGTGCCGGTACTGGAGATTCGTGCGATCTCGAACGCGATTGGTCCACGCGACCGCGATGCCTGGCGCATCGGGGATGCCTTTAAAGCTTTAGAAGCAGCAAGTTCAGTCCTAGCGGAGGTGCTTTAAGATGAAAATTGCGTATTCACCCTGTCCCAATGATACATTTGTCTTCCATGCGTGGGCGCACGGATTAATTCCGGGTGCGCCTGAGCTTGATGTCCAATATGCGGACATCGATATTACCAATCGGTTGGCTGCCGAAGGCACAGGCCCCGATGTCTTGAAAATCTCGTATGCAGCGCTCCCCTGGGTGCTGCAGGATTACGCGCTGCTGCCTTGCGGCGGCGCTTTGGGCAGAGGCTGCGGCCCGCTCGTGCTGACGCAGCCGAGCAGTGAAGGCGCAGCCGCAGACCCGGCCGCGCTGAGCGGCCGCCGGGTCGCGGTGCCGAGTGAGCGCTCGACCGCGTACCTGCTGTTCCGCCTCTGGGCGGAACAAAATGTCCCCGGCGGCGTGGGGGAGATCGTGGTCATGCCGTTCCACGAGATCATGCCCGCGGTGCGGGACGGCCGCATCGATGCCGGCCTTGTCATTCATGAAGCGCGCTTCACTTACCCGTCGTACGGGTTAGCGCTTCTCACGGATCTGGGCAGCTGGTGGGAAACCGACACCGGCCTGCCAATCCCGCTCGGCGCCATCATTGCGCGGCGCTCGATGGATCTTGAGGCGCTTGCCGGCTGGGCTCGCGCATCGGTGCAGTACGCGTGGGCGCATCCGGAAGCTTCGCGCGACTATGTCATGCAGCACGCGCAAGAGATGGATCCGCAGGTCGCTCAGCAGCACATTGACCTGTACGTAAATGAGTTCACCGCTGATCTGGGTGAAAGCGGCTATGGCGCCGTCTTGACCTTGCTGGAGCGCGCAGCCCAAACAGGGCTCGTGCCGCAGCTGGATTATGCGGCTTTGTTGAAATAAATGGAAAAGAGGCTGTCTCCCAAGGTTGAAAACCTTGGAAGCAGCCTCTTTTTTAATAATAAAGTATAAATTTTTGGGTGGATTTAAGGGGTTCTCCCTTTTTAGTTGACGTTCACCGCAGCTCTTTATGCTTTAGAGGTTTTCGGTCTTGAGTGGCATCTAATGAACTGTAGGATGCTTATCGACGAGAAAATGGCTACTTTGGAAATGTAATGAACTGGATTGATGTTACCCGGTACTTTATTGGCCGAATTGTGATCAATTGCTTGAAATAGCGCATCTGGTATTCATTAGATTTTCAGAATGAGCGATTTTGGCTGAACAAAGGTTGTTGAGTTCGTAAGGAGGCTTGCGAAGGTGTAGGGGCTTGAAGACCTAGCCGCAGGCTGGGTTTTCTTAGTAATCACCACCTACCACCTACAACCCAACCAATTCAAATCCTACACCCAAACTCCCCCACACAGACAAATAAGAGCCCCTAGAAGCTCTTATCCGCGCCAAAAACAGCTCATTTTTGGGAATAGAAGTCTTTGGAGACTCCTATCGTCACTCAAATCCGCCCAAACTCCCCCATTCAGACAAATAAGAGCCCCTAGAAGCTCTTATCCGCGCCAAAAACAGCTCATTTTTGGGAATAGAAGTCTTTGGAGACTTCTATCGTCACTCAAATCCGCCCAAACTCCCCAACCAATCCAAATCCTACACCCAAACTCCCCCACACAAACAAATAAGAGCCCCTAGCTAGAAGCTCTTATCCGCACCAAAAACAGCTCATTTGTAGGAATAGAAGTCTTTGGAGACTTCTATCGTCACTCAAATCCCCCAAACTCCCCAACCAATCCAAATCCTACACCCAAACTCCCCCACACAGACAAATAAGAGCCCCTAGAAGCTCTTATCCGCGCCAAAAACAGCTCATTTGTAGGAATAGAAGTCTAAATCTGTGAAAGGGTTACTTAATTACATTCACAGGCGAGCCTGCCGCATAAGCACGAACATTGCTAACCGCAATGCCCATCAATCGTGAGCGCGCTTCCTGTGTTGCCCAAGCAATATGCGGTGTGATAATCACATTGCGTGCATGAAGCAACGGATTGTCCGGTTTCGGCGGCTCAACGGTCAGAACATCCAGACCCGCACCGGCCAATCGGCCTTCATTCAGCGCCTGCGCGACATCCGCTTCATGCAGAAGCCCGCCTCTGGCCGTGTTGAGCAGAATCGCCGTCGGCTTCATCAGCGCGATCCGCTGTGCATTGATCAGTTGGTTTGTCTCTGGCGTCAGAGGGCAGTGCAGGCTGACAACATCAGCCCGCTGCAAAAGCTCATCCAGCTGCACCCACTCGATGCCCGCGATAGGCTCCGGCACACGCTTGCCGCTGCCTGAAGCGATGACGTTCATGCCCATGGCTTGGGCAATGAGGGCTGTTTGTTTGCCGATTTGCCCGAGGCCGACAAGTCCCATCGTTTTCCCGCCTAACTCCATCAGAGGGGAGCGGGTGTAGCTGAAATCGATCGAAGCCGCCCAGTCCCCGCGCAGCACGCTGTCGCTATGCTGCTGGGTGCGGTGGCAGAATTCCAAAAGCAAAGCAAAAACCAACTGAGCGACGGAATGCGTGCTGTAAGCCGGAACATTCGTGACCACGATGCCTTTGTCCCTAGCTGTCTGAGTATCAACGATATTGTACCCGGTCGCGAGTACGCCAATGTAACGGAGATGAGGGAGCTGCTCGATGCTTTCGGCCGACAAAGGTGTCTTATTCGTGAGCACAATTTCCGCATCCAAGGAACGTTCAACGATTTGAGACTCCGCTGTCCGGTCATACAAAACAACCTCACCGAGTGCTCGCAGCTCTTCCCAATTCAGATCGCCAGGATTGAGCGTATATCCATCAAGTACAACGATTTTCATCTGTCCCTGTCTCCTTTCATCTGTCCCTGTCTCCTTTCTACTGTCAAACTTACTTCTTCCCGGGCACTTCCCGGAAAGGATTCATAAACAACTTAGGAATGCTCGTCTCGTAGCGCAGAAGTTGACCTGTCGTCGGATGCAAAAACGCAAGCACACGCGCATGCAAGCCAAGCCGGCCGATCTCCTTCGTTTTTGAGCCGTATTTCTTGTCGCCAACCACGGGATGACCGATATCCTGCATATGGACGCGGATCTGGTTCTTACGGCCCGTCTCCAAATTGACCTCTAACAGAGAAAAGCCTTTGTTAGATTGCAATGTTTTGTAATGCGTTACGGCATGCTGACCGTCATTGGGATAGGGGGTAGAAAACATTTTCAGCGATTTCGGATTCTCTTTGAGCCAGGACGAGATCGTTCCTTCGGGTTTCCGCACCATGCCTTCAACTAAAGCGACATAGGTGCGCTCTTTGACACTTTCCTGCCAAGTGTTCTGCAGATGCTGTTGGGATTTCTCATTTTTGGCAAACATCATGACACCGGAAGTGTCCCGATCCAGGCGATGAACGACGAAAATCCGTGCTTTGGGATCATGGTTGCGCACGTGCGCAGTGAGCTGCCGATAGGCTGTTATTTCATTTTTTTCCGCATTGGCTGCGATCGACAGAAGCCCTGCATCTTTTTGAATGACGATGACATCTTCGTCCTCATGCAGAATGATCATACCCGCCAAAGGGATATCTTCTACGACTTTATCCTTGTTAATAGTGACGACTTGATCCGGCAGCAGCGGATGGTTGTAGGCCGTTACAGCTTTCCCGTTGACAGCAACTTGTCCGCGCGCGAGGACCGCTTTTACCGCATTTCGTCCCAGACTCGACAACTTCTCAATTAAAAAAGGCAAAAGCTCCACAGGCTCTTTCACCGTATATTGACGGGTATTCTCTGGCGTGATCCTTGGCAGGCTCGGGCTTGAGCTTGATTTCTGTTTAAAAGTTGGTTTTTGACTATACGTTTTTTTGGGTTTTTGACCCTTGTCTGGCTTTTTTTGCATGAAAAAAGACCTCCTATTGCGATCGCTTACCTTCCGGTCAGATCATTTAACTTACAATATACCACGTAAGCAAAAGCAAATGAAACGAGTTTAAGAAAGTCGGCGGCGCGAATTGCCATCGGCTCGAGCTGCTGCCAGTTGTGGGAGGGGGAAGGTTGTTGAAATACACCTAGCCCCCGCCCTTCCCCGGCACCTTCTGCAAGGTGCTGCCCACCAAAAAAGTGCCCTGCAGACGCACGTGCTCATAAGGCAAATGCGGATTGGCAATCCGCCAGAGCATGCGATCCGCTGCCCGGTAGCCGGTCTCGCGAATGAGCAGATGCGGGCGCGAGCAGAGCGGAAGCGTGTCGCTCTGTTCATTCAGCAGCGCGACGAAGGAGCACTGCTGCGGAATTGCTGCGCCGATGCGGCGCAGCGTGTGATACACAGGTGCGGCCTCCTCATCGATGCCGCATATTACGGCCGTAGGCAGGTGTGTCCGGTACACCTGCTCCAGTTCCCCAAGCCACCGCTGCGTACCGTCACGGCGCGTGATATGCGCCTGCGGATCTACCGGCAGGCCGGCTTTCCCCATGGCCTCGCAGAAGGCCTGCCAGCGAATGACGAAGCCCCGTTGATCCTTTGTGTCTCCCACGTACATAATCCGCTCATGTCCCAAGCGCACAAGTCTCCGAACGGCTTGGTACACCGCCTCATAGACGTCCCAAATGACGCTGTCGACACTGGATTCCGGCGGCGGGAAGTTAAGCAGTATGCGAGGCAGCGGCAGCTCCAACAGTTTCTGCTCCAATAGATCATGACTCATCCTTGGAGCAATGAAGATACCTTCTGCATAGAGCAGCCCCTGGTCCTCGGCCCACGCCTCGAATTGCGGGGGTTTAAGCTGCGGCGGGATCAGAAGAGGCTGCACGGTATGGCCGAATTCCATGAATCGCTCATGCAAGCCTTGCAGCAGCAAGCGGTTGAAATTCAGCGATTGCTTGTTTTGCACGAGCACGAATCGGCGCTGCACAACGGGGTAGGGCGAGATATGATCAAGCTGGAGCGTCTGCTTCTGGTCTTTGGTCATGTAGCCAAGCTCACGGGCAAGACGGAAAACCTCGCTGCGCGTCTGTTCGGACATGCCAGGCAGTCCACGCAAAGCTTTGGAAACGGTTTGTATAGTTAAGCCCAACTGGTCGGCTAAATCATGGAGGGTTACTCGTTTGCGCATAAGCTGGGAAGCTCCTTTTTTGCGAATGATTGTCCACTAATTTTAAACTAAAGTTAAACTAAAATGAAGGTTAATTTTAAACTATACTGAGGGAAGCAAACGAGTGAACTTATCGACTAAGCAGAGGGAGCGAATTCATATGAGTAAAATTATAGAAGCAGATATCGTCGTTGTAGGCGGAGGACCAGCGGGCGTGAATGCAGCGATTGCGGCAGGCCGGAGCGGGGCTAAGACGGTATTGATCGAGAAATACGGCTTTATTGGCGGGATGTCCACCGCAGCCCTGGTGTATCCGTGGATGACCTTTCATACAACGGATGGCAAGCAAGTAATTAAAGGATTGGCCCAGGAAATCATCGATCGTCTGATGGCGATGAATGCGTCGCCTGGACATCTTCGGGACACGGTTGGATTCGTCAATACGATCACTCCCTATCACCCTGAGATCTATAAGGTGCTCGCGGTTGATATGCTCAAAGAGGCAGGCGTTAAGCTGCTGTTCCATAGCTTTGTAGATCAAGTTGAAACGGTTGACAACCGGATTCAGTCGGTTCAATTAACGTCGAAGTCGGGCCGAATTGATGTGTTGGGCAAGGTATTTATCGATACGACAGGAGACGCGGATCTTGCTTATTTATCGGGAGCGCCTTGTCTGCAAGGGCGTGATGGCGATAAACTGACGCAGCCGATGACGATGAAATTCCGGATGCGTGGGGTTGATTTGCCTGCGGTGAAGCAGTATATGATCGATAATCCGGATGAATTTTATAAGAAGACGCCTTTCTCTGAGCTGGCTGATTTGCCTTTGTCCGGTGTTCTCGGCTATTTCAAGCACTGGAAGGAAGCCAATCTGCCAATCAATCGCGATCAAGTGCTCTTCTTCACAGGACCGGAGGATGACGAAGTGCTGGTCAATACTACGCGTGTTCAAGGATTGGACGGAACCAACGTGGAGGACTTAACAGAGGCAGAGGAGCTGGGACGCAAGCAAGTCTTGATGGTCGCCGAGTTTATGAGAAATAACTTGCCTGGCTTTGAAAAAGCCTCGATCTCATCGGTAGGCGCTCAAATCGGAATCCGTGAAACACGTCGTATTGACGGACGGTACGCCCTTCAGGTGAGCGATGTTGTAGAGGGGCGTCATTTCGAGGATGTGATCGCGCGGAGCGGCTATCCGATTGACATCCATGATCCGTCAGGCAAAGGGGTAACCGCTGCTTGGGTCAAGGGAGACGGAGCTTACGATATCCCCTACCGTTGTCTGCTGCCGCAAAAGATTGAGAATTTGCTGACGGCCGGACGCTGCATTTCCACGACGCATGAGGCTCTCGCAACTACGCGTCTTACGCCAAGCTGCATGGCTACCGGTCAAGCGGCAGGCTCAGCGGCAGGGCTTGCGATCAAGCACGGCGTTCAGCCGGGGCAGATTAACATCGCTGAGCTGCAGGCTGTCCTCGTGGAGGATGGAGCACTCTTAAGCTAGTCGGCGCATCCTCCCATTTAGCCACAGTACTCGCTTCAGAGTACATGTGGTTTTTTGCATAGTTAACCATTTACTTCGAACATGCTACTGATTAGACTGAGTGTAAGTTTGGCTACAGGGAAAGCTGGAGGAATGCGTATGAGAGCTTATCGCTCCCTTTTTATCTCACTGCGAACGAAATTTTTAGTTTTATTTTGTCTGATGATAACGATTCCCTTTCTAATCAGTGGTTTTATCACCTATCAGAAATATAAAGCGAATATGGAGCGGGATGCAGAGGCTTACTCGGCCCAGGTGACAGAGCAGGTTTCGATCTCGCTAGACCGGTTTGTGAAAGAGATGGAACGAACGACAACATCGCTCTATTTTGATGATCTGGTGCTGCAGATCCTGCATTCTCACAAAGGTCCTTTTCGCAAGGACAACTATTTGAAAGTAGATGAAATCGGCAAAATGAATCAGTTGATGGCCTCAGCGGTGATGGACCACTCCGAAATCGAAGGGATCTTTGTTTTCGCACTGGACGGCAGCTTATTCAGTAATTTGCAGGAGACGGTTAACCAGAGTTGGAACGCCAGTCAAAATTTGTGGATGATCAGGGCGAAGGCCAATGATGGGGGCTTAACCATTATTCCGCCGCAAAATGAAAGCTATTACAAAACCGAATCGCCCAAAGTGATGTCGCTCACACGATTAATTAAGGACCCCATTACAACGGAAGATTTGGGCTACGTAAAAGTAGATTTGACAAGTAAAGAGTTCGAACAAATTCTCTCAACGGTGAAAGTCACCAAGAGCAGCAAGTTGTATGTCTTTAATGACAGTTCGCAGCAAATGTACCCGTTTATAGAGGAACCCGGCGAGCATGAGCAGCAAGAAGTCGCTGCGGATTCCAGCAAATTCATGATTTCGGAGCAAACGACCAAATACGGAGGGCTGCGTGTAGTCAGCATGATCCCCAAAAGCGATGTGCAGACGGAAGCGAGGCAGTTGATCAGTTTTACCATATGGATATCCGTGGGGGCTATCGTTGCTGCTTATTTTGCCGCGATTATGACATCGAACCGCATGGTGAAGCCAATTCTGCATCTCCAGAAGAAGATGCGCCGTGTGCAGAACGGCGATTTTCATGAACGAGCAGATAGCGGTGGGCCGAACGATGAAATTGGACTATTGACCGAAGGGTTCAATATCATGGTGTCGCAGCTTGAACACATGATCAAAGATATGTATGAATTGCGGCTGCGTGAGAAGGAGTCTGAGCTAAGTGCTTTGCAGAGCCAGATCAATCCTCATTTTCTGTACAACACATTAGAATCGATCCGTATGGTGGCTCAGAAGGACCACAAGGACGAGTTATCCCAAGTGATAACCAGTTTAGCCAAAATGCTGCGCTACACGGTTAATAAACAGATGCGGCTGGTTTTTTTGCAGGAGGAATTGGCATTTGTCGAAAGCTACCTGGACATTCAATCGTTTCGTTTGGAAAAGATGCTGGAGCATGAAATCCATGTGGATTTCTCCCAAGAAATGGCGCTTGTGCCCAAGCTTCTCTTGCAGCCCCTTGTCGAGAATGCCATCGAGCACGGTCTGGGGTGTGAGCCTCTGCGTATCCTGATTGCGACGAAGGAATCCGAAGGGGACTTGTACATCTATATTACAGACAATGGCACAGGGATGAATCAGGCGCAGCGGCAGATGGTCGAAGACCGCATGAACGAATCCAGCGGTATGCAGACAGCGCCTAGCCGGGAAAATGGCAGCAGATCCAAGGGATTCGCTTTGCGCAATATACAGCAGAGGCTGAAGATTTTATACGGGGATGCCTACGGTTTGACGATCGAGCAGTCAGGGCCGGAGGGCACGACATTTTGTATTTGTATACCTTTTCAATGGGAGGATGCGTAGATGAGAATCTTGATCGTAGAAGATGAAGTGAAAATCAGACAGGGCTTGCGGGCGATCATTGAAGACGTCATCCCTTCCGGATGTTTGATTAGAGAAGCCAGCAACGGGAAAGAAGCTTTGGAATGGCTAAAGACGCAGGATAAGGTCGATTTATTAATTACCGACATTCGCATGAACGAGATGAACGGGATTGATCTCATGAAGCGGGTGAAGCCGCTCTATCCGGGGATGTCAATTATTGTGATCAGCGGGCATGATGAGTTCGTCTATGCCAAGGAGGCTATCCGCTATGGAGCCTTGGATTATTTATTGAAGCCGGTGGACCGTGTGGAGCTGGCAAACTTATTGAATCGTGTCAAGGAAGAATGCGGCCTCGTGACCCAGAATCTTGAGGTGAATAAGGAAGAGGGGGAACGCGCGGAGAAAGGCCGTCTTTTGATACGACAAGTGAAGGAAATCGTGCACCAATCGCTGGATCAAGACATCTCCCTGCAGTTTCTGGCGGATCGAGTTTATTTGCATCCTAAGTATTTATCGGACATCTTCAAGCGGGAAACCGGACAGAACCTGTCCGATTATGTCACGGAGAAACGGATGGAGAAGGCGAGACGTTTGCTGCAAACAACCACGCTCAAAATTGCCGACATTTCCCTGATGTGCGGCTTTGCCAATCATAAGTACTTTGCTTCCATCTTCAAACAGCAAACCGGATGTACGCCAACAGAGTATCGAGATCAGTAAATGAGGGAATCCTAAACACCTTCCGATTTCGAACCTTTTATGGATATCGTGTCCTTATGGGGGGGCGATATTTTCTTTATAATCAGAATTGTAAACGCTTCAAATCTACGAAAAGAGGGGAAATATAAACATGAAAAAAGCATTGACCGTTGCGGCATCTGTGGTTGTAGTCAGCAGTTTACTCGCAGGATGTGGTTCCCAGAATACGCCCGCAGGAACAACGACCCCGGCAAACTCGAATGCCGCTGCCGCTTCCAAGGCGCCTGCCAAAGATGTGAAATTGACGTTCTCGATCTGGGGAAGCGACGCCCATAAGAAAATGTATGAGGACTTGATCGCCAATTATAAAAAGATTAAACCGAATGTCAGCGTTGAGATTATGACGATTCCGGCTGCTGATTATCAGCAAAAAATCTCGGTGATGATGGCTTCCAAAACGGCGCCGGATATCATGTGGATGCTGGAGCGAGCAATCCCGCAATTTTTGACGGCGGATCAAATTGAGGACATTTCGGCAATCAAAACAGATGCTGCCTATGACTTCAAGGATGTTATTCCATCCACGCTGGATCTTGTAACGAAAAATGACAAGCTCTATGGCGTTCCGTTCTCAACACCGCCTAACATGATTTACTACAACAAGAACCTGTTTAAGGAAAAAGGGCTGAAAACGCCGACAGAGCTGTACAAGGAAGGCAATTGGACATATGAAGAAATGGCCAAAGCGGCGCAAGCTATTGCTCAGCCGGACAAAGGTGTATACGGTTTCAACTTGATCCGTCCTGCAGGCTGGGGCGCAAGCTGGATTGAATCGCTTCAAACATTGGTATGGGCGAATGGCGCGGACTTCTTCAGCAAAGACGGCAAGAAGTTCACGCTCAATTCTCCAGAAGGCCAGAAAGCGCTGCAATTCTTCAGCGATGCCATGTTCAAAACGAAGATTCATCCGAAACCAGGAGATCAAACAACGTTTGAATCCGGCAAAATCGGCATGCAGCAGGATCTGCTCAGCTATATGGGCAAAGCCAAAGCAATCAAAGATTTTGTGTGGGATATTGCGCCAATGCCAAAAGGTTCAGGCGGGCAAGGTACTACGCTGGGGTACGCCGCTTATATGGTAACCAAAGGCAGTCCTAACGCGGCTGAGGCTGTTGAATTCCTGAAATTCCTCAGCAGCAAAGAGAATATGACGGTCACTTCGCAATACTTCGTGCCAGGCCGGAAGTCCGTACTGGAATCCGATGGATTCCTTAAGCAAGGTCCGTCGCCTGAGAGCATGAAAACAGCTGTACTTGATCAAATGGCGCAAGGCCGCGTACGTCAAGGTTTCCAAAACTTCCAGAAAATCGATGACAAAATGAAGCTTCATTTCGATGCAATTTACACGCAAGCAGGCACGATTCCAGATATTTTGAAGAAAATGGAACAAGATGTTTCGCCTATTTTAGCACAGTAAATTTAAAGTTTGCGGCAGTTGCCAGGCCACCTGGCTTGGCAATCGCCAGCAAGCAACATGAAGCCTATGATTGGTGAAATACGCTAAGGAGTGGAGAACATCTTGAGCACTTATCCTGCTTCCGCCCTTGAGGCGAAACCTACTGAGATATTGAAGACAAAGAGTTCCAACCAAAGTCGGCTAAAACGCAGAAATGCTTTATATGGCTATTTGTTTATCTCCCCTATGATGCTCGGATTCCTCATCTTTATGGCGGGACCGATTCTGGCAGCTTTTGTTTTAAGCTTGACAGACTATTCGCTGCTGCATCCGTCGACGTTTGTTGGTGCAGATAATTACGCGCAAGTGCTAACCAAGGATGATCTTTTCTGGACATCGATCAAGAATACGTTGTATTTCTCAGCGGGATTAATCCCCCTGAATTTGGGGTTGTCCTTAGCTCTGGCTATCTTGTTGTCCGCGAAGCTGCCCGGCATGGGGATTTTCCGTACGGCGATTTTTACGCCTGTCGTGACATCCATCATCGTTTGGGCGATCGTATGGAAGTATGTATTTGCGACAGATGCCGGATTAGTCAATCAAATACTGGGCTTTTTCGGTGTAACAGGACCTGCTTGGATGTACAATACGCATCTTGTGATGCCGGTTGTTATTCTGGTCAGCGTACTGAAGAAAGTCGGGATGAACATGGTCATCTTTCTGGCAGCCTTGCAGGATGTGCCCAAAATGTATTATGAAGCGGCAACGATTGACGGTGCCTCGAAGTGGAAGCAATTCACGAAAATCACATTGCCGATGATTTCACCTTCGTTGTTCCTAACGCTCATTATTACGCTGATAGGCTCGCTGAAAGTCTTCTCGCAAATCGTGGTCATGACCGATGGCGGTCCAGGCACGAGCACCAATGTGTTAGTTTACTACATCTACAAACTGGCGTTCAAAACCTTTGATTTAGGCTATGCATCTGCGGTTGCTTTCATCTTGTTCTTCCTAGTTTTGGCGCTTACCATCGTGCAATGGTATTTCCGTAAAAGGTGGGTGCATCATGAAGAATAGATCTCTGCACTTCCTAGGCAATGGGATTCGCTATCTACTGCTGATTGTCGTATCGCTCGTGATTCTGGCTCCGTTCCTCTGGATGATCACCACATCGCTCAAGGATCAATCCAAAATATTCGATTTTCCGCCGCAGTGGTTCCCGAGCCCGATCGTATGGTCCAACTATGCGGATGTGTTCAAGGATCAGCCGCAGTTCCTGCTGCATTACTGGAATAGTCTCTACATTGCAGTGCTAGTCACCGCAGGAACGTGTATTGTCGGAGCGCTGGCCGGGTTTGCTTTTGCCAAGATTACGTTTCCGTTCAAAAATACGCTCTTCTTGATTCTCCTGAGCGGTATGATGATTCCAAATGAAGTGACGATCATTCCGAACTTTATCTGGTTCTCCAAGCTGGGCTTGGTGAACAATCATTTCCCCTTAATCATTCCACCGATTCTGGGGGCGGGCGGTATCTTCGGAGTTTTCCTGCTGCGCCAATTCTACATTACCATTCCGAAGGATCTGGATGAGGCGGCCGAAATTGATGGCTGTACGCCGTGGCAAACCTTCTGGCGAATTATGGCGCCGATGGCGACTCCAGCCTTTGCGACCTTAGCGATCTTCACGTTCTTGAACAGCTGGGAGGATTTTCTGGACCCGTTAATTTATATCAGCTCCTCCAAGCAATTCACGCTGCCGATCGCGATGAAGCTGTTCACCGATACCGCAGGTACTTCTTGGCATTTGCTGATGGCCGCTTCGGTCATGTCGACGGTTCCGCTGCTGCTTGTGTTTTTCGCGGCTCAGAAGAAATTTATCGATGGCATTGCAACAACAGGTTTGAAATAGCATTACGCGCCTTGATGGATACTTGATCCGTCAAGGCTTTTTGGTATGTAATGGGCACCGCCGGGCAAGACTAGCAGCTACAACCTTATGCTCTGAGAAATGGTGGTAATCCCAATGCTCTTATATCAATTGACACAATGGTTTGAGGAACGGACGACCTTGCAGCAGGAGCTGCAGCGCGGCTCGGATGGCGAGCACACAGGTGAGCTTCAGCAAAGAATCAAGGAAGTCGAAGATCAACTCTACAGTCACGCTGAACGCTGGAAAAATGCCATCCAGGAAGCTTCCTATTTACAGTTTCCGTATGAAAACCCGCTTTTGGATGACGATATGATTCTTTAGCAGGCTTGGAGGCTTGTCTTTGTATTTCCTCGGTTTTCGTGTAGAATTGAGAAAGAACGAAAAACGAGAACAGAACGAGGTTTTTGGCGAATGAAAGTACTTGTATCTACCTTAAATGCGAAATTCATTCATACCTCTTTGGCACTGCGCTATTTAAAGGCGTTTTGCGAGAAGGATTTTGACGTGGAAATTTCGGAGTATACGATTAAAGATCCCGTTATGAATGTGGTGTCGGATATTTATCAAAAAGCCCCGGATGTGCTGGGTTTTTCATGCTATATTTGGAACATTGAAGAGACGATTACGATTATCAAAATGATTAAAAAGATTCGACCGGATATTCTGATCATGCTGGGCGGTCCCGAAGTGTCCTACGATACGGAGTACTGGATGAACCGCATCCCAGAGGTCGATTTCATCGTCATGGGCGAAGGGGAAGAGACCTTCCACCAGCTGCTCACGGAAATTTCGACAACGCGCAAATATCATTTCGTGTACGGGCTCGCTTACCGCAAAGGCGAGGAAGTTATTCTGATGCCGGGCAGGCCTAAGCTTAAGCTTGATGACATCCCATCCCCGCATCGTTTTGCGGAAGATGTGCCAAGCTTGGCGAATCGGGTCGTTTATTTTGAAACGAGCCGCGGCTGTCCATTCTCCTGTCAATTCTGCCTCTCGAGCATTGAGGTGGGCGTGCGCTATTTTGACATGGAACGAACGAAGTCGGATCTGCTGTACTTGATCGATTCAGGGGCGAAGCTGATTAAGTTCGTTGACCGCACCTTCAATATCAAGCGGGATTATGCGATGGAAATCTTCGAATTCCTCATTGCCAACCACCGCGGCACGGTGTTCCAGTTCGAGATCACGGCGGACATTATGCGTCCGGAAGTGCTCGATTATTTGGCGGAAAATGCGCCCCCGGGAACTTTCCGCTTCGAAATCGGCGTGCAATCTACGAATGATACGACCAATGATTTGGTGCAGCGCAGACAAAACTTCTTCAAGCTGAGCCGCACGGTGTCCAAAGTGAAGAACAGTTTGAAAATCGATCAGCATCTTGATTTGATTGCCGGCTTGCCCGAAGAAGACTATAATTCGTTCCGCAAGACATTTAACGATGTATTCGAACTTGGACCGGAAGAACTGCAGCTTGGTTTTCTGAAAATGCTGCGCGGAACCGGCATGCGTAATGACGCGCATAAATATGGCTATATTTATATGGATCATGCTCCTTATGAAATCTTGGGCAACGACATCCTTCCGTTCACCGATTTGATTCGCATCAAACGCGTCGAGGATGTGCTTGAGAAATATTGGAACGCGCATCGGATGGATCATACGGTCAAATATTTGATCAAACACGAGTTTGCCTCTGCGTTTGATTTCTTCCAAGAGTTCGGCGACTTCTGGGAAGGCCGCGGCTGGCAGAAAATCGGGCATCAGCTTGAGGACCTGTTCACACGTTTGCGTGATTTCCTGATGTCCCGCGAAACGATTGACATGCACATCATTGAAGGCCTGATGAAGCTGGATTATTTCCTGGGTCATAAATATAAGCCGCGCAAAATCTGGTGGGACTTCACGCTGGAGAAGTCCGAGCAGAACCGCTACTTCAAGCTGCTGGCGGAGCAGCCTGAGCTTCTCAGCGGAGATTTCCACCTGCTGCGCATCAACGAGAAAGACCTCCATAAGCATGTTATGCTGGAGGTCATGCCGTTCTCTTTGCAGACGTATCTGCAAAGCGGGGAGATCGACGCCAGCAGCAAGGAGCTGCTCGTCGTGCACTTCCCGCCGGACGCGCAGCAGCCGGCTCAGTACTACACAATGCCGCTGCACCAAGCGGCCACGGTTTAGGAATACGCCCCAGACGATTGTTGTCTGGGGCTTTTTGATGTTTGAAAACACAGCTTCAAGGGTAATCTATGGTAGTTGAGTTTAACCTAACAGGATACCCGAGAGGAGAGTTTCGAGATGATTGAAACCAAGAACAAGCAGTTGGAAGAACAGATCGCAAAGGTGCTGGATGCCAATCAGATTTGCTCTTTTGCTACTGTCGACGGGAAGAAGCCTAAAGTGAGATACATGGCGCTATTTCATGATGGATTAACCATTTATCTAGCGACCAACAAGAAGACGGATAAAGTGGACGAGCTGCGTGACAATCCGAATGTACATATTCTGGTCGGATATGATGGCAAAGCATCATCGGAAATTTTGCAAATTCAAGCAACGGCTGCGATCAGCAATGATAATGCGCTCAGGGAGAAGCTGTGGAATGATGAATTAAAGCAATGGTTCGAAGGACCTCATGATCCTGAGTTCGTGGTATTGGAGATTTTGCCGTCTTCAATCGAATACACGAACGGAGACTCCAAGCCTCAAGTTTGGCAGAAATAAGAGAGCCGAAGAAGAAGCTTCTAAAACTACGCTAAGTAGAATTGGAAGCTTCTTTTTTTGGTATTTACGTGAATATACCTATAAATTCATTGGAATTATAGGTATATGATTCCCTGAAAAATCCATTGACCTTTCGGTAAGGTTAGTGATAAGATTGAAAAAATTTACCTATGGATCGATGAGGAGGAAATCGCAAAGTGGCCACGTATTACATGGAACCATCCCGTACGTTTAGTGAGTTTCTGTTGATTCCTAATCTTACAACGAAGGAATGTACACCAGCGAATGTGAAGCTGAAGACGCCGTTAGTCAAGTTCAACCAAGGTGAGGAGCCTGCCATCTCACTGAATATCCCGTTTTCATCTGCTGTCATGCAAGCCGTATCCGATGATGGAATGGCGATTGCTTTGGCGCGTTGTGGCGGGATTTCGTTTATTTTTGGCTCGCAGTCCATTGAAGAAGAAGCGGCAATGGTACGCAAGGTCAAAGGATACAAAGCCGGCTTCGTCGTTAGCCGCAATAACTTGACGCCGGATCATACCCTTAGCGATTTGCTTGCTTTGAAGGAAGAAACAGGACACTCCACAGTTGCTATTACGGACGATGGTACAGCGAACGGGAAACTGCTTGGTATTGTAACGGGAAGAGATTATCGCCTTAGCCGCGACCCGCTGAATCGTCCAATTCATCAGTTCATGACGCCTTTCGAGAAATTGATTTACGGAAAATCAGGGATTACCTTGTCGGAAGCGAACAATCTGATCTGGGATCACAAATTAAACTGTTTGCCGATTGTAGATGAGCAGCAGAAGCTGGACACGCTCGTTTTCCGCAAAGACTATGATGAGCACAAAGAGAATCCGCTAGAGCTTCTGGATAGCAATAAAAGCTATATTGTTGGCGCTGGTATCAATACGAAGGATTATCAAGAAAGAGTGCCCGCTCTTGTTGAAGCGGGAGTAGACATTCTGGTCATCGATTCATCGGACGGCTACAGTGAATGGCAGCGTGAGACCGTTCAGTATGTCAAAAAGAATTTTAACGTAAAAATAGGTGCAGGCAACGTGGTAGACCGCGAAGGTTTCCTATACTTAGTAGAATCCGGCGCTGACTTTATCAAAGTGGGCATCGGCGGCGGATCGATCTGTATCACGCGTGAACAAAAAGGAATCGGCCGCGGCCAAGCCTCCTCCATCATGGAAGTCGTCGAAGCCAGAGACCAGTACTTCAAAGAAACAGGTACTTATATTCCAATTTGTTCTGATGGTGGTATTGTACATGACTACCATGTTACTCTCGCTTTGGCGATGGGCGCTGATTTCGTTATGTTGGGCAGATACTTTGCCCGTTTCGATGAGAGCCCAACGCGTAAACTCAAAGTCGGCAATAACTTCGTGAAAGAGTACTGGGGCGAAGGCTCCAACCGTGCACGCAACTGGCAGCGCTATGACACAGGCGGCAAGAGCAAGCTCTTGTTCGAGGAAGGCGTAGATTCTTACGTTCCTTACGCGGGCAGCCTGCAGGAGAACCTGGACAAGACGATTGGTAAAATAAAATCGACCATGTGCAACTGCGGTTCCTTGAACCTGGATGAGCTGAAACAGAATGCGAGAATCGCTCTCGTTTCCGCTACCAGTCTAGTCGAAGGCGGCGCGCATGACGTTATCCTCAAAGAAAGCAGCTTGTCGGAAGAATAGCTGCTAGGACGAGGCATCGGAATAATGAAGAGGCTGTTCGCTAGGTTTTCAACCTGGAGGATCGCCTCTTTGTTGTTTCTATCACCCCAAAAAAGAAAAACCCCTCAATCCAAATGAAGTGGATCGAGGGGCTTGAAGGGGTTAAGGCAAATAACTGCGAATCACGGTCATGCTGCCTTCCAAGGCATAGCTGCCGAGATCAGCGGGGAGCAGGAAGCAGTCGCCTGGCTTAGTGGCAATGCTGCCATCAGCCCATTGCAGCGTACCATTTCCGTCCGCGATAACTAGGATGACGAAGCTTTCAGGAGAAGTGTTGAGCTCCCACTTAGGTCCAACGAGACCTTTTTCCACAGTGAAAAAAGGAGATTCAGCCAGCGTAAGCCAAGTACCTACAGTAGCATTATCGGTTTTCATCCGCGTGGAGCCGGATCCCTCATAGGCAATGACATTGAGTGAATCCTCAATATGCAAGTCACGAGGCTTGCCATCCAGTCCTGGACGGTTGTAGTCATATAGACGATAAGTCGTATCTGAGTTTTGTTGAATTTCAGCAACCAGCACGCCTGCGCCTAAGGCATGGACAGTACCAGCAGGGATGTAGAAGGAATCACCGGCTTCCACGGGCACTTCTTGCAAACAATCCAGAATGCGGTTCTCTGCAATGGCTTGAGCCAGGCTTTCGCGGGTGACGCCTTCTTTCATGCCATATATAATTTTGGCACCGGGTTTGGCGTCCAGGATGTACCACATCTCTGTTTTGCCTAACTCGCCGGCAGCCAGATTCTTGTAGTGATCGTTGGGATGCACTTGCACGGAAAGATCGTCTTCACAATCGAGCAGTTTGATCAAGAGCGGGAAGCGGCCATTTTTCTCCGAAAAGCCTTTGGAGCCGAATAAGGTTTTGCCGTATTTTTCGCGAATTTCATCCAGGCCAAGACCGGCTAACTCGCCGTTAAGTACTTTCGTTGTGCCATTCGGGTGATCGCCGATCATCCAGCCTTCGCCAATCGCGCCTTCCGGAAGCTGAAAACCAAATCTCTCCAGGGCTCTTCCTCCCCAGACGCGTTCTTTCATTTCAGGTTGAAATTGAAGCGGGTACGATTTCAAAACTATCCCTACTTTCTCTATGTTCTTCTGTACCAAATACTGCTACCACTCTCTAGCATTATATCATGCGTCTATCTTTTTTCTACAGCTAACAGATAGGGCGCGTGTGCGCTTGTATTTAAAAATTGGTAGCGCAGCACCTGAAAGGCTGCGAGCGGAAGCTGCTGCGACCAGTTTTCGACGGCAGCGGCTTCTTCGGACCCGCCATCGTGCCCGCTATACAGCACGATGGTCACGATTCCTCCTTTGCGGAGCAGTCGGAGGGCGGCTTCCAGCGCAGGAATCGTCGATTCCTGCGTAGTGATTGTACTTGGATCGGCACCTGGCAGGTAGCCGAGATTGAAGGCCACCGCCGCAACCTTGCCGTGGCGGTCTTGCGGCACAGCCGCTTCCATGAGCGCATGGCTGCATAAGCTCATGTGTACATAAGAAGATGCGTCTGGAAGTTCTTTGTCCAGACGCATCTTGGTTTGATCCAGCGCTTGCTGCTGGATGTCGAAGCCGTATACACTGCCGCGGCTGCCCACCAGCTTTGCCAAGAACAAGGCATCGACGCCATTGCCAAGGGTCGCGTCAATCACGGTATCGCCCGACTGGGCACGCTGCCCGATGAGTTGATGAGCAAAGCCTAAAACAGAAACAAAACCCATGCTAGATAAGCCTCCATGCTATTTTTTGGCGGCCAGCCAAGTGGCTAGCGCCTCGATTTCATCGGATTTCAATGCGCTTTCGAATGGCGGCATATCGCCTTTGCCTTTGAGAATCTGCGCAGCGATTTCATCCTTGGTTTTGTGCGAACCGACTTTCGTCAGGTTCGGCCCAAAGTCGCCAGCAAGCCCTGCCCCGTGGCAGGCCATGCAGTTGTCCTTGTACAGCACCTGCGCTTTGGCAGCGGTGCTGGTCGCTCCTTCGTCCGCCTGCGGCTTGGCGGATGGTGTAGGCGCCGCGCTGGCAGGCGCAGGCGCTGGTGTGGGCGACGGCTTCGGCGTAGCCGTCGCCACTGGTGCTGCGGTCGCTGCCGCAGCACTTGGCACCGGCGCGACGCTAGGCCGCGGCGTCGCCGTAGCAGCCGGCGTCGCAATTGCCGCTGGCGCCGTTGTCGGCCCCGCACTCGCCGTCGGTGCCGCACTATCACTAGCGGTGGCAGTAGCCGCTGCCGTCGGTACCACGTTCGAAGCCGATTCCTTCGCACACCCCGAACCAACGATCATCAAACTCAACACAGATGTCCAAATCCACAATTTCATCGCATCCATCTCCTTTTTCATTCTCACTACTAAAGGAAACGGAGCAAATGTCATTTTGGTTTTATATCTTCACTTAGTATCATCACTTTTTCCCAGTCCAAAGCTTGCCTTGCCATGTATTGCGTTCCTTCAACATATGATCAAACGCATTCAATACTTCCCATTTCTTGAGGCTCCACATTGGCCCGATCAATAAGTCTCTAGGCGCGTCACCAGTTAAGCGATGAACAATCATTTCCGGTGGGAGGAACTCGAGTGTATCTACGATTAGCTTCACATATTCATCTTTTTCGAGGAATTGCAGCAAGCCGGCTTCATACTGTTTAACCATCGGTGTTTTGCGCATTAAGTGGAGCAAGTGAATCTTGATGCCCTGCACATCCATTTGTGCGACGGCCCGTCCGGTGTCTAGCATCATCTCGTGTGTTTCGCCTGGCAATCCATAAATAATGTGCGCACAGGTGCGAATGTTATGCTTGCGAAGCTTGGCAACCGCATCCAGATAGCACTGCGTGTCATGCGCTCGATTAATGAGTTGAGAAGTAGATTCATGTACGGTCTGCAAGCCCATTTCCACCCACAAATACGTACGTTCATTAAGTTCAGCCAAATATTCAATCACATCGTCGGGCAAGCAATCGGGTCTGGTAGCGATGGATAAGCCAACGACACCTGGCTGTTGGAGAATCGTTTCATAATACTCGCGCAATTCCTCCACAGGTGCATAGGTGTTAGTGTAAGCCTGAAAATAGCCAATATAGCTCGCTTCCGGCCATTTTTGGTGCTGCAGATCCCTGATTTTGTTGAATTGGGTAACCAAATCATCGCGGCGGCTCCCCGCAAAGTCTCCTGAACCCCGCGCGCTGCAAAATGTACAGCCTCCGGTGGCAATGCTGCCATCACGATTGGGACAAGTAAAACCGGCATCCAGCATAACTTTAAATACTTTTCCGCCAAAAGCCTCGCGCATTTCATAATTCCATGTATGGAAACGTTTGTCCCCCCATAATTGAGGCGACTCCTGAAGGATGGTCGACATGAGTTATTGCTCCTTTCTTTCCATCTTATTGTAGCGAAAAAAAACGATGAAAGCGACCCCTGCCTTTCCAACAAGTTCCCCGTTAAAAGTGGCGTCTAAGGAGCATGATAACTTTGCACCACCATTACATGTCGAGAGGGGAAATGGACAGGATGAAAAAGCTTCAGACCATTACTTTGACGTTAGCACTAACGACTGCATTGAGTTTTGGGGCTGTGGGTGCTCATGCCAATACGAGTGCAACGACTACGATGAACACGGATATGGGGAATTCGGGAGTAACGGGAACGGGGACTACGACAACATCGGGATATACAGGCAGCAATTATGATGCTACGGTCGGAACAGGTACTGGAATTACAGGATTGAACACAGGAACGGGGACAACTAATTCCTATTCAGGGAATACGATGAATGGCACAACAAACACCTATGGGACAGGAACAAGTACGAGTCCAGGTGCTTACAACGCCACGGGAACGAGTTCCTATTCTAACAATGGAACGGGAACCAGCACGTACTCCAATAATGGAACAGGAACGGGTGTTTTAGGACAAATTAATGGATACAGTCATAACATGATGGACCGTATGAGCACGAAGCTTCATGGAACGAGCACGACGAGAGGTACCAATAGCGGCAATTATGACACATCATCTTATCGGACATACGCTACTACGCCAACAGAAACCAAGAGTAGTATGAATTGGGGCTGGCTTGGATTAGTAGGACTACTTGGGTTAGCGGGCCTACGGAGCAATAACAAACGTAGAGACGAGAGCTACAAATAACATTAGCTGTGTTGAGGGCTGTTCTCAAAGGTCGATAGACCTTTTGGGAAGCCCTCTTTTCTTTTAAGCAAGCCTACATCTTAGGAACCCCATAATTCTTATTTCTTCAAAATGGCTGGATTTGAAATTATAGTGAATTCCAGATGCGTTATTGCAAGGGAAACATCGAAATTCCGCTCAAATTCTGCTCCATAAAGTGCCTGCAGTTCGTTAATTTCACAAAGTCGCCATTTTAGCGTCTATAAGGACATTCCAGTTCGTTAATTGCCGCCAGCTACGTTCTCAAAGGTCGACAGACTTTTTGGGGATGTTTGGGAAAGCTCTCTTTTCTTTACGTGGTGTAAATAAGGCAGCTAAACGTGCTTATTTGCTCGAAGGCATCTTAGGAACCCCATAATTCTTATTTCATCAAAATGGCTGGATTTGAAATTATAGCGAATTCCAGATGCGTTATTATTGCAAGGAAAACATCGGAATTCTGCTCAAATTCTGCTCCATAAAGTGCCTGTAGTTTGTTAATTTTACAAAGTCGCCATTTTAGCGCTTATAAGGACATTCCAGTTCGTTAAGTGCCGCCAGCTACGTTCTCAAAGGTCGATAGACCTTTTGGGGATGTTTGGGGAAGCCTTCTTTTCTTTTACGTGGCGTAATTAGGCAGCTAAACGTGCTTATTTGCTCGAAGGCATCTTAGGAACCCCATAATTCTTATTTCATCAAAATGGCTGGATTTGAAATTATAGCGAATTCCAGATGCGTTATTGCAAGGAAAACTTCGAAATTCCGCTCAAATTCTGCTCCATAAAGTGCCTGCAGTTCGTTAATTTTACAAAGTCGCCATTTTAGCGCTTATAAGGACATTCCAGTTCGTTAAGTGCCGCCAGCTACGTTCTCAAAGGTCAGACAGACCTTTTGGGGATGTTTGGGAAAGCCCTCTTTTCTTTACGTTGTGTAAATAAGGCTGCTAAACGTGCTTATTTGCTCGAAGACATCTTAGGAACCCCATAATTCTTATTTCATCAAAATGGCTGGATTTGAAATTATAGCGAATTCCAGATGCGTTATTGCAAGGAAAACATTGGATTTCCGCTCAAATTCTGCTCCATAAAGTGCCTGCAGTTCGTTAATTTTACAAATTCGTCATTTTAGCGCTTATAAGGACATTCCAGTTCGTTAAGTGCCGCCAGCTACGTTCTCAAAGGTCGACAGACCTTTTGGGGATGTTTGGGGAAGCCCTCTTTTCTTTTACGTGGCGTAAATTAGGCAGCTAAACGTGCTTATTTGCTCGAAGGCATCTTAGGAACCCCATAGTTCTTATTCCATCAAAATGGCTGGATTTGAAATTATAGCGAATTCCAGATGCGTTATTGCAAGGAAAACATCGGATTTCCGCTCAAATTCTGCTCCATAAAGTGCCTGCAGTTTGTTAATTTTACAAAGGCGTCATTTTAGCGCTTATAAGGACATTCCAGTTCGTTAAGTGCCGCTGCTCCCCCAATCACCTTGCCTCCTACCGCCCCCGCACCGCGCACCCGCGCACCCACACCGCGCACCGTCCCACCACACCGCCCACATCACACGCACTTGCACCCTTGCCATGTACTAAAACCAGTCCCCGTCTCAGCTCGCATCGCCAACTGGAACATTCTGTTAATCATAAAGACCTCCAGCTAGACTAAAACTAAGGGTAACAATCTTTATAAAGAAAGAAGGTAATGGCATGATACTTGGTTCGACTCTATCGGCAGATACAGTTTCTGTTGAGCTTACAGTTAAAGAAGCGCAGGCACTTAGCGCTGGTCTGAAATTTCCCGCAGATCCGCAAATATCCAAAGAAGCCAGACGCAAAGTCAAGCGTTCGTTGGATCAAAAGCTTTTCAAATCATCGTCGAATACGATTGCCTATCACTTGTTGGATGTGTAATTCCCTTTGATTTTTTCCCTAGAATGGTCTATGATTTGTATTCGATAGCATGTACGTGTAGGAGGCAAATTGTAAATGCGTTTACGGGGAAGAAAAGGAATTCGGGAAGATATAGAACGTCAGAAAGAACTCGTTGTTCTGAACGCCAAAGACCACAAGGGGAAATGGGCGGAATTATTCGGAAACAACAATCCGATTCATGCAGAGCTTGGCATGGGCAAAGGTCGCTTCATTAGTGAAATGAGCAGAAAGTACCCACACATTAATTTCATTGGTGTCGATATGTATGACGAGCTTATTCGCAAAGCAAGTGAGAAAGCTAAGGTTGCTCATGAGATTCAATCAGAGGAAGAGTCGGAGTCCGGCTTCAATATTCCGAATTTGAAGTTGATGCTGTTTAATATTGAGCATATTGAAGAAGCTTTTGCTGAGGGGGAGCTGGAACGGGTCTATTTAAATTTCAGTGATCCGTGGCCTAAGAAAAAGCATGCGCGCAGACGCTTGACGCATCCAGGCTTTGTTGAGAAATATAAGCAAATTCTGAATGCGAATGGCGAGATTCATTTGAAAACCGATTCGCAATCTTTGTTTGAATTCTCGCTGAATTCTTTTGCGGATATGGGGCTGAGAATGCGTAATATTTCGCTGAACTTGCATGTGGATGGCATTCATCCTGATCATGTGATGACGGAATATGAAACGAAATTCGCCGGACAAGGCATGAACATTCACCGTTGTGAAGTAGTGATTGGTCAAGATGCGCTTGCTGCCCATCTAGATCAGCTTAGCAAACCAGCAGCCGAGTAGGTTTCTGTTTGATCGTGTTTTAACTCAAATAAAGCTATCCCACTGAAGCATGCGCTGCAGGAGGATGGCTTTTTTCATTTATTCATTTGCGGTTAGCCCATTACCTGCAGGATGACGTCGGAACAATCAATGTGAGGCTCTTTCATTCTTCGATGGAAATTAGAGATGCGCTTCGCTTCCACATCGGTATAGCGGCTAGCCAACATCGTCAGCCAACTGGCAATGGTAGCGGCCGATCGGATGCGTTCACCCAATCCTTGCTGGGTAAAATAATGCACATTCTCTTCCTCTTGTCCAGGGATCGGATCGTAGAAGAGCATTGGAATCGATTTGGCTAGGCCCTCCGAACAGGTCATGCCTCCGGGCTTCGTCACAAGCAAATCGGAAACTTCCATCAACTTGTCAATCTCCTGCGTGAAGCCGAGCAAATGGATGTTTGGATGCTGATAGCGTGTATCCATAGCTAGTTTGGCCAATGCTTTTTGATTGTTGCCCAGACAAAATATGAATTGAATACGGTCTCTCCAAGCGACCAAATGCTCGCTAAGCGAATCTCCGCCGATGAGGCCCCAGCCGCCGCCCATGACCAACACTGTCGGCATGGCAGCTAATTGAAATTGCTGTCGAATATTCGCTTTATCGTGCGCTTCCCGGAAGCTCGGATGCACGGGAATTCCCGTAATTTCGACTTGTGTGTCAGCAATGCCACGGCCAAGAAGTTTACTTTTGACACAGGCTGTTGACACCATATATTTATTGACTTCACGACTTACCCAAGTGCCATGCACATCGTAATCGGTAATAACCGTGCATAACGGAATTTCGAGGCCAGCCCTTTTTAAGCGGGATACGACCACACTGGGAAAAGGATGCGTACACACAATGGCTTGCGGCGACCAATCTTGGATGATGGCTGCGGTCTGTGCATAGAAGATGCGGTGCAAGGCCAATTGGGTCAAACGGTTCAAAGATTTCTTGTACTGTGAACGGTACAATCGTCCATAAAGTTTGGGGCTTGTTGTCAGCGTTTTTTTGTAAGCCTGAAAAACCCAAGGAGCAAGGGTCGGATGAAGGAAGGAGCCCAACTCCAGTACAAGCGTCTCGATTGTTGGGCAACGCTTCTCCAGGCTGACGGCGAGCGCGTAGGCCGCTTGCGTATGGCCGGCTCCGAATCCTTCCGAGAGGATGAGCACTCTTTTTTTAGTGTGCAGCGTCGTCATAATTGGTTACCCCCACATGGCTACAGTCACTAGCGAAGCTGTCGAGCCGATTAAACAGCCAACGATACAATCTGAAGGATAATGCAGCCCAAGATAAATACGGGAAAGGCTGACGGTAAGTGCGAGCGGAATAAGGACAAGACCAAGTGCCGGCATAGCTGCGACAAAAGGAAAGATAATGGAAAAAATAGCTGTTGTATGGCCGGAAGGAAAGGAATGATCCGTCAGTGGATTTTTACCTATAATGGTTTGGGGATGAACGAGATAAGGACGCAGTCGCGGATATTTCTTCTTAATGATAGCGACCGGAATATGGCTGACCGTTAAAGCGATTAAAGCCTGAAGTCCTGCAACTCGTAGGGCGCCATGACCGAACAAGGCACAACACAAGGAGATAACAATTGTAGCTGTGGCTCCGCCAAGATGTGTTATTTTTGAAAAGAAATGATCAAGAAAGAAGTGTTGGATACGTTGATTCACAAAGTGGAACGCGCGTGTTTCATGATGCTGAAGCCAGTTCACGACTCTGCTCATGAGTAGTAGCCTCCTTCGTAACTTGAGATACCTGCTTATGTATATTGTAGAGAACGTTTATTAAAAGAAGATTAACTCCATAATAAATTTTAAGAAACACGATTTTACGTTCCTATGATCTTTCACTAACAATCCCATGCTAGCATGAAGCGAATAAGGAATTTCATGTTAAAAGGTAAAGGGGCTGATTAGAATGAGAGTTGCCTTGTTTACAGACACTTTCTTGCCGGATATCAATGGGGTTGCGAAGACGCTTGGCAGATGGACACGGTTTTTGGAGTCAAAGGGAATCGCTTGTCAGGTGTTTGCGCCTACCAGTGTGACAGAAGACGACAGCGATATTTTTCGTGTGGAACGGTTTTACAGTATTCCCTTTTTATTGTACCCCGAATGTCGCTTAGCTATCCCGAACCCTGTGCAGCTTCGCAAGTCGCTCCATGCCTTTCAGCCTACCCTCATTCACTGTGCAACCCCTTTCAATTTGGGACTTTTCGGCCTTCATCATGCCCGCAAACATAGGACTCCGCTAGTCGCCTCCTACCATACTCATTTTGACCAATACTTGAATCATTATAAAATCCCTTGGGTGGAGCCTACGCTGTGGAAATACATGCAGTGGTTTCATCAAAGCTGTCAGAGGGTTTATGTGCCCTCACAGTCAACTTTAGATCATTTGCACGCCAAAGGGTTGCGTCAGTTAGAAATTTGGAGCCGCGGTGTCGATACAGAACGATTTCAGCCGATTGTCGATCGGAAGTCAGTACTTGAGGCTTATGGCGTCGATCCGGCCAAATTCGTTATGCTGTATGTCGGACGAATAGCCCCGGAAAAAAGTATTGAAGTCGCGCTGGACAGTTACATGGCGCTTCCGCAAGCGATTCAAGAGGACACTCATCTGATTATCGCCGGTGACGGACCCTCTGCCGGAATGCTGCGCGAATGCTATGAAGGTAATCCGGGAGTTACGTTTACGGGTTTCGTTCAGGGAGCAAATCTCGCTGAGCTTTATGCGGCTGCGGACGTGTTTCTTTTTCCCTCGGCAACCGAAACGTTCGGTAATGTTGTACTTGAAGCTATGGCCTGTGGGACAACTGTGATTGGAGCAGCGGCAGGCGGGGTAATGGATAATATTCAGCACGACGTAACGGGACTGCTGTGTCCGCCCGGTGACGTTGCTGCTTTTATGCAAGCCGTCATCAGGTTGCATGCATCACACGAGACGCGCTGCAGGCTGGCCTTGGCAGGCAGGGAGTATGCTTTGCGGCAGTCCTGGGATCAGATATTTCATAAGCTGCTTGCCAGCTATGAAGAAATTAGTGATGCCAACGCGGCGAATGCGCTGCTCAGTTCTGAAGCCCGAATGATTCGTTAATGGCGATCAACAGCAAAAGTTGTCAGGCATACTTCAGGTGAATTATAATAAACCCCGTACCATACAAGTGGGGTGCTTCGTCTAAATGGTGAACTTTTTGTACACAATAAAATGAAAAACGATGAAAACAGGACATTAACGATCTGATTTCAAGCACATCCTATAAAGTTTGTGTGCGTTCCCCTTAAAACTCAAGGAACTGGCGTAATTTCGGTTATTGCAGACTTTGACAAACAGGGGGAAAGAGAGGAAAATCAAGAACGGTTAATTCACCTGTACATAAACTGCGCATACGCGTATAAAAAGATAGCTTGTGTGCATAAACAAAAAAGGGGGACTTTGCTTCATGCTTGACAATATTATGCTTACCTTTCAAATTGGCTTGGCTTTGGTTGGTGCGTATCAGTTGTTTTTAACTTTTTTCGGATGGTATCGTCCGAGGAACAAACAGACTTTTGCTCCACAGAAATCGTTTGCTGTCTTAGTGGCCGCTCATAATGAGGAGCAGGTTGTAGGTGCATTGATCGAGAATCTCAAAACGCTCGACTATCCCAAAGAGCTGTATGATATCTTCGTGATTTGTGACAACTGCACAGACAACACAGCGGATATCGCGCGCAGTCACGGTGTGTACGCCATGGAACGCCATAATCCAAATCTGCGAGGAAAAGGGTATGCGATCGAATGGATGCTCAAGGAGCTTTGGAAGCGTGAGCGTCAGTATGATGCTGTTGTGATGTTCGATGCCGACAACCTTTCCAGTTCGGATTACCTGATTCACATGAATAATGATCTTTGCTCGGGTTCCCGCGTTATTCAAGCTTACCTGGACAGCAAGAATCCGAATGATTCTTGGGTTACAGGTTCCTATGCGATCTCCTACTATTTCGCTAACCGCTTCTGGCAAATGCCCCGCACGAACTTAGGGCTTGCTAATTACCTGGGCGGCACTGGCATGTGTTTCGAGTCCAAACTGTTGAAACAGATTGGTTGGGGCGCTACGAGCCTTGTAGAAGATCTGGAGTTCTCGATGCGTTGTATCAAGCTGGGCATTCGCCCAACGTATAACTACGAAGCCATCGTTTATGATGAGAAGCCGCTCACGTTTAAAGTATCCGCCAAACAGCGCTTGCGCTGGATGCAAGGACACTTTGATGTGGCCAAGCGCTATTTCTTCCCATTGTTATGGCAAGGGATCAAAGAGGGCAGCTGGACCAAAATTGATGCGGCTATTTATTCCGCTAACGTATACAACTTCTTTTTCGGCGCGATTATCACTGTGCTGCTATGGATTAAATCCGTGACGCCAGGTTGGTCAGAAACACCGATGCTTGCTGATGTCAATCCTGTATTCTTCAATTCGGTAAGCTTAGCGATATATGTGCTGCTGCCAATTTCCATGTATATTGAGAAAGCTCCAGGGAAAGTTTATAAATACTTAATTTTATATCCTGTGTTTATGCTTTCTTGGTGGCCAATTACGTTCTATGCGTTCTTCACGCAAAACAACAAACAATGGAGCCATACCGAGCATACACGCGTCATTCGTCTGGATGAAATGAAAAGTAAACAAGTGAGTTGACTTTCCTTGAACGAAATGATATTATATTTCAAGTAAAAGCAGAAGCGCCCGCTTCTCACCTGACCGACACTGTTGGCTGGTTTGAATGAATCATCATGTATGTTAAATAGGTCATGAACCTGTTATTGATGAAGATGTGGGCCCATGCGCCCGCATCTTTTTATTTTATGGATAGAGCGCTACATACTTTATGGAGGTGGAACACTATTAGCAAAGACCATATGATTAATGATGAGATTCGTGTGAAGGAAGTACGCCTGATCGGGGCGGACGGAGAACAACTCGGTATTACACCGATTCGCGAAGCTCTTCAAATTGCACTGGACGCGAACCTTGACTTGGTAAATGTGGCACCGACGGCTAAGCCGCCTGTCTGCCGCATTATGGATTACGGTAAATTCCGTTATGAAACGCAGAAGAAAGAAAAAGAAGCTCGTAAGAACCAGAAGATCGTGGATATCAAAGAAATTCGCCTAAGCGCGACAATCGATGAGCATGACTTCCAAACGAAGCTTCGCAATGCGGTTAAGTTTCTTGGCGAAGGCGATAAAGTAAAAGCTAGCGTTCGATTCCGTGGTCGCGAAATTGCCCACTCGGAAATCGGTCGCAGAGTGCTTGAGCGTCTTGCTACAGAAACTGCTGATATCTCCTCGCAGGAGCGCGCTCCAAAGCTTGAAGGAAGAAGCATGATCATGATTTTAACGCCGAAAGTTACGACCTAGGCGGTATACTAAATTAGGAGGAACAACACCATGCCGAAAATGAAAACACACAGCAGCCTGAAAGGCCGTTTCAAAATCACTGGCACAGGCAAAGTGATGAGATACAAACAAGGTAAGAACCACTTGCTTTCCGGTAAATCTTCACGTCAAAAACGCGTTTTGTCTACGAACCCAACCATGGCTCCTGGCGATGTACGTCGTTTGCAACAACAGCTGTCCCTTATCAAAGGTTAATTTTACTAGCTAAAATTCGAACATTATTTATATATCCCAGGAGGTAATCAACCATGGCAAGAGTCAAGGGCGGATTTATTCGCGCTCACCGTCGCAAAAAGATTTTGAAATTAGCAAAAGGTTATTTCGGTTCCAAACATCGCTTATTTAAAACAGCTAAAGAACAAGTAATGAAGTCTTTAGTGTATGCATACCGTGACCGTCGTCAAACGAAACGTAACTTCCGCAGACTGTGGATTACACGTATCAATGCTGGCGCTCGTCAAAACGGCCTTAGCTACAGCAAATTGATGCACGGCCTGAAATTGGCTGGTATCGAAGTAAACCGCAAAATCTTGGCTGATTTGGCTGTGAATGATTCCAAAGCGTTCAACGATTTGGCAACAGCTGCAAAAGCAAAAGTAAACGCGTAAGCATCGCTTCGCGTCCAAGAAGCTTGTCCTCCTCGGAGGGCAGGCTTCTTTTTTTTGAATGAACTGCTGGCATGCGCGATAAAAACTTTTCTAAAAGGTAATTTACAATTCGAATAAACGATGCTATTATGATGAAAGATTCAAAATACAAAATAAAGTATATTCAGAAATCAGCAGCGCAGCAGCATGTTTTTGAAAAGAATCCTGTAGTGGTTTCATTTTTTTTGATTCAATATACATTTTAATGTACATTGAATCATTGCTTGAAGGGCAGAATTTGTTTTGAGTGCCCAGGAGGTACCCACCTGCCTCGCGCGGGAGAAGGGGACGTGGAGTTAAGTAACTACAAGCCGCTATTTCAGCCACAAGTGTCAGTATTGAGGTTGAGGAAACCTCAAGCCAGTTATTCCAGCCAGAAGCATCAGTTTGCATGACTTAAGGGAACTACAGTTCGCTATTCTAGTCAAAAGTGCCATTATCGCAAGTTTGAGGGAACTACAGTACGCTATTTTGCTGTTTGAACACAAATTCAGTGCTTTTCGTGGAAATAAGGCCCTGTAGTTCCGCTATGACCCTCGCGTCCCTGCTAATTGCCTAAATAGCGCCCTGTAGTTCCCTAAACAGGAGTTTTCGCTTTGAAGAGGCTAGCCTCTTAGGGGGTGAGAGCGCTTTACAACAGGAATGGGCAAGCTGCAAGGAAAGGAATCGAAGCAAAATCAGTTTTCATACTATGATCAATGGGGAGTTGTTAGGTAGATGAAAAAGCAAGCATTGTTAGCCACGGTAGCATTGGTAGCATTGGCAGGATGTACAGGGAAGAATGCAGAGAGTACGGCTTCAAGTCCATCAAATCCATCAAGTCCTGCTGTGTCGCCTAAGAATGAAGCCGAAAAAGTTGCGAAAGCGGAGTCTTTTACAATGGTGCTGCGCCATATTAACATTCGCGAAACGGCTAAGCCAACTTTGAAGCTGCTTGAGGAAGTTGTGAAGAAGACTGAACAAGATGTGCCGGGCTTGAAGTTCACTTTGGATGGTGTCGAAGATACCGTCAACCGGAATGTGAAGTTGAAAGCTGAGATGGCGAGTGGCTCGCAGCCGCCGATATTCAATTTGTTTGGCGGTGCGGATACTCAGAACTATGCGAAAGCGGGCCGTTTGTTGGCACTGAATGATATTATGGCTGAAGTCGGAATCAAGGATTCCTTCTTCGATCTCCGTGAATTTACAGTTGATGGGAAAATTTACGGATTACCTGAAACCGGATACATAGAAGGATTTTTTTATAACAAAAAGTTGTTTGAGGAAACCGGTATCCAAGTTCCCAAAACATGGGATGATTTGATGACGGCCATGGAAAAGCTGAGAGCCAAAGGCATCACACCTCTGGCAATGGGAGCAGGAGCAGGTGATGCTTGGGTTGCTAATATGCTCGTTAACAGTATGTTTGTAGCTCTTGGCGGCCCTGAATTGCAGGATGGCTTTGCGAAAGGAACGACCAAATGGACAGATCCAGCGGTAGTGGAAACGTTCAAACGTATTGATGATATGAAGAAGAAAAAGTATATTGATCCGAATGTATTGGGGTTAGGATTTGCCGAGGGTCAGGCGAACTTCTACACAGGAAAAGCGGCTATGTTGTTTGATGGCAGCTGGGCCGTAAACGCGATTGTTGGCGAGAAGTCCACAGTCAAGGATTCAACTGGATTTTTCCGATTCCCGGATACAGGCGGCAAAGGTGACGGCTATCTGAATGGTGGCTGGTCGAACGGTTACGGTTTCTCAGCTGCGTTGAAGGATAATGAGAAGAAAGCCGTTAAGACGTTCATCAAAAACTTCTATAGCTTGGATAACCAAAAACGGACATTGGTTGAAACGAACCAAATTCCAGCTATGAAGGGTGTCAAAGATGTTCAGGGCGCTAATGAACTTATTAAATCTATCGGTGAACAGCAAGGTTCGGCCAAAGGAGCATATCCCGCTTTTGACGCACTAGTGCAGCCCAATGTGAAGATCACGCTGGAGACAACCATTCAAGAACTTTTAGGCGGACAAATCAAACCGGAAGCAGCGGCAGAGCGTATGCAAAAAACGCAAGAAAGTGCTAATGCGGCTGGGAAATAAAACAGTTCTGAACCTGACGCAGGAGTGGTAGAAATGATCAAAATATACAGAAATTTCACAGCATATTTCATCTTTGTGATTCCGGCGCTGCTGTTGTACATCACCTTTTATTTAACGCCGTTGTTTAATTCGCTGCATTATTCCGTAACAAGCTGGAACGGTATTAATGAGCCAGTTTTTAATGGATTCGACAACTTTGCGAAGGCGTTGACGGATGAGAAGTTTTGGGTGGCTTTTAAAAACAATCTTTACTTTGTGGCCTTCTCCGTGTTCGTACAGATCCCATTAATTATTGTGATATCCATTATGGTGAGCAGCGTGAAACGCTTCTTGGGCTTTTACAAGCTCACCGTTTTTTTACCAAGCATTTTATCGACGGCTTCGGTGGCGATTATCTGGAAATTCATTTTTGCTCCGGAAGCCGGCTTGCTGAATCAATTGCTCAAGGGAATCGGTCTTGAATCCTGGACGCATATTTGGTTGGGGGACAAATCAGTGGCTTTCTTGGCTGTTCTCGTCACGAATGCCTGGCAATGGACAGGATTTTATATTGTACTCGTGCTTGCTGGCATTTTCGCGATACCCAAAGAAATCATGGAAGCTGGAGAAATTGACGGCGCTGTGGGTTGGCGCAAAGCATGGTCGCTCACGATACCGCTCATTCGACCCGTTATCGGCGTAACGCTGTTGCTGTCGGTAACAGGAGCGATGAAAGCGCTGGATACGGTTCTCATTATGACGAAAGGCGGTCCGTTCGGCTCCACGGAGCTGATGGCAACCTACATGTATAAGCAAGCGTACAGCTTGAGCGATTTCGGATATGCAAACGCGATTTCAATTGTGATTACGATATTTACAGCACTACTGTCCCTGTTCCTAACCTTCTTCAACAATAAGTCGAAGGAGGTATCCTACTGATGCCCACAAAGACCAAACCGAAACGTCGTATTCTGTCTCATGTCGTGCTTGGTGTATATGTCTTAACGGTCCTGTATCCTCTGTGGTTTGTTCTTGTTGCTTCAATGAAAAACAATACGGAGCTGTTCAATGATCCATGGGGGCTGCCGCATCAGCTGGATTTCACAAACTATATTCACGTGCTGTCCAACTCGCCTATATGGAAGAATTTCATGAATAGCGCCATAGTGGGACTGGTTGCTACGTTCAGTACCATTCTGCTGTCAACAGCAATCGCTTATGCGGTGACGAGAATGAAGTTTAAGGTATTAAATAAGCTGGTGTATGGCTTGCTTCTTATATCTTTGCTAATTCCCCCTGCTTCGCTGCTGATTCCGCTCTATATCATGATCAAGGACTTCGGCTTGTACAATTCGCACTTGGCACTCATTCTTCCGTATACTTCTTTCGGCATACCGCTTTCTGTTTTTATTATCAGTGCTTTTCTGAAATCGATCCCGCTGGAGCTGGAGGAAGCCGGAGTGATGGATGGGCTGAGTACGTATGGCATTCTGGGGAGAATTATCATCCCGCTTACGATGCCTACATTGGTTACCGTCTTTATTCTGAATTTTATTAACAATTGGAATGAATACATTTTGGCCAGCTTGTTTTTATCCAGTCAAGAGCTCCGCACCATGCCAGTGGCAATCGTCGCTTTTGCTGACAAGTATAATTTTAATTATGGGGCGATGACGGCTTCTATTGTGCTTAGCGTTGTTCCGGTTATGATCATGTATGCTTTTTTCCAAAGAAGTATTATCGAAGGCGTCACAGCAGGAAGCGTGAAGGGCTAAGCGGCAATCCTTGCAATAGTCCTTTACACCGTTATTTGCGCTCTTGTATAATAAATTCACTGTCCAATATACAAAATTATGTACTTTATGATTGGGCAAGAATTGGAGCTAGATAACGAATGAAAGATAAATTATATCAGAAAAGCGGCATGGTCATCATGCATTTGGCCCGAGTGTTCATGACGAAGAAGAAAGGCGACCGTATCGAAACGGTGTCTGAATATGAGAAAGAGCTCGGTTTTGCCAGAGGAACCATTCAGAATGCGCTATCCGTACTGAAAACGGAGGGTGCTGTAACGTTGGAAAGCAGAGGGCATATCGGTACCTATGTGGTGGATATCGATTACAAAATGGTGTGGATGTTCACAGGCATCGACTTCATTATGGGCGCTATGCCGCTGCCATATTCCAAATTGTATGAAGGATTTGCCACCGGCTTATACAAATCTGCTGAAAGTCATAGCGTAGATTTGAACATGGCTTATGTTAGAGGAGCAACAGTGCGGATTCAAATGCTGCTGAAAGGCGCCTATGATTTCGTCGTGGTGTCCCGATTGGCTGCCAAACAAGCGATTGCAGATGGGCTTGAACTGGAGATTGGACTTCAATTTGCCGAGAGGACGTATTTGTCTGAGCATGTTATTTTGTTCGCTGACAGCACGAAGACGAAGATCGAGGACGGCATGACAATTGGGCTGGATCCCAAATCGATCGATCAGTCTGTCATTACGAAGGCGCTGTGCGAAGGCAAGCAAGTGAAGCTAGTGGAGATGCCTTACAACCAGATTGTTCACAGCATTCAATCACAAACCATCGACGCGGGTGTATGGAACCTTGATGAAATTAAGGAAAAGGAATACAACATTCCCTTTCAGCGGATCACGGATAATGCGGCTTTCACTGAGGCGTCAGCCGCCGTTATTTTGACTTCCAAAAATAACAAAGGGATCAACAATATCCTGAAAGAAATGATCCAATCCGACATTGTACTCGATTACCAGCGCAAAGTCGTTAGCTATGAGATTGACCCGAGCTATTGATATTAAGAAGAGGGGGAACAGGCAAGATGCTGAATGAGCGGATTGAATTGATTTATGCTTCGAAACAAGTGGACCTTGATACCTATGAGCAAACGCCGGGTTTGCTGCGCAAGGTCGAAGCCTTTCTGGATATCCAACTTGATGAGGAGAACGCAGGATCGTTCACCTCTCATCTGATGAAAGCTATTGATCGGATTAAGAGGAACGGAGCTGTTCAGGAGTGCTCGCCGGCTCTTCTGCAGCAAGCTGCCGCGAAGACGCCTATTTACGACTTCTCACTTGAGTTGCTGTCACCGTTTAATGTGCATGGGACCTCCCTGGATGCTGAGGCTGCGTTTATTGCGTCCTATTTGCTGGCGATGACCGAAGAGGAGGAAATGTGAATGTTGCGAATTGTTATTGCGGGATTACAAAAAGATCGGATTGAAAGATGCGTGAAAGAAGCAGGCGCAGAGCAGGTAGAAGTGGCGATTATGACAGATATGGAAGCGGCCAAAAAAGTGAAAAATGGCCAAGCTGACTATTATATTGGCGCATGCAATTCAGGCGGAGGGGCAGCTCTCTCCATTGCCATCGGCTTGCTGGGATTCAGTCGGTGCGCTACGGTTGCCAAAAGCGGAGGCAAGCCTGATCCGCAGAAGATCGAAGCGCTCGTTCATCAGGGCACAGTGGCTTTCGGCATCGCTGAGGAAAGCATTGAAACGGCTGTTCCTCTAATCATCGGCAGCTTGTTGAAGAAGCATGGATAAGGTTGACTGGAGCAGCTTGGATTTCTTGCAGCGTTTATCCATCACGCAGATGGTAGTTGTTATTTGTTTAACCTCACTTACGGCGCTGGCTGCACATCTAGGCAAGGCCGTATTTCATGACGGCATCCGTCCCATCCTTCCAGAAGTTCAAGAAGGACGAATGAACCGGCGTGAACTGGCTTCTATCGCGTATGGGTTGAGTTTTGGATTTATGGTTTCCGTTGGCCTTTCATTCGCCTTCTCCTTCCAGATGCTGAATCCGTGGTTGTTATTCCTGCCTACGGATATTCTGGGAGTGCTCGCAGCGCGATGGTGGATCGCTCTTGGCTTGGGAGCTGTATGGGGCGGAATTGCCTTGTTTGGGCTTGCGGGTATATTGTCGCTTCTCTCCATGCTGCCCGTAGATATCCTGGGGCCGCTTGGTGAGCTGAATGCGCCATTCATGGTCGCCGTCGCTGCTTTTCCGCTTCTTGCTATCCTGTATCAGTTCGGATGGAGACGCGCATTGCTTAGCGCAGGTGTCGTAATTCTTATACGGCAGACACTTCTTCTCTATACCAATAGTGGGATTTTCGTGCAGGTTTCCGTTTCAACGATCGTATCTGTCCTTTTTCTTATAGGTTTTGCCGTTTATAAAGAAATCGCCGCCAGAAGGTCTGGGCGGCAAGATATGTCTGTGCTCGCAGATGAGATATCCGACAAAGCAGCATCCGAGGAACAAGCCAGCTTCAACCAACAGGTGAAACGAATATCCAGAGGGTTGCCCCTGCTCATGGCTATCGGCTGTTGTATAGCGATTGCCTGCAATATGGGGGTGTTTACCGGCTCGGATGCAGCTATCCCTTATTTGCAAAGCGCTTGGAAAGATGAGGGAGCCACGCGCATGGGTTTGCTGCAAAGCGCAGCTGTTGTGGATGTGAGTCGATTGCTTAGCTTCATGCCTATGGTCGTGACCACAGCATTGGCAACTGGCGTTTATGGAGTTGCAGGGTTGATGCTGGTGTTCCCAGTCGGATATTTATCCCCCAATCCACTGATTGCCGGTTTGCTGGGCGCATTGACGATTTATTTGGAAATTCTGGCCCTGCGCAAGGTTAGTTCGTGGCTGCATCGGCATCCAGGGGTGCGCGAAACTTCCGATTATTTCCGCTCTGCGATGAATACGATGATGGAAATCGGGCTGTTGATCGGAGGGGGCATGGCTGTAATCCGAATGGGTTCCAGTGCTCCCGGCCTCGGATTGACGCTGTATATATTAGTGTATGTGGCAAATGAAAGCTTAGGGCGCCCAGTCATGCGACTTGCAATTGGGCCGGTAGCGGCGATCGTGAGCGGGCTGCTCTTGAATGTCCTCTACGCTGTCCACTTGCTCTGAGAGATCAAACAACTAAGGAGGATTACCATTGAAGCTGCATACGGTTAGGGGGCTTATGGATGCTTCAGCGATAGGCAGCACCATGATTCACGAGCATCTCGTGTTCGATTTAACGGGTGTAAGGCAGGATACGGATTCGAGGCTGCAAAGCACGGATGTGATAGAAGAAATAGCGGAACTTAAGGCTGCGGGGTGCAGCCTGGTTGTGGAAGTATCCAATATTGGCATGGGGCGCAATCCCCTTGAGATGCTTGAGATTGCAGAGCGAACGGGGATCGCGATTGTGGCTTCTACCGGGTTCTATAAGGAGTGTTTTTATCCTCCTTTTGTATTTGAAAGCAGCTCAGAAAGCTTGGCCGAGATCTTCGTTCAGGATATCGAAGAGGGGATGGACGGCACGTCGATCAAGGCTGGGCTGATAGCTGAGATTGGAAGCAGCTTGAATGAAATTACAGCAGCGGAGGAGAAGGTATTCCGGGCTGCTATTCTCGCTCACCGGACGACAGGGGCATCGATCAGCACGCATTGCGAAATCGGTACGATGGGCAAGCAGCAGTTGGCGTTGTTCGATCAGTACGGAGCAGATTTGAGCAGAATCTCTTTTGGACATCAGGACTTAAATTTGGATATGGATGAGCAGATGATGCTCGTCAAGAGCGGGGCGTTCATACAATTCGATACCGTGGGCAAGCTCAGTTACCGCTCGGATGAGGATCGCGCTGTGAATTTGGTGCGGCTGCTGGAAGCGGGCTTCGAAGACAAGCTGATGCTATCATGCGATATTACGAGGAAATCGCATTTGCGCCATTATGGCGGGCATGGCTATCATCATTTGTTTGAGAGTTTCCTTCCTTTGCTAGAAAAATATGGAGTTACCGATCCTATGCTGTTTAAGATGCTCGTTGAGAATCCGCGTAAATTTTTAGCATTTTAGGCTGACGGTACTCCGATGTCAACGACATAAGGAGATCGCTATGTTCTTGGAAAAAACGGTGGAGAGAAACGCCGCATTGATTCAATTTGCGATCGAGCTGCATCAATCAGGGAGTATTATGCCGGATACATATGTCATTGACTTGGATGCAGTATCGAGCAATGCGAGCGTGATGCTGAAGGAAGCGAATCAGCATCAAATCAAGCTTTTTTTTATGACGAAACAGATTGGAAGAAATCCCATTGTCTCTAAGGAACTTGTTCGCCTTGGCTTCGAAGGAGCCGTCGCTGTTGACTTCAGGGAAGCGGAGACGCTGCATGACTACGGGATACCGCTTGCTCATGTGGGGCATTTGGTGCAGACGCCATCACGCATGATTGAGCGTGTTGTCCGCATGAAACCGTCCTGGATGACGGTCTACTCCGTGGAGAAAGCGAGAGAGATTGACGAGGCTTGCCGCCGGATAGGCTGCACGCAGAATGTCTTGCTGCGGGTTATCGACCGCAATGATGTTCTATATCCCGGGCAGTATGGCGGAATTTGGTTGGAAGATTTGCCGCGCAGCATGGAACAATTACTGGAATTGCGCAATATCCGCGTAAGCGGTTTAACGTCATTTCCTTGCTTCCTGTTCGACGCGAAAGCGGGAGATTTTATGCCAACAGTGAATGTGCAAACGATGCAAGCAGCCAAACAGCTGCTTCTGGATCGTTACGGCTTGAAGCTGGAGCAAATGAATATGCCTTCTGCGACTTGTACGCATAGTATTGAGAAGATCGGCGCTCATGGCGGAACTCACGGGGAGCCAGGTCATGGGCTGCTTGGTACAACGCCGATGCATGCTGTCGCCAACCTGGCCGAATACCCGGCCATCGTCTATGTGAGTGAAATCTCTCATCAATTGGATGATAAAAGCTACTGTTATGGGGGCGGGTACTACCAACGAACAATGATCAAGGAAGCGATTGTTGCGGACGCATCCGGGAATTTGCAGCGGGGGGCCGTGCATCCTCCTTCGCTGGATTCGATCGACTACCATTTTGAACTGGATGGAAATTATGATATCGGACAGTCCGTCGTCATGGCTTTTCGCACGCAGATTTTTGTAACAAGAAGCGTTGTGGCTGTTGTAGAAGGGCTGTCGAAGAACCGTCCGAGATTAATTGGTTTGTACGATAGCCAAGGCAGGCCTTTCAAGAGGTTAGGCTAATGGGGAGATTTGTCGTTGTTGTATTGGACAGTTTCGGGATAGGCGCGATGGCGGATGTCGAAGCAGTGCGGCCGCAAGACATAGGCGCGAACACCTGCAAGCATATTATAAAGGCCGTTCCTGACTTGCATCTGCCTAATCTTGCCCAGCTAGGTTTAATGAATGCGCTTGGTGAAGAGGTCGGCGCGATGGGGTACTCCGCAGATGCCGTATTTGGGACAGCTGATTTAATGCATATGGGGGCGGATTCTTTCTATGGGCATCAGGAGCTCATGGGGACGAGGCCGCAACAACCGCTTCTTCAGCCGTTCGCGGAAGTCATAGAGCGCGTGTACGCTGCTTTGTCCAAGGCAGGCTATGCCGTGAGGTACGCTGGTGATAAAGCGCGAATATTAATTGTGAACGATAGTGTGGCCGTTGGCGATAATCTCGAGACAGACCCAGGTCAAGTTTACAACGTATCCGGTTGCCTGGATGTCGTTCCTTTCGAGGATGTCGTGGCGATTGGGCAAGTCGTCCGCAGTGTTGTTCAAGTGGCTCGGGTTATTGCCTTGGGAGGCGAAGCCGTTAGTTTCGAGCAGTTGATGGAGGCTCACGTGGCCAAACTCGACGGCGTACACGCGGGCATAGATACCCCAAAATCAGGATTATATGCTCGCGGCTATCGGGTCATCCATCTGGGATACGGAGTCGATGCTTCGGTACAAATACCGAATATACTAGGGCGTGAGGGCATTGAGGTATCCTTGATTGGCAAAGTCGGAGATATTGTGGATAACCGCTACGGCAGCATCTTTCCCGGTGTGGAAACAGCTTATTTGTTCATCAGGCTGCTTGATGAAGTGGAGAGGATTCAACACGGGTTTATTTGCCTCAACATTCAGGAGACAGACTTAGCCGGACATGCCCAGCATACACAGGGTTATGCGGATTGCTTGCGCGTGTGCGACGCCTATATTGGCGAATTGATGGAACGAATGAAAGATGATGATATCTTGATTGTGACGGCTGATCACGGCAATGATCCGACCATTGGCCACAGCCAGCATACGCGTGAACAAGTTCCCGTCCTTGCCTACCGGCAAGGGGTTCGGGGAATTAAGCTGGGCCATATGCCTACGCTGTCTGATATAGGCGCGACGGTTGCTGATTATTTTAGCGCAGAGCCGCCAGAAAACGGTCAATCGTTTCTATCCAAACTTAAAAAACTAAAAAGCGTATCTTCATAGGGAGTGCTAGCCGATATGGAAAAACAGTTTACAGTGATGAATCACGCAGGCATACATGCGAGACCGGCTAACGCCATCATGGAGAAAGCCGTCTCCTATACATGTCGGATAACGATTCAGAAGGACGCCAAGATAGCGAATGCCAAAAGCATGGTGAGCCTCTTGAAGCTGGGCGCCAAAATGGGAGATACAGTAACGGTCATTACGGAGGGCGAGGATGAAATCGAAGCTATGTCTGCTATTGGAGAAATCGTGCAAAGCCATGTTGATTAGCGGCGATAGCTCGCCAGTACAAGGAGGAAGCCGATGAGCGAGTGGAAAGGCATCGCCGCCTCCGCGGGGTATGCGCTTGGACCAGCCTACGTGCTGCCGCAGAACGAGTATGAGGTAAGCCGGCGCCAATTGGCAGCGAATGAAATTGCAGAGGAAACGCTGAGGTTTGAGGGGAAAGTCGAACAGGCAATTCGTGAGATTGGCGGTTTGCAAGCGAAGGCTGCCTCTGAGACCAAGCAAGAGCAAGCCGCAATCTTCGCGACCCATCTCTCCCTTCTGCGAGATCCGGAATTCGTCGGAGAGATTATTCGGCGGATTGGCTTTGAAGCGATCAATGCCGAGGCTGCTTTGAGCGACGTAACGGATGAATTGATCACTGTGTTCGGATCGATGGATAACGAGTATTTGAAAGAACGCTGCTCGGATGTAAGGGATGTAAGCGCAAGATTAGAGTCTTACCTGCAAGGAGCCGAACATGGCCTTCTGATGGCATTCTCAGAGCCGGTCATTATGATCGGGAATGATTTGGTTCCTTCGCTGACCGCCAAGCTAGACCCCAGTCAAGTCATAGGGTTTGCGATAGAAACAGGAGGGAAAACCTCGCATTCCGCGATCATTGCCCGTTCACTCGGCATTCCGGCGGTGGTTGGTTTAAGTGGAATCGCTACTTCGATCCAGACAGGCGACTATATCATTATAGATGGTCATCAGGGGATCGTCCTTGTGAATCCGCCGGAAGAGTCGCTGTATATGTACCGAAAGTTGATGCAAGCTGAGGCAGTTGGACGATCAAGATATGATGCCTACCTGGGACTAGCGACCGTTACAGCAGACGGACATTTCCTTGAACTTGCGATAAATATAGCCCATCCGCGTGATGCTGCAGCAGCGAAGAAAGCAGGTGCCGAGGGGATTGGGCTGTATCGAACTGAGTTCTTGTTCATGGACAGGAAGGAGATGCCGGATGAAGAGGAGCAGTATCATGCCTACAAGTCGGCCGTCCTGGCGGTAGGCGAACAATATCCGGTCGTTATTCGAACGCTTGATGTCGGCGGGGACAAAGAGATTTCTTATTTGCAGCAAGCAAAAGAAGCCAATCCGTTCCTTGGCTATCGCGCGATTCGTCTGTGTCTCGGCAATGGCAACACGGAGATGTTTAAAATTCAGCTGCGCGCCATTCTGCGGGCCAGCGCTTATGGCAATGTCAAGCTGATGTATCCGATGATCGCTACTCTTCAGGAGCTTCGCGCAGCCAATAGGCTGCTCGCTGAAGCAAAAGAGGAACTCGATCACAGAGGCGAGCGTTATGACACAGACATCCAAGTGGGGATGATGATTGAAGTGCCGGCAGCGGCAATAATTGCCGATCAATTGGCCAAAGAGGCGGATTTTTTCAGCATCGGCACGAATGATCTTGTGCAGTATACGATGGCTGCGGATCGGATGAACGAGCAGGTGGCCCACTTGACGCAGCCCTTTCATCCAGCCGTTCTCCGTTTGATCGACCAGGTCATTCGCGCAGCTCATAGCCAAGGCAAATGGGTTGGCATGTGCGGGGAAATGGCAGGTCAACTTGCCGCTATACCAATCTTGATCGGCATGGGACTTGACGAATTCAGCATGGGTCCTGCCGATGTGCTGCCAGCAAGGGAATTGATCGCGAGATTAAACCGGGGTGAGATGGCGCAGCTGGCGCAGCAGGTGCTGCAGATGGAATCTGCGGAGGAAATCGAGTGCTATGTGAAGGAATGCGTGGGACTCGGAAATATTTCTTGAGCAGTTTCTTCATCAGACTATTGACTATTGCTCGGGGGATGCATATAATAATCTCTAAATCATATTACTTATGACTAACGAATCGGCTATGAAGAGGAAGAAGTAATAAGGGCACTTATGCGCAGAGAGCGTTGGACTTGCTGAAACCATCGCCTTAATCCCTTACGTACGAAGTCACCTCGGAGCTGTTTTCCTGAAACCTGCAGAAACCTGCACGTATTAGGGAGAATCGGAAGAGCACACGTTATCGTGCTGAGGGTAGTGTTCATTCATGAACATACCTGCTAAGGCTATGGACTGTGAAGTGCGTAGCAAATTTGGGTGGTACCACGGAAGCTTGAACCCCTTTCGTCCCGTTAACACGTTTACTGCGTGTACGGGATGAACAGGGGTTTTTCTTATTTTCAAGAAGCTTGATGATTGACAAGAACTGACTTTTCGAGAGGAGGATCACAATGAATGTTCAAACTGAACCAAAACGCTCAAAAGAAGAACTGATTGAAAAGCTGACGCAACCAGACCTGATTACAGGTTCTGAGATTTTGCTGAGAAGCTTATTGCTGGAGGGTGTGGACTGCGTCTTTGGATATCCTGGCGGCGCTGTATTGTACATCTATGATGCTATGCACGGTTTTGACGATTTTAATCACTTGTTGACGAGGCATGAACAAGGCGCCATTCACGCAGCCGATGGATATGCTCGTTCCACTGGCAAAGTTGGCGTATGTATCGCAACTTCCGGACCGGGGGCAACGAACCTAGTCACAGGAATTGCTACAGCATATATGGATTCCGTTCCGTTAGTCGTTATTACAGGGAACGTTGCTACAAATTTCATTGGTACGGATGCTTTCCAAGAGGCGGATATTACCGGGATTACAATGCCGATCACCAAACACAGCTACTTGGTTAGAGATGTCAATGACCTGCCGCGTATCATTCACGAAGCGTTCCATATTGCCAACTCAGGTCGTAAGGGTCCGGTTCTCATTGACATACCAAAGGATGTCTCCGCTCATAAAACGATATTTAAACCAGTGACGGATGTTAGCATCCGCGGCTATAACCCTACGGTACAGCCGAATAAATTGCAAGTAGACAAACTGATCAAGGCTATTGAAGAGGCAGAACGTCCAGTGATTATCGCTGGCGGCGGTGTTGTTTACTCCGATGCTTCCAAGGAATTGATCGAGTTCGTCAACAAAACGCGTATTCCCGTTGCGACTACATTGCTTGGATTGAGCGGCTTCCCTAGCGCGCACGAGCTATGGCTCGGCATGCCAGGCATGCACGGAACGTATACAGCGAATACGGCGATTCAAAATGCGGATCTGCTCATTTCCATCGGTTCCCGGTTTGATGATCGGGTAACGATGAATTTAAACGGGTTTGCGCCAAAAGTAAAAGTGATCGCCCATATCGATGTGGATCCGGCGGAAATCGGCAAGAACGTGAAAACGGACATCCCTTGTGTTGGCGACGTTAAGGCAGTTCTAGCCTACGCGAATACCAAAGCAAGGCCTGCTAAGAACGAAGCTTGGATCGCTGAACTTCAGGATAACAAAGTGAAGTTCCCGCTCAAATACGGCGATACCGAAACGGAATTGAAACCGCAATTCGTTGTCGAAATGATTAGTGAGACAACAAACGGAGAAGCGATCATCACGACAGACGTTGGACAGCACCAAATGTGGGCTGCACAATTCTATCGCTTCAAGAATCCGCGCTCCTTGGTTACTTCCGGCGGACTTGGCACGATGGGCTTCGGATTCCCGTCCGCGATCGGTGCCCAGATGGGGAACCCGGACAAACTCGTTGTCTCCATTAACGGCGACGGCGGCGTGCAGATGTGTGCGCAAGAGCTTGCGATCTGTGCGATTAACAACATTCCGGTGAAGGTTGTTATTATTAACAACCAAGTGCTGGGCATGGTTCGTCAATGGCAAGAAATCATCTACGAGAACCGTTACAGCCATATTGATCTGGCTGGCAGCCCGGATTTCGTGAAGCTGGCAGAAGCTTACGGCGTAAAAGGCTTGCGGGCCACGACGAAAGAAGAAGCGAGAAGAGCATGGCAGGAGGCACTCGATACACCGGGTCCTGTCGTTATTGATTTCGTCGTACCAAAAGGAGAGAACGTGTTCCCAATGGTTAAAGCGGGCGATACAATTAGTGACATGCTAATGGGGGATTCGGAATGACGACAACTAAACATACAGTTTCCGTACTCGTAAACAATCAGCCAGGTGTTCTGCAGCGTGTATCCGGTTTGTTCGGACGCCGTGGCTTTAATATCGAAAGCATCACCGTAGGGGAGTCCGAAGAACTCGGACTTTCCCGGATGGTGATCGTAACAACGGGGGATGACAATACGCTGGAGCAAATCTCCAAGCAATTGTACAAGCTGATTGACGTCATTAAAGTCGTTGATCTGAGCGCGAACCCGATGGTAGCCAGAGAACTCGCACTTATCAAAGTAAATGCAGAGCCAATTATGCGTCCGGAAATCCTCGGAATCGTAGAAACGTTCCGCGCGGCGGTTGTCGATATTGGACCAGCTTCAATTATCGTGCAAGTTGTCGGAGATTCAGATAAAATAGATGCTATGGTTGAATTGCTTCGTCCATACGGCATTCGTGAGCTTTCCCGTACAGGGGCTACAGCCATGATACGCGGTTCAGTAAGATAATAGATTCATACAACGTTGAAAAGTAGGTTAGCCTCCTTGAGTGGGGCTTTCAGCGGCGTACTCTTTAGCGCTTTAAAAGGATGATCGCTGGCGATGTCGGCGCTCGCATGCTTCAGAGGGTAAATCGTTGAAACACCCACTCAAGGGGTAGACAATTACGGATTCATCATATCAAAGGAGGATTTATTCGAATGGCAGTTACTACTTATTATGAAAAAGATGCAGACTTAGCGGTACTTAAAGGCAAAACGATTGCAGTGGTTGGTTATGGTTCCCAAGGGCACGCACAAGCACAAAACTTGCGTGACAGTGGATTGAACGTTATTATCGGACTTCGTGAAGGCCGTTCTTGGAACGCTGCGAAAAACGATGGTTTTGAAGTTGTTTCTGTTGAAGAAGCAGCACGTCGCGCTGACGTGATCCAAATCTTGATGCCGGATGAGACGCAAGCCCGCGTATACCGTGAGTCCATTCAACCGAACATGAAACAAGGCGCAGCGATCATGTTCTCCCACGGTTTCAACATCCATTTCGGACAAATCGTAGCTCCTGAAGGTACAGATGTATTCCTGGTAGCTCCGAAATCCCCAGGTCACATGGTACGTCGTACGTACGTTGAAGGCTTTGGCGTTCCTGGCTTGATCGCAATCGAAAAAGACGCTACTGGCAACGCAAAAGCAATCGGTCTTGCTTATGCCAAAGGTATCGGCTGTACACGCGCAGGGGTTATCGAAACTTCCTTCCGTGAAGAAACAGAAACTGATTTGTTCGGTGAGCAAGCCGTTCTTTGCGGTGGTGCTTCTGAACTGGTTAAAGCAGGTTTCGAAACATTGGTTGAAGCTGGTTATGCACCAGAAATGGCTTACTTCGAGTGTCTGCACGAACTGAAATTGATCGTTGACATGATGTATGAAGGCGGACTTGCTTCCATGCGCAGCTCTATCTCCAACACAGCTGAGTACGGTGACTATGTAACTGGACCTCGCATCATCACAGCTGAAACGAAAAAAGCGATGAAAGCTGTTCTTACAGATATTCAACAAGGTAAATTCGCTCGCGACTTCATCTTGGAAAACCAATCCAACTTTGCGTTCATGAACGCAACTCGCCGCAATGAAGCAGAGCACCCAATCGAAGTGGTTGGTAAAGAACTGCGCGAAATGATGCACTGGATCAAAAAATAATTCGTCATTCTGACGAATGCCATAGCTTTACCATTCCACAGGGAGTGATTGAGGAGAATTTCCCAATCACTCCCTGTGAATACTATACAGACGAGTAAACAACCATCTTTAGGAGGTGACTATGGGTGCGCAAAATCTACATCTTTGATACAACGCTCAGAGACGGAGAGCAATCGCCAGGTGTGAACCTGAATACGCAGGAGAAGGTCGAAATCGCGCTGCAGCTGGAGAAGCTGGGCGTCGATCGTATGGAAGCGGGCTTCCCGGCGGCATCGCCTGGTGACTTGGCCGGTGTAAATGCCGTAGCCAGAGCCATCAAGAATGCTTCTGTCATCGGTTTGTCCCGTTCGAGGGAGAATGATATCGAGGCTGTTCGCGAAGCGCTGAAGGGCGCTGTGGACCCTTGTATTCATCTATTCCTGGCGACGTCGCCGATTCACCGCCAGCATAAGCTGCGGATGGAGAAGCACCAAGTGTTGGAAGCCGCGGAAGCTGCCATCAAATATGCGAAGAAATATTTCAGCAAAATTGAGTTTTCCCTTGAGGATGCAGGTCGTACAGAACTTGATTTCATCGTTGAAGTGACGGCGATGGCTGTGAAGGCCGGAGCGTCCGTCGTTAATATTCCGGATACCGTTGGCTTTATGACGCCATATGATTACGGGAACATCTTCAAAGTCGTCAAGGAGCAAGTGCCTGGCGTCGAGAAGATTCAGCTCAGCGCGCACTGCCATGACGATCTCGGCATGGCTACAGCCAACGCGCTGGCAGCGGTTCTGAACGGTGCCGATCAAATCGAAGGCACCATCAACGGCATCGGCGAGCGCGCAGGCAACACCTCGATCGAGGAAGTTGTTATGGCGCTCGAAACGCGCCAAGATTTCTACCAAGCGAAAACCTCGCTTGTGTTGAAAGAGATTTACCGCACCAGCCGCTTGGTCAGCAAGCTGACCGGCATGGTGGTGCCAGGCAACAAGGCGATCGTCGGCGCTAACGCGTTCGCGCATGAGTCCGGCATCCACCAGGATGGGATGCTCAAAGAGAAAACGACCTACGAGATTATTTCCCCAGAGACCATCGGTGTCAAGGAAAGCAAGCTCGTGATGGGCAAACACTCCGGACGCCACGCGTTCCGCGAGAAGTTGATCGACCTCGGCTACGAGCTCGGAGACGAGCAAGTGAACGCGGCCTTCGCCAAATTCAAGGATTTGGCGGATCGCAAGAAGCAAGTCGAAGACGAGGACATTCGCGCGTTGATCGAAGAGAAGCTGATCGAGACGCCGGAAGTATTCGCACTAGGCACGCTTCAAGTGGCGTATGGCAATCAAATGACGCCAACGGCAACCGTTCACGTGCGCTTGGAAGATGGCAGTGAAGTCGCAGAAAGCGCAGTCGGCAACGGCTCGGTAGATGCGATTTACAATGCGATTGACAAAGCGACGAAGGAAGAGGTGGAACTGGACGACTACTCCATCAAATCCGTTTCCCACGGGAAAGATGCGCTCGGCGAAGTTCACGTTGTTTTGAAACAAAACGATGTGTCCGTTCAAGGCCGCGGCATCTCGACAGATATCCTCGAAGCCAGCGCCAAAGCTTATTTGGACGCTGTGAACAGGCTGATCGAGAAACGTAAAACCCCAACCAGCAACAGAAGCAACGTTACGTTGATATAATCAACAGGATAAGCACCTCGCCTCCATGCAAGAGGAGGGGTGCTTTCTACAAATGTGAAAGGATGCGTCCAGATATGAAATATCGATTTTCGAAATCGTTGGAAGGCTTCTCATCCTCAGCGGTCAGAGAAATTCTCAAGCTGACACAAGGCAGTTCGATTATTTCTTTTGCCGGCGGATTGCCTGCTGAAGAGTTTTTTCCCTTGGATGCCGTTAGCGATGCGTTCAAACGCGTCATTAAGGGTGGCAAATCGGCGCTGCAATATGGCTTGACCGAAGGTTACAAACCGCTGCGTGAATCCTTATGCAAGCGGATGGCAGCCAAAAATATGCACGTGACGCCGGATGAAATGCTGCTTACAACAGGCTCGCAGCAAGCCATTGATTTGCTTACTCGCGTGTATATTGATGAAGGCGATATCATTTTGGTCGAAAGACCGACGTATTTGGCTGCGATTCAAGTATTTCAGGCCAAAGGGGCTAAGATTTATTCCGTAGACAGCGACAATGACGGGATGATTCTCGAAGATCTCGCGGCAAAAATTGCTGAGCATAACCCGAAACTGGTCTATGTCATTCCGACGTTCTCCAACCCGGCTGGCCGTGCATGGAGTCTGGAACGCCGTCAAGGCTTGCTGGATATTTGCCGCGGCGCGGATGTGCTGATTCTGGAAGATGATCCCTACGGCGAAATTCAGTTTGATGAAACGCAAAACTATCCAACGATTTTCTCGCTAGGCGGCAAAGCTGAAGGCGGGAATGTCGTGTATACGAGCACTTTCTCCAAAACGGTGGCGCCTGCTTTCCGCTCAGGATGGGTGATCGGGGACGAGAACATCATTCGCCAAATTGCCCGCTTTAAGCAATCGGCTGATCTTCATTCCAGCACGATCGATCAGCAGACGCTGTACCATTTGCTTGAGCATTTCGATCTTGACGCTCATATCTCCCTTATACGCGAGCAGTATTATGATCGGATGAAATTCATGAGCGGCTTGCTGGCCGAGCTGAATTTGCCTGGTCTGAAATGGGAAGAACCGAAAGGCGGCATGTTCATCTGGGTGGAACTTCCAACAAACATGCGCGCGGAGGAGCTGCTCAAAATCGCGGTCAAGGAAGGCGTAGCCTTTGTTCCGGGTGCTACCTTCTTTGCTGAAAATCCGCAGCACAACACCTTGCGCTTGAACTACACGCATACGGATCGGGAAACAACGATCCTCGGCATGCAGAAGTTAGCGAAAGCGATGGAGTCTTTTCTGCAGAATGCCTAAGCCATCCTTTCATGAGGCTCACTTCGGGAAATAAGGCAGCGGAAAGTGCTTGTTTCTCCGGAGTAGGCCTATCTCACACGCCCTCCCCCTATTGTGCAAATAAGAGTCTTCAACAGCTCCTATTTGCACAAAAAGAGGGTTTTTTTCATGTATAGGAGTCCTTAAGGACTCTTATCTCCGGTGAAACACGCAGAAACTCCCTAACACGATGCAGTAAGAGTCTCAAACAGCTCTTATTTGCGCGAAAAGTGGCATTCATACACGAATAGAAGTCCTTGGAGGCTCTTATCGGGAGGAAAAGCCTAGAAGGCAAAACCAACCGTTCGATCAAGGTGTGAAAACAGGATAGGCTCCTGTTAATGCTTATAGGCGATACCTATAAAAGCAATAGCTTTTATATCTAATGAAGAAGGTTATCTTATGTTACAATGAGAGCATCATATGCGATAGTAGATGCGTACTAACAGTTTTACTAAATTAAGGAGTGAATAACAGTCATGGCAGATGTAAAAAAAATTGCGATCATTGCTGGAGACGGTATTGGTCCTGAAGTTGTAGCAGAAGCAGAAAAAGTGTTGAAACGTACCGAAGCATTATTCGGTTATCAATTTGAAACCGAACATGCTTTGTTCGGTGGTATTGCAATCGATGAGAAAGGCACACCGCTTCCGCAAGAAACATTGGAAGTGTGTCAATCCGCAGACGCTGTTCTGCTTGGAGCTGTTGGTGGTCCGAAATGGGACAACAACTCCAAAGAGCTTCGTCCCGAAACAGGCCTTCTCGGCATTCGCAAAGCGCTTGGCTTGTTCTCCAACATTCGTCCGGCATTCATTTTCGATTGCTTGAAAGAAGCGTCCACGTTGAAACCAGAAGTGCTGGAAGGCACTGACTTGATCGTTGTGCGTGAGTTGACAGGCGGGATCTACTTCGGTGAGAAATTCCGTCGTGAGACAGCTAACGGTCAAGAAGCGGTTGATACTTGTGCTTATAATGTAACTGAAATTGAGCGTATCGCGCGTCAAGCGTTTGAAATTGCTCAAACGCGTCGTAAGAAGCTTGCTTCCGTAGACAAAGCGAACGTTCTGGAAACTTCCCGTCTATGGCGCGAAACGGTTAACCGGATTGCGGTTGACTATCCGGATGTTGAACTTGAGCACGTGCTTGTAGACAACTGTGCGATGCAATTGCTGCGTCGTCCGTCCAGCTTCGATGTTATCGTAACGGAAAACATGTTTGGCGACATCCTAAGCGATGAAGCTGCTATGTTGACTGGTTCCATCGGGATGTTGGCTTCCGCTTCGCTTGGCGAAGGCAGTTTCGGCTTGTACGAGCCGGTACATGGCTCTGCGCCTGATATTGCTGGTCAAGGGATCTCCAACCCAATTGCAACAATCTTGTCGGTCGCTCTGATGTTCCGTTTGACATTTGGTTACCATGAAGCAGCGGATTCCATTGAGCGCGCAGTGAAAGAAGTGCTGGATGCGGGTCACCGTACAGGCGATATCGCTGTTGATAAGAGCACGGCTATCGGTACATTGGCAATGGGCCAATTGATCGTTGACGCTATGCGTAAATAGTAAAATAAGCTTGCTTGCCGAGGCATCTGATGCTTCGGAGAGCGAGCTTTTTTTTGTGGAAGTTTGACAGATACATCGCCGCTTGGCCGCCCACAGCCTTGTAAAACAACTTACTACTATTAATGACATGTATTGTTATATATTACCTCGAATCACGCGGCCACAAACAAGATTTAAGGCAGAAAATGGCTGCCTTAGCGGCGCTCTAATTCAAACAACTGCGTAATCCCCCTGCCAATCCAAACCGGTGGGGGGGATTATTTGTGTGCAGCCGATCGAATGATTATTCCAATTTTTATCAGTAATGCAAATAAAACCATTCGAATAGGCTCTATCCGATACAAGCAAAGGCTTGTATAATGATGATGACATCATGCGAAAAAAGCCTATTGCAATCTATAAAAGGGTTTTGATGTGTCATTACTTTGCATCCTTGTCTGTGGCAGGATTCCTGACACTAATCGAAACTCATTTTAAGCAAAGAATGGGGTGAACATCATATATCGAATCATAATCGTGGACGATGAAATTGAGGTAAGAGAAGGGATCAAAGAGAGCATCGAGTGGGAACGGCACGGTTTTGAATGTATCGGAGACTATAGGAATGGCAAAGAAGCTTTGGAAGCGATTGCAGACCTTAGGCCGGATTTGGTTTTGTCGGATATTTGCATGCCGTTCATGGATGGGATGGAGCTAACCAGGCAAATTCAATTGAAATATCCGTATATCAAGGTGATTATTCTCACGGGCCATGATGAGTTTGACTACGCCCAGCAAGCGCTGCGTTTGAAAGTTCACGATTTTGTTATCAAACCGATTACGGCAAATGAAATTCGCAGTCTGCTGGATAGAGTGAAGGCAGAAATGGACAAGGAAGCGGAAAGCCGCGAAAACCTCTCCCATTTGAAAATGCAGCTGCATCAAAGCCTGCCTTTGTTGAGAGAACGATTTTTGGAACAGCTGATGAGCGGTACCCTAAGTGAAAGAAAGATTCTGGAGCGGTTTCACTATTTCGGGCTTCCGTTAATCGAACCGCCTTATCTTGTTGTCGCCATTGACATTGATAATTTGGACGAAATCAAGAAGGAAAGATGGCAGAACGATCCGGAGCTTTTCCGATCTGCTGCCTACAATATTGTGCAGGAAGTAGTGGAAAGCAAAGAAGCCATTGTTTTCCGCACGAGGGAAGAGAGAATGGTCGTTCTCTTCTATGGAGAATCAGGAAACGAACTCGATGAAGCTGCGCTCAACTTGTCTGAGGTCATGCGCTTCTGCATGGAGAAATATTTGAAATGTACGGTTACGGTTGGCGTCGGCACGATGTGCAGAACTTTGCACGAGCTCCCACTCTCTTACAAAGGGGCGATCTCGGCGCTGGATTACAGGTTCATGCTCGGCAACAACAGAGTCATCTCTATTCAGGATATGGAGGGCGGCAACAGGCCTGTTCAGCAACTGGATATGGAATGGAACCGAAAGTTCTCTACCGTGATCAAGACGGGAACGTTCGGGGAAACGCAAGCGTTGATCGAACAATTAATCAGTTGTCTTAAGGCTTCTTTAATGCCCATGGGCGGCTGTTATTTACAAATTCAATCGATCATTATTTCCATAATGAACACGATTCATGAGTTCGAAGGCAATCACAGCAAGCATTTCAAAGGATATGACATCGCTCAAAAAGAGATCAATCAGTTCAAAACGTTGGAGGAAATTGAGGAGTGGCTCAAAACGATTTGTAAAGAAGCGATTTTATTTGTGGCGGAGCAGCGAAACGATCAAACGAAAATGCAAGTTCTGAGTGTGATCGATTACATCGAAAAGCATTATGTGAACGAGAACCTTTCCGTCGATGAACTTTGCCGCCATGTCCATTTGAGCAAAAGCTACTTTAGTTCTGTGTTTAAGCAGAATAAGGAACAAACGATTATGGAGTACGTAACGCGCGTGCGGATCGATAAAGCCAAAGATTTGCTAAATCAGACGTCTTTGAAATCCTATGAAGTGGCGTTAAAAGTTGGCTACAGCGACCCTCAATATTTCAGTGTGTTATTTAAAAAGCATACGGGAACGACACCTACGGAATACCGAGATAAGTTGTTGAAGGAGAAATAAAGATGAGAAAAGGACGGAATGTCGGATCATTTCTATTCAAATTCAGAAGCATTCAATCCAGTATTTCTGTCGTCTTCTCGTGTCTGATTCTGTTTCTGATCGTGATTACAAGTTACATCTCTTATCGTTTGTCCGCTGATGCGGTAGAAATGAATTCCAAACATTATATCTCTGAAATCGTCAAACAAGTGAATATTAATCTTCAATCCTATATCACCAATATGGAAGATATTTCTCTGCTCGCATCCACGAACAAGGACGTGAAATATTATATTACGGGTACGAGCTTTATTAGCGATGAAGAGCGCAGGCCGTATGAGAAACGTATATCCGATTTATTTCAATCTATTTTGATTACCCGCAAAGATATTGCCTCGATCATGGTATTTGGCTACAACAAAAGATTTGTCTCAGACCGTAGAATTACAAGCCTGAACTTGAACGCCAACTTCGAAGAACAGCCTTGGTACAGAAACGCGAAGGCGGAGGGAGGAAGATCCGTCATTTCCGCTCCGCACGTCCAGAACATGATTCAGAACGAGTACCGGTGGGTTGTTTCACTAAGCCGTGAGCTGAAAAGCGCAGACGGCATTACGGGAGATGGTATTTTCCTCGTTGATCTAAATCTGAGTGTTATAAACCAAATTTGCAATCAGATTAACCTCGGCAAAAGAGGCTATGTTTTCATCGTCGATAAGGATGGCAGCATCGTGTATCATCCGCAGCAGAAGCTGATCAACAGTAATCTGAAAACGGAGATGATCGATCAGGTCAAACAATCCGGGAGCGGCAGTTTCACGACAGGGGAAGGCAACAAAAAAAGGATGTATACAATCCAGGAGACGCATTTCGGCTGGAAAATCGTCGGGGTCGCCTATGCCAATGAACTCATTGCCAACCAATATCAGATTAATGTCTCTTATTTCTTGTGGACCATCTTAGCTCTAGTCATCGCGTTATGCCTCTCATTTATTCTTTCTCGTCACCTTTCACAACCGATCAAACTGCTGCAAAGAAACATGAAACAAGTGGAAAAAGGAGATTTCACGATTCGTTCGGACTTTCAAAGCAAGAATGAAATCGGGCAATTAAGCCACACGTTCACGATTATGGTTGGCCGCATTCGAGATTTGATGAATCAAATTATTCAAAATGAAGAAAGCAAGCGCAAGAGCGAGATGAAGCTGCTGGAAGCGCAAATCAATCCTCATTTTTTGTATAACACGCTCGATTCCATCATCTGGATGGCGGAGCGTAAAAAGCATGATGAGGTTGTGCTGATGACCTCCTCTCTGGCCAAGCTGTTTCGTGCCATTATTCATAAAAATGATGAAACTGTTCCCGTTCGGGTAGAGATTGAGCATATTACCAACTATCTCCAGATTCAAACGATGCGATATAAGGATAAGCTTGATTTTCGGATCGACGTAGATACTGGGATTCTGGATGTGCATATTCCCAAAATTATTTTGCAGCCTATTGTCGAGAATGCGATTTATCATGGGATTAAAAACAGCCTGGAGCCTGGACAGGTAACCATAACAGGGACAGAAGCTGGGGATACGATTGTCTTTGTCGTCGCTGATAATGGCGTCGGCATGGAGCAGGAGCAGATGGAGCAAATCTTGAAGTCGAGAGATGGCGTTGTCAAGGGAATTGGCGTCAGCAATGTGAATGAACGTATCCAACTATTCGGAAATGAGTTCGGTCTGTCTTATAAGAGCGAAAAGTGGGTAGGCACGGAAGTCAGGATTGTTCTCCCCAAATGCCTCCAGAAAGGAGCCGATCATGCACCTTAAAAAGCCGGTTATCTGGGCAGTGCTGCTCGCGATTACGGTTGGTTTCGTCGTAGTTATCGGCATGGAGATGCTGCGGATCACGAATCCTAAGAAACTGGAGATTGCAATTGTGTTGAAAACGAATAATATTCGCTCGGATTACTGGCAAATGGTTCGTTCAGGCGCAGAAGAGGCTGCCAAGGAGTACGCAGTGAACCTCGACATTAGGGGGCCGTTATCAGAAAGCGATACGGCTGCGCAAATTCGCAGCGTGGATGAAGCACTGGCGAAGAAACCGGACGCGATCATTCTCGCTGCAAGTGACTACGATGCCCTATCATCCGCCGCCGAGAAAATAACCAAATCCGGCACGAAGCTTATCTTGATCGATTCACCGGTTCGCTCTCATCCGGAGGCAAGCCTGATTATGACTGACAATACCGAAGCGGGGAGGCAAGCCGGCCTGATCTTGGCGGAAGGGCAGAATGACTCCTTATTTCGCGTAATGACGCTTAGCAGCGGCAAGGAGTCGCTCACAGAGAAAGAACGTCAGGACGGATGCCAAGCAGCGTTTGCCGCTTTTCCCGGCGTTGCCTATGCAGGAAATTTCGAGCTTGCAGGAACAGAGGATGAGGTTTATGAACAGGTCAAAAATCTATTGGCTATGTATCCAGACATCCAAGGGATTGCCGCTATGAATGAAACGGCGACCTTAGGAGCTGCGAGGGCAGTTAAAGAAATGAAACGCGGGAACCGCACCAAGATTGTCGGCTTCGACAGTTCCATTTATCAAATCAAGCTTTTGGAAGAAGGTATTTTAAAGGCTGAAATCGTGAAAAAACCATTCAATCTCGGCTATGTAGCTGTTGAAACGGCAGTTCAAGCTTCCTCGGGTATCAAAGTGGACCCCAAGATTAATATCGAATCCCGTGCCATCACCAGAGAAAATATGTATACGCAAGAAAATCAGGAGCTTCTCTTCCCAATGGTAGAAAAGTAGTCATTTGACTAGAGGGGGTCAAACCATGAGCCAATTCGATCAAAGAAAAAGGGGTTTGTTGATCATACTTTTGCAGCTTACGGCTGTGTTATTCACGGGATGTACCCGGGAGGACGGTCTTGGATCGGCTTCCGCCAATCCCGATGCTAAAGCATCGATTACCTTCGTAGCCGCAGAGTATAGCTCGTCTACCAAGCCCTATTTTGAGAAACTGGTGAAAGATTTCGAGACGAAGTACCCGAACATCACGGTCGAACTGCAGGTCATTAACTGGGATATTCTGGATAGTGCCTACAATACCATGATTAGCCGCAACGAGCCCCCGGATTTGCTGCTCACGAACATTTATGCGCATTTTGCCAAGGACGGGCTGCTCAACAGTATGGATGATATCATGTCGAAAGAGCTGAAGGACGATATTTACCCTTACTTGATGGAGAGCAGTAAAATGGAGGGCACGCAATACACGGTTCCTTATGTCGCTACGATCCGGCAATTGTACTATAACAAAGATATTTTCAATGAAGTTGGGATTACACAGCCACCGAAAGATTGGAAATCCTTAGAGGAAGACGCGCGTAAAATTAAGGAAACTAAACAAGTTGACGGCTTTGGCGTTGATTTGACGGATAACGAAATCTGGGCTTATCTCTCCTATTTCTTTTACGGTGCTGGCGGGGGCTGGATGAAAAATGGCGAGTGGGCGATCAATTCTCCTGAAAATGTGGAAGGCATCACGTTTCTGAAAGATTTGTATGAAAAAGGGTTAACGGATGCGGAGCCAACCGTGACGACGCGCGACGAGAAGCAGCGCATCCTTGGCAACGGCAAGCTGGGCATGCTGATTTCCGGCAATTATTTTGAGACGGTCGTTCCGCAGGAGTACCCGGGACTGAAATGGGGGAAAGGGCCAATCCCGGTCAAAGTGGGTCAGACACCTTTGGTACTAGGCGTGCAGGACGTTCTGATGTCGTTCAAAACCAATCATACGAATAAGGAGGCTTTATCCAAATTCCTCGATTTTATGTATGAAGATGCGCGTTACGAAGAGTTTGTCCTCCGGGAAGGGTTTCTTCCAACCATTCGAACGGTAGGCAGCAAACTTGCGAAGGATGATCCGTCTATGAAGCAAAATTTGGACGCGATTAAAACTGCAAAGTTTTACCCCATTCAGGATCCAGCTTGGTCGGCTGTTCTTAATGCAACCAGAAATATGGGGCAAACTGTGCTGCTCGGTCAGACAAGTCCGAAACAGGCGCTGGACCGGCTGCAGCAAATTGCTTTGAACAAAAGTCATTGAGTTGTGCATGAGAACAAGTCTAGGAAATGATTCCAGGCTTGTTTTGTTTTTTTATACAATACGCGTCCAAAGACAATACATTTTTAACTATTTACAGTTTTTTTATCAATGGTTGCGAACCATGAAAATCACTATGATTAAGGTGTAAGAAAGGATCAACATAACGCTGGGGAGGTCATTTCGAATGAGAACATCCAAAAAAGTAGTGGCATGGGGTATGGTATTGTCGACAGTTATGTTAACACTGAGTGGTTGCGGAAGCAATAATGGGAGTACGACGCCTCCGACAACGAAGCCTGTTGAAAGCGCTAAATCGACGGAGAGCGCAAAGGCAGGGGGAACGAAGCTTGCCGGAGATTTCGAAATCCAATATTTTGTTGGTGGATACGGAGATATGTGGTGGAAACAAGCGATTGCTGATTTCCAAAAGCAGAATCCTGATCTCAAAATTAAAGAGTCCGCCGGAGCAAAAATTAATGATCAAATGAAACCACGCTGGCTGCAAGGCAATCCGCCTGATTTTGTATACATTGACGGAGCCGGCTCCAACACAAGGCAAATGGTTACGGACGACCAATTGATGGATATTACGGATTGGTTAAAAGACGCCAAAAATATCGATGGGAAGAAAATTCTCGATCTGCTGATCGCTCCGCCTGAGGAGTACAAGCCAGGAAAAGCATATGCTGTTCCGTTAGTTTTCGGATCCTGGGGCACGTTCTACGATAAAGCGTTATTCAAAAGCAAAGGGTGGGAAGCGCCTGTAGATTTCCAAAGCTTCATGGCTTTAGGGGAGAAAATTAAAGCGGATGGCAAGATGAGCGATTACATCCATACAGGAGTTTATCCCTATTACATTAATGGAGCCTTGCTCGATCCAACCATCATCGCGATGAACAACTATGATACTTCCATTTCCAAGAAAATCAATACGCTCGAGAAAGGTGTTTGGAAGAGCGATCCGGTGATGAAAGCACTGGACAAAATTGTGCAAATCAGAGACAAGGGGCTTATCGATAAAGCGTCTCCGGCGCTAAACCACACAGATTCCCAATCCCAATGGCTGCAGCATAAAGCGGCGTTCATCCCTACCGGCATTTGGGTGGAAAGCGAGATGGCGAAGGACATTCCGGCTGGATTCGAATTCGGCTTCTTGCCTTCTATCGGTCAGGATAAAGGCGGCAAGTTTGTAGCAAATCCTTACACATCCACTGTGGGTATTGCCAAGAAAGCCAAAAACCCAGAAGCAGCTAAAGCGTTTATGCAATTTATTTTCACTGAAAAACAAAGCAAACTATGGGCGGAGCTTTCCAAAGCCCCTTCGAACATTAAGGCTGATCTGGAAGGAACGAATGCACCGGCTCTGACGAAAGAAGCAGCTAAATTCTACAACTCGCCGAATACGGTTGTCGCGCCTGAAATCGTCATTCCAGAGGAGCTTGTCACAGCAAGAAACAACGCGACGATCGCGCTTACCAAAGGCGAAATTACACCGCAGCAGTGGGCGGATCGCATGGAAGAAGCGACGGACAAAATTCGCGCTAAAGAAAAGAAATAATTCCGTAAATGTGTTGAACGATAGTGAGGGAATGAAAGATTCCCTTGCTATCGCTCCGACATTTGGATTGGGGGAAGTTATGAAAGCGAGACAGACAGACACAACTACCATGTACGATCGGAATAAGAGTATGAGAACCGGTACTGCAAAGATGAAGCGGAACCTATTCATTCTTTCCTTTATCCTGCCAACCTTGCTTTTGTATCTTGTTTTTACCGTGTATCCCCTGTTTAAAGGTATTTATCTTAGTTTGTTTGATTGGTCGGGCGGTTCTGAAACGTATAACTTTATCGGTCTTGGCAATTTCAAGGACCTGCTGCATGACGATATTATTTTAAAAACAATTCGCAACGACTACATTCTGGTTATCGGCAAAGTCATTGGTTTTATGCTCTTATCGATGTTCCTTGCATTGGCGTTAACCCGTTTCAATATGAAAGGCTCAAGCTTTTATCGAATCATTTTCTTTCTGCCTAATGTGCTTTCCGTTGTCGTGGTCGGTGTGCTCTGGCGCTATGTGTATAATCCGAATCTCGGATTTTTGAATTCTTTCATCTCTTTATTTACTGAGAAAAAGTTCGATTTTGCCTGGTTAGGCGACAAATGGTCGATCTTCGCGCTCTTGCCGCCTGCGATTTGGGCGGGGGTAGGATTCACGATCATTCTGCTGGTTGCCGGGATTCTAAGCATCCCCTCGTCGTTATACGAATCGGCGGACATTGACGGCGCGTCACAGTGGCATCAATTTTGGCAAATTACCCTTCCCTTGTCGTGGGAGCAGATCCAGACTTCGGTTCTCTGGATTGTCATGACAACACTCAATGGATCATTCGTCATCGTCACGATCATGACCTTTGAAGGAGGAGTGGATAATGCGACACAGGTCATGGGCTCCTATCTGTATTTGAATGCCTTCAAGTTCGGCCAATTCAGTTATGCGTCTGCGATTGGCGTTCTCATTCTGGTGCTTTCTTTGATCACGACAGCAACGCTGCAAAGGCTGATGAAGAAAGAAACCATCGAATTAACGTAGAGGGGTAATGAGTATGAGTCAAGCAACGCTTCATCCCGTATTTCGTTTATTTTTCAAAGTGTGCTTAATCGCCTGGTCCGTATGTATTCTTTATCCGCTGATCTGGACAGTTCTAAGTTCACTAAAGGATAATCAGCAGTTTTTTCTAGGCAAGCCGTGGGATCTGCCCAAGCTTCCCTTGCTCTGGTCCAACTTTACGTTTGTGTGGGAAAAATATCATTTCGGGTCCAACTTTGCGAACTCACTCGTTGTGACTGTGGTCAGCACGGCTGCCGCAGTGCTTTTATCGGCTACGACAGCCTATGTCATTGCGAGGTTTACGTTCAAAGGAAATGGCTTGCTGTATTATTCGTACCTTTCTTACATGATGATTCCCACATTTCTGGGCATTATTCCTTTATTTTTTCTGCTGAACGATCTGCATCTTACGAACAACTTGTTTGGGTTAACCTTGGTTTACACGGTAACGGCAGTGCCGTTCGCTGTGTTCGTATTAGTCAGTTTTTTTAAAACTTTGCCTGGCGAATTGGAAGAAGCAGCTTCAATAGACGGCGCTTCCCACTATGGCATCTTCTTTCGGGTGATGCTTCCTCTGGCCAAGCCGGGATTAATTTCTGTCGCTATTATTACTGTGCTCAATACATGGAATGAATATGTTTTTGCGCTGGTGCTGATTAGCGACCCTACGAAATATACGATACCGGTTGCGATTGCGGTTATGCAGGGCGAAATGCAGTACAGGACAGAATGGGGACCGCTATTCGCTGCGCTGATTATTTCGATGGGTCCGCCGATCTTATTTTACGTCATTTTTCAAAAGCAAATTACAGGAGGCATTACGGCAGGGGCTCTAAAAGGTTAACAAGAAAAGGATAAAATGGAGGAATTCAGCATGAGATATTCTTTTATGAAAAGAAAATCAGTTATGGCTCTATTGGTAATTTCCTTAATCGCTTCTCTGTTTCAACTGCCATCCGTAACCTATGCAGCGAACGCAGCTCCGAGTGTGGTACCCAGCTTACGGGAATGGACGGGGGGAGCAGGCGCTTTTCAATTAAAAGATACATCACGAATTGTTGTTGATTCTTCATACAGTGCTGAGCTTGCGGAAACGGCTGCGGACTTCAAAGAAGATGTTGCGCTGGTTGCCGGCAAAGCACTTACCATCGTTCAGGCCAATGCAGCAAACGCGGGTGATATTTTCTTGACGCTGAATACCGATGACACGAGCATCGGCAATGAAGGCTACGTGCTGGATACGGCAGCGGTGCTCTCGATCAAAGGGCATTCGACCGCTGGCGTATTTTACGGCACTCGGACTGTGATGCAAATCTTGCAGCAGGACCCGGCCCACTCCTTTGTGCCTAAGGGAACTGCCAAGGACTATCCGCAATTTGCTAGGCGCGGAGTGATGCTGGATGTCGGGCGCAGATATTATTCGATGGATTATCTCGAAGATACGATCAAACGTCTGGCGTGGAATAAGTTGAATACGTTTCAAATTCATTTCAGCGATTGGAACGGGTTTCGCTTGCAAAGCGACACCTATCCGGGTCTTGCTTCGACCAAATCGTACAGTAAAGCGGATATCGTACGGTTGAACGAAATCGCCGACCGCTATCATGTGATGATCATCCCTGAATTGGAGATGCCGGGCCACTCGGCGATTCTAAATAAATACAATCCGGCGATGAAATTCAGTTGTTCCTCCATGGATAAAGATACAACCGGTTGGGACATTCCACAATTTACGGTCGATTACACAAAAACCGAAACACGCAACTTTATTAAAGGTTTGCTTGATGAATTTGTTCCCTTGTTTAAAGGACCTTACTTCCATATCGGCTCCGATGAAATTCAGGGAGAATCGAATATGAACAATTGTTCGGAGCTTGTGGCTTATAAAAACAGCAAAGGCTTTCCAAAGGTCGGAGACAGCTTTATCGAGTTCATTAATGAAATGAGCCAGCATGTCAAGCAGCTTGGAAAAACGCCGATGAACTGGAACGGATTCGAAGACTATCATCCAAGCATCGCGCTAAATACGGATAATGTGATTACCGTTTGGAGCGATGAAGACAGTTCATCCAAGCAGGCAATTGCATTTGCCAACGAAGGATATAAAGTATATGCCTCCCCGGGAGATGTACTTTATGTAACGGCAGGAAAAGGTCTTAAGCCGGACACAACCTACGTGTATGAAAGCTGGAATCCTTCCGTGCATGCCAATATAATGGGCTACTTCATTTCTATCTGGTCTGATTACTGGGAACAAGTGAAGACACCGGATGGAAGAACCGGGTATGAAAGCGGAAGCTCGTTTAAAGGCGTAGAAGTTGGCGATGGCGAATACGTGGAGCCGGAATCCAAATTCGAAGACGCCGTCAGAAAACCGCGTCAAGTGCTTTCGGAAAGAATGTGGGGAGGCCCTCGCTCCGCCAGCGCTTCGGATTTCTTTAACCGGGTGAGTTTAATCGGAGACGAACCGTCGGTCAGCAATCCTGCGCCTGCCGATCCGTTAGGAATAACGCTTATCAAAAATAGTCAGCAAGGAACAGATATCAATCGCGTTCATTACTCCACAATCGGTACAAGCGGAAGCAACGGCTGGATTGTTTCGGGAGATAGTTACACAAGTTTGACCAACGCTTACTTCGAAATCAAATTCGTCGGCACGCAAGTCAAGCTGGTTGGCGGGAAAGCTCCGGGACACGGTATTGCGGCCGTATCACTGGATGGCGGCGCCGAGGTGGATGCGGATCTATATGCTTCATCTCGCCAAAATACGACGGCTTGGTATACATCGCCTGTCTTGCCGTATGGTGAGCATACCATCAAGGCCAGAGTAACGGGAAGAAAGAACAGTTCTGCCAGCGGCTCTTTTCTTTCCCTGGAAAGCGTGGAAGTCTTGAACCGCACTGTTGTTGAGAACACGGTAACCGGAACGGACAATCATCAATTTAATTACACGGGTACATGGAATGTCGGAGCAGAAAGCACCAGCGTAGCAACGAATGATGCTTACGAGATGAAGTTTACAGGCAAGCAAATCATTCTAATCGGGACGAAAGCGCCTGGTGCAGGAATTGCAGGCATTACGATCGATGGCGGGGCCGAGAAGTTGATTGATTTGTACGCTGCTTCTTCCCAAAGCGGTGCTAACTTGTTCGTTTCCCCGATTCTAAGTTCCGGCACGCATACGATCAAAGTCAGAGTTACGGGAACCAAAAACAGCCAAGCGTCAGGTACGGCCATTGGTGTTGATCGGGCGGAAATCGTCCTTGCCCAGCAGATTAACGTCACCGGCGTACAGGTGGATAAGGACGCGCTGCAATTAAGAGTCGGAGAAACTGGCGAGATTGAAGCTATTGTTGCCCCGATCAATGCAACGAACAAGAACGTGACGTGGACAAGCAGCGACGAAAGCGTAGCAACGGTCGCAGACAGCGGCAACGGCAAAGCTGTCGTAACGGCGCTCAAAGCGGGCAGCGCAACGATCACGGCTGCTACGGCAGAAGGCAACTTTACGGCTGTGAGCCAAGTAACGGTCGACAATAATGCTCCGGCAGCCCCTGGAACTTCGCTTAGCGCTGCTGCTGGCACGGTCCAGGCAGGCGGTCAACTGACCGTTCGCTTAGGAGTCAGTAACGTGACTTACAATGTATATGGTCAGGATTTTAAACTGAGCTATGATCCGAGCCTGTTGGAATTTGTCTCGGCGACGTCCTTGAAAGAAGGCGTCAGCATCGTCCAAACCAAGGATCAAGCAGGTACGCTCCGTCTTATCTTGGCAAGCGAAGGTGCGGCTCATCCGGTTACGGGGACGGCCGATATAGCGCAAGTAGTTTTCAAGGCAAAGAACGTGCAGCAAGCGGCAACGGGGTCAATCACAGTTGCAGCAGCTATTCTTGCCGATGCACAAGGCATTGAAACAAGCGCGACCGCTTCGTCGATCAGCGTGCAAGTGACACCGATACCTGTCGGCGTTCCGGGCGATCTCAATCACGACAACAAAGTCAGCATCGGCGATCTTGGATTCGCTGCAGCTCACTATGGTGAAACTTCCGCCAGTCCGAATTGGGATCAAGTGAAATCCGCCGATTTGAACAATGACAACATCATTGACATTCTCGATCTTGCGGCATTAGCGAACAGAATGATAGAGTAATCGCCGGAAATAAGGAAGGGGAGGGGCAATGATTGCTCAGCCCCTTTTTCCCGCATAAGAGAGGATGGTTTAGGATGAAACGTAAAATCATTTATATCGCATGTGCATGCCAGCTTTACTGTTCTTTCGCTTTGCTGTCTCCTGCTTATGGGGAGGAAGCATCCCAATTCCTGTTGAAAACCTCGGATACCGAATCGACGGGAGAATTTACCGTAACTTTGCAAGGGAAAAATGTGAAGGATTTATATGCTTACGAGGCCAAATTCAGCTTTGATGCCAGCAAGCTGGATGTTGTCAAAGCTGTTTCCAAAATAGAAGGATTTTCCGTTTCACCCATAGTGAAGAATAATGAGGTGACCTTTGCGCATACGAAAATGGGCAAAGTAGAAGGTGAAAAGGGAAATCTCGATATTGGCTCCATCACCTTTAAGGCTAAAAAAGCAGGATCAACAACGGTGAAGTGGACCTCCATGAAAGTTGTCGATCATAATTTACAAAATCAATCGATTTCGCTCAATGAAGCTGCGGACTTCACCAAAATTTTCAGTGATCTTGCCAGCCATTGGGCCAAATCTGATATTATGCAGTTGGTAAACAAAAACATCGTGGAAGGTATGGATGACGATCATTTCGCGCCGGATACGAATGTGACAAGAGCACAGTTCGCAACCTTGCTGGCTAAAGCCTTGAATTTAAAAAGTAGTTCTGTACAGAACCCCTTCTCTGACGTCGCAGCAGGTGCATGGTATGAAGATACAGTGAAGAAAGCGTATATGGCTGGGCTTGTCAATGGCATTGCTGATGGAGAGTTTGCGCCGGAGAAGAACATTACGCGTGAAGAAATGACAGCGATGCTGCTGCGAGCGAAAGGGCATGCCACAGGAATGAAAGTGGAAGATATGACCGCGGGCGCAGCGATCCGATTCAGCGATGAGGGCGCAGTCAGTGACTGGGCCAAAAAGGTAGTTGCCCTTGCTGTGGACTCCGGCTTGATGAATGGCCGTACCGCCGAAGAGTTTGCTCCGCAGGAGCAAGCGACCAGGGCAGAATCCGTGGTCGTGCTAAAGAGACTGTTAGCTGGATTAGGCGTGAAATAGGGTTTTGAAATACCGCGGAGTTGCTCCAGCTGCCTCGCGCGGACGTAAGGGAACTATGGTGCGCTATTCTAGCCAAAAGTGTCAGTATTGCGAGGTTGAGCATTCCTGTAGATGCTAATATTTTGGTTTTGCAAAAAACAAGCACCCTCTGTACATTAAGATCATGTCACCGGCCAGTGACTAACATGATCTAATAACAGGAGAGTGCTCACTATGAAGTTTAAACAAAGACATTCGGAAAATCAACGGATCGAACGAATTACCACGAATCATCTTATCGTTGGTGTAGATATTGCCAAAGAAAAACACGTTGCTCGGGCTGTCAACTTCCGTGGGATCGAAATCGGACGACCTATTTCGTTTGAAAACGGAAGAGAGGGTTTCGAAAAATTATTTCGCTGGATTCAAAATTTACTAGCCCAAAAAAATCTCACTTCGTTCCTCATTGGACTCGAACCAACGGGGCACTACTGGTTTAATCTTACTGACTGGCTAACGCAAAACAACCATGAAGTCGTTCTGGTCAATCCCTTAACCACGTATAGAAACAAAGAGAATCGAGACAACAGTCAGTCCAAAAACGACTTCAAAGATGCTTTGGTTATCGCAGATGCGGTCTGTCGGGGATTTTACTTTCCTTATTATCAGCATGGGGACGTTTACCAGCGCATACGTATGGTCATGAATGACCGGGAATACTGGGTGAACCAGCAAACAAGCCTAAAAAACCGCATCTTCCGCTTACTTGACATCCACTTTCCCGAGTACTGCCGTGTTTTTGAGGACTGGACAACCGTCCGTTCCCTGGCCTCACTCAAGATCTTTCCGTTGCCGGCAGACGTAAGACTATTAACGCCGCTGGAGATGGTATCTTTATGGAGAGAAAAAGGCGGAATGAAGCGAGCTGGGGGTAGAACCGGCATGGAGATTGCTACCAGACTCATCGCAGCAGCCCGCAATTCCGTCGGCAGTAAAGTAGGGTACGTGGAAGCGCGAAATGATCTGAAAAGGCTTCTTGAGGACTATGAGCGCTTGGCTGAACGACTGCGAGAGTTCGAACAAGAGCTGGAAGGGCTGCTTGAACCACTACCGGAGGTCCCCTTACTACGGAGTCTGAAGGGTTTGAGCACGTTGATGATCTCGGCATTGTTGGCAGGGTGCGGGGACCTAAGCAAGTATGCGCACGGTCAACAAATCCTCTCGCAAGCCGGGATGAACCTCGTGAATCAGAGTTCAGGCAAGCATCAAGGTAAAGTGACCCTTTCAAAACGTGGAAGGCCCCAATTGCGAAAATATTTGTATTTAGCGGTACTCACACTTGTCAACAATCATCCGAGTTTTCAGCAGTGGCATATCCACAATGTACAGGTCATGAAGATGAAAAAGCACCGCTCTATTTTTAAATTAATCGGTAAATTAGCACGTATAATCATCGGTATGGTAAAACGGCAAGAAGAATTCAAATCGGACATGGAGCAGCAGCAAGCTGCTTAGTTTATCCTGGTCATTGTTTATTGTGCTCCGCTGGAGTGTCAGAAAGTTGAAGGAAGCAACGCTTTTTAACTAGGGGCGTATGTTGGCCCATTCGTAGGATCACGCATGACGAAAAGCACGGAAGTACCGAGTAGTAGTTCCCAAAGGGCACAGACCCGTTACTAGAGCATCTCGGCCTCCACCTCTTGGACAGGTATAACGAAGGAATGTAAGGGCTGCGACCCGTTGAGTCATGGGAGGGTAAACCACCAAGAGACCGTGGAATCAAACGTGCATATATGGGAAAATGAGGAATTAATAGCACATCCTCTATTCCCGTATGCCCTCTTGATGATTTTAGAGAAACAGCTCCCTTATCTTCTAGAGAACCCTGCTTCAAGAATGTTGTATTCCTACGAATGGGCGAGTATATGTAAGAAAAACGCTAAGAACAGAGGGAGGGAACTACAGTGCGCTATTTAGCTGTTTCAAGGGAATTTCAACGATTTTTGTGGAAATAAGACCCTGTAGTTCCGCTATGACACTCGCATGCCAACTTTTTGCCTAATTAGCGTCCTATAGTTCCCTTACATGCGATCAAATATAAGATTTGCTAGGCGTCTCCAGATTGATTTCCTGGTTAAAATAATTATTATCTAGTATAAGATCTAATTATTGACTTTCATCTAGTCGAATGTTACCATTTTATACGAATAAGATAGATTTGAGGAGGAATTATACATGGCAGAGCGTTTAGTTGGTAAACAAGCTCCTGATTTTACAATGGAGACAGCTACAGGCGACGGTAAAGAATTTGGTAAAGCTTCTTTGTCCGATTACAAAGGAAAATGGTTAGTTCTTTTCTTCTACCCATTGGATTTCACATTCGTATGTCCAACTGAAATTACTGCACTTAGTCATGCAGCTGCTCAATTCAAAGAATTGGACACTGAAATTCTAGGTGTTTCCATCGACAGCATCCATACACACAAAGCATGGATCAACACACCAATCAACGACAACGGTCTTGGCAAATTGGAATTCCCTCTTGCTGCTGACATCACGAAATCCGTAGCACGTGACTACGGCGTTCTGATCGAAGAAGAAGGTATCGCGCTTCGTGGTCTTTTCATCATCGATCCAGAAGGCGAACTGAAATACGAAGTTGTTAACCACAACGACGTAGGCCGCAGCGTAGAAGAAACACTTCGTGTGCTTCAAGCGCTTCAATCCGGCGGATTGTGCCCAATGAACTGGAAACCAGGCGACAAAAACTTGGTTGTCAAATAAGGTTTAGACAATAGAGAGAAAGCTCCTCAGGTTGGCATGCGAATGCTGCCGAGGAGCTTTTCTTCATGAAGGAGGACAGATATGTCAGTACCTGTGAATTTGAAGTATACAAGAGATCATTTCTGGATTCGGCAAGAAGGGGATAGGGCTGTTATTGGGTTAACCGAGAATGGTCTCGAGCAACTAGGGATGATTCTTTACATCGAATTGCCGGAGCGGGATGCAATAGTCATGCAAAACGAGTTCATAGGCTCGCTAGAGACTGTGGATAACGAGCATGATCTGAATTCTCCCCTATCAGGGAAAATAACCGCAGTGAATATCCTGCTAGAGCGTGCCTCACAACTGCTGAACGAATCTCCCTATGACAAAGGATGGCTATTCGCTATTCAGTGGAGTCAGGCATCAGAGCTGGAACGGCTCTGGGATGCGAATTCCTATCAGGCTGAAAACCCTGCCGATTACTAACGTTATTTCTTCAAGCCGGCGATATAGTCGTTCATTTGCTTGGCGTACTCATCGCCGCCATTCTTGTACCAACCACTTTGAAGCTCTGTGAATTTGTCGACTGGTTCTTTACCCATAATGATTTTCATAATGGTTTGATCCCATGTTTTTTTGTAGTCCTGATAGTTTGGTTTTTTAGCAGCCTCAGGCACATAACCAAGATCTTTGGATACAACCGCTGTTTCAACTGCCGTTTTCAACCATGGTTTAATTTTGTCTACGACGGCTTGTGGTGTACCGACTTTAATAAAGAAGGATTCATCGTAAGCGCGTCTCATCGTGTTCGTACGAACATAATCTTTTGGCAGAGGTGTAATGCCTACCTTTTGACCGTCTTTCACTGTGTAGTCATTTCCTTCATAACCATCTTTAACGATTGTCCACGTATCATCAGTGATCCATGAGTTCAGAAACTGTGCTGCTTTTAGTGGGTTTTTGGACGTTTTGGTAATAGCCCAGAATCCCCAAGCTCCCGTGGCACCTGTTGCTCCCGCGTTAAGTATTTTGCCGTCTGCTCCTTTTACCCAAATGTAGGTAAGATCCGCACTTGGTGTTTGCTTTTGGATTTCTGGTAAATGCCACGTATAGTGACCTGCAAATCCTGGGTATACACCTGTCATACCGCGCCAGAAACGTTCTCTGCTCTTCGTATCGTCATTCGTAGCTGAATCCGGATCGAACACGCCTTCTTTATAAAGTTTAGCCGTAAATGCTAAAGCATCTTTATAACGTGTAGTGCTAGTATCAAATTTGGAATCCATGTATTTATAAGTGCCATTTTTGCTTTCTTGCCAACCTAACGCACCAAATGGGCCAGTCAGAACAGGTTCAAACACTTTTGTTTGTACGTTAACATATCCAGCATATCCGTACGTATCATTTTTACCGTTTTTGTCAGGATCGTTAAACGTGAATTTTTTCAAAATATCTTCAAACTGCTCAATGGTCACTTGACCGTCTGCCGGTACCGTAACGCCTACGTTTTGCAACCAATCATTTCTAACCCAGAATCCGTCATTGCGAAGAATGGAAGTTCTTGGGATACCGTAAATGTCACCATCATTTTTAACTTTAAGTGAATCAAGTGCAGTTGGATACGTATACTTTTTAAGCTCAGGAAATTTATCAATATACGCATTGACAGGTAAGAGAATCCCGTCTTTCACTGCGTTTTGGAAGCTAACATCTGTAGTACCCGGGAAAAATACTAAGTCTGGATAGGTACCGGAGGCTAGCATCAACTGCAGTCTTTCTGCATACCCCGTTATTGGCGGAATATCGAACTGAACCTTCACATTATTTTTCTCTTCCAAAGATTTAACGAATTTTTGATCCGCTTCCGATAGCGTCGGTGAATCGTAGTTGCCCATAATTTTAAGAGAGACCGGCTCCTTGGCCTCGTTCGTTGGAGCAGCCGAAGGCGTAGTGCTGCCTGTACTGCTTCCACAACCTGCAACTAGCAAACTTATCGCTGTTAGACTAACTAAACTGGTCAATACCCCTCTTTTTTGACGACTCATGTTCTCATCTCCTATAAATAGTTTAATTCAGAATTGTGTATGATCAATGGAAAAATATCCAGAATCACCTTAGCCTTTGACAGATCCAAGCAGCATGCCTTTTACAAAATATTTTTGCAAGAACGGATACACGAATAGGATGGGTATCATGACAAGCATTAACGTTGCATATTGCAGCGTTTCAGATGTTACGGAGTTAGCTCCAAGCTCTGCCGCATTGGCATTCAAAGCCATCATACTCGCTGCTTCAATCACTTCTCTCAGGTAGAGCATCAGAGGCCATTTCGAATCCGATTGAATATACAGAACGGCATTAAAAAAGTTGTTCCAGTATCCCACGGCTCCAAATAAAGCTAACGTAGCAAGAATTGGTTTAGAAAGCGGGACGATAATGCGCAGCAAAATGTAAGGATAGGATGCACCATCTATGCTTGCGGCTTCCTCCAGCTCTTCCGGCAGCGATTCAATGAAACTCTTCATCAAAATGAGATTGAATCCCGAAAATAACGATGGCAATATGAGTGCAGCCAAGGTATCCAGAAGACCTAAGGAACGCATTAAGTAATAATTAGGTATGATTCCACCGTTAAACAACATCGTGAAAATGATCGCAACGATAATAAAACTTCTGCCCTTGAGAATTTTTTTGGACAACGGATATCCCATCAACACATATAAGGCTAAACTTCCAAATACGCCTACCGTCGTAACAATAACAGTGTTCAAGTAGCTGCTCCACAAGATAGGACGAGACATAATTTCCTTGTAGGACGACAAGCTAAAATCATGCGGCCAGAGCATTAACGGATGACTGATATAGGCATCATAAGAGCTGAGCGATACGCTGGCAACGTTCAGAAAAGGATACAGCATAGCAAGCGTTATAAGTGTGAGCAGCGTGTAGTTGATTAAATCGATTACTTCCATTTTTTTTGTCATCTTGATTCACCTACCAGATGTTTTGACCGAACAATTTGGCGATTCGATTCGCTCCGAGTACTAATACAAATCCGACGGCTGCTTTAAACAAACCGACCGCAGCAGAGAAAGATAGTCTTCCATCAATTAACCCGATTCGATACGTATATGTTTCCAGCACATCCGCAACCTCGTAAGTAGAAGGATTGTATAGAAGAAATACTTGTTCAAAGCCATTATCCAGAATATGCCCCAGTTGAAGGACGAGGAGAATAACGACGGTGGGGAGTAGGCCAGGCAAAGTAATATGGACAATTTGCTTGATCCGACTTGCCCCATCCATTCTGGCAGCTTCGTACAGAGACGTATCGATGCCCGTCATGGCGGCTAGATAAATGATGGTTCCCCACCCGATTCCTTTCCATACTTCCGCTGATACGATAATGCTTCGGAAATACTGAGGTTCAAGCAAAAATGGAATCGGTTTGTAGCCAAACGCCGTGATGATATGATTAACAGCACCAGTGGAAGGCGACAGGAAATTAATGATCATGCCAGCCAAGACTACCCAAGAAATGAAGTGAGGCAAATACAGAATCGTTTGGGACACGCGCTTGAAGGCCATATGTCTGACTTCGTTCAGCATGATCGCCAGCATAATTGGGGCCGGAAAACCGCAAATTAACTGATAACTGCTCAGTATTAACGTATTGCGAAGCACGACATAGAAATCTTTGGACTGAAATAAATACTGGAAATTTTCCAATCCTACCCATTCACTGTTCCATATTCCCTTCACGAGACTGAAATCCTGAAAAGCAATAACAATCCCGATAATCGGGATATACTTGAAGATGAGTAGATACGCGCAGCCCGGAATTAAAAAGATATACAACCATTTATGCTTGGCGAAGTGCCGCCTGCTTTCATTCTTTCTTGCCATCGTTGAGACAGCTGCCTGCTGTTCGTGTTCCAACGAAATTCTCATGAGGTGTCTTCCTTTCTCCATTTTGAATATCCTAAGTTTACATGGGTGGCAGATTGTGTGATATGAATAATCAATCGATTTCTTGAAGTATTCGACGGAAAGGCAGCGTGAAAAAAAGTAAAAGCCCTGCCACCAATCGACAGGACCATGCGTAATTAATCTACTCTGATTGCGTAATCACATTTTTCAATGAACGTTTGTACTCATTCGGACTCACGCCCGTCATTTTCTTGAAAATATTGGAGAAATAAGAGTAATGCTGAAACCCGACTTTTTCAGACAATTCATAGTTTCGGAATTTCCCTTCCGCTAAGTATTTTTTGGCCAATTCAATCCGTTGTTCCAGCACATAGTCAATGACCGACATCCCCACTTCTTTTTTGAAAATATGGCTGAAATGCGAGGTGCTGAATCCCGACTCCGCCGATATAGCATCCACCGTGAGTTCCTCCCCAAGATGCTGACGAATATACTGAATGGCACGAGCGATTTCAGGACGAACGGCAATGGCCTCGCCAGCGACTCGATCCCGTTTCTGCAACCAAGCCAGCAGGAGCTTCGTCGCCTCGCCAAGATAAGCAGCCCGCTTAAAGTCAGGCCATTCAGACAAATAAGCAGCCTTGTTCAAACTGGCCTGCAACGAGATAAACCAGTTGATCACATCTGTGGGACATGGATTCATTTCAATCAGGTAGGATTGAATCTTATCCACCGTTTTCACATGGAACTCATAGGGCCTAACTTCTTCCAAAGGCATCGTCATCGTTTGTAAAATAGCCCATTGATCACTGCTCATTTGGCGAAAAGGACGAAGGCCATAGGTGACAATTGTTCGGGGTTTCTCCTGATAAAATCGATAAATAAACAAACCTTCTGTCTGTTTGAACATCGTGCGAATTTGACTAGGGCGGTAGAACCCTTCGCTTGCGGCCAGCTTCACCGAGATATCCAAGTATTTCTCCAATTGCGGCTGAATCGCCTGTTCCAGGCGTAAACAGATCTCCATGCAGCTCTCTTTATCCAACTGCTTTTCATTCGTGCAAACGATCAATGCGAGTCTTCCGAACTCAAGGGGGAAAATCTCAATCTTCACAGGCAATAGCTCCAGCAAGGATTCACGAATAATCTCCAGCATGCTGAATTCAATGAGCATGCGATCGTTGTTGGAATAAAGGCTGTACACGCCTGCCAAACGATCCACTTCAAGGGTTAGTAGAAGGAAGGAGGGAAATTTCAATTGTGCGCCAATATCATTAGCGCGCTGGATAATTTCATCATCACTCACATACAAACCCGTAAGCAGCTGCTGAAAAAAATGCTTCCTGAGCGGATAACTGTTGCTTTGAATGGTCTTGCGACTTTGGGAAGCCGATAAAATTTGGGAATCTTTCTCCGATTCCTTTGAAGCCTTGTCCAAGGCTGCTTTGGTTTCCGTCAGATTGATCGGCGATTTGAGAATATATCCGACTGCTCCATTCTGCATCGCTTGGTTAATATAGCTAAACTCCCGGTGCGCGGTCAGGATCACGCATTTGGTTTGGGGGAAACGGTTGTTCATATGCTTGAGCAGCGTCAAGCCGTCCATCACAGGCATGGTAATGTCAATCAACGCAATGTCGGGATCAAGCGCTTCAACAGCCGCCTGCGCCTCCACGCCATTCGTGGCTTCGCCTACAATCGTATATCCCCATTCCTCCCAGGGGAAAGCCTCTTTGATATGCTGCCTTGCCATGAATTCATCATCAATCAATAAAAGACGTTTCACCGGGATCTATCCTTTCTTTCGGAAGCTTTATCCAAACCTTCGTGCCGATATGAGGTTGACTGTCGATCGTAAGTTGATAGGCATCGCCGAACATAAGCTGGAATCGTTCATGAACATTGAGAATACCGATATGCTCCACATTTTCAAAAACCGTCCCTTTGCGCCGCAGCTTCTCCGTAAGGGCGTGCAGAGCTTCAGCATCCATGCCAATGCCGTTATCTTCAATTAATATTTCCCAATAATCATGATCTACCATAGTGGCGATGTAGACGGTCCCCCCTGCAAGCTTGGGAACAATCCCGTGAAAAATGGCATTCTCGACAAGCGGCTGAAGAATGAACTTGGGCAGCTTATATTCCAGGGAAAGCGGGTCCATATCGAATTGGAATTCACATTTATTCGGGTAACGAATTTTCATTAATTCCAAATAATTCTCAATCGTAATCAACTCTTCGCGAACTTTAACCGGATCGGGGGAATTATCAAGAGCATAATGCAGTTGATTGGATAACGCGGAAATCAAGCTGTCCATCGTTTCCATATCGCCCCGCCGTCCAAGCATGGAGATCGTGTTCAATGTATTATACAGAAAATGCGGTTTGATTTGGGCATGCAAGGCGCGGAAGTCGGAAAGCTTCTTTTGCTCCTCGCTATGCTTTAAATCCACGATCAACTGGGCCATTTTTTTGGTCATGAGGTTGAAATGCACAGCCAGGTAGCCGATCTCATCTTCCGTTTTGATCGTGATATAGGTATCTAATTCCCCTTCGCCGACCCTTTGAACAAATTTGGTCATTTTCTTGATAGGACCAGAAATGATTACGGTTAACAACAGTGACAAGCCGAGGGACAGCAGAATACAAATAATCGTAAGCTGCCAAGTAAAGGCGACCGATTGTTTCAGAGGTTCCAACAGCTCACGCTTATTCATGACCATCACAAGCTGCCACTCAACAATGGTATTGTATCCTCTGGTTACAATGATGCTGTCCTTGTCTGCAGAACCAGCAATCTCCATCTGTCCCCAATCGGAATGCAGGATGGAAGGATCAAATCCGGTGAGATTGTATTGTTTGTCTACATAGTCGAAATGAACATAAGGAGCTTTGCCCATAACCGGATGGAGCTTCTTGTCCAGGATAATGAGATTTTCCATGACATCTTGCGTTTCTTCCGGAAATAACGTGTAATACAGCCTGTCTAAGCTAATATCTGCGAGCAGAAAGCCGGAACGGCCATTCGTTAGGGTAGTCGGGAAGACATACGTGATCGTATATCCCGATACATTGGAATGGTAGGGTCCTACCCAAGAAGGTTCTGCATGGGTAGTGTCCGACAAGATCTGCAGGATGACCGGGTCGCCGAATACATCCCAGCTATGGGTAGATGTACTGGCGAGCACTTCCCCTCCGGAGATGAAATGAACGTTGCTGAGATTAGGCGTTAGATAAAGGAGGCTAGCCGACATCCACTTCTCCAACTGCTTGTAATCACCATTTTGCAGCCTGCTGTCATTCACAATCGAACTCATGGTTGTGCGTATATTTTGCAAATTCGAATCCAAATACCGGTTTGACTTCTGAACGGCTTGCCGGGCATAGCTCATTTGCGATTTCACTAGAATTTCGGAAGAATGCCTATTGAACGAAAATGCCATCAAAAGAGTAAGCAGTTCGAAACAAACAAACGTAAGCAGAAAAACTTTTGGCGTGATCCTTAATTTTCTTAGCATTGCTCGTGGTCGACTCATTGCGGATGAGCTCCTTCATGGAGGTTATGTAGTTGATTATATCTACGTAGATGAGAAAAAACAGTCACTATCATGCTAAATATAGCAAATTTCGATGATTCCGCCATATAACTCAAATTATCGTGTGATTTTTCATGTTTTTTTTACTTCTAACGCCTTATACTATTTTAAAATTCAGATTGAGGTGGGGAAAAGGATGATGACTCTAGACACAATTTATGTAAAAGACTTCCAAATCCAAGATGATGCAGCAGCCATTCGGGCAGCGCTCCAAAGGGCAGTGGAGACGAACGCAGACTTCGTTGTATTTGAGCCCCGCCGCTATATCCTGCAGAGTGAGATCACATTCAGGACAGATGGCTTTGAACATGATGCCGGAAGTTCCAAGCAAGACAGCAAGATGTGCCATATCGTTATCCAAGGAGCACGAAGCTTGACCTTGCTAGGCGCTGTCGACGAACAAGGCAACCCCGCGACAGTGCTTGTCGGTTCTAACAATGGACAAGTTCACAGCTACCTCCCGGCCATTCTATGGTGTGAGGATTGCGATCAGCTGACGGTGCAAAATATAGCTTTTACCCGCGAGCCGGAATTCGCATCGGCCGGAGTCGTGCTGCGTAAAGACGACACTCACATTTGGGTAGAAGTGTTCGAGGGCAACCCTTGCTCGGACCGTATGGGCTGCTATTGTATGAACCGTTTTGATCCAGAAACAGGAGCTCTGACAGGCGAGAGTGTTACGTATGGAGGCGGCGCTGGGGCACTTTGGGAACTAGTCGGACCTAATCAACTAATGTTACAAAGCGCCGATGTCGCTTCCAAAGTGCATGTCGGTGAACATCTGTCTTGGCATCAAGGCGCGCAAACGGATTTTCAAACTTATTTTGCAAGATGCAATCAATTGAAATTGTTGAATTTAAGGACATTTAATGCCAACGGATTCTGTATGCTAACCGAATCTTGCAAGGGAATCCATGCCGATCGTATCGTCTTTCAGCCGGATGGGAACCGTTTATTCACGGCGCCCCGCGATGCCTGGAAATTGTTCAAATGCAGCGGAGATATCTTGATTAACGAGATGATCATTGAAGGCGTGCGGATGGATGGACAGAACATGCATAGTACCTGGCTGGAGCTTAGCCGGATCGAAAGCAGGCAGGAGGCGGTCTTTTTCTGCAAGCACACATTTGCCAGTCTGGAAACTGGCAGTGTCGTCGAGTTATGGCAGGAGGAGGACATTTATCCCTTGACGATCGCAAAGTGGCAGCATGAAGGAAAGGGAGAGCGAGGACACTACTATCGCATTTGGTTCGAGCAAGTTCTGCCTGACACAGCGCAAACGGGAATGCTGGGAACAGCATCCTGTTGGGAGCTGGATCGCTACATCTGCAAAGATTCGCAATTTACGAATATTGCCGGAGCGGGTCATCTAGTCAGATACGACCACCTGCTCATTCTCAATTGCAAATATAAGAATATAATGAATCCCGGTATCTTGTTAGGCGCTGAGCTGCCTGTCCACTCGGAAGGCGGACACGCGACGGATATTGTGATCAAAGATTGCGAATTTGACAATTGCGGATTTTTCCCGAGGTACGGCGCATCCGGTTGTATCGGTATCAAATCTGCGGGCTTCAGCGGCAAATTCAATACAGATATCATCCTTATGAACAATAGTATGAAGAATTCGGAAATTGGCGTTCACGCCATCGATGCGCATCACGTTTATCTCATAGGCAATACGTTTGAAGGCGTTGAGATCCCTTTACAACAGGATGAGGAAGTCAATGGAACGATTCTATCTATGAACCAACAGGGATTGCGTGACTGAGCGAACTTATTTTCATCGAATATCGCATAAATTCGATAAATAGTGCATTTTTCCACCCTGAGTAGTGCGATATACTGAACTCACTTCTTAGCTCATCTGTCGACAATGAAGAAGAAGCGGTGTCACTACTTCCAAACAGAAAGGTGGATTTATTAATGAAAAAATTGCTAGCATTCGGCTTGGGGACCTTGGCGGCGATTGCAATCTCAGCAGCGGCAGCAGACGAAGCAAAAGCGGCTCCCCCTGCAGGCTACAATCTGGTATGGCAAGATGAATTTAACGGAACTAGCTTGGACGAGCAAGAATGGAATTATCGACAAAATCAGTATACGGACGAAAATAACGTGACGGTCTCCGGAGGCGCCATTCATCTGAACATGACTCGGTCCGTTTCCGGCTATCGCGGCGCTGGGGTTACAACCAAGCGCACCTTCGGTTACGGTTATTATGAACTTAATGCCAAGTGGACCAATCCAGGCGCAGGCTTCCATCCTTCCGCTTGGACTCAAATCTGGGACGCACAATTACCCAAGACGAACAGTCTTTCCAAATTCACAGAAATCGACTTCTTCGAGCATTATAAGAACGGCCAAATTACCGCAGGGTACTTAAACTGGAATACGGAATTGGCAGCATCGGGCGGGGGAGACGCCAAATTATTTGCTTCTAACCGCGGAGTGTACACAGGAGACTACTCCAACGAGTATCATACTTATGGTGTTGATTACGGTCCTGGGCGCATGGCCTTTTACAAAGATAACGTACTAGTGAGGGAATTTATTTATCCGCTTCGTACAGAAGCAACACTAGATAAGGCGGCATCGACATTCAATTCGCCAATGGTATTCTACTTGTCAACGATTCCGCAAAATGCTGACCCAGCCCAACCTCCAGGCCATTTGTACGGTACGTACGATGTCGATTATTTTAGATACTATACGACAACTGGCACGGCACCAATTACATCGCCAGTGTCGCCCTCGCCTCACAATCCAATTCGAACAGATGATTTTGAAAGCGGAAACATTACGAATTGGAACTTAAAGTCGGGCAGTTGGAGCATCGCATCCGATGGCAGCAGCAACCGACTCCACACCTCCACATCAAGCGGAGTTTCTATGGCTGTGTATAATGATCAACCGTATTCTTCCGCCAGTTGGTCCGACAGCGCAGTGCAAGCAAATTTCAAGTTGAATGGAACAACAGGAATTACCGGCTTGGTAGCGCGCTATGAAGAGGTCGTACCTCCTAATCCTACGGATCCAGCCAATTACTACTATCTCAGAATAAATGCAACGAACCAAATGTTTGAGCTGGCCAAAGTAGCCCCATCTGCGACTACGGTTCTTGCGTCCTCTCCTGAAACGTTTGTTTCTGGAACCGATTACAATTTGAAATTGTACTTAAATGGTTCGACGTTGAAAGGGTACTTGAATGGTGTGGAACGATTATCGGTGACGGACGATCAGTTTACACTCGGTGCCGCAGGGTTCAGAGCCTATAATCAAATCGTAAGCGTGGATAATTTCCTGTCTTCACGAATCATGTACAGCGATGACCTGGAGTCCGGTAATGCTGACAAATGGACAACAGCAACTGGCACATGGTCTGTCGCAACGGATGGAAGCTATGTATTGAAAAATACTTCGATCGCCGGTGAAGCCCGCGCTTTCGCAAACAGTGCATCCTACAACAATGCTTTCATCTCGGCCAACATCAAGCTGCTTACGAACACAGGGTACGCCAGCGTGACAGGTCGCTATACGGACAGCAATAACTTCTACATGCTGCGGTTGGATAAAGTTGCCAACAAACTAGCTATTAGCAAAAAGAGCAATGGCGTCGTAACGGATTTAGCCTCTTATCCGATGAGCATTAATACGAACGAATGGTACCGTATGGAGCTTTCAATTGTAGGCAATCAATTGAGAGGATACTTGAATGGCGAAGAGAAACTCAGCGCTGCGGAAAATGCTCCGCTTGCTCCAGGCAAGGTTGGCGTTCGTGCATACACAGCCAGCTTCGAAGTAGATAACCTATACGTAGAAGCAAGATAAGCATTTCCTATGATCGAAGAGCTGCCCTCAAGTAGGTTTATCTACTTAGAGGGCAGCTTTTTTTTAATCGCCAAAAAGTATAAGTTTTGATTGGATTTATGGGGCTCTACCTTTTTAGTTTTTTGGTGGCAAAGAGATACGTCCCATAGTGTTGTAAGGAATCCAAAAATTCCGAGATTGTGGAGACCCGGAAAAGGGTTTAAGCTGCTCATATGTGAAGGGTGCCGCGAACTTAAGGTGGTGCCCTATGGATGTATAAACAAGCTATTTGGCAGAATGAGATCCTCTAGCTTTGCAATTACGTGGATATAAGGGAACGTCAAGCCGCGATACTAGCAAAATGTGACATGATAGCGAGTCTGAGGGAACTACAGTGCGCTATATTTCTGAAAACTGCCATATTCCACGCCAGAGGGAACTGAGATCCGCTATTTCACCATTTCTCGGTTGGAATCAGCAGGTTCCGCTGAAATAGCGGATCTCAGTTCCCTTTCATGCTGCGTTCACCCCAGTTTCCGCCAGTTAGCGGATCATAGTTCCTTTTCATACGACGCTCTTTGTCATTACAAAGCCCAAAGGGAACTAAGATCCGCTAGATTGCTGAAAACCGCTATGAGGACGCTCATCTCTTAGGGCGGCAAAGCCGCTTTTCTCACAGAGCGCGCATAGCCAAGTTAAGCATAACTAATCTAGCATCTTGCAAATAAATACATAATCGGACATGTTTTGCATGAAAATAGCATATTTGTGAGTTTTTTGTGAGAAGGGATTGTTATATTAGTAAACATATCCATATAACCAAGGATAAAAAAATAGAATAAGGTGAGAGATATGGCGCAATTATTGAAGCGCGTGTTGATCTTCGGACTGTTACTGGTTTGGGCATTTGCCGGATTGAAGGCAGAACCTGTGCAGGCAGCGACCGAGTGGAAGGATGTAGGCAGTATTAACGAAGGAGGAATCATATCTGGAAGTACTATCGCTTCATACAACGGCAGTCTTTATACCGCCTATATCCAGAAGGAAAACAATACCCCAAGGGTGAAAGTAAAGAAATTTAACGGGACTACCTGGGAGCCGGTAGGTAGCGAATACATTTCAGATGATACTCATAGCCACATCTATGCAGTCAAAATGAGCATTAGTAAAGGGAACATCTATGTTGCCTATACGGCTAAAACGAATCAAATGGATAAGTTATACGTGAAAATGTATGACGGAAGCTCTTGGTCTTTGGCAGGAAATACCTCATTCCAAATAGGCACGGTAATGAATATGTTCTCTCTTTATGCTGACGATGGCGTTCCTTATATTTCTATTTCGAGTGGGAAAGTAACTGTTATGAAATTGGAGGAAGGGACTTGGAAGATGCTCGGCAACGCACAACTCGGCGAGCAAACGCAAGCTAACGACCTATATGTCTACCAGGGAATACCTTATGTGGTTTACCAGGACATAAACCCTAAGTCCATTGTAGTGGAAAAGCTGAACGGTAATACATGGGAGAGAGTGGGAGGCAGATATGCCCAGGTTCAATTACCATCGAGCAACCCATTTTTTATTGATTTCGTTCAAAATCCGAAAATTTACATCGAAGACGGAACGCCTTACGTTGCCTACAACCATCAAAATTCTTCAAACAACCAGTATGTTAACGTACGTAAATACAACGGAAGCGAATGGGTAAGCGTAGGTGCAGCCAATTTCTCGGAAGTGTTCCCCATGAACATCAACTTCGTAAAGGCGAAGGATTCGTTATATGTATCCTATTTCAAGATTGAAATGCAGGGCGCAGAATACGTTTTAAAAACATTCGTCCATCAGTATGTAAATGGGAACTGGACGATTATCGGCAACAATGGGACGTTTCCCAATAACGGTGGTGAGCTCCCCCTTTATGGAAACAACAGCGCGATTTATGCCGCATACAGTCCTTATGACCCTGCCAATCCGAACTCAGCTAAATTAGTGCTCAAGGCAGTTCCGTTTGGACTGCAAGTAAGCACCTTTGCACCGTCCGCGAACGCAACTAACGTTCCACTGAAGACGGGACTGAATCTCACCTTCAGCGAGAATGTTACCGCAGTGAACGGGAAAAACATCGTGATCCGCAAATCGTCAGATAACAGCGAAGTGGAGAGAATTGCGGTTAATGATGCGCAGAAGGTGACCATTTTGGGAAATACGGTTAAAATTCAGCCCAAACCACTGGGGAGTGGTACCCACTATGATGTATTTATTGAGGCAGGGGCGTTTCAGAATCAGGAGGGCAGTACTTATGAGGGGATATCTTCCCCCGGCGTATGGAGCTTTAAGACTCTTGTTATGGGGGATTTGAACGGGGACGGTAAGGTTATGCCCGCAGATATACTTATTGTCAATCAATATTTATTGGGAAAAATCTCTTTGACAGCTGAGCAACTTGAAGTAGCCGATATGAACGGCGATGGGATCGTGAATACGGCAGACACGGCGATCATGTTGAACATTTACCTAGGAAGGCAGTGAAAGAAATGGATAAACGTCGATATGGAACCAGACGATGGTTGCACCAAATGCTCGTTTTTATCGTAGTCTTGTGTATGACGACTTCATTCGGACCGATGGACGACGCCGAGGCTGCAGGAGTGACGGGAGTGAAAGTTGAAGCAGTAGGGGCGTCAGGCGAACCTGGAAGCACGGTAAGTCTGGCAGTCAACATGGAGCCAGGAACAACACCTAGCGACGAATTTATTCTAGGATACAACATGGAATTGTCGTACAACGCCCAGGTTTTTGAGATTGTTCAAGGGAATTCAGCGGTAAAAGATGAAGCGCCGTCCTTGCTTTTTAGCGCAGATACATCCGAGGCTGGAAAGATTAAGGTTTCGGCAACGGCTTTAACCGAGTTAGGATTTCTTAGTTCCAAACAAAAAATATTCACGGTTCAACTAAAAATTAAAGATAACGCAATACCTGGTGATTCCTATGTAAACTTCACCTCCGCGCAATATACAGTGGATAATGAGGATTTCTATGCGATTCCTGGTCTCACCGCCGGCAAGGTCAGCATTAAGCCGCTTGCGCCCGGCACGGTAAGCATTGCAATCGGCAATGTCAGCGGAGCACCCGGTGAAACGGTCGATGTGCCTATATCCGTAAACGAAGCTTCGAAAGGAGTCGGCTCTTACGGAATGGAAATCGGTTATGATACAGCCGCACTGGAAGTGACCCAAATAACCGGCCAATCCGGCAACAGCTTCGATTCTGTATACGATAATACGTCTGGCTCGCTCAAAGCTGCTTGGGCGGATCAAAAGGGTGGCGATGCCGCCATAACGGCAGGCCAAACCATGTTTACGATCTCCTTTCGTATTAAGGATGGGGCGATGTCCGGGACTAAAGCCTTAACCTTAAAGGGAAACAATCCGGAGCAATTTACCGTGACCGACGCATCGGCGAAAGAAATGACCAAAACGCTGCAATCCGGTAAAGTTGAAGTTGCGTTCCATTTGAAGGCGGCTGCGGGAGACGGCACAGCTCTCTTGAACTGGAACAGTGTAACAGGAGCCACCTACTACAATCTTTATATGGGTACAGCAAGCAGCGTTTACGACGAAGCCTACAAAGCTTCCGTTACGCAATCCACCTATAGCGTGAACGGCTTGACGAACGGCACAACTTACTATTTCTTAATCAAAGCATACAATGCCGGCGGATGGATATCCGATTCCAATGAGGCCAGCATCAAGCCGAATCCGGCAGTGCCGCCGACGCTGACGAAAGTAGGCATCGCCAGCCGTAATGCCACCCCGTCCTTTGCCAAAAAAGGCGATGTGGTGACTCTAACCTTTACCGCTAGCGAGAGCTTGACGGATTTGCCAGCAGTTACCCTTACAGGCCAGACGGCCAGCGTGACAAGCTTGGGCGGCAATGTCTATAAAGCGGAATATTCATTTACAGGCAATGAAATTGAAGGGCTTGTTCCGTTCACTATTGATTTCGCCAATTTGTTCGGAAACCCGGGATTGCGCGTAAATACTACAACGGATGGCAGCCGTGTATTGTTCGATAAAACGGCGCCTGTGGGAACATTGAGCATTAACGGCGGAGCAGAGAGCACGATCTCGACCTCCGTCAACTTGACGATTACGGGGAGCGACGGTGCGGGTTCGCATGGCATCCGGATGCGCTTTTCTAACGACAACGCGGACTGGAGCTCATGGGAAGCGATTGCTGGAACGAAAGCATGGGCGTTGAACCCGGGCATCGGCGCAAAGACAGTATCCATGGAGTTGATGGATGCGGCGGGTAATGTAACAAAGCCGGCGATCAACGCGTCCATTACTTTAAGCAGCACGTCCGGCGGCGGGAGCGGTTCATCGTCCGATTCTGCACAGGGCGAGACTATCACCGTTAATATAGAAAACACCGGCAACGGCGGCGTTGTGTCCACAGCGGTCATACATCGTACGACTGGAGCGGACGGACGAAAGAAGGATGAGATTTCCCTTACGCCGGGTCAGGCGGATAAGCTGGTTGATCAGCTTAAAGCTGCCGGTTCCAACTCTGCCAAGATCGTCATTCCCGATTCCAAGGATGAGGTTTCAGAGGTTAAAGTAACTTTACCGAAGGAATCGACAGCCAAATTGGCGGACAATAAAGTGAACTTAGAGATCAGCACGAATCATGTACGCATTGTTATTCCAGACGGATCGCTGCAAGGATGGAAGGATGACATCTACTTCAATATCGTGCCGGTCAAAACAGAAAGCGAACGCAGTGAAATCGAGCAACGCGCAAGAACGGAGCAAATTGTGCGTGAAGCCGCAGGCAACGCAATTGTGAATGTCTTGGGTCGTCCCATGATGATTGAGACGAACATGCAGAACCATCCGGTTACGCTGGTACTGCCCCTACCCGACACGGGCCTGAACGAGCAGCAGCTTAAAGAGTTGGGCATCTTCATCGAGCATGGCGACGGCACAAAAGAGCTGATTCGAGGGGAAATTGTCCCCTATGACTCAACGGGCAAGCTGGGCATGCGGTTTACCGTGAACAAGTTTAGTACGTTTACGGTCGTCCAGCTAGGATCGCAAGCGAGCAAAGTGCATCAAGCGTATATGACGGGCTATCCGGACGGCACATTCAGACCGGACAAGCCAATTACACGTGCAGAAATGGCAACAGTGTTAGTACGGTTGTTCGGTAAGGATAAGGGCAATAAGACAGCTGCCATAACCTATAAGGATACCGCGCCTGATCATTGGGCCAATGCAGCTATCAATTTGGCAGCGGACAGCGGACTGATGGACGGCTATCCGGATGGCAGCTTCAAGCCGGAACAAACCATTACGCGCGCCGAAGCGGCAAGCATTGCATCTCGTTTGAGCCCGGCCGCGGAAAGCGGTGGCAGTTTCTCCGACACCGTAGGTCATTGGGCAGCGGCAGCAATTGGGAAAGCGAAGGCGGCGGGAGTAGTTAACGGATACTCGGATGGCACGTTCCGTCCTGAGCAGACCCTTACCCGGGCTGAAGCGGTAATGATGCTTAACAAGTTATCTGGCCGGGAACCGTTATCAGTATCCGATGCTAAGTGGAGCGATGTACCTGCACAGCATTGGGCGTTTAAGAATATTCAAGAGGCGTCCGTGGAACATGTTCATGGGCCGGTGTCAGTCCGCGGAAAGTAACAGAGTAAGGTAGTCTCAACGTGGCTGCGAGTATAGGAAACGAGGAACAAGTTTACACGCAAAAAACCGTCAGGATGTTTTCCCTGACGGTTTTTCTTGTTTTTCCGAAATGATCCAAACCGCATGGAATGGTTTTTTTGACAGGCCATATACAAGGCTTATTGATTTCATGCTAAGCTTATATGACATATTTTCAGTTTTAAATCGGATATCTGAAGGGAGGAAAATATGATAAAGATAACCAAGATCCCCAAATTGTACGTGTATCAAAAAGTGATTATCGTTTTTGCCGCATTAATTATTCCTGTTTATATTGTAAATTTGTTGATGAATATGATGGGGCAATCCTTTATTAAACAGGAATTTTCCGATTCTATCCAGTCCAAGGTGCAATTTTATTCGAACCAGTTGGATGATCAAATTTCCTTCATTCGCAATCAGCAGTTGCAGGCTGTCAATGATTCCGAACTCCAGAAGCTCAACTTTCTGTCAGGCACACTGGATGTGTTCGAAGAAATCCAACTCGTAAACAGGGTGAAGGAACGCTTGTCCACGATACAGAACTCGAGTGAATACCTGCTGAATACCGGGGTATATATGAAATCCTTCGGAAGAACGATTTCTACCCAAAATGGGATCAATAAGCTGCCAAGTCAGGAGTATGAAATCATTAGTAAATTATATTCAAAAAGCAAAAAATCTTCCATTTATTATTATGAGGGAAGATTGTTCTTTATTGAAGCAGCCAACAATTCAAGCGTCATTGTCTACATGGAGCTTTCCGTTAAGAAATTGGAAAAGACATTAGAGCAGCTGGTAGGAAATTATGGTTATTCAGGTGCATTTATTACCAATGAAAGCTTTAGCTACTATATATCGCCCAAGCACGAAGATTCCATCGTAAAAAAGATATATGATAACGTTTCATTGGAAGCAAACAACAAAAATGATGAGAGTCATATTCTAAAATTGGGAGATCAGAGCTATCGGATAACCTACAATCGTATCAGTACACTCGGATTAACACTTTATTCGTATATCAACCAAAATGAACTCACGGGATCTCTCAAGACATTTAATATTTGGCTGCTTGTTATGTCTCTGATTTCGATTGTCATTATTCTTGTTTTTTCATTCTCGGTCAAATTGATGATCCACAATCCTTTGAAGGAGCTGATTGCTGCGTTCCGAACGCTTGAAACAGATAACCTGGATATTTTGATAAGGCCGAAAAATGATATTGAATTTGGTTATCTGTACAGGAGCTTCGATAAGTTAATCGACAAGCTGAGGCAATCCATACGGCAAAATTATGAGCAAAAGATGGCGCTGCAGCACTCGGAATTAAAGCAACTTCAGTCGCAGATCAAACCGCACTTTTTGTACAATGGATTCTTCAATATTTATATGATGTGCAAGGCGAAGGATTATGAAACGGTGGCCACTTTAGCCCAGAAGCTGGGCAGTTATTATCAATTTGTTACTAGAAATGGTGCGGATGAGGTGCCATTTGACATGGAATACCGGCATGCTATGGATTATGTGGAGATTCAACGTATACGGTTTTCGAATCGGATTCATGTCGTTGCCGGTGAGATTCCAGATGTTTGCAAGCCTCTCATGGTGCCTCGGTTGATCTTGCAGCCGATTATCGAAAATACGTTCGAACACGCTTTCGAAAATGAACGCAAAGGCGGCAATATCCGCATTACGGTGACGTATGAGAAGAAGTGCTTGCGTGTTTGTGTGGAGGATGACGGAAATAAGTTGACGGATGATTTAATTCATTCTCTCCAGGAGAAGTTGGCACATTGCTCGATTGTTCTTGAAAAGACAGGCATCATCAATGTGTGCAGGCGTATTCAGTTGGAATACGGCAAACCTAGCGGCGTATTTGTTTCCAGAAGCGAACATGGCGGACTGAAAGCAGAAGTGATCATTCATTTTAATTATGGAGGCGGCAGTGATGTATAGGCTCTTAATTGTTGACGATGAACCGGCGATTGTTGAAGGACTGGTACAGATGTTCCAGGAAAGGGAGGAGCTTGATCTCGACATCTGCAAGGCGTATTCGGCGTTTGAAGCGATAGACATCATCAAGAAGACGAAGATTGATGTTGTGCTCAGCGATATTCGTATGCCGGAGAAAAATGGCTTGCAGTTGATGGATGAGATTTTATTTTACTGGCCAGCTTGCAAAATTATTTTTTTGACAGGGCATAACGAATTTGATTATGTCTACACGGCGATTCAAAAAAATGTGGAAAGCTATATTTTGAAAACGGAAGAGGATAAGGTTGTTATCGGGGCGGTCTCGAATGCATTAAAGAAAATAGAGGACGAGCTTAAGAACAAGGATATCGTGGATAAGGCTAGAAACCAAATGCTGGTTATGGCGCCATTGCTGAAAAAGGAATTGTTCGAGGCCCTTCTATTAGGTGAAAGTGTAAATGATCTTTTATCCGACGAATTATTTGCAGGACAAGCCGTAAAGCTGAATCGGGAAGCGCCTGTGCTGCTCATCGTAGGCAAGATTGACAGTTGGTCTGGAGGCATGTCGTATGCCAATAAGCGGAACGCGCTATACGCCGTTCGGAATTTAGTTGAACAGTATTGGCCGTCTGTGATAACAAGCGAAGAGATTGTCTACGAGAATTCCATGATGATTTCATTTCTACAACTGGATGCGAGTTCAGAACGATTTCGCAAGGAAGACGATGCGGTCGATTGGAGAGGGCTTGTCACCTATTTAAAAGGTATCCTGGAATCGGTTCAAAATGTTTGCCGTGATTTGCTGCACATGGATGTTTCGTTCGTTATTTCAAGAAGCGCAGTCGAATGGGGCCACCTGCATAAAGAATTCGAACTGGTGAAAGCCATGATCAAGAAAAGGCTGGTATCCGGGCAAAAAATGACGATGATGGACCTCGGCATGGCGAACGAACTTTTTAAAGTGGAGCCTTCCAAAGTGGTTGCTTATTCGGATGAATTCAACAAAAAGCTGCGCTTGCTGGAGAAAAAGTTGGATGAAGGGGATGAACACCAAGCAGAAACGGTATGCAAAGATCTGATTATCAGCTTGCAACATGAAACCTCTCAGAATTACCTTCTTGGTCTAGAAAGGTATTATGCGTTTGTGCTTGTTTTTTTAGCCAATATCAATAATCAAAGCACTTCAGATAAAACGAAGGAGCATATGCCTATCGAAAGTTTCGGAATGATGGACATCCCCGGTGATTGGTTAGCGGTGGAATCCTATTATCTCGAACTCGGCAAACAGATATGCCTGGAGAAAAAGGAGCAGGTTGAGAAAGGTGAAAACTTGCTGGTTGAGCGTATTCACAGATTTATTAACGAAAACTTGGGAGGAGATCTTTCCCTTGCCCGCATTGCTGAAGTGGTCCATTTCAATCCTTCCTATCTATCGCGTTTCTATAAGCAGCTTACGGGACGGAATCTGTCCGATTATATTAATGCAATCAAAGCGGAGGCAGCGGTAAGCATGCTGGAGGATATGCAGATGAAGATCAATGAAATTGCCTTGAAATTGGGTTTTGAATCTCCTTCTTACTTCACAGCATTTTTCCGAAAAATGAAAGAGGTGTCGCCGCAGGAATTTAGGGAAGCGATCCTTCAGAAAACAAGGAAGTAAACAAAACAGAACGATGTAAACAGTTTAGTATAGCGGTTGTTCGTCCCGCAGCATTACAATAAGTACAGTAAAGCTCGAGCCTTTACCACAGACCATTAACAACGATAGATCCAGATTCTTAATTCGCATAAAATGTGGGGGGTATAACATGAGAAAAAAGCTAGTCCGTTCTGTCCTACTTACTTCACTGATATCGACAACGCTTATGGGATGCAGCAGCAACAATGAAAGCGCTTCAAGTACAGGGAGTGCAGCACCGCAAACGACGGGCTCCCCAAAAACGGAAAATGTAGATCCGTTGGGTAAATACGCGCAACCAGTCACGGTTACCGAAGTACTGGGTTTCCGCCCGCCGGAAGATCCGAAGACACCGAAGGGGATTACACCTGATCAGAACGCCTACCTGAAAGATTTGAAAGAGATGCTCAATATTGATCTGAAATATAAATGGAGCGTGCCGACGGAACAATTCGAACAGAAGTTTTCGCTTGCGCTTGCTTCTGCTGATTTGCCTGATATTCTGGATCTGGATACGCTGCAATATGAGAAATTGAAAAGTCAGGGTATGCTTGCGGATTTGACAGATGCCTATAACAAATACGCGTCTCCCGCTTTAAAGAACTATATGCAGGTGGACGGCGGGTTTGCCATGAAAACCACGACGACAGATGGCAAAATATTAGGTATTCCGGGATTCGAGGATCCTTATCTCTCCACGCAGCTCTTGTGGATTCGGAAGGATTGGCTCACCAGTCTCAATCTGCAGCCGCCAAAAACAATTGACGATCTGGAGAAAATTGCGGAAGCCTTTGTCAAAAACGATCCAGGTAAAACCGGTAAGAATGACCGGTATGGCATCGCGATGCAGAAGACTCTTATCGGCTGGGGATTTGATGCGCGTGGTGTGTTTAACGGCTATGGCACAGCTCCGAAAGCTTGGCTCAAAGGCAAAGACGGCAAGCTTGCCGCAGGTGAAATCCAGCCCGAAACGAAAACCGCTCTTGCCAAGCTGCAATCTTGGTATCAGAAAGGTTTGCTGGATAAAGAATTTGCGCTGAAAGACGAGAACAAGGTTGTTGAAGATATCGTTGCCGGCAGAGTTGGCATTTCGTACGGTGAATGGTGGTATCCGAACTGGCCGCTTAATATTAGCAAGGATAAAGATCCAAATGCAGAATGGGAAGCTTATCCAATTCCATCACTGGACGGTCAACCAGGGAAATCGATGGTTGGCAAGGTACGGATGAGTCACATTATTGCCGTAAACAAAAAAGCGAAAAATCCGGAAGCTGCGATTAAGATGATTAACTTCTACATTGAAATGGGCAAAAAACAGTATCTGGAGAAAAACAAAGCAGAAAACGGGTACGTATACAACTGGTTTGTGCCAAGAATCTATAATCCTGCCCAAATCGACAACATTTATACCGAGGTTAATAAGGCTTTGGATGCCAAACAAGATGCCATTACCCTTGATGATGAAAATTACAAGAATGTTGCCGACGTGTTCAAAGCAACCAAAGAGTTCCTTGCCGGCGATACGACGAACGCCACAAAAGGCTCCAACTGGGGGCAGTACTACAGCCGTGCAGCCAAAAACGGCGGTTGGGGCATAACGCGACAAATTCGCGACAACAAGCAGGTGTTCTTCAACGAGTTCTACGGCGTTCCGACGGAAACACAAGTCGAGAAAGGTGCGCAGCTCGACAAGCTGCTTGACGAAACGTATACCAAGATTATTATGGGCGCTCCTGTAAGCGAGTTCGACAAGTATGTAGAGAGCTGGAAGAAGCTTGGCGGCGACGATATTACGAAAGAAGTCAACGAGTGGTACACGAAGAATGCAGTGAAATAAGGTGAAACATACAGCGGGGAGTATTTTTACGATCTCTCCCTTTTTTTAAAAAATTATATGTTCTGGAGTGAACGAGGAGTTGCCCGGGCTGCTCGCGCGGAGATAAGGGAACTAAAGTGCGCTATTCTAGCAAAAAGCGTCATTATTGCGAGGTTGAGGGAACTACAGTCCGCTATGTTGCTGTTTTCTGGGAAATTCAGCTCTTTTGGTGGAGATAAGACCCTGTAGTTCCGCTATTCCCCTAACAACCCTGCTATTTGCCAAAATAGCGTCCTCTAGTTCCCTTAACAGGTTTTGTCGCTAATAAGAGGCTGATCTCTCAGGGCGGCGAAGCCGTTTTTCTTAGTAAGATGGCTGAATTTGGGTGCGATTGGAGGCTACACAGTTGAGAATAAAAACAGATATGCCGCTGCATCTAATGCTGCTGCCTGGCGTTTTAGTTACGCTTGTTTATGCTTACGGCCCTATCCTTGGCGTCGTGATGGCATTTCAAAAATATGAACCCGTGCTTGGTTTTTTCAAATCCAAGTGGGTGGGGCTCAAAAACTTTAGATACGTATTCAACTTGCCTGACTTTAACCAGGTTTTGTGGAATACGGTACTCATCGCCTCTTTGAAAATTATCTTTTCGTTAGCGGTTCCGCTTATTTTGGCGCTGCTGCTGAATGAAATTACCAAAAAGTGGTTTCAACGCATGATTCAGACGAGTATTTTTCTGCCGTTTTTTCTTGCCTGGACTGTTCTTGGCGGAGTCATTCTGGAGTTGTTTTCTTTGAGAGGCCCTATTAATGGCATGATTTCCAGTATGGGTCTGGAGCCGATTATGTTCATGGGCAGCAATAATTGGTTTCGGGCGATTATGGTTGGTTCGGATGTCTGGAAGGGCATGGGCTATAATATGATCATTTTTCTGGCTGCTATCACAGGCATTAACGCAAGTCTATATGAGGCTGCCGAAGTAGACGGGGCTGGCAAATGGAAGCAAATGATGCATATTACATTGCCGGGGATGATGCCAATCATTATTCTTATGACGACATTAAGCTTTGGAAATATATTGAATGCAGGGTTTGATCAGATCTTGATCATGTACAATCCAACCGTGTATCAGGGTGCTGATATTATTGATACCTTCACTTACAGGCTTGGTCTATTCAATCAACAGTTTGCGCCTGCTGCGGCAGTAGGACTATTTAAGTCAGGCATATCCGTCGGTTTGGTATCGTTATCCTACTATCTGGCGTACAAATTCAGCAATTACCGAATATTTTAGACGGCTGGGGGACTTCATATGGTGTATAAACCATCGTTTAGCAGAAAGCTGTTCGTCTTGATGAATGCCTTGGTACTTACCTTCATTACGATCATCGGTATTGTGCCGTTCATTCACCTGCTCGCTGTCTCGTTAAGCTCCAATACAGCGGCGATGGCTGGCGAAGTTAAGCTTTTGCCGATTGGGTTTACGCTCGATGCTTACGTGTATCTTGGACATAAGGTGGAATTTATTAGATCACTCCGTGTTTCCCTGGAAAGGGTCGTGCTCGGAACGGTCATCAATATGTTCCTGATTTTCATTACCGCTTATCCGCTTGCCAAAGAAACGACGCAATTTCGCTCCCGAACCGTGTATGTGTGGTTTTTTGCGGTCACGATTTTCTTGGGTGGAGGACTCATCCCGACGTATATGATTGTCAAATCAACCGGGCTGATCAATACGATCTGGGCGCTTGTTCTGCCTGGCGCATTGAATGTATGGAATATGATCATGATGCTGAACTTCTTTCGAGGAATTCCCAGGGAAATGGAAGAAGCTGCGACGATTGACGGAGCAAGTCATTGGACGCTGCTGTGGAAAATCTATTTGCCTGTCTCGCTGCCAGCCATTGCAACCATTGGGTTATTTACCATTATCGGACACTGGAATTCTTGGTTTGACGGTATTCTGTATATGAATTCACCGGATAAATATCCGCTTCAGACCTACCTGTCCACCTTAATCACCGCAATGAATGCGCAAATGCAGTCTGTGAATGTCGAGCAGCTCAAACAGTTGGAGAATCTGAGTGAGAAAACGCTTCGCACTGCGCAAATTTTCATGGGGGCGCTGCCGATTTTATTGGTGTACCCGTTCGTACAACGATTTTTTATCAAAGGAATGACTGTAGGCAGTGTGAAGGAATAAAACGAAGGCGGGGTAACACATGCGAAAAATAACAGTGGCATTAATCGGAGCGGGACAAAGAGGAGTAAACTATGCGGGATATGCGCTTGAGCATCCAGATCAACTGCAGGTTGTTGCTGTCGCTGAACCAAATACGAGTAGAAGACACAATTTTCAAGCGCTGCACGGATTGTCTGATGAGTTCTGTTTCGAGAGCTGGGAAGATTTACTGGGTAAACCTAATCTTGCGGATGCCGTCCTTATATGCACGCAAGACAATATGCACTTTGAACCGACGATGAAAGCTTTGGAAGCGGGCTATCACGTGCTGCTCGAAAAACCGATGTCTCCCGATCCATGGGAATGTATCCAAATGGGGAAGCGCTCGGAGCAAGCTGAACGCGTGTTTTCGATTTGTCATGTGCTCAGGTATACGAATTTCTTCACAACGATCAAGAGGTTGCTGAGTGAGGGTGCGATTGGACAGCTCATGTCGATTCAACATAATGAGAATGTAGCGTACTGGCATCAGGCGCACAGCTTTGTCAGAGGCAATTGGCGCAAGGCTGCCGAATCCAGTCCGATGATTTTGGCCAAATCCTGCCATGACTTGGATATCATTCTATGGTTGGCGGGGGCGGATTGCACGTATGTATCCTCTTTTGGATCTTTGTCTCATTTTAAAAAGGAAAATGCCCCGGAGGGAGCACCACAGCGATGCTTGGACGGATGCCCGGTTTCGGATCAATGTCTATACTATGCGCCTAACGTGTATCTGACGGACGATATATATTGGCCTACTTCTGCGATCAGCGATGATCTTAGCTTGGAAGCCCGCACCAAAGCGCTGCAAGAGGGGCCATACGGTAGATGCGTGTATCATTGCGACAATGATGTCGTTGACCATCAAGTGGTCAATCTTGCGTTTGCTAACGAAGTGACGGCTGCTTTTACGATGAGCGCATTTACGAATGATTGCAGCAGAACGCTGAAATTGATGGGAACAAAAGGTGAGATTCGCGGTGCGATGGAGAAAAATGAGATCGAAGTGATTGATTTCGCAACAGGTACAGCTACGCAAATCTCACTTGAAATCCCAGGCGGACACATCGGGCACGGTGGCGGGGACTTCGGTCTGATTCGCGATTTCATTAAGCTGGTTCAAGAGGACAGTAAAGTGGCTGGATTGACATCTGCGGCCCGATCGGTGCAGAGCCACTTGATGGCATTTGCGGCGGAGCGGTCAAGGCTGGATCGAAAAGTTGTTGCTTTGAAGGAGTTCTGGGAAGTGAATGAAATAAATGAAGCGTAAAGTAGGCTTATGCAAATGGATGGCCGCAGTAGTACTGGTGCTCACTGCGGCTGCTAGTGTTGTTTTGGCAAAAGGGAATCTATTTGTAGTTCAAGCAAAAAGCGATGACATAGCTTGGGTCAATGAGATTCCCATTAGCGTCGTTGAATTTAATAAGGCATTGCGCAAGAATAGGGCCTACTCGGGGGAATCGCCGACGGATGTGTGGAAGCAAAAGGCGCTCGATGACAGCGTGAGCATTAAAATGCAACAAATCATTGCGCAGGAAAACGGCGTATGGCCGGACATCAGCTATTCGAGTTTTTTGCAGCAGTGGAAGCGGGAAAATGAAAGAAGACAGCAAGCCATCCGGAACAAACAGGTTGTGTTCGGACCAACCCAGTATAGTGAGGATGGCTATTTTGAATACATGCTCAGCAATGCCAATCTAGCGGTGAAGAAGCAAATGCAAGAACAGGAAGCGGAATTGGCGGATGGCTTGAAAGCCTTTTATGAGAGGAAGAAAGATTCGTTATATGCCTCACCCGGTTCTGTGAAGGTGCAGCAGGTTATGCTAACTTTTCTTGACGCTAATCATCAAGTTTCTTCGAAAGATAAGAAACGGCAGGAGATGGAAGAGGTGAAGGCCAAGCTTTCATCAGGGGCAGACTTGGAAGAGGCTGCTAAAGCTTATATGCCGGAGGGAACGGTTTCCGTGCAGCAGTTTGCTGCAAACAACGTCAGACAAAACCTAAGAAGTCCTGCCGCCCAAGCGGCCCTGAAGTTGAAGCAGGGGGAAATAAGCGATGTCATTGAAGAGAATGGCAGCTATATCCTTATGAAATGTATGGAGAAAAGTGAGCCCGGTTTCGCTTATACCCCGTTTGAGGAAATCAAGGAACAAATCCTCAAAGATTATATAGATGACAAATATAAAGAGGAGCTTCAAACAAGGATTTCGCAAGCGCGGATTAAGGTAAATGACAGGCTTTATCAAGCTGTGAAAGTTGGTGAATGAGAGGTTGTAATTCGTGTGTTGTAAGCGCTTCAAATAAATCCTTAGAGGGATCTTATGCGAGGCATTACATAAACAAAATGGGAAGGAAGGTGTTTTATGTCCAAATGGACGGGAAGGAAAATCATCAGCCTGATCGTTGCGACCGTTATGCTTCTCAGCCTGAGTGTTGCAACGCCGCCAACTGCTGAGGCAGCTGGAACGACCTACTATGTAGATAATGCAGGAGGTAGTGACAGCAATAGCGGAACGAGTATGTCCGCAGCGTGGCAATCTTTGGCGAAGGTGAATGCCAAAAGCTTTGCTCCCGGGGACCGCCTTTTATTCAAGGCAGGCGGCAGCTGGAGCGGTCAGCTATGGCCCAAAGGTTCCGGCGCTAGTGGAAGTCCGATCGTAATTGACCAGTACGGGACGGGCAGCAAGCCGCTTATCGCTGGCGTCACGACAGAGCTGTCAACCGTGCTTTTGAAAAACCAGCAGTATTGGGAAATTAATAATCTGGAGGTGACCAATCCGTTTGCTGGACCATTAACTAATAGTGCGCGTGGTGAACGGCGTGGTGTTTATATTTTGAATGAGGAAAGCGGGATTTTGCATCACATTTATGTGAAAAATATGAACATTCACGATGTGGATGGAATCTATACAACGCGTGCCGGGGGCATTATTTTCGATTCTGTAGGATCGAATGTGCCGAGTGCTTTCGACGATATACTGATCGATGGCAATGTATTAACGGATGTGGATGCTTACGGAATTTACATCAGTTCCAATTGTATTCTCCGCTATGGGATGAGCGATTTATGGCCTTGGGTGCCTAAGCCTTACGGTCCGTGGACACCGACGACGAATTTGAGAATCTCCAACAATACAATCATTCGACCGGCTACGGGCGGAATAGCTTGGAACGTGACGGACGGGGCGGTCGTTGAGCGCAATACAGTTCAAGAAGCTACCTATTTGGCAACGAATGCATCCATTTGGTGGGCTTATTCGGATCGTAACGTGGTGCAATTTAACGAGTCTTTCGGCAGCCATAATGGCGCCGAGGACGGCGAGGGATTTGACGTTGATGCGGGGAACATCGGCTCGCTGGTTCAGTACAATTACAGCCATGATAATGCAGGCGGTTTTATGCTTTTTGTGAACGATACATACTACACGGTCGATACGGTGGTCAGGTATAATATCAGCCAAAACGACAAAAGAAGCATTTACAGGTACAGCGGTTCGATTAAAAACGTGACAAATCACAATAATACGATCTATGTAGGCAGCCAATCCGGCAATCCGGTTATGAGCGATTATTTCACGAAGACCTCAGGCTCTCCGACCAACATTAAAAACTACAACAACGCTTATTACAGTGTAGGAGATCGCGGGTGGAATCTAACGGGTCAATCATTTGATTACAACGCCTATTATGGCGGCAGTACGCTGGTCAGCTCAGATGCGCACAAAGTGACGGCTAATCCGAAATTTGTTAACCCGGGCAGCGGAGGCAACGGCATGAATACAGTGAGTGGATACCAGCTGCAGTCCACATCTCCGTTGATTGGCGCCGGTGTTCCGATTACATCGAACGGTGACCGAGACTACTTCGGAAATAGCTTGTATAACGGAGATCCTGATATTGGTGCCCACGAGTACCAAGGTTCCGTGCCTCCGGCAACGAACAAGGCGCCAGTCGCGTATCCGACGATAGCCAAAGCAGCAGCCGATGATCTGGCTTCGCGTGCTCTGGCAAGCACGACATTCGCCTCTTTAAACGCGACGACCGCCGTGATCCGGAATATCAACGATACGTATTACGACTATGCTTGGTCCAGCAGCACGACGCCAACGTTTCCGAACTATATCACGCTCAATTTCGGCGGGGCTCAGGTGACGGCCAATCAATTGAAACTAAATACGAGGTTTGGCCAGGGGCAGGGGATAACGAACTTCGATCTTGAATACTATAACGGCTCGGCATGGCTGCCCATTCAATCCGGGATCAATCTCACATGGGCTTCCAACACCAGCGCCGATGAAGTCAAAACCTTCAACTTTGCACCAACAACCTTTTCACAACTCAGATTGAAGGTCATCAGCGGAAACCACCAGTGGGGGAACATTGCGTTGAATGAATTGGAGCTGTATAACGCTCCGGCCAACGCTGCGTCTTCAGCAGTGGCAAGTACTACGTTCCCGGCGGGCAATGCCGGAGCCATTAGCAATATCAACGATAACAGCGACTCCACAGCGTGGTCTAGTGCGACATCGTTTACATTCCCGCAGTACATTACGCTGGACTTCGGGAGCACCTCCGTCACTACGAGCAAGCTCAGCTTAGCCACCCATTTCGGCATCGGCCAGGGAATTACGAATGTGGATGTCGAGTATTTCAACGGTACCAGTTGGGCAGCAGCGCTATCCAATGCGGCTATCGCTTGGGGGCTTAATAACAGCACAGTAGAGACGAGAGATGTCGTCTTCCCCACGGTTACAGCGAGCAAAATGAGGCTGAAGGTTAATAATGGGAACCGTCAGTGGGGCAATATCGCGTTGAATGAGCTGCGTGTGTGGTCGAATTGATGCGCATGGGTCCCTTCCTGCGGCGGGAAAGAGTGGCTAGGTGGATGCGCGCAGGGAGTGGAGCGGCGGAAAGGCTGTCAAGTAGCGATAATAGATGTGTGGGCAAGTGAAGCCACCCGTCTCCCTTTTTTTGGCCAAAAATGAGTGGCTGGCGCTAGTGAGCAGACGGTAACTAGAGTTAAGAGTCTCTAGGAGTCTGTCCGACGAAACAGGAATTAGTCAAACAATTCCGAATAAGTAGTAATAAGACTTCAAAAGGATGTGTCGTAGGCATGGCTAAATTCAAAGCATATACCACAGAGCAAGGTGAACTTCTACCTATCTATTTAAGCGAGTGGGTAACAGATGATCATGAAGTTAGACTTGTCAGCGACATCGTCGAGCAGTTAGACCTATCTGCCATTACTAACAAATACTCCAAGCGTGGAGAAGAAGCCTATCATCCTGCCATGCTGCTCAAACTGTGGTTCTATGGGTATGCGACAGGCGTCTTCACGTCTAGGAAACTTCAAATAGCTACGAAAGAAAGCATTCCTTTTCGCTGGTTATGTGGCGGATACCTGCCAGATTTTCGTACGCTGAGTGACTTTCGGAAGAACCACCTGGATACCCTTCCAGGTTTATTCAAACAAGTCATACAAATCGCTATGGAACTGGGCTATATCTCGCTCGGGCATGTGAGCATTGACGGTTCTAAAATAAAGGCAAGCGCCTCTAAACATAAATCGATGTCACGTGAGCGTATGCAAAAACGCCTCGTTCAATTGGAAGACGAAGTCCGGCAAGCATTGGAGTATTCTGCTACCGAGGAAATGTTGGAGGAACCCCATCCGACGAGTCCTTCCCTATCGTTGGAGGAACGCTATGCCCGCATCGCGCAAATAAAATCTGCGCTGGAGAATTTGGAAGAACAGCGGCCAGCGGAACAGGCCGAATCTCCTCAGAGCGATCAATTTAATTTTACCGATGCCGACTCTCGCATCATGAGCACACGGAACCAAGGTGTCATTCAAGGCTACAATCCACAAATTGCCGTAGACAGCGATCATGGCTTCATCGTTGGACTTCAAATGAGTAACCAAACAACCGATCAACAGCAGTTTGAAAACGTGCTTCATTCCATGAAAACAATGACAGGAGATAGGCCTCAGAAGCTGAGTGCTGATGCAGGGTATTTTAGTGCGTCCAACATTGCAGCGGCGCTGGAGGCTGAAGTGGATGCCTACATTGCTGCCGATCGCGAAAACAAAAAAAAGAATAATGCCTACGACAAGACCAACTTCACTTATGTACCTGAGCTAGATTATTATCTCTGCCCTGCTGGCAAAGAGCTTACACGGAAACGAACCGTGCATGCGAATGATGCAGATAAGCCAACGACTTGGGTTTATGAATGCAGCGTCTGTAGCGAATGTCCTTTTCGAGACGAGTGTGTAAAAAGTAAAACAGGGAAGCGTTCCATCACACGTAGCGAGCATGATCCCCTGCGAGAGGAAATGCGAACGAAAGTGCAAAGTGATGAGGGAACAGCCGTTTACCGAATGCGTAAGGCGATCGTTGAACCGATATGGGGGCAGTTGAAGGAGGTTCAAGGATTTCGTCAATTCCATTTGCGGGGCGAGGATAAAGTATCTGGGGAGTTCATACTGCTCTCTCTAAGCCACAACATCCGCAAATTGCATGCGGCGAAGTATCCCAAACCAGCCACTTTGTACAAACGGGAGAGGTCTGCCCGTAAACAAAGAGTGGCTGGATGAGAGGGAGTAGGCTACGGAAAAACCAGATTGAACAGGGAAAAGCTACAAAGCTACACATAAAGAGCACTCATCGTTCAGTTTCACGATGGAGTGCTCTTTTAATTCTTTTCGTCGGACAGACTCCTAGGGGCTCCTATTCCCCCAAATGAGCCGTCTTGGGGGGGTATAAGAGACTTTAGGGGCTCTTATTTCTATGTATGGAGGGGGTTTGAGGGAAATAGTTTGGAGATAAGAGTCTCCAAAGTCCTCTATTCCCTCAGATGAGCCACTTTTGGCGCGTATAAGAGCCTTTAGCGGCTCTTATTTTCTGCGTTCGCCTATAAGTAAGATGCCTAGCGATTCGTATTCATCTCATGGCGCAAAATAATCGGCAATTGTTTGACCCCGAACATAATCCAACTGTCGATCCGCTCCAAGGGCTGTGAATGGTCGAGCCGGAATTCAGGGAACCGCCGGAGCAGCGTTTGAATGGCAATTTTACTTTCCAAACGAGCTAATTGCGCGCCCAAACAGTAGTGAATGCCGTGACCAAAGGCGAGATGGGGATTCGGATTGCGGTGGATATTGAAGATTTCCGGATGCTCGAAGATAGCTTCATCATGGTTGGCCGAGCCAATCCAGATGTTGACCATTTGGCCGGGAATCAGCGTTTGCCCGCGTAGAACCGTTGTCTGCGTTACCGTTCTTATCATCATTTGAACAGGTGAACAATAACGAAGAACCTCTTCAAGCGCTTGTGGGATCAAGGTACTATCCGCTTTGAGTTGTGCTTTTGCATCCGCATGGCCGTCGAAGAGAAGCATGGCTGAAGAAATCAAGTTGGTTGTGGTCTCATTTCCCGCTACAAGCAGCAGGATGCAAAAACCGATCACTTCCACATCGCTTAATTGTGCTCCTTCTTCATTAGCGCGCACAAGATTGCTAATCAAATCGTCCTGAGGTTCCAGTCGCCGCCTATCGGCAATTTCGCTAAAATAGACGCTCATCTCTTGCTGGCATTGATAATAGCTAGCGGAATCGTTCCCAACCAGCGCATCCGACCACACTTTGAAACGCTCACGATCTTCCGGGGGAATGCCCAGCATTTCGGCAATGACGATAATCGGCAGTGGGCTCGCATAGTCATATAGACCATCGACCTTGGCATTTACTTCCATTTGGTCGCATAACGCTTCCGCTATCGCCTCAATCTTAGCTGCCAGTCCTTGGATGATCCGAGGCGTGAAAGCCTGAGACACAAGCATCCGCAATTGCCGATGTTTGGGTGGATCCTGTCTCAGAATACTCGACTCAATGGGATCATTCACGGATTCTACACCTTGGGAAGAAAACAGGTCGTGACGAGTGAAAATCGTTTTGACATCTTCGTATTTAAAAACATTCCATGCTGTGTTCTCGTTATTTAACGACACCGGAAAGGAATTGTGCATTTCTTTAAAATAAGACAACGGAATCAGTTCGCTTAAAGCGGAAGTTGGATTTTCCTCATTCATTCACAACACCATGCTTTCATTTGATTTTCGTTTAAACTGACTGGTCAGTACAAATCAATCAAAAAAAGGTGAATTACTCACCTGCAGTCATAAACAACCCCGACGTAATGATTGTGTAGAAGAATCGTTCCATATGTTCACGAGACAATTCATGCGTATTGCTCATAAAATAATTAGCTGCGCTGTCGAGCATCCCGACAATGCCTGCGGCGGCTAACTTGCAGTCAACATCGCGCAGCACGCCTTCTTGTTTGCCTTCTTCCAAAACCCCGGCAAGAAAATGAATGTAGTCTATTCTCAGCTTCTTCAATTCGTCCAAAACTTCCTGGTCGATGCCATTGGATAATTCATTAAAAACAATATGAGCTAAGCCGCTGGACTCCAAAAACAGATCGAGATTGTGCCTGATAATTCGTTGAATTTGTTCTTCGAGAGTGAGATTAGCTTGAAGATCGGCGCGGATTTTATTACTAACCTCCTGGAAACCTTGGACAACAAGTGTTTTAAACAATTGGGCCTTACCCGGAAAATGATAGTAGAGAGTTCCTTTGGCTACATTCGCTCTCAGGGCGATTTCGTCCATGCTTGCCCGATGGTATCCGTTTTCCGAAAACACATCAACTGCTGCATGGATGATTTTCTCTTTGCTCAATGAGGATGCTCCTTTCGTCATGATATTTAAAAACTGACTGGTCAGTACAAAGAAGTGTAACATATTGGTAAATGAAGAGTCAATATAGCCGAAGACAAAGTTGGTTGCCATAATGGCGATTAATTAATTAAAAAGTCGGGATTGTCCATAACTAGGTCAAGATAATAAATTTTATCCTCATCTTATTTCCAATATTATGGTATTAAGCGAATTGTTTAACAAGGAAATGCAGAGAAGAGGAGCGGTGACGTGCCTGTTTTCATGAGAGGGGGGATGCCCAGCACAATTTATGCTTCTTTGACGCTTAAAAGTTAAAGCGTTTTAATTTTGTACATTCAGTAAATAGGAGGGAAAATCTATGAATGTTGCCAAAGCGATCAGGAAATCACTTTTTTTTATGTTAGCGCTTTTATTCGTTGCAGCCGGTACGCCAATGGCTCAGGCAGGAACAGCAAAAGCAGCCGAAGTGGGAGTAGGAACGGATGTTACAGCAGACTCATTAAGAGCCGCATCAAGTGTGTTTCCGTTAAGCCAGAACTGGAATATTCAGTCAGCAGCCATTGCAACCGCAAGCGGATCGAAAATTTCAACATCCGGCTTTTCAACATCCGGTTGGTTCGGCACGACGGTTCCCAATACCGTTCTGGGAGCGTTAGTCAATGCCGGCAATATTAAAGATCCCTACATTGGTCAAAATATGGCTTATATCGACGAAAGCAGATTCACAGTTCCATGGTGGTATCGCACGGAATTTACACTGCCAGCGTCAGAGGCAGGCAAGCAAATCGCCGTCAATTTCCAAGGGATCAACTATAAAGCAGACATTTGGATCAATGGCAAGCAAATCGCCAACAGCTCGGATACCATCGGCTCCTTCCGCAGCTATGAATTGGATATTACCGATTATGTAACCGCTGACGGCACAACCAAAAATACGCTCGCCGTTCAAGTCACACGGCCTGATTATGTGAAAGACTTGACGATTTATTGGGTGGATTGGGTCCCAAGGCCGGCAGATAACAACATGGGACTGTGGCGCGATGTTCTTATTAAAACCAGCGACACAGTAAAAACGCGCAACCCGTTTGTTACCTCAACAGTGGATGCCAATCTTGCTGCCGCTCATCTCAACGCCTATGTGGAATTAAGCAATACGAGCAAAGTGGACGTAACAGGGGCCGTTTATGCCATTATTAAAGATCCTTCAGGCGCTGCCGTTACGAGTATTTCGAAGACTGTTACTGTAAAAGCCGCAGCCAAGGATCAGGAAGTTTCCTTCCTAGGGATCAATGTTACCAGCCCTCAGCTCTGGTGGCCGATCAATATGGGCGATCACCCGTTGTATACAGTCGACTTTAGTTTTAAGGCAAACGGCAAAGTCTCCGATAGTGTGGTACAAAAATTCGGAATCCGTGAAGTTTCAACGGAAATGAATGTATCCCCTTCCAATTCGGTTGATCCGCCGCTCAAAGACATGGTGCAATTCTATGTAAACCACAAGCCTGTTCTAATCAAGGCGGGGGGATATTCGCCTACAGATCTTCTTCTGCGCCGGGATCAGAATGCGAACAACGCGGTCGTTCAATACGTCAAAGATATGGGCCTGAACACCATTCGCGACGAAGGCAAGTTCAATGATGATCAGCTGCTCCAGCTTTTGGACGAGAACGGTATTCTGTTCATGGCGGGCTGGGTATGCTGCGACAGATGGCAGCAGCCTGCCTCCTTCACGGATAACGAAGCAAAAATCGCCGGAGCATCCCTATACTCGCAGCTTCGCGAATTAAGAGTACATCCGAGTATGATTGCTTGGTTGAACGGAAGCGATAATCCGCCTTCGTATGGCAATATGGACGACCAGCCGCCAGGCTCGACGGTAGCGCGCGGTAAATTTATTGAACAGATGTATCTGGATTTGGAACATCAGATGCATTGGGAGGATTTCAGCGCCATCATCTCAAGCGCCTCTGCCAAGGTTGCGGAATTAACCGGAACGGTGGGCGGTATGCACATGGATGCTACCTATGATTATGCGCCGCCGGCAATGTATTTCGAAGACATGAAGTTAGGCGGAGCATTCGGATTTACATCGGAAGCAGGTCCTGGACCAAGTTTGCCTGTCACCGAAACCTTAAAGAAAATTCTACCGGCAAGCGCACTCTGGCCTTATAACGCAGGCGGAGACAACTATCAACAATGGAATTACCATGCATCAAGAGAAGCTTTTGGGAAGTTAGACGTATTCCAGAAAGCGCTGGACAGTCACTATGGATCATCCAATAACTTGGAAGAATTCAATATTAAAGCGCAAGTGCAGCAATATGATGCGCAGCGCGCGCAGTTTGAAGCCGTGAATGCCAATAAATACACCAAGGCGTCAGGCTGGATTCAATGGATGCTCAACAATTCATTCCCAAGCTTATATTGGAATCTATTCGACTTTTATTTGAATCCCAACGGATCTTACTTCGGGGTCAAGAAAGCGAATGAACCAGTACACATCATGTTCGATTACGCTTCCAAGGAAGTTAAGATTCTCAACAGTACGAAAGATGCTTACTCGGGCTTAAAAGCCAATGTAAAAGTTTACAATATCGACAGCACTAAAGTGTATGACAAAGCGTTCAATAACCTGAACGTTTCTCCCGATGGAGCAAGTCCGGCTGTGGGCGGGACACCTAAAAAGGTCGGTTATGAAACGATCAATTTCGGCGGCAAAATCAAGACGGCAAGCGGCATTACGATTGTGAACAAACTGAATGAAGATACGCTTAATTTATCACCTACCTATTTCATTCGTTTGGAATTGAGAGATGCGGGCAACCAGCTTATCAGTGTGAACACCTATGCCCAAACGAAGAAAAAAGATCTGATTAGATATCAGAATCATGATTGGAACTACACGCCTCAAGATCAATATGCCGACTTCACGGAACTACAAAGCTTGAACCCGGTTGACTTGCAACTCGTCAGCAGCAAGGCTGTGACTACAGGTTCTCAGCAAACGCTCACTTATACGGTCAAAAATAACGGCAGCTCCATTGCTTTCGCGGTTTTCGCCAAGATCAAGAAAGGCACGGCAGGCGATCTTGTAGCACCGGTCAAAATGGAGGACAACTATTTCGTCTTGCTTCCGGGCGAACAAAGAACCCTTACGGCCGAGTATGCTGTCTCCGATTTAAACGGAGCTGCACCGGTCATCTCGCTGGATTGCTATAATAACATCATCACGAAGAAAACTCCGACGCCAACAACGCTCGATCTGGCCAAAGGGAAAAAGACGGCTGTATCGTCTACAGAGTCCGCGTCCTTCCCGGCGAAGAATGCGGTGGATGACAGCGTGTTCACCGAATGGCAAAGCAATTCGAAAGACACATCCGGCAACGATCCGCAGTGGCTTTCGGTCGATCTCGGAGCGTCTAAAAAAATCAATCGAACCATCACCAGATGGGGCTTTGAAAACTATGCGCGAGATATTAAAATTCAAGTTTCCGATGACAACAAAACATGGCAGACTGTCGCTACGGCAACAAACCCATACGGCTCGACAGTGAGCGATATTGCTTTTAATTCTGTCACCAAGCGTTATGTGAAAATTGTCATGTCCGGCAAGCGGCCCGGTGCTCCGCAAGTAGGCAGCGGCGGATCAGGGCAAGGATTCACCGGATTGAATGCTGTTCCTGCAGCCAAATCTTTTAAAATCGGTGCGTTTGAGGTCTATGGATCCAACTGATTTCATCTATGAGGGGCCTAGCCTCCAAAACCACGTTAAACGTGGGGTTGGGGGCTTTTTTATCTTTTAAGGTAATGAAACGTTTCAGAAAGTGCTTGGGATTGCATGCAATGGAGCCTATGTCTGAGTAAATACAAATGGGCGACGTATTGGATAATCTTTTGCGAAATGGACACGGTTTATCCAGAAAAAACCGTGCTTACTCCTGCGAGACCTGCAGATCGCACCCAGATGGATGCTCTTATTGAAGAAACCGGAGCTTCCAGTAGCCGAAAACTCCTTGATCGATCAGGTCTAAATGGTTCGAATCGCTTTGATTAACGGCAGAAGGAATTAGCGAATTGTATCGTAATCGTTGGAAGATTGAGACATTCTTCCGTTGATTAGCCTGAAGTTCGGCGCGAATTTTATCAATAACCTCCTGGAAACAAGGAGGGTGTGACATATTGGTAAATGAAGAGTCAATATAGCTGAAGACAAAGTTGGTTGCGTAACAGCTTTGTGTCTGTAAATTATTACAATTGGTCTATTCAAAATGAACAGATTGTTGGATTGTGGATTTGTGTGGAAAAAGTTAGTGAATATTTAATGTTATTCCAAGTTTCGACAACAAATTTCGACAGTTATCGACTTTGGTTTTAAAATACAATTAGAAAAACAAAATAATAAAAGTAAAAACATGTTAATTTTGTGTAAATGTTTGGTTTTTCCTTATGATTTTCTCTCCTATGTTAGTCTTCAGGTCATTCACCTTCCCTGCTTTTCAATCATTTCCATAAACCTCCAGAGCTTTGCCAATCATAGTTTTCTATTTCTATTCCAAATATATTGAAACGTAATTTGCAAATATATGAAAATTCTACGAAAGGGGGTGCACTTTGTTTAATTTTTTAAAGTAAACCTTTTGATTTCATCTACTAAAAAAGAAAAGAGGACGAAGCATGAAACGAACGAAAGGACTTATCCCCGTGGTTTCAATTTTGATTTCATCCATGCTGATGATGTCAAGCACAGCCTTGGCCAGCAGTGAAACATCACTACCTTTAAACGCACAAATAATGTTAAGCAGTAAGGAAGACCGTGTAACCACAGTGCAAGAGCAAGTATATATTGAGGAACCAACCAAAATTCAAGAAATGAATGGAAGAAAGAATGAGAAGAGGTACATTGTCGGTCTTAAGAAAAACGTAGAGTCTGAGAATTTTAAAACTAGAAAAGGGCTGCAAAAAAAGAAGACAAAGAAATTATCTTCATCCAATTCACTGGGTTTAAATTTGGATGTGAGTGAAGTTCAGAGCTTACAGAGCGATACGAACATTGCTTATATTGAGCCTGACTCGGAGGTAAACATTGCTTATATTGAGCCTGACTCGGAGGTAAACATTGCTTCCATTGGCCCTGTAACTAGAGAGCGGTCATTTTCCATAACAAGACAGAAAAACGAAGAACAACTTCCATGGGGAATACATGCTGTCGGAGCCGATCTGCTGACCGAAAAGAATCAGCGAGGAAACGCTATTCGAATTGCGATTTTGGATACGGGAATAAGTGATCATCCAGATCTACAAGTAAAAGGCGGAGTCTCTTTTGTCGAAGGTTTCACTGGATATCAGGATGATAACGGACATGGTACTCATGTAGCTGGCACGATAGCTGCCTTGGATAACCGTATTGGTGTTATTGGCGTGGCCCCTCAATCGGAAATATTCGCTGTAAAAGTACTGAATCAAAGCGGTACGGGGACATATAGTCAAGTGATTCAGGGAATTGAATGGGCCATTCAGAATCGAATGAATATTATTTCCATAAGTTTTGGTGGGAGTGACAAAAGCAGAGCTTTGCATGAGGCTATTCAAGCAGCAACGGAGCAGGGCATCTTGGTCGTAGCAGCTGCAGGCAATAGTGGTAAAGGTGCTGAGACGGAGGCCTACCCTGCTTTATATCCAGAAACCATCTCCGTAGGCGCTGTTACCAAACAACATTTGCGGGCGGATTATTCCAGTACAGGGAATGAGATCGATTTGGTCGCGCCAGGCTCGGAAATCCTCAGTACGACAAGTGATCAAGACTACGGCAATCTTAGCGGTACTTCGATGGCTGCACCCCATGTTACAGGATCGCTAGCAGCCTTGTGGTCTGCCCATAAGAATTGGACAGGCGAACAAGTCAAAAACAAACTTTTTGAAACGGCTACCAAGTTGGGAGGCAATCTGGAGTACGGGCATGGACTTGTTAATCTAGCCAGAGCGCTTGGGGTTATCGATAAGCCGATCCCTCCAGCAGTTGCAGGTCCTATAGAGACTTCCTCGCAAGATCCTCTTGTTCAATGGGACCGGGAATTGCTGCAAATCAATAACAGACTTCTTGGATTGAAGAAGCTGGCTTTGAAAGAGAACAATATCGAAGCGGCCAAGAAGATTGAGGACCGTTACAACGAGCTCTTGATTGAAAATTTAATTTTGCATGACGGGATGGAGCTTGTAGTAACATCGGATGACGGAACGACTGTTGGACAATCGGTTTATTCGAGTGTATATGCTGTTTTTGAAAGCAGGAAAGATCAATTTGATAGCCTGAGATTGAAATATCAGGAGAGCGTAAATGAATTTCAAATTTTATTGCCTAATTATGTGGATGAAGATCCGGCTGTTTCTATATTGGATAATCGCTTATATCTAAACCTGTATAAAGATGTATCGCTTGGAGCAGGCGATTCCTATTATTATTCTTTTGTACCTGAAGATACAGGTATGTATAAAATTTACACCGGACCTTTTGGGGGCTATGGTTCACCTAATGATACGGAGTTAAAGCTGTTCACTGACTGGCAGTTAACCAATCAGATAGCTAGCAACAATGATGCCAATGGATCAGTATTCTCTGAAATGAACGTAATGCTAACGAAAGACACGGAGTATTATGTACAGATTCTACCCCATTCAGGTGCGGTAAACGCCAGATTATCCGTTAGTTCATTATGGAATATGCTTAACTTGCTTGCACCAGTGGATGTGGACTCACCTGTGAACACAAGCCAAGTATTCTGTTTTACACCTTCTGCTTACGGTAATTACTCGATTTTAACCGATTATTTTGGAGGAGTAAGTTCGAGCGGTTCAAACGATACGATGCTTTATATGTATAGTGATGCGAATCTGACCAATTTAATCGCTTTTAATGATGATCATTCGGGTAGTACGTTTTCTGAAATAAGAGTCAATATGATTCCAGGGCAAAATTATTACATAAAGGTTGTTGGTCATAACGGCAGTTATGTGCATACACGGCTTTCTGTTAAAAAGAATGTTATGACTTGGGGTTATTCAAATACTATAACACCAGGATCAAATGTAAACGTCCGCGAACCTCAGTTGATTCCTGAATTCTTTCAATTTACTCCTAGCGTTTCGGGACAACATAACATTGACATCAATCCATTTAATTATGTCGATTATGCTAATCCAACTATATTAATTTTTTCACAACCGGATTTAACGGGATTACTGGAAGAAGAGCATAATTATAGGATTTTCCCGCATTTATCTGCAGGAGTGACTTATTATATTGTGTTCCAAGAAGATATTTATATAGAAGGTCGTGGTATTTATGCAAATATCTCAATTCCTTTAAAATACCCTGACACGGCTCCTCCCACGGCTCCAAGCGGTTTGAAAATTAGTGGATCTACAGCAAATTCCGTGACACTGAGTTGGACAGCATCAACAGACAATGTAGGAGTAGCAGGTTATGACATCTACCAGGGAGCTATGCTTGTAGGCTCTGTAAACGGAGCGACAACTACCTTTACCGTGGCGGGACTAACAGCCAATACAACTTATTCATTTAGTGTGAAATCAAAAGATGGGTCAGGTAATCTATCGGCCGCAAGTGGTGCCATAAATGCAATCATTGACACGCTAGCCCCGACAGTTCCAAGTAATGTAGTAACAAGCGGAAAAACGAATAGTACGATTACGCTCACATGGACAGCATCGACAGACAACGTAGGGATAGCAGGTTATGACATCTACCAGGGAGCTATGTTTGTAGGCTCTGTAAACGGAGCGACAACTACCTTTACCGTGGCGGGACTAACAGCCAATACAACTTATTCATTTAGTGTGAAATCAAAAGATGGATCAGGCAATCTATCAGCTGCAAGTGGTACCATAAATGCAATCATTGACACGCTAGCCCCGACAGATCCAAGCAACGTAGTAATAAGCGGAAAAACAAATAACACTACTACGCTTATATGGACCGCATCAACAGACAATGTAGGGGTGACGGGTTATGACATCTACAATGGGTCAACGTTAGCTGGAAGTGTGAATGGTAGTACAACAATGTATACGGTAACAGGTCTTTCAGCAAATACGCTTTATATTTTAACTGTTAAGGCGAAGGACGGCGCAGGCAACTTATCTTTATCGAGCAATGCGATAAGCGTATTTCTAAATGGAAAACTGACTTACACCTATGATTCGAGAGGGAGACTGACTTCCATCAGCATTACATCAACAGGTCAGATCATTAAAACATTTGTTTATGATAATAATGGGAATTTAATTTCAAAGTAACACTAGAACGTAAAGTCTAGTTATATTATTTTCACTTATTACACCAAAATTTTTAGCGGCACAAGGTGTTTCTAATCAGCAAACAAATACCACCCACTAGTTGGAAAGGAAGATCCCCATTGAAAAAATATAGTAAGAGGTTCAAAATTATAGTTTCTGTTTTGTTAATCGTTGTCGTAGTCAGTAGTTTAGCTCTACCAGTATTAGCAGATAGCAATATCATTTCTGGAGGTCTCAGCAAAGTTGGAAATGTACTCCGTCCCAATGATCTTTCAAAGAAAGTTGATCGGGAAGAAGAAAAGCCACAAACACTTACACAGGATATTACTACACCAAATGAAACGGACAAACAAGTTGAAGCTATTAAAGCAAAAGCTGCAGAAAACCGAAAACATCGTCTAAAGCAACAAGACGAGTTTAACTATGCCCAAAAAGACGTGGAGGAACTCTTACTAAGTGGAGCTACACTGGAAGACATCTATCGTTCAGATGAAATTGGTAACCAGTTGCTTGTCAATCCAAAAGAGCTGATTAAAACGAAACGTGCAGGAAAAGAAAATTGGGATGACATAGAAAAAGATGTGACAGAACAGAAGCAAAAGCAACTTAAAACGCTTATAAAGAAACATGCTAATCTTGAGAAAAAGTTTACAGGTAAAACTATAAGTGATGCAGAAAAGCTGGAAATCCTTCAACAGGTCGAGACGAATCCTGACCTAGCATCTGACGATATTATTGCAGCCTATGAAGAGGAAGGTCGTTCAGGACTTCAAAAGATTCATGATAAGAGTCCGAAGGGCAAAGGAGGGAAGTAAACCATGAAAAAGAGTCTTATTTTCATTAGTGGATTCTTTGCATTGCTCATCGTTACGGTGCTTTCTTCCCAACATGTTTATGCGGATGTATTTGGTACTGATGCAGTCATGAATGGTCTTATTACCCAGCAGCAAATTAACCAAACTCAAAAGCCGCAATACTCAGATCATAATGGTTCTAGTGAAGCGATTGATCCTGCTACTGGTTCGCTCACGTGGAAGCAGAATCATATTCATCTTTCAGGTATAGAAGGGCTTGATCTAGATATTGGGATATTGTATCAAAGTAACTATAGCTTTGGATATACGAGAAAATACAATGTTTCTGGCAATATTCAAAAAAATAATTATCTGAATAGTCGATACGATTTGGGAATAGGATGGTCGTTTCGGTTTCCTTCTTTACAATTGCAGGATGGTTATATGTATTATCATAACGGAGAAGGTTCCATTTATCGTGTGGATTTCAGTGCAACAGGTACTGCAGAAAGCTATACGCATTTACTAGGTTATCAAGGTAAAGACTTGCGTTTTGTACAAGATACCGCGAACACTTTTTCTAATGGACAGGCTAATTCTGCTTATTATTTAGAGTATGCGAGCATGAAACGTGAATATTTTGCATCAGACGGTCGCTTGCTGGGGATAGTAGACCGATTTGGAAATAAAATTACATTCTCTCACCTAGATCGCCTAATGTACGACGGTCAAACATATAAAGTGATCGATTCAATTACCGATACAGTCGGTAGAATGGTGAGTTTTACCTATGACACTAACCTACAGACAACAACGGATCCTAACTTTAATGGGGAGAAAACCGTTATTTCGGTTAAAGACCCTGGTGGTAGTGTCGTTCAATCAGTTACGTACACGAAATGGCGTTCTAAAAGTACATTTAATGGGAATCCAGATGGCTATCAGCCCTTTTTATCAAGCATTCAAAATCAAACTGGAGATTACCTTTCTTTTGATTATGCTGTGGATCCCACGACGAATATGTATTTTAGTGGTAAATTTAGTTACTACTACAAAAACTTGGCCAGTGGCTTTGGACATAATAACCATTTTCTGTTAGATACTATTTCCTTCCCTAATTCCAAGACCAAGTACCAGTATGAAAAAGTCACTCGAAACTTAGGAACAAGCGGCGTTGGGGAAGAGTTTCGCATCATAAGTCGCAAAGATGTGATGAAAACGGATAATAATCAAATAAATTACACTTACTTTGGCGACTATACTGGTTATCCCACGTATTACGATCAAAATAATCTCCCGAGCACCTATACGTTTTCTTCAACATCAACATTGCAAAGTACGACGAGTACGAATGGACTACAAACCATTTCAACTTTTAACGGACTCAAGCAGCCCAAATCGACGGAGACAAAAACTTCTAATGGGGAGCGTAAAATATCTACCAACCTTGCCTTTCATTCGACTTTTACATATTTACCAACAAGTATCCAAATGGCAGACTACGCGGTAGGCGACACTGAGATAACAGCAAATAAACTCTTTGTGAATAAAGCTTATAATGTATGGGGCGGTCTGCAAAGCGAGACGCAACCACTAACTCAGACACAATTAAACGATGCAGCCACACAAAGTAAATATACAACTACGTACGCGTATGAACTGACTTATAACCAATTACAATCTAAATCGTGGTATCAAAATGTGAGCGATACGAGTGCTTCATCAGAAAGTTACTTCTATGATACGAACGGGAGGCTAAAAACTTACACAAATCCTAAGAGTGAAATGACCAACACATGTTACGATATCATGGATGCTAACGGTACTAGTACATCGAGTTGTACAGGTGCTGCTACTCCATTACTTGGTAAAGTACAAAAAGTTAGCTCAACGAAAACATTGGATAACGGAAAGACAGCGAAAACAGTCACCATTTTCGGATCAGATACGGGCTATGCGTACCCTAGTGAAACGGAGAGCATCTTTAATACAACCAATGATAGTGGTCAAAGTGTTACTCAAGCTGTAAAGAAAAAGATGACTTATTACATCGGGACAGGATTATTGAAAGATGTGACCGATGAGAATACTAACAAAACAGCGTATACCTATGATGCGTTAGGCCGTACCACGGAGGTGAAGTACCCTACCTTTAAGAATTTGAATGGTGGACAATACGATGTTTCAGATGTGTATATTTATATCAACTCCACAAGTTCACAACTCTATGATTCTACAAATGTTGGTAATTATGGCTTACATGTACGCTCTTATCGGAAGTATACCCAAAAATCAAATAATTCTATTACCTACTTAAATGAACAATACGAGTTTCATGATAGTTTAGGTAACTTGCGAATTAAACAGTTTATTGATCCGAATACAGGTACGTGGAAGTTTAATCAATACCACTACGATGATCTTTCAAGAGTAAATTATTCCATCGACCCTATGGGGAATACGTCTACAGCGAATTACGATGCATGGGGCAGACAAAATGAAGTGGCGGATGTATATGGCAATCTGTACGAGACCGAATATAATCTCAAAGCACGTCGATCCACTCATTACTTTGTCGCGGCAGCAGATGTTAGTGCATATCGAACTAATTCGGCGCAAAACAATCTGAAATCCAGCTACGTTGAACGAGATGCAGATCAATGGGGACGTCTGCTGACAATTCGTGCTTATAAGGATTGGCCGAATCAGACTCAGCCGGTAACGGAATCTTATATGTACGATATTTTAGGGAATGTAGCTACGTATATCGATCCGAAGAAAAACTTTAATGCAGATGGTGTAACGAGAAAGTTCACCTACGATAAGCTGAATCGTCTGGTCACACTGAAGGATGCCTTGGGACAATTAACTAATTACCAGTACGATACAGGAGGAAACTTGCAACAGGTTTCCATGCAGAGTAGTTCTTCCGATACGCCAGCAGTACTTAACACGAAGCAATATAACGAAATTGGAGGACTCATACAGAAGACCGATCCATCCAATTTAAGTGAAACCTACACGTACAATAATATGGGCTTGCTAAACAAACATACGGATCGCAATGGCACGATCTTTACCAATCAGTATGATGAACAGAATCGTCTTACCGTTAGCACGGTATCCGCTAGTGGCACAACACTTTCAAGTATGTCGATTATCGGCAGTAACGGCATCATGTATGATAAGGCAGAAACGTATTTGAATGGAATCAGTACGGGAAGCATGACAACAGGCATGGACAACATGAAACGATTGACTTCCATAAGCATGTCCGGTACTAATTACAGTTCGAATTTGTCACTTGCCTATGATAGTAACAGTCGTGTTACTAGACAAACAAATAACCTTTCAAGTTACAATGTGAACTTTCACTATGACAAACAGCGGATGGATAAGGTTCAAGTGGATGGTCAATCCACTGCTAATACAGCTGATACTGTTAATGCATCGTATGAATATTACGCAAATGGAAAAGTAAAGAGTATTACTTACCCAACATTGTCAGACGGTTCGGTATTAAAGACAGCCAATATGTATGATGCGTTGAATCGGCTACATGCAGTAACCAATACTAAAGGCAGCACGACTCTATCTACCTATTCATATGAGTACGATGATAATAATAACATCACGTCTAAAACAGAGACTGTGAATCAGGTTACAAATACTACGAATTACACGTATGACGCTTTAAATCGATTACGTACGATTAACAGACAAGATGGAAGCACAGCGAGTTATATGTACGATTTGAAAGGTAACCGTTCGACCCTGCAAGACAACGCTATGAATCTCTCTTTATCTGATACAGGCTACTCGTATGATTTACTTAATCGATTGACTAGTGTTACAAGTGGCACCAATACAATATCGTTTGCTTACGCGCCTAATAACTTGCGTTACAAGAAAACTTCTGGTACGCAAACAGTACAGTATCAGTACAACGCAGGCGGACAAGTCATCTCAGAAAGTGACGGAAACAATACAGTTAAAGCTAACTACATCCGAGGCGACCGCTTATTGGCGAAAAAAGAGACAAGCACGAGTAAGATGTATTATTATTTATACAATGGTCATGGGGATGTTACCCAGATCGTGGATACGAGCGGGAACGTAGTGAATCAGTACCAGTATGACGAGTGGGGTAATGTTACAAGTCAAACGGAAGGTATAACAAACTCGTTCAAATATGCCGGGGAACAGTATGATTCTGAGACAGGGCTGTACTATTTAAGAGCACGATTCTATGACCCATCTGTGGGTAGATTCATAAATGAGGATACGTATGAAGGGCAGATAAATAATCCGCTGTCGTTGAACCTTTATACTTATGTGGAGAATAATCCTCTGATCTACTCTGATCCGACAGGACACGTTAAAAGATCAGATAATGCAGATTTAATTAAGTTAACCAAAGATCAATCAGACAAATGGATGACTGCTAATAACACAGAATGTGTGAGTCTGAGTTGTAAATGGAACAGGGTGCAAGATATGATGAATGCTGAAAAAAAAGCTGATCAAATAAGAAGTGAATACTATTACTCTAAGAATCAAAAATTGGCAGATGATATTAAATATAAATATGTTCCTGTTGCGAACCATGATTTGGTCTCAGATAATGGACAGAAAACAACAGTTAGTGTTTTATCCACTGGTCAGGTATTTTACGATGAAAACCCTAAATATTCCTATTGGGAACAAAGTAACACAACTAGCTCATTTGAGTATTGGGAGGCAAAGACTACAAAGGCTGTAATTGGTTACGGAATTGGTTTGCTGGTCGCTAAACAATTTGGCGGGAAGAGCCTTGAGCATCCTACTGGTTTTACTGCTGGTATATTAAGCGAGGCTTGGATGCCTGAAAATCCAGATGTTGGTGAAAGAAGAACCATAATTTATCGTACCGACATTGAAACCCAGAATACACAGCAACTTATTGTAGTCACCAAAGGTTATAATGTAATTGATTATAGATATTGGAGTGATTACAAGTGATAAACTCAAAGGTAGTATTTTATTTTTCAGTGCTATTAGTCATTGGAGCATTTTTTATAATCGAGAGCAACTGGCTCGGTAAATTTATTTTCTTAATCTATCTTTTTACTGTCTATTTATTTTCGAAATTACGTAATAAGAAAATTGCTGTGTCATTATCAATACTATTATTGATAATGGTTGCCATTCTAAAGATAATTCAAGTAATATAAAGCTAATAAACATTAATTAGACCGCCCTGCGACTATCGCTCAGCGGTCTTTTTTTCCATCCCTGTATGGCCTAACAACTCCAATGGGATTTTTTTGCCACTCCGGTGCTACCATTTAGGTCTTGGTAAAAAGGTGCATGTCAGAAAGTAATTTAATTGTGCAGTTGCGTAAAAAAAACCTCTCGGAATGAACAAATGTTCAATTCCAAGAGGTTCATACTTACTTCGACAATTGTTTGTACTTATTCAAATACTTCACAACGGTAAGCACGTAAGTCGCGTGAGACCAAGTGAGTGGAGCAACGGAAACCGGATCCCCTGTGAAAGGATCGAGCTGCTCCGAGAGCACGCCGCTTTCCATCGCATGCTTGACGACCCATTCAAGCGTTTGGCGCGGGGCTTCGAGTTCAGCCAACGTTTTGGCGTATTCGATTTCCCATTCGGCGATCCAGAGGGTACAGATGATCCATGGATTGCCCGGTACATTCTCAATATCCGTTGAGCGTTGGAAGTAATAATCATGATGATAGCGGGCAGAGCCTCCAACTTCGGTTTTGATCGTGAGACCGGCTTTATTCGCTCGCATCGTGCCCACAACCCGCTCGTCGTCCGCAGGCAGAACGCCGAATTCGAAGATGCCGTAGACCGAGCTCTCGAGCGTCATATCTTTGACCCATTCGCCATCCTCCATATACAAGCCGCGAACGAAACGTCCTTCATTTTCGTCCCACAGATGCTTGAGGATACCGGATTTGATTTTCTCCGCGGTATGCTTGTAGCGATTGCTTCGCTCTTCGTCACCAAACAGATTGCTGAAGTTGGAAGCCGCGATCAATCCGCCATAAACGGCAGAAGCCGTGAACGTATAGATACCATAGCGCTCTTCCCACAGATCGTAACTCGGCTTCGGCAAGTTCAGCTCTTGATCAATGTACGTGGACATGAATCGAGCAGCTCGGCGAATGAGGTTGCGATACAGGGATTGGGCAAATTCAAGGCTTCCATTTTTCTGGAAATCCTGCCATAGTGCAAACAAGACTAGCGCGGTTTCATCTTCTTGAATCGGAAGCTGCACACGTCCCGAATGAATATAAGGATGCCAGCTGGAACCTACGGTACCATCCGGATTGTATTTATGATGCAGATATCCTTCAGGAGAAAGCACGTTCGCGCAGAAGTTAAAGAAGGGAATAATCATGCCTTGGTAGCCAGCCATCGACATGGAGTAGGCGATTAAAGCGCCGTCCCGCGGCCACATATAGCTGTAATGGTCACGGTTGCTCTGCATAATGTCAGAATCATTCGCCGCGATGATTGCACCGTTCACATCGGTTTGAGTACGGACAAGCAGCAGACTTTGTTTGAAGAGGCGCTGAACATCCGTATTCAGATCAAAATAATCGCGCTCAATTTTATTAGCCCACCGCTGCCAGTAGACCGTTACACGATCAAGCAGTTTGCCAGGATGGCTATCTTTGACATAAGCATCTAGCTTCTTCACTTCTTCCAAGTTCTTGCCTGCACCCATCCAGTAGTAGAGCGTCTGGTTGCCGTTAGGTGGTACGAACAAGCGGAACGAGATCGTGCTGTCGACAGAGCCTTGGGCGATGGCATTCCCCATGAGGTGGCCGTCTTCTGCATCACGCCACGTGCCTTCGGCGTTATAGAACCTTTTGACACCGGTAGAGTATTGATAAATGCCTTCTGTGCCCGTGCTGCCGTTAAACATAAAATAGCGGTCTTTTTTATAATGGAATACTGTATTGGTTAAGGGATAGTAAGCGGCTGTATCTCCAACTTCGGTCTCATTGATGAGCAAATCCTGATTGAAGAACATCCGTACTTCGCGGACGGTGCTTTTGTGATTGGTGATTTGAATCCGTTTCAAGTAAATGTCCTCGCGCTGGTGTACGCCATCATTCATAAGCAAGGTAACACCGAGACCAGGATGCGTGGCCGTCACTTCGGTGACGAGTGAATCTTCTACATAACCGAGCTTGAATTGCCATTCGGGGGCATTCAACCAAGCGAATTCACCATCTACCCAAATACCTACGCGGCATTGGTAACCACCAATATGGTTAAGCTGGCCTACGAAAGGATAATACAGATCTCGCATGTAGGAATGCTGATCGAGGTTAATAAGGAATTTACCGTTTCCGATGACCAGATGTCTAGGCATTAAAATCACTTCCCCCACTCGTTTGTTTGATCGCGAATTCAGAACCCGTCCTTGAGGTATCCACATCGGGATATCGCGTTTCTCGCAATGCTATTGCAGGACTTAGCAGCACAGGGCTTGCCAATAGGTTACCTAATTATTACCAAGGAATCAATGATTCTTTGAAAAAATTCTGAAAATTTCGACTGGGCACGCTTACAATTGGCATAGTTCTCCATATTATTTGATTATTTCCTTCTGATGCAGGATTATACCTGATTCATGATTTTGCTGGAAAATCAATTTACTGTAAGCTTCAATTGTCAAAGTGCCGATAGGTGCCCAGCTAAAAATAGCGCTGACTTTGGATAAGGCTTCCTTCGTTAGTTGGGCTGAAAATAAAGGTTTCTGGAAAAGCTTATCGATTAGCCTGGCAAGCGCATGTATGTCATCTGGAGGAACATGTAAACCGTTGACTTCATGGTCGACAATTTCGGCAAGACCTCCTGTATCTGAAACGATCAGCGGTGTTCCGCTTGCCATGGCTTCCAGGGCGACGAGACCGAATGGTTCGTACAGACTCGGGAACACACAGAGCTCGGCCTGATGCAGCAGCAGGTTCTTATCTGATTCATCCAGGAAACCAACAAAACAGACGCGATCTCCCAGCGGAGCGGCAAGTTGTTGAAGTCTTTCAAGTTCTGGTCCAGCACCTGCGACCACTAATTTGGCTTGGGGAAAATGTTTGAGCACGAGACGCATCGCGGCAATTAGGATGTGTACGCCTTTTTCGTACACAAGTCTGCCCAGGAATGCGATGATTTTATTAGGTGATTGACCATCAAACAAGGCGGATGCGAGCTGCGAGTTCGCTGTCTTGGGCGAGTCAACCGGAATAAGAAAGGGCATAACCCCATTCGGAATAACGCTTATCTTATGCTTAGGGACCTCAAAAAGTTTCTCTATTTCCTGCTGCATAAATAAACTGCATACAATTAAGTGGTCTGCCACAGCAGCCAGCTTATATTCCAGAACATGAATGCGTTGTTGAACCGGTGTATCCAGGTTTCCGTGATTACGGCCATATTCTGTGGCGTGGATGGTTGCTAGAAGCGGGATTTGCAAACTTTGCTTGCTCTCATTTGCCGCATAATAAACGAGCCAATCATGCGCATGCAGAATATCAAATCGCAGTCCTTGCTCGGATAAGCGAGCGATCGTTTGGGTGAAAGCCAGGTTTATTTGAAAAACCCAGTCGAGAAAAGGGGTGGCTTCACCGGATTGCAGGATACTTGCGCGATGGATATGTACGCCTTCGGATCTTTCATAAGGCAGACAACTGCCGGATAGGCAAGTAACAACATGTATCTCATGACCCGATGCGGCCAACTGCTTGGATAAATCGCAAACTGCTCTAGCCAAGCCACCGATGACATTAGGCGGATACTCCCACGCCAGCATAAGGATGCGCAAAGGAGGGTTGGCCGCTTTGTTGGCGGAAGAATTAAGTTTCGTTTGGGATAATGAAGCGCTACAAAGGCTGCCAAGCGTACTATTCTTAGAATAAATGGAGGCAGTGGGTTGGAATAGGCGATAGTGAAGCTCAGGTAAAAAGGGTAATTTTTTTTCTAAAGGAATGACGAGCTCAGCAAGCTCTCTATCTGCAACTGCTGCATCCAAAGCGTGCAGCAAGTGATGTAGATTGGCGCAATGGCTTTCAATCCGATTGATCGCGTAATCGGTTACGGTCTGGGCGTCCAGAATGAACGTCCAGTCGCTGCTTTGTGCGAGCATCAGTTCTCGCGCTGCTTGGTTGAGCACCCGCTGCTGCATCTTCGACAGCAGCTGCGGGTCCGCGTGCTTCTGCGCAGCAAGCACGAGCCGATCCTCCGCTGCGTGCAGCTGCGGATGGACCCACTGGCTGCGCGGCTGCAGCCAGACCTCGGCATAGCCGCCGCGGCCCCAGCTGGACACGGGAAGCTCCGCTTCCGTGGTCGGCGCATGGGCGGCGGCGTAGGCGCCTAACGTAGTCGTGTCCACGACTACGCCCAAGGCGTTAGCTGCGGCGAAGCCGCGCAGCACAGCTTCCAACCACTGGTGGCCTTCGTACCACCAGTGTCCGAACAGCTCGGCATCGTATGGACATACGATGACTGGGGGCTGCGCAGGCTCCGCTTCGCGGCCTGCTTCAGCCAGCGCCTCTTGCGCGCGAGCGAGGCGCTCAAGCTGCGCCACCCGGCTGGCGACGAAATGCTCAGCATGCTGCTGAGCTTTCTGAGCGGCGCGCGCCGGGTGGTAGGGCTCTTTGGCGTCACCAGCGCCGGTGACGCGATAGTACTTGAAGCCCGTATGAATGCGTGCGCCGTCCGGCAGCACATAGGGCTTCAAGTATTCCCACTCGGCCCCGCCGCCCTGGCCGAGATCATAGCCGATATCGCGATAATATTCGCGATAGTCGGCGTCGCTCGGGTAGCCGACTTCGGCGCTCCACACGTGAGCGCCGGCTTCGAGGTCCCGAGCGAAGGCGCAGGCGCCGCTTGACGTGCGCAGCGGCAATCCGCGATCCGCCGTCTCATGCGCATGCGCGTCAACGACGAAATAGCGCAGACCCAGCGCCTGCAAATGCGGCTCCAGCGCAGGCGTGTACCCACACTCCGGCAGCCAGATGCCCGCCGGAGCAGATCCGAGATGCCGCCGGAATTCCTGCACGGCGGCTTCCAACTGCGCGCGCAGCACCACATCGTTCTTGACCAAGGGCAAGAACGCATGTGTCGCTGCGCAGGTGATTAATTCCAAGCAGCCTGCGCTTCTGAGGCTGCGGAACTTCCCGATGAGATCGCCTCGCAGGCGATCGTATATAGCAAGCAGCCGATGATAATGATCGGCGTATAGTCGGGCTGTGAGGCTGAAGTCCTGATGTCCCCACAGACGAATTACTTCGCGCTGAGACAGTTCGCACAAGGCAACCAAATGCTGGCGAAGCCTCATTTGCAAGTGCGAATCCGCCAACATGGCGAGGAGCGGAGGAGACAGCGAGAGGGTGAGTTGGAATGAAACACGCTCCTCCTGAAGCCGGTCCATCATTTCAATCAGCGGCAGATAGCTGTCCACCACCGCTTCGAAAAACCAACGTTCTTCCAACGTGATCTCGTCCTTGTCATGACGTACATAAGGAATATGGGCATGCAGAAGCAAAGCAACATAGCCGTGTACATGTGAGTTGCTCAATCCATATCGCCTCCGGATTCTGTATCTGCAGGGTATGCGTTTTTAGGCGCATAGACCGAATAGGCAGAGAAATATTCAAAAGGTATGGGGTTCATTCGTTCTAAGGAAAGGGCCGTAGGCCGGTATAGGAGGATTTGTTCATTGGTTGTAGATGGATTAGGATCGGTACCGTCGATAGGACGGTGCGAAATGTGAAGCGTATTGGAACGCAGCAGCAGGATAAACTGACCTGACTCATTCTGAATACCGAGGTCGCTGACATATTGGCGACCGGGCAGGCAACCGCCGATAAAGCAAGAATCTCCTGAAGGCAGAGGAAGCTCCGACATCGTTTCTGTCAGCTGTCCATCGATGGCTGGATGATCAGATCTTTCGCGCAGGAGAAGTGTGGGCTGAAGATCCCGCCACTCCGCTTGGAAGTGTTCTTGTACCAGTCTGCTTGTTCTTGCGGAAAGCTGCCAATACACAAACAGAACAGTCGGGGACTGTACAAGCATATGCAGTGTGTCCTGATCGGAACGATGCGTGGAGAGGGCTTGGATAGAAATCGGACTCACCTTTTCTAGGGAAATAGTGGGAAGATGCCGTGCTAAGCTTTGAGCAATATTGTAGCATATGCAGGATAGAAACGAAAAATCTCCTCCTTATGGAAAAGGGGGAGATCACAAGTTAACCTTCACTTGGCAGGGCTTTGACCTTCCATGTACCGGGTTTCCGTTAGTCTCATTAAGGAGTCATATCGATTTGCCGATGTAAATATGAGTTGATATTCATCCTGCTTTACATTGGTATACGAGGCTTTAAAACCGGTATGATATTGCACTGTCATGCTCGAGGATTGATCGTCATACTGTACGAAAGCAATCTGTCTGGAAACGCTTGAAATCATATTCACGCCGCTCTCCCCTTCATCTTGAGACTTGGGCCAACACGAATTGGATCTATCTGTACTATAGGTATGCTTATTGGAGAACGTTTAGAATGTGCCCGCGGTAGGTTTGGACAAGCTGCCGGGCCAGCTCCGGTGCCGTAGACTGAGCAACGAGTTGGAAAACAGGATCATCGCTATCGGGTAGCAGCAGAATCCAACTGTCATCGTGATAGAACTTAATCCCGTCGACCAGATCTACAGGGGTATCCTTCGTTCGCTCCATCATTCTCCGCATCACTTCGCCTTTCGAGTCCCAAGGGCAATCAATGCGCTCCCGGTGAAGATGCAGGCTAGGAAATAAATTCAGCAGCGTCGAAAGCGGGAGGCCTGTTCGATCCAAATGGAGGACAACCAGTCCGATGGCAAATAGAGCATCAAACAACGGGTGCATCCTTGATTCATGTGTCACTTCCTGAACTGCACGTTGATCTTCCTTGGTTCGAATGATCTTGGCCCCTAGTCCCTCGGCGATGCTTTCGAGCAGTGTCGGGGCACTGACCGGGGCGCCAATGGTGCCGCCTGGACGGCTGTGCAGATAACACAGGTACAGAAAGACCGTCTGCAAGTCGCTATCCACCTGTGTTCCTGTTTCCGTCCACAGCTGAAAGCTGCGGCCATCGTCATGCATACGCAGCCCAAGATTCGCGCCGGATAGAGGAATGAATTGGTGAAGCGGCTCCAGTGTACTGGCGGAAGTAATATGGATAGCATCGCTGCCTAACTGTTTGAAAAAGGGAACGATAAAGGGCTGAAGCCAGGAACTTGCTTCAATCACAATGCGCATAGAAGGGAGAGTCGAATGCGTTCTCTCTTCGCTAATTTCTTGGGACAAGGCATTGATGTAGGTCTGGAACCAATGAGTTTCGTCTCTGTAGCTGCCTATGGCTTGTATGGAAGCCCGGGCATAGTCTTCCTGCCAGAAGCTGTTTTCCACCTTCCGTTCGATGGACTTAGGGATCGGAAGTCCTTCCGCATCCATACAAGTTAGACAGATGGCCTCCATGTCATTCCCCGACCAAGCAAGATGAATCCCCCCCGCAGCGCCCAAATGGCGAATAGCGAAGCACGCGGCAGGCGCAAAACCATCGCCTAAGTCCACAACATGGGTGCCGACCGATTGTAAACCAGACGTCAATGTACGCTTTAGTAAGCGAGTGAAAGGATGAGGAGCGCAGCTAACGGCAAGCGTCTTGCCGTAGGCTAAGGTTGCTCCGTAGGCTGTAGCGAATCTGGCAACCATTTCCGGTGTTAAATCCAGATTGGGAATGCCACTTACCCCATTCGTTTTGAATAACGTCTTCGCCGCGTGGTCTCCCCAAATATAAGAAGAATGAATACGGGTTTTTTCGCGAATTTGCTTATAGGGCCAAATCTTCACATTGGGCTCAATCCGACTGTTTGCGCCTATGACCACATGATTGCCAATCACAGAACCGTCCCCGAAGTAAGAGGCTTCTTTGGAAATGATTCGACTGGTCAGTGTGGAGCCGGCTAATTCGTTGTAAGGTGCGAGATGATTATGGTCCCATAAAATGCTGCGAGTTACTTTGCTGCCTCGGGAGAGTCGATTGTTTTGACCAATAATGCAGTATTCGCCAAGTTCGGTTCCGGCTTCGATAATCGTCCCTGAGCCGATATAAGCAGGTCCAGTTACCTGAGAAGCTGAATGGATATCAACGTCATCAGCAAGATAAACGCGAGGACGTATTTGATTCCCCTGGATAGTCAGCTGCACCTTGCCATCCAACATATCAAACTGCGTTTGACGGTATTGCTGCAAATTGCCGATGTCCATCCAGTAGCCAGGGCTGATATACCCATAAAGGCTGTTCTGCTCTTGCAGCAAATCAGGAAAAAGCTGCTGGCTGAAATCGAACTCCTGTCCCTGTGGAACACGTTCAAGCATTTCTGGCTCCAGAATATAAATCCCGGTATTGACCGTATCGCTGAACACTTCTCCCCAGCTCGGTTTTTCCAAAAATCGGGTAATCTGCCCTTGCGCATTGGTCATGACGACTCCATATTCCAAGGGATGGCTGACGCGAGTCAAGACGAGTGTAGCTTTGGCTTGTTTTTCTTTGTGAAAAGCGAGGGCATGCTCCAGATCGAAATCCGTCAGCGCATCCCCGCTAATGACCAAGAAAGTTTCGTCTAGAAAGGCCTGCGCCTGTTTGACGCTGCCGGCTGTACCTAGTGGACTCGTTTCTTCAAAATAATGAAGATTCACATCGTAAGCCTGCCCGTCGCCAAAATAATCGCGAATGACATCTGGCTTGTACTGCATAGTCACGGCGATATCTTGAATGCCATGTTTGCGAAGCAGTTCAATAATATAAGCCATACAGGGCCTTCCAAGAAGAGGCACCATAGGCTTGGGGAGATGACAAGTCAGGGGACGAAGCCGCGTTCCTTTGCCTCCAGCCATAATAACAGCCTTCATGGGGATGACCTCCTTCGCTATTCTTTACTTGCTCAGGCTTAATGCTCAACGATTGCTTCAATGGCAAGCTGATCATGAGTCAGCCTCCTGTACTCATCTTGAATTTGCTCGGCGATATGCGTCCATTGGTAGTGCTGCTGCAGCAGCTGATAAGCACTATCGGCCATCTGCAGCGCTAGCTGCGGTTGCAGCAGCATTTCGGACACGTGCCATGCCAATGAATCCACATGTCCAGGCAGCGCTTTGAAGCCATCGACCCCATGTCGAATGATTTCGGCTAATCCGCCGGTATCGGAGAGGACAAGGGGCCTTTTATGCGCCATAGCTTCCAGCGCGACAATTCCGAATGGTTCATACAAGCTTGGGATCACACAAACTTCTGCCGCTTGATACAGCTGCGTTCGATAGTCATCACTGACAAAACCGGCAAAGGCGACACGATCTCCCAAATGAGCTGAATTCGCGCGAAGCTCAGTTTCCATAGGCCCAGACCCGGCGATAACGAGCTTCGCTTGCGGGACGTGGGAAAGGATGGCGGGCATCGCCGCAATCAGGATTTGAATCCCTTTTTCGTAAACCAATCTGCCAATGTAAAAAATCACTTTATCCTGCTTGCCCGCAATGACAGGTCGATGGACTGGCGCCAAACTCACTTGGGTATCAATGCCGTTCGGATGAACGCTCACCTTATCAGGCGGGAGGTGGAAGATACGTTCCACTTCCTCTTTCATGTAGGCGCTGCATACAAAAACTCGGCTTGCTTCATAAGTTAGCTTCCATTCCAGTTGATGAATCTTATTTTGCAGGTCGGCGTAGAGATTTCCTTGATTTCTGCCCCATTCCGTTGCGTGGATGGTGGCAATCAAGGGGATGCCGTAACTGGCCTTGATTTCTCTGGCAGTATGAAAAACCATCCAATCATGCGCATGAAGAAGATCAATCCTCCCCCCGTGCTCCCGCCAACGCACCAAATGATCGATCATCGCCAGATTCATTTCGAAAGCCCAGTGATAGAAGTGGGTATTCCCGGAGTGATCAATTGGAAGTCTATGTACATAAACACCGTTCATCTTTTCAAAAGCAGGTGCGCCTTGAACCGAAGTGGTAATGACGTGAATGATTTCCCCGCGAGCTGCCAGCGCTTCAGAAAGTTCGTGAACGGCTCTGGATAAGCCGCCGACTTGTTTGGGTGGATATTCCCAAGCGAGCATGAACACATTAGTGCGGTGACTTGTTTCTGCAAGCAATGTTTCCCAATCAGCTAAACTTGGAATAATAGGGATAGGGGAGAGCTTGTGGATGCTAATGTAATCCTGATAGCGGATATCGGCGAAAATAGGATTTATTTCTTCAAGCGCAGTCAGATGATCTTCATCGACGAGTTCCCGGTCTATTTGATCACAGAGATGATGAAAGCTTCCGAGGTGATCTTTCGTTCGGCGAACGGCATAGTCGACGTCAGTTTGCGCGTCCATAATGAACGCCCAGTCGCTGCTTTGGGCCAGCATAAGTTCACGGGCTGCTTGATTCAAAGCCCGTTTCAGCACTTGAGCACTCAATTTCCCATGGCGTGCCAGATGTTCATGTTTGGTCGCCAACTGAATCATGCGCTCCTCGGCCTGATGAAGATGCCGATAGATCCAGTCGTTATGCCCCTGCAGCCACATTTCGGCTGAATGGTTGCGGCCCCAACTGGATTCGTTTAATTTGCCGACATCGGCTATGGGATATTCGTCCAGATATTCACTGGGTGTGATCATCTTGATGGCATGCTGGCCGAGATAAATTTTACGGCACAGCTGCTCAAGGAAAGCAGGACCTTCATGCCACAAGTGACCGAATAATTCGGCATCAAAGGAAGAAACGATGATAGGCTTGCGATCAAGCCAATGATGCCAGTGCTGGGCTTGCTTGTGACGGTTGGCGAGGAAATCTTCCGCATGCTTGGCGGCTTTATCCAAAGCCGTCTCGGGCTCATACAACTCTCGGTAACTGCCTTTTCCAAGGTAGTCGAAGTCCCCGGGATAGCCGTTCTCGGCGCTCCACACCTGTCTCACCGATTCTGGATCGCGCGGAAACGCAGTCACACCATAAGGTGTCAGGAGCGGGGCCATCAGTTCTCGATTAGGATGGGGAGCAGCGAAGGCTACCGCTGTAGAATCGGTAAAGAAATAATCAATGCCCGCTTGCTTCAAAACACGATCTATGCCTGGCGTATAACCGCATTCCGGCAGCCAAAAGCCGCGGGGCTTTCGGCCAAAATACTCCTCATATGTACGGATAGCGGTCATGATCTGCGCTCGAATCGCTTCTTCGGTTTTCATGAGAGGCAGATAACCATGGGTAGCGGCAGAAGTTACGATTTCGATAAGACCTAGGTCCTGAAATGTTTTAAACGCCGCAACCACATCGCCCTGACAGCTCTCGTACATCATCATCAGCTCCCGGAGACGCTCTGAGATGAGCTTCTCAAGCGGCAAGAAGGCTGTATCGTTAGCTAAACGCACCTGTTCAGCATCTGCAAGTTGGATCTGTTTCTGGAGGTAGCCACGATATCTTTCCTGCATAAGCGGATCGCTAAACAAGGTTATGAGCGTAGGCGTCATCGCAAATGTGAGGCGGAAATCAATCTGATCATCACGAAGATGATTCATAACTTCTAATAAGGGTAAATAGGTTTCAGTCATAGCTTCGTAGAACCAGCATTCCTCCAAACTGCCGTCTTGGTCCTGATGACGAATGAAAGGAAGGTGAGCATTCAATACAACGGTGAGATATCCCTTGAGCTCAGGCTTCTGTTTGATGCGGTTGATCAAAGTAGACATTCACCTCGCATACGGAGAATAAGTTTGAATATTTTCAAAAAAACTTGGTGTAAGCCGATGCGAAATCTGAGCTGTTTGCGCTTCTGGCACAACGGATTGCAGCGGTTCTCCCCATAGGGCTTCGGAGTCCCTCGGTGTCGCCACACAATTGGAGCGAAGCAGGGGAATGAAATCATGTTCCCAAGTATAGGTGCCGATATCAACGAGATAGGTACGATTCGCAGCTAGTTGATGAAAGTACCAATTCGCAGCTTCAGGCGTCGTGACCACATCCCAGGAAGCATGCGCATTATTGCCATCGAAGTATTGATGAGTCACATCGTACAAGCGAATGACTTTGGGCATAACGCCATAATCACATTCGAAATGCTGAGACAAAAGCCATCTGCGCCTGTCACTAATTTCCCAATATACATAGAGCGAATTCGCGCTTACTGCCATAAGATGGAGTAAGTCCTTGTTGTAGCGGTCCGGAACCTCGAATCCCGCGATTGGCAAAGTTTTCAAGGCGATTCCTCGTTTCATGAAAAATGCTTTTCAACACGATCTTTTGACTCTACAAGCATTCGCCTTTCCACAGAAAAATATGCGCAGATTGTTAAAATCTAGCTGTCTTTTAAAAAAGGAATTTCCACCTTTTAAGGCGAATATATTGAGTAATCCGGGTAAACAAGTTTGTGCTTACGAAGCTAGCTTTCCTTGCGGAGAGCTCTAAGGGAGGGATATCCATGAGTTTTTGTTGTGGAGCCAGTATGATTGGAACAAAAGGTACACTGAAGCATATTCGTACGCAAATACACAATGTGCCGATTCTCTTCTGCCCGGTATGTCACCGTATTGAAGTTCACTATTTGGTAGAGAACGAATATGAGATCTTAGCGGAATATGCCCATGGCGACGGGGCGGCAGAGGTTGATTTTCTGGAATACGTGGATGGCAAGGACCACTTGCTTCACGACAATTGTGTCAATCATGAGGGCGAAGAGCCTTTGGATATTGTTCGCAGCCAGATCGATATGGCGCTCGATTTGCTGGGTGTTGCCAAGAGTATTGACGATACGGAGTGGGAAGAGCAGCTCAAGAAGCGATTGAAAATGCTGAGCGCACGCCGGGACAGGCTGAAGAATAAGAAAACCTCTAAGAATATGTAGGGGTTTGAATCATATAAAGAGCGAAATCCGCTGGCACTCTTTTTTGAGTTGCAGCGGTTTTTTGTTGTTTCAGCTAATCCCCCTCAGAAAGATACATTTTACGGCGGAGTTTAGTACATTGAAATTAGGGGCGAAGTACATTTCTAAAAAGAAATTTATAGGTTTTGGAGTGAACGTGGAGGGAGGGAACTACAGTCCGCTATTCTAGCCAAAAGTGTCATTATCGCGAGGTTGAGGGAACTACAGGGCGCTATTTTACTGTTTCGTGAGAAATTTAGCGCTTTTCGTGGAAATAAGACCCTGTAGTTCCGCTATTGCCCAAGAATCCCTACTATTTATCTAAATAGCGCCCTATAGTTCCCTTAGCAGGATTTTCCGCTTTTAAGAGGAACATCTCTTAAAAGCGGAAAAGTTGTTTTCTCGATTTGTTTACGAGACTACTGCGTTTCCAGCAGCAATCTAGCAAACTCTTTTTGCAAATTTCTGCTCAGTGGCACCTTAACTGCCGTGTGATTCAAGTGTATAAGGAAGCGACGCGAGGTGGGGAATCCGCTCTCTTTGACGTACGAAACAACGTGCCGCATGTTAACGAGAAAGCCTTTAAACGGACTGAACATGAATGGCGAACTCTGGGCCAGGATATCCGACAGGTTGGTACTGGAGGCCATTTGAGCCCCATTCATCAAGTGAATTCGAGTTAAGCGCTTGTCTTCTTTCTCTATGAAAAGAATGGAATCCTCGGAGATCGGGAGTGTTGATTTCTGATTTTTGACCGTAATCCAAGTGGCGGATTTAGGTTTAGGAACTTCAACAAACCGACTTCGTTCCAGTTGGATTTCATCTATAGCTTTGCTGATGGCCGCTTGAAACTTGGGTAACATAACGGGTTTTGATAGGAAGTAGACGGATCCTAGGTCATGGAAACTCGTCAACACATGTTCAATATTCGTGGTGCCGCTGACCATAATCACTTTTTGCCGGTACCCGGCTCCTCGCAAGGACTGCACCATGGTGATTCCATCTAGATTCCCCTCCAAGCCAATATCCACTAGCAAAATATCAGGCTGCAGCTCATCGTACATGCCAATAAATTGTTCGCCATCAGAGACGATGCAGATGACTTTCAATCCGCATTGCTCACTATAGCTTTCGAGCAGCTTGCCTACCCAGTAATTATCTTCCACGATTGCAACTGTAAAACGGTGGCTCATACGCTTATCGCACTCCAATTCTCTCACCAATGGCTCCCTGCACACGGTCAACTTATACTCAGAAACAGCCAACTTAGTCCACTTTGAACGCAAACGAACTGTAATCTTGTATAGTTCTAGATGTACATATAAGTTCAGTAGACAACCTAAGAGTATGCTTGGAAATGAGGGGTTTGGCGTTGTTTATATGGGTGAAACTGATCCTAACCTGTCTTGATTTCGTGCCGATGATCCTGTTTTCATTGGTCCTTTTCCGTCAAAGAATAAAACCGTTCCGGATACAAATATCGCTCGCTGCGCTTGCAGGAACGCTTGTCACTTTTTTCGATAACTGGCCTTTATTTTATGTCAGTATTATTTGTGCAGCACTCATGATCGTCTGGAAATTCAGTCTGGTGCCTTCTTTAATTATTGCTTTATCGGGTTACTTTTTATCTATCATCGTATCCACAGGTGTGCTTATTGGGTGCGACATGATGGATTGGATTTCTTACGCTGAGCTGGAAACAGATCTGAACACTTCCACGATGGTTCTGTTGATCGCACTGATAGCCAAATTCACTATGCTGTTTGCGCTCTTGAAACTGCGGTTGGGGTTCACTTTTTTAACCCACTACACAAGAATACCGTTTACGCATGAAAATGCGGGATTTTATTTGTTCATCATCGTCGTTATCATTGGCATCACTTATCGCCACTCTTATCCGGATAGTGTGCTGAGCGCTTTGATGCCTATCCAAATGCTAAGCGTGGCTACTGTGCTTTTCATCTATGTTATGCTAAGTAAAGAGCTTCGCTTTCAACGATGAGAGGTACGCGCCAGAATTAGTTTCGGTAGATTGTCCAGTATTTAGGGCGGCATAATCAAGCAGGATCTGATGATATTTCTTTTGCGGCAAAGCGGCAATGGTCACGCCAGAGGCATCTTCCGCAGAATCAAAAAAAAGTTTGCCTTCAGTGGGGGCATACTTTTTTATTTTGTGCAGATTTACGAACAGATGCATATCTAATTTAACAAAATCATGTTCGATTAGTGTGTCGATAAAACTGGTGAAGGCAACGAGTGATTCCACATTCTCTTCTACGACAGAATCTCCGGAAACATAGGTAATCGATTTGATACCAAACTCAACATACCAAACGGCATCCAGTTGAACAGAGCGTGGTGTTGGAGGTATTTGCATAGTTGATGCTTCTTCCAAATAACCTGCTTTTATTAACAAATCCGTATAGGGATATTGATAGGCTTGGGCTAATTTTCTTAACGTGTCCGGGGATGGCTTGATCACATCATTCGTGGTACGATTACGTCCAAGCTCTAAATCTCTGATATAAGCATGGGATAATCCACATTTATTGGCAACTTTACGCAAGGAAATTTTACCTCGTAGGGTCTCAAGAAACTTCCCGAATTGATTGCTTTGTTCCATTGGAAACACACCTCCTTCCCTTAATTGTAATGGATTATGAGTGAAAATGAAATCGCCACCAAAGGTTTTATTTGCCAGTAGGTGCTGTTTTGTACATCTATGTTATAATAAATCTACTTTTTATTTAAGTTTTTCAAACATCATACCCCCCTAATTATTATACATAAGGACGAAACTACTATACTGTGAGGTGGAAAGGTGCTACTGGTACTATTCAAAAAGTTCCTTGGGAAGAAGCAGTCCCAGGGACAAAGTGAACCCCATGCCTCTTCCCTTGAGGTTACAATCCATCAAATTCAAGCAGGAGACCTACGACTAAGGAACCAATTTATTTCGGACTACCAGCCCTACGTAGCCAAGGTGACGAGCAGGTTCTGTAAACGATATATTGATCCGGCGCGCGATGATGAATTTAGTATTGCTCTAGGGGCATTTAACGAAGCGATTAATCAATACTCTTCTGTGATGGGCAGATCCTTTCTAGGATTTGCTGAAACCGTGATGCGGAGAAGACTTATTGATTTCTTGCGTAAAGAGCAGCGTTTCAAAGGCCAGATTCCCTACAGCTCATTCGATCAAGAGGATGAGGAAGATAATCTGCTGAATCCAATTGAGGTTCATCAAGCTATTGAAGCTTATGAGAAGCAGAAAGGTCTTGAAGAACGACGGAATGAAATTATTGATTTTAGCCAAGTCTTGCGTGATTTCGATATTGAATTTTCTGAGCTGACAGACGCGTCTCCCAAACACGATGATTCCAGACAGATGCTGTTCGGTATCGGACGCACACTAGCACAGGATGCAGAACTTATGCGTACTCTTCTAACCAAAAGGCAGCTGCCCATTAAAGAACTGCTCGAGCAAGTACAGGTTTCCAGAAAAACGTTGGAGCGAAACCGCAAATATTTGATAGCTATCGCTCTCATCTTCAACGGACCCTTTCCTTACTTGCGGGATTATTTGCATATTAGAGAATGAGGACAGCATAAAGAAGGGAAGAACAGCGCATGAACAAGGGAATCGTAATGGAATTAAGCGAAAACTCCATTATTGTCATGAATCCAGAGGGTCGATTTGAAAAGCTTCCAAGGGGAACACGCAATTGTGAGGTTGGGGAAGAAATTATATTCACGCCTGCTGCCCGGCGTTTGCGGATCCCGCAAATGGCGATTATATCAGGTATGGCAGCTGCTATTCTTGTATGCTTTGTATTAGTATCAACATTGACCGGAAATGTGCCAAGTGGCCAAGTCGTTGCCTACGTAACGATCGATATTAATCCAAGTGTCGAGATTGGCATCGATAATGATGAAGTCGTGCAAGATTTGCATGGCCTAAACTCAGATGGTGATGATTTAATCAGCACGCTGGAGTTCAAAGGCAAATCTCTTGCAGCTGTGACTTCAGATATTCTCGATAAAGCGGAGCAAGGTGCGCTGGCTAGGGGAGAAGGGGACATCATTATCAGCTCAACGGTTGTCGAGCAGAAGACGGTCGTGAACGATGAAGCCATCGCAACCAAGCTCAAGGCGCAGGTCAGCAAGCATATTGAAGAGGCGCATCCTGATCAGGTCAATAACTATGGTGTTACTGCCTTTGCAGCACCGCAGGAAATAAGACAGGAAGCCAAAGCCAGCGGAGTTTCGGCCGGGAAGTATGCGGTTTATCTGAATGCGGTTGATAATGGGGCCAAAGTATCGCTCGACGATATCAAAACGGTATCCATACATCAGTTGGCGAAGGATAATGGCGGACTTGATAAGTTGGTCAAACCGGATAAACCGATTGATAAATCATCTTTGCAGCGGTTGGTTGCCGATGAGAAATCAGGTAAGCTGAGTGAGCGAATTCAGCAAATCCAAAATGAAAAGTCGGACAGAGAGACAAACAACGACAAGAATGCAAAAAACAGCCCGACAAGCAATACAAAGAACGGAAATAACGGCAAAGCTACACCTAAGCCGACAGCGACACCTAAGGGCGATCGCAACAATAATAACAATGGCAATAACAACAATAAAAATGACAAGAATGACCGAAATGACAGCAAAAATGAGACTAAGAACGATGGCAAGAACGGTCGAAATGACAACAAGAATGATAATGACAATAAGAATAATAATGACAATAAAAATGATGATCGTAAACCGACCCCAAAGCCGGGACGTTCGGATGATGACGATGATGATGATTCCAAGAATGGGTCATCCAGCAAGCCGAAACCTACAGCAACGCCTAGCGCAAAACCTACGCTTAAACCGACCAGTTCCAGCAAGCCGACCGTGAAGCCTACGGTTAAACCAACAGCTAAACCAACGGCGACGCCTAAGGGTAACGATAGAAATTCGAATTTCCAATGGAACTGGAAAGATCGGGGAACAGATGCGAAGGATAACGGTAACGGTAATGGTAACGGTTCTCGGGATTAGTTGAATTAGACTAACAAGCACTTTAGGAACTCTGCGATGCAGAGGGGCTAGAGTGCTTGTTGCGTTATCGGAGTTGTATTACAATAATAGTTGTGTTTATAAGAACGAATAAATTTGGGGTTGTAGGGGAAGGGAGATAGAAGCTTGCGGTATTCAAGATTCGGTAAGTCTGGCTTCAATGTATCATCACTTGGCTTTGGTGCTATGAATCTGCCAAGTGTGCCCTTAGAACAAGCAAGAGAAGCATTGAATTATGCCTTGGACCACGGCATTAATTATATCGATACGGCGGCGGCCTATCGCAATAGTGAGGAAATTATTGGGGAATGTATTTCCCATCGCAGGGGAGAGTATTTCCTGGCGACGAAAACCGGGGCGCGTGATTATGAAACAGCCAAAGCGGAAATCGAACGAAGTCTGGTACGGATGAAGACGGATCATGTCGATTTGCTCCAGATTCACTACGTCAATTATGTGAGTGAATTTAAGAAGGCTATGGATGTGGAAGGGGCCTATAAAGCAGCTCTGGAAGCACAGCGGGAAGGGAAAGTTCGCTTCATTGGCATCTCGGGGCATCGCCCGGATTTGTTGACCAAATGGATTGCCAAAGGGCAGTTCTCCCAGATTTTATTTCATCTGAATTTGGCTCAGCCGTTTGCTTTGGATGAGTTGATTCCCAAGGCAACGGAGATGGATTTAATGAAGGTAGCGATGAAACCTTTGTCAGGTGGATTCATTCAACCGGTAGATCGCGCGATTCGTTATCCTTACAGCCAAGATGTGCACGTGACGATATCCGGTATGGTGAGCGTGAAGGAAGTTCAGGAGAATTTGGCTGCCCAAGAGGAAGCGGTTGGGACCAAGGAGCGTCAGGAACTTGAACAATTGGCTGCTGAACTGGGGCAGCATGATTGCAGACGCTGCAACTATTGTTCATGTCCATTAGAAATTTCGATTCCGGATGTGATGATCGCGAGTAAATTCAGGGAGAAATTTGGTCTGCTGCCCAAAGGTCATGGATTTTTTGAACGGCAAAAGGAAAGAATAACAGGCTGCGCAGACCATGATCCATGCAAAGAAAAACCGCTTTGCGAGGATAAATGTCCTTATCATTTGCCGATGCAATCGGTCGTACAGAAGGCCGCCTCTTTTTATTAATTTGAACGAAGCAGGGAGATCGAAGCGATGTTTGCTAAAACTACGACGATTACGACAAGTGGGTATACGTCATTATTGGATAATGCAACTGGGGCAGACGCGATCCTTGTCTGCCTGAGTGAGGCTGAGCTGCGCCAGGATATTATTCTCGGACAGCCGCAGCTCGATGAAGCCCTTGCCCGCATGCTGGCAAAGGGCCAAATCAATGGCGCGTCCGGCGAGCTTGAGGCGCTGCCTACCTACGGGCTGCTGCCGTACGCGTACGTGCTGGTTGCGGGGATCGGCCCCGCAGCATCACGCGATACGCTGCGTGCAGCCGCGGTCTATGCGAGCCGCAAGGCGCTCGCACTCGGCTTTGAGAGCTTGGCGCTGAAGCTGCCAAGCGGGTTCGACAGCCGGTCCGCCGCCTCGGCGCTGACCGAAGGGCTGCTTCTCGGTACGTACCGCATCGCGGCGTACCGCAAGAGCGACCTGGCGCGCGCTGAGCTGCGCCGGGCGGTACTGCTCACAGAAGCGGCTGCGGATGCAGCGCTTCTGGAGGTGGCCATCGCAACCGCCGAGGCGGTTGCGGAGGGCACGAACTATGCCCGGGATTTGACGAACCTCCCGGGCAATAAACTCGTTCCGGCTTCCCTCGCAGAGGAAGCCGTTCGGCTCGCCCAGCACTACGGCTTCGCCTGCGAAGTGCTGGACGAGCAAGAGATTGCCGCCCGCGGGATGGGCGGCCTCATCGCGGTTGGCGCAGGCAGCGTCAACCCGCCGCGCATGATCACCCTGGAGTATAAGGGTGATCCGGATTCCGCCGACGTGCTGGGCCTCGTCGGCAAGGGCGTGACCTTCGATACTGGCGGAATCTCGATGAAACGGCCCGATGGCATGGAAGAGATGATCAGTGATATGGGCGGAGCGGCCACACTGCTTGGAGCTCTGCACATCGTCGGTCAACTCAAGCCCAAGGTCAACTTGGTTGTCGTGATCCCAACGGCGGAGAACATGACATCAGGCGCAGCCTATCGTCCAGGTGACATCGTCACGCTGCTCAGCGGGCATTCCGTTGAAGTGCTGAATACAGATGCCGAAGGCCGCATTATTCTGGCTGAAGGAATTACATACGCCAAGCAGAAAGGCGCGACACGCCTCATTGATGTGGCTACCTTAACAGGCGCCATTCTGATCTGCTTTGCTGATATCGCGACAGGGGCTGTGACGAATGACGACGCGTTCCTGAAACCGCTGCTCCAAGCCGCTTCCGCCGCAGGCGAGAAAGTGTGGCAGCTGCCCAACTATCCCGAATACCGCGCCATGCTCAAAAGCGATGTGGCTGATATCAAGAACTCCACATCGTCAGATCGCTGGGCGGGAGCCATTACCGCGGGATTATTCATCGGCTTCTTCGCTGAAGAAACGCCTTGGATCCACCTGGATACCGGCGGGACAGCTTGGTTATGGTCGGCCAAAGGCATCGAACCCAAAGGGGCAACAGGTGTCATGGTACGCACACTTGCCGCCTATCTGTGCGGAGAGCAACTGAATAGATGAACCAACGAAAGAGCCCTCATGGGCTCTTTTCCATATCTTTACGATCTCTATTTCCATTAATCTAAAGCAATCTCTCGCGTTCACACACGATCCCAATAAGGTTGAAAAACAACCTTACCGCATGAGAAAAACCCGCCAAATCAGCGAACCGGCGCAGTTAACGCTGAAATACAGCGTTACGGCTGCAGGTTCAGTCAGAACCAAGCGGTAAGGTTGAAAAACAACCTTACCGAATGAGAAAAGCCCGCCAAATCAGCGAACCGGCGCAGTTAACGCTGAAATACAGCGTTACGGCTGCAGGATCAGCCAAAACCAAGCCGGTAAGGTTGAAAAACAACCTTACAGCATGAGAAAAGCCCGCCAGATCAGCGAATCGGCGCAGTTAACGCTGAAATACAGCGTTACAGCTGCAGGTTCAGCCAGAACCAAGCGGTAAGGTTGAAAAACAACCTTACCGCATGAGAAAAGCCCGCCAGATCAGCGAATCGGCGCAGTTAACGCTGAAACACAGCGTTACAGCTGCAGGATCAGCCAGAACCAAGCCAATAAGGTTGAAAAACAACCTTACGGAATGAGAAAAGCCCGCCAAATCAGCGAACCGGCGCAATTAACGCTGAAACACAGCGTTAAAGCTGCAGGATCAGTCAGAACCAAGCCAATAAGGTTGAAAAACAACCTTACCGCATGAGAAAAGCCCGCCAAATCAGCGAACGGGCGCAGTTAACGCTGATATACAGCGTTAAAGCTGCAGCACTTCGCCGGCTGAGGTTCTCCAAGGCAGCGTGAAATCACTGAAATCTTCGGTGAACGGATTGGAGATGTCCACGAGGATTTTGTCAGCGAGCACGCTTCACTGCCGCTGGCTCAAGTCGGCTTGAAGAGTCTCTGCCGATTCGACTGGTTTGACGTGTTCCCCGCCGCCTGCTTACCATATTCGCAAGTGTGTGTCAGCCCTAGTTGCTGAGCTGGGACAGAAGCCTTCTACTATCCTTGCCTACGTCGCAGTCAGCGCAGGGATTAGCATCGTGCCGGCGCTGCAACAAAGAAACACCCAGCCATCTTAGATGGCTGGGTGTTTCTTTGTTAATCTATGCGCCGATACTTTGACCCGTTGCAGCTGGCTGCGAGAGTGGGCGCTGCAAGAGTTCATTGATATCGGACAATTGGATGACGAGGCGATTGACTTCGTTGGTTGTATAAGATAGCTGTTCTGTGCGCTGTTTGAGTTGTGCTAAAGAAATGCCGACCCAGTTTTTCTTGTTGCGGTGAAGAAAAAGATCATATTTTAAAACCGTCAATGTCGCGGCTAAAGGATCTGGTTTGATATACACATTTTTCATGATATCATCCAAATGGAAGTAAAGCTTTCCGCTGTTCCATTTCACATAGCCTGGATCAAAATAGATGACCAGAAAATCGGCATGAGCTTGATCTTTGTTCTCCATTGTGATCAAACGGACAGCACCTTTGGCCTGATTCGGTTTAATGAATTGACCGGTCCGGATGTCAGGAAGAAAGGGAACAATGAGCAGCGGCCCCACGCTTGCGATATACAAATAAGTAGTTGACTGAAACACAAGAGAGAGTACAATGAAGATCAAAAAGAGTAATAAGCTTGTGATTAGACCAAAATGGTTTGGTTTCATGGCTATTCGATGATCCCGCCTGACATGATAGATTAGGAAGTCAGTCCTATTTTACCATAAGCGCCCTATCTTTTGTAACTAGTAGATCAACTTATCACCTAAGAATTACAAATGGAGGCGAGGAAGACTCATGAATGTGCTGGATCGTTGGCGAAATCCGAGAAAGAAAATGTCTTCCAACCGTAAAAGTTTGCTGGTAGCTACGCTGGAAGGGTTCCCGGCAGTTATTATTTTCCAACTTTTGGGTGGACCGTTTTTAACGGGATACTTGTTGTATTTGGGAGCGACCTCAACGGAAATAGGCTTTGTTTTGGCTGTTACAACGGTTGTGAATATTATTCAAATCGGCATGGCTGTCATTATGCAAAAATTTAGAAATCGCAAGCGAATGCTGCTTATTTTTGCTTCCTCGCATCGTATCCTGTGGACCGCTGTCGGCATTATTCCATTCGTTTTCCCGCAGGATATGTGGGTATTCATGTATATCGTGCTCTACACGGCTGCGCATTTAGGCAATGCGGCAGGCGGTATTGTCTGGACTTCGCTCATCAGCGATGCGGTGCCTGGGCCTATTCGCGGGCGATACTTTGGGCTGCGCAATACGATCCTGGGTGGCGTTAGTTCGCTTGCGCTTTTTGTTGGCGGGCAAATTTTGGACCGATATCCTGGCGGTCAGGGCTTTACTATTTTATTTATGATTTGTGCGGTGTGTGTCATTTTGAATATATCCGCTTTCTTTTTATATCCGAACCCGCCTTTCGAGCCCTCAACGGAATCCAACCCGGTCGGGATGATTGGCAAGCCGCTCAGAGACCGTGCTTTTCTCAAAGCGATTCTCTTCTTGGCCGTTTTTTTATTCGTGCAGGGGGTAACGGTCCCGCTTTTCTCGTATGTGATGCTCAAGTTGATGAAAATTAACTATGAAACAGTGTCATTAATTACTGTGGTACATACCTTGGTCATGATGGCGAGCTATTATGTGTGGGGAAATCTGAATGCACGGTTCAGCGCGCAAACTTTGCTGTTATGGTCCTTGCCGATTATTGCCCTTGCTTGTTTATTGTGGGGAGCGATTGCTTTCATTCCAGCTATAGCCGTTTTGTATGCTGTTCATATTGTGCTTGGCGTTGGTCTGGGCGGGTTTAATCAGATGGTTTTCACATTTACGATTGGTGATACGCCTAAGAGCGAGCGGCCGATGTATATTGCGACGTATTCGGCAATTACCGGATTTGCGGCTTTTTTAGGACCTATTTTTGGCGGGAAAGTGTATGCCTTGCTCATCGATGCCCCACTCTGGGTGCAGATTTATGGCGTTTCAACGATTGTAGGAGCTGTCTTGCTAGTGCTAGGCGTATTGGTAGGACGATTGGTACTTGGAAAAGAATTGAGGAGGGAATAGGCTATGACTAAAAAAAGAATCGGACTTATTGGTTTGGGTGATATCGCGCAAAAGGTCTATTTGCCGCTGCTTTCGGTCAATGAGTCCGTAGAAATTGCAGGCATAATGAGCTCTACACCAGCTACGGTTGAACGGATGAAGGCGAAATATCGAATTCCTTATGGGACAACGAGTTTGGATGAACTGCTAGCTTTGGGATTGGATGCTGTATTTGTGCATAGTCCAACTTCGACGCATTATGAGCTTGCAATGAAATGTATCGAGCATGGTGTAGCCGTTTATGTAGATAAGCCGTTGTCCTATGACTGGGAACAGTCGGTGCAAATGGCATCCTTTGCGGAACAAAAAGGCATTCTGCTTGCTGCGGGCTTTAATCGCAGATTTGCTCCGCTCTATGTGGAGGCCAAGATGTGGCTGCAGGAAGCAGGCGGCTTCGATTGGTGTTCAGCCGTGAAGCATCGGATCAAGCTGCAAGGCCATGGCGCCAAAGAAACCTTATATGATGATTTGATACATATGCTGGACCTTTTATTATGGCTGGGCGAAAGCCCTTATGAAGTGAACACATATCAGCAGCAAGTGGATGATGCCGGCAAGCTGCTTCATGCTTCGGGAACATTGGCTTTCGGTTCAGCGGTTGGGACGTACAGCATGGTTCGGCTTGCAGGGGTAGATCTTGAAAAAGTCGAGCTGCATGGAAGCGGGCGGTCTGTGGAAGTTACGAATCTGGAGTCAGCCGTCTTCTATGAGAAAGGTGGAGCCCCGCGTGTGCGTACGTTCGGAAGTTGGGACACCGTGCTGGAAAGAAGAGGCTTCGCAAGCGTCGTTCAGCATTTCTTGGATAGCTTAAATAATCCGAATGCTTGCAGTATTCGCAGTGATCTGGTGCTGGACTCGCATCGCTTAGTGGAACGGTTGTCGGTGTAACATGAGCAAAGCGGATCATATGCTTACAATCCTGTGGCTGCTCCAGTCGAATAGGAGAGTAACCGCTAAACAGCTTGCTGAAAAACTGGAAATTAATATTCGAACGGTATACCGATATATCGATGCCTTATGCGCCAGCGGTGTCCCAATTATTGCCGATTCAGGCCATAATGGCGGGTACAGTCTTCTAGGCGAGTTTAAGGAGGCGCCGCTTGTTTTTGATCTCGATGAGCAGAAAGCCTTGATTCAAGCTGCCGCTTTCGCTCAGGAGGCTGGCTATCCTTACGGAGAGAAGCTAAGTCAAGCGGTTGCCAAGTTGAAAATGTACACCAATCAAGAGCAGCTTCGTCAGATCCACCTGCATGAACAAGGATTGGATGTCATTCACCCTCAAGCGGATGCTTCGCAAGCCCATCTTTTACAGGACGTAGAGGTTGCTGTAGCTAAGAGTCAAACAATTCTTATGCATTACCAGAAAGGGTATGGCACTGTCACTGAGTCTCGCGATCTGGATCCCTATGGAATTGTTAGTTGGAAAAGCAAATGGTACGTGGTTGGTCATTGCCATCTTCGCAGCACGATTCGCAGCTTTCGCATCGATCGTATTCGCTTGTTGGAGACAACGGATCGATCATTTGAGCGGCCTGCCGATTTCTCTGCGCGCAAATTTCTTCTTTCCGGTGTAATGCCAGATACGGAGAAACCGGATGAGATGATCTCTGTCAAAATAACGGGGAAGGAACAAGCCTTGGATGACTTGTGCGGTCATTGGTTTCTAGTTCATACACTCGTAGAACGAACGCAGTTTGAGGCGCATTTTCGCATGGAGGAGCGTTCTATCAAATTACATTTCCCTTATTTCCTTCTGACTTATGGAGGCACACTCCAAATCAAGGAACCGCAGTTGCTCAAAAGATTAATGATTGAGGTAACCAGAAATTTACATCAATTTTATGCGGCAGCTGAACTTGACTGACCATTTCTGTCAGTGAAGATGTTCTACAATGGGTTTAAGAGAAGCCCAAGGAGGAAATACAATGAATTTATTGCAAGTTCGCATTTTGGTGGAAGATTTTCAGAAGAGTGTTGCTTTCTATAGAGATCAATTGGAACTCAAGGTCGATTGGTATGAAGAATCAATGGAGTATGCCCTGTTTCACACGGGTGCTGCTCGCGTAGAACTGTTGTCACGCAAAGCAATGAGTCAGTCACTAGGAGAAGTGTTGGAGTCCAGCAACCCGTATGCCACGAACTTTTTACTGAATATTGAAGTAGAAGATCTAGATGCTACCTATGCGCGGCTGCGTGCAAAAGACGTTCAATTTGTGAAAGAACCTCATTATAATGCGCAATGGAAGGGGCAATTTGCGTACTTCCGAGATTTGGATGGCACGTTGATCGAGCTGTATCAAGCTGCCAAGACAGAGGATGGAGTTAATGTCTAATTCAACTGTGAAGAGCTACGAATACCATGCATGGGCAAATGGGCGGGTTTTTGCGCGATTAGCGGAGCTGTCGGAGGAGACTCTGCATCAGGAGCTAAAGGATGTGTTTCCTAGCCTTTATGCAGGACTGGTACATATTTATCAGATAGATATGGTTTGGCTCGCAGCCATGCAAGGACGCAGTTATGAAGAAGCCAGAGAATTGCGAGCTAAGGTCCAAGAAAAGACGACGGGGAAAAGTATTAAGGAGCTAGAAGCTTTGTTTGTGGAGCTTGCTGAGTCCTATCGAAATTTTTTGAATGAAGATGGTGTTCTCCAGTTGGTAAGGGATCTTCCCCATCCGACTTTAGGGGTTCTGCAAGCCAGCATCAGTGAGTTAATTCAGCATGTGGTGAATCATGGCACGTATCACCGCGGCAATATCACGTCCATGCTGCGCCAGCTTGGGCACGCGGGTGTTCCAACTGATTACGTGTTTTACTTGTATGAGGTGAATAAATAGAGAGATGAGGCTGCCCGCAAGGTTGATAACCTTGCGGGCAGCCTCATTTGTTTATAGGGCAAGCTTATTTGTGCGCGTTTATTTTTTGCTGCAGCTGCTGGATGGCATTTCGCAGCACATTGGCAGAGGCATCATCAAGCAATTTGCCATCCTGCACCCATACTTCGAAGATTTTCGGGTCTTTGAGTTGATTTTGATTCAGCAGCTTCTGGAGCTGCGTGACTTTATTTTGCAAGCTGTTGTAAGTGTCTTGATGTTGGAAATAACCGAGTTGCCATAATAATCGCAGCAAATCATCCAGATGATCCAGATCCATGATGACTTTAATGACAAAGGTACGAACGATCTGGTTGCCGGCTAGATCCGTTGCTGTGACTTCAAGCGTATGCTGACCTAACCAGAGGCTGAGCGGCGGGAGGTTCAGATTCGTCGGAACAACGGCGCCGTCTAATTTGACGATGGTTGAAGCTACACCGCTTAATGGATCAGAAACAATGAGATTTGGCACAATCGGATCAGTCAGATAGACAGTGAGCGGGCCGCTCATAGTAAGGAGAGGCGGCTCGGGATCATAACGAACTTGAACAGAGTGCGGGATCTCTTGATTGCCAGCAGCATCCACACTGTAATAATTGACGGTGTTCACTCCATAAGTGGCGATAGTGACGGAATTTCCAACCGCCGGGAGGCCGCCGTTTAAACTGTAAAACGTGTTCTGCACACCGCTTAGCGCATCATAGACGGCAAATGTAACGGTTTGCGGTGTTCGCTGCCATCCGCTTGCTGCGGATGAGGTTGTCGCGGGTGCCGTTTTATCAATGCCAATCAGAAGCACTTTGGGTTCTTCTTCATTGTTCAGCATATCGATGGAGCGATATTCGAGCTGATGGACGCCTTCTGAACTTAAAGTAATCGGTTGAGCCGTTGTTACAGTCTGCCAAATTCCTCCTGCGGTTCGGTAGTCTGTCTGTTTGATCCCAACCCCGGCTGTCGGATGCACTGCGGTGAAGACCACATGCACATCCTGTTTGTTGAATGTACCTGCCCCGGTGAGTCCGTCTGCTGTCGCAGTGGTGACGGGAGGTGCAACGCTGCGTTTCTTCACTTCGAAGGCAATCTCTTTGGTATTGTTGGTGCGGTCCATTTCTGCGAATCGGCCGATGTCGTTAATATTAACGCTCAATTGGTAAATGGCTTCCCCATTGGGTACTTCCCAGTACCCGTTTTCCCCGCCTGCATTCGTATAAAGCGTCGCTGTACCGCCCACAGGAATCGATAGATTGTAAGTATCTGTGTATCCGAACGAGCCCCCGTTCAAGCCGAATAAGGCCCCGGTGATTTTGCCGGCGGGTGTCGGAAGGAGACCGACATTCTTCACGGTGACGAAGAAGCGAACACCTTGTTGTCCCGCATAAGGCGCATCAGGGTCTGTTCCGAGTCCCGTCACGATCAGATCTGGCCCTGGTGTGAACGGCTGACGCTCGAGGCTCAGAAATTCGAAGGAACGATGAAGAACCCGCCCGTCCTTAACGACCACCTTGATGATATGATTCGCAAGCGGCATGCCTGTTCGTTCGAATACGACCTTCTTAGCACCTTGCGTGTTCGCGGTGGTTAGGTCCACGGTGTCCACCAGCATATCGTCGATGTAGACATCAGCCTTGCCAAGTGTGGATTCGATATCGGAATACCAGCGGACTCCTGTGCCTTTAAAACCTAACGCCACGTAGTCACCGGGTGTTGAGGATTCATGGAGATCTGCTCCACTTGCCCCAGCGGCGAAGCTGGCAGAAGAGTAGTACATGTTGGTGCTGGTATGCGCGACATTCGTCCATAGCGGCTGCGGCGTTTCGTCAATGGTGCCTTCCCTAAGCTCGAACCAGTCGAAGTAAGCGAACACGTTGTCACTGCTTTTGACGACGGACATAACGAGATTGGCGATGTCAGCCGGCATCATCACGTTATATTCAACCGTCGTATACACGTTCGGTTCCGTGCCTGGAAGTTCGAGCACGCGATGCTGCGCATTGTTGATGACCAGGTTCACCTTCTTATTGCCGGCAGCACTGTACTTGATTTTCAGTACATAATTCGTGTTGGCTTTGACTGCAGGTTTCAGCCAGTTCAAACGCCCCTGAGTGTAGTACATGCCGACGAAAGTGCCATGATTGGTTACGCCTTCCAGCTCTGTAAGCTCCGACTCTGCATGCATGGCGCCTCCGGTCACCGTAGTAAATGGCGAGGTGGGGAGCGTCAAGGAAGAGAGGGAGACGGGATCACTCGGCTGGGATTCATTGCCCGAATTATCATAAGCAATAAGCGTATATTGGTGGCTGCTCTCCGGCCTTACATCCTGGTGCGTGTAGCGCGTGATTGCTTTAGGCAGCTTAGCAAGCAGGCTGCCATGATCGTATAGCGCATAGCCAGCAACTTCTTGATTGTCTGAGGCTGGCTGCCAGCTCAATTTGATCGTCTTGTAGGACACGGCCCGTGCGTCCAAAACAGGCTTGCTGGGAGCAATGTGCTCCTGCGGGGTCAAGATATATTGCACGGCTTCGCCAGGTTGCAGTGTCTCCGACAATTGCGCGCCGGACGTTCCGTCGACGGTTACAGCACGGTGTGCAGAGGCATAGGTGTTCCCGCCGCCAAAGCGTTCGCCTGCGTACGGAACAGGACTGGGCAGCGTTACGTTAACGTTCATTGTGACCGGTGTCGTCTCAAAGTTAACGAAATTCAACAGAATTTTATCGGACTTTGCACCGGTTTGGCTTACCCCGAGCGCGGATGTGTCGACGGCGCGGAAATAGGCTCTTTTCCCGGCAAGCTCGTTCTGATTCGTATACACATAAGGCAGCGGTTTGCCATGTGTACTGTAAGCCAGCGCTAAGCGGCGGAAGATGTTCAGCCTCGTTTCACCCGGGTCGCTGGGGTTGATCCAGGCTGCCGCATCGTCGGCGGATTTCATTTCGATATCCTCCTGCAGCAAGCTGTACTCGCGGAAGTAAGCGGCATGCTGCATAATGTAATCCAGATAGCCAATGGTGCTGCGAGTCTCCCTGTCGAAGACAGCAGCAAAGCGGTGATCGAACGTATCGTAGCGATTGTTGTCGGTATGGAAATCGTTGGCGCCAGTCTCGCTCATCATCATAGGCTTAGCGAATCCGTCTCCCTGATACTCGGGGTAGGTTTTGAGCGTTTCGACAGCGACGCTGCCATTGCCAATGGTGATGCCGCTTAAGTTATAGCTATGACCGTTGGAGAAGTCGGCATAGTCTTCAATTTGTCTGCGATAAGCGGGGTTACGCTCCCAGCCATCGGGAATCCCTTTGGAAGGCCAATAAGCCCATCCGGGTGAAACCGCTTTCAACCAAGGGTTTAACAAAGGTTTCTGAGCATGGACGTACTGGGCGAGTGCAAGATCGGCTGCGAAAGCATTGTCGAAGACACCTGGTTCATTATCCAGTTCCAAGTACTCGAACAAATCGCCATTATCCGCAATTAGATTATTGTAATAATCTTTCACCTTCTGCGGCACGACACCCGTCGCAAGTTCGGGATCTTTGATATACGTACCGAAAGGCAGCAGAACAGGCGATAAATTCAAATCACGCAAAGCGGTCAACCATTCCCGGGAAAACTGGCCGGAACGAATGACGTTCCCGCTGTAAGCGAGTCCGAGCCATTTGGTTACATCCATCGTTTGCAAATCCCGGTCCTTGAGCACATGAGACACAAGGGCAGTGCCCAAGCGGATATAACGACCGTGAATGGGTTCGACGGCCTCGGTGTCTAGCGCCTCCAATTTGGCGTAATCCCATTCAAACCATTGGAATTCATCTCCTCCTGTACCCGCATACAAACCGCGATCCATGGATAGTTTCAGCTCATTGGCACCTGTCCGCAGCATTTCTTTGGGAATATAAAGCTCATACGTTTCTTTGAATTTCTTCGTCGTATTGCCGCCGCTTAAGCCCACAATTTGGATCAAGCCAGCCATCGTATCATTGGAGAAAACGGCCAACTGCGGTACGGAAACATAAGCATCCAAACTTCTGAAGCTGAATTGCACGCCATGCTCAGGAATGGCGTCGAGCTGATAAGAGATCATCATGGTGCCGTTGGAGCTGAGTTTCAGCCCTTTGGGAACGGTATGCCAATCGGTGCGAGCAGCCCAATCCGCTGGCAGGTTGAATGTTTCAACGGATGATGCGGAGAAATTCGCAAACTCGCTGGATGACTGATTATCCAGTCCAATGCGCCAAAGCAGGGTCTTCGTCTGAGGAGGCTGCTGTGGTTGGGTCATTGTGTAGAGTGCAGGGGAAGAAAGGGTTTTGCCGGCTGGTTCGGCTGACGTTTCTTTCAATCTCACTTGGATTTGTCCTGCTGTATAGTTCAGGTTATCCAGTTGAATCGGATTCATCGTTGCAGTTTGCCAAGTGCGCCCGCGATCCTTGCTGTATTCATAGTCCGCAGCGTCTTCATAGCTTGGTACAAATGTCCAACCGAACGTATTGGCGGTATCGTCCTGAACAGGGTTTGTAGGTGCGTCTGGTATGACAAAAGGGGTAAGGTATGTGCCGGGGATAACCTGCCTTGCGATGCCGGGACCTTGCCAGGCGACAGCCAAGTTGTCGTTAGAGGTATTTTCTTTATGCAGGGCCTCGATGTAATAGCGTTTGCCTGCAGTAAGGGTAACGATGACGGATTTCTGAGTGGGCGCCTTTTCCCATTCTCTTGGTTTGGCATAAATCGTGTTATAGGCGATTTTCTCTTTGTGTGAAGGATCGCCGTCGGGACTGAGCCAAAGTTCAGAGCTGTCGTCGGCGGCGATCCAGAATGTGTACCCCCCGCTGACGGGTGGCGTCAGAAAGCCGTAAATGCGGGAGCCGTAAAGATCTCCCACATTGTTCGGCGTCTCCAAAGAAGAGAGCACTCTAGACCCTGTGGGAGGCGTGTTCAATGGAATCTGTTCAACTTTCCCTCCGGGAACGTTATTCCAATAGTCTTGTGTAATCCCAGGTGAAGCTGCATAAGCATGAGGCTGATAGCAGGGAAGCAATGAGAGAATGATCGCCATCAGAAGGACTGCAACAAAGCACGTCTTCATGTATCGGGATCTCATAATGACCTCCATAAGAGAATATCAATACGATTCCCTAATCCCTATCCGGGGTTCTGCTATTTTAGTTCTTTTTGTGACTGTTCAGCAAACTTGTAGAGATCATCGATGCTGAAGGTATTCGCTTTATTTTTCTCATACCACGCAGCGTAATAATCATCGACTTGTTTGCCGCCTGCTTTGTCCCACACCTCCTTGGCATCTTTGATGGCTTGCTCGGCCGTGTAGTTTTTGCCGCCTACTAGAGCTTTCAACCAGATATCGCCTTTGTCGATACTGTTTGATTTCGTTGTGGTCTTCACGATGGCTTGCAAATCGTCTGGAAGCACAGGGAGGAAGTCAGCACCGAGAGAAGGAACAGGACGATCTTTGCTAATGTAAATATCTTTGGATTTCAGGTTGATATCCAGCAGTTCTTTTTGTGTAGGTACTTCAGGACGCAGGTTGACCAAGTACACTTCCGCACATTTGCCCAGCAGCAAATCGGATCTCATCATGTTCAAATCATCCGTGTAGAGCTCTTTCTTATTTTTCTCGGTATCGATAGGCTGCGGACATCCATTGGACCCTACTTTGGAGTGTACGCCGTCAATTCCGTTTTTCAGCAAAGTAGCGTTCTTAGGTTCGACCATCCAGTCGATGTATTGCATGATCGCTTTGGGATCTTTGGCTTTCGCGTTAACGACACCGACCATTTGGACAGGAGTGGCGATAATTGGGGAGAATTGCCCGAACTGGCTTTTCGGCAACGCGATTGGGATGACTTTGGCATCGGGATTATTTTTCTTAAACGTCTCATAATTAGGAATTGTAAACCACGCACTATCGATAGCGAAAATACCTAATTTGCCATTCATGAAATCCTGTATGCCCTTCTGTCCGTTTTTATCTGTGAGAAAATCTTTATCGACCAAGCCATCGTCAAACAATCGCTTCTGGAATTCCACAGACGCTTGAAGCCGTTCCCAATCGTGCACGAACTTATCGTTCTGCACAGCCCAGTCGATGGAACGACCGAAGATATGGCTGATGACGGAGAAGCCGACACCGCTGAGATTGATCCCGAATGTATCTTTTTTACCGTTGCCGTCAGGATCCTGATTCACGAATGCTTGAGCTACCTTATATAATTCCTCCGTCGTTGTCGGCACAGGCAGGTTCAGCTTCTGCAGCCAATCTTCGCGGATCAGCAGCCGATGATGTGGAGCAACGACATTCAAACGTCCGATCTCATAGAGTTTGCCATCTTCTTTCGTGCCAATTTTGCGCAGCAGCGGGTATTTCTCCAAAATTGACTTATAGGTTGTGCTGTATTTAGCGATCATGTCATCAATTGGCATTATCAGCTTCTGAGAATACCAGCTATTCCGATAGTTGGCATCATACTCGAGAATCAAATCGGGAGCAGTGCCGGATGCCAGGAGAGCATTGAATTTAGGGAATGATTCCCAGCGGGGGACAGGCGTGTACTTGACATCGACAGGACCGTTTTGATTAATCCAATCGATCCAGCGGTTTTTATCCCAATTGCCTTCCTCGGGCGCTACGTTGCCGCGGTCATAAACGGATACATTGATCGCTCCACGCTTGGCAGCTTCCGTAGGTTTCGGAGCATTTGGGCTGGCCGAAGCGCCTGGATCGGTTTGTTTTGGCGTTGTGCAGCCAGCAAGCAAAGTAAGACAAGCTAGGGAAATAAACAAGGTATTACGTTGATTTTTGGTCATTCTGGACATGGTGGGACCCCCTTCAATGCATGCGTTGTTAACCTTTAATGGCGCCGATCATAACCCCTTTGACAAAATACTTCTGCAAGAAAGGGTAGATCAGCAGCATGGGAACAATTAAAACGATGACCCCTGCCGATTTGATGGATTCCGGTGTCATTTGCTGCAGATCATCCTGTTTGATGGCATTCAGCTCCTGAAGCACGGATTGACTGGCAACCATCTGCTGGATCATCACAGCCAGATTCATTCGTGTGCTGTCATTTAGAAACATAAGTACGTGTAGAAATGAGTTCCAGTAACCGACCCCATAGAACAAAGTTAAAGTGGCTATCACGGGCATCGATAAAGGCAAAATAATCGTGGCGAGCAGTTTCCATTCCCCGCATCCGTCCAGTCGCGCAGCCTCTTCCAACTCCTCAGGCACATTCATAATAAAGGTGCGCAGCACGAGCATATTAAAGGCGCTGATTAGACCTGGCATCCAGATCGCCCCGTAGGTATTGAGCAAGCCTAAACTTTTCACGATCAGGAAAAGCGGGATCAGCGGTGTGCCGAAGAGCATCGTGAAGACAATGAACAGTGTGAAAAAGCGGCGCGCGTAGAAAAACTTTTTGGCCAGCGGATAAGCTGCCAGGATGGTAAATACCATGCTCAGCACAACACCAACAACGGTAATAATGACACTATTGCGAAAAGCTTTGACCAAATTCGTGCCGTCATACAACGCTTTGTAGGCTTCCCACGTCCAGCCCTTTGGCCATAAGGTGACTTGCCCCGATACAATAGCCTGATAGCTGCTGAGCGACAGGGAAACAATATGAAGGAGCGGCAGGACACAACTTAAAGCGACGAGCCCCAGGAAGATATAATTGACGATATAAAAGATTTTTTCATCCCATGTTGGTTTCATGAGGAGAGAGGCTCCTTTCTTACCACAGCCCTTGATCGAATTTTCTGGCTAGCTGGTTCGAAAGGACGACAAGAAAGAAACCAACCAGAGATTCGAATAAGCCGACGGCTGTCGTTAAACTAAACTGGCCGCCTTGGACCCCGACAATGAAGATGTACGTGCTGATCACACTGGAGATGTCAGAGACAGCCGCGTTTTGCAGCGTGTACACATGATCGAAGCCGACTTCCATGACATTGCCCATGCCTAGGATGAGCATCAGCACAATCGTGCTGCGGATGCCTGGCAAGGTTATATGCCACATCTGCCGCCACTTGGATGCGCCGTCTATGCTGGCTGCTTCGTACAGATGCGAATCGATAGATGCCAGGGCTGCCAGATAGATGATGGCTCCCCAACCGGCTTCTTTCCATATGCCAGAACCGAGGAAGATGGCCAGCCAACTATGTTCTTGATACAAGAAAGCGATGGAGTGCCCCGTCCACAGCTCCAGCAATTTGTTCACGATGCCGGATTGTTGAGAGAAGATGGTGACGACAATCCCTCCGATGATAACCCAGGAGAAGAAGTGAGGGAGGTAGATCAAAGTCTGAACCATACGTTTGAAGCGGATTGCCCTGAGTTCATTGAGCAAGACCGCAATCAGGATGGGAAACGGAAAGCCGACAACAATGCTGAGGAGGCTTAGCGTAAACGTATTGCGGATGATGGTGAGGGTCTGAGGCTGGGTAAACAAGACCTTGAAGTGCTTTAAGCCAACCCAGGGGCTGCCCCAGATGCCTTCCATCAAATTGTAGTTCTTAAAGGCGATGATATTCCCCGCTATCGGGAAGTACTTGAAAATAATAAAGTACAAAAGAACGGGGACAAACATGATAAGCAGCGGAATATTTTGCTGGAAGCGACGACGGGGCGAAGAAGAGTTGGCTTTGGATATCATTGGTTTCACCTCCTTGGGCTGTAACATGAAGCCATCTGTTGTTCCTGTCGTCGATGGAATCAATGTAACCCAGCGGGAAGCTGCTCTCAATATACAAGATTCAGTGCATAAACTCTTTTAATAAACCCGCGCCGCATAAGGGATTGGGGGATTTTCGGAGCTGAGCAATGAGCAATAATTAACGATAAGCTTTTCTTGGAATATAAGAATTTATATGTTCTGGAGTGAATGAGCAGTTGCCCGGGCTGCTCGCGCGGAGGGAACTACAGTGCGCTATTCTAGCAAAAAGCGTGATTATTGTGAGGTTGAGGGAACTACAGTCCGCTATTTTGCTGTTTTCTGGGAAATTCAGCTCTTTTGGTGGAAATAAGACCCTATAGTTCCGCTATTGCCCTAGCAACCCTGCTATTTGCCAAAATAGCGACCTCTAGTTCCCTTAACAGATTTTGTCGCTACTTAGAGGCTGATCTCTCAGGGCGGCAAAGCCGTTTTTCTCAGAAGTGTCACTCATCTCTGCGATATTCGCCGGGCGTCATGCCGGTATATTTTTTGAAAGCGCGAATAAAGGAGATCGCATGTGTGTAGCCAACCTGAATACCGATGTCCTGAACGGAGATCCGGCTGACCTCCAACAGTTTTTTGGCATGCTCCATGCGAATTTTGATGAGGTGATCGACGAATTTTTCCCCGAACTCCTCTTTGAAGGCACGGCTTACTTGTGAAGCATGCAGCTGGAATCGTTCGCTTAATGAATTAAGCGATAACCCAGGATCTGAGAGGTGGGCTTCCATGTAGGACCGGACTTGCTTCATCAAGGCATGGGTGCTGCGGACTTCCCGCAAAGCAGCCATTTTCTCAGCTGCTCCTTCCAGCAAAGTCAGCCATACAGCGTACACTTCTTCAAGCGTATCGAACTGCTCGATGGCGTCGTTTAATGGAGGCAGTGTTTCTGCCTTCCACATACTTTGCAGCTCAGCCGATAGCTCAGCGATTTCGCGGTGCAGGTGATACACCATGTAGTTCATCAAGTTGCGAATCTCGTCGTAGGAGAATAAACCGATTTTGAGTTCGGTAAAGATCTGCTCAAGCAGCGTTTTCCATTCCTTCTCTCCCAGGCGAAAGGCTTGGGCCAGCGATTTGACGAGGGGCAAATGCGCATACATCTCTCTGTCCCGGGAGCTTTCAGTTTCCCAATAGAAGCTGACTCGATTGGTGCCTAACGAGGACTTGAATCGCAGGACGTGGACTGCCGCATCATAGGATTGCGCGAGTTCTTGCAGATCTTCAACCACCTGACCAACGCCGATCGTGACGCGAAAGATCAGATGCTGTTCAACCCACGAGCGCACGTCTTCACTCAGATCGGCAACGAGTTTCTCGCTCTTTCTCAGCTCCATTCGGGTAAACACAATGACACTCAGCCGATGAGCTGCGGTCCATTCCGCCCATAGGGTGAGGCCCAACAGTTCGGCGGTCTCATAGACGACGCGAATCAAAACAAATTTAAGCAAATCTTGATCCTTCTGTGAGAACATGCGGCATACTTCCATATATTTATCGAGCTCAATAACGACGGTTGTCATCCGTTCATAAGTGGATGGCAGCTGCAATCGGGCCATTTCGGCCTGCCATTCCTCGGTTTGAATAACGCGATTGCCCTCGAGCCATTCTTTGAAAAAGTGACGCCGCCGGAAAATGACATCCTCCTCATGCTGTTTCTCATAGCGGCTCGATTGTTCCATTAAATTGCCGAGGGCCCAATCGATATACTGGAACTCATCCTGCTTCTTGTTTTCTTGACCTATGGAATTGAACTCGGAGTGCGTCTGGATGCGGGCCATAATCAGCTCCATCGGTTTGTAATTGCGGTTCGTCACATAGGTGATCCACACACCTCCAACGACAACCATAAACAGGCCTAAGCCAATCCAAATATAGGAAAATACCGAAGTGAAGGTATATAAATGCTCATCATTTAATCCGCTGCGATATTCCCAGTTCGTATAATCCGACTGAATCCGCGTTAGCTCAGAGCCTCTTTTCTTGAAGTCAGTTTGGCCAATATAGTTTCCGGAGGCCATTAATTGCTTGCCTTCAGCGTCATAAATATCGATAAAGCTCACATTGGAGGCGGACATGTCTCCAACCATGCGGACAATCGCGTCCATGCTGATATTGACGGTAACGAGACCTTTTTTCCCGGATAAGAGCGGATATTTGCGGACTAGTGAAATGACAGCTTTGCGCTGATCCATTTCGGCAAATTCTTTGTAGATGCGCTGATTCGTCAGCTGGTAAAGCGAAGGACTTTGCATCATGGCTTCAATAAATGGTTTGTCCCCGAAACGTTCAGCTTTCATCATGGTGTTAGGGCTAAGAACGACTTGATCGGAAGCGCGGTAGAAATAAACAGAGTCAATAAATTTGTTGTAATTCATCATTCCCACGATCATCTCAGTCACTTCATAAGCAGAGAAATACGGATTTCCCGCAAAGGTATTGCCGAAAAACTGTTCGATCCGCTCATCGGTCTGAATTTCCTTAATTACATATTCATCCACGGTCTTCAAGGCGTAATCGATGGATTGCATGACGTGCAGCGCATAGGTATGATTGGCTTTCTCGGCTTCTTTTCTGGACAACTGACTGATGGACAGAATGATTAGCACAATCAGCAGGGACGTAATCATAAAAAAAACGGGCAAATAAGAGAATAGAAGACGGTAATACCATCGTCGTTTGGTCATTTCATCGCTCCTTAGTGGCCAGGCAACTGCTTAATGAATGGTCTTGTCCAAGGTTTGTTCCCCGTCGTACGTTATATGCGGGCGATCCAAGGATCATGTCGCAGGAATGAGAAAGCCCGCCTCATCGCTGAATAAGCGGAAGAGGCGGGCAAGTGTGAAGTAAGGGACTATCCGCAAGTACAGTTAAGAACGGGTTTGCGCGCGGCGAGTGCTTCGTCCATTCGGCTGACTACGGTGGTGTATGGGGCATTTTTGACCAATTCCGGATTTTCTTCGGCTTCTTTGGAGATGGCAATCATCGTATCGATAAATTCATCCAACGTCTGTTTGCTTTCCGTTTCTGTTGGCTCAATCATGATGCATTCTTCCACGCTGAGCGGGAAATAAATGGTTGGCGGGTGATAGCCAAAGTCGAGCAAGCGCTTGGCAATATCAAGCGTGCGGACACCCAGTTTCTTCTGCCTGTTGCCGGAAAGCACGAATTCATGCTTGCAGAAACGGGGATGAGGCACATCGAAATACGGTGTTAACCGGGCAAGCATGTAGTTGGCATTGAGCACGGCGTATTCGGAAACTTTGCGCAAGCCTTCAGGACCAAGTGTGCGGATGTACGTATACGCTCGGACAAGAATGCCGAAGTTGCCGTAATAACCTTTGACGCGTCCGATCGTTTGCGGATAATTGTAATCGAAATAGAAGCTGCCATCTTCGCGTTTGGCGACCAGCGGCGTTGGAAGGAAAGGGATCAGCTTTTCTTTGACACCGACGGGGCCAGCGCCAGGACCGCCTCCCCCGTGCGGTGTGCTCATCGTTTTGTGCAAGTTGAGATGCACCACATCGAAGCCCATGTCGCCTGGTCGCGTGATGCCCATAATCGCGTTGGCATTGGCTCCGTCGTAATAGAGGAGTCCGCCGGCGGCGTGGACGATCTCAGCAATTTCGACGATTTGTTCTTCGAACAAGCCGAGTGTGTTCGGATTCGTGAGCATGAGCGCTGCGGTATCTGGGCCAACTGCACGACGCAGCTCATCGAGGTTGACGAGGCCGCGGTCGTTCGACTTGATCGTGACCGTTTCGAAGCCGGCGACTGTAGCGCTGGCCGGATTGGTGCCATGGGCAGAGTCAGGGCAGATGACTTTGGTTCTTTGCTCGCCGCGGCTTTCATGGTAGGAACGAATCATCATGAGTCCAGTCCACTCGCCATGAGCGCCAGCCGCAGGCTGAAGGGTTACGCGATCCATGCCGGTGAGGGCTTCAAGATCATGTTGGAGATTGTAGAGCAGCTCCAGTGCGCCTTGCAGTGACTCTTCGGGCTGGTACGGATGTATTTTGGCGAAGCCTGGGAAGCGGGCGACGTCCTCATTAATTTTGGGGTTGTATTTCATCGTACACGAGCCGAGCGGATAGAAACCGTTATCGACACCGAAGTTGCGGCGGGAAAGGGCGGTGTAGTGACGGATTACGTCTACTTCGTACACTTCCGGAAGGTCTGGAGCCAGCTTGCGCATGAATTTCGCAGGCAGCGCTTCATCGAAGTTCAGCTCTGGCACGTCAGATTCCGGCAAGGCATAGGCGACACGGCCGGGATGGCTCATTTCGAAAATGAGCGCTTTGCCGTCGGCTTTCACATTCACGTTGTTTTCGCTCATACGAGTTCCTCCAATACGGTGGCGAAGGCGTCGATATCTTCGCGCGTTCTTTGCTCGGTAACGGCAATCAACATATGGCCGGCCAGTTCGGGATAGTCGCGGCCGAGGTCGTAGCCGCCGATGATGTTATGCTGCAGGAGCTTGCTGTTCAGCTCCTGGACGTTCGTGCCGTCCGGCAATTGGACGGCGAATTCATTGAAGTAGCTGCCGGTGAATGGCAGCTTGAATTTGCTTGACGCGGTGAGGCGATTCGCCGCGTAATGGGCTTTCTGGACGTTGAGCTTGCCGACGTCCTGAATGCCCTGCTTGCCCATCGTGGACAAGTACACAGATGCGCAGAGCGCGAGAAGCGCTTGGTTGGAGCAGATATTCGACGTGGCTTTCTCACGTCGGATGTGCTGCTCCCGCGCTTGCAGCGTGAGCACGAAGCCGCGCTTGCCGGCGCGGTCCACGGTTTGGCCCACGATGCGCCCCGGCATGCGGCGCATCAAGGCTTCGGCGACGGCGAAGTAGCCGCACGTCGGCCCGCCCAGCGAAGCTGGGATGCCGAGCGGCTGGCAGTCGCCGACGACGATGTCAGCGCCGAGCTTGCCCGGCGCTTCCAGCAGCCCGAGCGTGAGCGGATTCGCGCTCACGACGAGCAGCGCGCCCGCGCCGTGCGCGAGGGGCTCCACGGCCGCGATATCCTCCAAGCAGCCGAAGAAATTCGGCGATTGGAGGATGACCGCGGCGGCCTTGTCGCCCTTGAGCTTGGAAGTGAGGTCATCGAGGTCCGTCACGCCCTCCGGCGTGAGTGAGATCTCGACCACTTCCAGGTTCAGCCCGCGGGCGGTCGTGCTAAGAATCGCGCGCGCCTCCGGGTGTACAGCGCGGGAGACAAGCAGCCGGCTTCGCTTCGTTGCGCCGCTGGCAAGAGCGCCGGCTTCGGCCAGCGCCGTCGCACCGTCGTACATCGAGGCGTTCGCCACGGCCATGCCGGTAAGCTCGCAGATGTACGACTGAAATTCGAAAATCGCCTGCAGCTCGCCCTGGCTGATTTCCGGTTGGTAAGGCGTATACGCGGTGTAGAACTCCGAGCGTGAGATGACGTGATTGATCACCACCGGAAGGTGATGATCGTAGATGCCAGCGCCGAGGAAGCTGGCATAGCGGTCAAAGTCGGCGTTGCGACCCGCCAAGCCGCGCATGTAGCGCAGCAGGCCTTGCTCATCGAGCGCCTTGGAGACGTTCAGTTCACCCTGAAAGCGAACCTGTTGAGGAATATCCTGAAACATCTCTTCCAGGGAGGAGATGCCGATGGTGTCCAGCATTTCTTTCTGATCCTGCTCAGTAATCGGTAAGTAACGGTGTTTCATGACGTGAAGGCTCCTCTCGCATGTCGTTTGGTCTGCCTATGATTTTCTTTTATAAAAAGGGGTGGCAACGACGTTGGCCTTCACCTGAACCCCTCTGATTTCAACTGTTAGCTCGCTGCCCAAAGCGCTGTAAGCGGAGTCGATTAACGCCAGCCCCACATTCGTTTTGAACGTTGGGGATTGTGTGCCAGTCGTGATTTCGCCGATCTGCTTGCCATCCGCATAAACGGGATAATGAGGACGCGGAATACCGCGTTCGATCATTTCGATGCCGACTAGCTTGCGGGGAGTTCCGTTTGCCTTTTGTCCTGCGATCACCTCACGGCCGATGAAATCACCTTTATCCAGCTTGACGAAAAAAGAGAGTCCGGCTTCCAGCGGCGTAATGTCCTGTGACAACTCTTGCCCATAAAGCGGCAGCCGCGCCTCAAAACGCAGCGTGTCACGCGCTCCTAAACCTGCTGGGACAAGGCTATGTTCCTGCCCTGCTGCAAGAAGGAGCTTCCATAGCGCCACAGCATCCTTTTGATCAATATAAAGCTCAAATCCATCCTCGCCCGTATAGCCTGTGCGCGATATGAGCGCCTTAATTCCCTTGACGTCTGCCTCAGGCAGGAAGCGGAACGTTTTCAAGGTTTGAATAGGGGCATCTGTCACTTTGGCCAAAATGTGCTCGGCATGGGGTCCTTGCAGTGCGAGCATGGCGGTTTCGTCCGAGATATTGGCTAGTTCTACCTGGCCACTGAGATTCTGCTGCATCCAAGCGAGATCCTTGTCGATGTTGGACGCATTGATGACAAGCATGTAGTCGTTATCACTCACCTTGTATACGAGCAGATCGTCTACAACACCGCCGCTGGGATAGCACATGAGGCTGTATTGGCACTGGCCTGCTTCAAGCTTCGAGGCGTCGTTCGTCGTAATGCGTTGTATAAAAGCAAGGGCGTCCTCCCCGCTCACGTTGACTTCGCCCATATGGGACACATCAAAAAGTCCGGCTTGCTGCCTGACGGCATCGTGCTCTTTTTGAATCCCGGCGAACTGCACAGGCAGCTCCCAGCCGCCGAAATCAATGACTCTCGCTCCATGCTCCGCATAAATCGGGAAGAGCGGTGTTCGTTTTAGCATGCTCGCAACCTCACCTTCGTTCCACATTTTGTATACTGTTTATGTTGCCCGAAACATTGTCATGGGCATGCAAAAAAGAGCAAAAAGTATGCAACACAAACATACCTTTTGCCCTGTCCTTTTTACCTGAGAGTTGCCTCGAGCGAACTAACGTTCGTCAAGTTTCCCCTTGGGTGTCCGATTCCCCGCCAATTGCGGTGACCGAAGCTCTCCAGAGTTGCGTCCGATACAGGTCCTTTTGCCTGAGAGATTCACCACTTCGGGCTTACTCCTTCGGCGCCGCGTACTTGCGTTGCGGTCTCTCCCTATACCATCATTCGCCAATATTTAATTACTTTATTATTTGCCCAAGTTGGTGGGAATTGTCAACTGCAACTTTTAAGAACATATTTTGGAATCCCGCCTTGACTTTGATGTTCCGCTTAGATTAAGCTAAAAGCAAAATTTGCGGGTAAGCGAGGCGTTAATCGATGAGTGAAGTACAAGCCAATTTGTTATACACCAAAGACCATGAGTGGGTAGAGAAGCTGTCGGATACGGTTGTACGTGTGGGCATTACCGATTTTGCCCAAGATCAATTGGGTGATATTGTGTTTGTGGAACTTCCTAAAGTCGGAACAGCTATTACCGCGAACGAAAGCATCGGGAGTGTGGAATCCGTCAAAACGGTTTCAGATATTTTTTCTCCCATTTCAGGCAAAGTGACGGCTGTGAACAGTGCGTTGGAAGGTTCACCTGAACTCGTGAACAGTGCGTCTTTCAGCGAAGGTTGGATGGTTGAAGTGGAAGTATCGGGCGCTGATGCCTTGGAAGGGTTGCTTACAGCAGACGAATACGCGTCGTACATTGGCAATGACTAGAATCTTCCAACTGGAAAATCTCCTGTTAAATTGAGTATTTCAGCGTGGAAAGTGGTTTTCCTGTTATTCGTCACACATAGATACAAAACAATAGCGAGGCTGCTCACCAGGTGTTCAACTGGTGAAGCAGCCTCTTGTTCTTTTTAAAGAACAATGGGTTCACTCTGCGTTCACATAAATTTGATATGATTTCTCCAGAAAGTCATGACTTCGTTATCAAAAATAGGAAAAATGTTGGAGGTTCTATGAACTCATTGTCGATGAAGAAGATCTCTCGCAAAATGCTGATATGGATGCTGCTGATTGTTGGGGTAGGGACTAGTTTTATGGGGACTCAGGCATCGACGGCGGCAGATTTGAACGATGATGTCCAGTTAACGGCATTTATTGACGGTATTATGAAAGCGAATATGGATAATTTCAAAATCCCAGGCACGGTCGTCTCGATCGTCAAGGATGGGAAGATCATGCTGGCTAAGGGGTACGGACACGCTAACCTGGAAGAAGGCACGCAGGTTAACCCTGAGACCAGCCTGTTTCGGATTGCTTCAACAACGAAGCTGTTTACATGGACCGCGGTCATGCAACTGGTCGAGCAGGGGAAGATCGATCTTAATACCGATGTCAATACGTATTTAAAAACTGTGAAATTACCATCCACCTATTCGCAGCCAGTTACCATGCATCATCTCATGACCCATACGGCCGGATTTGAAGAAGGGGGCGTTGGTTATCAAATCACGACCGATCCTGGGAAACTGCCGGTATCGATTTCGGAAACGCTTGCCAAGCATATGCCAGCGCTTGTTCGGCCACCGGGCGAGATGATGTCCTATTCCAACTATGGAGCCGCGCTGGCAGGACTCATTGTCGAGGAAGTTAGCGGTATGCCTTACAATGATTACATTCAGACCCATATCTTTGATCTGCTCCAAATGAAATATGCTACTGTGCAGGAGCCTATCCCAGTGTCTTTAGAGCCCTATGCCATGCTCGGCTATGCGCGAGAAAACGGCAAATTCGTAACCAAGCCGCCTACTTTCGAAGGGGGTTTCCGACCTGCAGGATCAGCGGCTGTTTCGGCGATCGATATGGCCCATTTCATGATTGCCCATCTACAGGATGGACGTTATGCAGGCAAACAAATGCTAAAGCCCGAAACGCTCAGATTGATGCAATCACCTGCCTTTCAGTTTGATGAGCGCTTGCCAGGTATGGACCTTGGCTTCATTGAACGGAGAATGAATGGATTGCGGGTTATTTCTCACGGAGGCGCCGACACACTGTTCACGACGGAGTTTTATCTTGTCCCTGATCAGAAAATCGGGATTTTCGTATCCTCTAGCGGGGGCGATGGCGGAGCGTCAGCATCAGGGTTGGCGAAAGCTTTTTTTGATCGCTATTATCCAGCTCAAGCTGTCAAACTGCCGCCAGTGTCAGCCGAACTTGAGAAGGATGTGCAGAAGTATGCCGGTTCCTATCAATTCACGCGTCGAAACCATAGTGATATCGATAAGATTTTCAGCTTCATGTCGCAGATTAGCATTGGAGTGACAGATAACCGACTCTCCATTGGGAGCGGAACAGAGCAGCAAGTATTCGCTCCGATTGGACCGAATTTATTCCAGGATGTCGAAAGCGCACACCAAATCGGATTCCGTACAGATGCTTCTGGCAAAGTCACCCATCTGCTGCTTGATATTCTTCCTGAAATGCCGCTCGAACCGACGCCACTGCTCGATCGTTCGAAGTTCTGGTTTCTCTTGCTCGGCATCTCGGTTGTTCTGTTCATCAGCGTATTACTGGGGTCAGCCTACCGCAGGCGTGACATTAAAGCGATGCCGAAATGGCAAAAATGGGCGATTCGCTTGTCTATGGCTACCGCCGTTTGGGCGCTGGCGACTTTAATAGCCACCTTCCTTGTGGTGTTGAATATGGATTTGCTGGACCGGCTTAGCCGCATTACGCAGCAGTTAAATCTGTATTTATTCATGCCCATCATCCTGGTCGGATTGACGGTGGCGATGGTAGCTTTTGCAGTCATGGCATGGAAAGGCAGCTACTGGACGGCGCTCAAGCGCGTGCATTACACGCTCGTTGCATTAGCATCAGTGGTTATGAGTTTATTTTACTATCATTGGAATCTACTCGGGTGGCAGTTTGGTTGATGCCGCCTTCCGCCCATAAGGGACTAATTCGAAAGAAATTGGAGATGTGAAGGCGCCATGGCCAAAATTTTAATCGCCGATGACGATGTTTATATTCGCGAGCTGATGACTTTATTCTTGCAGAATGAAGGATTTGAAATCTTGGAGGCAAAAGACGGTGTTGAAGCATTGGCGATTATGGAGGAAACTCGGATAGATCTGGTGATCCTCGACATCATGATGCCTCAATTAGACGGTTGGGAGCTGTGCAGGGAGATTAGGCGCATTGATGTGAACATTCCGCTCTTGATGGTTACGGTCAAGGGCGAGTCAGGGCAGAAAGTAAAAGGATTTCAGCTTGGCACCGACGATTATTTAACGAAGCCGTTCGATCCGCTGGAGCTTGTGATGAGAGTAAAAGCGCTGCTGAAAAGATATATGATTGTGTCTTCACAAACGGCACAATTAGGCGGCATTACGCTGAATCGCCGCAATTTCCAAGTGATTCGGGGCGACGAGATTTTTACCCTGCCGTTAAAAGAATTCGAGCTGCTGTTCAAGCTGGCTAATCAACCTGGGCAAATTTTTACCCGGGAGCAGTTGATCACTCAGATCTGGGGAATGAATTATGAAGGCGATGACCGCACCGTGGATGTTCACATTAAACGGCTCAGGGAACGATTTGCCAACGATTCGCATCATTTTCAAATTGAAACTGCCCGCAGTCTGGGGTATCGGCTAGTAATAACATGATGATTAAAACTTTATATGTCCGGGTCATTTGCACCTTTTTGGCCGTCATTATTTTCAGCTTGCTGTCTGCTTCCTATATTGGCTATTTTCTATTCAAAAAAGAAATCAACCATGCCGGACAAGAGGATATGATTGCGGTAGGCGAAGAAATTATACGTCTCTATGAGCAGACTAAACCCGATGACCGGGAAGCATTCCTGCAGCGTATGGTCAAAGTATCTTCTTATCCAATCCATATGTATGAAGATACCGACAAAGTTACGTACTATGACTTAAACCATACGAATAGCGTTGAAATAGCGCCGGAAGCGGTGCGTTATGTGCTGAATGGAGAGGTGTATCGTTCTCCTGGCAACGTTAGTCAGACGTTCATCGGGCTTCCTTTCTCATTCGCAGGGAAGTCGCACGCCATGTTCATGCAGTTTTCTCCACAGAACGAAAATATGATCAATCGGATGGTCTTTTTCGTCCTCATTCTCGTTTTACTGATTGGGAGTCTATGCATCTTGGTAGCAGCCAGATATTTGGTGAAACCTCTCCAAGTCTTGACGCAAGCGACCAAACGTCTAGCGAGAGGCGATTTCGACGTTGAAATAAAAACGAAACGCATGGACGAAATGGGCGCTCTGACGCAAAGCTTTAACGAGATGGCAAGTGCGCTTAAAAAGGTGGAGCAGATGAGGCAGGATTTCGTTTCGAACGTTTCTCACGAAATTCAAACACCGTTAACGTCGATTTCCGGATTCGCTACGGCTATGAAGAACAGCAGCTTGGTAGCGGAAAGTCATCGCAATCATTATCTGGACATCATTATCGCGGAGAGCGGGCGGCTATCCAGACTTAGCGATAATTTGCTGAAACTTGCATCCCTGGATTCGGAGCATCATCCATTCGACGCAACTACGTATCATCTCGACGAGCAAATCAGGCAAATCGTGGTCACTTGCGAGCCCCAATGGTTGGCCAAAGATATGATCATCGATTTAGACATGGACGTTGCTCTCAAAATAAAAGCAGACCGCGATCAACTGAATCAAGTATGGATGAATATACTCGGCAACAGTATCAAATTTACGCCTGCAGGCGGGCATATCCAAGTTTGTATTACCCATGCTGCGGATGAAATTGTCGTGGCCATTTCCGATTCGGGGATTGGCATAGCGCGGGAGCAACTCGAGCATGTCTTCGAGCGCTTCTATAAAACAGATCCATCGCGAAACCGCAGCATTGGCGGCAATGGTCTGGGGCTTGCGATTGCGAAGAAAATTGTAACTCTTCATCATGGCACTATCACAATGAACAGCCAGGTTGGCCAAGGGACGACGGTAGTTGTTCAACTGCCTTTAAGGTAAATGGGGGGGATTGAAATGGCTGGACAACCGAATAGATTGTCTATCATTGACAGTATGCGGGGTTTTAGCTTGCTGGGAATTTTGCTGGCGAATATGCTTATTTTTCAATATGGCATATGGGGTAAAGATGAGATGGCGGTCTATTCCTTATCGCAAGTGGACTCGATTACGAAAACGCTTTTACATATTTTTGTAGAGGGCAGTTTTATGCCGATTTTCACATTTTTATTTGGTTTTGGCATGATCAACATGCAGGAAAGCCTTGCAGCCAAAGGATTAAAGCCAAAAAGATATTTGGGGCGGCGGTTTCTGCTGTTGCTTGCATTTGGTATTGCACATGGCACTTATTTATGGGAAGGCGATATACTGGTGTTCTATGGTGGTATGGGACTCTTTCTGCTGCTTTTTATGAACCGTAAAGCCAAGACGCTGCTGATTGTGGGAGCCTTGCTGCTGGGGTTATTCGGCCTGCTTGGGTTAGCTCCTGAAAGCACGAATCATTTGTCTACGATGGAAGACAAAATCCGCATGGAAACTTATGTCAAGGATACGTTCACCATTTATGGAACAGGCACCTATGAAGAAATTAAACATCACCGAAATACCGCGGATCCGCTCGGATTAAATGAATACTTGATTATTACCATGATGCTGTTCGCTCCTCTTATGACAGCGCCACTGTTTATATTCGGTATGTATGCGGCCAAGAAACAATGGTTCCGAGAGCCGGATAACGTACGTGCCGTTTATTTGAAAAGAATGCTGATTTTTCTGCCCATTGGCGTGTTGCTGAAAGTAGCGAAAACTGTGTTTCCTGACTATGGCTGGAGCGAAATGGGCGAGATGATTGGATCGAATCTGTTGTCGCTTGGCTATATTTTCGCTTTTGCGCTATGTTATGTGTCAGCTAAATCTTCCCCTTGGCTGTTGCGCTTCGAAGCGGTCGGCAAGTTGTCGCTGACGAATTATCTGCTGCAATCTGTGATAGGAACAACGATTTTTTATGGCTATGGTCTTGGCTGGTTCGGTAAAATGGGTGTGGTTGCAGGTTGCGGACTTGCTTTGATTATTTATCTCGGTCAACTTTTTATCAGTCGGTGGTACCTGACACATTTTACTTTTGGACCGGTGGAACGCGTGCTCCGGATGTGGACTTATTTATCTTTCAACGGGAAGGCAAATGGGGTTCGTTACGAAAAATAAGACACCTAAAAGTGCTTATTTGTCCCCCATTTATCCCCGTGCGCAAAAATGCAGGAAACCTAGCCGCAGGCTAGGTTTTTTGCATTGGTGTCCACCACAGATTTCTTGGCTTTGGAGGTTTTCGCTCCAAAAGGTGATCATTTGCCGATCCGCTGATTAGGCGTGCTTTTCTCATGCGGTAAGGTTGTTTTTCAACCTTACGGGGTTGGATCTGGCTGATGCCGCAGCTTTAACGCTGTATTTCAGCGTTAACTGCACCGATTCGCTGATTAGGCATGTTTTTCTCATGCGGTAAGGTTGTTTTTCAACCTTACGGGGTTGGATCTGGCTGATGCCGCAGCTTTAACGCTGTATTTCAGCGTTAACTGCACCGGTTCGCTGATTAGGCATGCTTTTCACATGCGGTAAGGTTGTTTTTCAACCTTACCGGGTTGGAGCTGGCTGATGCCGCAGCTTTAACGCTGTATTTCAGCGTTAACTGCGCCGCTTCACTGATTTGGCATGCTTTTCACATGCGGTAAGGTTGTTTTTCAACCTTACGGGGTTGGATCTGGCTGATGCCGCAGCTTTAACCCTGTATTTCAGCATTAACTGCACCGCTTCACTGATTAGGCATGCTTTTCTCATGCGGTAAGGTTGTTTTTCAACCTTACGGGGTTGGAACTGGCTGATGCCGCAGCTGTAACGCTGTATTTCAGCGTTAACTGCACCGGTTCGCTGATTAGGCATGCTTTTCTCATGCGGTAAGGTTGTTTTTCAACCTTACGGGGTTGGAACTGGCGGATGCCGCAGCTTTAAAGCTGTATTTCAGCGTTAACTGCGCCGCTTCGCTGATTTGGCATGTTCTTCTCATACGGTAAGGTTGTTTTTCAACCTTACGGGGTTGTAGCTGGCTGATACCGCAGGGGCTTGTTTCTCCTCAAGGTACCTTGACTAGGTAGCCTAGCCGCTTTGTTTTGGAGGTCTTCGCTCGCAAAGAACATCTAATGAACTGTCTAATGCTTATAGACGAGAAATTGGCTACTTTGGAGATTTAATGAACGGAGTTGGCGCTACCTGCCACTTTATTGGCTGAATGGTAATCATTTGGTTGAAATAGAGCATCTGGCATTCATTAGATTTTCAGAATGAGCGATTATGATCGAATAGAGGGTATGGAGTTCGTTAGGAGGCTTTGTATTCCGCAGGTATTCCTCTTGGTATTCCTCTTGGTATTCCTCTTGGTATTCCGCTGGTACTCCCGCTTGCTACTCCTCAAGGTACCTTGACTAACCCGACTGGCTTTGCCTATCCGCAGGCTAGTTTTTTTATTGAGTAAGCGATAATATACTGTTTAAAGAGGAAACATAATGTGTAATGTCCAGTATTAATCCAACACTTCTGGAGTTAAGGCAGGTGAGTGTCATGCAAATAAAGAAACGCACAGATAGAGGGAATGATCTTTTCGAGCTGGCTATGTATGTAGTTGCAGCCATATGCTTGGTTTTCTTTTTAATAAAAGGCGAGACTGCCAAAGTTATGGAAGCGGCACTGATTATCGGGGTACTGCTGTTAATAAGAATCGTGGTCAAAATTACGAAGACCCCTATGTTCGCGGCGCTAAGATTCTCGATATTGCTATTTATTTGTATTACGATGATTCTAGCAAATGAACTGGGGTTCTATGGTGTTATACCTTACCTGGATAAATTCGAGCATCTGTTCTCAGGTGTTATTTTATGCTTTGTTGGTTTGCTGATTTACAAGAAGGCGAATGACAGAGAAACAAAGAAGACGCATAATGCCCATGTGGCTATATGGTTGAGTTTGTTTTTTTCCATAGCGATGGCCGGAGTATGGGAGATTTATGAATTTACAACGGATCATTTATTAGGACTCAATTCGCAAAATGGCAGCTTGATCGATACGATGACGGATATCATTTGCGGAACGTCGGGGGCTATAGCAACAAGCTTATACTTGGCTGTGAAAGCCAAGCATAAGAAAATGCCGCTATTGGATGATTCGCGGAGCCAAGATAACAACTAAGCGGCAGCAGCGGATCCAGCTGCCGATTTGTTGCGGCTGCGTTTGCGCGCGTTGGCTTTGATGCGCCAGATGAAAAGTCCAGTAATCATCAGCGCAAGCGGGGTCATTCCGAAGAAAAAGCTGATGATTCGCAGCGGTTCGCCGCCCCAAGTAGCGAAGTGGAGGCCTTTCCTCCAGCTATTATACAAATTAATTGCCAGATTGGGGTCAGTTTTGTACAAAACTGAACCTGTGGATGCGTCCATATAAAGGGTACTATTGCTGCTGCCGTTGCCGCTAAGGCCTTCTTTTAAACCGATTTGATAAGATTGACCGGCTTTCTGAGGAAGTTGAATTTTGATGACTTCACTTTTGGGATAAGTGTCTTTCACAATTTTCTCAACTTGGTCCAATGGAAGTACTGCGGCATCTTTTGATTTGCTTTGCAAGGCAGTCGCAGGGATTTCTTCTTTGGCTTTGAAACCTACCCAGTTCGGGATGGATTTCTCGAAGGCATTGACGGTGCCGGTTAAAGCTAACACAAGTAAAAAGGGAATGGAAATGATACCTACCGTCTTATGTAAGCTCATATTCTTTATCAATTTCCCTCGATGGAGCACGACTTTAAAGCCTGTAGCCAGTTTGCGAAGACCTGGCCACCATAAGTAAATCCCGCTTACCAACATCAGAATCAGGGCAATTCCCAAGATTCCAACAAGGGAGGCTGCTGGCACTTTGCCAATCACAGAGGTAAGCAGGAAATAACGATGAAGCTGATAGATCGTAGCGAATGGTTCAAGGCGATCAATCTGTACCTTGCCAAAAGTATCTCCAGTGCCTGGATCTGCATAGACTGTGAAGTTTTCTTTGCCGTTATTTGCTTGTGTCAAATGTACGTGATAGAACGGATCATTTTTCGGATATTCAATACGGTCGGCCACAAACCCAGGATTGGCTGCATCGGCATGCTGTTTAATCACTGCGGCACTCACTTGACCAGGTGTTTGTTCATGGTGGACAGGATGCATCCAGCTCTCGACTTCAGGCTCAATCATCAACAAGCTGCCTGTCGTACAGGTAAGGACTACAAAAAGACCTAGTGTAAGGCTAAGCAAGAGATGGATGGTTAGTACGAATTTTCTCATTCTCATTACATGGTTCCCCCAATGTTCTATATGGAATAAATCCTAGGCTATTCTCTTATTTATGATAATCATTATCACTGAGAAAGAAGCAATGATAATGATAATCATTATGAGTATCGATGTCAAGGAAGTTTACATAAGAACTTGCAACAGGTTGGCATTTGGGAAGGATGAAAGGGAATAAAAGGTTAAAAAATTCACCGAAGAGGTCAAAAAACTGCCTAGCTATCTGCTTCCTTTTCCAGCAAAATTGAATTTATCAACTAGACCGAACATAAATGTAAGCGTTTTATTATAAGTGGGAAAGGAGTCTATAAGAACTTTTTCATCTCTTGAATCATGGATGTACACAAAAGGAGGAATTGAATTATGGTTTTACGGTCAGATGTGAAACGCCCGCTATCCGTTGTACTTATTATGTTGCTGCTGCTAAGTCTGATGATGGCTTGGCTGCCGAGTCACGTCAGTGCTGCGGGCACGAGCTACTATGTTGATTCTATCAACGGAAGCGACAGCAACAGCGGAACAAGCACGAGTGCGGCTTGGCAGAGCCTAGCAAAAGTTAACAGCACAACGTTCCAACCGGGCGATCAAGTATTATTTAAGGCGGGAGGGATCTGGAACGGCCAATTGTGGCCAAAAGGTTCCGGTTCAGCAGGGCAGCCCATTGTCATTAATCAATATGGCACAGGCAGCAAGCCGATTATCAATGGGGGCGGTTCGACCTTCGCGCAAACCATTGCAAACTCCACGACGGCTTATAATACAGGCACTGTTTTTTTGCGCAACCAGCAATATTGGGAAATTAACAATTTGGAAGTGACCAACTACAATCCATCCGTGGATAATAGCTCGAATGCGAATGCGCTTTATGCAGGGATCTTCTTCGTCATTGACGCGAATGAAAGCGACCAGGTTTACAATCATATTTATATCCAAAATTGTTACATTCACGACGTCAATGGCTACAAAAATGCTGGAGCAAAGGAAAATGGAGGCATCATCGGTACGATCGTGGGTACATATACGACATCACAAGCTACGATTTCCCGGTTCAACGACGTACACATTGTGGGCAATACGATACGCAAAGTAGATCGTGTCGCGATTCGCGCAGCAGCGCACAAAACGTACACGAATGATAATTCGTTCGGAACTACGGCAACGTCTACGTATGGCGCTTGGAATACGAATTTTTACATTGCCAATAACACGATGACGGACATTGGCGGAGACGGCATTATTTTGCGGGACACCGACGCTGCGGTTGTAGAGTATAACGTGGCAACGAGCTTCGGAACGAGAATTGCCTCCTCCAATGCGATCGCCGCTATTTGGCTGGCGGTGGCCAAAAATTCTGTTTTACAGTACAACGAAGCCTACGGCGGACCTATCTCGAATCAAGATGGATGCGCTTACGATTTTGATTACTATTTGGAAAATACGACGTACCAGTACAACTACAGTCATGATAATCCGATGGGCTTCATGCTTTTAATGGGCGGCAACAAAAACGATGTGATGAGGTATAACGTCAGCCAAAATGACGGACTTATTTTCAGACATTTTGCTTCAAATGAAACGAATCCCGCCTATATGTATAACAATGTCTTTTACTACGATGGGCAATCCAATAAAATTAGCGCGGACACGACGGTGAAAACAGGATATACCTTTTATAATAATATTTTCTATAATGCAAGTGAAACGAATACGACGAACTGGAACAGCAATCTTGGCGTGAATACGTTCAGCAACAATCTGTTCTACGAAGCGAGCGGCACGCATTCGGCGAGCGAGCCTGCGGATGCCTTTAAACTGACAGCTGATCCTAAATTCCAGAATCCAGGCGGTGCCGGTATTGGTTTGGCAACGGCTGCAGCTTACCAATTGCAGACCGGATCTCCGGCTATTGCGGCAGGCAAGCTTGTCGCGAATAATGGAGGTAAGGATTACTTTGGCAATCCAGTCTCAAGCACGCTTGCACCAAATATGGGCATCTACGAAGGAACGGGCGTTGCAGGAGTTAATCCAACGGCATTCACAGCAGTGGACGACTCATTCGTTAGGGACGGCAGCTATGCGGGCACGAACCAAGCGGGTACGTCAGCGGCCACGGTTGAGGTGAAGGCCGATGCTTCTTCCTATGCGCGCGAAGGTTATTTTAAATTTAATTTTAGCGCTTATTCAGGTACGATAGGCAATGCGGTCATTACCCTGACGCCGACAGCTGCCGGCGCTGCAGGCATTCAGAATAGAGTGGAGCTGGTCGCTAACAACACGTGGACCGAGGGTGCTCTTACTTGGAATAACAAACCAACATCAACGACGGTACTAGGCAATTATACGATTACGGCAGGAACGCCGATCCAAATCAATGTTACCTCACAAGTGCAAGCTGCCATGGCAAGCGGGAAAAAAGTCTCCATTCGCGTGTACAACACGAACGCTGCGGCAAGCACGAATTTGGTCTCTTACGCTTCAAGTGAGAACAGCAATGCGGCCTTGCGTCCGACTCTGAAGATCACGCCTTAAAATGATAGGGTTGAAGTTCAGATCATTCGAACAAGGGTGTGCTCTTGACCAGCATGCCCTTGTTTGTCCATAGAAAGCAGGTGATTGTGTGAAAGTGAAGAAGCGAATCGTGCTGGTGACAAGCATCGTTCTGATTATTGGGATTGGGGGTGCTGCCTTCGGTTATGCGAGCAACAGCATGCAGGACGAAACCGCAGTTGCCCAAATCAATGGCATTCCCCTTGAATCCCGCGAATTTAAGCTTGTTAGGCAAGAACTGAGAAGTACGACGCCTCCAGAGAAGCTGCAGGAACAGACACTTCAAACGCTGGCTGCCATCAAAGTGGAACAAAGCTGGGCCAAAGAGAAAGGGCTGGTAGATGATTTGAGCTATCGGCAGGTGTTGAAGCGTTGGAACGCAGAGAATGCACGCAGGAAACAAGCGGTTCAGGAGAAGAAACCGATTTATGGGCCGATGCAATACGATGAACGCGGTTTTTATGAATATGAGCTGTCTAATCTGCGAATTCGCTTGAAGGAGGCTTTGTCCAAGGATGAGTTTAAGCTATCTGAGGAAGCGCTGAAACAGAAATATGAGGAGATCAAGGAGCAGCAATTTAAGAAGCCTGACGCTATCCGTATTCAGAAGATTGCGATATCAGATCAGGGGGGGCAAGGAAAGTCCCAAATGGCCCCGGTTATGGACAAACTGGCGAAGGGGGAAAGCTTCGCTGAGCTGGCCAGAAACTTGGCGGGGGAAGGAGGCGGTTGGGAACTTACCCTTGATGCGAGCAATCAAAAACAGGCATCAGAGGCAGCGCCAATTTTGTTGGAACATGCGCTGAAGCTCTCGCAGGGACAGCAAAGTCCGGTTTTCGAAGAAAATGGCACAATATTTGTGATTAAATGCGTGCAGCGCACCGACAACGGATTCGAGCCGTTCGATCAAGTGAAGCGGCTGGTCCAGTCCTTTTATGTAGAAGAATCTTATAAGCAAGAGTTGGAACGAAGACTGCAATCGGCAGCGATGGAAGTGATGAAGGCGCTCATTCCTGAATAACATAGCCTTGCTCAAGCGTCGTCTCTATGAAACCAGCCAGATGGCGAGCTGAATAGTCGATGGGGTTGTCTTGACCTATGAAGATCATATTGGTGACGTCTCTACCTCCATCGGTGCGCAGCAAGAACACTTTGGTATAGGCAAAAGCTTCGCGAAGCGTCGTATGAATGGCTTGTATGTACCGGTCTTGAACCCCTGTGCCGAACAAGTTCATGATGAGGGCTCCACCAGGATGAAGCTTGTCATGAGCAAGTTGGAAGAACTCCAGTGAGGTCAGATGACGCGGCGTGCCACTGGAAGTGAAGGCATCCACAATGATGCAATCATACGTGCTTGGTTGTTCACTGGCAAGCAAGTGGCGACCATCGCCAACCCGCACGTTGTCCCGGCTGTAGCCGAAGAAACGCCTGCTTAATTCCACGACCTTCTCATCAAGCTCCGCGATCACAAATCGCTTGTCCGAGAAATGGCTTGCGATGGTCCCGATGCCATGTCCAATGACAAAAATATCCTCGAAAGAGGGATGATTGACTTCCATCAGGTGAATAATAGCCCTTGGATATTCAAATAGAATACGCGCTGGATTCGTTACATCGATAGCCCCTTGAATGGCCTCATTGGAAAATTGCAGGACGCGAAAGTGCCCTTTGTCCCCATAAAGCTCGGAGGTCTCATAAACAGAAATAACATGGTTATTGCTGATTTCTTTAGCCAATAGTTGCAAGTGAATGATCTCCCGTTGTGAATGTTGTTTCTCAAGTATAGTCAATTAGGCTCGTAATTTCTATGAGAACGGATGTAATGAGGCGTGCAGCCCGGGCTGCTTGCCTCTTTGCAGTTGCAATCTTCAAAAACCTGCCCTCAGCCTGTACTTTTCCTCATGTTGAAGATGAACGTCCTGTACTATAATAAATTAGAGAAAGTCTGAGTTCCGAGAAGAGGAAAGGTCCCCACCCACCTATGAATAGACAAGCTATCTGGTCGCTAATTCCGCGCGTATTTCATTCTTTTTCTTTAAAACAAAGGATTTGGTTGACGTTTGTTGTCTTAATTACCTTAGGTCTGATGGCCACGGGAAGCATTGCTTACTTCATCGCTTCCAAAGAGATTCAGCGCAATGCGCTCCAATCCAGCCAGGATACAGTGAACCAATCCGCACAAATCGTAAATGAGCGATTGAAAAATATCGGAATCGCAGTCCGGGCGTTGATGTTCAGCGATGCCTTCAAGCAGTTGATGAAGGATGTACAGAGCAATGACAGATCGAGTTATTATAAGTCTTTGACTTCGCTGCAGTATGTCTTCTCGCAGGTGAAATTTAACGATTCGATGATTGATAGTATTCTGATTGCCACCCCGATCGGGGACTTCTACCCGACATCCAGTGTGCGGAACACGAGTAATTCCTTTTATAAATCCGAGATGTATACTCACTTCCAGTTATTGAAGCGCGGGTTCTGGAGCAAAGGCCATGTAGATACTTTTTTTACAGGCAAGCAGCGAGTCCTTTCCCTTGTGACTGAAGGTGCGGGGGAAGACTCTTTTTTGGCTTACGAATCGACGAATGTCTACGTAGTTGTTAACGTTAAGGAAGATGATCTAAGAGATCTATTCATGCAGAATCTATCCCAATCCAATAAAAAGTATTATTTCATCGACTCCCTGGGAGAAGATGTGAATTACGCTGATCGGAATAGCGAGGGGGATCGGATTCAACGTCCTGCCTTCCCGGAGCAGTTGACGGAGGAGATGAAGGGCTCGTTTTTCTATAGTAGCGCTAAGAAGGACTACTTAGTTAACTATTCGCGCCTGGAGGTCAAGGATGATTGGATGATCGTCGGCGTTCAAGCGAAGGACGAGCTGCTCTCCAAACTGAATGGAATTAAACGGGCGACGACTTACGTAATTATCGGATTTATTATTTTATCGCTGTTTATCACGAATAATTTGACCTATTTGTTGTTGAAGCCGCTATTTAGACTGCAAAAACTAATGAAGCGGGTTGAAGAGAATGATCTTTCCGTGCGTTTCGAAAGTGCCTATAAAGATGAAGTTTCCCAGGTTGGGTTCCGTTTTAATCGGATGCTGGATGAAATCAAGCAATTGATTGAGGATGTGAAGAACCGCGAGAGGGATAAGCGGAAGGCGGAAATCAAGGCTTTATCGGCGCAGATGGATCCGCATTTCTTTTATAATACGTTGAACACGATCTATTGCAAGTCTGTTTTGGGTGAGAATGAAGATGTGAATGAAATGATTTTGGCTTTATCGCAAATGTTTCAGATCAGCCTAAGCGGCGGGCGGGATTTGATTACACTTGGCGATGAACTCGATCATGTTCGTCAATATTTAGCGATTCAGCAAAGATCGTATGAGAATTTATTCGTATGCCACTTCGAAATTGAAGAGCCGCTGCTGCAGTGTTTGGTACCCAAGATTATGATTCAGCCGCTGATCGAAAATTGCATTTTACACGGATTCAAAAATATGTCTTCAGGCGGGGAAATTCGCCTAACAGCACGAAACGACGGAGAATGGCTCCATATAACCGTTGAGGATAACGGACAGGGACTCATTCCAGAGAAGCTGCTGCATGGCCTTGTACAACCAACCACATCCAAGCATGGGTATGCGCTGCGGAATATTTATACGCGGTTGCACCTTTACTATGGTGAGCGCGGGCGAATGGAGATTAGGAATAATGACTGCGGAGGCGCCTATATTGCCTTATGGCTGCCCTGTTATGAAAGTGAGGAAGATTTCCATGAATCGACTGGTTAAACTATGCGTCGTTGATGATATTCGCAGTGTTGTGGAAATGATTACATCGAAGATTCCCTGGCAGGACCACGGCATTGAAATTGTGGGCAGCGCGACGAATGGAGAGGAAGGCTTGGCGGTCATTCTCGCGAGTCAGCCAGATCTTATTTTGACCGATATTCGGATGCCAAAAATGGATGGACTTGAGATGACGCGAAGCATTCTGGAAGTGCTGCCTCATAGTAAAGTTATTATTTTGAGCGCCTATACTGATTTCGACTATGCTCAGAAGGCCATTCAATACGGGGCTTTGGATTATGTGAAAAAGCCGTTTTCCATCGATCAAATTGTGAAGGCTGTTGTGAAAGCCAAAGAAGTCTGGGAGCAAGAAAACGTAAACCGTTCTCACGTGATTGGTTTGGAAAAGAAGATCAAAGAAAGCATGCCAGCCTTGCGGCAGGAGTACTTGTCACTGCTTGTCCACCATCAAACGAATGAGGCAGAATTGACGAAATTATCGAGCTTCCTCGATATTCATGCGATGGCGCCGCCGTTTGTGGTGATGACGATCCAAATCGATCAGTTTACGGATAAATATGGTGAAGTTCCTGTGAAAGAACTGGAGCTGGCCCGGTTTTCATTGCAAAATATTGTCGAAGAAACGATCGCCTTCTATACCACGGCTGTTGTATTCCGCGAGGCTTTCAATCGCTACATTTGCATTCTGAACAGGCAGATGGATGAGTCGCCGATCACGATTGCCGATCAGTGCTGCGCCAATATTGCCAGGCATACGAAGTTCACTATATCCATCGGAATCGGATTGACCGCAGATACGGTTCAAGGTCTGCCGAAGAGCTATCAGCAGTCGCTCAGCGCACTGTCCTATCATTTCTACACAGGCGGCAATGGCGCCTTCAGCTATAATACGGATGCACAGGATCAGCCAGTGGAGTGGATTTATACGGAGGACAGCGAGAATGAGTTCCTTTTCGCGTTCCGCTCCGGCAACCGCGAGAAATGCGTGGAATGGGCGATGGACATTTTCGCGGAGATGGGCAAGACCTCCGTTCTTCCTGAACCGGGTGTTGTTGAACGACTGCTGCAAGGCCTTGTCCTGCGCATGCTGCGGGTCCTGCTGGAGAAGTTCCCGCGTGCCAGCCTAGCTGAATTCGAGTCCAAAGTGCAAGCTATCAAGAGCGACAGCGGGGCGGATTTGCACGAGTATCGCGCCTGGTTTATCGATTTGTGCGATGTCGGCTGCCGGCATATCAATCAGGAGCGGGCGAGTGAATCGCAGAAAATTATTTACCGTTCCGCGGAATATATCAAGTCGCATCTTCACGAGGATTTGACCTTGGAACACTGCGCCAAGCAGGTGAACCTGAGTTGGGGCTATTATTCCAACTTGTTCAAGAAGGTGACAGGGACTGCTTTTCAGCAGTTCGTCACGCAGGCCAAGATGGAGCGGGCCAAATCGATGCTCATTGAGGATTATCAAGTGCAGGAAATCGCGCAGCAGCTCGGTTACGAGCACAGGCGCTATTTCAGCGAGGTCTTCAAGAAACAAACCGGTCTCACGCCAACCGAATTCAAAGAAATGTCTCTGGGCAAGTCCTCACCATCATGAGGGCTTGCCTATTTTCTGCCCTCATAGGGTAGAATGTAGAAAAACCTGCCCTTGTTCATGAGTTGACCTCATTATCAGAAGGAACGAATTCTTTTACTATAAAAGTGTAGACAACAGCAGTTCCAACACACTCACATCATTTCATATCGGCGTACACAAAAAGGGAGGATTACAAATGGTAAAAAAAATCGGGACGGTCACATTAAGTGTTTTACTAGCAGGCAGTTTGGCAGCTTGCAGCAGCGGCAAAGACAATGCGGCAACAAGCCCGGCTGCATCCGCAAAGCCAACGGACGCAGCTAGTGCAGCTCCTGTTAAGAAAGATAAGACGAAGCTTGTTTACTGGACGGGTGATCGTCATGATATGGATTATATTAAAAGCGTTGTGCAGAAATTCAATGATACAAACAAAGACAACATTGAAGTTGAGATGGTCGTGAAGACCGAAGATTTCAATCAAGCGATTGACTTGGCTTTCGCTTCCGGACAAGCGCCTGATGTCCTGCGCGTGAAGGAAAATACGATTCAACCTTTTCAAGCCAAAGGATACCTCAAACCAATCGACAGCTACCTAGACGATGCGATCAAGAAGAAATTCCCAATCATTGACGACTTCAACCGTCTGGATGGGAAAATCTACAGCCTTCCGAACTATGGTTCCACGTTGCGCCTTGTTTATAATAAAGAGCTTTTCGCCAAAGCAGGTATTGCCGCTCCTCCGAAATCGTTGAAAGAAATGGTTGAGGATGCGAAGAAAATCACAGCTGTAGGCAAAGCTTCCGGCGCTTATGGATTCGCTCAAAACTTCAAAAGTCCAGAGAGTGCGCTAGGTCGTTCGGCAAGAGTGATCGCGGAAGCAAGCGGCTACGGCGGACTTGGCTTTGACTTCAAAACAGCGAAGTTTGATTTCAGCAGCTACAAAGATATTATTCAATCCTTCAAACAGATGGTGGATGACGGCAGTACCTTGCCAGGTATGGAGTCCTTGGATATTGACCCGCTGCGCGCTCAGTTTGCGGAAGGCAAAATCGGCATGTATATTTCCTTCTCCTCCGAGCCTGGTGTATACGCGAATCAGTTCCCTGCCAAAATTGAGTGGGCCGCTGCACCTGTACCGTCCATTGATGGCACTGTCAAAGGCGCTACCTCCTTCTTGGGCGGTCAATGGTTAGCGATCAGCAACACATCCAAAAATGCTGACCAAGCTTGGAAATTCATGAAGTTCATGTATGAAGATGAAGTGCTCAAAACGTATCACGAAAAAGGTTTCGGTCTTTCCATGGTGCCATCGATCTCCGCGGTTGCCAAAAAACCGGAAATCAAAGGCATTGACGGCTTCTTGCCTGCAGGCAACGACGGCACATGGCCGTTGCAGCCAACCGTAACGGTGGAAGGCATTAAATTCAATGACGCTTTCTTTAAATACATGATTAGCGGTGGGAACCTGGATCAAACGATTCAAGATTTGAATAAGCGCTACAATGATGCGCTGGACAAAGCGATTGCCAAAGGCACCGTTAAAATTCAGCCGAACCCTAACTTTGATCCAATGAAATTAATGGCCAAATAATTAGATAACGTGATGTTCACAGCGAGAGTGGAGGAATAGCTCCACTCTCGCTCTCTACTTACACGAGAAACAGGAGGGAATGGGATGAACCGGACTCGTCAGATTGGGTTTTCATATTTATTTTTATTTCCGAGCTTTCTGCTGACAATGGTGCTAGGCGTCTATCCGATTGCTTGGGCAATCCGCTATATGTTTTATGAATACAAAGGGTTCGGTGCTGCCTCTTTTGTGGGCTTTGATAATTTCCGCAGGTTGCTGGAAGATTCAGAGTATTGGCATTCGGTCATTAATACATTTGTTTACGCAGGCGGCAAGCTGCTGATTACGCTGCCTTTGAGCTTAATCCTTGCTGTTATTCTTAATCAAAAGCTGCGGGGCCGCAATTGGCTTAGAGCGATCTATTTTATGCCCACCATCATCAGTTCTGCTGTTATGGCTGTTGTCTTCTTTATCATTTTCAATTCGTACAACGGAATTCTCAACCAATATTTAATCAAGTTTCACATCATCTCGGAAAGAATCGATTGGCTCGGACCTAAACATGCCATGCTCACAACGATCATTATTGCGGCATGGGGAGCGGTGGGCAACTACATGCTCTTATTCTTAGCCGGTCTTCAAAATATTCCAAACGATGTATATGAAAGCTCATCGCTGGATGGGGCAAATAAATGGCAGCAGTTCTGGTACTTAACGATTCCAATGCTCGGACCTGTGCTCCAAATCGTCATTATGCTGGCGATTATTAACTCGCTCAAAGGCTATGAAAGCATCATGGTCTTAACAGAAGGCGGACCTGTTGGCAAAACAGAAGTCATGTATTTATATGTGTATAAATTGTTCTTCCCAACCGCATCAGGTTCGTTGACAGAGCAACAATTTGGCTATGGAAGCGCGGTTGGATTCGTTACGGCGGTCATCGTCGGTATCATCACTTTAGCGTACCATGCGATGTCCAGGCGTCTGAACAAACTTCAATAAGGAAGGAGCAAGCAGGATGGAAGTCGTTACAGAATCTTTCAGAGGAAATAGTGTCAAAAAGCAAGTCCGGCAGGTCTCATTCGGAAAAATTAGCGGTAAAGTGCTGCTCTGGATCTTCTTACTCGTCACGGCGCTGGTCATCATCTTTCCCGTTGTTGTGACTTTTCTGGGCTCACTGATGTCCAATATTGAAATCACCAAAGGCGGAACCATCTTCCCCTCCTCGCTGCATTTCGAGAATTACTCGGAAGCATGGGTTCAAGCGAATTTTGCCAGATTTACTTGGAACAGCTTGTTTCTGAGCGGTGCGACGACGATCGGCACCTTGATCGTCGCTTCCATGGCTGCTTATGTCGTAGAGCGAATTGCCTTTCCGGGGAAGGCGCTGTTCGTAGGCATTCAAGCTGCAACGATGTTTATTTCAATTGGGGCTGTTGTTATCAGGCCGCAATTTGAACTGATGGTTAAGCTTCATCTGCATACGAATTTATGGGGTGTAGTCCTCATTTTGATTAGTGGTCATGCCTATATTTTCTTCATTCTGCTTAGCTTTTTACAAGGAATTTCCCGGGAATTAGATGAAGCCGCGCGGATAGACGGCTGCACCAATGCGGGGATCTTCTGGCGAATTATTTTACCGTTAATGCGTCCAGGCTTAGGGGTTGGGGCCCTGTTTACATTTTGTGGCGCGTGGAATGAATACTTGCGCCCTTTGGTGTTCACGATGACGAATCCCAAGCTGCAAACGCTGACGGTTGGATTGTCATACCTGCGTTATGGCGCATCGGCAGCGGTTCAAACACACTATATGCTGGCAGGCGCTTGTTTATCGATTCTGCCGCTTTTGGTCGTCTACATGATAGCTAACAAATCGTTCATGCAAATGACCGCTGGATCACTCAAGGGCTAGGAGGTCAGACATCAGATGGACACGAAACGTCTAAAACAGCTTCAAACAAATGCGAGCAAAGCCGAGTTTGCGGAGGCAATGGCACTGCTCAGGCAGGAGGCCGAAGAGGCTGAGAAGATTACCTATCAGATCCGGTCCCAAGAACAGGGGCAATGGACGCATTATTATCATTGCGATGTGGATGGCTCAAGGCTGACTTTTGCCTGGGACCAGCCGTTCCTGCATCGCTGCCCGTCTTGCGGCAAGGAGCGCAGCGGCGAACCTTTCAACGCTGCGTGGATATCGATTGCGCATAGTCTTATCGGCCGCGCAATTTATCACATTGCGCTGCTGTATGCGATCGAGCCTGACGTGCAGCGATTGGCGATCGTGAAGTCTTATCTAATGGCTTATGCAAGCCATTATGAAACCTACCAGACCCATGGGGATATTCCTTATAATGGGCCTGGCAAGTTGTTCGCGCAAACGCTCGATGAGGCGCACTGGATGATTGATCTTGCGATGGGATTCGATGTCATTCAAGAGCATCTAACGCTGGAAGAGGAAACGCATATTCGCAGCGGTTTGCTCGTGCCCTGCGCGCGGTTTCTGATTGCGCACAAAGAGAAGCAGATCCATAATCACTCGGTGCTGATTACATCTGCGATAGCCGCCATCGGGCTGCTGCTGAATGATGATGAAATCGTTCAGGCTGGGCTCGAGGGCGAATATGGCTTGCACGATCAACTGGAACGCGGCATTTATGAAGACGGTCTGTGGTACGAAGGCAATATGCAGTATCACTTCTACGCCTTCAAATCGCTGCTGCATTATGCTTTGATTGCCGAGGGTACTCAATGGGACATCTGGAACCGCGATGGGTTAAAAGCAATGTTCGATTATCCGCTGCACTTTGTGCTGCCGGATGGGGCGATGCCGACGCTTAATGATGCCGGTTTAGGGGACAGCATTGGCTCTTACACGCCCTATTACGAAATTGCTTTAGATATATATGGCGATGCGATTTATCGCTCTTTACTCAATACGGCTTACGGTACGGAATGGGCTGACAAGCATTATGCAAATGTGAAAACCGTCCGTCGAAACTCTGTTTATGGTTTGATGTTCGGGCAGCCGTTGGAACCAACGGCAGAAAGTAGAAGCGTAGTTCTGAGCGACGCGTCTCATCGAACAAGTTCATTCCCAGCCAGCGGTTTGAGCAAGCTGGTTCATTCTAATGGCTGGCAAGCGATTGTGAAGCACAGCCGGTTTGGCGGCGAACATGATCATATGGATCGCCTAGGGTTATCGGTCATATGCGGCAGCGTGCCCTTGCTGGTAGACCCTGGGACTACCGCTTACGGCATTCCGGCGCATTATGGCTGGTTCAAACACACGTATTCTCATAATACGGTGAGCATTAACGGAGCTGATCAGCCGCCGCGGGACGGGCGCATCGTACAGCTCGAAGAGCAGCCATGGGGGACATGGATCGAGACGGCTGTTGATTGGTTAAGCGATGATTTTCAGATGAAAAATCAGATTATTTTGCCCCCCGAGCTAAGTCCTTGGGATGTGGAAGCCTACGGGGGAACACAAATTCGGCGGATCAACGTATTGGCCGATAACCATCTGCTCGATATCGTGCAGGTCAGCGTGCCGCAGCTGCGTGATGTCCATTGGATGAATCATGTTAGTGGTCTTTTGCGGGAGCACGCCGATACGATTTGGGAGATTACGGACGAGCCGTTAGGCCGCTTGGAGCAAAAGTGGTTGAAGGACAAGCGCAAGCTGGCAGCTGGACCACATCGCTTCTCTTACCAAATGCGAGAAGGAGTCTTGGAGCAGGCGAGCTGGTGCTCGCTGCCAGTGGATATATATATGGCTTTGACACCGGACAATCCACCGAGCTCCGACCGGACTTCATTGATCCAACGGGTCGCTGTGCAGGGGACTGTATTGTTCATTCAGGCTGTTTTTTATGAGGCGCATAGGGAGTTTGCAGATGAGCAGACAACCCGTGTCGGGCAAGTGTCAGTCACCGCTTGCGAGGATGAGACATACCAGATTGAGTGGGTTCAAGGCGGGAACCAGCAGTGCTATGAGTTAACATTAAAGGATGCTAAAGCGAAATTGCGTAAATTTGTGAAATAATTAAATTTATATATCCCTAAGGGCAAAGGTGTGAATCCGTGTGCATAATCGGCTATCTTTTCTAAGCCTTTGGTCCATCAATGATGCTCTAAACTTGGAAGCACTCAAAACTCAACTCGACGAACTCCGCCTGGCTGGCTTGGAGGGCGTCATTTTTCATCCCAGATTTTATCCGAATGCCCCTGTTTATATGAGCCAGCCGTATCTGGAAGTGGTTTCTGACTTGATTCTTTATGCCAAATCCACCGGAATGATTTTCTGGATCTATGATGAGAATGGGTGGCCCTCTGGCACAGCAAGCGGGGAAGTGATGCGCCGATTGCCGCAATCCACCTGCAATTGGGTGCAGTGGGAGCCGGACGAGGCTCATGGGGGCCGAATCACTTTTGGCTCGAAACTGGCCGTCTCTTCACTCAACCCTGCAACTACCCAAATGTTTATCAGCATTACGTATGAGGGCTACCGTACTGGCTTAAAAGCGGAAGCGTTCGACTACGTGACTGGCTTTTTTTCCGATGAGGTGGCTTTTCTGGACGGCCATGGGATTACCGTGAAGACGGGTGGTATCCCTTGGGACGAACGATTTGAGCAGCAATATGAAGCGAAGTACGGCGAGGCGCTGCTGCCACAATTGCCGCTTTTATTTACGCAGGGGGAAGGCTTCGAGCAGTTCCGCGTACGTTATTGGGAGCTGTTAACCGATGCTATCGTGGACGGCTTCTATCGACCCGTAGCTGCATGGTGCGAGTCCTATGGCAAAAAGTTCACCGCGCATTTGAAGGCGGAAGAAAGCCCGTTCTTTCAGCTCTCCTACAGCGGCTCTTCCTTTCAGGTGTTGAAAGAAGTCGAAACACCAGCTATCGACGCCTTGGAGCGCTACCCTGGAAATAACTACTACCCGCGTATTGCACACTCCATTGCGATGCAGCAAGGACGCAGCGGTTCGCTCGTGGAAGCGATGGGCGGAAGCGGTTGGGGCGTATCGCCTGAATCTTTCACAAACTATGTCATGTGGCTGGCGAGCCATGGGATTTCGTGTTTTGTTCTTCACTTGAACCAGTTGAAGCTGAATACCCAAGCGATTCAAGACTGGCCGCCATCCATGCCCAGTCATTTGACATGGAAGGCGGCATTCCCGGCGCTGCTTGCTTCCTTGCAAGCGAAGGCGGCTTTGCTTCCGGATCTGACAAGGAAGCCGGATGTTTTGATCGTTTCGCCGACGCGCGGCATCATGGCGGCCTTCGATCCCCAAGATGCGATGCTAATGAATGAGCACGATGGCTCGAACATACCGCTCACGGCAGCAGGCCGGATCAATGAGAACTTGCTTGCGCTCGTCGAGGCTTGTTATGCAGGTGGACTGCATTACGAGTTCTCGGAGGAGCGGGTTATCGAGGAAGAAGGCGTCATCCTTGGCGAAGGCTTCCTGCGTATCGGGCAGCGCGACTATGATTGCGTGCTTGTGGCCGATGGCTGCAGATGGCATGACGCAGCGATGGAAGAGAAGCTGCGCGCAGCAGGCGTCACGGTCTGCGGACCGGACGACTGGCAGAGCAAGCTGCCTGTGAGGAAGCGGCGGGCCGCGGTGAGGACGGAGGCTGCGCCAGCCGTCAAGCAAACTCCGTGGACGATAACGCCGCCACTGAGGAATCAGATTTATGTGGAGTTACGGGATGGGCGGGAAAGACAGGATTGGCAGGACTGGCAGGACGAGAAGGGGGAGAAGCTAACCGCTGAAATTCTCCTCGACGATGCGATAATAGAAGGGCTCAGCTTGTTTATTCATGATCCGGTCAAGGAGATTCGGGTTAATGGCGCGCTGCTTTCTGTTGTCCCGAGTGGCGATGGCTATGAGGGGTTGATAGGGCCGACGATGAGGCCAATTGCTGCCGCAGGCCGATTGCTCATCGAGGTGACTCCGCTGCCTGGGGGCGAAGCTTGTCCGGTTGCCTTCATCCGGGGGCAATTCTCGGTCGTCAGCGAAGCTCCGCTCTTGGAGAAGGACGAGCATCAGTGGATGCTGGAGAGACCGTTCCGGCTTGCTGCGATGCCAACCATGATGGATGGCAGGAATCTGATTGCAGCCGGATTTCCGTTCGCGGCGGAGCCTTTTAAAGCGAAGAAGACGCTTGAACTGGAGCTGGAATCGAAAGCTGGGGCGGAGGTGGAACCGGAAGCAGGAGTAGGAGTAGGAGTAGAATTAGAATCGAAAAGCGGCTCCTATGCAAGCCTTGCGTTTAGGGGGATGCAGGCTGCTGCAGCTCATGTTTGGATGGATGGCAGTGATCTCGGATGGTGTTGGGGGCCAGATTGGTCCGTGCATCTGCCCGCGAAGCTGCTGCCTGGACCGCACCAGCTTGAAGTCTGGATTTACCCGAGCACCTTCAACCTATACGGTCCGCATTATCATCTTGACGGAGATCGCTATTTGACGAGCCCTGATCAATATAAAGGCATCAAGAACTTCGCCGATCGCCCGAGCACGTCCGAACGAACAAGAGGCAAGCATGCCCATTTCGTCAAATGGGGTATCTCCGGCGATGTGCAGCTGATCCTATCGGAAAAAAGGGATCCATCATAACGATAGCTGATGCAAGCGTATATCTGGCTGATATCGTGGAGGCGTCCAAGCGCCATTGGTCCGAAAACCAAATCATCAACATCGTCTGTCATGATCACAGTGTGTCCGCTGAGCAGGCGTTGGACATCACTGCCAGGGTTATCTCCTCCTAACGCCAAGCTGGGAGTACACCAGTCAGTTGTCGGACAAGCAGGAGGAATGGCGCCAACTGGAGCAGCATGCAGGCATGATCCGTGCTTTGGCGGTGGAATATGGTGTCGGCCTAGCCGATTCCTTCGAGGCTTTCCATGAGTTTGAAACGCAAGAAGGCAGCCTGACGGATGTTTTGTCGTCGACCAATCACCCTAGTGGGCTGGGGCATGTGCTTATCGCGAAGCGGATCTTTAATTGGTTTAATTGCTACTAGGGAGCAGCGTGCAGGCAAGGGGAGCGAGGGAGAAGTTGTTTCATTGGATTTATCCAATGAAACACATGGATATAGAACAAATGAACATCGTACATTGGAAAAATCCAATGAAATAGGTAGTTACAGGTCTATTCCTGGACTTTCCATTGGATATTTCCAATGAAACAGTGATTTCAGCCATATATATGGTGATTCTATTGGATTTGTCCAATGAAATAACCTCCAAGTCCCTTATCTGGCTGGCCGAGCCTCCGAGCATAAGCCGCACTCTGCATCTCCATTCCGCATAAAGTTGTTTGAAAAGCTGCTGGGCCCGAATCCGAGTGATGCTAACCGATACCGGCTGGCCTTTGCCGAAGATGAGGTTTATTCATCCACAAGCATGAGAAATGACCCGCTAAGGCTATTGGCCTAAGTTTGGGTCATTTTTTGTCGGATTTGCAATTAATTTATACAAAATTAAGTGGATATAAGTCCCATTTTCAGCTACACTGAAGAATGAAATGACCGAATATCAAGCAAAATTGGGGTGGCAATATGGCTAAGAAAGGTTTATCGATCGGCAAGAAAGCAGCACCGTTTCGACTAGATTCTACACAAGGCATGAAAGGCCTGGAAGATTTCAAGGGCAAACCGCTGGTGATTATTTTCTTGCGCGGAACCTGGTGTCACAACTGCCAGAAACAGATGCCGGAGTTAAATGACTATTATCAACGCTTTTTGGATAAAGGCGTTAATCTCATTGCGATTGCAGGCCAAAAGCTGATCAATATTAAACCTTACGTGGATGCCAATCGCATCAAATTTCCGATCCTTTCTGATGAAACCAGAGAAGTCATTAAATCCTATGAAGTGTTTACGCCGATCAAATGGGATTCCTTCCGTATTGCCATTCCAAGTACGTATATTATTGATGAAAACCAAATGATCCGCTATTCCTATATTGGTGAGAATCAAGCTGACCGTCCATCGGCAAAGGAAATATTGGAAGTGATCGACACCCTTGCGATCGTCTCTCAGGAAGATGCATCGATTCAAGAGGAGCTTCCTGTTTTCCTCGCGAATATGAAGTCCACGCTTGAGCACGTGAATACGTCTGCAGGTTATGTAACGAAAAGCATCGAGGGCAATCTTCATAATATTGAGGGATTAAAGGGAGCTTCTCAGCGGAATTTCGAACACTTGGAAGGCGCAGTCGATAACTATCAAAAGAAATCTGGCGAGTTAACGGAATTCAGCCAGCAGTTGAACACGACGTCTCATGAATTCACCGATATTCAGCAAATGAATGAGCAGTTGAGCCTTAATATTCAAACGACTCGCGGATTGATGGATGAACTCATCAGCATGACGAATGTCGTCAACGAGATGAGCACGGTGATTTCCCAAATTTCCCGGCAAACGAAAATTCTTGCCTTGAATGCGTCGATTGAAGCAGCCCGCGCAGGTGAGCATGGCAAAGGCTTCGCCGTAGTTGCGCAAGAAGTGAGCAAACTGGCGCATGGCACGGAAGAATCAGCGGGTAATATTACGGCGCAGCTGCAAGCAATTGATGAGAAAATCAATCAAAGCTTTTCATCGTTTGCCACATTTGAGGATACTATGAATACGGTAAGAGAACGGATTTCCGATAATTCGTCGCAGATTCTGGCCATTTCTGAGGGCATTAAGAGCATCGCAGATGACTCTCTGCTGTTAGGCGATGCGCTGAACCAGATCAAGGAGAGCCAGCATGACGCGCAGATTGATTTGAGTAAAATTCAAGAAGTGGAAACAACGATTAATTCCGAAGTGAATGATATTTTGCATGATATGCACTATCATGTGGATCAGTTGAATGCTTTGGATGAGAGAGCTAGAAAGAAGAAATAAACATAGCGCACTCAGTTAGATGAGGCTGTCCTAAAGGTTGCAATCCTTGGGGGCAGCCTCTTGTGCTTCTCACAGGAATATAAAGGCTAACTGGCAGGGAATATGGTAATATGAAGAGGCTTGCCTTTGGAGAATAAAGTCATAGCACAACGAGGGAAAATAAGGATATGCTGGAGAAGCGTCAAACATCATAGGAATGGAGCGCTGCTTGATGCGTTTTAAAGATGTATTTTCAATAATCGGACCCTCCATGATAGGTCCTTCCAGTTCTCATACGGCAGGTGCAGTTCGCTTGGGACGCGTTGCTCGTCAGCTGTTAGGCGAGCTGCCGTCCAAAGCTGAAATTACGTTATATGGTTCTTTCGCTGATACATATAAAGGGCATGGTACCGACTTGGCGCTCATTGGCGGACTGTTGGATTTCGAAACCGATGATCCGCGCATTCCAACGGCTGCGGAAGAGGCGGAGTCGCTGGGTGTCGAGATTGCCTTCCGTACGAGCAAGGATAAAGCAGACCACCCTAATACCGTTCGATTCCGGATATCCTCAGCAGGAGCAGAAGTGGTGATGACGGGCGCGTCGATCGGAGGCGGCAATGTGGAGATTGTGAACGTCAATGATTTTGATGTGAAATTTACTGCGGTCTACCCGACACTCGTCATTTCCCATCATGATCGGCCTGGGATGATTGCTGACATCACCACCTTGCTGGGCCGTAATCAGATTAATATCGGGTTCATGGATTTAGACCGCAAAGGCCGCGATCGTGAGGCCATGACTGTCATAGAAACGGATGCAGCCCTGCCGGATACGATAGTTCAAGAACTGCTGCAATTAAGCATGATTACTACTATTCGCAAAGTGGATCTTGCAGAAAGAGGCGATTAAATGAGGTTCCGTACCTTGAAGCAGCTAGCTGAGCTATGTAACGCAGAAGGAAAAACGATTGCCGAAATCATGCTGGCCGATCAAAGTCAGGAATCAGGTAAATCGGCGGACTATGTATTTGAGAAAATGCGGGCTTACTATCAGATTATGAAAGACGCTGTGGCCAAAGGGCTCACGGAAGATACGACATCCCGAAGCGGACTAACGGGGAAGGATGCGCAGCGTGTGGCCAGTTATTTAACCACCACAGAAGCATCGCTGGGAGAAGAAGCTTGCAAAGCCATGGCATATGCGCTGGCCGTATCCGAAGTGAACGCTTCGATGGGGCGCATTATTGCTACGCCAACGGCCGGTTCATGCGGGATTATTCCGGGCGTATTCATCAGCAGTCAGCAGCGATTCGGTTGGGATGACGATCATATGGTGAACGGCTTGTTAAGCGCGGGCGCTATCGGCTACGTCATTGCCAATAATTCCTTTGTATCAGGGGCCGAAGGCGGCTGCCAAGCAGAGGTCGGTTCTGCCATTGGCATGGCAGCGGGAGCGCTCGTGGAGCTGCGCGGCGGCACGCCGGAACAAGCGATGCATGCGGTTGGACTGGCGCTCAAGAACACACTGGGCCTCATCTGCGACCCGGTCGGCGGGTTGGTTGAGATTCCTTGCATCGTGCGCAACGGATTCGGGGCGGTGAATGCGATGGCTGCGGCTGATATGGCTTTGGCCGGCGTTAGGTCGGTCATCCCGTCGGACGAAGTCGTCCAAGTGATGTACGAAGTAGGCACGGCGATGCCGGAGAAGCACCGGGAGACCGCGAAGGGCGGTCTTGCGCAGACGCCAACCGGCCAACAGATTATGAAGGAACTTAATCTGGGGAAGAAGCGATAAAGAGTCTGCCCTTTGGAGTGATCGCGGAATTACCCGGGCTGCCTCGTGCGGAGGGAACTACAGGGCGCTATTCTAGCCAAAACTGGCATTATCGGGGCTAAAGGGAACTACAGTACGTTATTTTGCTTTTTGTTGGGAAAATTCAGCGCTTTTCGAGGAAATAAGACCCTGTAGTTCCGCTATGACCCTTGCATCCCTGCTATTTGCCTGAATAGCGTATTCTAGTTCCCTTAATCGGTTTTGCCGCTAAGAAGAGGCTCGTCTCTCAGGCGGCGAAGCCGTTTTTTGTGTTAGTTATCCGAGAAATTGGCATCCTAAGCGTATCACATGTGAAGGAGAGTTTAGATGCCAAAAATAATGATATGTGTAGGGTTATCCTGCCTACTCGCGATTGTTGCCGGATGTTCAAATCCGTCAAGAGTTCATCAGCAAAGCGTGCAAGAGCCGGCCAAACTTACAACAGAACGTCAAACCGACAATAGAATGTCCAATTGGAATCTAACAAGTAAGGATGCTGAACTCTACACAGGCGATTTGGGGATCGGCTTGCCCGCTAAGGCCACTCAGACGAAAAGCCGGGAGGTCGGAGGCCAGCCTTCATCAATCACTTCCAATAGCGCAACAATGCAGCAGGTGTTTCCGGATACTTCCGTTGTCCCCAAATCCGGAGGTATAGTGGAGAACGTGATTGATACGGCGATGACTTATTTGGGAACAGCGTATGAGTATGGTTCGAATCGGGCTGATCCAAGCACGTTCGATTGTTCGGACTTCACGCACTGGGCGTATCTATATGCCCTTGGCATGGATTTACCGACAGATTCAAGAGGCCAAGCAGCTTATGTAGAAACCTTTTCCGGGCGGAAGTATACGGATGTTCATCTTGCACAGCGGGGGGATTTATTGTTTTTTATAAGCTACAGAGGTAATACTGCCGCTGATTATGAAGGCTTAGATGCCTCACAGAAAGTCATTACCCATACAGGTATTTATTTGGGGGACGGTAAAATCATTCATACGGCTTCGCAGAAAACAGGCGGGGTACGGATCGATCAGATTTTTGACAATCATCTGCAATACCGCTTTGTTGTCGGGGGGAGCGTACTGGAATAGCCAAACAAATGGAGGCTGACTCAAAGGGTTGTAAACCTAGCGAGCAGTCTTTTTAATTTGCTTGTAATGGCGAGAAGCCTAACAGGAATTGCTCCTGCTAATTTTGCTCGGAATAGCTCTAAACCGCCTTCTAGCGGGAAAACCTCCATCTATTTCGAGGGGAAGTCGCTATTTACGGAAAAAGTATCAGAAATAAAGGGATATTTTCCATCTAATCTCACTATTTCTGCAGAAATAGCCCAATTAACGGTAGGTTTTCCAGTTAACGTGTCTGGAGGAGCAAATCTACGGTTTATTATTACATCAAGCTTAATTCGGGTTATAATCGGAACATGGCAGCAGAGTTAAGCGTGTGAAAAGGAGTGACTGAAGTGACAATAACGACAATGCGCGATGAACCTAATGGTGTTTTTCCGGCAGTATGCTCGCTGGATTGTCCGGATCAATGCGGTTTGCTGCTTCACAAAGAAGCAGGGAAGATCGTTAAAATAGAGGGTGACCCCGATCACCCGGTTACCAAAGGGGCTATTTGCAATAAAGTTCGCCATATGGCAGCAAGAATTTATGATGAAAAGAGACTGCAATATCCGATGAAACGGATAGGTCCCAAAGGGGAAGGCAGTCAATTTGAGCGAATTACGTGGGAAGAGGCGCTGGAGACGATTACGAGCCGCTGGAAAGGCTTAATTGCGGACAAAGGCCCTGAGTCCATACTGCCCTACAGCTTTTATGGCAATATGGGCCGTATCGGGACCGAAGGGATGGATCGCCGTTTCTTCAACCGAATGGGAGCCAGCCGGCTGCTGTATGCCATTTGTGAATCTGCCGGATCGGAAGGCTACAAGTATACGATGGGCGGCAGCTTCGGAACAGATCCGGAGGAGACGGTTCACGCTAAACTGATCATCATGTGGGGGATCAATGCGGTCAGCACGAACATGCATCAGGTCATGCTGGCTGAGCAAGCACGCAAAAATGGCGCCACAATCATCGTGATCGACGCTCACAAGAACCAAACAGGCCGCTGGGCGGACTGGTTTATTCCCGTCTTGCCTGGGACAGATGCCTTGCTCGCGCTAGGGATTATGCATATTTTATTCGCTGAAAATAAAGTCGATGAAGCGTTCCTGCAGCAATATACGATTGGGCATGAAGAGCTCAGGGAGCATGTGAAGTCCTATAATCCTTCTATGGTTTCAGCTGAGACAGGTGTACCTGTCTCAGATATTTATCGGTTGGCCCGCATGTACGGGGACACATCGCCTTCTTTTATTCGAATCGGCAATGGGATTCAGCATCATGACAATGGCGGGATGTGTGTGCGCACAATCGCTTGTTTGCCAGCGTTAACAGGCCAGTGGCTGCATCAAGGCGGCGGTGCAATCAAAGGAAACGGGGGATATCTGGAACACAATATTCCTGCCTTGCAGAGACCTGATCTGCGCAAAGAACCTGCGCGGCAAATTAATATGAACCTGCTCGGAAGCGCCCTATTGGAATTGGATCAGCCGATCTATTCGCTCTATGTGTACAATTCCAATCCGGCGTTGGTGGCACCCCATGCCAACAAAGTAAGGGAGGGTCTGGAACGGGAAGATTTGTTCACGGTTGTCCATGATCTCTTTCTAACGGAAACGGCGAAGTATGCAGATATTGTTCTTCCGGCGACGTCATCCTTCGAGAATACGGATTTTTATCGTTCATACTGGCATCGATATGTGCACTTGCAGCTCCCTGTAATCACGCCATATGGCGAAAGCAAAGCGAATGTTGATGTGTTCCGCTTGTTGGCCGCAGGGATGGGCTACGAAGAAGAAGCGCTGCAGGATACAGATGAAGAGCTAGTGCGTCAAGCGTTGGATCATCCGGGCAATCCTGCTCTGGCGAACATCACCTACGAGTCCTTGCTGGACCAAAGGTTCCTGAAAGCGGAGGTCAGGCCGCTGTTTCCCGGTGAACTCAAGACACCAAGCGGGAAAATCGAGCTGTATTCGCAGGAAATGGGAGTCAAGGGCTTCCCGCCGCTGCCGACGTATACGCCACTTGTGGATGAAGGCGAGGATCTGCCGTTTCTGTTCATTCCAGCGCCGAATCATAACTTCCTAAACTCCACATTTGCTCACAATGAGAAGCATACACGCATGGAAAAAGCGCCAAAGCTGCATATGAATGAAGCCGATGCGGCCTCCCTGGGACTAGTGAGCGGTGATTATGCGCGTGTCTGGAATCACCGTGGCGAGTGCGAATTGCTGGTAGCCGCGGGTACGGATGTCCTGCCGGGCGTCGTTGTCAGCCAAGGACTCTGGGCGGATGGGCCAGGGAACAAAGCGCTGGTTAACGCGCTTACGCCGGACCGTGTGGCGGATATGGGCGGCGGCGCAACCTTTTTCTCCGGACGTGTCCGTATTGAGAAAAGCAAACTGAACTGAACCTTTGGGCTGGCTGCCGCACTCGGTCGTTCAGAACTTGAAGGTGAATAGAATTATTGAATGCTAGAATAGAAAAGATTAATTAGACGTCATGTTCTGGACATGATAAATTAGTAAAAACAAAATTAACCAATAAATCCGATATGTATTGTCAGAATTTAATTTAAATACTGTCAAATAATGTCGACTGAATACTCAGAGATATAGAAATCCGCTAAGGAGATCTATGTCTTTTTTTATTATAAAGGAGCAAAAGGGGAGGTGAATTGAAATGCGCGCCTATATGACTAAACGTATGTTGTTTGCCATTCCCACTTTGCTGGGGGCTACGGTGCTTATTTTTTTTATTTTTGCTTTGACACCGGGTGATTTCGTGGACAGCGATGTTTCTTTGCCGGTTGATCGCGCAGCGGAGCTAAAGGCGATTTATGGGTTGGATCAGCCTATTATCGAAAGATACTGGCATTGGATGGTGAATGCGCTGCAAGGGAATTTGGGTTATTCGCTTAAATATCAAATGCCTGTTGTATCGCTTTTGAAGACTTATATGCTGAATTCCCTCGTCATTTCCGGGGCTTCGCTCCTGCTGACATGGGTACTGTCCATCGGGCTGGGTGTCCTGTCTGCGGTTCGCCGCTATTCCTGGTATGACGGCGTGCTGACATTGCTCGTGTTTGCCACGATGTCGTTTCCAACGTTTTTTCTCGGTTTGCTGCTGATCAAATATTTTGCGGTAGATCTGGGCTGGCTTCCTGTCAGCGGCATGCAGACAACGAACTCCAATGCCATCGGCTGGGCGCATTTGTGGGATGTATCGAAACATGCGTTTCTCCCCGTTGCTGTATTAACCATTGCCAGCATTGGCTCGGTAACGCGAATTGTGCGAGCAGATGTGATCAACGTGATTAAGCAGGATTTCATCCGCACGGCTCGTGCCAAGGGGCTTAAAGAGAAGACAGTTGTCTACAAGCATGCTTTGCGCAACGCCATTTTGCCGGCAATCACCTTGCTGGGACTGGAAATTCCCTTTTTATTCTCGGGAGCGATTATTACGGAGCAAATTTTTACATGGCCAGGTATCGGATTCGTCCATATGCAGGCGATCTCTGTCCGGGACTACCCGCTTTTGATGGGTTTTACCTTGTTTGTGACGGTGGTGACCGTCGCTGGCAATCTAATGGCTGAATGGCTGTATGCGGTTGCTGATCCCCGAATTCGATTAAAGTAAAGGAGCGCTCCAATGTCAATCGACAGGAATCACCTCACAATTTCGCCACTGCTGCCGAAGAAAGCGATTGTCCGTTCCTCGCCGTGGCGGCAGTCGATACAGCGTTTAAGAAAAAATAAACTTGCTGTCTGGGGACTTTTCATTCTACTAGTTACCATATTGCTTTGTTTAGCGGGACCGTTGTTCGCTAGCAGCACAGCCAATCGGGTAACAGCCTCGCTGATCAATAAGCCGCCTTCACTAGCCCATTGGCTGGGTACGGACAACGTCGGCCGCGATGTATTCGTGAGGCTGCTCCAGGGCGGACGCATCTCGATCATGGTCGGTGTTCTTTCCATGCTGTCAACGATTCTGGTCGGGACCGTCATTGGCCTTCTGGCTGGTTTCTACGGCGGTTGGGTCGATCAGCTGATTACCCGGTTGGCGGACGTGTTCCTTGCGCTTCCTGGAATCCCCATCCTGATTATTTTTGGAGCGATTTTCTCAGATTTGAAGGTCCCGGCTGGTTTGCGTATCTATTTCATCATCCTGCTGATCAGCTTGATGGCTTGGCCGACGCTGGCGCTGCTGATCAGGGGGCAGATCCTCTCCTTCAAGGAGCGGGCTTTCATGCTTGCAACAGAGACACTTGGCTTGCGAAACCGCAGGAAACTGTATCATTTGGTGCTGAATGTGACTCCGACCATCGTTGTTATTGCGACATTGACGGTCGCCAAAGCGATTCTGAGCGAAACGGTGCTCAGCTTTCTTGGACTAGGTGTCATCCCACCTACGCCATCCTGGGGAAATATGCTGACATCAGCCAATTCGCTGATTGATTTCCGTTTGCGACCTTGGCTGTGGATTCCGCCGGGCGCGGCTATTTTCATAACCGTACTGTCGATAAATTTCTTGGGCGAAGGCTTGCGAGATATATTGGACCCCAAGTTGAAGGGAAGGTGAGCCAGTTGGCCAATGTTGTGGCGGAACTGAAAGATCTGCATACATATTTCAATACGGAGGAAGGCGTAGTCAAATCAGTGAACGGTGTCAGCTTAGTTATTCATGAAGGGCAGACGGTCGCTATTGTGGGCGAGTCCGGGTGCGGCAAGAGCGTTACGGCGTTATCGATCATGGGGTTGATAGATGAGCCGGCAGGCCAAATTGTCAGCGGCGAGATCTTGTTTGACGGCCGTAATTTGGTCAAAACGGGGCGCAAAGAGCTGGAGCGGATTCGCGGCAAAGAGATTGCGATGATTTTTCAAGAGCCCATGTCGGCGCTGAATCCGGTGCTGTCGATTGGAGATCAAGTCTCCGAAGCTCTGATTGAGCATCTGCATCTTTCGAAGAAAGCAGCATGGCAGAAAGCGGAGGAACTAATTGCGAGCGTAGGCATCCCAAGAGCGAAGGAGATTCTCAAAGCTTATCCGCATGAACTGAGCGGAGGCATGCTGCAGCGCGTAGTTATCGCGATTGCGGTTAGCTGCAACCCCCGGCTGCTGATTGCGGATGAACCGACAACGGCGCTGGATGTGACGATTCAGGCGCAAATTCTTGATCTTCTGATGGAGATGAAGAGACAGCTTGATATGTCCATTCTGCTCATTACGCATGATTTGGGCGTTGTTGCGGAAGTCGCTGATTATGTTGTCGTCATGTATGGGGGCAAAGTGATCGAGCAAGCTTCGGTGCTTTCTTTATTCCAGAATCCCCAGCATCCCTATACGATAAGTTTATTAAAAGCCAAGCCTGATCTCGGTCAGCGGAAAAAAAGGCTGTATGCCATTCCGGGGCAAGTGCCGAATCCACTTCATCTGGGCAAAGCCTGCCACTTCATGGACCGCTGCGCGTACAGTAAGGACATTTGCCGGGAAGGCCAGCCGGAGCTTGAAGAGATCAGGCCCGGTCATTTGGCTGCATGCTGGCTGTACGAGGAGGAAAAAGCTGATGTCAGAACCGCTCGTTCAGGTTAGCCAGCTTAAGAAATATTTTCCCGTCAGGAGCAATCTGTTCGGCAAAAAGACCGGCGATGTGAAGGCTGTTGACGGCGTCGATTTCACCATCCGCAGAGGCGAGACATTCGGACTGGTCGGAGAATCCGGCAGTGGCAAAAGCACGATCGGCCGCATGCTGCTCAGACTGGGCGAGAAGACCGAAGGCGAGATTCTTTACAAAGGCATTGATTTGTATGCCCTGACGCGAGAAGAACTGCGGAAGGTGCGGCCGCAGATGCAAATGGTGTTCCAGGATCCGTATTCCTCGCTCAATCCCCGAATTCGCATCGGGGAAGCGATTGGGGAAGCCCTGATCGAACACGGCTTCGCCGGCAAGGGGGAGGTCCGGGAGCGGGTGCTTGAAGTGCTCCAGCTATGCGGGCTTGCCGCCCATCATATCGATCGCTTCCCGCATGAATTCTCCGGTGGCCAGCGCCAGCGTATCGGCATCGCCCGGGCGATTGCGCTCGATCCCGACTTTATTGTGGCTGACGAGCCGGTATCGGCGCTGGACGTGTCGATTCAGGCGCAAATAATTAATCTGCTGCAGGATTTGCAAGAATCGAGACAGTTGACTTATTTATTCATCTCTCATGATTTAAGCGTTGTGGAGCATCTCTGTTCAACGGTTGGTGTTCTGTATTTAGGCTCATTCGTAGAAGTCGCTTCGAGAGATGAATTGTTTGATCACCCGCAGCATCCGTATACACGCGCTTTGTTGTCGGCAGTACCGATAGCGGACCCGACATTCAAGCGCGAGAAAATCATTCTGAAGGGTGATATCCCAAGCCCACTCCATCCGCCAAGCGGCTGTAAGTTCCATACGCGTTGCCCGCTTGCGCAAGAAGTTTGCCAGGCGGAGCGGCCAGCCCTTCGCGATCTTGGAGCCGGACATCTGGTTGCTTGCCACTTGGTCTGACGATTCATCATTATACCTATACAATGGAGGTTTATTCATGGCGAAATCTATATTCAGATCTTTATCCGTTTTGCTGCTTGCCACGGTTGTGACAGCCTGCGCCAGCAATGCTGAACCTTCGGGCACAAGCAATGCCGGCACGAGCGGAGCGCCGGCAGCTATCAGTTCTAATATCAAGGACGGCACTATTCCTGCCTCCGATAAGTCCAAGAATCCGAAGGCGGCGCTGAGCCGCACAGATACGTTCATCGTAGGGCTTACCTCCGCCCCGGATGGCAAGTATAATCCGCTCCTCGGTGCATACTGGAATCAGAACGTTAATGAACTGGTATTTTCCTCGCTCGTTGCGATAGATAAAGCTGGCCTTCCGGTACCCGCACTGGCAGATAAATGGGAAATAGCAAACGACGGTTTGCAGTACACGTTTCACCTGCGGCCTGATTTGACATTCAGCGATGGTTCGCCGCTTACCGCAGAAGACGCCGCCTTCTCCCTGATGGTGCTGCACGATCCAACCTATGACGGACCAACGGACATTACGCAAGCCTACATTAAAGGCGGAACCGAGTACAAGAAAGGGGCGGCGACGTCCATCGAAGGAATTAAGGTTATAGATCCGCTCACGCTGCAGGTTCAGACCACACAATCCAGCGCGCTGGCTTTGAGGCTGATCGGCGGCTACGTCATTCCCAAAGTTTATTACGGACCCAAGTACAAGAAGGGCGACTTGTTGGCGTTCAAAGAATTGAATGCCAAACCGCTCGGCGCAGGACTGTACACATTTGACAAAGAGGTCAAAGGTCAGGAGATCCGTCTGGTTGCCAATCAGCTGTACTATAAAGGCAAACCGCAAATTCAGAATTGGATCTATAAAATTGTCAATGAAGCAACGGCCTTGCAAAATTTGGCCGCAGGAGAAATTGATTATATTGCTTTTACGACGTCGAATACAGATATTGCAGAGCAACTCAAACTGCTTAGTTTTGTGGATGTCAATACGTATACAACGAACCAGTTCGCCTACCTTGATTTCAATACCAAGAGCCCAGTTCTGCAGGATAAAAACGTTCGCATTGCTTTGCAATACGGTCTGGATCGCCAGAAATTCGTAGACATTCTGTATCAAGGCTATGGGGAAGTGGGCAACCATCCGGTCGCCCCGACTTCTTGGGCATATCCGAAAGATGTGAAGGGTGCAACGTTCGACGCGAAGAAAGCGAAAGAACTGCTGGATCAAGCCGGCTGGAAAGTCGGTGCAGGCGGTATTCGCGAGAAAGACGGCAAGAAATTAACGGTCCGTTACTTGAGCCGAGATAGTAATTTCGATAAGGTGCTGATCCCGATTCTCAAAGAAAATTACACGGATATTGGCGTTGACGTGCAATTCGAAACGCTCGATTATAATGCCGTCGTAGCAAAGCGGAATAAAGGGGACTTCGAGCTTGCCTACTTCTTTTATTCGACGAACGATCCCTACGATCAATTAAGAACTTATTACAGCAAGAGTCCCGAAGTTCCGGAGGCCAGGAAATACACGAATGAAAAGGTCGATCAATTGATTGTTCAAAGCACGAGCATTCTCGATCAAAACAAGCGGCTTCCGCTGCTGAAGGATCTGTATCAGGAGTTGACCAATGATCCGCCAACGTTTATTTTGGCTTATTACAAAGTGTTGTCAGCAACGAATTCGCGGATCAAAGGCATCGTCCCGAATACGTACCAAGGTATCGTCAACCAAATCGACTCTTTGAACTATAAGATTGACAAATAAGACTGTGAAAATGAATGGAAAGGCGGGCGAGCCGCAATGAGCCACCAGCATAAGCAGATGATTCTTAACTTCTTTTTAAACAATACAGGCGTTCATGAAATGGGCTGGAAACATCCGGAGGCGCAGCCGGAGCGGGTGTCGGATCTCTCGCACTATATTGAGCTTGTGCAAATTGCCGAGGCAGCGAAATTCCACGCCGTTTTCCTCGCTGACAACTTGTCGCTTGGCCCGCTGGTGGCCACCAACGGTTTGAGCACAGGCTTCGAGCCTGTGACTTTGCTGGCGGCTCTGGCGGCGGTCACAAGCCGGATCGGATTGATCGCGACGGTATCTTCCACATACACGGAACCTTTCAATACAGCCCGTTTGTTTGCCTCACTCGATCATCTCAGCGGCGGTCGCGCTGGCTGGAATGTCGTCACATCCGCCAACAGTCTGAGCACGCAGTTAAATTTCCAACAGGAAGAGTCGATTACACATGAAGTGTATTACAATCGTGCCGAAGAGTTCGTCCAACTGGCCAAAAAGTTCTGGGATAGCTGGGAAGATGATGCGCTAGTGCTGGATCGTGAGAAGGGGATTTACGCGGATCAAGACAAAATCCATACCTTTGATCATCATGGACCCTATTATGATGCCAAGGGACCGCTGAATCTGCCCCGATCACCGCAAGGTTATCCGGTGCTCGTGCAAGCCGGAGCCTCGGAGACGGGCAAGAACTTTGCCGCTAGAACCGCGGAGGTGGTCTATACGATGCAGCCAGCCTGGGAAACAGCGCAAGCTTTCTACCGGGATATCAAGTCCCGCGTCGAGAAGTTTGGCCGAAACCCGGACGAATTGAAAATCATTCCCGGTATTTGCCCGGTTATTGGCGAAACGGAAGAGGAAGCCAAAGAGAAGGCTGCGAAGATTCATAAGCTGCTCGATGTGCGTGTGGGGGTGAAGCGGATCTCCTTGGCTATTGACTATGATTTGTCGGCATTTCCGCTGGATGAGCCTGTGCCGGATTTATCGGGTATCCCCAATCAGAAAACGTATTCCAAGCTGATTCAGACTATTGCCCGCAACGAGCAGCTAACGATCAGGCAGTTGGTGCATCGAGTTGCCAGCGGCAACGGTCACTTGACGTTTGTTGGGACGCCGGTGCAAATCGCTGATGAATTGGAGGCGTGGTTTCTGAAAGCTGCTGACGGCTTCGCCATCAGACCTCAACTTTCACCAGGGGGATTGGCGGATTTTGCGAAATGGGTAGTTCCGGAACTACAGCGCAGAGGCTTATTTCACAAGGAGTACACCGGACGAACGCTGCGTGAGAATTTGGGCCTTAAGCGGCCGGTTAATTCATTCATCAAACAGTTTAGCGGGTAGTTCGAAGGAGGGATTCCGTGTGGGAAACAGAAATAAATTGTGTGACAATATACTCGATCTCATTGGTCTTACGCCGCTCGTGCGGATTAACAAGCTGGTCGGGGAAGCGGATGCCGAGGTGTACGTCAAGCTGGAATCGTTCAATCCCGCTGGGAGTGTCAAGGATCGTACGGCCTATGGCATCATTCGCCAGGCGGAGCAGGACGGATTGCTCCAGCCGGGGGGAACGATTATCGAGCTGACCAGCGGCAATACAGGCATTGGACTGGCGGCCATTGGCGCTGTGCTGGGCTATCCGACGATTATTTTCATCCGTGAGAAATATAATCAAGAGCGATTTGATCTGCTGCGCGCTTACGGCGCCAAGATCATTACATTCGGGGTCGACGAGGATATGGCCGATGTCAAGGAAAGAGTCGAGCAGCTTCATCGAAACCTGCCGGGAAGCTATCTGGCCAAGCAGTCGGAGAATCCGGCCAATCCTGAGATTCATCGGCAGACGACGGCCGAGGAGATTTTGTATCAGACAGACCAGCGATTGGATGCTTATGTCGGAACCTCCGGTACAGGAGGAACGATTACAGGTGTTGGAGAGCGGATTAAGGAAGTGCTGCCGGAGGTGACCGTCCATCTGGTGGAATCGATTCATTCCAAAGTTATTGAAGGTGAAGAGCCTGGCGAGCATCGCATTTACGGGATTAGTCCGCCAATGCTCCCCGAAGTGTTGAATAAGGATATTGTTGATGAAATCATTCATATTCGGGATGAGGACGCGTATGAGACTGCCAAAGCGTTGGCGCGCCGGGAAGGCATTCTTGCCGGGCCTTCGACCGGTGCGGCCGTCTGGGCTGCCCTGCAGGTTGCCCGCAGGCTGGGCAAGGGCAAACGCGTTATCGCGCTAGGACCGGATACCGGGGAAAGGTACCTCAGTATAGGGGTGTTTCGCGATACGGAATCGGCGGAAGCAGACAACACACAGGAACAACTTCTTCAAGTGCCAGTAGGAGGCAAATGATATGACAACGGAAGCGAAGAACAAACCGCGCGTGGCTTTGGGCGAATGGCCGACCCCTTTGCAGGAAGCCAAACAATTATCTGCGCTGCTCGGAGGCAGGCTGCTAGTGAAGCGCGAGGACCTTTCCGGACTTGGCGCCGGAGGAAACAAAGCGCGAAAGCTTGAATTCCATCTTGGCCAGGCGCTGGCGGAAGGGGCTACGCATCTGATTACGACGGGGGCTGTTCAGTCGAATCACGCGCATCTGACCGCAGCGGCTGCCCGCAAGTTGGGCTTGCAGGCGCATCTTGTTTTGACGGGCTCCTCGGATGCATCGCCCCGCAGCGGTAATTTATTGCTCGACCACATTCTGGAGGCGGAGATCACCTTTGTTGAACCACCGGAAGGCCAGTCGGCACAAGCTTATGTGACGGAACAGATGCGGGAGATTGCCCGTCGAATTGCCGAAGCAGGAGGCAAAGCTTTTATCATCCCCGAAGGGGGAACAGACCTGCTCGGCACGCTGGGCTACATCGAAGCGCTGCGCGAGCTGGGAGGACAGCTGGAACTGCGGCTTGGATCTGCAAGCCGGGTACTGGTGGCGGTGGCCGCAGGAACTTGCGGCACCTTCGCCGGCTTGCTGGCAGGTGCCAAGCTGTCGGCCTTCCCGTTCGTCATTGACGTTCTCGGCGTCAGTATTAGCGGCAAGACCGAGCTCAAGATCAAGCGGACGGTCCGGCTCGTGAATGAAGCGCTGCAAGCTTCAGGCTCCTTGCTTGAAGTGAGCGATGATCAGGTATGGATCGAGGATCGTTTCATCGGCGAAGGCTACGCCAGCAAAACGGAGGCAGGCGCGGAAGCCATCCGTTTAACTGCGCAGAACGAAGGCATCTTTCTGGACCCCGTTTATACGGGCAAAGCGATGGCTGCCTTGCTGCATCTGGGCCGCACGGGCGAACTCGACGATTACGATGCTGTGGTGTTCTTGCATACAGGGGGACTCCCGCTGTTGTTTCACTATGCGTAACCATACAAGCATTCAGGCTGGAGCGGACCGGTGATTGATACCGTCCCGTCCCGGCCTTTTGGCTGAACCTTTGGGCGGATCGCCGCATAAGCTGGTTCAGGAGGTGATGGCCTATGTCATTGCAGCACAAAGCGTATGGTTGGATCGGCAGTCCGGTAGGTGTATCCCTAAAGGACGGGACGGGTACTTCGGGGATTCTGTGCAGTATTCAAGGCGGATCCATCTATGTGATTGAATATTTATATCATACGCAATTTGCTACCAAGCACTACCGTTTCGAGCAAATTCAAGACATTTTGCCGTTTCCGCAATGTCCGAAACCGACATTGTACCAAACGCAGCCATTGTACTAAGGATCGGTGTCCCGGCGTAGAGAGATCTACGTTGGAGACACCTTTCTTTTTTTCTAAGATAGCTTCGTTCCGAAACTAGCTGTGGTAAGATGAAAAGAAACGAGGAAAAGCTTGAAAGAGGGTAAATCGATGTCATCCACCATGTATCCCAGAAGATGGGGCATTCTGCAAATTATTAATATGGGTACGCTTATTTCTACACTGGATGTTGGGATTGTCAACGTCATCCTGCCTAATATGGCGCAGCAATATGACATTACACTGGCGCAAATTCAATGGGTGGCGACGGCTTATCTGCTCACGATGGTTGCATTGCTTCCTTTTTTGGGCAAGATATCGGATAAATGGGATCGCAGGCACATCTATAGCTTCGGATTTCTCATTTTCAGCGTTGGCTCGATGTGCATCGCCTTATCTGACAGTTTCTCAGGTTTATTGATCTCGCGCTGTCTGCAAGGAGTCGGGGCGACGATGATTATGGCGAATAGCCAAGCCTTGGTCCGTCAAGTATTTCCCGATCACGAGCGTGGACGGGCACTTGGCATGAATGCCATTGTCATCGCAGCCGGAACTATGGGGGGGCCTGCACTGGGCGGCATCCTGCTGGAATGGGTCAGTTGGCCATGGCTGTTTTGGATTAATGTGCCCATAGGATTGGTTGCCTTTGTCCTTGGACTTCGTTGGTTCCCCCGAGCTAAGAACAAGGGAGTGGCAACTTCATTCGATTTGCTGGGTTCGTTCTTGCTCGCTGGCTCCTTGTGTCTCTTGATGCTTGCCGCTGAAGGGAGTAAGGAGCATGGTTTCACGCTGTCTATTCTGGCTGAAGCTGCAGGAGGAGTTCTTGCGTTAATTGTTCTCATTTGGTATGAACGGCGACTGCCAGATGGCATATTGGATCATGAATTATTCCGTAATCGCACTGTTTTTATAGGAAATATGAGTTCGTTTCTGATGAATTTGGCACAGACAGCCACGTTGATTCCAATCGCTTTTTACTTGCAGAGCGTACTCGGTTTCTCGGCGTGGAAGACGGGCATTCTGATGATTCTGCAACCGCTGATGATGGGGATTGTTGCCCCGTATGCAGGTAGAATCCGAGATTTGTATGGGGCACAATTTCTGATAAAATCAGGAGCTGCGCTAGGGGCTGTCTCTATGCTGGTTGTCGCGTGTTTCCCTAGTGTAAGCCAATTGGCTATTGGATTGCAGCTTGCTTTATTCGGTATCGGGATGGGCTTGTTCCACGCTACGATGAATGCAGAAATCATGAGCGCTGCGCCAGAGACGAAACTGAGCTTGGCAGGAAGCTTGCTGGCCATGGTGCGCTATATGGGACAAATCGCCGGAATCGGCTTGGCTACCCTTATGGTTGGCCGTATGGGATTGGACGGGGGAGACAGCGGGGAAATCAGCTTGCTGATGCGGGTACTCTTTGGCATTTGCTGCATGAGCTGCCTGGTTGTTGTCGGGATGGTGCGAACACTCTCCTTGAATAGACCTAGTTCAATCGAAAGTTTAACGCAGAGCAAATAATAATATAATGAATGCTGAGAAAGATAGGATTGGTGAGTGGATGACCTACGAAGAAGTGATGGAACATTTGGCCGAGCTAGGCAGCGAACAGACGAAGAAGACGTTTCTTAGGCACGGCGCGCAGGAACCTCTATATGGCGTAAAAGTCGGGGATCTGAAGAAGCTGGTCAAATATGTGAAGAAAGATCGTGAGCTGGCGCTTGCCCTCTACGATTCAGGAAACTCAGACGCGATGTACTTGGCGGGGCTTTCGATCGACCCCAAATCGATGACCAAGGAAGAGCTTAAGCATTGGGCCAAGCAAGCAAACTGGTATATGCTTACGGAATATACGGTTGCCGGTGTTGCCGCAGAAAGCAGCAGTGCGCCCCAATTGGCTCGCGAGTGGCTGCAATCATCGGATGAATTGCTTGCAACCTGCGGTTGGAGCACGTACGCGAACTATGTTAGCATTACGCCGGATGAGAAGCTTGATCTCCCTGAAATCACGGCGCTCTTAGCACAGGTGGGAAGAACGATTCATTCCGAAAGAAATCGGGTAAGGTACACGATGAACAGCTTTGTCATCACGGTGGGAACGTACTGTCAACCGCTCATTGAACAGGCCAGGGAGGCAGCTGCTCAGATCGGTAAGGTAAGCGTAGATGTTGGACAAACCGCCTGTAAAGTGCCACTAGCCAGCGAGTATATAAATAAAGTTGAATCCACGGGCCGACTAGGAACGAAGAAGAAAACGTGTATTTGTTAAAGGGCAGCAGTGAATATAGGAGTGAGGAAGATGGATATGAGTCTGTATATCACGATAGCGGTAAAGCTTGTAGTCGCTTTGATCGGATTGTTAATTATGACCCGGCTTCTAGGGAAAAAAGAGATTTCACAGCTCACCGCCTTCGATTTCGTTTCCTCCTTAATGCTTAGTGAATTGGTGGGAAATACCATTTATGATCCGGAAGTGCATCTTAGCCACCTGCTATTCGCTCTGGTAGTCTGGACGCTGCTTGCTTTGGGCTTAGAGAAATTCATTGCTTGGATGCCTTGGCTTTCCCGCTATGCAGCAGGGACGCCGGATCTGGTCATCAAGGATGGTGTGATTGATTTCAAGGCTATGAAACGCAATAACCTTGATTTTGCCCAATTAGGCATGCTGCTGCGGGAAAATAATGTGTTTTCGCTGCGGGAAGTCGCCTACGCGCTGTTCGAAACGAACGGGAGCATCAGCGTGCTCCGCCAAAAAGACCCCGACAGCATGAGCGGGGACGCCAAAAACCAGCAGACAAAGGTTTGTCTGCCGGAAAGTATAATTGAGAATGGCCATATCAATGAAGATGCTCTCAAGCGACTGGGCCGTGATTCAGAGTGGCTGAACCAGCTTCTGCAGCTAAGCAGCATCAACCGTCATGAAGAGGTGCTGTATGCCGAATGGTCCGATTCGAATGGCCTGTTTTATCAGCTCAAATAGCTCTTATTAACGATTATCAATCTTCTCTGGATAAAGATCATGGTTCATCAAGCGATGCTCAGCCATGCCTTCGAATTTGGTTCCAGGCTGTCCCCAGTTGCAATAGGGATCGATGGAAATGCCGCCGCGCGGCGTAAATTTACCCCAAACTTCGATGTACCGAGGCGCCATGAGATCAATCAAATCATTCATAATGATATTGACACAGTCTTCATGGAAATCACCATGATTGCGGAAGCTGAATAGATACAGCTTGAGCGATTTACTCTCTACCATTTTAATATTGGGAATATAGGAAATGTAGAGGGTGGCAAAATCCGGCTGACCTGTCACAGGGCAAAGGCTGGTGAATTCCGGGAAATTAAATTTGACGAAGTAATCGCGGTTAGGGTGCTTGTTATCAAAAGCTTCCAGCACAGCTGGATTGTAACTGAACACATATTGCGTGCCCTGATTGCCTAATAGGGTAATCTCTTTCAAATCTTCATTGCTTCTTCCTGCTGACATCGGTAAATCCTCATTTCATAGTTTTTTAGAGAGGGAGTTTGCGAACCTCTTCTACGAGCGAGTAGGTTCTGCTCATAGAGATGACTTCCTTTTTCATAAAAAATGTACCATATACGGCGCGAAAATGCATCCTGTAACGATTGTAGATACGACAGAATACAGGTAAAATAGACAAATACTTATGAGTTTCGAGATGGAGGTAAGTACCTTTGAAAGCTTATCAGGAGTTATTGCAAGATATTCTTGCCAATGGGACCCAGAAAGAAGACCGCACAGGGACGGGCACCATTTCGGTATTTGGCCGCCAGATGCGCTTCGACTTATCCGAGGGGTTTCCGCTGGTTACGACCAAAAGAGTGCCTTTTCGCTTAATCGCCAGTGAGATCCTCTGGTTTATTAAAGGGGATACGAACATTCGGTATTTATTGCAGCACAACAACCATATTTGGAATGAGTGGGCTTTCAAAAAGTGGGTGGAAAGTGCTGATTATAAGGGGCCGGATATGAGCAATTTCGGGCTGCGCTCTCAGCAGGATGAAGCTTTTAATCTCCAGTACGAAGATCAAATGGCTGAGTTTGTGCAGAGGGTGCTGGGGGACGATCAGTTTGCTCAGCAGTACGGAGAGCTGGGTGATGTGTATGGCAAGCAGTGGCGGGACTGGACAACCACACAGGGGGGCACGATCGATCAGTTGAAAGACGTGATTCACATGATCAAAACGAACCCTGATTCGCGCCGCCTCATCGTCTCGGCCTGGAATCCGGAGGATGTGCCGACCATGGCGCTTCCACCTTGTCACACGTTGTTTCAGTTCTATGTAGCGGACGGCAAACTTAGCTGCCAATTGTACCAACGCAGTGCAGACACGTTCCTCGGTATCCCATTTAACATAGCTGGATATGCCCTGTTGACGCACCTGATCGCGCAAGAATGCGGCCTTGAGGTTGGCGAGTTCGTGCACACGATTGGCGATGCCCATATCTACACGAACCATTTGGATCAAATTCAAACTTTGCTAAGCCGTGAACCGCGGGAGTTGCCGACACTTAAGCTTAATAAGGATGTCGCATCGGTATTTGATTTTGACGTTAGTGATATTGAAATGGTCGGTTACAATCCGCATCCTACGATTAAGGCTCCTGTAGCTGTGTAACGCTATGTAACGTTCTAGAAAAGGAGGACTCCAGCTTGAGCATTTCGTTTATTTTTGCAATGGACCGCAACCGGGCGATTGGGTTGAATAATCAATTGCCGTGGCATTTGCCAGCGGATCTAAAGTTTTTCAAGGCTGTGACCTTGGGGCATCCCATTCTCATGGGGCGCAAAACCTACGAATCCATCGGAAAGCCCCTGCCCGGCAGACGCAACATCATTCTCACTCAGAACCCTGAGTTCCAGGCGGAAGGCTGCGAGGTTGTTCATTCCGTTCAGGAAGCCGTGGAAGCTTTCCGCGACCAAGAATTATTCGTCATCGGCGGAGCGGAAATTTTCCGCTTATTCGCTGCCGAAGTCAATCGAATGTACATTACATTCATCGAGCATGAATTTGAGGCGGATACCTTCATTAACGAGCTGGACCTTAGCGATTGGAACCTTCAGTCCAGCGAACAAGGTGAGCGCAATGAGAAGAATCCGTACGAGTATTATTTCAGAATCTACGATAAGAAATAAAGAAAAGCCTTGAGCTCCATCCAGGATTCATTTCCTGATGAGTTCAAGGCTTTTGTTATTTGCGTTTCTTAGTTGCGGATACGATAAGCGATAATGCGCCCAGCACTACGGCTGCGATGGACAAGTATAAGGCAGTGTTAGAGCTGGATGAGCTGCTTCCTGCAGCTGCCGCTCCGGCAATCACTTGACCGTGGCTGTCTGTCGTAGAACCTGCCGCCGCTTTGGTTTTCACTGTTGTGACGGAGGCAGGTTTGTCCGAGCCATCGGCACCTACCCACTCAACGACACTGCCGTCTTTGTAAGTCTGGTAAGCTTTCCAAACAATTTGAGTCGCAGCGTCGGCAACTTTGCCCTGCATGCTGAAGTCACCGAATTCCGTGCTCGAGAGTCCGTCTCCGGTTGCTTTCCAGGTAACCCCGGTAATTTTGCCAGCCGTATCTTTGGCGATCTCATAAGTCCACCCAGCCTTAGGCTCGAAACGTGAAATGGCTACGGAATCAAGAGGGAATTTAACTTCTACCTTCAAGGTAGGGCTGTCTTTCTCCGACGGTACACGAACCGTGAATTTCTCGTAGCTGCCTTGTGTGGCTTCCTTAGGATAAACGACAACGTGGGCGCTCGCGATTCCAGCAAGCAGCATGGAACCTACAAGCAGAAGACCTGTATGAAGCATAATTTTTTTGAACATGATGGTGTTCCCCTTTCGAATCATCTCTTCTCATGTTGTCCATGTTACCTGATTGGTAAGCGTAAGAGTATGACTCGAGTGGGCTATTTTTTCGACTAGTTTTGTCCTTTTCGTGTCATTCCGTGTTTGATGGCGAAGCCGGTGAGCTGAACGCGATTGTCTAGTCCCAGTTTCACGAGGATATTTTTCATGTGATTTTTGACGGTATGTTCCGAGATCAGAAGCTTCTCCGCGATTTGCCGATTGTTATCGCCCTGTGCGACGTAAGTCGTAATTTCTTGTTCACGTGAAGTTAACATGCTGGGTGTGGGGCCTTCGGTCAGCGCACTGACCGGAGCGCGGAAGCGTTGGAACAGCTTGTCCGCCATGCCGCGAGCGACCTCCGAATTATCGTCGAGCAGGGCACGGAGATAGGTTAACCACTCGTCGGGATCCATATTTTTGAGCAGGTAGCCTTGAGCTCCGAATTGCAGCGCCGTAAAAAGATCCGCCACATCATCAGACACTGTGAGCATGATGATACGAATAGCGCCATATACTTGCTTAATGCGGCGAGTGGCTTCCAAACCATCCATCGGAGACATATGGATATCCATAAGCACGACCTCCGGGGCGACTTCCCCGCACAGCAGAATAGCTTCTTCCCCGCTGCTGGCTTCACCGACAATGTAGAAGTCCGAGACAGGCTCCAGCATACTGCGAATCGCCTTCCTGGCCAAAGGATGGTCATCGACAATGAGCACACGGAACGGTTGATGGTTCTGTATCATAATGGCGTCCTCTCTCCCTTAACAAGCAGCGACGTGCCAGTTGCCGCCCCATTCGAATCATCATTCTGTTGGAACTCGAAGGTGGCCTCCAGCTCAGCCGCTCTTTTTTGCATTAATTCAATGCCGTATTTTTTGCGCTTTTCCGCGTGTGATTGCAAACCGCACCCATTGTCAGAGATGCACAGCTGCCAGGCAGATGACGTTGCTTCTAATATAATTGAAGCTTCTGTAGCCATCGAATGCTTGCGAATATTCGTAAATGCTTCTTGAATAATGCCAAAAAGCTGAACTTCTTCGCTAGATGTGAAGCTGTCCGCTTCCAATGTGAGCTCCTCTTGAAGTTCAATGCCAGTCACAAGATGCCAATCCTTGAGGAATTTGTGGATGCGCTGCTCCAAGCTGGTCCCTTCCTCCGGCGGCGTCCGCAAGTTGAAGATAGCCTGCCTAAGCGAATTATCAATTTCAGAAACGGCAGCCTTGGCTTCCTCCAGATCACCTTGTTTCAGCTTCACATTGAGGAAAAAAAGCGTCTGAGCCAAGTCATCATGCAGCTCTCTCGCCAGCCGTTCGCGTTCTTCATAGACGGCTCTGCGAGCTTCCCCCATCGTTAATTTCTCATTGCTTCGCTCGATACTCTGGAACATCCAGGATGCAAACAGATAGGAAAGCAGCAACGTGATTACCGTTATGGAGAAATTTCCGGCTTCCATCGTTAAATAGTTGAGTAAAAATTCATGACGAATATATTCAAAACCGCCAATGATGACGACGGGCACGAATATCGTAAATATTTTATAAAGACGAAGCGACACCGGCTACCAACTCCTTTTTTGCCTATAAGATTTGGAACGGACTCTATTATAACAAATAAATGTTGGATTTCTTCACAAAAAATTGCATGAGGACTTCTCAAATAATGCACACGTGTGCTACATTAGATGTAAGTCGTGTTACGAACGAAGGGAATGGTGTTACATCTATGTGGAAATCACTCATGCAGGAGAAGAAAAGCTGGGCTGGCTATGTGGTCTTTATCGCACTCCTACATATAATAGGGCTAATTGGTTTATACAGCGTAGCGAAGACATCGCCTGCTTTTTGGGGGATCGGTTTGCTTGCGTATACCTTAGGCATGCGGCACGCTTTTGACGTAGATCACATTGCAGCCATTGACAACACCGTGCGTAAACTTGTTCAGCAGAAACGCAACCCACTGGGAGTAGGCTTTTATTTCTCGCTGGGCCATTCGTCGGTTGTGTTCATCATGGCGATCGTAACGGCATTCTCTGTGCAGTGGGCAGCACGGGAGCTTCCTTGGCTGCAGCGTTTCGGAGGCGTGATTGGAGCTTCGGTTTCCGGTCTGTTCCTTGTCCTCATCGGTATTCTAAATTTATTAATTCTGATCAGTTTGTATAAAATGTTCCTCAAATTTCGCGGCAGTCCGGCTGACGACAAGGAATTCGAAGAGCTTTTGGAGTCCCGGGGCTTCATTACCCGCATGATTAAACCGCTCTTTTCCTTCATCGGCAAAAGCTGGCATGTTTACCCGCTAGGCTTTCTCTTCGGATTAGGTTTCGATACCGCCAGTGAAATTGCCCTGCTCGCGATCTCAGCTCATGCGGCGCAAGACGCCATCCCATTCATTGGCGTTATCTCGCTGCCGCTCTTGTTCGCTGCGGGCATGAGCCTCTTCGATACAGCGGACGGCATGTTCATGACCAAAGCCTACAAGTGGGCGTTCCACACACCTGTACGCAAGCTGTATTACAATTTAACAGTGACAGCCTTGGCGGTTGTTGCTGCATTGATTATTGGTGTCATTGAGCTTGGACAGGTTCTTTCCGAAGAGTTTGGTATGGAAGGGACTTTCTGGACCTGGCTGCAGGATATTGATTTCGGTACGCTGGGTTATATCCTGGTTGCTTTGTTCATCGTGGCGTGGATTATCTCTGTTGCAGTGTGGAAAGGAATGAAGATTGAAGAACGGTGGCGTGCCAAAGTATGACGCCTGACAGCGGCCTCGGAACATCTGGGGCTGCCTTTTTTTGTTTTGGTGAACAATGGAATATGAATTTTTTCTAAAGGTTATCCTAGAAAAAAGGATTTTGCCGAAATACGTTGAATGTAGTCTGTCTGATAATAGAACCTTTTAAGAGAAAGTAGGACTTATATGATTGAGTTTAAACATCTATCCAAGGTCTATCCTAACGGAACGATTGGATTGGACGACATTAACCTGACGATTCATCCAGGAGAATTCGTTGTTATTGTTGGTTTATCAGGAGCGGGTAAATCTACCCTATTACGTTCAATTAATCGATTGCATGAAACAACAGGCGGCGAAATATTGATCGATGGCAGATCTATTACGAAGGCGAACGGTGCTGGATTGCGTCGAATGCGCAGAGACATCGGCATGATTTTCCAAACCTTCAATCTCGTTAAGCGCTCAACAGTTATTCGCAACGTCCTTTCCGGCCGCGTTGGTTATCATTCCACGCTGCGTACGATATTCGGGTTGTTTCCTAAAGCAGATATCGAACTTTCCCTGAAAGCACTGGAACGTGTCAATATTCGGGAGAAAGCTTATTCACGCGCCGATGAATTGTCCGGCGGTCAACAACAGCGTGTGTCAATCGCCCGGGCTTTGGCACAAGAGGCCAAAATCATTTTGGCGGATGAGCCTGTAGCTTCATTGGATCCTTTGACGACGAGACAAGTTATGGATGACTTGAAACGGATCAACAAGGATCTCGGCATCACAACGGTCGTTAATCTGCACTTTATCGATCTGGCTCGCGAATATGCCACACGGATTATTGGTCTGCGTGCCGGTAAAGTCGTATATGACGGACCGGTTTCGGAAGCGACAGACGATGTCTTCTCCGAGATTTATGGCCGCGCCATTAAGAAAGACGAGCTGTTGGGGGTGCAGGAGGGATGAGTGTAACGTCCGTCAAGAAATCAGCGACCGTTAAGAAACCTCCTCGTACCAAGTTTTATCTCATTATCCTCATCATGGTTCTTTTCTTGATTGGGAGTATTTATCAAACGGATGCTACACTGAGCAAGCTCGTATCAGGTACACCGGAAATTCTCAAGTTCATTGGAGAAATGTTCCCGCCAGACTGGCTGTTTTTCGCTGATATCTGGAAACCGATGGCGCAAACGATTCAAATGTCGATCATCGGAACAGCGATTGGTGCCTTGTTTGCCTATCCGATGGCTTTGCTGGCTGCCCGCAATGTGACGACTTCACCCTGGTTGTATTACCCAGCCCGATTCATCTTGAATTTGGCCCGTACGATTCCAGATTTGTTATACGCGGCTTTGTTCGCGGTACTGGTAGGCTTTAGTGCAACGGCTGGTACACTGGCCTTGATCTTCTTCACATTCGGGATCTTGTCCAAATTGTCTTATGAATCAACGGAAGCAATTGACCCAGGACCTCTTGAGGCTATGACCGCTGTTGGCGCGAATAAACTCAAGCTGATTCGATTTGGGGTTATTCCACAAGTCGCGCCAACATATCTCGCCCACTTATTGTACACCTTTGAAGTCAGTATTCGTGCTTCAGCCATTCTAGGCTTGGTAGGTGCCGGCGGGATCGGCTTGCTGCTTAAAAATACGTTGGATCTATTCCGCTACGATCAATCCTGTGCGATTGTTATTTATACCTTAATCGTTGTCGTTATTATCGACCTGGTTAGTACGCGTTTCCGTGCATATTTGCTAAAAGGAAGCGCAAAGCCGATGTCCGAGTCACGTGCTCGCACGTACAAAACGATCGGATGGATTGCGCTTATCGGCCTGATCGTCTGGTCCGTAACAGGACTTGAACTGACGGGCTTCCAACCGACAACTTGGATCTTGACGAAAGCGATGATCAGCGGATTATTTCATCCTGATTGGGCTTATGTGTACATCCCGGAAGGTGAGGATTTACTGCGCTCCTTGCTTGAAACGCTATCGATCTCGTATCTGGGCAACTTTGTTTCAGCCTTCGTCTGCTTGCCGTTCGCCTTCTGGGCAGCCGCGAATATGAGTCGTTTCCGTGCGGTATCAGGAACAGGGAAATTCTTCTTGAGCGTAGTTCGTACCATTCCAGAAATTATTATGGCTCTGATCTTCATTAAAGCTGTTGGACCTAATGCTTACGCTGGGGTTATGGCCTTGGGGCTCCACTCCGTGGGGATGCTAGGCAAGCTGTATGCAGAGGCTATCGAGAATATGGACATGGGGCCTTCCGAGGCGATGACCGCCGTTGGGGCCAACATCTGGCAGCGAATGGCGTATGCGGTTATCCCACAGGTCATTCCTGATTTCATCTCGTATACGTTGTATCGTTTCGAGATTAACGTCCGGTCAGCTACTTTGCTCGGTGTTATCGGTGCCGGCGGTATCGGTACGCCGCTGATCTTTGCCCTGAATGCACGGCAGTGGCCGCGTGTAGGGATTATTCTGATCGGTATTATTGTTACCGTATCGATTATTGATTACATTTCGGGCTCACTTCGCAAGCGAATTGTGTGACGTAATGACCTCAGGCTGTCGAGAAATTCTCGGCAGCCTTTATTTACGTAAGTAAGATAGCTGAACGTGCTTATTTGTTCGAATGGCTGCTGTTTTGGAGTGATCGAGGAGTTACCCAGCTGCTTTAGGCGAACATAAGGGAACTACAGGGCGCTATTCTAGAAAAAAGTGCCACTATAGCTAAGCTAAGGGAACTACAGTACGCTATTTTGCTGTTTACTGGGAAAATCAGCTTTTTTCGAGGAAATAAGACCCTGTAGTTCCGCTATTGTTTTAGTATCCCTGATATTTGCCTAAATAGCGCCCCACAGTTCCCTCATGAGGATTTTGTCGCGCTTAAATAGCTCATCTCTCAGAGCGACGGAGCCGTTATTCTCAAATAAGTCCATGTTCGACAGTGTCGTGGGCCGTTGTGCTGCGCTGAATGGCGTCGCAATAGACTTGGCTTCTGCACTCTCAGCCGAGCCCGCGCATCGTCCAAGCTCAGCGCTGTACTCTGCCTCTGCTGTCTTGATACTGTGATGCGTCATTCTCTACAGGTATTAGCGGCATAGGCGTGGACGAGCTTGCAGGCTCCAACACTTCGATTTGTTCGATAAGCTCTATCGGAATTAATACATTGCTTATTTTCAGTAGTTGAAATTGTTCATGATAATGCGTAATGATACCTTTGATATCATCTTTTCCGCATCGGATGGAGACCATGGATCGTTGGCTGATTAACATTTCGAACATTCAATTTCACCTCACTGTGGGTTATGACACGTCCAAGACATGCCACATTCATAGTATGCAAGGGGAAAGCAGAGTAGTCGGGAAATGGCAAAAAAACCTCAACTCGTAAGAGTTGAGGTTTTTTGTCAAAATGGCTTATTTCAAGCCCATTGCTTTATTAGCTTCACGAACGATATTGAATTTTGAATCTTCAGTAACTACATAGCCTTTATGAGTGTAAACATCAAGGATGATTTTTTGACCTTCTGGGTCGTTACCAATGGCGATGAAGGCATCTTGAATTTTCTTTTTCCAAGTTGCGTCCATATCTGGGCGTACAGCGATTACATCATTAGGGATGTTATCTGAGTATGCAAGAACTTTTGTTTGTTTAAATAGCTCTGGGTAATCTTTCAACATATTGGTCCGAATATCTTGGAAAACGCCCACAGCGTCGACTTGACCGTTCAGCAGAGCGATAACGGCTTTATCATGGCCTTGGAATTGAACGCCTGTAACGTCTTTAACCGGATCGATGTTTGCTTTCTTCAATAATAGTCCTGGATAAATATAACCAGCTGCAGATGTAACACCTTGCCAGCCGATTTTTTTGCCTTTCAAATCTGCAACGGATTTGATAGGGGAATCCGCTTTTACAAGGATTTCTGATTTGTAGAAATTCACGAGATCTTTGGTTGGTTGACCTGTCGCATCGTCAACACCCAAGCGTGTTGCTTGAACAAGTAAGTCAGCGGCATTACGAGTGTCATGAGCAACAACATAGTTGCTTGGCGGCAAGAAGCCGATGTCAACTTGTTTGGAAGCCATAGCTTCGATTACAACGTTATAGTCCGTGGAAACGGAAACTTTAACTGGGATACCCAGTTTATCTTGCAGCAATTTCTCAAGCGGTTTTGCTTTTGCTTCTAATGTTTCCGCATTTTGGGAAGGAACGAACTGTACTTTAAGTTCTTTTGGAACAAAACCAGCAGCAGCCGGAGTGGCTGAAGCAGCTGTAGACGCTTTAGGCGTAGTAGACGCAGATGGTTTTGTCTCCTCTTTCTTTGCGCATCCTGCAAGAGCAGTAGCAGCAACCATCATGGACAAACTGATAACGGTAAATTTTTTCATCATCTCTTTTTTGACCTCCGTTTAAATAATTAATTTTACATATCTTGTACTATAACATTAACATAAAAGATATGGAAGATAGTGTGAAGTATTTGTTAAACTGACAAGTGCTATGTATTGGTTTACAATTTTTTGAAAAGGAGGTGATCGTCATCGCAGGTTTATTTGTCTTGTCGATGGATACTGTAGCGGGGCAGCCAGTTGAAGAACTTTTGGATTTGGTAGCGGAGGAAAAAAGAACAAGGCTGCGAAGATTTCACCGCCGGGAGGACTTGCTGCGCGGGCTGTGGGCAGAATTGCTGCTGCGAAGCTTAATAATAGAAGAAGTCAGGCTTCCTAACGCTGAAATTGTGTTTGAATTCGGCCCTAATGGGAAACCTCGGCTTAGTGGAGCGGACCACTTTCATTTTAACATCTCACACTCAGGAAACTGGGTTGCTTGTATGGTAGATAGTCAGCCTGTCGGTGTGGATGTGGAGCAGATTCAAGCCTACGATGAAGCATTAACGCGCTCTTTGTTTGCAGAGGAGGAATACCGCTACATCACAGAGTCATCTGACCCAGAAAGCAGGCAGTTCCGCTTTTATCAAATATGGACGGCCAAAGAAAGCTATATCAAAGCGATAGGTACTGGTTTAAGCCTGCCCTTGCATTCGTTTTCCTTGATCACGCCAGAGGGAGTGGAGGGGGTTAAACGCATCCAAGATGAGGATTGGCTCCTTCAATCGTACCCATTAGATCCAGCGTACAGTTTAATGTCTTGTTCTAAATCCGCCAGAACTTGGGAATCATTCCAGAGGATGCAGCCTCAAGCAATAATCGAGCGAGTAAGGTCTGTCCCTAGTTGACAGGCCTTATTCTCTTGTGCTAAGTTCAAATGTGATAATGATTATCATTTTCATAAATGAGGGAGTTGTTTGAATTGTCCACTGCTCTTTCGATGGAACTTTCCAAGGATAAAGACCTTTTAGCTAACCTTGACAGCCTATGGGTTAAGTTTCGCACGGCTCATTGGCTGCAAGATGGATATATGGCGCCACAACTGACTTCTTCCTACTATTTAATTGTAGTTAAACAGGCAGAAGGCCTTTTGACGCTTGATTTGGAGACCTACCGTTTGCAGCAGGATGTCGTTTATTTCGTTTCGCCTGGTCAGACGATTGGGATCTGTGAAGATCATGGCAAGAAAGCCGACGTATATATGATGGAATTCGATATTCATCAGGATGGGCAGGGGACTGTTGCATTTCCGCTTTCAGGTGACACGACCATCCATATGGAGAACGCCATGCTGATGCTTTGTGAGCAGTTGTGCAGCTGCAGCCGGAGTGATAAGCCCATGGAACGGTTCCGGGGGCAGTCTCTTTTCCAAGAGTTGCTCTACTGGATCATGAATCATCTGCGTCAGGCAACCAGACCCGATTCCAGGGCTGCAATGGACCGCACCAAGTTGTACATCGACAACCATTACCGGGAGGGCATCACCATTGAACAGCTTGCCCGCATGGCTGAAATCAGTCCCAAATATTATGTGAATTTATTCAAAAAAACGTATGGGAAAACGGCGATTGATTATTTGACCGAAGTCCGTGTCACGATGGCGAAACAGTTAATGGTTCAATCGGATGTTCGGTTGCGGGAAATCGCGTTTCAGGTTGGCTATAATGACGAATTTTATTTTAGCCGAATGTTCAAAAAAGAGGTTGGGGTATCTCCGACCATTTATCTTAAAAACCGAAGACTCCGAATAGCTGCTTACTCGGCACCGACGCTGGGGCAGCTTCTTGCGCTCAAAATCGTCCCTTACGCAGCTCCGCTGCATCCTAAGTGGACTTCGTACTACTATAATAAATATCGCACAGATATACCGCTTCACCTCAGTGGTTACCGCTATAACGAAGACTGGGAAGTTAAGGTTGAGGCGCTCGCGCAAAGCCAATTGGATTGTATTATATGTACAGACCAACTTCATCCATTGGAAAAGGAACGTTTGGAGCGCATCGCACCTGTGCATATCATTCCCCTGCATGAAACGACTTGGCGTGAACAGTTGTTGATGACCGCGAAGATCGTAGGTGCTACTGATGAAGCGGAAGCTTGGTTAAACGGGTATAACCGCAAAGTCGCGCATGTCCGCGACCGCTTGCACGATAAGCTGAAGCAGGAGAAGCTGCTGGTCATAAGCCAGTTCAAGGATTCCTATCACATCTTCCCCACACGGGGGATGCGGGAGGTTGTTTATGGCGACCTGCAAATGAATGTCCCGCACGGCGTGGAAGGCTATCATGAAGGGCAGGGCTTGGATTTGGAGGAGCTGGTCTCCATTAACGCAGATCATATTTTGCTTAACATTTGCCAAGAAACCGAAACGCTGCATCACTGGGACCGGGTACAGAACTCCAAACAATGGCAGGATTTAGAAGCCGTGCGCAAGAATAAAGTGCACTTCATTTCTTCAGATCCTTGGCGAGAGTACTCGGCTTATGCAAGCGAACGAATGATTATAGATCTCAATGAGCAGCTATGTGGAAATCGTACATAATATTTTCTGGATATTATCCATGTTCGGTTGGGACGCCTTCCCCTATAATTTGATGAGAATGATTATCAATGATAAAGTGAGTGAGAGGGGTTTAGACAAAATGAAGAAATTATGGACACTCGGTATTTCGACGATGGTCTTAGTAGGTTTAACAGCATGTGGAGGTAAAGGGGAGCCGGTTCCAGCGGCTGCGACCAAAGCGCCAGAGAAAGTCAGCAGTACGGCTGCAGCTACAGCTACTCCACAGGCAACAGCATCAGGCCCAAGAGTGATTAAATATGGCGGCAAAGAGTACACGGTTCCTGCCAAAGCAGAGAGAGTTGTTATTACAGGCTCGCTGGAATCCATGGAAGACGCGCTTTTGCTGGATGTGAAACCAGTTGGAGCGATCACTGTCAGCGGGAAATTCCCGGCGTTGTTCGCGCCAATTACTGAAAAAGCAGAAGGTGTAGGCGAGAAAATACAGCCGAATCTGGAAACGATTGTGAAGCTCAAGCCAGACGTCATTCTGATGAGCACGAAGTTCCCGGCAGAAACGGTTGAGAAAGTCAGCAAAATCGGACCAACGATTCCGGTTTCCCATATTGCGACAGATTGGGAGAACAATCTTTTGCTTCTAGGGGATTTGACAGGCAAGCAAGATAAAGCGAAGCAAGTCCTCGATACGTACAAAAAAGATGCAGCAGCGCTTAAAACAAAGATCGGACCTGTTTTAAAAGATAAAAAGGTGCTGGCTCTACGCGTGCGTGCAGGAAGCTTGTTCATTTATCCTGAAGACGTCTTCTTCAACCCTTCCATCTACGCTGAGCTTGGCGCTACAGTTCCTAACGAAGTGAAGCAAGCCAAGGCACAGCAAAACATTTCTTTGGAAAAGCTGTCTGAAATGAATCCGGATTACTTGTTCATTCAGTTCTCCGAAGAAGAAAACAAAGATACACCTAAAGTGTTTGATGAACTGAAAAATAATCCGATTTTCAAAAGTATCAACGCTGTGAAAAATGACCAGTTGTATACGAATCTTGTTGATCCTTTGACACAAGGCGGAACAGCTTACAGTAAAATTAAGTTTTTTGAAGCGATCAACAAAAGTAAACTAGTTCAAGCAAAGTGAGAGTAATGTTATGAAACTGAGGATTCCGGGGCATACGCTTATCTTGACAGCGGCGCCTTTCGCAGTAGTGTTCACGATCTTACTCTCGATCCTGTATGGCGCCAAAAACATCGATATAAGCAGTGTCTTCAATGCATTCCTGCATTTCGATGCGGGGAATGTGGATCATCAGATCATTACACACTCTAGGCTGCCCAGAGTAGGCGGAGCGCTTCTAGTCGGCGCCTTCCTGGCGGTATCAGGGGCTCTCATGCAGGGGATGACCAGGAATGACCTGGCATCCCCTTCCATTATGGGGATCACCGACGGTTCAGCTTTTGCTGTAACAATTTGCATGATTATGGCGCCTTATGCCTCATCTATGGCGATGATTATTGCTTCTTTCATAGGTTCAGCGCTTAGTATTGTGCTGGTATTCGGACTCGCGTCCTTACTGCCGGGAGGTCTTTCACCGGTGCGGCTGGCGATTCTGGGAACGTTGATTGGAACGTTTCTGAGCAGCGTTTCTTCTGCAATGGCGATGTATTTTCAAGTTTCGCAAAATATTAGCTTCTGGTACAATTCCCGCTTGCATCAAATGGACCCGCAGTTAATCATGCTGGCGGTTCCTTTTGCTGTTGCAGGGCTTGTGATGGCGATGTGGATTTCCAAATCCGTCACGATTTTCTCGTTGGGTGAAGAGCTTGCCGTCTCCCTCGGACAGAGAACGACGCTAGTGAAGCTAACGGCGACGCTTAGCGTTATTCTGCTGACGGGTATCTCGGTGGCGATTGCCGGCAAGATCGGCTTCGTAGGGCTGCTTGTGCCGCACATTACACGTTTTCTCACAGGGCTTGATTACAAATGGATCATCCCCTGCTCAGCGGTCATCGGAGGCGTCTTTCTGGCGCTCTGCGATGTGCTCAGCCGATTTCTGAACTATCCCTTTGAAATGCCGATTGGCGTCGTTACGGCTATTATCGGGGTGCCTTACTTCCTCTACCTAATTCGAACGCGGGGAGGGGATTCCCATCGCTAAGAAATCTCGCAGCACATTTCTTGTGACGGTTATCGTCGGAGTCGGACTTATGCTGTTGACCGCCTATATTTCCTTAACAAACGGTGCTTTTGACATTACGCTTCGCGATATTATGCGGACACTTTTGCGGATTCAGCCGCAGAAGGATTTTGATCTTGTGATTTTTGAGTTCCGGCTTCCTCGCATCGTCATCGCTGCCATCGTGGGGATGGGGCTGGGGATGGCTGGGGCTGCCGTTCAGAGCTTGACGCGCAATAATCTGGCTGATCCAGGCATCCTGGGGATTAATGCCGGGGCAGGCGTGGCGATGGTCATCTTCCTTTTTTTCTACCAAGGCAAAGTGAAAGGAACAAGTTGGACGGCAATTTTGGCGATGCCATTGGTCGGTCTGATTGGCGGCTTGGGCGCTGCCATGCTGATCTATGCGTTTTCTTGGAAAAACGGCAGATTAGAATCCCAGCGGCTGCTGCTGACAGGCATCGCGATAGCCTCAGGCCTGTCGGCGGTTACCCTGTTCATTACCTTGAAAATGAATGCCAAGGATTTCGAAATGGCTGCAGTATGGGCCTCCGGGAGCATTTATAATGCAAACTGGAAATACATCGTTTCCATGCTGCCTTGGCTGATCGTGCTCACGCCGATACTCGTAACGCGCACTCGCATTCTCGACGTGTTTCAGCTCAAAGAAGACACGGTTCGCAGTCTTGGCGTTTCCGTGGAGAAGCAGAAAGCGCTGCTGATGCTCAGCAGCATCGGTATCGTTAGCGCATGCGTGTCCGTATCCGGAGGCATTGGATTCATCGGATTGATGTCGCCGCACATCGCTCGCCGGCTTGTCGGCATTTCCCACCGTCGGATGATGCCGGTATGCGCCATCGTCGGAGCGCTGCTCGTTATGATCTCCGACTTCATAGCGAAGACGGTATTCACACCGGCTGAACTGCCGGTTGGGGTTGTTATAGCGATTGTTGGCGTGCCCTACTTTGTATGGCTGCTCTATCGGAATAAGCAAAGGCATTAAGTGCTGTATAGGTGAAAGAATTGGGGCTGTCTTCAGGTAGATCTGAACGGTGACCCGAAAGATGGATACTTCTTTGAAAGTGTCTGCCTTCCGGGTCACCGTTCTTGCATCTGCTTGCGGGCGGCTTTTTATGTGGTTCGATGCGCTCGGAATAACAGTTTGCCTATTCATCCAGCTGTCCATCTCATCTTGCTCTCAAGCTCATTCCGCGCTCCATCTGCATCCGGCAGTCCGAGCACAAATTTCCTGTAAACATAGCCCCTTAGGCGAGGTTTTTCTAAACAGAATTTATATGTTTTTGGGCTTGGGGTGAGCGAAGCTTTCCCCTTATTTACTGACGTCCACCGCAGACTCGCTTTAGGGGGGGCTCAAAGTGCATCTAATGAACTGTTGGATGCTTATACAGCGGAAAATGACTGCTTTGGCGATATAATGAACTGGATAAACGCTATCGAGCAAATTTTAGGCGGAAAGGTGATCACTTGTTTGAAATAGGGCATTAGGGATTCATTACAATTTCAGAATGAGCGATTTTGACGGAATAAAGGGCATTGAGTTCGTTAGGAGGCTTGGGTTTGCCTCAAGGTCCATGGAATGGATGACCTAACCGCGATTTCTAATGTGTACCAGCAGCCTCGCGCGGAAATAGGGGAACTACAGTACGCTATTCCAGCAAAAAAGTATCATTTTCGCAGGGGGAGGGAACTACAGTCCGCTATTTTGCTGTTTGGTAGGAAATTCGGCGTTTTTCGTGGAAATAAGACCCTGTAGTTCCGCTATTGTCCAAATAACCCTGCTTTTTGTCTGAATAGCGCCCTAGAGTTCCCCTGATGGTGATAGGGATTGTCGGGGTTGCCGCTATGAAGAGGAGACTCTCTCAGCTAGCGAAGCGGGTTCTCTCCCCAAAGTGACGATGTTGTCGAGGCGAAGCCGATTCTCTCCCCAAAGTGACGATATTGTCGACACCATTCTGCCACAGCATCCCCTACGGCAACTGCTGTAAGGTGTCAGGGCTGCTGGGCCAAAAACAGCATTGAGCTGCCGGCGGCAAAAATGATTGTAGACGGGCGAGGCCAAGAAAGGTTTGAGCCGAGTGGCAGCATCACGCGAACAGAAATCGCGGCTTTGCTGGTACGCTCGCTTGGATTAGACGACAGCGTTGGTAAGGTTCCATTTCATGGCGCAGGAAATGGTTGGCAGTATTCCGCCGTTGCCGCTGCCTATGAGGCAGGGTTAATAAATGGCTATAAAAGCGAGGATTTCCTGCCTAATAAGGAGGTAACCCGTGTAGATCTGTCATGCTGAACCGTGCAATTCAACGGAGCAAGGTCTGACCCTTGAACGACAAGGGCAGGCCTTTTTTTACGCCTATTCCTCTGCAAGCCAACGACTTCAACATGTTTCTGTATATTATCCATACCAGTATAAGGAAATTGTTCATGGTCTGGATAACAGCCTTCACTTATAATCAACAATGAGAATCATTATCAGTAAACACCTTCGAAGGTGATGAATAATGATTTGAACTTGAAAGGAGAGGAAAACCAACTTGACCCGTTTAGACAATGACATCCCGCATATTCCTCAGGTCGAGAATAGCCTCGAGGCCTTCTCTCTGCCTAATACACATCAGTTTCTCCTTCCATCGAAGGCAAGACAGCAGCCGTATCGCATCTTCGTCTACACACCAGCGCAAGAAGCGCCGCCGCAAGGATTTCCTGTTCTATATCTGTTGGATGCCAATGCTTTGTTCGGCACGATTGTAGAAGCAGTGCGAGTTCAAGCTCGCAGACCGGAAAAGACCGGCGTTTATCCGGCCATCATCGTAGGTATCGGATATCCGACGGACGAACCGTTCGACGATTCCCGGTACTATGATTTCACGATGCCGACTTCGGATGAAGTCCTCAAAGCTCTTCCTGTAAGGAATAAAGATCATGTATGGCCCAAAGTGGGGGGCGCTGAGGATTTCCGGGATTTCATCGAGCAAGCATTGAAACCGCGAATCGAACGCGACTATCCGGTCGATCGGAATCGGCAGGGGATTTTTGGACACTCCTTGGGCGGGCTTTTTGTCCTTCAAACGCTTTTGACGATGCCTGACAGCTTTCAATTTTATGTGGCAGGCAGTCCGTCGATCCATTGGAATAAGGAACTAGTGAGGCAGCAAGAGGCACAATTCGCGGCGCTTCAGCAGCATGCAAGAAAGAGAATCCATTTATTAATTACGCTAGGTGAGCTGGAAGATGCGCATCCAAGCGGCATGAACGGAAATGCCCGTGAGTTTTTCGAACGGTTCTCACTTTTAACGAGCGAAGAGCTGCGTGTGGAGTACCAGGAGTTTGAGGGCGAGGGACATGTTTCCGTTCTTCCTGCGCTTGTGAGCCGCATGCTCCGTTTTGTGCTGGGGGGTTAATTAAACGTATGCAGGATCTACAATTTACAGGCAAAGTGGCTTTGGTTACTGGAGCCGCTCAAGGCATTGGCGAAGCCATTGTTAGAGCTTTGTGCAAGCAGGGAGCCGTTGTAGCTGCTGTAGATTTGCAGCAGGATACGCTGAACCGTCTCGCGACTGAGCTAAAAGAACAAGGACTGAAGGCATTTGCGTACTCCGCAGATGTGCGGGACAGTGAATCCGTTCAAGCTGTGGTTGACCGTATCGAGCGCGAGTTGGGGCCGATTGAACTTCTTGTCCATGCGGCCGGGGTGTTAAGAATGGGAGCTCTTACCAGCCTCTCCGATGCCGATTGGTCCGATGTGATGTCTGTTAATCTTAACGGCGTTTTTCATATCTCAAGAGCGGTTCTCTCCTACATGAAGCCGCGCCGCAATGGGGCTGTCGTCACGGTCAGCTCCAATGCTGCTGCAATTCCGCGCATGCATATGGGGGCGTATGCCACTTCCAAGGCAGCGGTGACCATGTTCACGAAGTGTCTGGGTCTGGAACTCGCTGAGTATGGGATTCGCTGCAACATCGTCTCCCCAGGCTCAACAGACACGCCCATGCTCAGGTCCATGTGGGAAGATGAAAGCGGAGCTCAGCGTACGATCGAAGGCTCCTTAGAGACTTATAGAACGGGAATTCCGCTCAGAAAATTAGCGACACCTGAAGATATCGCAGCCAGTGTGCTCTTTCTTCTCTCGGCGCAAGCGGGGCATCTCACCATGCATGATTTGCGCGTAGACGGGGGAGCAACTCTAGGCGTTTAGACCATTGATGAAGGAGGCGTTAGATAGAATGAAAACCAATATTCAACTTGATCGTGAGGTTGTAGCGGCCGATCTTCTAGCAGATTATCAGCCGGGTTCCTCGTTTTTCTTTGCTTCTCCACGTGCCACCCTATTGGCTCAAGGGACGATTGCTGATTTACCGGAATCCCCCCATGGCAATGAACTCCAGTCACTGCCGGAACGGGCAGCGCGATTGCTCGCTCATATCAGGCAGCCTGGACAAAGTGTCCCGATGCTTGTAGGCGCAGTCCCCTTTGATCCGATGCAGCCGGCGCAGCTGGTAGTTCCGATGACAACGCGTAAAATGGGACCGCTGCAGTTTGAACCGCATGAACGGGTACGACGCCCGATCGGTTCCAACTTTGAGACCGTCGCAATCCCCTCGGCCGAAGGTTATGTGAGCGGCGTTGAAAAGGCGTTGAAACGCCTCAGATCAGGCGAACTGGACAAGATTGTGCTAGCGCGTTCCTTGAAGCTCACATCGCCTAACAAAGTGGATTTACGGCAACTCCTGCGTAATTTGGCTGTCCATAATACGCATGGTTATACATTCGCGGTTGACTTGCCGAAGCGCGTCGAAGGGAATCTCCAAGCGCCTCCGAGCATTGAGAGCAGAACGCTGATTGGCGCCAGCCCAGAGCTGCTCGTATCGCGATCAGGACGCGAAGTGGTTGTGAACCCGCTCGCGGGCTCCGCTCCACGCAGTGAGGATCCGATCGAGGATGCAAGGCGAGCGAAGGAACTGCTTGTCTCACCCAAGGATTTACGTGAGCACGCGCTCGTGATTGAAGCTGTAGCAGAAGCGCTTCGACCATTTTGCCACAATCTGGACGTTCCGCAAGCGCCTTCGCTTGTGCAGACGGCGACCATGTGGCATCTCTCAACCGAATTAAGGGGGGAATTAACAGATCCATCTGTCACTTCGCTGGCCCTTGCTGTTGCTTTGCACCCGACACCAGCGGTATGCGGCTCTCCAACGGCGCTAGCCAGGGAAGCCATCCGTGAAATCGAACCTTTTGATCGTGGATTCTATACCGGTTTGGTAGGTTGGTGCGATGCCAGTGGAGACGGTGAATGGATAATTACGATCCGTTGTGCTGTAGCGGAGAGTCGATCTCTTCAACTGTATGCAGGCGCAGGCGTGGTAGCAGAATCAAGCGCGGAGTCTGAATTGCAGGAAACGACCGCTAAATTCCGCACCATGCTTCATGCCATGGGCATAAACCATGAATCATGACGATAGGAATAGGAGCGATGCGAAGTGTTAACGAATTGTCCAACCTGGCCGGATGAGTGGGCTCAGCTATATCGGGAGGAAGGCTTGTGGCAGGGACTGACGCTCGGCGACATGCTGACTGAACAAGCACGTGTGCATAGCGAAAGGATTGCCGTCGTCAGCGGAGAGCAGCGACTGAGCTATGAAACTTTAAATCAGCGAGCACAGGAGCTGGCTGCGGGATTATTGACGCTGGGTGTGAAGCAGTACGACCGTGTGATTGTTCAACTGCCCAACATCGGTGAATTTTTCATTGTGGTTTTTGCCCTGTTCAAAATAGGGGCGATTCCCGTATTCGCCCTGCCGGCCCATCGCCACAGCGAAATTAGTTATTTAAGTGAATTTAGTGAAGCCGTTGCTTATGTGATACAGGATCAAGACAACGGTTTTGATTATAGAGAGCTTGCGAACGCAGTCAAAGACCAAGTAGCAACGCTTGAGCATGTTCTGGTCGTAGGCGATCCTGGACTTTTTCGCTCACTAGACAGCCTGTATCAGCTTAATTCAGAAGTACCTTCTTCATCAGGCTGGCCAGAGGTGAAAGCAAGCGATGTTGCTTTTCTACAATTATCAGGAGGCAGCACAGGACTGCCCAAATTGATTCCACGTACACATGATGACTACATGTACAGCTTCCGTAGAAGCAATGAAGTCTGCGGAATGAACGAGGAAAGCGTGTATTTGGCAGCTCTTCCCGTTGCTCATAATTTTCCATTGAGTTCACCTGGGGTCCTGGGGACGCTTCTGGCTGGAGGCAGAATTGTCATGGCATCGAGACCGAGCCCTGATGATGCTTTCCCTTTGATTGCGAAGGAACGCGTTACCATAACGGCGCTGGTGCCTCCGCTGGCTCTTATCTGGATGGAGGCGGCAGCAAGCCGATCTTATGATCTGTCGAGCCTTAAGGTGCTGCAAGTGGGAGGCGCCAAGTTCAGTGAGGAAGCAGCACGCCGAGTCAAACCAGAACTGGGCTGCACGCTGCAGCAAGTTTTTGGCATGGCGGAAGGGCTTGTGAATTACACCAGACTTGACGATTCGGAAGACGTTATCGTAAGTACCCAGGGTAGACCTATGTCTGCGTGGGATGAAGTCCGTGTGGTGGACGAGGATGGAGTTGTTGTAAAAGCCGGAGAAGTAGGTGAACTTTGGACACGTGGTCCCTACACGATTCGAGGCTACTACAAAGCGGAAGCGCACAATGCCAAATCCTTCACGGAGGATGGTTTCTATAAAACAGGCGATCTCGTGATGGTTAATGAAGCCGGTTATCTCGTTGTCGAGGGCCGTGCCAAAGACCAAATCAATCGCGGTGGCGACAAGATTGCAGCGGAAGAAGTAGAGAATCATTTGTTGTCTCATCCGGGGGTTTATGATGCAGCGCTTGTGTCGATGCCGGATCCCTTTCTCGGAGAGCGGTCCTGTGCTTTTGTCATTCCCCGGGGGGATGCCTTGTCTGTGGCCGAACTTAAGAACTACCTGCGTTCACGCGGTCTTGCACCGTTCAAAATACCGGATCGGATACAATTTTTAACCGCTTTTCCACAAACGACTGTCGGTAAAGTCAGTAAAAAAGCTTTGCGAGAAAGCTTATTACCCACCACAGTTTAATCTCAATTCGAGCAGAAAGTAGGTCTATGATGGCACTTCCAACTATTCAACCATACGCGATGCCTATCGCAGCTGATTTACCTGAGAACCGAGCTTCTTGGGTCGTAGATCCTAAGAGGGCCGTTTTTCTTATTCATGATATGCAAAAATATTTCCTAAATGCGTTCACACCGGGCGCGTCGCCTGTCATTGAGCTGCTTGCGCATATTGATGCCTTGCGTGTGAAGTGCCGAGAGCTGGGGATTCCCGTGGTGTATACGGCCCAACCGGATAACCAAACGCCTGAGCAACGAGGACTTCTCTTTGATTTCTGGGGCGCTGGTCTGAACGACAAGCCGGAAGAGAAGCACATTGTGACAGAACTGGCCCCGTTAGAAGGGGATATCGTATTGACCAAATGGCGCTACAGTGGTTTTCGCAAGACGAATTTAGCGGAAATTATGCAGGAGCAGGGGCGCGACCAATTAATTGTGACTGGCATTTACGCGCATATCGGCTGCTTGATGACGGCCTGTGAAGCTTTTATGCAGGATATTCAGCCGTTTTTTGTCGCCGATGCAGTCGCAGATTTCTCTCTGGATAATCATAAAATGGCTCTGAACTACGCAGCACAGCGCTGTGCCGTCACCCTTACCACTCAAGATGTGCTTCAGCAATTGGAAGCCGCAATAGCTCCATCACATATCGCTGCCACTTCGGAAGAGCCGCAGCTGAGCATAGAAACTGTGCGTGAGCAGGTTGCTAAATTACTCTACGAAGCACCGGAAAGTTTGAAGGATGAGGACGATCTAATTAACGAGAAAGGCTTGGATTCCATCCGGATTATGAGTTTGGTAGAGAGCTGGAGACGTGCCGGGGCAGAGGTTACTTTCGTTGAATTAGCTGAGCAGCCTACACTGGCCAAATGGTGGCAGCTGCTGGCTTCGAGGTTGAAGCTGCCGGTGCCGAATCTTGACTATTTCGCCTAGATGATGAAGGAGGCTGCTGGTATGCTTGTCGCTCAACATATAAGAAGACCCTTATCCGGTGCGCAATCAGGCATCTGGTATGCGCAACAACTTGATCCCGGTAATCCCATGTACAACACGGGGGAATGGGTAGAAATTCACGGTTTGATAGATCCAATTCAGTTCGAACTGGCAGTGCGTCAAGTCGTTCTGGAAGCCCAAACGCTGCATGTTAAGTTCGCTGAAGATAGAGATGGACCTTGGCAGGCTGAGCAGCCTGATTCGCACTGGCCATTTACCTATCTGGATCTGACCTCTGAGACTGAGCCTGATCTAACAGCCAAAGCTTGGATGGACGCAGATCTCAGCCAACCATGCGACCTGACGCAAGGACCTCTCTTCACGGAGGCGTTATTCCGGGTAGGGCAGGACCGCTTTCTGTGGTATCAACGCATTCACCATATCGTGATGGACGGGTTTGGATTCTCGTTGCTGTCCAAACGTGTAGCCAAAGTATATACGGCTCTAATGAATCACTTGCCTGTGCAGGAAGGAAGCTTCGGCTCGTGGCAGCGCGTGCTGGAGGAAGACCAAGCTTACCGGACCTCCGCCAAAGCGCAGCAGGACCGGCAGTTCTGGCTGGAGCGTTTTGCCGATGAGCCAGATGCTGTCAGTCTGGCTGAGAAGTCGCCCCGCAGTGCCAAAAGCTTTCTGCGCCAAACGACGCTGCTTTCGCCGGGCCAAGCCCAAAGCCTGCGCGCCTGCGCTCAGCTGCATGAGGCAGCTTGGTCGGATCTGGTGCTTGCCGCAGCAGGCTCCTATCTTCATCGTTTGACCGGAGCGTCAGAGGTGATCCTGGGACTGCCTATGATGGGAAGGCTAGGCTCTGTGTCGCTGAACACACCGGCAATGGTGATGAATATTTTGCCGCTCCGCCTATTTATCCGTCCTGGCATGAGCGTCTCCGAATTGGTGCAGCAGATTGCCCATGAAATCCGTGAAATCCGCAAGCATCAAGGCTACCGGCACGAAGAGCTGCGCCGTGACTTGAAGCGGGTAGGGGATAACCGCCGTATATTCGGCCCCCTCATCAACATTATGCCGTTTGACAATAATTTGAATTTTGACGGTCATGCAGGAACCAAAACGAATCTATCCGCAGGTCCCGTCGACGACCTAGCGATTAATGTCTATCTGAAAGCCGATGGAAGCGGGCTCCAGATCGACATGGATGGCAATCCAGAGCTGTACACAGCGGCTGAGCTTGAGGCTCATCATCAGCGGTTTGTGCACTATCTGGGCAAGCTGACGGAAGCAGCTCCTAGTTCCTCTATTGGATTAGTGGAACTACTGGCTGAGAGCGAGCGCGAAGGGATGCTGACGCAGTGGAACGATACATTTCGGACCCTGCCTTCCGCAAGGACATCGGAATTGTTTGAAGTTCAGGCAACCCGCGGTCCTGCCGCCGTGGCTGTTGTTCATAACGATGTTTCTGTTTCTTATGAGCAACTAAATGCCAAAGCCAATCAGCTTGCCAGGCTGCTGATCGCTCATGGAGCAGGGCCGCAAAGCATTGTTGCGCTGGCGCTCCCACGCTCTGTCGAGATGATTGTCAGCATGCTGGCAGTACACAAAACAGGTGCAGCCTACCTTCCGCTAGACCCAGATTATCCGGCTGATCGTGTTGCCTATATGCTGGAGGATGCGCGTGCGTTAGTAACGCTGACCAGCCGGGAAGTCGCCTCCCGATTGACAGAAGATTCAGCTTCCAAGTCAATCGTGCTCGATGATCATGAGACTAGCGAGCAGATTAGCCGCATATCGGCTGCCAATATATCCGATCAGGAGCGCATTGGCGTTCCTACGGGACAGAATCCGGCCTACATTTTGTATACCTCTGGTTCAACTGGGAGACCCAAAGGTGTTGTTATTTCCTTTGCCAGCTTAACAAACTTCTTACTTTCCATGCAGGAGCAGTTTTCACTTGGCGCCGCTGATCGTTTGTTCGCTGTGACGACTGTAGCTTTTGATATTTCCATTCTTGAGATCTTTCTGCCTTTACTGAATGGGGCGCAGGTTATTGTCGCTGATAAAATAACGATTCAGGATTCCGCAGCCTTATCCAAATTGATCGTTTCTTCCGGTGCCACACTGATGCAAGCAACGCCTTCCCTTTGGCATGCGCTTGTAGAACACGAACCTCATTCCTTGCGCGGCTTGCGTGTTCTGGTCGGGGGGGAAGCACTGTCTGCGGGCTTGTTGCGCGATCTGCTTCAATTAGGTTGTCAGGTGACCAATCTCTATGGTCCGACAGAGACGACGATTTGGTCGACGGCACTCACCTTTACGTCGGAGCCGGATGGCAAGCCATCGATTGGACGGCCAATCTGGAATACGCAGTTGTATATTCTGGATAGCGCGCTGCAGCCTGTTCCCCTAGGAGTAACCGGTGATCTGTATATCGCGGGAGATGGTCTTGCCGTCGGTTATTTAGGACGTGCGGCCTTAACGGCTGAGCGTTTCGTCGCGAATCCGCACGGCCTTCCCGGTTCACGCATGTACCGCACCGGGGATATGGCTCGCTGGCTTCCGGACGGCACTTTGGACTACAGCGGCCGGGCTGATCATCAGATCAAAATCCGCGGCTTCCGCATCGAGGTCGCCGAGATTGAAGCCGTGTTGGCTGAGTATCCTGGCGTGCTTAAAGCAGCTGTTGTTGTGCGGGAAGACCAGCCTGGCGACAAGCGTCTTGTCGCCTATGCGGTAGCCAGTGAAGCCATTGAAACGGGGGGGCTGCGCGATTTTGCAGCAGTTCGACTGCCCGATTACATGATTCCTTCTGCTTTTGTTTTTCTGGATGAGCTTCCTTTGACGCCTAACGGAAAGCTGGATCGCAAAGCGCTGCCTGCGCCGCATTACAGCCAAGCCGCTATCGGCCGGGCTGCCCGCACGCCGCAGGAAGAAATACTTAGCGAATTGTTCGTTGAGGTGCTTGGTGTGCCTAGAATCGGGATCGATGATGAATTTTTTGATCTGGGCGGTCATTCCTTATTGGCCGGACGTCTTATGAATCGTATTCGCGAGGTCATGGGTGTCGAGCTCGGCATCGCCAGTCTCTTCGAAGCTCCGACAGTGGCGGGTATGGCCAAACGGCTTGATCATGCTGCCGCAGCGCGCCCTGCCATTCGGCCAGCAGTGCGGCCGCAGGACATTCCGCTTTCTTTTGCTCAGCGACGTCTGTGGTTCCTGAACTGTCTGGAAGGGCCTAGTCCGACCTATAATATACCCCTTGTGATTCATCTGAAAGGTCATCTTAACCACGAAGCGCTGGAAGAGGCATTGGCTGATCTTGTTGAGCGGCATGAAACGCTGCGCACTATTTTTCCAGAGAATGGCGGTGTATCCAAGCAGCTGATTTTAGAAGCTTCCGCTTGCCCTACCGTTCTCCATACAGCTGAAATTATAGAATCGGAACTGGCTGATGAGCTCGCACTTGCTGTTCGTTATGGGTTCGATTTGGCCCAAGAGCAAGCATTCCGCGCGCATCTTTATCAAATAGGACCGCAAGGCGATACTCATGTCCTGCTGCTGCTGCAGCATCACATTGTGGGAGACGGCTGGTCGCTTGCGCCGCTTACGCGTGATTTGGCCGCTGCTTATGGAGCCCGTTCCAAAGGCGAGGCCCCCATCTTGGCGCCATTGCCGCTGCAGTATGCTGATTATGCTCTTTGGCAGGAGCAGCTGCTTGGTGACGAATCCCATGCAGACAGTCTAATTGCCCGTCAAGTTGCTTATTGGCGATCGGCTTTGCATAATCTTCCCGATCAGTTGGAACTGCCAACGGATTACCCTAGGCCTGCAGAAGCTACGCACATGGGAGATACCCTATTTGTTCATCTGAATGCCAATCTGCATGGCCGTCTGGCTGCACTAGCCCGTGAAAGCCGAACAAGCTTATTCATGGTCATTCAGTCGGGGCTTGCCGCACTGCTGACGAGGCTTGGCGCGGGGACGGATATTCCGCTCGGCAGCCCGATTGCGGGCCGCAGTGATGATGCGCTTGGCGAACTGGTCGGTCTGTTCATCAATACGCTGATCCTGCGGACGGATACGTCAGGAGATCCCACCTTCCGTGAGCTGCTGGGACGGGTGAGGAGCGTCAATCTTGCTGCTTATGAGCATCAAGACGTGCCGTTTGAACGGTTGGTTGAAGTTCTCAATCCTCCAAGATCAAGGGCCAGACACCCGTTGTTCCAAATTATGCTGGCGTTCCAAAATACCCCGGAAGCTTCGCTGGATTTCCCGGAACTAACATCGGAACTGTATCTGGAGACAGTTGGCAAAGCCAAATTCGATCTCACGATTGAATTCCGTGAACGGCGCGGTGAAGATGGATCTCCGGCAGGTATCGACGGATGGTTTGAGTACACCAGCGATCTATACGAACGGGAAACGGTCGAGAAGCTTGCTGCGCGTTTATTCCTCTTGTTGGAGCGAGCACTGGAAGAACCGGATGTGCCGATCGGGATGTTGGATATCCTTATGTCGGAGGAGCGGCAAAGCCGCGTCGTGAATTGGGAGCAGCCAGCCGCAGCGAGCGACGCCACGATCGTGGAACTTTTCGAGGCTAGAGTCCGTGAATATCCTGATGCGGTAGCTGTCGTATATGAAGGAGAATCGCTCAGCTATGCCGAGCTCAATGCACAGGCTAATCAATGGGCTCACCTCTTGATTGCTCAAGGCGTGGGGCCCGAGATGATGGTCGGGCTCATGCTGCCGCGATCCACGATGATGATGGTCGGTATCCTTGCGGTGCTGAAAGCAGGTGCAGGCTACCTGCCGCTAGACCCTGATTATCCAGCGGATCGTTTGGCTTTCATGTTGGAAGATACCGGGCCTGCTTGTCTGATCGGCTGCGAGCAAACCGCTTCAATGACGGCATCTGCCCACGGCGTTCCCGCGATCATTCTGGATGATCCACAAACGTTGGAGAAAGCAAGCCAGTATTCGGCAGCAAATCCGGCTGATGATGACCGTACGGCTCCTTTGTCACCGGATAATGTGGCCTATATCATCTATACATCTGGATCAACGGGCAAGCCGAAAGGGGTTGTCATTCCCCACGCTAATGTCGTGCGATTATTCTCTTCGACGGAGCACTGGTTCGATTTTGGGCAAGAAGATGCTTGGACGCTGTTCCATTCCTATGCTTTCGATTTCTCCGTATGGGAAATGTGGGGGGCGCTCCTGTATGGAGGCCGTCTTGTTGTAGTACCGCATACGGTCAGTCGTTCGCCGGAAGAGTTCCTGAAGCTGCTCTGTGAGGAAAATGTCACCGTGTTGAATCAGACACCATCCGCCTTCTATCAACTCATGCAGGCTGATCGTGAACATCCCGAACTTGGGCAGCAATTATCGCTGCGTTATGTGATCTTTGGTGGTGAAGCGCTCGATCTCGGGCAGTTGGAGGACTGGTATGAGCGGCATGAGGAGGATGCTCCTCGTTTGATTAATATGTACGGCATCACGGAAACGACCGTTCATGTTAGTTATAAAGCGCTCAGCCAGGAAATGGCTATAAGCAAAGCAAGCAGCCTGATCGGCGTCGCTATTCCGGATCTCCAGGTCTATGTTCTGGATGCTTACTTTCAGCATGTCCCGCCTGGGGTTACGGGGGAAATGTATGTCGCAGGCGCAGGCTTGGCACGCGGCTATTGGAAGCGTCCCGGGTTAACGTCGGAGAGATTCATTGCAGACCCTTACGGTGTGCCGGGATCTCGCATGTATCGGACAGGAGACCTCGCCAAATGGCGCAATGACGGGACGTTGGATTACATCGGGCGAATTGATCATCAGGTCAAAATTCGCGGCTTCCGCATCGAACTTGGTGAGATCGAAGCCGTTATTGCCCAGTATCCGGGTATCGCCCAATCGATCGTTATCGCACGTGAGGATACGCCAGGAGACAAGCGTCTGGTTGGTTATTTGATTCCCGCTCTCAAATCGGAGATCGGTATGGATTTGGCTGCTGTGCGGCAACACATTGCTGCTGCGCTGCCCGGCTACATGGTGCCATCCGCATTGGTTGAGATCCCGGAACTGCCGCTCACCGTGAACGGCAAAATGGATCGCAAGGCGCTGCCTGCACCAGATTTCTCCCAAGCCGCAAGCGGCAGAGGTCCGCGCACACCGCAGGAAGAAATTCTCTGCGACTTGTACGCGGAGACGTTGGGTCTGCCTAAGGTTGGGATTGATGATGGATTCTTTGACCTTGGAGGGCATTCGCTCTTAGCGGTGAAGCTGATGAGCCGCATTCGGGAAGCGTTGGGTGCTTCGCTAAGCATCGGCACCTTGTTTGAGGCACCAACAGTCGCTGAACTGGCGGAAAAGCTGGAAACAGGAGGCAGTCAGGGCGCACTCGAAGTGCTGCTGCCCCTGCGAACGAGCGGCAAACGACCGCCGCTGTTCTGTATTCATCCGGCAGGCGGACTCAGCTGGTGCTACGCAGGCTTAATGAAGTCACTGGGGCCGGACTATCCGCTGTATGGGCTGCAAGCACGGGGCATTGCCAGACCCGAAGCGCTGCCTGTGCAGCTGGAAGACATGGCTGCTGATTACATAGCCCACCTTCGCTCCGTTCAGCCTCATGGCCCGTACTACTTGCTCGGCTGGTCGCTAGGGGGCAATGTCGCACATGCGATTGCCTCCCAGCTGCAGCAAGCAGGGGAAGAGATTGCGCTGCTTGTGATGCTTGATGCATTCCCAAGTCATTTCCTGCCGCTGCGCGACGAAGTAGATGAGCACGAAGCGCTCATAGCACTTCTGGCGCTGGGTGGTTATGACCCGGACAGCCTTGGCGACAAGCCGCTGGATATGGCTGCCGCTGTTGACATTCTCCGCAGCGATGGCAGCGCTCTGGCGAGTCTGGAGCCGTCTGTCATCATGAGCTTGAAGGAAACCTACGTGAATTCTGTGCGGATTCTGGGAGCTTTCAGACCTGTCTCGTTTACCGGTGACTTGTTATTCTTCCATTCAACTGTCATTCCGGATTGGTTCACACCAATCTCTCCGGACACGTGGAAATCACATATTGATGGCGATATTGAGCAGTACGATCTCGCATGCCGCCATAAAGATTTATGCCAGCCGGGACCGTTGGCCGAAATAGGGCGAATCCTGGCGGAGAAGCTGGCAGCTATGCATGCCGAGTAAGCATGAAGATGAAGTTGGTAGCCGCCATGTGGCGGCGACACGACGCGTGGCCATGAAGATGAATGAAGATGAACGATGATGGACGATGATGAACGATGAGGAGGAGACGAACCTATGAGCAATCCTTTTGAAGGTGCAGATGATACGTATCTGGTCCTGATCAATGAACAAGGTCAATATTCGCTGTGGCCCTCTTTCGCTCTTGTGCCTGCGGGGTGGACGACCGTTTTCGGGCAGGAAAGCCGCGAGACGTGCTTAGCTTTCGTGGAAAGCAACTGGACGGATATGCGTCCACAGCTTCACAATGAAACTGTGGCGGCAAGCAGTCTGCGCTAGTCTGAATGTAGAATTCGTGGAGTCGGCCCTCTCAAAAGCCAATAAATAACCCAACTTGAGAGGGCCATTACACTTTGTTATTGCTAACGAAGTGTACGAAGCTTATACACAAGAAAAAGGCTTCTTTGAAGATCTAGTGAACTGATTAGGCGTTATGAAGAAGCATATTGGCGGAATGATGATAGTTTACCTCGGATAACGTGGTTGGAATTCGTTATTTTTTAATTTAACCTTTTTTTGGGCAAATAAGCGGAATGGAGTTCGTTAGGACATTACGGCATTACGGCCTCCCCATACTCCCAAAGTCTGCGCTAAGATAGCCTCTTGTGACGCGATAGGGAAAATAGAGTAGCCAAAATTGCTTATTGTTCGTTCTTGCGTCCTGAAAGCAGGCTAAGGAAGCCAATAAGCACGAATCTGTGATCTTATCTCATGAGAATTCATGAAATTTGCGCGAATAAGCACTTCTAGCTTGCCATTCATCTACGAGCACACAACGTTAGAGAAGATGCTGTCTCAAAAGTCATTAACGTGGCTGAGAGGCAGCATCTTATGTTTTAGAGGCTTCAATCGCGGGCTCAGTGGTAAGGGCAATGGGAATGACGATGGTAACCCCAACCCCAACCCCAACCCCAACCCCAACCCCAACCCCAACCCCAACCCCAACCCCAACCCCAACCAACCCCAACCCCAACCCCAACCCCAACCCCAACCCCAACCCCAACCCCAACCCCAACCCCAACCCCAACCCCAACCCCAACCCCAACCCCAACCCCAACCCCAACCCCAACCCCAACCCCAACCCCAACCCCAAACTCCACTGGAATTATTCCAGTGTTTTCAATATTTCAGAGGTAGAAAAGATACCTTGACTGGAGTTTATCCAGTGAAAAGCGAAAAAACGCCTTCCCAGAGGCTACAAACCTAAATTCCACTGGATTTATTCCAGTGTTTTCAGGTTTCAGAGGTAGAAAAGATACCTTGACTGGAGTTTATCCAGTGAAATGCAAAAATCACTTTCCCAGAGGCTACAACCCCAACCCCACTGGAATTATTCCAGTGTTTTCAATTTTTCAGAGGAAGAAAAGATACTTTGACTGGAGCTTATCCAGTGAAATAAAAAAACGCCTTCCCAGAAGCAGAAAGCCCCCAACCCAGCCACCTGTCAATCTACCATTCTCTATTGTATAATAATCAACACAAAATAAATTCAACCATAGGAGTGGTTAGTTTGGTTCATGCATCTTCACAGAACACTTGTACAATCAGCATATTGGAAACGAGCGATTTGCACGGCAGTATGCTGCCGATCCAGTATGCGAATAACCAAGCTAACGAAGTAGGCTTAACGAAAATAGCCGCACTCATTGCTAATGAACGCAGCCTTCATCAAGAAGTGATTGTAATTGACAACGGAGATTTGATCCAAGGAACCCCCTTGGCTTATTATCATGCCAGATTGGACAACGAGCCGATGGATCCGATGGTGCTTGGACTTAATTATTTGGACTATGATGCGGCTGTTGTGGGTAATCATGAATTTAATTATGGACTTGAAGTCCTGCAAAAGGCAGTCAAAGAATCCAACTTCCCCTGGCTATGTGCAACAATTTTGGATGACCAGAGCGGGGAGCCTTTCCTTGGCCAGCCTTATATCGTGAAGCAATTGCAAAGTGGCGTTAGGGTTGGTATTTTGGGGCTGACAACACCCTATATCCCGAATTGGGAAAATCCGGCGCATATCGAAGGTCTGAGATTTATAGATGCCATTGAAGCAGCCCAAACTTGGGTGAAGGTGCTCAAGGAGAAAGAACAAGTGGATGTTGTTGTCGTCTCTTATCATGGCGGTTTTGAACGTGATCTGACGACTGGCGAACCAACAGAACCACTCACAGGTGAAAATCAAGGCTACCAGCTCTGCATGGAAGTCGAAGGAATCGATGTGCTGCTTACAGGACATCAACACCGGAGCATTGCGGGAACCAAGATTAACGGTGTAATCGTTGTTCAGCCGGGGACGACGGGAGTGACCCTGGGCAAAGTGCAGCTTGAACTGTCCCGAAAGCCGGACGGCAGCTGGCAGGTGGACAGCAAGGTTTCCGAGCTGCTGACTGTTGTCGGCATGGAAGCGGACCAGAAGCTTGTTAAGCTGGTCAGCTCCTATGAAGCGAAGACGCAAGAATGGCTGGATCAGCCGATAGGCAAGCTTGCGGGCGATATGCGGGTAACGGATCCGATGCAGATCCGGCTGAAGGACAATGCGTTGATCGAGTTCATCAACCGCGTACAGATGGACTTGTCAGGGGCTTCCATATCCAATACGGCCTTGTTCGATAATGTCTCACCTGGATTTCCTTCGGATATTACGATGAGAGATATCGTCTCGAACTATATTTATCCGAATACCCTCAAAGTGATTCGGATTTCCGGTCAAGACATCAAGGATGCCTTAGAGCAGTCGGCCGAATATTTTGAGCTCACATCGACGGGTGATATTCAGGTCAGCAGCAAGTTCAAAGAACCTAAGCCGCAGCATTTTAACTATGATATGTGGGAAGGGATCACGTACAAATTGAATATTTCGCGGCCCATCGGATCGCGTGTCGTGCAATTGGATTTTGAGGGGAAAGCGCTGGATCTCGGGGCTTCTTTTGATGTCGTTATGAACAATTATCGAGCCGCGGGCGGCGGCAATTATACGATGTTCCAGAACAAACCGGTCGTGAAGGATATTCCGACAGATGTCGCTGAATTGCTGGCAGGCTACATTATGGAGCGGGGAACGATAGAAGCTACCTTGAATCATAACTGGGAAGTCATTTGGGACTAGTGTAATATCAAAATAAAGCCGTACACAGAAGAGCGTAAGCTCAGTGTGTACGGCTTTATGGCGTCGTCGTGACTATTTTTCGCGAATATACTCTCTGTCGCCCGACCGCGGGTTGTAGTAGACCCTGTACGTGTAGCCATCCTTGGGATCGATGAACACTTCAGGTGTCGAAAGAAATCCGTTGGACGGTTTCTCCGGTGTTTTCGAACCGCTGTTTTTGTATCGTTTATCATAGATAAGATAGCCAAGTAGGAAAAGAATCACAATACCCGCGAACCAAGCCCCATAAAAGAGTAAAAAAGGGGTGATCGCATTCATAGCCTGCGTGTCCGGACGGCAGTGCCGTAGGCAACGATTTCACTCATATTTTGACCGATATCACCACTGTCGAAACGCATCATCACGATGGCGTCTGCGCCCATAGCGGCGGCGTTTTTCACCAATCGATCCATAGCCTGCTTACGTCCGTCTTCCACCATCTGTGTGTACTGGGTGACTTCCCCGCCAACAAGACCTTTCAACGAGGCAAGAATGTCACCTCCAATGCCGCGGGCGCGCACGACGACACCAAATGTACTTCCGAGCACTTCGGTTACTTCATAGCCTGCAATTTGTTCCGTTGTAGCGACGATCATGAAGATCAGCTCCTTATTATAAATAGACTCTTTGCTACTTGGTTAAGATTGGATATTATTATCTTAGTACGAAAATCAAATAAGGGGGTTTCACAATGAGTGGAAATGAAACAATTGAATTATGGCCCGGAGCATCCGCAGGCAGCATCGGTGAGGAGAACCAAGGATGTCCGAGTTTGACCTTATATCCTGTTGCCAAAGAAGGCTTGAGCTCTGCCGTTATAGTATGTCCTGGCGGTGGTTACTCTAGGCGTGCCGAGCATGAAGCGGGTCCTATTGCCAAATGGCTGAATGGGCTGGGGATTGCTGCCTATGTTCTCAACTACCGCGTGGCTCCGCACGAGCATCCGCTTCCCCTGCAAGATGCGCAGCGGGCTATCCGGACGGTGCGGCACCATGCCGGAGAATGGGGCATAGATCCGAACCGAATCGGTATTCTCGGCTTCTCCGCAGGCGGTCATCTTGCTTCCTCGGCAGGTACCCATTATGATGCGGGAAATGAAATGTCAGAGGATCCAATTGATAGACACAGCAGTCGACCAGATGCGATGGTACTATGTTATCCAGTAATTACGTTCGACGGAGAGTTTGCCCATGTGGGTTCGATGCATAACCTTTTGGGACAAACACCAGATCCTGAGCTGGTAACGCTGTTATCCAATGATCAACAAATTACCAAAGATACGCCGCCTACGTTCCTCTGGCACACAGCCGACGACGCGGCTGTTCCTGTAGAAAACAGTTTGTTATTTGCTGCGGCGCTTAGCCGGAACAAAGTTCCTTTTGACCTCCATGTGTACGAGAGCGGGCGTCATGGGATTGGCTTGGCTGAAGATCATACAGAGGCTTATCAATGGCCGGAAACATGTGCAAACTGGCTGAAAAAGCAGAACTTTGCCTAAATCAATGCACTCTGATCGTTATAACTATCAGCCGCTTGGCGATTCAGCCCTTGTGATTCAACTAGGGACAAGCATCGACGTAGCCCAACTGGAGCGAATTAGCCGGCTGGCGGTCCATATAGAAAACAACCGATTTACTGGCTTTATCGAGCTCGTTACCGCTTATACAACAATTACAATCTATTATGACAGCTTGCTGATCTACGAGCAGAATCTGGCTGGCAAGGCAGTAAGGGGCGCGCTGCGCGCCAAAATAGCGGAAACAGAGCTCCCCTACGACATTGTTTGCCAACATATCGACCGGTTGTTGATGAGTTTTGAATATGAGAATGAGACATCTACACACAAAACTGAGGAAATTATAAATATACCTGTTTGTTATAGTGAGCAGCACGGTCCTGATCTTGCAGCTGTTGCAGCTTTTCACCAACTATCGCAGGAGGCAATTATTCATCTACATACTTCGCGGACTTATCCTGTCTTCATGATCGGCTTTGCGCCAGGCTTTCCGTATTTAGGCGGATTGGATGAGAGGCTTGCGACGCCGCGGAAATCGCAGCCAAGAATCCGGATACCTGCGGGATCAGTGGGCATTGGCGGCAAACAAACAGGCATATACCCTTTTGAAACGCCAGGGGGCTGGAACTTGATCGGCCGTACGCCGCTTGATCTATTTCGACCCCAGGATGACCCGCCATCTTTGCTGAAGGCCGGGAATCTCGTGCGATTTGTCGCTATTACGGAAGAGCAGTTTGAAGCGTCAATGGAAAGGAAGCAAATCTATGGGCTTTGAGGTTAGCAAGCCTGGACTGCTTTCAACCTTGCAGGATGAAGGACGTTTTGGATTTCGCAAATACGGTGTTATCGCCTCAGGTCCTATGGATTCTTATGCGCATCGGACGGCCAACATACTTGTTGGCAACAAGGCAGATGCCAGTACATTGGAAATGACCCTGTCAGGTCCGACTCTGACAGCGCAAAAGGACATGGTAATCGCGATATGCGGAGCTGATATGGAAGCTGAGATCGACGGAACTTCCATGCCATTGTGGCGTCCATTCAACATCTATCAGGGTGAGCAGTTGGCTATTCATTATGCCAGACAAGGCTGCAGGGCTTATTTGGCTGTTAGCGGAGGTTTTGAGGGCCGATCGGTGCTCGGCAGCCAAAGCACGTATTTGCGAGCAGGATTAGGCGGTTATGAAGGAAGAGGGCTTCAAGCTGGCGATCAGTTGAATGTTGGTGAAGGTGAAGTTAAAAGGCTCGCTGGTAATCAACCTGTGGGAGCAGTGAGTACGCTTATACGCCCGCCATATGAGGAGAATCCTACGCTGCGAGTGACATGGGGAAAAGAGGCTGCTCATTTCACGGAGGAAAGTCGATGGCAGTTTGCTGCTCAAGGGTTTATGGTGACACCGCAATCCGATCGTATGGGCTATCGTTTGAAGGGGGACCACCTCTGTATGAAGGAAGCATCTCCTGAAATGATATCCGAAGCCGTCGTCCAAGGGACGATTCAGGTGCCTGCAGGAGGACAACCGATTCTGTTGATGGCGGATTGTCAGACGACTGGCGGTTATCCGCGTATCGCCCATGTCATTACAGCGGATCTTCCGCTGGTGGCTCAAGTAAAGCCGGGCGGAACGATCCGTTTCGAGGTAGTCAGCCACCGGGAAGCGCAGGAGCAGCTTCTCCTGCAAGCGATGGATTTGCGGCTTTTGGAAGCAGGAATGCAGGCTTGGTACCAAGATCACGGTATCACGTAAATAAAAGGAGGACGGCCGAGTGGAGAGGCTGCGTATTGATTTGAACTGCGATATGGGCGAGGGCTTCGGCGCTTATCGCCTAGGCCGTGATGCGGAGCTGCTTGACTACGTCAGCTCCGCGAACATCGCCTGCGGGTTCCATGCAGGCGATCCGGCCACCATGCGCAGCACCGTGCAGCTGTGCTTGCGCAAAGGCGTTGCGATCGGGGCCCATCCGGGCCTGCCCGATCTGCAGGGCTTCGGGCGGCGCGAGATGGCGATCACGCCTGCCGAGGCTTACGAGCTGACGCTGTATCAGCTCGGAGCGCTGCAGGCGTTCGTCCACGCCGAAGGCGGACGCCTGCAGCATGTCAAGCCGCATGGCGCGCTCTATCACATGGCCGCGAAGCGCCATGAGCTAGCCGCCGCCATCGCGGCTGCGACCCTGAGCGTCAGCGCGGAGCTGACGCTGTTCGGCCCGCCCGGCAGCGAGCTGCTGCGGGCGGGCGCCGCCGCGGGGCTGCGAACCGCGAGCGAGGCTTTCGCCGATCGCAGCTACCAGCGCGACGGCACCCTGACGCCCCGCGATCAGCCGGGGGCGCTGCTGCACAGCGCCGCGGATGCGGCGGCGCAGGTGGTCAGGCTCGTCCGCACGGGGAAGGTCCTCTCCCTGGAGGGAGAGGATCTGAGCTTGCAGGCGGACACGATCTGTCTCCACGGCGACGGCGCCCATGCCGTGGCGTTCGCCCGGGATATCCGCAGCTTGCTGAACAGCAGCGGGATAGCTGTTATGGCGCTCGGTTAGATTCATTTCCCATTAGGAAAGAATCAATATAACGATTCTTTCACTTGAGAACAAGCTGGGAATATGAGTAAATAGAGATGTAGCCGGCCGGCTGATTCCTGACGAAAGGAGTGATCAAGGTGATTACAACACAAACAGAGGTGATCTCTGCGTAAGCAGAGGTCACTGTTCCAAACGGGGGCCGCAAGGCCTCCGCATTAAATTTACTTAACGAGTAGACAGCGAGACGCTTTTTACATATAATAAAAAATGTGAACACGAAGTGAACACAAAAAGTAAGAATTGACTATGTTTTCCAATCCAAATTAGGTGAAAGGAGTGTTTTTTAATGAACACAATGAAAATGACAGTAGCGATGATTGTTGCGGCCGCCGCAGAGGTACTCGTCTCCTAACTGAATATCATTCGTGGAATAACCGTTCACCTGAATTGTATAATTGCATATACAACCGACAGGCACGATTATGATCGTGTTTTTTTTATTCCATTTTTTGAGAATGGTAGGAGGTTAAGGGGCGATGAATACTCTCTGCAAATCAGTCAAAGTTTAGCTTTGCACAATTTGAGGAGGTTTTCATACCATGAGTTACAAGAACGGGAAGGACGTTCTTCCCCCTAACCTATTAAAACAATTACAAGAATATATCCAAGGTGAAATCGTATATATCCCTAAGAAAGAGCAAAAACGCGCTGGATGGGGAGAAAATAATGGAACACGCATCATCATTGAGCGTCGAAATCAAGAGATTTTCCGGCTGTACCAAACCGGCTCCACCGTTATGGAGTTGATCAAAGTCTTTCATTTGTCAGAAGACAGCATCCGCAAAATTATTGTCAAGACACGTGAAATCAGTGTAAGTCAGGTTTAGCAGCAGCATCCCATGCGATGCTGCTTTTTTTTGTTGTATGATGGATAATAAAAAGAAGAAGCAAACGAACGCGACAAATGGCTTTGGAGGTGGCGTGAGCCCAATGAAAGATGAGCTGGATATCCGCAGTTTTATCGGCACCCATGATGATAATTTTTATGATGAAGGATTTCACAGTCATCCCGCCGTTGAAGTTAGTATTGTACTCGAAGGAAGGGCCTTGTTCGAGTGGACAAAGCGAAGCTATATGGAGGCAGGGCACATCGTTATCATTCCATCCAGCTTGCCGCACCGTTTCGAGGCGGTAACCAGAGTGCGGTTCGGGGTTATTCTGCTCCAGGGCGCCCCTCCGAATGTGATGGAGCTGTTAGGGAAGCTGGGTTGCGCCAGCGATACGGGAGGAGCTGCGGACAGCCAACCGGTATTTCTGGCTTTATCCCGGCTGGACAAGGAAAGGCTTGAGCGTTTGTTCCGGGAATGGCTCCGCATGAAGGCTTCGTTCCTCAAAGAAAAGCACGCGAACTATATGGCTTGGATGGAAGTGCTGCTGCTTTTTTTGCTGGAGCACTCGCAGCAGGATTTGCAAGGAATGACCGTAACCAAGGCGGCTGACTACATGCGTGAAAATTTACAGGGATCTGTTCACATATCAGATTTGGCCGAAATGGCCGGTTTTACAGAGCCGGCGTTTCGCCGCGTTTTTGAACAAATGTATGGGGTTAGTCCCAAACAGTATCAGCAACAGTGCCGTTTGCAAGAAGCCAAATGGCTGCTGAGTTCAACCGATAAAGATATCCGCGAAATTGCGGAACAAATTGGATTTTATAGACTGCATTCCTTTTCCCAATGGTTTAAGGAACAAGAAGGAATTCCGCCTACCGTTTGGCGTAAAAGTGAGCGTATGCAGAACGGCCCGGTGTAAGACGAGTTGCGTTTTGCGTAAATTGCGGTTCGGTTTCCCTAAATACAAGTGCTGGTTGATTCGATATGCTAAGGGTGTAGTCGTAAATAGGGTCTGGGAGGGCACAACAAATGGAAAAAGTAAGAATTGGATTTTTTGGTGTAGGCGGCATGGCAGAATACCACATGAAAACTTTGCAGCAGATTGAAGACGCAGCGATCACGGCCGTCTGTGATCTCAACAAGGCTCGGGCTTCGGAGATGGCGAACCAGTTTGGTGCCAAAACTTACGAAACATTGGAAGAAATGCTGGATGCGGGCGTTATTGACGCGCTTTATATATGTACACCGCCTTTTGTAAGGGAAGGGATTGAAGAGGCGGCCGCGGCGCGGGGCATTCATCTGTTATCGGAGAAGCCGATCGGCTTGCAAATGGCGGAGGTGCGCCGCAAAGAGCAGATTATTCGCGAATCCGGGATTATTCATTCATCCGGCTATTGCTTGCGCTATCTGGACACCGTTCAGCAGGCCAAACAATATTTGGCAGATAAACAAGTCGATATGGTGCTTGCCTACCGAATTGGCGGTATGCCCGATGTAGGCTGGTGGAGGCTTATGGACCGTTCTGGCGGCCAACTGGTGGAGCAGTCTACGCATCAAGTTGACTTGGTTCGTTATTTGGCTGGTGAATTTGATTTTGTGGAGGCGAATTACGCGCAGCGTCATATTCAACGTAATTACCCGGAAGCAACGGTGTATGATGTAGGCATCGTGTCATTCGGACTGCGCAGCGGAGCGCTAGGCACGATCAGCAACACCAGCTTGTCGCGTCATGTGGGACGAGGGGATGTCGAGTTTTTCGGGCATGACTTCTATGTGTCAGTGAGCGGAATGACCCTCAGAATCGTGGATGACACACAGGATATTACCGTAACGTCGGAGATGGATTTCTATCTCGAACAGAATCGGGCATTTGTCGCCGCGGTGAAGAGTGGGCGGCAGGAACTTGTGCTTGGCGACTATTCGGAAGCGGCCGTGACCCTCGAAGTCACCTTGGCAGCGAATGAGTCGGCGGAAGCGAAGCGAAGAATTGTTATTCCGGCAGTTTAATTTTGCCATGTGATCTGTCCTGAACGATTCCGAGGAGGTTGGTTATGTTAAAAGGTGTTAATCAATGGTGTTTCCCAGAAGGTACACCGCTTGAGCAAATATTTAAGATCAGCCGTGAAGCCGGTTATAACGCAGTTGAATTGAATGTTAATCCGTTAGGCGATGTAGGTTTGACTATGGAAACAACGGCATCTGAAGCCGAGGCAATCGGACGCTTGGCCAAGACGTACGACATTCAGCTGCGAAGCTTGTCTACCTCATTGTTGTGGCATAGCCCGCTTTCCTCTGCCGACGCCGTTTTACGGGAACAAGGACGCCGAGTTGTCGAGAAACAGCTTGAGCTCGCGGAGCTGCTCGGCATCGATACGGTACTGGTTGTGCCGGGAGCTGTTAATGAGGAGACTTCCTACGATGAGTGCTACGATCGCAGCCATGCGGAACTCGCTCTGCTGGTCCAAGAAGCTGAGAAACGCCGCGTGCGCATAGGCATCGAAAACGTATGGAATAAGTTTCTGCTGTCACCGCTTGAAATGCGTGCCTATGTCGATGATTTGCAATCCTCCTTTGTCGGTGTATATTTTGATGTGGGCAATATTTTGCATAACGGTTATCCGCAGCAGTGGATTCGGATTCTTGGATCCCGTATTTTCAAGGTCCATGTGAAAGATTATCGACCAAACGTCGGCAATGGCCATGGCTTTGTGCCGCTGCTCGCGGGCGATGTCAATTGGGCTGAGGTTCGGTCGGCTCTGGGAGAAATCGGCTATACGGACACCGTGACGGCTGAAGTCGGTTTATATGCACATAGTCCGCTTCAGACGGTTTATGACACTGCACGTCACTTGGACGTTATTCTAGGTGGAGCAGCACGATAACACAGCGAAATCATCAGTGGTTCCTGGAGAATTACATAAAGGTTGCGAATAGAAGCTGTCCTGGGAGGTTGAACCTTGGGGCAGCTTTTTTTGGCGCTTAGGCTGGGAAACGAACATAATAGTACCTTGCTTCGACACAAAATGATATAATTAGTGGAAATTAAACAGGTTAAGGAGAACACCATGTCTGTATACAAAATATTGCTTGCTGATGACGAATTCGCACTTCGTTTTTTGCTTACGGAGACACTTTCCGATGAAGGGTATGCCATTACAGAGGTTGAAGACGGTCAACAGGCGATTGAACAGCTGGAGAAAGAAACGTTTGATTTAATTATTCTTGATTATATGATGCCGGAGCGCACAGGTGTTGAAGTTTGTGAGTGGCTGCGGCAAAGCGATAATGTCAATCGCCAGCTGCCGGTTATTTTATTAACGGCTAAAGCGCTGGATAAAGATAAAGAGAAAGCCAAAGCTGCTGGCGTAACGACTTATATCGTAAAACCATTCAGCCCCATTCAACTTCTGGATACAGTTGGACAATTACTGAAATCTTAGTACGAACCATATAGAGCTAGTTATTATGTAAAAAGGGTGATTGTCTGGACATGAGCAATAACAATCTGGAGACAACGAAGGACTCAAAGTCGGAAGCGGATAGAGATGAGAGAATTCTCAAAACGGGGAGAAAACTATTCATCCGTGAATTCGAGAAACAGCTTAAACAACTCCAATCCCATCTTGAGGCCATTCAAGCAGCTCCTGCATCGGAAGATTTAGAGCGATTCTATCGAATTATTCATACACTCAAGGGCAGCTCGCCAATTTTTGGCTATGTGCGGATCGGCAAGCTTGCCGAAGATCTGGTTCATCTGTGGGAATGGACGCAATCGATGGAAGGGGAGGGAGCCGCTATTCTGCTGCCCAATTCTCCGATCCAAGAGAGCGTAGAACGGAGCAAGCCCATCCTTCGCCAAATGAATATGGAGTATGATATCGCGCTAACTGAAATGCAGCTGGATGAGCAGCAGGATCCGAGCAGCGCCTCCATGCTGGGTTCGCTCAAGAGCAGGCTGCTGCTCGTTGATGATGATGAAGTGCTGCGTTCCTATTTGACCCGTCGGCTGCAACTGGACGATTGTGTCGTTGACGAAGCGGCTGATGTAGATTCCGCTATCAAATTATTGCGTCAACATACGTATGATCTAGTTATCCTGGACCTTATGATGCATCCTCAATCCGGCTACGAGCTCTTTGAGTATCTCAAGGAAGATCCGACGTTGAAATGGCTGCCGCTCATTGTTTTATCAGGACGCAATGATTTGCAAGATAAAGTTCGATGCTTTCACCTCGGTGCCGATGATTATGTGACCAAACCGTTTCAATATGAAGAATTGGCGGCGAGGATCTATGGGTTGCTCAAAAGAACCAAAAATTTCGAGCAGCTCGCTTTCCGCGATCCGCTGACAGGCGTGTTTAACCGCCGATATTTCGATTTGCAGATCGAGATGGAGCTTCAGCGTATCGATCGTTATCCAGCACCGATTTCTTTGGTGTTTATTGATATCGATTGCTTCAAGAAAATTAATGATACTTACGGACACCACGTGGGGGATCTGGTGCTGCAAGGCTTAGCGCATCTTCTGCAGGTGAATTTGCGTTCAACGGATTTGCTTGCGCGTTTTGGCGGAGAAGAGTTCGTAATTGCTCTGCCAAGTACATCATTAGAACAAGCGATAGCAACTATGCGGGACATTTTAGACAAAGTACGTTCCAAACCAGTAGCCCAATATGGGGGGCAAGCCTTCTCGATTACTTTCTCAGCGGGCGTTTCCGAGTGGCGAACTGGAATGACCGTAGCAGAATGGGTGTCCAAAGCGGATGAGGCCATGTATCAAGCGAAGCAGCAAGGCAGGAATCGCATCATGGCTGCTTCTTTATTAGATGAGGTCAATCCCAAATTGGCAGCGGCACAGACCCAGAAGAAGAGTCTGCTAATTGTGGATGATGATCCCATTTTACGAGCGATTCTTACCTCTCATTTAGAGCATTTGCCCATTACCATTACGCATGCTGCTGACGGTGAAAAAGCGCTGGATTTGTTCCGGAGCCAGCATTTCGATGCTTGTATTCTGGATGGGATGATGCCTAAGCTGGATGGCTTTACCTTATTGGAGCAGCTAAAGAAGGATGCTCATTTGATACAGGGAGAAATGAAAGTGCTCATGCTGTCAGGTAAGAAAAAGGAAGATGATGTAGTCAGAGGTTTGCACATGGGTGCTGATGACTATATGACGAAGCCTTTTTCGCTTGTTGAACTGGAAGCGCGTGTCAAGAAACTTATGAATTTGGTATAGAGACTGGGAGTACAAGAGCCAGAGTACTGTAAATGGATTGAAATGAGGAATTATATAGATGGAACATGTACACGGATCTTATGACATGGAACTGGTCATTTTTTCTTACATAGTTGCCGTACTAGCTTCTTACACGGTACTTGATTTAGTAGACAAGATAAGCAACGCTAGAGGACGATACAAAGGGCTATGGCTGTTGTTTGGCGCAATTGCCATGGGAATGGGCATATGGTCCATGCATTTTGTGGGCATGCTCGCTTTTTCGTTGACGGTTCCGATAGCTTACGATTTGTCAACCGTTATTCAATCCGTGCTCGTGGCGATTGTTGCTTCTTTTGCTGCTCTTTACGTTGTGTGTCGCAATGAATTGACATGGCGTCAATTGCTATTGGCTGGGGCCCTGCTGGCAACGGGGATTTCGGCTATGCATTATATTGGCATGGCAGCCATGGAGATCGATATTACCTATCGACCTGTTTATGTGGTTCTTTCCATCGTCATTGCCATTGTGGCATCTATCGCGGCATTGTGGTTGTCTTTTTATTTCCGTCAAGGCACAGGTTCGCGCAAAATATGGGAGAAACTGGGCAGTGGTCTGATTATGGGGGCTGCCATTGTCGGGATGCATTATACTGGCATGCAAGCAGCGCAATTCCATTTGGGCATGAAATCAACCTTATCGGCAGGCATGGTGCTGGATCAGAAATTTCTTGCCTACTTCATTATTGGCGGCACTATGTTAACGCTAGGGCTGTCCTTATTCGGTATTTTCATCTCCAATCGCTTAACGCGCAAAGATACAGAGCTGCTGGAGAATGAGAAATGGTATAGATCCCTGTTTGAGAACAATCAGGACGGCATCATTACGGTGGATCTTAATTATCGTATAAAAGGATTCAACTCCGCGATCACGAAACTAACCGGCTTGTCGAACGAATGGTTCCAGAATCAAAGCATAAGCAGCTTGTATCCCCTTATTGTGCAAGAAGATCAGGAACGAACAAGGGAGTTCTTGCTAAGATCGCTTGGTGGAGAAATCCAACGATATGAAACGGTTATCGTCCATCAAAACGGGGACAACGTGAATGTTAGTGTCATTAATGTACCCGTCATCCTGGATGGTAAAGTGGTCGGCAACAATATTATTGCGCGGGATATCACGATGGAGAAGCAAGCCAAGGACCGAATTGAGCATCAAGCTTATCATGATGAGTTGACAGGCATGCCAAACAGGCGCATGTTTAATCAGGTTCTTACGCAAATGATTGAAAGCAAGCCCAAATCGTTCGCTGTGATGGTCATGGATATCGATCGTTTCAAAATGATTAACGATTCGCTTGGGCATACCTATGGCGACTTGTTTCTTCAAGAGATGTGTGAACGAATTCAACAAAGCATAAGTGGTTTCCAAGTCATTCTGGCAAGAATGGGCGGGGATGAGTTTACATTGCTCTATGAAAATGACAATTCTGAGGACATAACTGCGTTGGCGGAACGCATTATTCGCGTCATCGCTTTGCCGTACCGATTGAAAGAAAATGATTTCTATGTCACAGCAAGCATCGGCATAGCGCAGTTTCCGTTTGATGGCGTAGACGCTGTTCAATTGCTGAAAAATGCGGATACCGCGATGTACGAAGTGAAGAAGAATGGGAAAAATGGGTTCCAATTCTACAGCCATGAATTAAACGAGCATTTACAAGAGAAGATCGAATTGGAAAATGATTTGAGAAAAGCGATTCCAAACGATGAATTATTTGTTTATTATCAGCCTCAAATCCGTACAGGAGATAGCCAAATGATTGGCGTTGAGGCGCTGGTTCGTTGGGGACATCCAACTAAAGGCACGATTTCGCCCGGCGTCTTCATACCGATTGCAGAAGAGACAGGGATGATCTATGAGTTGGGCACCTGGGTGCTTCGTGAAGCTTGTCGCCAGATGAAGCAATGGCACGACGCAGGAGGACCGCTTATTCCCGTCTCTGTCAACCTGTCCACTCAACAATTCCATCAAAGCCATTTGATTGATTACATCAAAGACATTCTCGAAGAAACCGGGCTGGAACCTCAATATCTGGAACTGGAAATTACAGAAAGCATGATGATGGATCCTACGATTTCCAGCCATATTTTGAATGAGTTAACGGCTTATGGCATACGGATTAGCTTGGATGATTTCGGGACAGGCTACAGTTCTCTTAGTTATTTGAAGCTGCTTCCCATTCATAAGCTGAAAATAGACCGTTCGTTTATTCGGGATATTACCGAGAACGAGAACGATAAAGCTATTGTGTCCACGATTATTTCAATGGCCCAATATTTGAAAATGGATGTTATTGCAGAGGGCATCGAAACCAAGGAGCAGCTTGATATTTTGATGGATAATGATTGCCAAAAGATACAGGGGTATTACTTCAGTCGGCCTTTGCCAGCTGATGAGGTAGAGGATGTGTTTTTCGCTCCAATGCGTCTTAAAGAGAAGAATTCGGTATAGGGCCGTTAGAGCAGGGGAATAAGTAAGCCCGAGAGGAGATTGACCGATGTCTGAGAAAGAAGCACTGGTGCGGTTCGGCATCTCTATGCCGCAATCTCTTATTGAACAGTACGACAGACTAATTGCCTTACAGGGCTATGATAATCGCTCGGAAGCTATACGGGATCTTACACGCAAAGCGCTGCTCACTTCAAGCAGCATGCAGCCGGATGAAAACGTAGCGGGAACGATTGTGATGGTTTATGATCACCATGTCAGCGATTTGCCCATCACCTTAATGGAGCTGCAGCATGAGTATCACCATGCGATTATTTCTACGATGCATATTCATTTGAATCATCAGCAATGCCTGGAAATCTTGGTTGTTCGGGGCAAAGTGCATAAATTACGCGAACTGCAGCAGCGGATACAGGTACTGAAAGGCGTCGGTTACGCCGAACTTTCAGTCACACATGTAGATGAGCATGGACATGCTCACGGAGAACCTCACGACCATACGCAGAACTCGTAGTTCATCTATTTTTTTGTTAGAATTAGGCATGGAGGTGTGATATGTCTGTTAAAAAATGGTTTAGTCTAGAAGAGGCGAATGCCATGCTCCCTTTTGTCGACCAAGAGTTGAAGAAGATGCAGGCATTGAAACAGCAGTTTGAAGAGAAATATGTAGAGCTTCGTGACATGAAAAACGAACTTGCCGAGAAACCGCACAAGGAGAAAGATCCTTTTTTCGTGATGGAAGCCGAACTGGAATTTATTCAGATCGAGGCCCGCGGACTCATACAGAATTTCCAAACGACCGGTGTTGAGCTCAAGGATATAGAAACAGGACTGGTTGATTTCCCGTCAATGCTAGAAGGACATGAAGTCCTGCTTTGCTGGAAACAAGGAGAGGACAGAATTCGGTATTATCACAGCAAAGAAGATGGATTTGCTGGGCGGAAACCGATTTCGGAGTAAAGGACCTAATGATCATGTTGAAACCCATAAAACGCGCATACCCGCGCTTCATACTCATGCCTGCCATGCTGATCGCGATGTTGATGATCATGCTCTTGAGCGTTGCCATTGCTCCGCAGAGCGTATCCGCCCATGCCTCATTAGTACAGGCTGTTCCAGAAGAAGGCGCGAAGCTGGAAAGTTCTCCTCCGCAAGTAACGGTGACCTTCAACGAGCCGTTGGATGCAGGACTTTTTTATATTAAAGTGTTCAATCATGACGGCGAAGAAATTACGAAAAGCAAAGCGCATTTGAACAAAACACAGACCGGCTTGGAGCTTGATTTACCTAAGCTTTCCGAAGGTGTTTACTTGATCAGCTACCATGTCATTTCGGCTGACGGGCATCCGGTTGGCGGCAGTTATCCGATCACGATCGGCAATCCGCCACAAGAGGATACACTGGATTTACCTACGGCTCATGCGGGCCACGATCATGGTGGGGGCCCTTTGACAACGAAAGAACTGCTGCAATATGCTTCACGCGGCCTATGGTATTTGATGATATTAGCTTTAACTGGCTGGGTCATTTGGTTGCGTCTTCCTGGTGTCAGCAGCTTAGAAACTCGTAAGACACTTTCAGCATGGACGCTTAATCTCCAAAGAGCGCAACTGGTAGGGCTGTTGTTTCTAATTTTCACCCATGTAGAGGATTTGCTCGGCGGCGGTGGAACGGAAGAACTGTGGCAGCTGTTCAGTGCAACGAATATCGGCATTTCTTGGGTGCTGCTGCTTGTTCTATCCTTCCTGGGATTTGCGCTCGTAGGCAGATGGAAGTGGTTCGATGTCATATGGCCAATAAGCTTGCTTGTTGTAAAAAGTTTCAGCGGACACGCGGCTTCTTTTTCGCCATTATGGGCAACAATTGGGCTCGACTTTATTCATCTGGTCGGTGCAGCATTATGGGTAGGGGGCTTAATCCTCCTCTACGTGAAATGGCGTCAGAAAGATACGGCATTGAGCACCTATATGCAAAAATTTTCGAATATGGCTTTGATTTCAATCCTTGTTCTTACCCTATCCGGAGCAGCTTCGGTGCTATTGTTCCTGCCCAACTTGCGTTACTTGCTGTACTCGACTTGGGGTATTCTGATGCTAGTTAAAGTTGGAGCCGTTGTGCTCGTCATGATCCTTGGTCTTGTTATTCGGCTGTATATGCGCCAAAAGAAAGCGGAACGCTCTTTCATCTGGGTGAGGCTGGATCTTACGCTCATGGTTGTCATCGTATTGCTGGTGGGAATTATTACCTATTTGGCGCCAATCCCGGTGAACGAGCCGCTGCAGTGGCATCAGATGGGGGAAAAGGTTCATGTATCTGCCGATATTACGCCGAAAATACAAGGAACCAATAATTTTGTGGCGAAAGTGTTCCTTCCGGAAAATAGCGGAAAACCCAAACAAGTTCTGATGATATTGCATTATACCGACGATGCGGAAATCGCACCGATCTCGGTCCCTCTAGCGCTTTATGAAGACAAGACGCAAGAAGAATCGTATGGTTTCGCCAAGTTCAGCTACAAAGCGGTGGGGGCTTACCTGCCATTCAGAGGGAATTGGGATCTGGAGATGCGCGTTATGGATCCTGACGATAATGAAACGGTTTACCACAAGACGTTCATTGTTTATTGATGGAAGGGCATTTCATATACGAGAAAGCAGGTGGCTGCCATGGCTTGGATAACAATGCTGCATCGAGAGCAATTGTCTGTGAAGTTGGATGATAAAGATGAAGCAGCTTTATTGGAAGTCAACGACGGGGGCATTGCTCCCAGCTATGTCACAGTTAGACTGAGTGAGCATGAGATTGACGAATTGATTGAAGCGCTGCAAAGAATTAAACAAGCGATCCTGTAGAACGCACATAGAGGCTGTCCCCAAGGTTGGAAACCTGGCGGACAGCCTCTATTTTGTTTCGGAATGAACGAAGTAACGAACACAGATTTGCTTTAAAACAGACTCCAGTCGAACTCCTGGGACAGCTTGCCCAGCAGATGAACGCCTGCCGTGCTGTTGCCCTTGCGATTCAGGGGAGGACTCACAACACCGATGCCGAACTTGCCAGGCACCATCGAGAGAATGCTGCCGGAAACGCCGCTTTTGGCTGGGATGCCAACATTCATGGCGAATTCACCGGAGGCGTTGTACATCCCGCAAGTAAACATGAACGTCTTGGCGATTTGGACGAATCGCCGCGGGATCAATCGTTGATTGCGAATCGGATCAACGCCGTTGTGGGCCAGAACAAGCGCCATTCTAGCCAAGTCTGTGCAATTGACTTCGATGGAGCAATGGCTGAAATAGGTGCGCAGCACGTCGTCGACCTCGCTGTCGAGTACGCCATTGTCTTTGAGGAAATAGGCCAAAGACCTATTGCGGTGCGCCGTATCAGACTCTGATTGGAACACCGCCTGATTGATTTCAAGTGTCGGATTATGTGCGACCTCACGAAAAAATTGCAGAATCCGCACAACCTGCTCAGCTGAATCCTTGCCTGCAATCAAGGAAGAAATCGCAATGGCCCCCGCGTTTATCAGCGGGTTAAATGGAATTCCGGGCTCGACAAGTTCCAGCTTGAGCATGGAATTGAAATCGTCACCTGTAGGCTCCATGCCTACCTTGGAGAATACGACCGCTTCGCCTCGATCCATCAAGGCCATAATCAGTGTGAAGACTTTGGAAATGCTTTGCAGCGTGAAGCGAAAGTCAGAATCACCAGCGACGGCGGTAAGCCCGCCTGCATCCATGATGCAGATTCCTAATACATCAGAGGGTGCGTTCGCAAGCTCAGGAATGTAGGAAGCAACGTGACCATCCGTTGTATGTTTTTGGCTGTCGGCCACCCACTCGGCCAAATGGCTGGTGAGCTGCTTCCAAGATTGTTCTTCTATGTGGTGACTCATCTTGAGGTCCATTCCTTCCTAAATGGCGAATTCCTAAGCTTTCCAGGCTTGCGGATGGTTATCACTGATAAGTTCTGTGGCGCTTGCATTGGCAACGACCTGCTCTGGCGTCTTGCAGCCCGGGATCACGGTTGTGACCGCGTCATGTTTCAGACACCAAGCGAGCGCCCATTTGGCCATATCCATGCCAGGCGGCACTTCTTCTTGCTGAATGCGCTGCACTTCTTCCAGCTTGAGCTTCACGCTGTCGGCATCGTGGCGATGGCGCACATCGGTGTTGCTGAACACGGCGCCTGGTTTATATTTGCCGCTCAAATAACCGCTTGCCAGCGGAACGCGGGCCAGAACACCAAGGTCCTGACTCGTGCAAGAAGGGAAGACCAACTCTTCAGGAGCTCGATCCAAGCGGTTATAGACAACTTGGATCGCCTTCGAGTTGACTTTCGTCGAGCCTTCCGTTTGATGAATATTGGCGTTGCTGCCAATGGAAGTCCCGAGATGACGGATTTTACCGGCTTGGACTTGTTTGTCCAGCGTCGTCCAGAGAAGATCGTTATCAAATAAATTATCTGGTCCGGAGTGGAATTGATATAAGTCTATGTAGTCCGTTTGCAATGATTTTAGAGAATCATCCAACTGCTTAATCACACCATCCGCACTGAAATCATCCGTTCGGGTGAACAAATCATGGAAATGGTGACCGAATTTCGTAGCTACAATCCACTTTTCACGATTGCGGCGGGATAAGTAATTACCGATTAACGATTCGGATAAATGATCGCCATAGCATTCCGCGGTATCGATTAAATTGATGCCCAGATCAGCTGCCTGATCGAGAATCGCATCAGCTTCCGCCTGTGTGTAGGTAAGTCCCCATTCTCCACCGAATTGCCAAGTGCCAACACCAACAATGGAAACTTTCAAATCGGTTTTTCCAAGTCTGCGATATTTCAAGATTATCACTCTCCTATATAGTCTCCAACCTCATTATACAACAAACTTTTATTTTATATTAATGTTGAATCGCTTGAAATCGTCTACTGTATAGTGAGACATTCATCATCTTAAGAAGGGGGTCAGTTACCTATGAACAAGATTGTGAAAACCATCAAAGAGTGGGGGCCTAGCGTCCTGGTCGCTGTCTTCGCTTCCCTGATCATTAATACGTATGTAGCACAGGCGGTTACAGTTCCTACAGGCTCTATGCTGCCAACCATTCAGCTCAAGGACGAGTTGATCGTGGAGAAAATGAAGGGGTTAACGGACTTCAGCTTCGGGGATATCGTCGTCTTCTGGCCGCCGCTCGCGGGTAATAAGGATCGCTACGTGAAGCGTTTGATAGGACTGCCTGGCGACACCATAGAAATCAAAGACGGAAGCCTTATTCGCAATGGTCAAAAGGTAGATGAGCCCTATGTGAAATCTGCGATGACCTACACGTTCAAGCAAGTGACTGTTCCAGCAGGAAACTATCTGTTCTTGGGTGACAACCGCAACGAGAGCTACGATTCCCATATGTGGCCAACCCCTTTTGTACCTGAAAAAGATTTGATCGGCAAAGCGGTTTTCCGGTTGTTTCCGTTGAATCATATGGGTACGATTGATTAAGGGCCTCCAAAGACAGCTATTCCCGAAAATGAGCCTCCAATTGCTCGAATAAGAGCTTTTAGGGGCTCTTATTTCTATATTTGGAGAAGCTTTGAGGGAATTGCTTGGAGTTAAGAGCCTCCAAAGACTGCTATTCCTCAAAATGGGCGGCTTTTGGTGCGTTTAAGAGCTTCTAGAGACTCTTATTGGGGATAGGGAAGAAAAGAGAAGAGGCTGCCCCCAGGTAGTACCATGGGAGACAGCCTCTTCTTCATTTAGGCAATACCAGGCGACATTTCTTTCTCGTCTTGTGGTTTTTTGGACTTGCGGTCAGACACCTTGATGTTCCCAATGAAGAAGGTAAGCACAGCGCCTAATAACACGAACACTAGTCCTACAATGAACACTTGGTGAAGGGAAGTCACCAAAGCATTTTTGAGAATAGGCAGCATATGCTCGACGAATTCTTTGGGCATTTGAGCCAATGTTTCCGGACTGAGCAGAGAGGAATACAAAGCTTGCGGGTTCGTATGAACCATCCCTGTCATTTGATCCGCCAATTGACTGGCTTCTGCAGGCAACTGCTTCACTACAGGAAGCAAATCTTGTTCCAACAATACGGTAGATTTATGGTTCATAATCGCACCGAGAATCGTCATACCGAAAGTACCGCCGATTTGACGGAAGAATTGGCTGGAAGAGGTCACCACGCCAAGCTCGGATTTCGGAAAGCTTTCTTGCAAAGCGAGTGTCAAGATCGGCATAACCAGACCCATGCCTAGACCAAGAATAAGCATATAGCTGGACGCAATTAATTTGGTTGTGCTAATGCCCATCGTACTGAGGAAATAGAAACCTACCGCCATAATAATCATACCGACAAGCATTTGCCGCTTAACTCCGACTTTATGGATGAATTGGCCGGAAACAACGCTGGCTGCAATCATCGTAATCATGAGCGGAGTCATAACCGTGCCGGATGCAGATGCACTAATGCCGACAATCCCTTGCATGAAGAGTGGAACGAACATGATGGCACCGAACATGCCGACAGCCATAAGGAAACCTACACCGTTAATGGTGGAGAAAGTTCTATTTTTGAACAATCGTACGGGTAATATAGGTTCTTGGGCTTTACTTTCAATGAATACGAACGAAACCAAGGATACGACGGCAACCGCAATCAAGCCAATGATTTGCCAAGAGGACCAAGCATAATCTTTACCGCCGAACGTTAAGGCAAGCAATAAGCTGACAACCCCGAGAACCATTGTGAAAATCCCCGGAATATCGAATTTTACTTTACCAACAGCTTTGTGCTTAGGCAGTGCGATCGCGATTAAAATAACGGCAAGGATACCAACCGGAAGGTTAATGTAGAACACCCAGCGCCAGTTCCAAGCATCAACGATCCAACCGCCAACTTGAGGACCGATTACAGAAGACAAACCGAAGATGGCTCCAAAAACACCCTGCCATTTGGCACGTTGCTTACCGGTGAACAAATCACCGATAATAATCATCGCCATCGGCATCATAATACCGCCGCCAAGACCTTGCAAGCCGCGGAATAAAATAAGTTCCGTCATGTTCTGGGACATCCCGCAGAGTGCGGAAGCTCCGATGAAGATAACTAAACCTGTGACATAGATGACGCGTCGGCCGATCAAATCGGCGAGTTTACCTGCAATTGGAACAACAACCGTCGATGTCAGCATGTAGGCTGTTGTCAGCCAAGCCATGAGACCAAGTCCGCCAAATTCGCCGACGATCCGCGGCATAGCTGTACCAACGATGGTGCCGTCCAAGGCGCCGAAAAGCATGGCGATGATGAGCCCTGTCAGCAGCAAACCGCGATTTTTGAGTTCGGGCGATGTTTCTGCTTCAATGGAATCGGTAGAAGATGTTTTTTGAATACTTTCCATGTTGTATCACTCCTTATAAGAATAAAATAATTAATAAAATGAATTGAGCTGTTCAAATGCACTAACAAGAACATGTCGATCTTCCGGAGTAAGTTGGGATAGTCCGCGGGCAATAATGTCCCTCTGAACATCCTCAGTAAGCTTGATAATAGCTTTCCCTGTATCCGTCACTTCAACCAACACGATGCGTCGATCGGTCTCATGATGCTTGCGAACAACATGCCCGCTTTGGACAAGACGATCGATCATAACCGTGATGGCACTAGGTTTGACTCCCATCTTCTCGGCAAGATGCGTTTGTTTGGGCATGCCTTCTTTGGCAATCATGAACAGTAGGAATAACTGCGGTCTGGTTAAGTCTGTATGCAACTGACTCAGTACAGCCATGCTTATTTTACGGTGAGTCGTTTCGAGCGTTGTACGGAAGCGATCGGTGTAGGCGAGCAAATCATCTTCCATGGCAAAACCTCCTCAAACATTTCACTAAATTCTGAATATTTAAACAATGAAATGATTATATAAGTTAATAGTTAAACTGTTTAAATAAAATATACGCCGATCTTTTTTTGAAGTCAACAGGAATTTTTACCTTATAAGGCGAGTTCAACTTGCATCTCTAACGTATCTTGCATATAATTACTGGTACATATACGTGAAAAATGCTTTGACGGAGAAGAGTACGCAGTGCTTCTTGACAGGGAGGGAACGCCGAAGATTGAGAGCGATCCCCGAGAATCAGGCTGCTGAAGTTCGCTCCCGAGCAGTCCTTTGAACGGAATCCGCCACGCGGCTTCTAAGTAGAGGGAACCGGACACATCGTCCGTTATCTGGAATGAAGTGAGATTCGCTTTTACGGCTTTATTGGCCCGGTAGCGCAATCTAATTAGGGTGGTACCACGGCTTTTCGTCCCTTGCGAGGGAGCGGAAAGTCTTTTTTGTGTTTTCATTTCGGGTGACAGAGGGCCTAAATCAGGAGGGATTGCTATGAAAGAGCGGTTAGAAGCTTTGAAGCTAGAAGCGCTGCAAGAATTAAGCGGTGTCCAAAGTCAGCAGGAGCTGAATGATTTACGTATTAAATATTTAGGGAAAAAGGGACCATTAACCGAGGTTTTACGCGGTATGGGCGCTTTGAGTGCAGAAGAAAGACCTGTGATCGGTCAAGTGGCGAATGATGTTCGCGCAGCGATTGAAGCTGTGATTGAAGAAAAGCAAGCCGCATATCAACAGCAAGAAACCGAAAACAGATTGCGAGCAGAAATGATTGACGTTACATTGCCAGGACGCCCGTCGCAGCAAGGCGCTGTGCATCCGCTCAGCAAAGTGATTCAAGAGATTGAAGATATCTTCATTGGCATGGGTTATACCGTCGCTGAAGGTCCGGAAGTAGAGCAGGACTACTACAATTTCGAGGCCCTTAACTTGCCCAAAGATCACCCTGCGCGCGATATGCAGGATTCCTTCTACATCACAGACGAGATTCTGATGCGTACACAAACATCACCGGTACAAGTCAGAACAATGGAGAAACGCCAAGGGGAAGTTCCGATCAAAATCATTTGTCCAGGCAAAGTATATCGCCGCGATGATGATGATGCGACACATTCCCATATGTTCACCCAAATCGAAGGTTTGGTCATCGACCGCAACGTAAGAATGAGCGACTTGAAAGGAACATTGCTTCAATTCGTTCAAGAAATGTATGGCAAAGAAACACGTATCCGCTTGCGCCCAAGCTTCTTCCCGTTCACCGAGCCAAGCGTTGAAGTAGATGTCAGCTGTGCGATGTGCGGCGGCGAGGGCTGCCGGACTTGTAAGCAAACAGGCTGGTTGGAGATTCTCGGAGCGGGTATGGTGCATCCCCGCGTACTCGAGATGGGTGGTTATGATCCGAAAGAATATACCGGTTTTGCCTTCGGAATGGGCGTAGAGCGCATTGCAATGCTGAAATACGGGATTGAAGATATTCGTCACTTCTATACCAATGATTTGCGTTTCTTGAAGCAATTTTTACACTTGTAAACAATAGGAAAAGGAGGGGTTAAGCATGAAAGTTTCTTATCAATGGTTATCGGAATATGTCGATGTATCAGGGTTCACAGCTGAGGAATTAGCAGAAAAACTAACCCGAAGCGGTATTGAAGTGGATATCGTGGAAGATCGGAACAAAGGGGTAACGAACGTCGTAGTCGGTTATGTCAAAACGCGTGAAAAGCATCCGGATGCCGATAAATTGAGCGTTTGTACGATTGATGCGGGACAAGGTGAAGACTTGCAAATCGTTTGCGGCGCTAAGAATGTGGACGCGGGTCAAAAGGTGCCTGTCGCGATGATCGGTGCTGTGCTGCCCGGCGGCTTGCAAATCAAACGCGCTAAATTGCGCGGCGTTGAATCCCAGGGTATGATTTGCTCGGCCAAGGAACTTGGACTCAATGACAAGCTTCTGCCCAAAGAAATTCAGGAGGGCATTCTAGTTCTCCCGGAAGATACAGTGATCGGCAGCTCGGTGCTTGATGTCCTGAGCATTAATGATAAAGTGCTGGAGCTTGATTTGACGCCTAACCGCTCCGACTGTTTAAGCATGCTTGGAGCTGCTTATGAAATCGCAGCAATTCTGGGCCGCAGCGTGAAGCTTCCTGATGCGGAAACAGCAGGGTCAAGCGCTGTGAAAGCAGCAGATCGCATCAGCGTGAAAATTACAGCAACGGAGCAGTGCACACACTACGCAGCTCGTTTAATTGAAGGCGTACGCGTCGGCACGTCGCCGCTATGGATTCAGAACCGACTGATGGCAGCGGGAATTCGCCCCATCAACAACATCGTAGATATCACGAATTTCGTGATGCTGGAGTACGGTCAGCCTTTGCATGCTTTTGATGCGGAGCAGTTGAACAATGGGCACATCGACGTACGCCTCGCTGCAGCCGGCGAGAAGCTCGTTACACTCGATGATGTGGAACGTACACTTGAGCCGCACATGCTGCTCGTAACGGATGGTACGAAGCCTGTAGCAATCGCTGGTGTCATGGGCGGAGCTAACTCCGAAGTGACCGAAGGCACGACGCGGATTCTGCTCGAATCCGCCAAGTTCGCAGGCAGCTCTGTGCGCCGCACGTCGCGCCAGCTGGGCCTTCGCTCTGAAGCGAGTCTTCGCTTCGAGAAAGAAGTCAACCCGGAAGCGGTGCTTCCGGCATTGAACCGGGCCGCTGCGCTGATCGCTCAGTACGCAGCTGGCCAAGTCGCAGACGGCATCGTTGAAGCCGTCTCAGGCTCCCACAAGCCGGTCAGCATCGAGCTTGCCGCTGACCGTGTGAATAAATATCTTGGCACTGAACTTTCGTTGGCCGAGATGGGTCAAATTATCGAGCGCCTGCACTTCACATTCGAGCAGGCGGGTGAAGGCAAGCTGCTCGTGCATGTGCCGAGCCGCCGCGGCGACATTACCCGGGATGTCGATTTGATCGAAGAAGTGGCGCGTCTCTTCGGCTACGACAACATCCCGACAACCTTGATGAGCGGTGTGACTACGCCAGGCTCCTTGTCCCAAGAGCAGTCGATTCGCCGCATTACGCGGAATCTGCTGACGCAAAGCGGACTGCATGAAGTCATTACGTACTCCTTCACACAGCCGGACCAAACTTCCCTGCCAGGTCTTTATCCGGCAGCCAAGCCAATCTCGCTGGCGATGCCAATGAGCGAGGAACGCAGCCAACTGCGCACGACCTTGCTTCCGCATTTGCTGGACGTCGTAAGCTATAACCGCAATCGCACGATGGACGATGTGGCGATCTTTGAAATTGGCAAAGTCTTCATCACCGACGAAGCCGCTCTGACAACCCTGCCGCAAGAGAAGCTGCTGTTGTCTATCGTGCTGACCGGCAAACGCCGTCAAGCGCACTGGGCACAGAAGTCCGAAGCTGTTGATTTCTATGATATCAAAGGTATTTTTGACCGTCTGATCAGCTATTTGGGCGTCAAAGGACTTACGTACCAATCGGCCTCACCGGAAGGATTCCACCCAGGACGTACAGCGGAACTTGTACTGAACACCGCTGAAGGCTCCAAGGTGATTGGTCGAATGGGGCAGCTGCATCCAACTGTGCAGCAGCAGCGCGATTTGGACGACACCTACGTGCTTGAGATTGAATTCTCTCCTATTCTGGAAGCAGCGAGCGACGCCATCGTCTACAAATTGCTGCCGCGCTATCCGTCCATCGGACGTGATCTGGCTGTGGTTGTCAAAGCGAACGTCCCCGTAGGACTTATGGAGCAATCCATTGCCGAAGTAGCTGGCGAGCTGCTGGAATCCATTCACGTATTTGACATCTACACGGGTGAACGTCTGGGCGCGGACCGCAAAAGTGTAGCGATCGCTCTGGTCTATCGACACGCAGAAAGAACGCTGCTAGATGAAGAAGTAACGGAGCTCCATGCCAAAGTGGTTCAAACCCTTGAACAGCAATATGAGGCGGAGTTGAGAAAATAGTGCAACTTTCATTTTAGTTGCAGGAAAACGGGCTGGCCTTATCGAAATTACACTCGATAGGGCCAGCCTTTCATCTAAGGGAGGATTTAAAAGTGACGACTGAAGATAAATCGAGAATCACCGTTGATATATATGGACACCAGTACAAATTAAAAGCAAGCAACAGCACCAATTACATGAAGCGTGTGGCTGAATATGTGAATGACCAAATGTTTCGGATCGCCAAAGGCTATCCGCGCTTGGATTCGCAGCGAATCGCCGTGCTAGCCGCGGTAAATATGGCGGATGAGTGTTTCCGCATGAATGAAGTCATGGAAGAACTAAGCAGCATGCAAAAAGAACAGGAAGCTGCCAAAGCAGCCTATGAAAAACTAAGCCTTGCCTATGACGAATTAAAGCAAGAACAAGAAAATCACCAAGCGATACTTAGCAATCAGCAAAATTTGGTTGAACAAACCAACCAAGAGCTGCAGCAAGCCAAGCAAGAAACAATCAAAAGCAAGCAGGAATCGGAGCAAATCAAACAGCTATTGCAGCAAAGCAAACAGCAGCAAGATCAGGCGAAGCAGCAGCAAGACCAGACCAAACAGCAGCTTGATCAAATCAAGCAGCAGCTCGAACAAGAAAAACGCCAACAAATCCAGGTTAAACAGCAGCTCGATCAAGAAAAACAACAGCATCAACAAATCAAACAACAGCTTGAGCAAGCCAAACAACAGAATCAGCAAGCGAAACAGCAAATAGATCAAGAGAAACTATTGCAAGCAGAAACGCAGCAGCTTCAAGCACAAATCAAACAATTGCTGGAGCAAGAAAAACAACAGCATCAACAAGCCAAGCAGCAGCTTGAACAAGCTAAGCAACAGCATCAACAAATGAAGCAGCAGCTTGATCAAGAGAAACAACAACAAAATGAGGCTTTACAGCTTCAAGAGCAATTAAAACAACAAGTTAGCCAAGAAAAGCAGCATTCGCAACAACTGAAACAGCAGCTCGAACAAGAGAAACAACAAAAATCCATACAGCTGCAAAAATTGAACGAACAGCATCGAGCCGAAAAGACGACTCTTTCGCAAATCCATCAAAAGGATAGAGAAGAGTTGATTCAACAATATCAGCAAGAAAAAGAAGCGCTTCTTCATCTGCATGAACAGGACAAAGAAACGATTAAGGCTAATCATCAAGAGGAGATTGCTGAGGCCAGCTCTTTGTATAAGGAGGAAATGGAAGGGAAGTTCCAACGTTCTGAACAGGAGAAAGTCGAGATTGTAGGCAAATATCAAGAACAGCAAAATATGATTATCAAGCAGCTGGAAGAGCAAAAAGCAACAATCATCCAGCACTACCAGAACCAGATTGCAACGATTCTCGAGCAGCAGAAACAGGAGCGGAGCATCCTTGAACAGCATTTCCAAGTTGAAAAGCAAAGATTGGAAGCGCAAGCTCAAAGTGAGAAAGAAGCGTTGATGAACCATCATGCCATCGATGAGGCACAGCAAAAAGAACTGCAGCAGGTCAAAGAAGAGTACCGAGAGCTGCGCGAGGAATATGCGAAACTGCAAAATGAATATAACGAATGGATCGAGCTTGTAGATACAGACAGCCCCAGCAGGTAAAGCAGCGTGACCATACATACTTTTGATTATGTGATGCTCGCGATAGTGGCTCTGGGTCTTCTACTAGGCTACTTTAGAGGCTTTATTGCGCAAATTGTTTCAATTGCAGGCTTTATTTTAGCTTATTTAGTCGCTTTTTACTTCTACAAAGACTTGGCGCCGCTGCTGCGGAATGCCATCTCACTGCCAACTTACGAAAATTATCAAAAGTACGAATTCATCGTAAAAGGTCTTAATCTCGATACGTATATCCTGAATGCGATAGCTTTCGCTTTATTGTTTTTTGGCGTGAAGTTTGCGTTGGTCTTTCTGGGCAGGGCACTTCATATCCTGGCCAAAACACCGGGGCTAAACTTCATTAATCGTTGGAGCGGCGCGCTTTTGGGATTGGCGGAAGCGCTCTTAATTATCATCATAGCTGTGAATGTCATGACGATTATCCCCTCGGACGGACTTCAAAAACTACTTGCCAATTCAACGATAGCTCCATATCTGATCAATGAACTGCCCAACTTAGCAGGCAAGCTTCAAGAGATGTGGAAACAAGGGATTCCTATATAGAAGCTGCTTTTCTAGAACGTATAGAAAAGGCAGCTTCTATTTGTTTTTGAGCACCAAGGTCGATACATGTTCAGAGATTGTCCAGAATCATTGTATATCATACAGCAAGCGGGGGATTGCAGCAGACAGCAGGATGATAGGAGGAAACAAGTTTGGCAAACATACTGGTTGTTGATGATGCGGCATTTTTAAGGATGATGCTCAAATTAATATTGATAGAGGCCGGACATGAGGTCGTTGCCGAAGCATCCAATGGACTCGAAGCCATGACCATATATAAACAAGTTAAGCCGGATTTGGTTACGATGGATATCACGATGCCAGAGATGGATGGCATTACGGCGGTTAGAGGCATTATCGACTATGACCCGACTGCGAGGATTGTTATGTGCTCTGCGGTTGCTCAGAAAAAGATGATTATGGAGTCTTTTGCTGCCGGAGCCAAGGATTTTCTGGTCAAGCCTTTTCACAAGGATCGAGTTACGGAGACGATAGCCAAAGTGATGAGTCGTTAAGTTTACCGGTTCCACGCACAAAAAAAAGGCTGATCTCAAGTGAAATTTACTCGAGATCAGCCCTTTGCGGTTTAAATTATCTTATTCGACAATCAAAGTTGTTTTCATATTCGCGTGACCCGATCCGCACATAATCGAGCAGTTGATCGGATAGGATCCTGCTTTGTCAGGTGTGAAGGTAACGGTTTTATTGCCATTATCCAAGTTGACTTTGAATTCTTTGATAGAAGCGCCGTGCACGCCTTGGGAATTATCCAGGGTAATCGTAACAGGCTCACCTTTTTTGACGCGATATTCAGTTTGGTCGAATTTGTAGTTTGTTGCTTTGAGCACTACTTGCTGTCCACCAGTTTGTGCTGCGCTAGGGGCAGGACTTGTTGTCGACCCAGCTGATTTGGTATCTTTGTTTCCACAGGCAGCTATGGCAATGACTAAGGCTATTCCCATTAAAAGAACGAGTAGTTTTTTCATATGTACTCCTCCGTAATCGATTTTAGGTTCTCCCTCATTGTACACGACCTGTTTTGAAAAAACAGTGACAAACTGGTGAAACCATCATCTCATGGAAAAGATCGGCCCGGCGAATGAATCCGCTGCAGACCGATCCTTTTTGGGCTTTGCCTCGGTTATCAGTTATGGAAACTGACAGGCTTTATCGACGATCTTCTCTGCCTGAAATCCCTTGTTCAAAGGGGGTTTTCACAGGGATGAACAAGTCGATGATCCCGATGACTAAAGCGGCTAAAATTGCACCTATTACACTCGTCGATACATTGCTCACGACAAATTGAGCGGCCCAAATGACAAGCGCACTCACTAGAAAACCTACGATTCCTCTGCCAAAAGGAGTGATTTGTTTGCCGAAAACCCCTTCAATAATCCAAGCGGCGACGGCGATAACAAGTGCTAGAAAAAATGCGCTCCAGAATCCGCCGACCTTAAATCCCGGCACTAGCCAACTGACAAACATTAAGACCAAAGCAGATACAATAAACCTTACGAGATGTCCAAGAAGATGCATTTGGTAGACCTCCTTCGTTCTGCTGAGAATTCTCATGACAGAAGAAATGTTTTTTGTTGAAATTTGCTTGGCGTGTTTGAAGCTATCTTTTCCTTGGCAGAAGGAATAGGTGCACAACTTAGTGTATCCCAAATAATATAAGATTATGGTAGGCAGCATCTTCCATATAATCATTGTCTCCGTAGCTAATCAGGTGCGGTTTGGTTTATACTATAGGGTAGAGAAAAGAGGTTGGGACTGTTGAATAAGAAAATTATCAAAACATTAGATTATGCGAAGATTTTACATAAACTGGCTCATCACGCAGCAACTTCACTAGGGAAAGATGCTGTGGAAAAGCTTGAACCCAAGGGTGATTTTGAACTGGTCAAGCTTAGGCTTCAAGCAACGGATGAGGCAGTTAATATTGAGCGTTTGAAAGGTAATGCGCCTTTTGGAGGAATTCGTGATATTCGATCCTCCTTGCATCGTGCCCGTATTGGCGGCATGTTGAATCCCTCTGAACTGCTTGATATTTCCACCACGCTATTTGGAAGTCGCAGGTTGAAGCGTTTTGTACTGGCCGTTCATGCTGATGAATATGCTGTGCCTATGCTCAAGGATCAGGTTGATTTACTTACTGAAAATAAACCGTTGGAAGATAAAATAAACAGCTGTATTGATGAGAATGCGGTCGTCGTAGACAGCGCAAGTCCTGAACTGGGCAGAGTGCGCAGTGAGCTTCGGACAGGCGAAAGCAGAGTGCGCGAACGCTTGGAGCAGATGCTGCGCAACTCATCTATCCAGAAAATGCTGCAGGATGTTCTGATCACGATTCGGAATGACCGATTCGTGATACCCGTTAAATCCGAATATCGTTCCAGCTTTGGCGGGACAATTCATGATCAGTCCGCTTCTGGCGCGACATTGTATATTGAACCCGATGCCATCGTGCAGTTGAATAACAAAATTCGTGAACTCAAGTTCAAAGAAGAAGTGGAAGTTGAGAAGATTCTAAGAGCGTTGACAGAGCTGGTTGCTGAGCAAGTGGATGTGCTTGTAGAGGATGTAGATCTTCTTGCGGAGCTTGATTTCACATTCGCCAAAGCCGGTTTGGCCAGAGAATTGAAAGCGACGATGCCGCGCTTAAATGACCGTGGTTTCATCAAAATTAAGCGAGGCCGCCATCCATTAATCGCGGCGGATGCCGTCGTGCCGCTTGATTTGGAGCTGGGAAATGATTATTCGCAAATTATTGTGACAGGCCCTAATACAGGGGGGAAAACCGTTTCCCTGAAGACCGTAGGTCTTCTAAGCTTAATGGCGATGTCAGGATTATTCGTTCCAGCCGAAGAAGGCAGTCAACTATGCGTGTTTGATGCTATCTACGCGGATATTGGCGACGAGCAGAGTATTGAACAAAACTTGAGTACTTTTTCCAGTCACATGACGAATATTATAAGTATTTTAAGGGATATGACGCCAAAGAGCTTAGTCTTGCTGGATGAGCTTGGCGCTGGTACGGATCCTGCGGAAGGGTCCGCTTTAGCGATTTCTATTCTGGACTACATCCATCAAATCGGCTGTCGAATTATTGCGACGACCCATTATTCAGAACTCAAAGCCTACGCGTACCAAAAGCAAGGAACCATTAATGCCAGTATGGAATTTGATGTACAAACACTAAGTCCAACCTATCGTTTGCTTGTCGGTGTGCCGGGGCGAAGCAATGCTTTTGCGATTGCCGAGCGTCTGGGCTTGTCACGCCGCATTATTGAACATGCGCGCACGCAGGTGGGCGAAGAAGATAAGCGCGTCGAGTCGATGATCGCATCGCTCGAAGAGAACCGCCTCATCGCCGAAGCCGAGCGCCTAAGCGCTGAGCAGTTGCGGCGCGAGGCTGAAGAGATGCGCCAGGCGCTGGAGGCGCAGCAGGTGAAGTTCGACGAGCAGCGCGACAAGCTGCTCGAGAAGGCCGAGCGCGACGCGCGTGAGGCTGTCGCCAAGGCGCGCCGCGAGGCGGACGAAGTCATCGCCGATCTGCGGCGCATGGCGCAGGAAGAAGCCGGCGGGGTCAAGGACCACCGGCTGGTCGAAGCGAAGCGCCGCCTCGACCAGGCGGCGCCGGAGCTGCGCGAGAAGCAGGTGCGCGCAGCGAAGAAGCGGCCTGAGCGCATCGAGGCCGGTGATGAAGTGCGCGTCGTGACCCTGGGTCAGAAGGGTCACGTCGTAGAGATTGTGAGCCCGACCGAAGCGACTGTCCAGCTAGGCATCATGAAGATGAAGGTGGCGCTGTCCAACCTCGAGAAGGTCGGAGGTCAGGCACAGAAGAAGCCGGTGCATCAAGCGGCAACGACGCTCAAGCGAACACGCGACGATAATGTCAAGATGGAGCTCGATATGCGAGGACTAAATGTGGAGGAAGCGCTAATCGAGGCTGATCGCTTTTTGGATGAATCCTTCTTAAGCAATTTTGGGCAAGTGTACCTGATTCATGGCAAAGGCACAGGCGTGCTGCGCACAGGCATGCAAGAGTATTTACGCCGCCACAAACATGTGAAAAGTTACCGAATGGGGAACTACAATGAGGGTGGCGCCGGAGTCACCGTGGTCGAATTGAAATAACGTTGAAAATTTTTTTCGTCTTTTTGAAACTCCTGGTTTGAGACTGCGTATGTAATGTGTGTAAGCACCGGTGATTAAATCTTAAAAAAACGTTATGCCAATTATACAATTTAATTTTCATCAAACTTAGGAGGAATTTACAAATGGGAATTTTCAAAAGACTGCGTGACATGACGATGGCTTCAATCAATGATATGCTGGACAAAGCGGAAGATCCGGTTAAAATGTTGAATCAGTTCTTGCGCGACATGGAAGAGGATATCTTGGAAGCTGAATCTGCGGTTGCTAAATCCATTGCGATTGAGAAGAAATTCAAGCTTCAATTCGAAGAATCCGAAGAAATGGTTACCAAACGCACAGAGCAAGCGATGAAAGCTCTTGAGTCCGGTAATGAAGACTTGGCTCGCCGCGCGTTGGAAGACAAGAAAGAGCATCAAGCTCGTTATGATGAGTTGAAACGTCAATACGATCTGGCCAAAACGAATGCCGATCAGCTTCGCGGTCAATTGACAGAGATGAAAGACGAGTTTAACAAAATGAAGAACAAGAAAGATTTGTTGATTGCCCGTGCTGAAACAGCCAAAGCGCAAAAACAAATCAATCAAGCGATGTCCGGCTTCGGTACCGACAATGCAGCTAAAGGGTTCGACCGCATGAGCGAGAAAGTGCTTCAGATGGAAGCTGAAGCGCAAGCAAGCGGTGAAATTCGCGCTAAAAACCGCAGCTTAGATGATGAGCTTGCTGGACTTGGCGCAGGCAGCAGCGGCATTGACGACGAATTGGCAGCGATGAAAGCAAAGCTTGCTGAAAAAAAACAATCCTAATGATATACTAGTAGTACCTGCGAGAGACTGAGCTAAACTCAGTCTCTTCTACCATATATAGGGATCTTTATAACAAAGATTAAAGTCTCTACTATTTGAGGGAAGGCAGGAGACGATATGAATGAAGAGGTGGATGTGTTGCTTAGTAACCCGTATTTATCGACGCTTGCATTCTTTGCAGTAGCCGTTGTCGCACTCGTCGTCTTTCTAACGATTTTTGAATTGCTGACCAAGTATGATGACTGGGCAGAAATCAAAAAAGGGAATTTATCTGTGGCGATGGCAACAGGCGGGAAAATTTTTGGGATTTGTAATTTATTCCGCTTTGCGATTCTCAACAATGATACGATGATGCATTCTCTCATCTGGGCAGGGTACGGTTTCTTGCTGTTGTTGGTTGCCTACTTCATTTTTGAATTTTTGACGCCTTATTTTAAAATTGATGAAGAAATCAAAAAGGATAATCGTGCTGTCGGTTTCTTGTCTCTGACCATTTCCGTTTCCCTTTCATACGTAGTTGGAGCTTGTGTAACCTAGTATCTACATACTCTTGGAGGCTTGAACAATGAAATACCTGTGGGGCACCTTGTTTGCCATTGCAATTGTATTTGTGGCGGCTGGGGTTTATTATTTAGTGAAATATGCATGAATGCATTAGGTGGAGGATTACGAAATGAGCGCGAATGAGGAAGTAGTTTGTCCATGGTGCCAAACCGAGATCGTTTGGGATCCAGAAATCGGACCAGAAGACGAATGTCCGCACTGTTTTAACGAATTGAACGATTATCGGAGCATTGATCTGAAAGTGAAGCAAACCGGTCAGCCGCTCCGTTTTGATGAGCAGGAATACGTGGATGCCGATGAAGATTTATCTTTGGCATGGGATGACTCTGACGAACCGCTTGACAAATATGGCGAGAAAGTTCAGCACATCACGGATGAGCAGGAAGAAGCACCGGAATGCTCAAGCTGTCATGAACTGCTGTTGCTTGCCGGCGATGAAGTGGTCAGCGAAGCTTCCTTTACTCCTGTTATTCCCAAAACGTTAGGAAGCGCCTTTTTGACAGGTCCTTTTACACTTAACGTTTATGTCTGCCCATCCTGCTTCAAAGTAGAAAAAATCTTATCGGATACCGATCGATTGCTGATGGTCTCCCGAATTAAATCGGAATAATGCGTAGAACCGAGTCCTGGTGGACTCGGTTTTTTCGTTGTAATGCCTCATATTTTCACTCCATTGGGGAAGCTTAACAAGAGCGTTTCAATGGTGGGAAGGATGGTAGGCGTATGCATAAGGATCAGAGCCAGACGAGAAGGAGACAAGCACGGGTAGCGGAAGGACGAACGGGCAATTATTTTGGTCATCAAGCAAGCGGTGGCGGGAATAAGGCTAAGGTCCATAAAGGGCGTTTGGATGCACAGTCCATTTTATTGCTCATCGTTCATACCTTGTTCGGAAGCGCGAACGCTTTATCAGGGACTTTCGTTGGCGTTTATTTGTGGAAAGCCAAAAATGATTTTGCACTTATTGGCTGGTTTACACTAGCCACACATCTGACGATGGCCATCACCTTCTGGCTGGCTGGCAAATGGGTCAAGGAACATAATAAGATGAACTGTTTGCGAGTTGGGGTTTCGGTTTCAGCGGTTTTCTATATGCTGGTTTTGTGGCTGGGACCAAGCAGTATACATTACTTTGTTTGGCTCGGCATGGTGCAGGGGATATCATCGGGTCTATTTTGGGTTGCTTTTAATGTGGTCTACTTTGAAGTAACAGACCCTGATAACCGCGACCGTTTTAATGGTTGGATCGGGCTTCTGGGCTCAGGCGCGGGGATTGTGGCTCCGTGGATTTCGGGCGTGTTGATTATTCGGCTCGGGGACGTCAGTGGCTACCGTTTGATTTTTTCCATTTCGTTAGGTGTATTTCTGCTTGGTGTGGTCATTAGTTTCTTTCTCAAAAAACGCAAGGTGCAGGGCACCTATGAATGGCTGTTTCCTTTGCGCTGTCTCCGCCAGTCGGAGACCCCTTGGAAGCGTGTGAGTCTGGCCCTCGTATTTCAAGGCGTTCGGGAAGGCGTTTTTGGCTTCATGATCGCGTTGCTCGTCTACATATCTACAGCCAGTGAAGCGAGTCTGGGCAATTTTGTACTGATTACATCAGCTGTTTCCTTAGTTAGCTTCTGGGCAGCAGGTCGATTCATCAAACCGCATTTTCGTAAAATAAGCATGCTCATCGGTGCTGTCATGGTCGTCGTGGTAATATTCCCTTTTTTCTGGAAAATGGGGTATAGCACGCTGCTCCTTTTTGGGTTGGGAGCTTCTCTCTTTTTCCCGATGTATTCGGTGCCAATGGTGTCAGCTGTCTTCGATCTGATTGGTTCTAATGAGGCAAGCGCGAAACAGCGGGAAGAGTACATCGTGCTGAGGGAATTATCCTTGAATGCAGGCCGTATGCTGGGCGTTTTACTCTTCATTGGCGTTATATCCTGGAGCAAAGCTCCGCTAGTAATCAATGTGCTGTTATTGGTTATCGGCAGCTCGCCGCTAGTGAGTTGGTATTTTATGAAAAGGCAGCTTTCGGTAATTAAGCCTTGACTTTTGTTTCAATTCCCGATAAAAATGTGGGTATAGTCGGTTATTATGGGGAAGAGGAGCGTGCAGACATGGCGCAGAACAGAATGGTAGGCAGCATCACAGAGCTCATCGGAGATACGCCGGCAGTGCGGATTAACCGATTGGTCGAGCCAGGTGACGCTGAACTCTATGTAAAGCTGGAATATTTCAATCCAAGCGGCAGTGTGAAGGATCGTGCTGCTTATAACTTAATTGAGCAGGCTGAGAAAAAAGGACTTCTTCGTCCTGGGGCTACGATCATTGAGCCGACAAGCGGCAACACCGGCATCGGACTTGCGATGAATGCAGCCGCCAAGGGCTATAAAGCGATATTGATCATGCCGGATAATATGAGCAAAGAACGTATTAATATCCTCAAAGCCTATGGCGCAGAGGTTGTACTTACACCAGCCGCGGAGCGGATGCCAGGGGCGATTGCCAAAGCGGAGGAACTGCGGCAGCAAATTGCGAACAGTTATATTCCTCAGCAATTTGAGAATGCAGCGAATCCGGACATCCATCGGACGACTACGGCTCCGGAAATTCTGCAGCAAATGGAAGGGCGACTGGACGCCTTCATTGCAACCTCGGGTACAGGAGGCACAATTACCGGTACAGGCGAGGTTCTTCGGGAGAAACTGCCAGATATTCAGATCTATGTTGTGGAGCCCAAAGGGTCTCCTGTGCTCTCAGGCGGGGAGCCTGGTCCGCACAAGCTTGTTGGGACAAGCCCGGGGTTCGTGCCGGCTATTTTGAACACAAGCGTGTATGATCACATCGTCCAAGTTGCCGATGAGGACGCCATCCGCACGATGCGGGATCTAGCAAGCCAAGAGGGTATACTCGTCGGGCCATCCGCAGGAGCTTCGGTCTGGACGGGTTTGCAGGTTGCTCGTAAGCTAGGCGCTGGCAAACGGGTGTTGTGTATTGCGCCGGATACAGGCGAGAGATATTTAAGCATGGATATTTTTGATTAATCATGAGGGCAAGCGGACGTGAGGGCATGAGAGCATGAAGACGTGCGGGCATGAGGACATGAGGACGTGAGGACGTGAGGACGTGAGGACCGCGTGGCCTTTGTGTACGCATTGTGGATGTTCGCGAAACGCCCAAAAGGGGCTGTCCCAAAATGAGTTTTATTTCGAGGCAGCCTATTGCGTTCAATGTTGAACTGCATGGAAAAGCTACCGTTAATTTAGGTTTTTACGCATAAAAATCTAGTTTTCATGGAAAATCTCCCGTTATTTCTGATGCTTTTCCACCAAATAGCGATTTTTCCCTAAATTAGCTGGAGGTTTTCCAGTTAGATGACCGTTTAGAGCCATTAACGCTAAATTTGCAGGAGATATTCCTGTTAGTTTTGCTCCGTATCAAGACAAAATAGAGGCTGCTCTCAAGGTTTGTAAGCTTTTTGAGTCAGCCTATTTGGCATTGCCTCTTAGCACCAGCATCCGCGTGCCTTATGTAGTTGAGTACCTGCATCCCATTCCGTGTGAAGACCTGGCATCCAACATCGCGGCACCCCGTGACATGACCCCACGCAGAACGCAGATGAACTAATTGTGAACATGCGAATGATGTGCGCGCGTGGCTATTCAAAACATTTTTCTATAAATGTTGAATAAAAATTCATTATTGAGTATAATTATAAGTGTAAGAGGTTTTCAGATGAAAGGTGGATTCAGCGTGAAACTAGCGTATATCAATTCGTTCCCAGAGGGAAGTCAACTGGATAACTTTATACAGACATATACAGAGGAATGCATAAACCTAGGGTCGCAAATGTCTGTGAATTGGCAGGAACTCCACTCTCACAATGTCATTTCAGTCTATGATGAGGATACACTAGTTGGAATTGGGTACTGTTCCGAGACAGCTATTATCCATGTGCGTCCTACGTATGGTCACCGTGAAATTGAAACGATGGTCAACAAACTGCTGCAAGCCGAGCTGAAGCTCCGTTTGGTTCACAAATGATCTTATATCCCATGAAATGACGGGCTGCCTAGCGATCAGGGCGGTCTTTTTGTCGTTTGCGAATGGATATTTTGGTTATACAAAAATAATCTGGTATTTAGACAGGCTCAGTAATTGAATTGCGATGCCAATTCATTGTAAGATGAAAGGATGAACCGCAAACCCAAATTTCAGAAAGGTAGGTTTAACCATGGATACTTTGAAGCTTAAAATTCTCGAACTAATGAAAGAAGACGCCCGCCGAAGCGCGGATCTTATCGCCACAATGCTAGGAACGGCGGAGGACGAAGTGGCGCGAGCGATAAGCGAGATGGAAGCGGATAAGGTCATCGTCAAATATGCGACAGTGGTGAACTGGAGTAAAGTAGATGACGAAAAGGTTACCGCCCTAATTGAAGTGCAAATTACACCGGAACGCGGACGCGGCTTCGATGCCATCGCGGAACGGATTTACCTATATCCGGAAGTCAAATCCGTCTACTTGATGTCAGGTGCTTATGACTTGCTTGTTGAAATTGAGGGCAACTCCCTGAAGCAAGTAGCCTCTTTTGTTTCGAATAAATTGTCACCAATCGACCGTGTGCTTTCTACAAAAACAAATTTCATATTAAAAAAATACAAACAAGACGGCATTATATTCGAGGATCAGGCTGATGATCACCGTATGCTCGTTTCGCCGTAAGGAAGAGGGAACGTCATGATCAAAGATGAGACAACGATCCAGCCGAACAAGGTCAAATCCATGCAGGACTACCTGGCTCCTGCCGTACGTGAGATCAAGCCATCCGGGATTCGCAAGTTTTTTGATTTGGTAAGCAACAGCAAGGATGATATTATTTCGCTTGGTGTAGGGGAGCCTGACTTTTCAACACCGTGGCATGTGCGTGAAGCTGCCGTGTATTCCCTTGAGCGCGGCCGAACCAAATATACGCCAAACTCCGGGATTCCAGAGCTTCGTGAAGCGATTGCCGATTATTTGCACACCTCGTTCAAAGTGAAGTATGAGCCTTCCAACGAAGTGCTTGTTACAGTAGGCGGCAGCGAAGCGATTGACTTGGCACTGCGCGCTTTGGTTACGCCAGGGGACGAGATTCTTATTCCGGAGCCTTGCTACATTTCATATTCACCTATTACGAGTATTAGTGGCGGTGTTCCAGTAGGCATTGAAACTTTCGCCAAGGATCAATTCAAGCTTACGGAGAAAGCTTTGCGCGATGTTATTACGCCACGTTCCAAAATTTTAATTCTTTGTTACCCAAGCAATCCTACTGGCGGTATCATGACTTATGAAGATTGGCTCCCGATTGCTAAAGTGGTGGAAGAAAATGATTTGATCGTGATTTCGGATGAAATTTATGCCGAATTAACATATGGACAGAAGCACGTAAGTTTCGCAGCTGTACCGGGAATGAAAGATCGGACCATTCTGGTTAGCGGCTTTTCCAAAGCATTCGCAATGACAGGTTGGCGGATGGGGTACGCTTGCGGCCATTCAGAACTAATATCGGCTATGACCAAAATTCACCAATATACGGTGATGTGCGCACCAGTCATGGGCCAGGTTGCAGCACATGAGGCGCTGACCAATGGTTTGGAAGAGAAAGATCGTATGATAGAGTCCTATAACCAGCGCAGACGGTTGATTGTCAAAGGGTTTCGCGAGATTGGCTTAGAGTGCCATGAACCGCAAGGCGCGTTCTATGCCTTCCCAAGTATTGTCGCAACAGGGCTGACCTCGGATGAATTTGCGCAAAAATTGTTGTTTGAAGCAAAGGTCGCAGCGGTACCTGGAGATGTGTTTGGCTTAGGAGGCGAAGGCTTCTTGCGCTGCTCTTATGCATACAGTGTTTCTCAACTTAATGAAGCGTTAGAACGCATTGGAAAATTTTTGAGAAAATTGTAAATTGTTAAGTAATAGATATGTTCATTATGTCAGAAAACTGGTATTCTTGTAGTAGGGAGGGATGAGCATGGCTTTTATGGAATACCAACTATCAACCTATCAGAAACATATTCAAATTCGTGAACAAGATTTCGGAAAGCGTTGGTTGACTAAGCGTGCGAAGAAGCGGAATTCCCTCATCTTACTCGAAGAAGAGATTCATTCTTTACGACGTAAGCTGGAACAGTTGGTTCTCGATGGGGAAGAAATGACCTCTGAATCTGTCGTCGAATTGAGTACAATCCTAGACCAAAGAATAAATGAATATATGAACAACGGGAAGAAAAGTCGGTGAAAACCGACTTTTCTCGCGACTACAGAAGGATATAGATCACATACGGAGGTACGTTCACAACATGAAAGCGAAATGGCTATTGGTTATGATGGTTGGACTTATGGTACTGCTGGCAGGATGTGGTGGACCTAAGCCAGATGTTTCTATTTTTATTATGGGATCAAGCGGGTTCCCGAGTGAAGCAGCGGAGAAATTGGAAGTTTCGCTGAAATCCAAGGTGGGCGAGACCCCTACGGTCAAGGTTGTTAGTTCCCCTATTTTCTCTTTGGAGAAAATGATTGTAGAATTGGCTGCCGGCGGCAATGGCATCTTCATTCTTGGGGACGACCAGTTTAAATCTCTCAGTAATCAAGCAGGATTCGTGTCCTTGGATGAAACGATTAAACCGGAGGATTACCCGGATGGGGTTGTCGAAATCAAAGAAGAAGGCAAGCCGTCCGAAAAGCATTTATACGGAATTCCGCTTACAGGAAACAAGTGGATGAAAGAGCAAGGTTTTGAAGGAAAAGGGTTGGTAGCGTTCATTCCTCAGAATGCGCCAAAGCTGAATGAAGCCAAGCAAGTGCTCAAAGTGATTGCACAAAAGTAACAAGAAGTCTATAATCGACAAAGAGATTGATAGTCAAATACGCCGCCATAGGTGCTGGCAAGCTTATTCCTAAGCTTGTCTGCTTAAAAGGGAAGCCGGTTGAAGTCCGGCACGGTCCCGCCACTGTAATCCACGCAAGCGATAGGTGGAAAGTCAGGATACCTGCCCATGGAGCCTTTTTACGACATCCTTCGAGGAAAAGGATCGCGTTAAATCAGGAAGCAAACGTCAAGTTGCTGAACACCGCGATTTATCGTCCCTCTGTTCCTTCAGGAACAGGGGGCTTTTTTGTTAGGCTCAAACCGGCTAGGATCAATCGAAATCAAGCACAAAGAGAGAGGGTTAATGATAATGGAAAAGAAGTTCGTCAAAAAAGCGCTGATTCTTACAGTTGCGTTAGCAACGGCAGTCAGTTTAGCAGCCTGTGGGAAGAAAGAAGCAGAAATAACGAATCCATCGAAGCTGGGCGGCGAGGGGACTAAAGCGCCAACGGTGACAACAACACCGGCAGCAGCGAAGAAGACCGTTTATCCACTGAAGATTAAAGATGCAACAGGCAAAGAGTTTACGTTTGAGAAAGCGCCTGAGAAGATTGCATCCGTATCACCGGCAGAAACCGAGGCGCTGTTTGCTCTAGGTTTGGAAGCTAACATCGTAGGTGTCTCGGATTTTGATGATTACCCGGATGCGGCAAAAACCAAGCCCAAATTAGGCAGTATCACGAAACCTAACCAAGAAGCGCTGATTGCCTCCAATGCGAATATTGTGTTTACAGGGGTTTCGATGAAAGTAGATACGGTGGAGCAGCTTCGCGCATTAAATGTTAACATTTTCAAAGTAGAGCCTAAAACGCTGGATGATGTGATTGTGAACATTCAAACTTATGGACTGATTACAGATCACCAAGAGCAAGCGGAGAAAATTGTTGCCAAAATGAAGGCAGACCGTCAAAAGGTTGTCGACGCCGTCAAAGATGTGAAGCAAGAGAACAAGAAGAAGGTCTACATTGAATTCAGCCCGGGCTGGACTGTGGGCAGCGGAGAATTCATGGACGAGTTGATTAAGCTATCAGGCGGCATCAATGTAGCTGGAGATGGAAAAGGCTGGTATCAAATCAGCGAAGAGAAGATCATTCAGCAAAACCCGGCTGTTATTTTATTTGCTAACGGCGTTATCGATACGAAGAGCAAGAAATCACTGGACGAAATCATCCGTACGCGCAGTGGCTGGGATACGATCGAAGCCGTGAAGAACAAGCAAGTGATCGGCCTTGATCAAAATATGCTGAGCCGCCCGGGACCTCGATTGACAGACGGACTGCTTCAAATGGCTAAAGGCATTTATCCCGAACTGGTGAAATAAATGAAAAGAAAATTAGTGCTATGGGGAGGAGTAGGAGTTATACTCCTTCTTCTTTCTATTCTGGTGAGTTTATCACTGGGAACAGCGAATCTGCCTGTCTTGCAAATCGCAGGAATTCTGGGCAAGCATATCCCATGGCTTGGCGACTATATCGACGCGAACTGGCAGCAATCAGCAGAGCAAATTATTAATAAAGTGCGATTTCCTCGCGTCTTGCTCGGCATTCTGGTGGGTGCGGCGCTGTCTATCGCGGGTGCGGCTTTTCAAGGTGTTTTGCGAAATCCCTTGGCAGATCCGTATGCGCTCGGGGTATCGTCTGGGGCATCGGTTGGCGCTGCTTTCCTCATCTATTTTGGGCTGCAGATGGCGTGGTTTGGACAATGGTCGATTCCGATTGTTGCTTTCATTACCGGACTTCTTTCCTTATTTCTAGTTCTGAAGCTCGCTCAAATCGAAGGAAAGCTCAAAATGGAAACGTTGATCTTGTCAGGCGTTGTTATGCAGGCCTTCCTGGGGGCCATCGTATCGTTCATGGTTTCGATTTCCAAACAGGTGATCAATGAAATCGTTTTTTGGCTAATGGGCAGCCTGGCGATGCGCGGCTGGTCGTATATTTACATCATTACACCCTATTTGCTTATTGGCATTATTGTGCTTTTGGGCTATGCACGTTCTTTGAATTTGCTCGCTTTGGGGGAGCGGCAAGCGTCACATCTAGGCGTCAATGTCGAGCGGACCAAGTTAGTCGTACTGGTCGTGGCTACTTTCTTGACGGCAGCTGCCGTTTCGGTTGCTGGTGTTATTGGATTTGTCGGTCTCATCGTTCCGCATTTGGTCCGATTGGTTGTAGGACCTGATTATCGCTTGATTATTCCTTTATCCGCGATTGGCGGAGGGATCTACGTTCTGTGGGCGGATACGATGGCTCGCACGGTATTAAGTCCAACCGAAATTCCATTGGGTGTCATTACGGCCTTCTTGGGCGCCCCGTTTTTTGCGTATTTGCTACATAAGGATAAGAAAACGTTAAGAGGTTGATCAACATGATTAAAGTGGAGCACCTTTCGCAAAGTTTCTTGGAGCAGCAAGTGCTGGAGAAGATTACCTTCGAGGTCAAGCAAGGCGAGTTTTTTGGCATTATCGGACCCAATGGAAGCGGGAAGTCGACGCTGCTTCGACTTTTATCCGGCATAGATCCAGTGAAATCCGGGAAAGTCCAGTTGGATGGACGAGAAGCGTCAGCTTTTTCCCGCAAAGAATTGGCTAGATGGCTCGCTGTGCTGCAGCAGGATGCGCTTCCTCCGGTAGGCTTTACGGTTCGTGAAGTGGTGGAGATGGGGCGCTATCCATTTCAGAATTGGCTAGGCGAGGATTCTGCAGATGCGGAGGGTTTAATTGAAGGGATCGTGAGACGGCTGCATTTGGAGCCATTGATCGACAGGACCATCGAGCGGCTAAGCGGCGGGGAACGACAGCGTGTTGCGCTGGCCAAAGTGATGGCACAACAGCCACGGCTGCTGATGCTGGATGAACCGACCACCTTTCTGGATATTGGGTACCAAGTCCAAATGATGGATTATATTAGAGAATGGCAGAGCGAAGCGGAGTTAACGGTCGTTGCGGTTCTGCATGACTTAAACTTGGCTGCTCAGTACTGCACGCGTTTGATGGTCGTCCACAATGGGCGAATGGCTGCCATTGGAACGCCTGAAGAAATCATAACCAGCGAATTAATCAAAGCGGTGTATGGAACAGAACCGATCGTTCTGCGCCATCCTGTCAACGAAGCACCGCAAATTTTATTACAGCCAGGCAAATAAGTGAAATAACGGAGGATGACATAATGAGCGAATTGGCGTCTATTCTTAATCGTATTGAGTCTATTCATGAAGAGGCAGTGAATCAAGCGAATGATCATTTGAATCAATTAACCAAGCCGCAAGGAAGTCTGGGCAAGTTGGAAGATATCGCGCGTCAAGTTGCGGGCATTACGGGTGAAATCATGCCTGATTTGGACAAAAAAGCCGTCATCGTCATGGCTGGCGATCATGGTGTCTGCGAGGAAGGAATCAGTGCGTTCCCTGCGGAAGTGACGCCGCAAATGGTATTCAACTTTCTATCCGGAGGGGCTGCGGTTAATGTGCTGGCGAGGCATGCAGGCGCTGATGTCATCTGCGTGGATATGGGCGTTAACGCGGATTTGGAGCATCCAGAGCTTGTTTCGCGTAAAGTGCGCAAAGGCACACGCAATATGGCGCGGGAATCGGCTATGACGAAGCAAGAGGCTGTACAAGCCATTCAGGCGGGCGCTGAGCTCGTTGATGAGCTGGTAGAGAAGGGATATCGTCTCTTCGCCACCGGGGAGATGGGGATTGGCAATACAACGGCAAGCGCGGCTATTCTATGCGCGCTGACGGGTCTGGATGCCAGCATAGCCGTTGGCCGTGGAACAGGCATTGATGATGCCAAATGGCTGCACAAGCAGGCTGTGGTGAACAAGGCCTTGGCCATAAACGGGCTGGGCCAAGGCGATGTGGCAAGCGCTGATTATGCGCTTGATGTATTGACGAAAGTCGGCGGACTAGAGATCGCCGGACTGGTAGGCGTGATTCTGGGCGCAGCGAAGAATCGCTGTCCTGTCGTTGTCGACGGCTTCATCTCGTCGGCTGCAGCGCTTGTGGCGAGCCGGTTAGCACCGCTAAGCGCGTCCTATATGCTCGCCTCGCACTTATCGCAGGAGCAGGGACATACGAAGATGCTCGAAGCGGTTGGCCTCTCGGCGATGCTGCAGATGGATATGCGCCTGGGCGAGGGGACAGGCGCTGTGCTTGTGTTCAACGTGATCGATGCCGCAGGCAAGATCATGAAGGAGATGGCGACATTCGATAGCGCAGGCGTGTCACGGGGGTAAGTGAAAGGAAGGAGGCGAAGGCGCCATGGCGGTTCTGGTAACAGGCGGCGCGCGAAGCGGCAAGAGTTCGTTCGCTGAGAAGCTTGCTATGCATGACAGCAAGCAGGGGATATATATCGCGACCTCCTACATCTATGATGAGGAAATGAGGGAGCGGGTCGATCTGCACAAGCAGCAAAGGCTTGATTCCGGTTATCCATGGGATACGCGTGAGGAGCCGTATGACTTGCAGGAACTGCTGCAGCAGCTTCATACGAACGGCGCAAGCGGGGAAGCTGCGGTGCTGGTGGATTGTTTGACGCTGTGGCTGACCAATTGGCTGCTTAGATATGAGTCGGAATCCAATGCGGCAGCGCTGGCGATGGCACGGATCGACGATCTGGCAGAAGCCGTTGCTTCCTACAGAGGCCCGCTTATCCTCGTCACGAATGAAGTCGGAGACGGCATCGTGCCGGAGTATCCGCTAGGTCGCAGCTTTCGAGACTTGGCAGGGCGGATGAATCAGCGGTTAGCCCAAGTATGTGATGAGGTGTTCCTGGTCACGGCAGGGATTCCGATTGAGATCAAAAGCAGCGCTTACCGACTGGAAGAACGCAAGTCGTCGCTAAGTATGGAACGATGATTACGATGTGGATGTATTCCTGGCAGGAGATCGTTATCATGACGGCTGCGGCCATAGTCATAGATTGGATTCTCGGAGATCCGAACTGGCCGACCCATCCGGTTATTCATATCGGACGCTGGATTCGCGGCATGGAAAAGATGCTGCGCAGAGAAAGCGATTCGCCTGGATGGTTGCGGGCCAAAGGCATTATGCTTACGCTGTCAACTCTCATTGTAAGTTTCGGCAGTGTGATGGTGCTGATTCTGGCTGCTCGTTCGATTCATGAATGGCTTGGATACGCCGTTTGTACCTGGCTTATTTCTACAACGATTGCTATCAAAGGCTTAAAGGATGCGGCCTATCTGGTCTATCGTCCGCTGCGCAAGGGCGAACTCACCGATGCTCGCAAGTACACTGGCTACATCGTAGGCCGGGATACAGGCGAGCTCGGTGAGGAAGAACTGACGCGTGCGGTCGTTGAGACCGTGGCCGAGAACATTGTCGACGCGGTGATCTCGCCCTTGTTTTACGCGCTGCTCGGCGGGGCGCCGCTCGCGATGCTGTACCGGGCAGCGAATACGATGGATTCGATGGTCGGCTACCGAAATGACAGATACCGTCATTTCGGCTGGGCGTCGGCCCGCTGGGACGACGTCATGAACTGGATTCCGGCCCGGCTGACCGGCCTCCTGCTGATCCTCGTTGCCCTGCTTCAGCCGGGCCTCTCGGCGAAGCGCTCGGCGGCTGCGGTCCGCCGCTTCGCGCACTTGCATCCCAGCCCGAACAGCGGAATTCCAGAGTCGGCGGTAGCCGGGGCACTCGGAATTGAGCTTGGCGGGCTGAACGTCTACGGCGGCGCGGCAAGCGAGCGAGCCCGCCTGGGCTGGCCGCTGCGTCCGCGGACGCAGCAGGATATTGTCTACGCCGTCCGAATGTTGTACGGCGTCAGCTACGTAGTGATGGGAGGATTGCTATGCGTAATGCTCGTGTGGTTGTTCTAGATTGGCTGCGGGCCTGTCTGGCGGCCTTTCAGTTTCTTACCCGTTTGCCGATTCCTGTGCAAATTGATTATACGGAACGGGTCTTTCGGCGCAGCGTCGTATTCTATCCGCTCGCCGGATGCGTAATCGGCTTGCTTTTATTGCTGGCTGGCAAAGGGTTGGGTCTCATCCTGCCTCCGATGCCTGCGGCTGTGCTGCTACTGGGGCTGTGGATCGTCTTAACGGGGGGACTTCATCTCGATGGTTTGATGGATACGGCAGACGGAATTCTGAGTCATCGGCCGCGCGAGATGATGCTTGAGATTATGAAAGACAGCCGGGTTGGAGCGATGGGTGTCATCGTATGCGTCTTGCATGTGCTTCTCAAGTTTGCAATTCTTTATTCCTTATTGGACTTGCATATAGCTGGTCACGAAGGGGGCGTAAGCTTTCTGATTGTGTTGGTGCCGGTTTGGAGCCGCTGGTTCATGGTCATGGCGATCTATGGCTGGCCTTATGCGCGCAAGGAAAGCGGGCTTGGCAGCCTTTTTCGCAGTGTGCGCAAGTCGCATGTCAGCTGTTCTTTATTAGTAGCCCTCCTTACAACTACGATTACTGCGAGCTTGGCGCTAGGCAGGGGGTCTTATGCTGCTCTGGCAGATCCGAAAGTTTGGATCATCGTTTGCGGTTACATGTTGGTTACGCTAATAGCCGGTTGGATCTTCGCTGCCTACATGAATAGCAAATTAGGAGGGTTAACAGGAGATACCTACGGCGCTTTGAATGAGTTGTTGGAAACGGTCTTGTTAGTCGGGGTTCTCCTGATAACTTTGACACAGTTTTAGCTGGGTTCATCCTATTGGTTATGAGAGGAGCAGATTGGATGCTCGAACGTTATGGACATGGCGGGGATCTGTGGACCGCTGAGGAAGCCTTCGGTCAACCCAAGGAAGCCTTTCTGGATTTTAGCTCGAATATGAATCCGCTTGGTCCGCCTAAGGCTGTTAAGACCATCCTAAGCGAGGGCTGGCGCGATATCGTTAAATATCCGGACCCTGCCGTCCGCGAGCTGCGCAGCAAGCTTTCTGCGAAGTACAGTATTCCGGTTGAAAGCATTCTGGTGGGGAACGGTGCGGCGGAACTGATTGATTTAACGGCAAGAGTCCTCAAGCCCAAGGTTACTGGACTTGCCAGACCTTCCTTCAGTGAATATGAAGAAGCTGTGCATAAATCCGGGGGCGAAATTTACAATATTCCGCTTCATCCTGAATACCAATTCGAATTGCAGCAGCAAGATATGGAAGCAGCTTATGCTTCCGTTGATCTGTTCTTCCTGGGCCATCCGAATAATCCGACAGGCAAGCTTATACCTGGGCCCGTTCTGGAGGGGCTTGTGCAGAGCGGTCACCGCTGTGTGCTTGATGAAGCCTTCATGGAGTTTGTGCCCAATGAGCAGGATCATTCGCTGCTGCAACAAGCCGCTAATAATCCACACCTATTTGTAATTCGTTCTATGACCAAGTTTTATTCGATCCCAGGCATACGTTTAGGTTTTATGGTGGCGCATCCGGATTGGATCAGGCAGATAGAGCAGCTTCAAGTGCAGTGGAGTGTGAATTATTTGGCGCAGCGTATAGGGTCGTCGGTACTTGATGATGTGGATTACGAGAATATAAGTTGGCAGTGGCTGAAAGAAGAGAAGACATGGCTGATTCAACAGCTAGGACAATTAGGCCTGGATGTTGTGTCTAGTGAAGTGAATTTCCTGCTTTTTTCCTTCCCGCTGTCTATGGGGATTACGGTCAAGCAAGCTCAGCAGCATATGGGGCAGCAAGGTATTTTGATTCGGGATGCTTCTTTATTCGAAGGTCTTGATGAACGTTATTGCCGAGTTGCGATCCGACTTCGAGAAGACAATGAACGGCTAATCGCCGGATTACATAATATGCTGTCAGATTTCAAGATGAATCGAGGGTAAGGTCATGACAAAAGCGACTGTGCAAGCAGCCACACTGATGGTCCAGGGCACCGCCTCCGACGTGGGCAAAAGTATTCTAACGGCGGCGATATGCCGTATTCTCGTTCAAGATGGCTGGCAAACGGCCCCTTTTAAATCGCAAAATATGTCCTTGAATTCCTACGTGACTTTTGACGGCAAAGAAATCGGTCGAGCACAGGGCGTTCAAGCGGATGCTTGCAAAATCCTCGCGACAACGGATATGAATCCAATTCTCCTCAAGCCCAAACAAGACATGGTGGCCCAGGTTGTCGTTCACGGTGTTCCCTTCTCTGATCTGGATGCGCGAACCTATCGGGAGTCGTATTTGCCGCAAGCGGAAATCATTGTGAAGGATGCTTTGAAACGACTGCGCAGCGAATATGATGTGGTGGTGCTCGAAGGTGCGGGGAGTCCGGCAGAAGTGAATTTAAAAGACCGGGATATCGTGAACATGCGCTTGGCCGGCTGGGCGGATGCCCCTGTACTGCTTGTAGCGGATATTGATCGTGGTGGCGTATTCGCTTCTATCGTAGGGACATTGGAGATTCTGACGCCAGAAGAGCGAGACCGTGTGAAGGGCTTTATTATTAATAAATTCCGTGGCGACGTCAGTTTGCTGAAGCCCGGTTTGGATTGGCTGGAGGAGAGAACAGGCAAACCTGTGCTCGGGGTTATTCCGTATTTGCCGCAGCTCGGGATCGAGGATGAAGATTCAGCTTCCCTGGACTCGAAGAGAGTGCAAAGTAAACGCAATGAAAGGTATGGTAGCGGCAAAACGGCAGATCAATTGGATATCGCGGTGATTCGCTTGCCTCGTCTTTCGAACTTCACGGATTTCGATCCGCTGCAAGAAGAGAAGGACGTCCACTTCCGTTATATTACGCATCTGGCTGACTGGGGAGAACCTGACGTGATTCTGCTGCCCGGCAGCAAAAATACGATGGACGATCTGCGGTATTTGAACGAATCGGGCTTAACGGAGCGTATTCAAGCTTTTGTCCATCAGGAGAAAGGCTGGGTCGCCGGTATTTGTGCAGGCTATCAGATGCTGGGCAGCAAGCTGCTCGATCCGGATGGCTACGAATCGGACCATCCTGAATTAGCCGGGCTCGGACTACTGCCGACTGAAACGGTGTTCACTGCGGAGAAGCGAACGGTTCAGGTGCATGGCAGCAGCACGCTTTTTGCTGAAACTCCTAACGAACTGCTTATTGAGGGTTATGAAATTCATATGGGACGGACACGTTATTTGCACGAAGTAGAAAGCCCATTTCGGATTAAAACTTCGCTTGAAAATTCAGGGGGCCATGCAGATAGTTGGCATGAAGATGGAGCAGTGGCCGAGGAAGGCCGTGTCTGGGGAACTTATTTGCACGGGATATTGCACAATGATGACTTCCGCAGAGCATGGCTTAATCGGATTCGCCAGCAGAAAGGACTAGGTCTTGTTGCTGAAGGACTTCGGTTCAAAGAGCGCAGGGAAGCAGCCTTCGACAGGCTGGCAGATCATGTGCGAAGTCACTTGGATATGCAGCGCGTTTATGAGATGATGGAACCATATAAATCGAGAAACAGGGAGGCAGGTATCCGATGAAAATTTATACGCGCACCGGAGATGCAGGGCAAACTGGCGTGATAGGCGGCCGTGTGGATAAAGATGATGACCGTGTAGAAGCTTATGGAACGACGGATGAGTTGAACTGTCACGTAGGTCAAGCGATAAGCTTCATGGACCCGGCGGTGTATCCCGATTTGCTGCCGGATTTGCAGCAGATTCAGCATGAGATTTTTGATTGCGGTTCCGATTTGGCATTATTGAAGCCGGAGCTGCGGCCTTATAAAGTTACAGCAGAAATGGTTGATGCGTTAGAGGTCTGGATTGATCAATATGATAAAGAAACCCCGGATATTACCCGTTTTATTTTACCTGGGGGCGGAACGGTTTCTTCTACCCTTCATATTTGTCGAACGGTGTGCCGCAGAGCGGAACGTCGCGTTGTTACCCTTGCCCGCACACAAGAAATAAATCCTGAGGTGCGCCGATATTTGAACAGACTATCAGATCTCTTCTTTACGATTGCCCGCACGGCCAACCACCGTGAAGGTATTGAGGATGTCACCTATATTCGCAGTGCAGAGGTGTTTAGACGCAAATCATGAGTTATTATGAACCTTTAGTATATATCGTGCCGCCAGAGGAAGAGGGCTTTATTCTCAAAACGGTACTGCAAAAGAGATTGATGGTTTCCCGCAAACTGCTTTCCCGCATTAAACTGACAGAGCAGGGAATCACGGTGAATGGCGTCAGACAGTATATTAACATTAAAGTGAATGCCGGGGATCGTGTGGAGATTCGGATGGAGGAAGAAGAGTCCGAGGATATCCTGCCGCAGGATCTGCCTCTGCATATTCTTCATGAGGATGACCATTTGCTCATTCTAGCCAAAGAAGCCGGCATCATCGTGCATCCCACGCATGGTCATTATGTGAATACGATCGCCAATGGCGTTGTCCATCATTGGCAGCAAGCTGGGATTACTTGCCGCTTCCGTCCGATTCACCGGCTTGATCAAGAAACGTCAGGTGTTCTCGCGATTGCCAAGACGCCCTATGTGCACCAACAAATTTCGGAGCAGATGATCCAGCATCAGGTGAAAAAAGAGTATCTGGCCTTTGTTTGGGGGACAGTAGCGGATGCGAGAGGCACGATTAATGAACCGATTGATCGCGATCCTGAGCAGCCTCATGTGCGTATTGTAAGGCCAGACGGTTATTCAGCCGTCACCCATTATGAGGTTGTCCAGCAGTTCGCACAGGCCGCCTTAGTTCGGATTTGGCTGGAAACCGGACGTACCCACCAAATTCGCGTGCATATGCGTCATTTGGGGCATCCGCTGCTTGGAGACAAGATGTATACGCTGCCTGAGTATGATCAGGGATCCGCTGCGGAGGAAGTAAATCATAGGCTCGATCGACAAGCCCTGCATGCTCATAAACTAGGCTTCGTGCATCCGGGCACGCGAACATGGACGGAATATTTGGCTCCACTGCCCACTGACTTGCTTACTTTGCAAATTTGGCTTGAAAAAAACAACTAAAATGCGAAAAACCGTCCCCAAATGGATGGTTTTTCTTTAGGTACAACTTGACTTTCCTTTACATTTAGCCCAGAATTTTAAATAGATCTGACTTATAAAAGGAGTTTTCGCATCATGCCGGTAAAAGTGTTTTGTTACGATAAATGTGGGACATGCCGCAGCGCCATCAAATGGCTGAAAGTCCGTGGGGTAGATATCACCGAAAATATTCCTTTGTTCGATACGCCGCCTTCTGCCAAGGAGCTTGCTAAGCTGCTAAGTGACAGCGGTTTGGAGATTAAGAAGTTCTTCAATACATCCGGTGAAGTGTACAGAGAGATGAATTTAAAAGACAAGCTTCCAAGCATGTCGCAAGAGCAGATGCTTGAACTGCTGGCTTCAAATGGCCGACTAATTAAACGCCCTATCGTTACCGACGGGCATAAGGTTACTGTAGGATTTAAGGAGCCGGAGTTTGAGCAAGCATGGGCGAAGGGGTGACGTGAGGTTGGAAGAAAAAGAAAAACCACCGGCTCGCAAAAAATCACCACTTGCTATCGGCGGCTTTATCGCTGTTCTGCTATCACAAGGCAAACTGCTTCTGGCTGCCTTGAAGTTTGGAAAAGTCGGCGGAGCCATTATTTCGATGTTCATCACGATTTGGGCTTACGCCTATCTGGCCCCATTGCCTTTTGTAATCGGCATTGTTTTCTTGGTTCTCATCCATGAACTGGGGCATGTCTTTGCAGCCAAAATCAAAGGGCTCCCGGTATCTGCGCCTGTCTTCATTCCGTTCCTCGGCGCCCTCATTACGATGAAAAAGAATCCTTCTGATGCGGCGACCGAAGCTTTTATCGGAATCGGAGGGCCGATTCTGGGAACACTTGGCGGCGTAGCAACATTCGGTTTAGGTGTTTATATGCATTCTCCCGTCCTTGTAGCAATCGCTTATGCGTCGTTCTATCTCAATTTGATTAATTTGCTGCCGATTCATCCGTTAGACGGAGGCAGAATTTCAACTGCAGTAACACGATGGTTATGGGTGCTAGGACTAATTGGCGGTTTGGTTTTTATTTTTTATCTAAAAAATTATATCAATCAAGTTATTTTCTTGGTCATCTGGGCGATGTTTGCATGGGATTTATACAAGAAATACGTGAAATTTAGAAATCGTGAGGAAATTGTTTCGGTTTCTACACGTTTTGAGTTCGCAGCGAACCATTTGCTGGAGCAAGGTTACCTGATTCCGGGGGAAAGCCATACGCGAGAACTTGAGTATACAACGTATTCAGAGATCCAAGGCGCTGGAGAAGGCAGACAAGTTATCATTATGCATTGGCAGGGGATTGGTTTCGAGGGGCATGCGTATTTGCCTCAGCAATCAATGATCAAAAAGGTTCACCTAGTCAAGGTAGAGCGCGTGCAGAAAGAGACTGGTTTTTTCCTGGGACTTCAAGTGCAAGTGGATTTCTCGCCTCTTGGGGTACAAGAACGCTATTATGATGTTCCAACAAGAACGCGATGGAAGTTCGGAATCGCTTACCTTGCTTTAGTATTGTTTTTACTCTATATGATCAGATTGGTTCATCAAGTAGGTATTATCTAAGTTAATGAATTATTAGTTAATGGCATTAATTGAATTCAACATAATGAGGAACTAACCCATGACAATTAAAGGTTCGAAACGACTTAGTCAGTTAGGCTCTGCTATTTTTTCGGAAGTAGCAGATTGGAAGAGAGAGGTTATGAATCGAGGGGTAGACGTCATAGATTTAGGTATAGGAAGTCCTGACCTGCCGCCGTCAACTCGAATCATTGAAGCATTCACAGAAGCTGTACAAAATCCTGACCACTATGGATACCCCACATCGGAAGGAAGTCTCGCTTTTCGGACAGCGGTTGCCAAGTGGTATCGTTATCGCTTTGGTGTACAGCTGGACCCCGAGCATGAAATCCTAACCTTGATGGGTTCACAAGATGGTTTGGCTCACTTAGCGCTTTCACTCTGCGATCCAGGGGACATTGCCATTGTACCCGATCCAGGATACCCTATATATTCGGCAAGTTTAGTGCTGGCAGGCGTTGAGCCCTACTTGCTCCCACTGCGTGCAGAGCATAATTATTTACCCCAATTAGTAGACATTCCAGTAGACGTGGCTGCCAAGGCGAGATTCATCCTGCTTAACTATCCGAGCAATCCGCTGTCTGCTGTTGCAGATCGTGCTTTCTTTGAGCAATTAATTGCCTATGCCAAGAAGCATGATTTGCTTGTCGTACATGATCTGGCCTACTCTGAAATGGCTTTTGACGGCTATAAGCCAATGAGTATTTTAGAGATAGAGGGCGCTAAGGAGGTTGCAGTTGAGTTTCATTCTTTATCCAAAAGCTTTAATATGGCAGGTTGTCGCATCGCCTTCCTAACCGGGCAAGCAGACGCTGTGAAAGCTTTGAAGACACTGAAATCAAATATTGATTATGGTGTCTGGGGGGCTATTCAAGCGGCTGGAATTGCAGCATTACAGGAAGATATGGAACATGATCATTCTGTTGCCGATGTTTATCAGAGAAGACGTGATGTCTTCATCACCGCACTTGAAGATGCAGGCTGGAAGATCACACCTCCTAAGGCCACGATGTTTATTTGGGCCGCTATTCCAAAAGGGTGGACATCTCGACAAATTTCCCGGGAAATGCTTTATCACGCTGGTGTTGTCGTTATTCCTGGAGACGCTTTCGGAGCGGAAGGTGAAGGCTTTGTACGTATCGCTTTGGTACAGGATGAAGCTAGGTTGCTGGAAGCGGCAAGACGAATAGGAGATTGGCTGCGAACACTAGAATGAAAATTAGAGATTTTGGTAAAAATAGGAGAATGAGAGACATAGTGAATCATTTCTGTGAAAATTAGAAATTTGACAACTTGAAAGGGGTACCTATATGGATGTTATTTCGTCTTTATCTGAGCTATTAGCTGAACAGAAGCCTTCGTCCTTCGTTGAAATTCCTGGTGTGTTGGGACAGACGTTTGGGCAAGCAACAATTGCAGCTACCTTGCCTATGAGTAAACTATTTTCGATTTATGAAGTGGATTTAGAGGTGCAGCGTGCGATTATTCCTCGAAATCTTTCGAAACTGATCGACTATGTAAACTTGTATTTGGAAGATCGTCAACCTATCTATTTCCCAGGTATTATATTTTCGGCCAGAGGCGCCGGTCATTATGATGATGATCAACAAGCCCTGCGCTTGCAGCCGATTGAGAAGCTTTATGTGGTAGATGGCCAGCATCGCTTAGCTGCTTTCCAACGCATTATGGAAACGCTGCAGAGCCAAATGGCACGTGCCAAAGACCGTCGCGAATACGACAAAATGGAAGAAATTACGGAGAAATTGCGCAGACTGTATGCATTCCCTATTTCGACGATGACCTATCTGGACATTAATGCACGACAAGAGCGCCAATTATTCTCTGATATTAATAAATTGCCGCGCAAACTCGGCGGTAACCTGGCTGTACTGCGTGATCAACGTAGATTTTATCATGTTGCAGCTACAGAACTAGCTGCCAAAGCACCAGCTATGCAGAAACTGACCGTAGATATGTTCTCGGAAAGAGGCAAATCACCTGAGTACCTATTCTCGTATCATTTGTTAATTGAAATCTTGGTTGCCCTGTTCGAAGGCAGAATGAAATCAGCAGCCCGGAATAACGGCTATCAATATGAAGAGAAAGAACTGCAAGATCTAGTTTCACTAGGTGGAACTTATTTCAATGGCTTGCTGAACTACCTGCCGGAACCAACCAAGGGTGAAGCGGTATGGTCCGAAAATATCCAGATTGCCTTAGCGTTATTTATTCACGAAGAAGCTACCAAACCTGGTAAATTCAATCGATATGCGCTTGAGCATGCGCTGAAAATTCTGCCTCATGTGAATTGGAACGGCATTTATGCCGGCGACGAGAAAGATCGTTTGCCAAGACGTACGCGCATTATGAAGGCCTATAACTTTATCAAAAACTTTTATCAAGAGCAGAATGCATTTCTGATCAGTGACAAGGAGGACGTGAGCTAATGGAAGGATTACGCCTGAAGATGACCATACATCCTTTTTGCGATAAGTTCGGACTTTCAACCGTAGCTTTGCGCGTCCAGGATTTGTTGAACTATACGATGATTGATCCGATGGTACAGCGGAAATTAAGCAATATGCAAAGACGTAAAATTTCTACCTATCTCCAAGAACGGGAGTTGGATCATGTTTTTTTCGGGCCCGTGACCCTTTCACTGCGTGAAGTGAACCAATTGTCCAAAGGGGAGAAGGAATTCCTTTTGCGACATGGCTCCAAGCTTTCTATCCTGGACGGACAGCACCGAATTCTGGCGCTCGGCTATGTGAATGATCAAATGCAGAAAGAAGTTCGACGTTACGAGAAAAAACTGGTTCTGCTCAAAATCAAGCAGCGCAAATTCCCGCAGGATGCCGAAGTGAAGCAAGAAGTGGATGAAACCGAAGGAACGATTAATCAACTCGAAGGCAGACGTCTGGATCTGATGGAAACACAGCTTGCTGTGCAGATCTATATTGGTTTGACCGAGGAAGAAGAACAGCAGCTCTTCGGCGACATCAATTCCAAAGTTCAACTGGTCAGCAAGGAGCTTGGACATTCCTTTGATTCTATTGATCCGTTGAATCTGGTGATTCAACAGGTTGTCGATCACAATGTTTATTTGAAAGCTGTTGGCGTTGAGCGACGCAGCAATCTGACATCCTTCAACCGTAACTTTACGTGCTTCAGCTGGCTCTATGCTACCGCGACGATGCTGTTCTCGGGCAGAATGCAGCCGTCATACGAACTGCAACGTAAAATTCGCCAAGATCCTTCAACTTATGTTGAAATTCTGCACCAATTCTTCAACACGATCTTGCCAATGATGCCGGAACAACCGGGCTTAGCCCAATATACCTCTGCGAATCGGGTCATTCAGGAAAGCATTGCGCTGTATGCCAATCGGTTCTTATTCCCGAATGGACAGTACAACGATGAGTGGACTTCCTGCCTGCAAATTCTCGACGGCTTCGATTGGTCCCATGACAATGAGGAACTGATCTATGTCTTCGGCGCTCTGGATAACGGGAAAATTAATCTGATTCACGAAAAATCACTGAAAAAGCATGTAAAGCTGGTGCAATTCTTCTTAGAGGGCACGGATTCGGATAGTGCTTCCGAGGATGAAGTTACGACAGCTTAATAAGGAATGCAGCGGGGGCTGTCGCAAAAGGTCGTTAGACTTTTTGCGACAGCCCCCGTTTTTCAAGCTGCAGTATTTTCCTTCATTCACTGCGTGTGTCCCTTACCTTACGAACTCCATACCTCTTATTCGGTCAAAATGAGCTCATTTGAAAATATAACGAATTCCAGAAGCGTTATTGCAGGAAAAAGATGACCATTCCAGCTGAAAACTACAGCATAAAGCGGCTGCAGTTCGTTAGTTCCGCAAAGCAGCCAATTTCGCGTCTATAAGTATGATGCGGTTCGTTAGAAGCGCCGCTAGATATCCCGCTCGCTCTCTGAATCCCGGTCTATTTTGAGAGGATTACGCTTTCGAAAGCTTCTTGCCTGGTTAGATTATTTGGCTTTATGGATGATTTCATCAATCAATCCATAATTTTTGGCTTCGATCGGTTCCATGAATCGATCTCTGTTTGTGTCCAACTCAACTTGCTCAACGGCTTGTTTGGTTTGTAGAGCTAGTATTTGGTTGATTTGGTTTCTTAATCGTAAGATGCGTTTAGCGCTTATTTCTATGTCTGATGCTTGGCCTCGCGCTCCACCAAGTGGCTGATGAATCATGATTTCACTATTAGGCAGAGAAAAGCGTTTTCCTTTTGCGCCACTGGCTAATAAAAAAGCACCCATGGAAGCTGCTATGCCTACACATAAGGTTGAGACATCGGCTTTGATAAATTGCATTGTATCGTAGATTCCCAAACCGGCTGTTATGGAACCACCATGCGAATTAATATATAAACTAATATCTTTTTCGGTGTCAGATGCATCTAGAAATAAAAGCTGGGCAATAACCATGTTTGCTGTTTCATCGTTTATTTCTCCAGTTAAAAAAATGATCCGATCTTGCAACAGCCTGGAATAAATATCATAAGAACGCTCGCCTCTTGTGGATTGTTCAACCACATATGGTATTTGATGTAGGATAGTTATCCCTCCTAATTAGCAGTCTACGCGGTACTTCTTTTCAAGATAGGAATACTCATTATTGCGTATCTCCATTATCTTCGATTGAACACTTAGGAATTCAACTTTATCTTGTGGAATGGGGGATAATAATTCTTTTAACCGACTGATTACTTGCTCATTTACGGTCAAATGTTCAGATTCATCTTCATGGACGAAATGGATAGGAATGCTTTGAAGGATCTCTTTTATATTATTCAAGCAGTTTGTGTAGCGGAGCTCTACGGTGATTGCGGCTTCTTCAATGTTGATGGCGGAATGTGTGTAGATTTCAATAAGCACATCCTTATCTCGTTCTAGGTTGATTAGAATTTGATTAGACATATTTTCTTTGTACCCGTTTAGATTAGGTGAACGATAAAGACCATCAGGGAGTTGAATACTTATTTCAGCTTGCTTGGTTTTCAGAAAGTCAGTAAGGGAAAATTGAACCCACAAATGGTTCATCCCTTCTTCGTTTTCCATCACTGGTTTGGCTAATTGGATATCAAGCATTACTGATCCTCACTCCTTAGCACTTGAGAAATAGAATCGATGACTCGTTGTTTTAATTCAGCCGAAATCCGGGGACTTATGGTAATAAGGATATCCTCGTTAATTCTATGTGTCTCATTTTCAAGAACACGGCTTGATTCATAGAGGTGCAGCTGTTGACCTATTTTTTCAATTTCAGCATGTGAGAGCAATTTTAATTTTTCTTGAATCGCTGCAAGAGTTTCACCTGTTTTTGTTAAAGTGAGTATAGAGCGAAAATAATGAAGGTGTAGATCGGTATACATTCTTTTGTTACCGACTAACTCTAATGGTGGCACCATGCCAATTTGTGTATAATATCTGACTGTTCTTAAATTCATGCGAGAATCATCTTTTTGAAGAATATCCGCTAGTTGCTGTGCCGTAAAAGTATCCATAAAATCAACTCCGTTACACATTACTGTATTAGTTACACTTAACTGTAATACACACAGTTTACTGTAATTAAATTAGAAAGTCAAACCCCCCTGTTTCATTCGTCCTTTCTTTGACCATACTGCATAATGTTAGCTACTTAACAAGCAGGAGGGCACCCGAACTATGTTGGCTGTTCATCAACGTATGGCGGAGTTATGGACATTACGCAGAGCGCGCGAGCTGACACGAGCAGAGCAGGATGAGCTGCTGCTGTGTATGGAGGCTAACGCAAGTTATGTATGGAACCGATTGAAATTGGAAAATTTATCACTTTGTGCATCCTTGACGGAAGACTATGATTGGCTGCATGAAATATGCGAACGCATCGAAAAGCTTGAGCCAAAGCACTGACCTCCCGGGTCGGTGCTTTTTTCCTTTTCTGCAAGAGAGTGGACAGGTATAATGGTAGTAGTCTATTTCTAAGGAGAGGTCACATGGCAAGCTGGTTTAAGCAAGCGGGGGGTGCCCCCAATAAGTACTTACTTTTGGGTTTACTGCTTTTGACAGCACTAGTACTAAGACTGTACTTAGCACCTGTATGGGTTGGTTATGATACGGATGTACGTACATTCATGGCTTGGGCTGACCGTGCTTATACGGTAGGACTGTCTGGATTGTATACGAATGCGAAAGACTACTTCTTGGACTATCCACCTGGCTACATGTATGTGCTGTACGTCGTGGGATTCCTGCACCATAAGCTTTCCATTCCTTGGGAGAGCGGGCAGTCTCTAATAATTCTCAAGCTTCCAGCGATGATAGCTGATGTTGTAACAGTCTATCTGTTATTTCATTTGACCATTAGTTGGCGCCGTGGTGCGCGGGCATGGTTGCAAGCACTGGGCATTGCCGCGTTGTTTGCTTTCAATCCGGCGATTTGGTCGAATTCCGCCATATGGGGGCAGGTCGACTCGTTTTTTATGTTGTTTATCGTAGCGACCTTCTTGCTGCAGCAGCGGGGGAAACTTCCGCAAGCTTCAGTTTGTATAGCACTTGCTCTGCTTCTTAAACCCCAGGCGCTGCTCTTTGGTATTTTTTTATTGATTGATGTGGTGCGCAAACGCAACTGGATGGTTGCTGTGTTGAGCATTCTGAGCGGTTTGACGACAATAGTTGTTATCTCGCTCCCTTTTGCCGTTGGCCGGGGTTACGGCTGGTTGATAGAACTTTATTCAGGTACACTGGCTTCTTACCCTTATGCCTCTTTGAATGCGTTTAATCTCATGGCCTTGTTAGGCGGCAATTTTATCGATATGAAAAGTACATTTCTACATATTCCCTACCAGTGGCTAGGATGGGTGCTTATGCCGTTGGCGCTGGTGTATACATGCTATTTGTACATACGCAGCAAAGGCAGGCCAGGCGCTTTGCTCTACGTTGCTTTCTTGTTTATTACAGCGGTTTTCATGTGTATGACCAAAATGCACGAACGCTATTTGCACTATGGCTTGCTGCTGGCGTTAACCAGTTTCATTTACATCAAAGATCGTCGAATACTCGGTCTGTTTATCGGTTTTAGCCTCACGCATTTTATTAATATTGCGGATGTACTGCAGCGTAGTTTTCATAAGGACTATCACATCCCGCGATATGATTCTTTGATGCTGACGATATCCGCTATCAATGTTATTATGTTTGTCTATGCATGTATATTGGGATGGAGGCTTTTCGTGGATTCACAACCAGAACAACAAGCGGAGGAACGAAATAAGGACCGGATGCAAGATCAGCAGCCAGTTCCAGCAGCCTTGCCTCGGGCAACACCGTCTGAACGATGGAAGGCGATCTTTAAACCTCAGGAAGATGGGATAGAAAGAAGCCCCAAGGGCCGATTTTTCACCAAGAAAGATGTGCTGTATCTCGGAGTTTTAGTCGTCATCTATACAATTATTGCTTTGTTTCACTTAGGGGGGCATAAGGCTCCGACGACATTCTGGAAGCCAACGAATGTCGGTGAAGCCGTCATTGTTGATCTGGGCAGTGCACACAACATCACAAGGATCAACACCTTTGCAGGTGTCGGTGAAGGGGCTTACTCCTTCTGGTTTTCCAATGATGGCATGCAGTGGCAGGATCAAATGTCGGTCAAATCCGATCATACCAAAGTTTTCACCTGGAACACGGTAGAACCCAAAAAAGATGCCAGATACGTTAAACTGGTGATAGATACCCAGGAAAATGCCGCGCTCCATCTGCATGAAATTGGTATCTTCGGAGATGGCAGTTCAGAAATTCTCAACATTGCAGGTGTTACCGAGCAGGATGTTAATCCTGCTGACGAAGGAAGACCTGCGCAATTATTCGATGAAGCGAGCGTGGTACCCTATACGCCTACGTATATGAATGGCACGTATTTCGATGAGATTTATCATGCTCGTACAGCCTATGAGCACCTTCACCAGATTGAGCCCTATGAAAGCACACACCCGCCGCTCGGGAAAGTTCTTATGTCGATCGGGATCTATGTGTTCGGGTTAAATCCGTTCGGTTGGCGTATTATTGGCACGTTATTCGGTGTAGGCATGATTCCAATCATGTATGTATTCGCCAAGCGGATGTTTGGCCGATCGGAGTATGCCTTCATCGCAGCTTGTTTGCTTTCCTTTGATTTTATGCATTTTGCGCAAACGCGTATCGCGACGATTGATGTGTATGGCGTCTTCTTCATCATGCTGATGTTCTATTTCATGTATCGCTATACGACGCTAAGTTTTTATAGGGAAAAGCTGTGGACAACGCTAGTTCCCTTGGGGCTTTCCGGTCTTTTCTTCGGCATAGGAGCGGCTTCCAAGTGGATTGTCATCTACGGCGGCGCAGGGCTTGCCTTGTTGCTGTTAATTTCCCTGTTCGAACGCTATGGGGAGTATAGATTTGCCCGACGGGCCCTTTTGGATGAAGGGGAGTCTGTGCACGAGGAGCAACGCGATGGCTCAAAGCCGGTTTGGACAGAAGCGGAGAAAGGCCAATTGTCCCTAGTCAAACAACGGTTCGTTAAGAATACACTGCTCACACTGCTTTGGTGTGTACTCATGTTTGTCATTGTGCCGCTTGGCATTTATACGCTGTCCTATATTCCATTCATGATGGTTCCAGGTCCAGGACATGGCCTTAAGGATGTCGTCACCTATCAGGTACATATGTATAAGTATCACAAAGATTTAGTCGCTACACATCCGTTCTCGTCACCGTGGTGGGAATGGCCGTTGATGCTTCGCCCTATCTGGTATTATCAAGCCAAGCTGATGCCGCAAGGCATGCTGTCGAGCATCGTTTCTTTCGGTAATCCGCTTGTCTGGTGGCCAGGGTTCATTGCGGTTCTATATTCGTTCTATCTCGTGTTCAAAAAGAAAGATAAATTGCTGCGCGTGCTGCTTATCGGCTACTGCTCCCAGTACTTGCCGTGGATGCTGGTGCCGAGGCTGACTTTTATTTATCATTACTTCGCGATGGTGCCATTTCTAGTGCTCATCTTAACCTACTATATTAAGCAGTATTTGGAGGAAGGGCCGCTTCATAGAAGAAGATATGTGTATGGCTATTTAGCAGGGGTCGTTGTGTTGTTCGTTCTGTTCTATCCGATCTTATCAGGGATGATCATTCCATCCACGTATTCCTTTTTCCTCCGCTGGCTGCCAGGTTGGAATTTCTTTTAAGCAAAAAGTATTGACGTTCGCAAGTGGGAATGGTAATATAAATCCAAGTAAAATACTATGAATTAAAAGTCGACCTAACAACCGGAGACTCCCACTTTGTACACAGCAAAGATTGCGGAGTCTTTTTTTCATCCAAAACCTAATGGAGAGTGAACCTCATGGCTAAAGTAGTTATTATTTCTGGAAGTCCAACCCCTACATCCCGTATTCATGGTGTTATTGAAGTAGCCAAAAGTGCTCTATTGGAAGCAGGTTTAGAAGTTGAATGGATTAAAGTGCGCGATATTCCAGCAGAGGATCTGTTATACGCGAAGTTCGATAGCGAAGCCATCGTGAATGCGAATGCGCTTGTTGCCGTTGCTGATGCGGTTTTCGTAGCTACGCCGGTCTACAAAGCTTCTTACACAGGCGTGTTAAAAGCATTTCTTGATCTGCTCCCGCAAAAAGGGCTCGCGCGCAAGATTGTGCTTCCGCTTGCAGTTGGCGGAACTGTTTCGCATTTGCTTGCGATTGATTATGCTTTGAAACCAGTGCTGTCCGCACTTGGTGCACAGAACATTCTGCAAGGTGTTTTCGTTCTTGATAAGCAAGTAACATGGGGCGAGCAAGGGCAAGCGATTCTGGATGAGGAAATTTCTACGCGATTAGAGGCTTCCGTAAGTGAGTTTATTCAAGAAATTAAATGGCATACAAGTCGTTAAGACGAATGTAGATAAGATCTGAACCGTCGCTGGAATCTTTTGCTAGCGGCGGTTTTTTGCGTGCTGAACAGCTGTTCCCATGCTATACTACGAGTATTATTCAACGCATACAAGCAGCGGTAAATGCACATTCCGATATTGTGAAAAATCTAAGGAACTCGATACCTGAAAAAGGTGATTAACCCTGAACTCATTGATTACTCCAGATAGTTCGTTCCTTCTAGTAAACATGTGATTTATCAAAAACCATATAAGGAGTGAACGAGGGGTTGCCCAGGCTGCTCGCGCGGAGGGAACTACAGTACGCTATTCTAGCAAAAAGCGTCATTATTGCGAGGTTGAGGGAACTACAGTCCGCTATTTTGCTGTTTTCTGGGAATTTTCAGCTCTTTTGGTGGAAATAAGACCCTGTAGTTCCGCTATTGCCCTAGCAACCCTGCTACTTGCCAAAATAGCGTCCTCTAGTTCCCTTAACAGGTTTTATCGCTAATAAGAGACTGATCTCTCAGGGCGGCGAAGCCGTTTTTCTTATGTTCTTGTTTTTCCAGAACTTAATTGATATGTTACATTTTTATCAACCTCATCTTACCATGGCAGGTCATTAAAACAACATTTTTTGTATAACACATCTCATTATTTATGTGCTATTCTATTATTTTAAAATTTAATTAAGCATTGAGGCAAACATTCAGTTAGTTGCTCAACTGTGATAATGGAGGAAATTAAATTGCAACCCCCCAATAAAGTACTTCTAGTAGATGGAATGGCTCTTCTGTTTAGGGCATTTTATGCGTCTTCTTATTCCGGTTACATACGCAAGACTAGCACCGGGCTACCTACCAATGCAGTTTACGGATTTATTCAATATTTTTTTGATGCTATCAATAATTTTAACCCGACGCACGTCATTTGTTGTTGGGATATGGGAAGCAGAACTTTTCGTACTGAGAGCTATAGCGAATATAAACAAAACCGTTTGGAAACACCAAATGAACTTTTACCGCAATTTGACATAGTTAAAGATGTAGTAGCCGAAATGGGTGTTCCGAATATCGGTATCATCGGGTTTGAGGCAGATGATTGTATTGGTACTTTAGCCAGTAGTCTTCAGCAGCAGGGTGAAGTGCTTATTTTAACTGGAGATCATGACATGCTCCAACTTATTTCAGAGAAGATAAATGTTGTAATCATGAATAAGGGAAGATCTAATTACACGGTATATAATCTAGAAACACTCTATACTGTTAAGGGATTGACGCCGTTACAGGTCATAGATCTTAAGGCGTTTATGGGGGATACAAGTGACAATTACCCGGGTGTTAAAGGGATAGGTGAGAAGACAGCCCTTAAGCTGTTAAATGAGTTTGGATCGGTAGAAGGCTGCCTTGAATGTCTTGAAATGCTCCCTGCAAGTATCAAAAAGAAAATTGAGGCAAACTTAGATATGTTGCATCTTTCAAGAGATTTGGCAACAATTCGACTTAACGTGCCTATTGAATGTAATCTATATGAAAGTGTTTGGAACCCCCAACATGCGGCCGTTCTCAAGAAATTTGAAGACCTAGAAATGGGGAGTCTTGTAAAATCGCTTGGTGAAGTAGTGAATGGTTGAGTAAGCTTATCGTTTGCAGTTCAACGAGTTGCCGTATATCAAAAGAATTTTATAGTAAAAAAAGAACCTCACCGTAAAAAGGTTGTCCTTACGGTGAGGTTCTCTTGTTTCGCGGAAGTCTTTTTAAGATCTATTTCTGTGATTTATCCATACTTTTAACTGTGAAAAATCCATGATGGATTGCATCGATTTCGAGTAAAATATAAGGACATCAAATAATGTAAAGAGGCGATGACTTGTTTAAGTCTTTGAGATTACAGAATAAAATCTTCGTTTATTTTTCTTTATTTGCATTTATTATAGTGTCCGCGATTAACTTGCTGTTTTATTATTATGCAGAAAGTTTTGTTGAAGGTAATGCCGTTACTAATAAACAACAAACAACACAAAAGATACAAGAGCAACTAGATAGTATGCTTGAAGGTATGGACAAATTATCGATTTCTGTAAACGCTTCAAATTATATCATGGATACTCTTGCGCGTATTCCGCTTTCAAAGAACAATAACTATTTCGACGAGAACCCAGGTGTAAGCTCACAAATAAAAAATATTTTATTGTCATATACAGCGCTTCAACCACTAAAAGAGCGAATTAGTTTGATATCAAAGGATGGTGACTATATCGAAATTAGTAACAAAATGAATAGTCAGCAAGTAACAAAAGAATTTATACGTAGAATGCCTGAATTTCAAGAGTGGATGAACTCTGATATGTATAAGATCTGGATACCATTGCATCCGGATTATTGGTCCGCAGATGCAGATCTTGAAATTTCTTTGGTGCGTCCACTTCGTGATAACTATCAGGTTCTCGGGCTTGTTGTGGTCAGCTTTAATATTTCAGAACTTGACAGAATCACATCCTTTAGGAACGCGCAGTCTTCTAGTCAGATTTTATTATGCGATGGAAATCAGAAGGTAATTTATGCTAGGGTTTCACCTTTTCCCAAAGAACAAATAAGCTGTTTGAAGCCAGAAGCAAGCGAGAAAAACGAAAATACTGTAAATCATGAACTTTGGAAACTGAACAATGAAACATTCATGGCGTTTACAGTTGGTTTATCCAAGGTGAATTGGTCGTTGATGTTATTAGACGATGAAAGCTCATTTCATAAACCAATTCTATATCTAAGGTACAGTACATTTAGTATCTATCTTATTGCTTTATGTATAATACTTGGACTTTTATATTATTATATTGGCATGGTGACAAGGCCCATTCGAAGATTGAAGGAGTCGCTTGCTAATTTTGATATGGAGAATTTAATTCTACACTCGACTCGGCTGCATACCAAGAATGAAATCGTATTGCTTGGCCAAGCCTTTCAGGATTTACTGGATAAATTAAGGGATTCGATTATTGTTGTGGATCAGGCAAATCAACGAGAAATGGCTGCCCATATGAACGCCCTACAGGCTCAAGTAAACCCGCATTTTTTATATAACACATTAACCGTCATTGGCGCTTATGGGAAAAGTAAGGGCAATGATGAAGTTATGGATATGTGTACTGCACTCTCAGATATGTTGCGTTATGCCATGAAGTTTGGTGAAAAAGAGACTGTTTTGATTTTTGAACTTCAGAATGTAGATAATTTTTTAAAGCTTATGGCCAAACGTTATGCAAGTTTGTTTACCTATACTTTAGATGTAGATCCTTCATTAAATATGCTCCCCGTTCCAAAATTATTTCTTCAACCGATTGTAGAGAACGCTTTTCATCATGCATTTAAGGAAAAGGATCCTCCTTGGGAAATTGAAGTTAAGGGTGCAATTGAGAACAATCGTTGGTGGATCCATATCGCTGATAATGGCACAGGAATTAATCTTGAGAGACTCTCTCATCTGTTGGAAATCATTCAAGCTATGTCTCAAAATCCTATAACTCCCTTTTCTATGAACGCCTCTGCTGAGTTACATGACTCAGAAGGAAGCGGGATTGGTCTTCAAAATGTGTTTGCGAGATTGTTTTTGTTTTACAAAGGTGACATCTCTATTCATATCGAGCGCTTGGAAGGTTCAGGAACATTGATTCGTTTAGGAGGTAATTTCCATTTATAACATCATGCTCGCAGAGGATGAACCGCCAATTTTATTCATGATGAAAGCGATGATAGAGGAAGCCCACCCTTCTTTTAAAGTAAGACAATGGGCATTTAATGGGAAAGATGCTTGGGCAATGATTCAGCAGCAGAAACCAGATGTACTTATTACGGATATAAAGATGCCGTTTATCGGAGGCTTGGAACTTGTCTCTAAAGTAAAAGAATTAGACCCCCAAATACTATGTCTTATTTTAACCGGCTATAACGACTTTGAGTATGTTAGGACCGCTCTTCAACTTCAGGCGTGTGACTATTTATTAAAGCCTGTAAAAGAAGAACAGCTCAAACAAACGTTAGTAAAATTGGCCGATCAATTGGACCAGATCACCTTGGATGCAGAAACTGCACTCATTAAACACTATGTTAATTATGGTAATGGTTTTGATAGTAGAAGATATTTGGGCCGTAAAGTTGAACTATCATATTCCTATTACAACTATTTTTTGGTACGTGCTGGAGCAGCATCAAAGCTAGAGTACGATATTTTAAACCCAGGGAAAGAAGCGATAAAACTTCTTCAGCGCAAAATGGTTGTTGATATTGTACCTGCTGGTACAGGCGTATGGATAATGGAGGGACCACAACTAAATGAAAAGATCATTGTAATTGGCGACCCTCACTTATGGGAACCTAATACTTCTGAACAATTTGCTGACTTATTAATAAATCATCTTAGGGGATTGAATAGTGATATACCGTTTCATGTTTTTACAGGCCAAAGCGTCAAATTGCCAGAGTTATTGAGAGAAGCTATTGATCAGTTGCGGAAAATAGTGCATTTGTGCACACGTATTCATAGATCGGGTCTCTATCCAGTTATAGGTGTAGCTGAGGAACAGAAAGAAAATTATTTGAGCCCTGATTTGCTGGCAAAATGCATGCAACTCGTGCAAGAAAACAGTTATGTTCACTTTAATAAATCGTTGATGATGTGGAGTGTAGATTGGGAGAGGAAAGATTTTTCGCAGGAAAAAATTGAGGCGATTTTGGAAGCAATAGTCCTGAAGTTTGAACAATATCTAGGTGGAGGCCAGTTGCGATCTTTAAATGAATTTGATGCAAATGAGATCATATCAACTTGTACAAGTATTCCGCAGATTGTTGAGGAATTTGGGAATTATATAAAACCAAACTTTGAACGAGGAAGCAGAGTTCAACAGGCTTCCGCTAAAGACTTAGTTTCTAGGATAGAAGAATATTTGAATACACACTACATGGATCCTATTTCAAACGAAATTTACCAAAATATTTTTGGATATAATAAGAATTATATATCCAATGTATTTAGTGAAGTTAAAGGTCTTCCTCCAAGTAAATATCTGATGAAATTACGAATACAAAAGGCTAAATTGCTTATTGAAGAGCACATTGAATTACCACTAAAAACTGTAGCAGAACGGGTCGGTTATGATGATCCGTTATACTTTAGCAGAGTATTTAGGAATGAAACCGGATTCAGTCCGAAAGATTATAAAGAAATGTTGTCGCGGCAGAGGGAGGGTGAAAGTGAATGAAGAGAGTTGTTCTAGTCGGAGGTGTTTTGTCAATTTTGATTATTCTGAGCAGCTGCTCTCCGGAGAAAAGTAAAATACAGGAGGAGACTCCTCAGCAAGCTGTGACGTTAACTTTAATGGCGAATATGGATTGGATAGGGAAACCCTACCTGCAACGAGCATGGAAAATGTATGAGGAGGCGACAGGTAATAAAATTGAAATTCAAGCTGTACCAATTGATACGGCGACTACAGTTATAAGTAAGCGCGTTGCAATGGGGGAAATTACTGATATTGTTATGGGCTTTGGAGGGACAAGTTTAGCCGATCTCCAACCGGTAAAGAATTTTGAGGATATGACAGGTGAAGAGTGGGTCTCTGAAATTAAAAGCACAATTTTAACTCAGTTGTTACACAAAGGGAAAATTTATGGACTACCACTTTGGGAGTCTTCGATCAGTGGCATTTTGTATAACAAGGAAGTGTTCGAAAAATTCAACATTCCTAAACCAACTAGTCATGCACAATTTATCGAAGCCTGCGAATCATTGCTCTCCCATGGCATTACACCTATTTATTTACCCACAAAAGACATTTGGCCTTTAAGCCCGCAATATGGTTTAGACTCTTTAAAAAAAGCATATCCTCATTTTGTAGAGGATCTGAATTCGAACCGTATTAAATTTTCAGATATTCCAGAAATTCGAGAACTCATAGATGATTATAAGAATATGGCGACAAGGGGCTTTTATGGTTCGAATTTTTTAAACAATAATTGGGATGGGCAAGCAGCAGCTTTAGCAAGTGGAGAATATGCAATGGCAATTGCATGGGACGTGTATTTATCATCAGATGTAGAGCCGCAATTCCCCGGAACTGCTAACAAATTTGGGATTTTACCATTTTTCTTGGGAAACTCCCGACTTTTTGGCTATGAGGGACCAAATGTCGCGATGATGATGGTCAATAAAAATGGAAAGCATGCTAAAGAGGCCATGGAGATGATTAGGTATATGGCCAAAACGGAAAACTTGAATGAAGCTTTCCGCGGCGTTTCCTCTGAAACAGCATTTAACTCTGTTACTACAAATCAACCGACAACTCCTTATATGTCAGATAAAGCGTATATAGATGCGAATACGAATCCATCTATTACCCCCTCGATAATTGGATATAACCAACTCGAGATGGGTAGAATTATTCAGCGAGTTTTAGCAGGAGAATTTACTACGGATATGGCTATTCAAGCTATGGATGATATGAGAATCGCTGCGGCTAAAGCCCAGCAAGTTCATGGCTTTTAGCTTCTGTAAAATATCCATGTAAAGATCTGTTTTGAATCCTTATTATAGCGCTTACAATTATATTATTCTAATCATGTAAAGATAATGTATCGCTCTATAATAAGGGAGGAAACAAGATGAGAAAGAACAAGAAATGGTTAATAGGAACATCGGCACTACTTTTGTTGAGTTCGGTCTTATCTGCTTGTGGAAGCGAATCAGAGAAACCGGCTGCAACGCAAGCGCAGGGAACAGTTGCAGCGACAAGCGACTCTGGTAAACAGGAGACAGTAACATTAAAGTTCTGGACCTGGTCGCCTTCTGCAGAAGTATATAAGCCGATTATTGATAAGTTTCAAGCTGCAAATCCTAACATTAAAATTGATCTTAGCATTGTAGGCGGAAATAACAGTTCGCCGTATCAGACAAAAATGCCTCTTGCATTAACGACTGGTGAAGATTTGGATATCGTCGGAATTCAGACTGGCGGGATGCCAAAGCAAATCGAGGATTACTTGTTGCCACTAGATGATATTATGAAACAAACAATTGGTGCGGATTGGCTAAGTAAATTTTCACCGATCAGTATTAAACAATTAGCTTCTCAAACGAGTGGTGGTATTAAATTCCTTTCCATGGGTTCAGTTGGCTCAATGGTTATGTACTACAACAAAGATATTCTTGATCAATTAGGAGTATCTGTTCCGAAAACTTATGATGATCTTAAAAACATTTCAAAAGCTATCAAGGATAAGAACCTGGATATTCTCCCAGTTGCACTTAATGCGAAAGACGCGTGGACTGATGATGAAGTGGTGTTGACTATTGCAGGTCAGCAATCAGATATTTACAATAAATTCCATTATAACCAAGGTGGAAAATTAAATGGTCCTGAGTATACACAGGCTTTATCAAGCTTCAAGAAGATGTTTGATGATGGTGTTTTAAGTAAGAAAGATGTTTTTGATTTGGATTATGATCGCTCAAAAACACTATTTACAACAGGCAAAGCAGCAACGTTTATCCAAGGTACGTGGGAAGCTAATATGATTGCCGAAAAAGTTCGTAAGGACAATAAAATCAACATTAAAGACGTAGGTTTAGTAGCAATTCCAGCTATTGAATCAAATGGTAAAGCATCGATCCGCTCTTTCGTTGATATGGGGCTTGGTATTGTTAAAAATTCGAAGCATCCTAAAGAAGCAGCTAAATTCATTCAGTATTTGACACTAGGTGAAGGCAATGATGCGTTGAATAATCAGTTCCTGTTCACAAGCAACAAGGTCGGTTCCAAAATTGACGAAACGTTGCTTACATCTCCAACAGCAAAAGAATCTTATCAAACGCTCGTGAACTTGGTTTCTCAACCTACCGCAGATCGTAATAATAATTCTAAATTCTCCGATGTTGCTGGTGCTGAAATTCAAAAGTTTATTTTAAATGGCTTAGATGCTAAAGCAGCTGCTCAAAACATCCAAAAAGAATTTGATACTGGGAAATACCCGAACTAATACCAATACTCCCTTAGTGAAGCCGAACCTGAACTTCGGGTTCGGCTTCACTAGCGTCTTAGATAAAAAATTGAATCGGATGGAAGGTGAGAAGCATGGGATCCGGTTGGAGAAATCAATTTACAGCATATCTGTACATCCTACCGCTTCTGGTTGTTTTTGCAGTTTTTATTGTTTATAGCTTATTTTTCTTGGTTAAAACTAGTTTTATTAACGGTGATATATCTTTCCTACACTCTACTTATGTAGGCTTTGATAATTATCGTTTGGTATTGACTGATGTTAAGTTTTTTAAATCTATATTGAACAATATTGTCTTTTCGGCAGCAACGATTCTTATTAGTATGACACTTGGATTCATTATCTCCGTTTTCCTAAGTCAAAAGTTTAAGGGTTCAAAAATTATTCATGCTCTTTTCTTTATCCCTACAATTATGCCAATGGCTTTAATCGCCACCGTGTTTTCAGGAATGTTAGAGTATAGATTTGGTGCACTCAATCAATTCTTAAATGCAATTGGATTGGGATTTCTAGCTCAGCAATGGCTTGGAGATCCAAATTGGGCTTATATTTCTGTAATGGCTGTTGGTATTTTTTTAATTGGAATCCCAATGATGTATTATAGTGCAGACATAACCACAATTAATCCAAGTGTCCTAGAAGCAGCGGTTTTAGACGGCGCAGGAATGTCACGAATGCTATGGAACATCGTATTCCCATTATTAAAAAATGCACATATAACAATTATCATTTCAACGTTGCTTCAGAGCTTTAGAGAGTTTGAAAGAATTTATCTCATGACTGGTGGAGGGCCTGGCAACAGTACGCAAATTTCTAGTGTATATATGTATAATTTCATTCATTCTGCTGGTTCAAATATAGGTTTTGTCTCAGCGGGATCGGTAGTATTGCTATTGGTTGCACTCGTGATCTCATTCTTCCAACTCCGTCTCTACGTTCCTAGCAAGTCTAAAAGGGGGAAATAATCTTGAATACTATCCTGTCTAGTCGCAAAGAACGAGTTGGTGTTCAGATATTTGTTTTTGCGGTTGCTTTACTTTGGGTATTTCCCATTGTGGTAGCATTAAAAAATTCACTTGCAGTCAATGGCTTTGCCAATTATACCTATTTATTTACTCACGAAGTTGGCGGAATAAAAATATATAAGCCATTTATAAATTCGGTAGTAGTTGCTGCAGGGGGTACAGCACTAATTCTTATCATCGGAACATTATCAGCATTCGCTTTCTCGAAGTTAGTCTTTTTTGGGCAAAAATGGCTTTATGGATTCGTACTGATGTGTCTGTCAATTCCGGGTGTGGTCGTTCTTGTGCCTTTTTTTTATATACTTAAAGGTGTACATCTGTACAACACATTGACAGCAGTGATTTTTGCAGAAGTTGTGCTCACCTTACCATTTGCTGTATTAATGCTTCGAAATTTTTTCGATAATTTGCCAAATGAGCTAATGGAATCCGCACATATGGATGGAGCAACTTCATTCCAGACATTTCTCCACATCTATCTGCCACTAGCTAGACCAGCACTCATTAACCTTGGTGTTTTATGCACAGTTTGGTCGTTTCAAGATTACTTGCTTCCACTTATGTTTACAACAAAATCTTCGTTAATGACTGCAACAGTTGCCGTTAGTTCTTTCAAAAGTAATTTCGGATTCAATCCCGCTGATCAAGGTAGATTCTATGCAGCATTAGTTCTTCTGGGATTACCGGCATTGTTCATATTTATTCTCGCTCAGCGTTACATTACTAACGGAATAACTTCAGGAGCAGTAAAAGACTAATTTTTACATCTAGAAAGAAGGGGAAAATGATGCCATTTTATATATCTCCTGCAGGAGACGACGCCAATCCGGGTACAGAACAACTCCCATTTGCAACGTTTCAGCAAGCGCAGCGGGCTGCTCGGAATTATCGTGTAACTAATGTGATGAAAGATCAAGTAGTGCAAGTTGTAGTTCGTGGGGGAACCTATTATTTACATGAAACATTAACACTAACAGAAGAAGACTCATTTACTTCTTTTTCCACTTACTCTGAAGAGCATGCAGTAGTAAGTGGGGGGAGAAAGTTGAACGTGGCTTGGAGACCCTACCGTGATGGGATTTTTGTTGCTGAAGTACCCGAAATGCTTAAGGAGCATTTGCCGTTCAATCAGTTATTTGTAAATGGTAAACGACAAATTCGTGCACGCTACCCGAAGTATGATCCGTCTATTCCTGGGGTGAGTGGATACACATATCCAGCTGATTGTAAGTTGCAGTGGCCACATCGAGAAATGAAATTCGATCCTCAAAAGTTTACGGACAAGAGGTGGAGTAAGCCCGAAGAGGCAGAACTTCATATTTTCGGAAAAAATTACTGGGGAAATTTACAATGGAAAATTAAAGCGATAGATTGGGAAGATCATACCATTACCTTTGGAAAAGGCGGCTTTCAAATAAATGACGTGATGCAGGGGGAAGATGCAACAGGTATTGACCAGCGCTCACGGTTCTTTATTGAGAATGTATTTGAAGAGCTGGATAGTCCAGGGGAGTGGTATGCTGACTTTCAGAACGGCTTGTTATATTACTATCCTATGCCGGATTTAAATTTGGAGGATGCGATTTTTGAGGTCCCTCAATTACAGAGATTAATCGAAATTAGAGGGACTCAAGAGAATCCAGTAGTAAATATAGGATTTAATGGTTTTCATATGACACAAACGACTACGACATATATGGAAAAGTATGAAGCACCTTCACTTGGAGACTGGTCCATTCACCGTGGAGGAGCAGTGTACCTGGAAGGAGCAGAAAAATGCAGTATTGAGTTCTGCCGATTTGATGCAGTGGGAGGAAACGCTATCTTCATAAGCGACTTCAACCGAGATCATCGGATCTATGGATGTTCAATTACGGATGCAGGTGAAAGTGCAATCTGTCTTGTTGGTTCAAAACATCTAACAATGGGAAGCCAACATGCGTACCCCGCCAACATACTAGTTGCTAATAATGAAATTAATAATATTGGTTTTTATGGAAAGCAAACTGCCGGCGTGTTTATTTCCGTTGGACGAAATCATACGATTGCTCATAATCATATTCATCACATTCCAAGAGCTGCGATTTGTATTAACGATGGAACCTGGGGGGGCCACGTTATTGAATATAACGATATCCACAATACCGTACAAGAAACAGGTGATCATGGTCCGTTTAATTCTTGGGGAAGAGATCGATTTTGGTGTTTGGAACAATCACATGGCCCAGCTTCACACTGTGCAGGAGATGTTAAAAAAGATGCGCGCGAAGTTGTAACAATTCGAAACAATAGATTTGTTGACAATAGTGGCTGGGGCATTGATCTTGATGATGGCTCATCACATTATCACATTCATCACAATGTGTGTATTGGGATAAGTATAAAGTTACGTGAAGGTGATTATCGCTTAGTTGAAAATAATATTTTTTATCACCCAGCGAATCCTCCAGGGATCCATATCGGTTACGAGCATAATCATGATCGTTTCTTGCGGAATATTATTGTTGCACATTCGAATGCTGACAATCCTGAAGTAGATATTAATTTCGAAAAAGGGGAGTCTAGAGGAAAACTGTACGAGTTTATTGGTCCACCTCTAGAAAGCAGATGGGTGGAGGAGCTAGACTATAATATTTTCTTTAACGATCTGGGCTACTTTAAGGCAACTGTACATTTTAGACCCTTAGGCAGCCGTACCGAACACTATAGCATTGATGAATGGAAATCATTAGGTTGGGATAGACATTCGGTATTTGCAGATCCATTATTTACAGATCCCGAGCAGGGGGACTTTTCGCTGAAGGAAGGTTCACCAGCATTAAAACTTGGTTTCAGTGAAATTGATCTGTCAAAAGTAGGGCTTCTACCTGATTTTCCAGCTCATTACGTATCCCAATAATACTTCGCTTTCAAAGTTATTAATCAAAGCAGAGAAGCAAATATTAATACTTCATGACTAAATAGTTATGTATCTTAAAGGAAGAGGCGGTCAGTCTCTTCCTTGCTTCAAGTAGAAATGAATTCTGTAAATATTCTATATCCAGATCCGTAGTTTGTTTATGTTCAATTCAATTATTATTTGATATGTTTATGAATGTGATAGCGCTTACTTATTCATAAATGTATAAACACAATGAATTTGGGATTTTGCGATGCTGCGCCTCAGTATTCTGCTTTATCCAATAATTAACACAGCTATAGGGCATCAAGAATTTGTAAACGCTGTCATAAATATTGGGATTGGGTTTCAGACACTTTTGCTGAATGAGTAGAGAAACCTTCATAGGGGGTGAAAGGATCCGATTGAAATCAATTAAGTAAGATGCAGCACCTTTTTTGCAAATCATAGCAGAGGATGATGAAATTGAGAAAATTCAAGTTGAAAAAATGGTCGGTCGTGGGTTTAATTGCGCTAATGATAAGTTTGAGTTTGTTGGGGGGATTCCCTGGAAAGTCCAAAGTTGCCTACGCAGATCAACTCACCGATTTAACAGCATTTTATACGGCTATGGATCATTCAAAAGGATGGGTAGATCTTTCATCTAATAACATTTCATATTTAATAGCAGATCAGGCCAACCTTAGTAGTGGATTGACAGTAACTGATCTTGATGGTGGAAAGCCATATAAAGGTAAAAAAGTGACAGGCTGGAGTTCTGCTACTCAACAATTTTCATGGACCGTAAAATCGACGATTGCCCGCAAATATTATGTTGATGCTTTAATTAATGGAAGCAGTGGTGTCGTTGTACAAGTAAGTAATGGCTCGAGTAAAGCGAGTTACACGATTGGGAGCAATGGATGGGATAAACTCAGACTGGGCCAAATTTCAATCCCGGCTGGTACATCAACGGTAACAATTAAAGCTCTCTCAGGTTCAATTAATATGCAGTTGAAGTCACTAGAGTTAATTCCATCCGGTTCTTTAACCGCTATTCAAACAAGTATCGCGAATAGTAAATCTAAAGCGACTTGGATGACGAGTAGCCCTGTTGGCGTAATGTATCAATGGGGACAGTGGGGCGGTAATCCTGATGGAACACAACCCTCTTGGCCGACGCCATACGCCAATTTTGACTATAATGCTTTTGCTGATCGAGTAGCGAATATGGGAGCGGATTTCGTCGTTTGGTCGATTACCTGGACGTCTTATTATGTGCCGGCGCCTATTACTTCAATAGATAATGTACTAACGGGAAGAACAAGTAGCGTAGATTATTTGGACAAGATGCTGACTGCATTAAAGAACAAAGGAATACGAGTCATGTTCTACTATCATACTGGACATGACAGTAATCCGAACTTAGACTGGTGGAACAATTTCTGGACTGTATCACCAAACGGTAATTATGCTAGAAAAGAGTCGGCGATTAACAAGTGGCAAAACATTGTAGCAGAGATTGGTAATCGCTACGGGACAAAATTGGACGGCTGGATGTTTGATGACGGTGCACTTTATTATCCTGCGCCATATGAAAGTTTGACTGCATCTGCGAGAGCTGGCAATCCCGACCGTCTAGTTTCTTTCAATTCCTCGTATGTTTATGATGCCGGACCACGCTTAACAGATTACGAAGATTACTTTTTCGGTGAAGGTAATTCGGGGGATCTCTTTAGTTCAACGATATCAAATGGTAAATATACTTCTGGTCCTTTCAAAGGTGAATTCGCATTCGGGAATTTTACGACGGAATCCGATGATTGGGGAGTACGAACTGGAGATACCCAACCAATTACAACGACGTTGTCATATGATTCCTTTAACTCGATTGCGACGAACGCTAAAGATAAGAAGCAAGCAATGGCTTACAACATGAGAATGTGGACAAATATGGGACAAAGTCAAACCTCAATTGACAGATTTACAGCTGCCGCAGCTGCTGCTCATTCAGGGGGAGGTGTCACAACGATTGACCCAACCAAGTGGTACAAAATCCAATCTAAGTCGAACCCGAATTATGTTCTTGATATTAGTACTGTAAACAACGGTGGTAAAGCACAGGTGTTGCAATACGTTGGGAATGATCGGCAACAATTCAAATTTATCGATGTTGGTAGTGGATATTACCGGATAGCTGTAAGAAACAATACAAACTATGGATTAGATGTAAGCGGGACTCCAGCGAATGGAACCGTTACTCAATCATGGGAGTATGTGGGGAATGACCGGCAGCAATTCCTTTTGACTAATGTTGGCGGTTCTAACTTTAAAATCGCGGTAAGGAATAATCCAACCTATGTAATCGATGTTGATGATCCTGCAAACGGCGTACAGCTCAAAACATGGGAGTATGCAGGTAATAACCGTCAGCAATGGCAACTTGTTGAGGTTCAATAAAAAAATGCTTCCTTTTAAATCAACTTATTGTTTTGTAGAAAAAGACGGCGTTTACTCCCGCATTCGGGAGTAAACGCCGTCTTTTTCTCTCTGTAACGCCCTGTTAAACTCCTCATCATAACCAGTTTCTTTGGAACTAGTCTGTTTAGAACGATTGGGTCTCCACTAAAGGCGTCGCGAAGAGCGGCTGGGCCATGGAACGCGAGAAAGTCATTAGCGGCTAGACGTTATTTAGCGGGAAAAGTGGAATTATCATAGCGATGGCAGAGATACAAGCCAATGTAGTCAACACCCTATCTTATCAAACTAAGTAGCGGGATTGCCGGTAGCGCAGCGGAGTCGTTTTGGTCATTTGGCGGAATACGCGTCCGAATTGGACTAACGAGCCGAAGCCGACCTGCTCAGCGATGACGATCACTTTCATATTCGTTTGGGTTAACAGTCTTTGAGCTTCTTGCACACGAACAAGACTGACATACTCAACCATCGAAAATCCGGTGATTTCCTTGAACATGCGGCTTAGATAAGCAGGGCTGATTTCAAAGCGCTCAGCGAGCTCTTCGAGTCGCACGGGTTCTGCATATTGCGTGTTGATATGGCGTACGATATTCGATATTTTTCGATGCAAAGGAGAGACGTGCTCGGGCGAGGTGACGGGATGGACACGGATGTAACGGGCCGTCAGCAGCAGCAGCTCAACCAAATAATGCGCAAGCGCGAAATCTTGGCCGAGCTGATTTTCTTTGGCTTCATGAACCATTTTGCCGAAAATATCTTCGACTATGCGCCGGGTAGGCAGATCAAGCCGCAATACAGGCGTTCTATGGGTAATGGCATCGAGCAGGAAGGGAGCGTCCTTGAGCGCACTGCCCAGAAAAGTGTCGCTGAAATTGATCACAACCCGCGCATGTCCAAGTTTATCCGAATCAGAGGTCGCATGAACATCTCGCCGGTTAATCAATACCAGATCGCCAGGGAGAATCAGATAGGAACGATCACGTATGAAATACATGCGTTCGCCTTCATACAAATAATAAATCTCGAATAGATCATGCATATGCTGAGTCCGTTCAAAAGAACCGGACCGATGAATATGTTGGATATAGAAGGGACCTTCTTCTTCGTTTCCATAAGTGACAGTGCGGGACATCGGGAGGACTCCTTTGATCGTTAATCCGTTATGGAGCTAGTATAGCATGTTTTTAGTGAAAGATATGAATAGTTTTAGCGGAAAATAGGAATAGATGATGAGAAAACGCTCCTTGCTTGCGATATGATTAAGGTATAAGAAGTCAGCAAACGCTTGCAAATATAAAGGAGGATTTATCTCATGAAACAACTCATCGAAGCTATCCAATCGGGAAATATATCGGCATTCGCATCACCTGATATCTATGTATACGAAGCCTCTTTTACACATGTCGGCAGCACTTCTCTTGCTCTGATAAGAACAGAAGCTGGCAAGAAATTAATTGCTGTTGGTGAAGGCGATCTTTATGATCAACTGCAAGGCGAGATCGTGGATGGCGGCAAAATAGCGCCTTTATCCCATGAGAATCGTCTGCTGCTTAATCAATTTCTGCCCTACACCGCGCCACAAGCTTTCGGTACGCAGGTCGCTACGATGGGGTTAGGCGACCGACTTGGCATTGCAAGCCCAGGTCATATTCAAACGATTCGCGGCAAAGATATTCGTCCCGTTCTAGCTCAGCAAAGCATTCGTGAGCTTGCTTTAACAGGACGCACGTATGAGGATGTCTTGGATGCTGCGGCTTATGCCGTCCTCCAAGAAGGCTATAAGGATGGTTATGGCGCTGACGGCGACCATTTGAAGAAAGAAGAAGACATCGAGTATGCGCTGCGTCTTGGTTTCACGATGCTGACACTCGATTGCTCGGAAAATATTGATAATACGATCGAATCCTTATCAGAAGCGGAAATTGCAGCCAAATATGAGCAGCTGCCGGCAAATCTGCGCAGCCATTATGAAGGACGCTACTTACTGTCAGCGCCGAATGTGCCTGGTGCGACATTGGCGTATACGCCGGAAGCGCTGAAGAAAGATGTGCTGATCTATGATGCTGCGATCAATTTCATGGAAGCGATCTTCCGCAAGTACATCGTGACCTTGGATCGCGCAGTCGATTTCGAGATCTCCATCGACGAGACGGCGACACCGACATCGCCGGAAGCGCACTATTTGGTGGCGAATGAGCTGCGCGATCGCGGGGTTGCAATTTTCAGCATGGCGCCGCGCTTCTGTGGCGAGTTCCAGAAGGGAATCGACTATATTGGCGACATCGCGCAGTTTGAGCGGGAGTTGGCCAGCCATGCCGCGATAGCCGTACACTTTGAATACAAGCTAAGCATTCATTCCGGCAGTGATAAATTCAGCGTTTTCCCGCTGATCGGGCAATACACGAACGGTTTGTTCCATATCAAAACAGCCGGTACGAACTGGCTTGAAGCGGTGCGCGTCGTAGCGAAAGTCAATCCATCCCTCTACCGCCGCATGCACCAATATGCGTTCGAGCATTTCAAGGAAGCGACAGCATACTATCATGTGACAACGGACATCAACGCTATCGTCCCTCTGGCTGAAGTGAGCGATGCGGATCTGCCGGGTTATATGGAAGAAAACAATGCCCGCCAGCTGCTGCACATCACGTATGGCATTCTCTTGCAAGCGAAGAATGAGGATGGCAGCTACCAATTTGCCGACGAATTCTTCCAGACGCTGGCTGAACAAGAAGATGCCTTCGCCGCAGGACTTCGCCACCATATTGGCCGTCACTTGGAATTGTTGGGCAAATAATAGGAATAGACCTCGCACTATGGAGGTTGGCTCTCCAGCGCCCGCGCCCCCACAATCATTCCGTACACTTCTAATGAACTGTATGATGCTTATTGACAAGAAAATGGCTACTTTGAAAATCTAATGAACTCAAATGGCGCTATTGAGCAGCTTGTAGGCGGAATGGTGATTGTTTGCTTGAGATAACGTGTCGGGGATTCATTAGATTTTTCAAATGCCCCATTTTGATCAAATAAAGTGTATTGAGTTCGTAAGGGGCGCTGATCTAAAGAACGTGTTCACCGCGGTTTCAAAAGGTTTCTGCTCTGAGGCTTGCAGCAGTAGACGCCCAAAAAAAGGAGCTAAGCAGACAAGCCGCTTAGCTCCTTTTTCATTGAAACAGTTTCCTCATTCAGACGAGGAGTTTGCAAGAGTTGGTTCATTGCGATTATCATCTTCACCGGGGTAGTCCCGTTTCAAGCCCTCGTGAAGCTCGTGATTCTCATAGGAAAATCGATTAGGCGGTCGTTGATCCTTACGCCATGGTGTGCTTTTGCCCAGGGATTCGGCTAGCAGGCTCGTGCCGTAGGGACCCTCGGGAAACTCTTCGGGGATTAGGTCATTGCGCTGGGATTCGACTGTCTCGAGATCGGTGTAAGCATCTAGATCTTCCGAAATAAAGCCGGGATTCCGCTCTTGGTTGTGGTCTGACGATTCGTTACTCATGAAAAAAGCCTCCTTTTCAGGGTTGCTCAAGCTTTTTCCAGTGTCCCCCGCGAAGAGCTTAAATATCCGTAAAATGAATAGAACCGATTACTTGCGATAAGAATTCGTTCAATTCCAGGGCTTGCTCTTCATTCAATTTGAACACATGCTCCAGGTAGCCTTCTTCGGCCAAATCATCGGGACCCATTACAGCACTGCGGCCGGATTGCAAATCGATCACGAGTTTTTTACCGAAAAAACGGCTTGTAGTCATAATGGCAAGATCGAAACGGTGTAAAGCATTGCCAACAAAACAGACGAACCGTGTTGTCGTTTCTTCTTGATGATCGTATAAAAAGTCATAATCAGACATAAGGGCCCTCCATTCTCTTTCTAGTATGCAATTCATTATAACCGATATCAGCCTGTCAACAAAACTTATCTTGCGCCTATCTGACAGACATGGTACAATATGGATATTAGGAAGAGGGAAGCACCTTTTCAGCCTAGCGCTGATTGGGTGCTTTTTCGTTTTCTGAAACTATTTTGTGTCGTTGGGAGGAGAAAGAATGAACATTGTTTTTTTGAACACATTGGAGAAGGAAATGGGGGATCATAGCGTCCTATCAGCACAAATCTCAATTGGCGAAGATCAAGGCATTTGGAGTGTCCTGTGGAGTGAGCCTGATCAAGCAGGCAAGCTGATGCAAGATGAATGGTACCAGGGATTAAGCTGGGATGAAATGCTGGGTGCCTTCCGTCAAGGGCTGCGTGAGAAAGTAAGATTTGGCTTTCGGCCCTTAGTTCATACGGACTTGGAATCGGCACAAACGTTGTCCGGCAAGGCTAGAATGTCGCAGATGCTGACGTACTACTGTGAAGAGAATCCAAGTGAAGAGGTATACGAATCACTGCGTGCTTGGCGAAGAGAGCAGGCTGCCCGTGAGGGGAAAGCACCGTACATCCTCGCCACAAACCGTGTGCTGCGGATGATCTCTGTTTTCCTGCCGCAAAGTAAGGAGGAGCTGCAGCAGCTCCCAGGCTTTGGCGAGCAGAAGACGGCGATGTACGCGGCAGACGTGCTGCTGCTGACAGCTGAGCACACGCGTACGAACGGCTTTCCGCTAGACTGGGTGGCTAAGCGTGTCGATACCGCCAAATTCGATGCATGGCTGCTCGCTCAGAAAGAGCAGAAGCTGCGTATGGAGCTGGATCGCGAAGTCAGCAAGCGCAAGCTGCTGGAAATCGTGGCAGGCGGAGGCAGCTTAGGGGACCTTCAGGCTGTCTTAACGATGCCTCGCCGGGAGCTTCTGCTCTGGGTAGAGGAATTGGACAGAGAGGGCTATGATATGGATCCGCTTGTTGAAGCGGAACTGATTTCGATCGCCGACGAAGAGCAAATAAAAGCGTGGAACGCTTTTGAATCCGAAGGTGACCGGTATCTGAAGCCAGTGCTGCAGCGGCTGATCGGCACGGAAGAGCTCAAAGGGAAAGAACTCGACCGAGCCTACGAGTGGCTGCGCCTGCTCCGCTTGCGTTTCCGCAGGGAGAAAGAGAGTCTTAGCGGGCAAGCGGCAAGCTAAGATTGACAGCGGTCAGCTAATGTGTTTAAATAATCAATAATCTACATATCAAGCAAAGCGATGACGAACAGGGGCTGCGCCCTAAGTAGGAGAAATGCCACTGCTGCAGAGAGTCGGTGTCAGGTGCAAACCGATGCAAGCATAGTTCTGAATTACAGTTCTGAGTTGGTTAAGGGAACCTGTCCGCAAGGGCACCAGTAGCTTATACCCGGCATTTATTTGTCGTTAAATAACGAAGTGAAAGGGAATTTTTGCGCGCAATTGGCAAATCGTTCTCTTTAATTAGGGTGGTACCGCGAGACAATCTTCTCGTCCCTTTGTGGACAAGGAGGTTGTCTTTTTTGTGTTCTCATTTGGAGGAGGAGGGATCATATGTTGACATGGAATCAGTTAACCGATGAACAACAGAAGGAAGTAGAACGTCAGCTTCTCATCATCAAACGAGGTACTGCTAGCATTGTGCCGGAAGAAGCGCTCAAACAGAAAATTATCAAAGCGGTGGTGACTGGCATTCCCCTGAGAGTGAAATTGGGGCTAGACCCATCTGCTCCCGATATTCACATCGGTCATACCGTCGTCTTGCAGAAACTGCGGCAATTTCAGGATTTGGGGCATGAGGTGCAGCTCATTATTGGCGACTTCACAGGGCGGATCGGGGATCCTACAGGCAAATCGGAAACGCGCAAACAGTTGTCCGAGGAAGATGTGCAGCATAATGCGCAGACCTATCAGACACAACTGACCAAAATTTTGGATTTTACCAAAACGACCTTTTACTACAATTCAAGTTGGCTAGGAGCGCTGAAGTTTGATGATGTGCTCAAGCTGGCGGGCAAAGTTACGGTAGCGCGCATGCTTGAACGGGACGATTTTGCCAAAAGATATGCAGCCAATCAGCCCATACATGTGCATGAGTTTTTCTATCCCTTGATGCAGGCCTATGATTCGGTTTCGCTTGAAACAGACATTGAACTGGGGGGGACCGACCAGACCTTCAATATTTTGATGGGCCGCACACTGCAAGGGGCTTACGAGATGAAAGAAGGGCAGGTGGCTATTCTGATGCCGCTGCTGGAAGGACTCGATGGTGTCCAGAAGATGAGCAAGAGTCTGCGCAATTACATCGGCATCGATGAGCACCCGAACGATATTTTCGGTAAAACGATGTCAATTCCAGATACCCTCATGATCAAGTACTATGAGTTGACGACGATGTTGTCCAATGAAGACTTGGATAAGCTGAAGGAAGGTTTGGAAGCAGGGACGGTCCACCCAAGAGATGCAAAGCTGAAGCTGGCCAAATCCTACGTCCGCATGTACCATAACGAACAAGCGGCAGATGAAGCTGAGCAGCATTTCATAACCGTCTTTCAGAAGAAGGCATTGCCGGATGAAATGGAGGAAGGGCAGCTGCCTGTTAGTCAGCTGGCCAACGGCCAGCTCTCCATCATTCAACTTCTCGTTAATCTGGGCATGAGTGTTTCTAACGGCGATGCAAGACGAAGCGTGGAGCAGGGTGCAGTGAGGATCAATGAACAAAAGATAACGGATATTCAAGCATCAATTGAGCCGAGTGACGGAGATATTGTGCAGGTAGGTAAACGTAAATTTATTCAAATTAAGTTGGTTTAAATCAGATAAGGGCTTCTTGTTAGCAGCGTGCTGCTTGCAAGAAGCCCTTATCTTGTGTTCCGCGGATTCGTTCATAGCCATTCTTTTTTTCGGAAAAGGATATACATCGCAATGCCTAGTACGCCCATGAAGGCTAGCACAAATTCATCGCCATGAGCAACATGCAGTCCTAGAATATTATCGAAGTTCATCCCGAACACGCCGGTGATGAAGGTTAGCGGCATGAAGATAGTTGTCAGCGCCGTGAAGACGCGCATGATATCATTCGCTCGGTTCGCTAGGCTGGACTGGTAAGCCTCTCGTAAGTTGCCCATCAGATCGCGCAGCGTATCGAAGGTATCGACGATTTTCACGGCGTTCTCATAAATATCGCCAAAATACTTTTGCAATTGATGATCAATCAATCTAAGTTCTTTCTTGCCTAAAGTTCCAATGACATCGCGCTGCGGAACCAGCACTTTTTTGAGCCAGAGAATTTCGGAACGAAGCCCAATAATCTCATTCAAATGAGATTTCTTGGTAGCCATGAGGATGTCTTCTTCCAGCTTTTCAATCTTGGCCTCGATACGATCGCCAACGGCGACGTAATTATCGACGACAAGATCGACGAGATGGTAGAGGAATCGGTCGGCGCTGTTCACTTCCTCTTCCCAGAGGAATGGCTTTAGGGCACGGATTTCATTAATTTTCTGCCGTGTAACGGTGATAATGACATGTTTGCTTAGGAAAATATTGAGTGCACGAAGGAAAATCTCCTCGTCATCGAAACGAATGCTATTAATCACAATAAAATAATGGGAATCATAAATTTCAATTTTGGGACGCTGTTCCTCTTCACTTAAGCAGTCCTCGACCGCCAAGTCATGGAGATGGAACATAGGCTGAAGAAGTTCTAAATCTTCGATTCCCGCGTCAATCCAATAAAAGCCTCTCGTTGGAGGCGTAAGTGCGACAGTCACGTCATCAACTAACGTAAAAATGCCATCTTGAACCCACCGTGTTTTCATCTGATCCACCCCTTTGCATGGAATCAGCCGGTTGTGTTCATCGGGCAGTACTAGGCTCCGAATGAAGGAATAACCGACTGCATTCCTACACTATGAAATTGTTTGCCAAACTTGCAGATGCTACTCCTCGGTTCTCCGTCCATACGTATGCCCCCCTTTGTCGTCCGTGTCGAATAATACTTGTCTAGTATAACCCTTCATATACCTGCTTTCAAGCCAAAAAGTTTAGTTCACTGCAGGCATTTGCTGCTTAGATACAGTATGGGAAATTAGCACAATCGGTGTCAAAAAAATAACCGCCATGAAATCACATGGCGGCACTGAAAATCTTATTTTTCGTTTCGTTATAAATCTCGATTAATTCGGGGTCATCCTTCAGCAGCAACTCTTCTTCTGTGTCTGCTCCATACATGCGATATAGCGCGGCTGCGGCCTCTTCTGCTTGTTGAAGCGTCGGTTTCGATGATTGACTTAGCGTAAAATACCGATTTAAGGAGGCGAAGGCGGAGAAATTGTCAGATGTTTCAGTTGTCATGGTAGACCTCTTTTCTACTATTAATGTAGGAAACGGTTGAGCAATAACTCTTACTTATTTATATACCCATGTTCAAAGTGATCTTAAACAGATCTTCTTGATACATTTTGTATCAATCATATCATAAGCGGACAAGGCATTACAAATTTTAGATTTGAAGTTTATTTTAGGGCCAGATAACGCCTTGACTTTCCTTAGATTTATGGATATGATATTTTTAATCGCATACGTTACATTTTCTTATCAAGAGTAGGTGGAGGGACTAGCCCTATGACACCCGGCAACCGACAAACCTTTGGAAACAAAGGAATGCACGGTGCTAATTCTTGCGGAAACGCGAATCATCGCGAATCTGGGAGATAAGAGAAGGACATTGACTTTGATTTTCCATGGCCTTTCTCTGATCCCAGAGAAGGTCATTTTTGCATTTACAACCCATTTAACCCTTATGAAAAGGAGTGAACAGGATGCCGATCAAGATTCCAGACAACCTGCCAGCCAAAGAAATTTTAAACCAAGAGAACATCTTCACTATGGATGAATCCGTCGCGTATCATCAGGATATACGTCCGCTTCGCATTGCTTTGCTGAATTTAATGCCAACGAAGGAAACGACGGAAACGCAATTGCTGCGTTTGATTGGGAACACCCCGCTGCAGGTGGAATTCGTTCTTTTGCATCCGAAAACTCATACATCTAAGAACACGTCCGCTGAGCATTTGGAAATGTTCTATAAAACTTTTGACGATATTAAAGATGAGAAGCTGGACGGCATGATCATTACAGGTGCCCCAGTGGAACAAATGGAATTCGAAGATGTGAATTACTGGGAGGAATTGACGCAGATCCTGAACTGGAGCAAGCAAAACGTCACTTCCACCTTGCATATTTGTTGGGCTGCTCAAGCGGGTCTATACCATCACTTCGGTGTGCGCAAGTTTGCCTTGGAGCAGAAGATGTTCGGTGTATTCCCACATACCGTTGGCGTGCCGAATACGAAGCTGCTGCGCGGCTTTGACGAAGTGTTCAATGTTCCGCAATCGCGCCACACGGACATTCGTCGGGACGACATTGTACGATGTCCAGACTTGGAGATTTTAGCTGAATCAGAGGATTCCGGTGTCTATATCGCGGCTACGCGGGACGGAAAACATATTTTCGTCACGGGCCATTCCGAATACGATGCGAATTCCTTGAAGTGGGAGTACGATCGGGATGTAAACAAGGGGCTTGAAATTGAGATTCCACGCAATTATTACCCGAATAATGATCCTAGCAGACAGCCTTACAACACATGGAGAGCGCATGCGAACTTGCTATTCTCCAACTGGTTGAATTATTACGTGTATCAAGAGACACCTTTTGAATTAAACGTGAACATTAATGAAAGCTGGGCCAGCTCGCAATTGTAAAATTGAAATCCATACCCATGAGGAGGAACTCCCTTTGTTGAAAATCGAAAGTCGTCTCGCTCAAATTGGCTCCATTGAAGAACCTGTTACCGGGGCTGTAAGCTTCCCTGTTTATCAAGCTACTGCTTTCCGTCATCCGAAGCTAGGTCAAAGCACTGGTTTTGATTATGCCCGCACCAAAAGTCCGACACGCAAGGTGCTTGAGGATGCCATTGCTCAGTTGGAATCCGGAGACGCTGGGTTTGCTTGTTCCTCAGGGATGGCTGCGCTGCAAACGATCTTTGCTTACTTCAGCCAAGGAGATCACTTGATCGTTTCCTTGGATTTATATGGCGGTACGTATCGTCTGCTAGAGAAAATCATGTCTCGTTTCGGTGTGACGGCTACGTACGTGGATACGAATGATTTGGATGGTCTGGAAGCAGCGTACCAACCGAATACCAAAGGTTTGGTTATTGAAACGCCGACCAACCCTTTGATGATGATAACGGACATTGAACTCGTATGTACATGGGCCCGTAAGAAGGGCATTGTTTCCATCGTGGATAACACATTGCTAACACCTTATTTGCAGCGTCCGATCGAGCTTGGAGCCGATGTCGTTGTTCATAGCGCCACGAAGTATTTGGGCGGACACAATGACGTGCTTGCCGGCCTTATCGTGACGAAGGGCAAAGAGCTTTCCGAGCAAATGGCGTTCTTGCACAACTCTATCGGAGCGGTCCTTGGACCGCAAGACAGTTGGCTGTTGATGAGAGGCATGAAGACACTCGCACTGCGGATGGAACGTCATGAGCAGAATGCAACCGCGATTGCTAATTTCTTGCTCGCGCATCCGCTTATCGATGAAGTGTACTACCCGGCATTGGAAACACATCCTGGCTATGCGGTGCAAAATAAGCAATCCAGCGGAAATACGGGGATATTCTCCTTTAAAGTTGCTGACGCCCGGTTGATTGAACCGATCCTGCGCCACATTCAACTAATTGCTTTTGCAGAAAGCTTAGGCGGCGTTGAATCCCTTATGACTTACCCTGCTGTGCAAACCCATGCGGATATCCCGCTTGAAATTCGCCAACAAATTGGTGTGGACGATCGTCTTCTTCGTTTCTCAGTCGGTATTGAACATATCGATGACTTGATTGCAGACCTTGCCAACGCATTAAGCCAAGCACAAGCCGAAATCGAAGGAGAAATCCGTTCATGAGCCATCCATCTGATGATAAACGCAAGCCTCAAGGCAAGTTCGCAACGAAACTGATTCATTTTGGCGCTGAAATTGATGAGGCGACAGGGGCATCCAGCGTGCCCTTGTACCAAGCTTCTACCTTCCATCAAGCGGACCTCGAGTCTTCGCCAGAGTATGATTATACGCGTTCGGGCAACCCAACCCGTCAGGCATTGGAAGATTACATAGCCTTGCTGGAAGGCGGTACACGCGGCTTCGCATTTGCCTCCGGCATGGCGGCGATTTCTTCCGCGCTTATGCTGCTTTCTCAGGGAGATCACGTCATCTGTACGGAAGATGTGTATGGCGGCACTTATCGTTTGCTTACTACCATCATGAATCGGATGGGGATTGAGTCCACGTTCGTTGATATGACAGATATTGCGCAAGTACGCGCAGCTCTTCGTTCCAACACAAGGGCGGTATTCATCGAAACGCCGTCTAATCCGACGCTGCGCATTACAGATATCAGCGAGGTCGCTGCTTTTGCCAAAGAGCATGATTTGCTGACGATGCTCGACAATACCTTCATGACTCCCTATCATCAACGTCCAATTGAGCTGGGCATTGATATCGTTCTGCATAGCGCAACTAAATTCCTCGGCGGACACAGTGATGTTCTCGCTGGTCTAGCGGTTGTAGCTAACGACAGTCTGGGACGCCGCATGAAACAAATTCAGAATGGCATGGGGAACGTTCTGGGAATTCAGGACTCCTGGCTGCTGATTCGCGGGATGAAGACGCTGCAAGCCAGGATGGAGATGTCAGAGAAAGGCGCGCGCAGACTGGCTCAGTGGCTTTCGGAACAGCCGGATATTGAATTCGTCTACTATCCAGGTCTGCCGAACCATCCGCGCAGAGACGTGCATGAGAAGCAATCCTTGGGTTACGGAGCTGTCGTTTCCTTCGATGTGGGCTCCGGTGAGCGGGCCAAAAAACTGCTCAGCAAAGTGCGCATTCCGCTCGTAGCGGTAAGTTTGGGCGCTGTAGAAAGCATTCTGTCCTATCCAGCCATGATGTCTCATGCGGCGATGCCTAAGGAAGTTCGCTTGCTGCGCGGCATTACGGACGGTTTGGTTCGGTATTCGGTAGGGTTGGAAGACATCGAAGATATTATAGAAGATTTGGAACAAGCGCTGCGCGGTTAGCGTCCCTATGATATTCGAAAAAAAGCCATATTTGAATGAAGTATACCCTCTGGGAAAGCAGCATTTGCTGCTTTTTTGGCATGAGTATGATACGATGAATGGATACAAGCTTTCAGAAATTCAAAGGAGTGAGTTGCTATGAAACCGATCGATCGCATTTTATATAAAGCGCAGGCAGGCGGACGAATTGATGTAGAAGAATGCATTACACTGTTCGAATCTGATCAAATAGAAAAGATTGGCGACACCGCCAATCAGATTATGAAGAAATGGCATCCCGATCCGATAACGACTTTCGTCATTGGACGCAACATTAACTATACGAACATCTGTGATGTGTACTGCCGTTTTTGTGCATTCTATCGTGCGCCAGGTTCAGCTGAGGGCTATGTCTTGCCGGATGAAACGATTTTCCAAAAGATTCAGGAAACACTGGATGTGGATGGCACTGAAATTCTGATGCAGGGCGGAACGAACCCGAATCTGCCGTTCAGCTATTACACGAATATTTTGCGTGAGATCAAGAAACGCTTTGATATCACGATGCATTCTTTCTCACCAGCGGAAATTATGAAAATGAAAGATGTTTCCGACGGTTTATCTTTGGAAGAAGTGGTTCGTCAGCTTCACGAAGCAGGTCTTGATTCCTTGCCAGGTGGCGGAGCGGAAATTCTTGACGACCGGACGCGCCGCAAAATCAGCAAGCTCAAAGGCTCTTGGCGTGATTGGATGGATGTCATGCAAACCGCTCACAAAATCGGTATGCATACAACGGGCACGATGGTTATTGGATTCGGGGAATCGATGGAGGAGCGTGCGCTTCATATGCTGCGTATCCGTGATGCCCAAGATGATGTGATTCATCAGAAGCTGAACACCCCTGGATTCTTGGCGTTCATCCCGTGGACGTTCCAACCAGACAATACGAACATGAAGGCGGAGAAAGTGACGCCGGAAGAATACTTGAAAACTCTGGCGATTAGCCGGATTATGCTGGACAATATCCCTAACTTCCAGTCGTCATGGGTAACGATGGGGCCAGAAGTTGGCAAACAGACGCTCAGCTATGGCTGTAATGACTTCGGCAGCACGATGATTGAAGAGAATGTCGTTTCCGCCGCGGGCACAACGCACAAAGTCAACGTGTCCTCGACGCTGGATATCATCCGTCAAGCAGGCAAAATCCCGGCGCAGCGCAATACGAAGTACCAGACTTTGCGCGTGTTTGATGACGTGAACGTGAAGATTGATAAAGATTTCGTGATGCAGAACTAAGGTTTAAACAGATACAACGCTTATCTCGTATTTAATCCACTCGGGGGATTAGCTGGGATAAGCGTTTTTTTTGTTGCGTCTGGAAGAGGCGATTCATTAAAAAACCTCTTGAGATTGCCCCAAACGCGGCTATATCAAGAGATTCATAGAGCTGGATTTAATTAGCTTCCTTCAGTGGAGATGTGTAAATAACGGTTTTGTTTTTACCTGTCTTCTTCGCTGTATACAAGGATTGATCAGCTCCGGCGAATAAGGATTCCTTGGAGGCTCCAGGGTGATACTCGCATAATCCGATGGAGATCGTTACTGATTGCCCGCTCAATTCTTCATATTTCATTTGGGAAATCTGCCAACGGATGCGCTCCAACGTCTCGAAGACTTCATCTGTTTCTTTTTCTGTGAAAATGATGGCAAATTCCTCGCCGCCATATCTAGCGACAAAATCATTGAGGCCCACACGATTTTTCAGTGTGCTGCTGACACTTTTCAAGACGGCATCGCCTGCCCTATGACCATAGGTATCATTGACTTTTTTGAAATTATCAATGTCTAGTACAGCGATATGAATGCAGAAATGGCCCGATTCATTTTGCTGGATCAGCTCATCCAAATACTCATGGAAAGTAATATGATTATACAGATCTGTTAATGCGTCTGTTTTGGATAGTTTATCCATAATAATATTTTTGATCATCAGCTCTTGTTTAAGTTCGGTAGTAGCTTTCAAATTGGTTAAAATTTCTGCGCCGCGCTTCATAATTCCCGAAGCTATGATGGAAACTACGAGCAGGACGGGAACAACGGCAAGGAGATCGATTGGTTTATAGTTGGAGAAAACGCTTAATTTAATCCAATACAAGATAGAGATAGAAAGCAGAGAGAGCGCTAGCGCATAAATAATTTTGGATAGCTGAAAGTAAAAGATGGAAACGAAAATTGGGAGAAAAAGATAGAGTGGAGCTAATTTCATATCATGATTGTAGTAAATAAGCGCGAAGGATAAGACGGCGCCGCCACTGATAATGTAGTAGTCCAAAAATCTTTTGCTGTACATATTGATGAATTCAAGTAGGGACATGATGAGGATCATGATGAGTAGTGGGATGATCAGTCGATTGATGATGAATTCCAAATCTTGTTGGATGGAAATGGCATAGATAAGTTCGAATGGCAGTTGAATCCAAACAAGCAACCAGTAGGCGTTAAGTAACTTCCGGTTCCAGTCCTGTTTGTGTTGATTTGATGCATCCATTTGCATAGGTACCCACTCCAAAATATGCTACTTAAGCACTATTACCCGTATCATAACATGAATATCTTGCCGATTGGAATAACTTTAACGAAAGATTTGACAAAAAATGCTGAAAAGAAATGGCAAATTGTTCGTTGTATATCTGATTCTTATCGACCATATACTCTTAAAGGAGGATGTAGTAGATGGAAAGGAGTGAGGTCATGGAACTGTTTGCAGTTGTGTTGATGAATACGATAGAACCATATGTACGTTCGCTAACCGCTCAAATTGAAAGTGAGCTGCAGCTTTTACATATCGCTGAATGTGAATGGACGATTCACTATGAATTATTTGAAAACCATGCATCCATTCATGTTGAAGCGCATGTTCATGAAGAGGAAGCGTCTGCAATGCGCAAAAAATGTTTACAAGGGCTTGCAGATGCATTGGCTGAGCATATTATGATGGACAAAGAGTCTCATATGCTGCGAAATTTGATTACCAAAGAGTTTAAATATGAGAACAAAGAAGATGTAGATGTTATCGAGGGTTATTGTACGCAAACGCACCTGGATACTCCGATTGAGGAATCTCCCGTTATGAGCAGCATTTCTGGTCGTTTGCGGCGTAAACAAGTGTTATCTGATCAGCTCGCGCTGGCCCTAGAAGAAGCGCCGCGATTAAGCTTAGATGGCTTTATTTTATTTCGTATGCAAGATTATTTGGATGAGTTAAGGGAAATTGCGGAGTATGCGATCGATGAGTTTATGATGGATCGTCAATACCAGGAGTTTATTTCACTCTTGCAGTACTTTGTTTACATTCAGGAAGCTAAGATTCCCGTGGCTCATTTGATTCACAAGGGAGGCCATGAATTTGTTATTTTAAATGATCGGCTGGAGCTCATTGATGCTAATGAATTTGATGCTTCTTTTAAAATGGAAGTGCTTGAAAAAGATATTAATTTTGAAGATATGATCGTTAGCACATTAATCACGGTGTCCCCTGCTAACATCTATATTCATACACGAGACCCGGATATGACAATAATCAAGACGATTCGACAAATTTTTGAAGATCGTACAACAGTATGCGCTTATTGTCGAACATGTGATATCTATCTGGGTGAAGCGAAGAAACAGGATCAACTCTCCCCTTGACCTTGGGCAAGCAGCGAATTATAATAATGAACGAAGGCGTTTAGAACAAAGACATGAACTTTCTGTTAGAACTGCTCAGAGAGAGGAGACCAGGCTGCAATCTCCTTCAGTAATCGGACTGTTTACCCCTTTGGAGCCGTATCGTGGAACTCTGCCTGATCTGCAGGATGGATAGTATACAATACCGGAGTCATTCTCGTTATCGAATGCTGATGAGGATTCACTTACCGCAATGGTAACATGTGAATTGAACTAGGGTGGAACCACGAGTTGAGCGCACTCGTCCCTTATGGGATGATGTGTGCTTTTTTGCGTTCAAAATGATGAATACCTAGGAGGAACGAAGATGGTCGTACAAGTTAAATTACCAGATGGTGCTGTAAGAGAATATGCAGTTGGAACGACGATTGAACAAGTTGCAGAGTCGATTTCATCCGGTTTGAAGAAAAATGCGGTAGGTGGAAAAGTAAACGGCAAATCAGTCGATCTTTCCTTCGCCTTGGAGCAGGATGCAGACGTAGAAATTCTAACGTTGGATAGCGAAGCAGGATTAGAAATGTATCGTCACAGCACAGCGCATTTGATGGCGCAGGCTATCAAGCGCATCTATGGCGAGAAAGCCGTTAAATTAGGAATCGGACCTGTCATTGAAGACGGTTTCTATTATGACATCGATTTGGAAACGCCTCTGAATCCGGAAGATTTGGTGAAAATCGAGAAGGAAATGGAGCGCATCGCGGGTGAAAACTTGGCAATTACGCGCCGTGTTGTATCCCGGGAAGAAGCGATTCGTATTTTCACAGAGTTGGAAGATCCGTTTAAGTTAGAATTGATTCGCGATTTACCGGAAGATGCGGTGCTAACGATCTATGATCAGGGCGAGTTCTTTGACCTTTGCCGCGGACCGCATTTGCCTTCCACAGGTCGTATCAAAGCTTTCAAATTGCTTAGCGTAGCAGGAGCTTACTGGCGCGGAGACGCTAAAAACAAAATGCTGCAGCGGATTTACGGCACGGCATTCCCGAAAAAAGCGCAATTGGACGAGCATCTCCACCTCTTGGAAGAAGCCAAAAAACGCGATCACCGCAAATTGGGCAGAGAGCTCAAAATGTTTGCTTTTTCCCGCGAAGTTGGACAAGGGCTGCCGCTTTGGCTGCCAAACGGTGCCAAACTAAGACGTACGATGGAACGTTATATCGTTGATTTAGAGGAACGTTTGGGCTACCAACACGTGTACACGCCTGTATTAGCTAATGTCGAACTGTACAAAACTTCCGGACACTGGGAGCATTACAGCGAGGATATGTTCCCCAAAATGGTGATGGACAATGAAGAGCTTGTCCTTCGTCCAATGAACTGCCCGCATCATATGATGGTCTATAAAACCGATATGCGCAGCTACCGTGATCTTCCGATTCGTATTGCAGAGCTTGGCACGATGCACCGTTATGAGATGTCCGGAGCGTTAACAGGTCTTCACCGTGTTCGTGCGATGACGTTGAATGATGCGCATATTTTCTGCCGCTTGGATCAAATCAAGGAAGAGTTCTCCCGTGTCGTTAACTTGATTCGTCAAGTGTATGCTGACTTCGGCATTACGGACTACCGTTTCCGTCTTTCCTACCGCGATCCCAAAGATACAGAGAAGTATTTCCAGGATGATCAAATGTGGGAAACTTCCCAACGCATGCTGCGTGAGGTAGTGGAAGAATTAGGTCTTCCTTTCTTTGAAGCGGAAGGTGAAGCGGCGTTCTACGGTCCTAAGCTTGATGTACAAATCAAAACAGCACTGAAGAAGGAAGAGACGCTTTCGACGGCACAAATCGATTTCTTGCTGCCTGAGCGTTTTCAATTGGAATACACAGGAGAAGATGGCCAGAAGCATCGTCCTGTCGTTATTCACAGAGGCATTATCAGTACGATGGAACGGATGACTGCCTTCTTGCTGGAGAACTTTGCTGGCGCCTTGCCAACTTGGTTGATGCCAATTCAAGCGAAAGTAATTCCAGTCTCTCCTGCCTTCGAAGAGTTCTCCAATAAAGTGACGGAGCGTTTGCTGGCAGCAGGTATTCGGGTGGAAGCCGATAATCGCAATGAGAAGCTCGGTTATAAGATTCGGGAAGCGCAATTGGAAAAAATTCCATTCATGCTCGTAGTTGGTGAAAATGAAGTAACGAATGAAAGCTTGTCTATCCGCAAACGCGGTCAAGGGGATCTGGGAACCCATCCAATTGACGAAGTGATTGCCATGATTAATGAAGAAATAAGTAAAAAAATATAATTTTCACGCCTAAACCTCAAGCAGAGAAGAACTTCTTCTCTGCTTTTTTTGTTTTCAAATTTCACCAATAGGGTATGTATAAGGGAACGTAAGGAGGACATCTTAATCAGTGAGTCTGCATACGGAGGTTTAAAGCTGAAATGAACTGGACAACCTGCAATAGTAGGGGAGGTATTAAAAAAATGTTTTTGCAATTAATCACTCAACCCAAATGGTTGGGGGCATGGATGGTCGTTAATGTTCTCATTGCGCTGTTCGGACAAGAGTCAAATCATCACACTAGCCACACGACGGAAGTCGCCGTCACCCATATACAAACGCCGCAGCGAATAGACTATTCGGGGAAAATAGCGCCTATTTCCTTGCCGGTCGCGCAAGAACATCAGCAACAAATCAATTTTCGGTATGTGCCGAAACTAGACTCGGATTTGTCCAAGCTCAAGGCTGTTGAAGTGACAGCCACAGGTTATTTTGCAGGTAAAGAATCTACAGGCAAGAATCCAGATCATCCCGAATATGGCATTACGTTTTCTGGAATCAAGGTGAAGCGGGATCATAAAGCGCTGTCTACCATAGCGGCAGACACCAGCGTCTTCCCGCTCGGCACGGTTTTGTTTATTCCCGGATATGGATATGGCGTTGTAGCGGATACCGGAAGTGCGATAAAGGGCAAGAAGATCGATCTGTACTTTGATACCAAAGATCAGGTGTATAAGGAATGGGGCAAAAAAACGGTGAAAGTCTTTGTTGTTAAAGAGGGACAAGGTAAAGTGACAGAGCTCATCTGGAATCAACTCAAGGATGAGATTCTAGCTCCAGCCAAAGCGTTATAATGTCCTGTTAGCCGAATATTTCCATCACATCGGTAACATAAAAAAACCTGTTTGGGAGAACCTATTCATACAGGAGGTGATTGAACATGGCTAAGAACAAGAACAACAAAAAAGCAGCTCAAGACGTAGAATTTGCTAGTGAAACTTCGGTACCTAGCAAGCAACAACAAGCGAATACCCAAAACCAAAACAAATAACGAAATACACAAACATAAGAACGGAAAAAACAGAGATCTAATCAGATCTCTGTTTTTTATTTCTTTCCAACTCCTCTTTTTTTCGATATAATGTAACAAAAACTAACATTAAGGTTCCTTTTGGGGGGAGTGCCAGTTGCTTATGCAGGTCGAGCGGAAACTGAGAGTTTGGTTCTACGCTTTTATCTTTATTGGTATGATTGTAAATGTAAGTGCCTTCGTGACGGAATCTCGATGGTTTACGGCTGCTGGATTGGCTGTTTTTTTATTTATAGGTGTATTTAGTTGGTTCGGTCTTAAACATTCAAAGTCTGCTGGTGTTGAACAAGATCAGCAAGAGCAATTCCGAACATTTATCCAAGAATCCCAAGTTGTTGCGGATCGCTTAGCGGCGGCTGTCGAAGAAGTGAATCGCTCGATTGGACATCTCCTAGAAATCGCTGATGCCTCCATTCAAGGGGAAGAAGATTTGAAAATCCGCAGCAATCAAGCCGTCGGGCAGCTTCAGGAAGCTTTTGCGGCGATACAGCAGGTAGCGGCAGCAGCCGATCAAATCCTGGATTCCTCCTTACATATGCATCAAGAAAGCGAACAAACCAAGGATACGGTAGTTGATGTTTGCCGCTCGTTGAATGCGACAGATGAAGTGATGACAGATCTACATACGAATAATGACACGATGCAGAAGAAGATTCAGGACTTAACGGAGCATACGTCGAAGATAGAAGAAATTAACACGTTTATTACGGAAGTCGTTTCCCAAACATCGCTGCTCGCCCTTAATGCATCGATAGAGGCGGCTCGCGCTGGAGAGCAAGGCCGGGGCTTCTCTGTCGTAGCCCAGGAAATTAAGAAGCTGGCAACGCAAAGTCATGATGCTGTAACCAAATCCTCAGAGATTCTCGAATCGATTGAGAGTGGTGTTAGGCAAGTTGTCGCGGCTGTTGCTGAAGAGAAGGCTTCCGTAGCGCTTGGAATCGCCGAGATGAAGATCATGAAAGAAAAGATTGACGCGATCTTCTCACTCATTCTGCATGTGAATAACCTTGTTGCAAGCACGACAAGCTCGACGCAGCAGCAGTCTTCGTTAGTTATGGGCACAAGAACCTCGCTTGGACAGGTGGTTGATTTAATGAATGAGACGATGTCGAGTGTTGAACATACCTTGGAACAGATGAAAAAGCAGCGTCAAGAAGTGTCTATGCTCCAATTGATTAATCAGAACTTGGATCGCTCTTCCGCAGAGCTCATTCAAGCGATACAAGCGGTAGGGCTGCGCAACAAAGAAGGCGTCGTTGATGTTAATATTCAAGAGATTAAGCAAATGTTGAATTCTCTTGTCTTATTAGCTGATATCACTTCACTCGCTGATACTAAGCATGCTGCTCAATTGAGTGCAGTTTTGAAGAAAACGGAGGGGGTCGAAGCGATTTGGTCGAATCGCGCCGATGGGACCTTCATCTTTTCCTTGCCTGAGGCAGGGTTAGTTAATGGCAAAGGAAGAGAGTGGTGGAAGCGTGCGATGGCAGGCGAGCTCTTCGTTTCACAAGAATACGTGTCAGCTATCACGAAAAAACCGTGTATTACCTTATCGAAATCGATAATAGATGACATGGGAAACCCGATTGGTGTTGTAGGAATCGATTTAATCTTGAAATAAGTGTTCTCAAATCACTTCTTTTAGTGTAAAATAAGATTACTGTGATGAATCTTGACATGGAAAGATAGGTGGTTTGATGATGCTGAATGCTTTGCGATCGGATGGAAATCCTCATAGAACACCTAGGAAAGCTGCAGAGGTATTTCCTTTCTTGGAAGCTTACATTATTCGCAAGGAGCAGCAAGTCTTAGAGATCGAACAGGTTGTCGAGCGCTATGAAGTCAAGCGAATGAAGGAAGAACGCGCATATCAGACGATGTCTTCTCTTCGCCGCATGTTCTCAGGCAAGAAACCTGACCATCATCTTGCTGTCGAATATATTCATTATGTGAAGAAACCAATGGAGCAAGTAAGGATGCTGCGTGCCGAAATTGCTCATGCCAGACAAATTATGAATGAATCTAAACCTGGCGATGTCGTCTCGATCCCCGATGAGATTGAAGAATTGCTCTCTTAATACAAAGAAACCCTTCCGCTATGGAAGGGTTTTTCGTTTGTAGCAGGTTAGGATTTGCCGTTTTTCAGCTGCTGCAGATCCAGGAAGCCATCCTCTTGACTGTAGGCGGGAACACCGTGGATTCCTACATCTAAGCCTACCAGCTCTTCGTCACGGCTGACTCTGATGGGAACGATGAGGTTGATCAACTTCATGATGCCCCATGTGAGCACGAAGCCCCATATACATACGGTAACGAGTCCCAATGCTTGAACACCTAGAAGGCTAAAGCCGCCGCCATAGAATAAACCAGCCGTTCCTTCGCGGATAGCATCGGGTTGGGCGCATAACCCAACGGCCAATGTTCCGATGCTTCCGCTGACACCGTGTACGGGAAATGCGCCGACGGGATCATCAATGCGTTTTGACTCGAGGATTTCAGTTGCATAAACCATGGAAATTCCGCATATAGCTCCGATCAGGATTGCTGCTACATCGCTAACGAAAGCACAACCCGCGGTAATACCGACCAGCCCGGCAAGCGCGCCGTTGATCACCATAGGTGGATCGGCCTTGCGGTAACGCATCATGGTAAACAAGATGCAGGCTGCGCTTCCGGCGGCGGCTGCCAGCATCGTGGTCACGGCAATATGGCCGATTGAAGTGTTCGTCGCACTCAACGTACTGCCTGAATTAAATCCGAACCAACCGAACCATAGAATGAAGGCGCCTACCGAGGCGAGTGGTAAATTCGAGGGAGGGACGATGTTGGCTGTTCCATCCGCTGAAAATTTGCCAATCCTCGGCCCGATGATCATCGCTGCTGCAAGGGCAGAGAATCCGCCAAGTGCATGGATGACAGCGGAGCCAGCGAAGTCCACCATGCCGAGTTTGCCGAGCCAACCGCCCACGGCCCAGACCCAGTGGCCTGCAATCGGGTAGATGATACCTGTCATTGCGATTGTATACAGGATATAGGCGCGGAAATTGATGCGTTCCGCGACAGCTCCCGATACAATGGAGATAACCGCGATAACGAAGGCGCATTGGAACAGCCAATAAGTCTCATGTGAGATATTCAAGACGATGTGTGTTAAATCCCCTCCCATGAAAAAACCAGTCGTACCCAGTAATCCTGCAACATCTTTCCCGTACATAAGTCCAAATCCGACGAAATAAAAAATAAGTGCACCGAAAGCGATGTCAACAAACACTTTCATAATAATACTTACGGCATTTTTTTGTCGTACAAAGCCTGCTTCAAGCAAAGCGAAGCCGCCCTCCATCAATAAAATCATGGCAGCAGTCAGAACCACCCAAATGGTATCTAGGCCGCTGGAAAGCTGTTGGATTGCATCCATTCTCTGATCTCTCCTCATAATGCAAGCGTTCTTTTGCACCAATTATACGGTTCTGATGATAAGCATGTCAACGAAATACGTAAGAATACATAACATACATCATGAATTGTTCGTTTTCAGAAATTTCATGTCAGTTATTCTGTTTCCGTCTGCCGACAACTCAGTCTCTAGACCGAGGCAACCTTCAATCCTTCGTCTCTTTTCATTCTTGACGGTATCTTATAGACTAGAGATATGCTTAACAACGATGCACACAAATGGAGGAAGAACGTATGAATCCGCACATGTTTCAACGGATAATTTGGGGGCTTGTCCTCGTGACAGCAGGGTCCCTTTTTTTACTTAATCAAATGGGGCTAATTGAAATTGATCTAGCTTATATGTTTTCCACCTACTGGCCTGTTATTCTGATCTTCTATGGATTGGCCGGTTTCGTCTGGCAGCGGAAATATCATTGGGGAGGCTCAATTTGGAGTTTGCTCATATGCGGTGTCGGAATCATATTTCTTCTGAAAAATTTGAATCTGACGGACTTGTCGCTTGGCGAAATGTTGAAGTTCTTAGCGCCGGTTGCGCTCATCTTATTCGGCCTGAATGTCATTTTCAGACCAAGCAGGAAAGAATCGCCGGAGTGGCCTTCGATTCGCGCAGCCAAAGAAGAAGCAAGACGTGTGCGGCGTGAAGCGAGAAGAGAGCAGCACAGGAGTCACCGGAACCCATGGGATCAACCTAAACCGAATTCTCCTAAGACACCTATGCATACAAACACATCAAATGACGATCGATTTTCAAAAAATGATGGAAAACGTGAGCTCAGTGAAGAGGAGAAAGCTGTACTCAAAGATATCCATGGTGAATTTCATGACAAGCTTGGGGAATGGGAGATTGGCCAGACACCGGAGGCTAAGCAGTCGCAAGAAGCTCATCCGCATCAACCGCGTCAACCGAAAACGCAGGCTTATCATCACCATGAACATAAGTATGATGAGTTCGTAAGGAATTTCGATAATGGCGATGTTCTGCATCGACATGGCTTTATTGGGGATGTGCATCTTGGACAAGAAGCGTGGGAGCTGAAACCAGTCCAAATTTCTCATTTTATCGGTGATTCTATTATTGACCTAACCCGTGCTTCCATTCCTTTGGGAGAAACAGCGATTCATGTGACTGCCTTTATCGGCGATGTGAAGATTTTCATTCCAAATGATATTGATGTCGAAGTCCGCGTGATGGCAAGTTCCTTCATCGGAGATATGAAAGTGCTGGAGCGCCGCGAGAGTGGTTTTTTGCGAAGTGTTAGAACGCAGACCTCTCATTATGAAGAGGCGGAACGCAAAATAATCGTCACAACGAGTATGTTTATCGGGGACATCACCATTAAAAAGATAGGTTAAGGATGGAGTATGTATAAATTGCGAATGTTCAATATGAAGTGGCAGCTGCTGAATTACTTTCTGATCTCAAGCTTGCTGACGGTTTCGAGTATTTATATCGTAATTGAATACTACAAGGAAGATCTCGCTTATTGGGAATTTCGGATGTGGTTCCTGATTGCGATTCTCGTCGTCTGCCTCTCCGTTGGCTATGTGGCAACAAGACGCTGGCAGCGCAAAGTGGATGAATTGCATGTGGCTATGCTCGAATTGTCCAAAGGGAATTTCTCCAGTCGTATTGAGATGGAGCCTGTTGAGCCATTCTTATATCTCTATGATGCTTTCAATAAAATGGCTTCTTCCGTTGAAGAACGTGTTCAATTGCTTCAGAAGCTGGGCGAGGCGGAAGCTATTCGCGACCAGGAGCTCACGGAGAATGCTGTCATGGAAGAAAGAAGGCGGTTGGCGCGAGATCTGCATGATACCGTCAGCCAAGAACTTTTTGCGATCCATATGTCCGCATCTTCGCTGCCTAAGATTCTCGAGCGAAATCCAAGTGCCGCCCCCTCGGTTATGAATCAATTGATTGAGATGTCCCATCATGCCCAGAAGCAGATGCGCGGCCTCATTTCTCAATTAAGACCGATTGAGTTAAATGATATGAGCTTACAAGAAGCCCTGGAGAAGTGGTTTCCGGAATATTGCCGGAATCATGAGCTGCAGGGCCAACTTGACGTCTCTCTTCATGAATCCATATCTGAAGCCATCGAGCATCAATTTTTTCTTATTATTCAAGAAGGCTTGGCCAATGTCGTTAAGCATGCGTCAGCCAAACAAGTTCGCCTGGCTATCTATGAAAGAGAACATCAATATGTGCTTCAACTCCAGGACGATGGGCAAGGTTTTGAGCGAAGAGATATTCCTTCTGCCTCGCACGGTTTATCAACCATGAGGGAACGTGCGCAAAAGCTCGGAGGCGAAGTAGAGATTGATAGCAAGTTAGGTTCAGGAACACGAGTCCGTGTGCGTATTCCGCGGTTTAGCGGGCAAGCAGCTCTTCTATTGAAGGAAAGAGAGGGAGGCAGTCATGAGCAGTAATATGAAAGTTATGATTGTAGATGATCACGACATGGTTCGCGTGGGGTTGCGTACTTATATATCCTTAGAGCCTGGTTTGGAAGTGGTTGGGGAAGCTTCCAATGGACAAGAAGCTTTTGATAAGTTAGTGCTAGGGCTGTCCGGGCAACTGCCTGATGTGATTTTGATGGATTTGACGATGCCCGTTCTGGACGGGATTGGTGCAACCAAATTAATCTCCGCCAAGTTTCCGCAAATCAAGATTATTATGCTGACCAGCTTTCTAGAGGAAGCCAAAGTACTGGAAGCCGTAGAATCTGGGGCGATCAGCTATATGCTGAAGACGGTCTCATCGGAGCAGTTGATTCATGCGATTCAAAGCGCATATCGCGGCATGCCGGTTATGAACTCGGAAGTCTCCTTGGCGCTTACAAGAGGAATTCGGCAGCGCAATGAGATGCCAGCAGAAGAAGGCTTAACTTCACGAGAGAAAGAGGTATTGCTGTTAATCGCTGAGGGGAAAAGCAATAAGGACATTTCCGAGGAACTTTTTATTAGCATCAAAACGGTTAAGACGCATGTCAGCAATCTATTAATGAAGTGTGAGTTGGAAGATCGGACGCAATTAGCCATCTTTGCCCATCGCAAAGGTTGGGTCTAAGAAAGGAATCAATCGCACATAAAAACTACATTTTGGCACACTCTAAGCATAAGTAAAATAATATGAGCGCTAAGGGAGTGCCTGAATGAAAACATTATCGTCCACCCTGGAACAGGTTCAAGAATCTTTTGACAGTGTGCGAGATCATTTGCATGAATTTGATTTCGCCTTAGGCGGTGGTTGGGAGTATGATCACGGCTATTTCGACCGTTTTTTGGATGAAGCCCATAAAGTGTGGCTGCGAATACCTTTTCAAGTCGTGACTGGAAGAATCGATGGAGACACAGAAGCGACGGATGCGATTGTGGAGGTAGGAACCCCGTTCGTATTAAAACATGTCTATAATGAAGGGTTGGATCATGAAGCCGAAGCGGAAACTTACGGAGCGCTTATTGACCAATTCCAAACCCCGCTGGATTCCGATGCCGAAATTGAAGATAAATGGGTGAAAGAAGCAGCTGGACTGCTCAAAAAAGTGGAGCAAGCCTGGCTGCAATAAGAAAGCCCTTTTTTTACCTCCATTTTATTGTTTTTTAATATTCGTTTAAGGTTGTGGGTGCATGATAGAACTACAGACAACGAGAGATTATCCTTCAAGTACATGCACTTATAACTTTATTAAACAAATGGAGGTAAGACCCTATGGAAGATAACAAAAAAGACTACAGCGACTTCTTCAAGCCGCAGAACAACAATAGTACGAACCCTGAGCATGAAACTCGTCATGAAAACAGCTCGCAAGAACCACAGGATCCTAATAAAGAGAGACCTTCCTACTATTACTCCTATGGTCCTTACAAATCAGCTTTTAACGAAAATAATGAAGAAGCTTTGACAACGACTTCGGCTTCCGGTTCGGAAGGAACTTCCAGCGTGGAAGTAACACCACCTAAGAATTTGCGGCCATTTAGTTTCGGACCTGATATCAGCCATGCGCAAGGGCAAGGCCCGTGGGATCCGAATCACGCCAGAAAGCGTACTTCTGTGAAAAGTGTGTTCGCAGCTTTCATGGCAGGCGCATTGGTTGTAGGCGGACTGATGTTTACCGCGGATAAGTTGAACATGTTCTCAGGCAATAATCAACCGCTTGCATCCGGCAGTTCTTCTGTAGCGGCAGCGAATAATTCGAATAGCAATGGCGGCGAAGTGAAAAATGTCGGGCTCGACGTTGTTCGTCCAGGCAATATTGCAGCTATCGCGCAAAACGCGGGTCCTGCAATCGTGAAGGTAGAATCCTTGGTGAAGGCGAAGCAATCTACGCGTAGCGGTGGCGGCAACTCACTTTTCGACGATCCATTTTTCCGTCAATTCTTCGGAGATAACGGTGGCGGCACGACGACTCCCAAGAGTAACCAACAAGATTCCGGCAGCGGTGCACTGCAGCCGGCAGGGATGGGAACGGGCTTTATTTTCGAGAAGTCCGGATATATTTTGACCAATGAGCATGTGGTGGATGGTGCGGATGAAATCCAAGTAACTGTTGAAGGTTACGACAAACCATTTAAGGCCAAATTGTTGGGTAACAGCTATGATTTGGATCTAGCGGTCCTCAAAATCGAAAACAGCAAAGAATTTCCTATTCTGCCACTAGGCAAAGCTGAAGATGTGAATGTTGGTGATTGGGTTGTTGCCATTGGTAACCCCTACGGATTTGACCATACAGTAACCGTTGGTGTGCTTAGTGCCAAAGAACGTCCAATCAGCATTCCAGATACCAAAGGAACTCGCGAATACAAGCATCTGCTTCAAACCGATGCTTCTATTAACCCTGGGAACTCCGGCGGACCATTGCTTAACCTGAACGGTGAAGTGATTGGGATCAATACGGCAGTAAGCTCGCAAGCACAAGGTATCGGGTTCGCGATTCCTACAAGTACGATCTCTTCTGTCCTTGAGAATCTCAAAAACAATGTCCAAATTCCTAAAGAGCCAGTTCCTTACTTAGGTGTTGGCCTGCAAGATATCGGCAAAGACTGGGTAAGTGAATTGAAGCTTACGAATACAGACGGAGCGCTGGTTGGAAGCGTTCAACGCAAAAGCCCAGCATTCCAAGCAGGTCTGCGTCAATATGATGTTATTGTCGATATCAATGGCACCAAAGTGAAAAACTCGCAAGAGCTGATTACCAAGGTTCAAGGTACGAAAGTTGGCGATAAAGTAACGCTTGGTCTAATTCGTGACGGCAAACGCATGGAAGTGCCTGTTACGGTTGGGGACAAAAACACATTGGCAGAGACGCCGGCAGAATAAGGTTTACTTACAAAAAAAGGAAGTGGAGTCCCGCGGCCGTAAGCTTGCAGGCTCTGCTTCTTTTTGCATGTGGTTGAATTTGGTACAATGTAAGGAAAGAAGGGGGCTCACCGATGAGAGAAAATATTATGGTTATTGATGATGATGAGAAAATTACGTCCATGCTTAGGCGGGGCCTGGCTTTTGAAGGTTATTCCGTTGAGACGGCAAGCAACGGCGCCGATGGATTGAAGCAAATGCTGAGGACTGAACCTCATTTATTGATACTTGATGTGATGATGCCTCATATCGATGGTTGGGAAGTTGTGCGTCGTATGCGGGAAGGCGGCAGCGAGGTGCCGATACTGATGCTGACAGCCAAAGATGAAATTAGTGATCGTGTCAAAGGTTTGGATCTTGGCGCTGATGATTATTTGGTCAAGCCTTTTGCCCTTGAGGAATTGCTTGCACGCGTGCGTGTGCTTCTAAGACGGCGAATGGAGCGGCCGGAGCAGCAGACGAATCGACTGAATTATGAAGATACGATCCTGGACCTTGATACAAGGGAAGTTTTTCGCGGGGAGCAGTTAATTGAGTTAACGACGAAGGAGTTTGATTTGCTGCATTTATTTATGCAGAATCCTAAGCGCGTGCTCTCCCGCGATATCATTATGGAGAAAATTTGGGGCTACGATTATAGTGGCGAATCCAATGTACTTGAGGTTTACATAGCGTTGCTGCGCCAAAAAACAGAGGAATTCGGGCATAAACGATTAATCCAAACGGTGCGGGGAGCAGGTTATGTCTTGAGAGGAGAAAATTAAGATGTCTCTTCGTTTTCGACTAACGCTTTGGTATTCAGGGATATTGGCACTGACGATGCTGCTTTTCGGCATTGTTCTTTATTTCTTCTTGAATTACTTTCTGTATGATCAAATTCGGCAGGATGTGAAGCGGGAAGCTGGGAATACGTCACAGCGTATTCAAAAAAGCTTTGCGCTTTCGCAGAAGGGTCTTGTTGTTGATTTGGAGCTGGAAAGTCGAGATTTTTATTCCACGAATATGTTTTTGCAATTATATAATGTAACGCTCAAAACATTCAATCGTTCGAATAACTTACAGCTTTATGATTTGACCTTGCCGTTAGCCAAGGATGTCGTCTCGCGCTTACAGAATGAGGGTGGCTTTTTTGAAAAGACGAAGGTGCTCGGGCAGGATTTCCTTATTTATCATCAAGCAATCATAGGCAAGGTAGATGGACAAACCCAACTGCTCGGTATTCTGCAAGCGGCAGTGCCCATTGGCAGTTACGAAAGAACGTCTGTGACGCTGAGGAATACGCTCTTTGTGTGGGCCTTCCTGACGATTATCGTTGCGGCATCCTTAGGTTGGTTCCTTTCGCGCAAAGCGCTTCAACCGATTGAACGCGTCATTGATGCGGCCAATCAAATCGGTAGTGGAGATGATTTGGAGAAACGAATCCTGTATGATGGGCCGCTCGATGAAATTGGCCGTCTCACCCAAACTATTAACGGGATGTTGTCACGGATTCAAATCACCTATTTAGAACTGGATGAAGCTTACCGCGCCCAACGCAGGTTCGTATCGGACGCTTCTCATGAGTTGCGAACACCGCTTACGACGATCCGCGGCAATGTCGATCTCCTCGAGAAGATGTGGAAGATGACGTCAGGAAGTACGGAGCTCTCAACGCCGGAGCAGATGCAAATGTCGCTGGAGGCGATGCATGATATTGCCGGAGAAGCTCAGCGAATGAGCCGGCTGGTGAATGATCTCTTGGCGCTTGCTAGAGCCGATGCTGGTGGACTCATGGAGAAGAAGCCTGTTGAGATGCTGCCGCTTGTGCAAGAAGTCGTTAGGAGAGCTCAGCTCCTCGAACATACGGCCGAATGGTGTGTCGGGGAATTAGACGATCTGGAGAATGCTATCGTGCAGGGGAATCGAGATTATTTACAGCAACTGCTCTTTATTTTCATTGAAAACGCCTTTAAGTATACACCAGCGGGGATGGTATCGTTCGAGGTATCGCGAACCCATAACTTTATCGGTATCCAAATTGCAGATACGGGCATAGGAATGGATAAAGAAGATATCCCTTATATTTTCGACAGATTTTATCGGGCGGATTTATCGCGGGGGCTTACTGCAGGCACGGGGCTTGGCTTGTCGATCGCCAAATGGATTATTGATGAGCACGGCGGGTCTGTGGAAGTGACCACTCGCAAGGATGAAGGCAGTACCTTTATGATCTGGTTGCCGGCTAACTTTCCTCTACCTGTGTAATCAGCTATAATAAAAGGAAATATGATTATACAGGTGGGTGGAAGACATGGAAGTACTACGTATATCTCCTAGAGGCTATTGTTATGGTGTTGTTGATGCCATGGCACTTGCGATGCAAACTGCAAAAAACTTGAATCTTCCCAGACCTATTTATATATTAGGCATGATTGTTCACAATGCGCATGTCACGGATTTCTTCAAAGAAGAAGGGGTTATTACCCTTGATGGCGAGAACCGTCTGGAAATACTCGAGCAAATCGAGCAGGGAACGGTTATTTTCACCGCTCATGGCGTTTCGCCTGAAGTTCGACGCCGCTCCCGTGACAAAGGGCTGACTGTCGTGGATGCCACGTGTCCAGATGTCACGAAGACCCATGATTTGATCCGCGAGAAGGTCGCTGATGGCTATGACATCATCTACATCGGAAAGAAAGGCCACCCTGAGCCTGAAGGGGCCGTGGGTGTAGCGCCGGAGCATGTTCATCTGATTGAGAAATTAGAAGAAGCCGATGCGCTGAACATCAAAGCGCAGCGCATCATTATTACGAACCAAACAACAATGAGTCAATGGGATATCAAACATATCATGAATCGGTTGCTTGAGCTTTTTCCGAAAGCAGAGATTCACAATGAAATATGCCTGGCAACCCAGGTGAGACAAGAAGCAGTAGCCGAACAAGCGAAGGAAGTCGACTTGGTTATCGTGGTTGGAGATCCCAAAAGCAATAATTCCAATCGCCTGGCGCAAGTTTCTGAAGAGATTGCCGGAGTCAGAGCTTATCGCATATCGGACATCTCTGAGCTGGACCGTCATTGGTTAACGAACGTGCGCAAAGTAGGTGTGACTTCCGGTGCTTCTACACCGACACCAATTACCAAAGAAGTCATTACTTACCTTGATGCGTATGATGCAAAAGATGAAACCACTTGGGGAATTACACGTACTATTAATATGAAGAAGCTTATTCCGGCCGTGAAGTCCAAAGCAGCTAGCCGTGAGTAATTCGCAATTATTCCACAGGGCGGGATTGAGACCAGCATGCAGAGCACTCAGAAGGTGAAAATGATGAAAACTCGCTACGATTGGAAAAGCACAAAACGCTGGTTTAGATATAAATATTTAGGTCTCCTAAGGGCCAAAGGCGGTCCATCTAAGGTAGCTCGTGGATTTTCCATTGGCTTGGCCATAGAAATGTTTACTTTGCCGACAGCAGGTTTTGCCTTTGTTCTAATCTTTCCCTTGGTCTATTTACTAAGGGCTAACTTACCAGCGGCTTTAATTGGTTTTGTATTCGGTAAGATCATCTACATTCCGTTCTCGATTCTGAATAAGCAAGTCGGAGATTGGCTGGTGCCTAAGCACTTCAAGGTCTATTTGATCCATCATCTGCCGCATATGCTCTCTAATATCATTAGAAGCGGTTTGGACTTGATTGTTGGCGGGATGGTGGTTGGCGCGATTCTTGGACTCATCGCCTATTTCCCGGTCATGCTCTTGCTCAAGTATCACTCGAATCGCCGTAAGGAAAAACGCAAAATTCGTAAAGAGCAACTCGTTGCTTCGCATACAAAAGAATAGACAATAAATTAACGCTTGACGAATATTCGTCAAGCGTTGTATATTTACTTTAGTGGTTAAAAGCGTAGAAGCATAGAAGCGAACAAGCGTTGAAGTGATATAGTGAAATAACCCATATAACAGAGGAGTGTGTAGAACATGATCGCGATTACATCCCATAACACAACTGATGAGCGTATTCAGGAAATTGTCCAAATTATTGAGAAGCAAGGTGTACAGGCGCACGTTTCCAAAGGTGAAGACCGCACAGTCATCGGCATTATCGGTCAAGCTGATCCTAAGCTTGCTGAACAGCTACGTCAATTATCAGGAGTTGAACAAGTCGTGAAAATATCGAAGTCCTACAAATTAGCAAGCCGTGACTTTCATCCGGCCGACACAGTGATCAAGATCAAAGGCGTTGAAATTGGAGGCGAACAGCTCGTTGTCATGGGCGGCCCTTGTGCGGTAGAGACACCGGAGCAAATCGATGAAATCGCACGTTTGGTGAAAGCGGCAGGCGGTCAGGTTCTGCGCGGCGGTGCTTTCAAACCAAGAACAGGTCCTTACAGCTTCCAAGGAGTCGGCGTTGAAGGATTAATTATGATGGCAGAGGCAGGTAAGAAACATGGCTTGCTGACGATTACTGAAGTCATGACTCCGGAGTACGTAGATGTATGTGCACAATATGCGGATATTCTCCAAGTTGGTACACGGAATATGCAGAACTTCGATCTGCTTCGCAAACTGGGGACTATCCAGACACCTGTCCTTCTGAAACGCGGTTTCAGCTCTACCTACGATGAGTTCCTGAATGCAGCCGAGTATATCCTTGCTGGCGGCAATCCCAATGTAATGCTTTGTGAGCGCGGAATCCGAACATTCGAAACTTACACGCGGAATACATTGGATTTATCGGCGATCCCGGTTCTTAAGCAATTGAGCCATCTTCCTGTCATCTCTGATCCTAGTCACGGCACAGGGCGCAGAGAGCTGGTAGTGCCAATGACCAAAGCATCTGTTGCGGCTGGAGCAGACGGTCTTATTATCGAAATGCATACAGATCCGGATAATTCCATGACAGGCGACGGCGTGCAATCCTTATTCCCAGACCAATTCGCCAACCTGCTTGTAGATCTTGAGAAGCTGGCTCCGCTGCTTGGCAAAAAGTTTGATACGCCGAAAGAAGTTAGTATAGCTTAATAGGAAAATGTTAGAAAAGACTGGTTTCTTCTTAATAGAAGAAACCAGTCTTCCTATTTTTGGATATGCGACAAGTATGTGAAATAGTGTAAGATTAGCTTACACATCAATAAAAAATACCTGACATAAGTATTGACTGTGTAAGCTGTATCGCTATATAATATGTGCAAGATAACAAGCAAAAGTTGAACATTAATCATGTAAAGTACGTTGAATGTACGGAAATGGGAGGGTTTTTTAAATGTCAGTTCAAAACGTGTTGAACCTTATCAAGGAAAAAAACATCGAGTGGGTAGATTTTCGTTTCGTAGGTCTTTCCGGTAAAGCACAGCATATTTCTTTGCCTGCTACTGAAGTAGACGAAGATACTTTCGTAAATGGGGTAGCTTTTGACGGTTCATCCATCCCAGGATTCCGTGGTATTGAACAATCTGACATGGTAATGATGCCAGATACAGAAACTGCCTATATTGATCCTTTTACAGCTCATCCAACTTTGATTATCATGAGTAACATCCATACGCCTGAAGGCGAGCGTTATGATCGCGATCCACGCAGCATTGCTCAAAAAGCAGAAGAATATTTGCAAACAACAGGTGTGGGTACAACAGCATTCTTCGCACCGGAATCCGAGTTCTTCATTTTTGATGACGTTCGTTTCGAAAATGGCATGAACAAATCCTACTTCGAAGTTGATTCCGAAGAAGCAGGTTGGAACACGGGCCGTAAAGAAGAAGGCGGCAACCTTGGTTACAAAGTTCCAGTTAAAGGCGGCTATGTTCCAGTAGCTCCAATGGATTCCCAACAAGACATTCGTTCCGAAATGTGTAACAAGCTTGCTGATGCAGGTCTTCGCATTGAACGTCATCACCATGAAGTAGCTACAGCTGGTCAAGCTGAAATTAACTTCCGTTTTGACACATTGACGAAAACAGCAGACAACTTGCTCAAATACAAATATATCGTTGCTAACACAGCTAGAGAATATGGTAAAGTAGCAACATTCATGCCTAAACCACTGTTTGGTGACAATGGTAGCGGTATGCACGTTCACATGTCCATTTTCGACGGAAGCGAGCCTTTGTTCTATGAAAAAGGAGCATATGCAAACTTGAGTGAAATGGCAATCAACTATATCGGTGGTATCCTTTACCACGCACCAGCTTTGATCGCTTTGACAAACCCAAGCACAAACTCCTTCAAACGTCTGGTTCCTGGTTACGAAGCGCCGGTAAACCTTGTATTCTCCAAAGGTAACCGTTCCGCAGCAGTTCGTATTCCAATCGCAGCTGTGACACCAAAAGGTTGTCGTATTGAATTCCGTACACCGGACAGCACAGCTAACCCATACCTTGCTTTCGCGGCAATGTTGATGGCTGGTCTTGACGGTATCAAAAAGAAAATCGATCCACGTGCTCTTGGATACGGTCCTTTCGATACAAACATCTATGAAATGTCCGATTCTGAGAAAGCTGAAATCCGCAGCGTTCCAGGCACATTGGATGAGGCGTTGGATGCACTTGCAGCTGATTCCGACTTCTTAATCGAAGGCGGCGTATTCACACAAGATTTCATCGATAACTACATCGAATTGAAACGCGGCGAAGCGAAAGCTGTTGCAATCCGTATTCACCCGCACGAGTACAACCTTTACTTCGATTGCTAATTTTTAGCACTTATACGTAAATAAACAATAAGCTACTTCTTTCATAGATATCTATGGAGGGGGTAGCTTTTTAATAAGAAGGGATGATTCAAGTTGAAAATAACGATCGTTGCAGGAAGTAATCAAAAACTAGCCACAAGCACGAAGCTGGCCCAGTATATTCAACATCTGGCTGAGCAAGAAGGACATCAAGTAAAGTTCGTTGATTTGTACCAATCTCCGATTCCTTTCTATTCACCGGATGATGCGCATGGTGGTCATGAAGCCCTGGAATCTTTCAAACAAGCTCTTCATGAAGCTGAGGGCATTGTACTTGCAACCCCGGAATATCACAGTGGAATTTCTGGTGTCCTGAAAAATGCACTTGATCATGTGGGGCAAGATTATTTTAAAAATAAAGCTGTTCTATCGGTCAGCTCGGCAGGTGGGGCTATTGCTGTAAGTTCTTTGACGCAGCTGCAAGCGATTGTGCGCAATCTTCATGGAATTAATTGTCCAGAATGGTTATCCATTGGGGGCGATCAACGGAATAGTTTCCAAACAGGCGCAGCACATAGTGATATCCACCCAGATGTGGATAAACGGGTTCGCCGTGTCGTAAGTTCATTCCTCGATCTGACCAAACAATTAACGGTAAAGCATTAATATTATTATCAAAAAAAGGAGCTAAGCGGCTTATACGCTTAGCTCCTTTTTTTGATATATAAGAGTTTATATGTTTTGGAGTGAGCGCGGAGTTACTCCAGCCGCCTTGTGCGAACAGAGGGAACTACAGTCCGCTATTCTAGCCAAAAGTATCCAAATCGCGGGGGTGAGGGAACTCCAGTCCGCTATTTTGCTGTTTCAAGGCAAATTCAGCGTTTTTCGTGGAAATAAGACCCTGTAGTTCCGCTTATACCCTAGCATCCCTACTATTTGCCTATATAGCGTCCTCTAGTTCCCTTAACAGGTTTTGTCGCTACTAAGAGGCTGATCTCTCAGAGCGGCGAAGCCGTTTTTCTTTGTGGCATCTACTGCTGCTTTGTAACTTTTCAGGCTTTGAGACAATCTCCTTTTTTTGTTTACAGAATTGTCTCCATCTGCTAATCTATTGTCAACCTATAAAAATAATTTAGGTTGACAATTAAAAACGGGATGGTGAACATATGTGTCAACCCAACACGAACGCCTTGCTGCGATGAACACTTCGCACTTATGGCATCCATTTACCCAGATGAAAGATTACAACAACGCAGCCCCACTTATTATAGAACGCGGCGAAGGAATTCTGCTCTATGATGTTCAAGGCAGAGCATATTATGACGGATTCTCGTCCGTTTGGCTCAATGTGCATGGTCATAATGTGCCTGAGCTGAATCAAGCCATTGTTGATCAGTTGGGGCGTGTCGCCCACTCCACACTCCTGGGAATGGCCAATATACCGGCAATTGAACTTGCCGAGAAGCTGGTAGACATCGCTCCGCAGGGATTAGCCAAAGTATTTTATTCCGATTCAGGGGCAACGGGCGTTGAGATTGCGCTCAAAATGGCATTTCAGTACTGGCACAATCAGGGAGTGAAGAAGAAAACGACGTTTATTACGATGAATCAGGCGTATCACGGCGATACGATTGGTGCGGTTAGTGTCGGCGCTATCCCTCTGTATCATGATGTGTTCCGTCCAATGCTGTTTCCTTCACACACCATTCCATATCCCTATGCCTATCGTCATGAAGGGGGCGCGTTGGCAGCGAAGGAAGCTACGCTAACTGCCTTGCGTAATTTGCTAGAAGCGCGGGCGGACGAGATAGCGGCGCTCATTGTCGAGCCCATTGTGCAGGGAGCCAGCGGGATCATCATTATGCCGCAAGGCTGTTTAAGCGAGATGGCAGCGCTGTGCCGCGAGCATGATGTACTGCTCATCGCCGACGAGGTAGCGACGGGCTTCGGACGAACAGGGGCGATGTTCGCCTGTGATCTCGAGGATGTGTCACCGGATTTGATGGTGATCGGGAAGGGCTTAACCGGCGGTTATTTGCCTGTAGCGGCTACACTGGCAACGAATGCGGTTTACGAGGCGTTTTATGCGGATTACCATGAGCAGAAAACTTTTTTTCATGGTCATTCCTATACGGGAAACCCCCTTGGCTGTGCTGTTGCTTTGGCGAGTTTGAAGCTGTTCGACGAGCGAAATATCCTTGAAGGCGTTAAGCGCAAGGCTTCATACGTGGAGAATAAGCTAGCAGCGCTTAAAGAAAGGCCGCATGTCGGAGATATCAGGCAGCAAGGACTGATGATCGGGATCGAGCTGGTACGCGATAAAGCTACGCGCGAGCCCTACGATTGGGCAGAGCGGATAGGCGTTCGCACGAGCCTAAGAGCCAGAGAGCTTGGCATGTTAACCAGGCCGCTTGGCAATGTGATCGTCTTCATTCCCCCGCTTGTTAGCACAGAAGCTGAGCTTGAAGCGATGATCCATATTTTGAGGGATTCAATTATACATGTCACAGAAGTCAGAGATTCATGATGAATCAGGCCAATTTGGGATCGATTCCAGGATTATTTGTAACTGGGACAGACACCAGTGTAGGGAAGACCATCGTGACGGCAGCTATTACGGCTGCACTTCGAGCGGAGGGATTGAATGCTGGTGTTTGGAAGCCAGTGCAATCGGGTGCACGACTATGGAGCGGAGTAACGGACGCTGAAAGGCTGCTGCAAAGTACGGGAATTGATGAGACACCGGAAGCGGTGGCGCCTTTTACTTTTGAAGCTCCGCTTACGCCAATGCTTGCCGCAAAGCATGTCGGCATAACGTTGACGATCCAGGACATTATCGCGGCGGGTGAACCGCTCGCTAAGCGATATGAAGCGCTGATCATCGAAGGGGCAGGAGGCGTCGCCGTTCCGCTGAATGATGATGCGCTCGTGGTAGATTTGATTGCGGAGCTTCATAGGCCAGCGCTCATCGTTGCCCGTTCCGGCCTCGGGACGATTAACCATACGCTTCTGACGGAAGCCTATCTAAGACATCACGCCATTCCAATTATTGGCGTCATCTTGAATGATGGTGAACGCACGCAGCTGCTGGATGACCCGAGCGTTGCAACGAACGGGGAACTTATTGAGCAGTATAGCGGGCTTAAAGTCCTTGGACGTTTTCCCAGCCTTCAAGCTGATGCCAACTCAGATGCCTTGATACATACTGTACGAAAAACAATAGACCTGGCACCAATTCGGCAGGCTTTGCAGTTCAACCTAAGGTGAACGAAAGAAAACTCTTTTTATAGAAGAAAGCTTCAGGGAGGATGAATGAAATGAGTACAAGGGCAGCTCATATAGAGTGGCAAACACTGACGAATAAAGCGTTGACAGGCGAGGTGATAACATTAGAGGAAGGTATGGCAGTGCTCGAAGCCGATCATGAGGAAGTCATGCCGCTGTTGCAGGCTGCGTTCCAAGTGAGAAAGCATTACTATGGTAAAAAAGTGAAGCTGAATATGATTATTAATGCTAAAAGCGGACTTTGTCCTGAGGACTGCGGCTATTGCTCGCAATCGATTGTTTCGACGGCGCCGGTACGTACTTATACTATGCTTGATAAGGATTCGCTGCTTGCTGGCGCACGTGAAGCTATGGCACGCAAAGCGGGGACCTACTGCATAGTGGCTTCCGGAAAAGGTCCGACAGACAAGGAGTTGGATCAAGTGGTGAATGCCGTCAGTGAAATTCGTGAAACGATGCCGCTTAAAATTTGCGCTTGCTTGGGCATTCTCAAGGACGAGCAAGCTGAACGGCTGGCCAAAGCTGGTGTGCATCGCTATAACCACAATTTAAATACGAGTAAAGCCAACTATCCATCTATTACTACCACACATACCTATGAGCAGCGTATCGATACCGTGGAAAAAGTAAAGCTGCACGGCATGTCTCCCTGCTCTGGTGTCGTTATCGGCATGGGCGAGACGAATCAAGAAATTGTTGAAATGGCTTATGCACTCCGCAGACTTGATGCGGATTCGATTCCAATTAATTTCCTGAATGCCATTCCCGGAACACCACTGGAACATGCAGGACGCACGTCGTCGATGAAAGCTTTGAAGGTGCTGGCTTTATTTCGTTTCATTTGTCCATCCAAGGAAATCCGTGTAGCTGGTGGTCGTGAGGTCAATCTCCGCAGTCTGCAGCCGCTCTCATTGTTCGCAGCGAATTCACTATTTGTTGGTGATTACTTAACAACAGCAGGTCAAGATGTTTCGGCAGATCACCAAATGATTGAAGATTTGGGATTTGAAATTGAAACAAATGCTCTCTAAGAAGGTGTCGACTATGAATTGGATGGAAGAAGAGCTTGAGGCTATGGATAGAGCTTCGATACTGCGTTCCATGCGTGCTAGCAGCCCTCTTCCAGGACACCCTGGTTATACGATTCGCGGAAATCGCCCGCTGCTTAATCTGTCGTCCAATGATTATCTGGGACTTTCCCAACATCCTGCCATTATCGCAGTGATGCGAGAGGCATTGCTGACCGAGGGGGGTGGATCAGGGGCATCACGTCTTGTGACTGGCAATCGGGCGGTTTATGAGCAGCTTGAAGAAGCCCTCTCTGAGTGGCAGAACTCGGAAGCAGCACTTGTTTTTGCAAATGGCTATATGGCGAATACAGGTGTTATCAGTGCAATCGCAGGTCGCGGTGATGTTGTTTTCAGTGATCAGCTCAATCATGCAAGTATCGTGGATGGCATTCAGATGTGTCGTGCAGAACATGCTCGATATCGTCATAACGATATGGCCCATCTGCGTAAGTTATTGAGTAAATTTCGTGATAGAAGGCGAAAGTTGATCGTGACCGATGCCGTATTTTCCATGGATGGAGATCTTGCGCTCTTACAGGAACTCGTACTGCTCAAGAAAGAGTATGGAGCGATACTGATGGTTGATGAGGCGCACAGCGGAGGGATCTACGGGGAGAACGGCAAGGGATTGTGCCATGCGCTCGGGTTGCAGGACGAAGTGGATATCCATGTTGGAACGTTTAGTAAAGCTTTCGGTTTGTACGGAGCCTATGTATGCGGCAATCGCACGTTGATTCGTTGGCTGACTAATAAGGCCAGGCCGCTCATCTATTCGACAGCGCTGCCGCCATCTCTTATTGCTGGCATTTCCAAAGCATTGGACATGCTGCAGTGGGAGAATTGGCGCCGTGAACAACTTCATGAGGCCAAGAAACTTTTTCGCGCCTCACTTCACGCAGCGGGTTTCGCTGTAGGCGGCAGCAGTTCGCCAATTGTACCGATAATCGTTGGTGAGAATGACAAGGCTGTGCGATTCAGTGCGGCTCTGGAAGAAGAAGGGATCGCCGCGGTTGCTATACGACCACCTACAGTGCCTGAGGGGACGGCACGCATCCGCTTCTCCCTAACTGCCGCACATACGAAGAAGGAGTTGGACGATGCCGCTGTACGCATCCGAAACGTCGGAATTCAATTGGGTGTTCTGAGGCAATGATGGCGATGAAAGGCACTATTGTATGGCTTGGCGGATGGAGCATGCCAGTGACTATTTTCGATCAGCTTCGCGAGCTGCTGCCAGAATATCAGCATGTTTCTGTTGATTATAGCGGTATGGATTCGCCTGAAAAGATGCTGCTGCTTACTGAAATAACGGTTCATCGCTGGAAAGCTGCGCTTGGAGCAAATGGAAAAGTCTCCCGCGGTCCGCTGTTGATCGGAGGCTGGTCGCTGGGCGGATTACTGGCGTTAAGGCTAGCTGTGAAAGGGGAGGTGGATGGCCTCCTGTTGTTTGCAGCTGCAGCCCGTTTCACCCGTTCTTATGAAGAGAGGGACAGGGGATGGCCTGATGCTTATTTGAAACAAATGATGAAGCAACTCCTGAAGGACCCTCAAAGCGTTGAAAGCAGCTTTCGCCAGATGATGTTTACAGAGGCTGAACGGGAGGCTGGTCTTGATCGAAGCTTTCCTCCCATTGGCAGCTGGACAACCCCTGCGCTCATTGCTGGTCTTAAAATTTTGCGAAGCGAGGAAGTTCTGTCTCGGATGTCGGAGATTACATGTCCGGTTCTGCTGGTTCATGGGTTGGAAGATAAGATTTGTCCCTACAACGCTGCCGCAGAGCTTGCTGCTCAATGGCCTCAAGTAGATTTGATACCTATACCTGGTTGCGGGCATGCGCCGTTTTGGGGACGAGAAGTGAAGATAGCTGAGGAATTGAGGCGTTGGTGGGATGAACATAAGGACATTGGATATTGAGCGTCAATTTCATCGGAGTGCAGCAGGATCGTATGATGCGCACGCCAAGGTTCAGCGCATTATGGCGGAGCAGCTTGCTTCGTCGCTCCGCTTTAAGGTCGAAGGTAATCTAGAGCCGACAAGCATGCTTGAGATTGGCTGCGGCACGGGGACACTGACCAAGATGCTGGTTGACGAGTGGCCCCGAACGTCGATTACCGCCATTGATATGGCGCTAGGGATGATAGAAGCGGCGAAGCATCGGATCTATGCAGATCGGTTGGTTAGCGGCGGCAGCCAGCCGGATCAAGTGAGTTTTCTTCATGCAGATGTAGAACAATGGTCGGTGGATGCCCAAGAAAGTTCGTTCGACCTTATTGTTTCTTGTGCTTGTTTTCAATGGCTTCGCGATCCAAGACAAACATTAAGCCATCTTCGAAGGTTGCTTCGTCCTGGAGGGTTGCTGGTGTTCACAACATTCGGGCCTAGAACATTTGACGAGCTGCATCAGTCATTTAATCAAGCGTATCGAGATGGGGGCGTCGAGCCGCAAAGGCATGGACTCACATTTCAAACGGATAGACAGTGGAAAAACCTGCTCGTAGATGCCGGATTTTCGAGTATTCAACAAACAGGCGCGATTCAAAAAGAAACGTATCCATCAGTAAGAGATTTTCTGCTTGCGGTCAAAGCCATGGGGGCTAGCGCTTCGGAAGCAGCCACTGCACCTGGCTTCAGCTCGCGACGGCTGTTCGCTAATATGTATAAGGAATACGAGGAAAGGTTCAGCGTGCAAGGAGGCATCTCCGCTACTTACGATCTGATAGGGTTCCAAGCTGGAGTTTCTCAGAGATAATCTGAGAACTCTTTTTTCGTTTGCTCATACTTTTGACATATTTGTATGGTACAGTTTGGAAATTAGGGAGTGGGGAGGGAAATCATGGGCTTACCATGGACGAACAAGGAAGTAGTTCATTTATTGCTTCGTGCCGGATTCGGCGCCACACAAGAAGAGATTGCCGCATGTGTTTCACACGGCCCCGAGGAGACCGTCCGTCGGTTGATTGCGGGTGAGTCGGTGTTAGCTCAGCCACCGGTATTGATCCCCTTCGATCAATTGACCGCAGATGGGAAGAAAGCGCTGGACCCCTTGCAATTGGCCGATCAGCAAATGTATTGGCTTTACCGAATGGTCTATTCGGCGGCTCCGCTTGTTGAGAAGATGACATTGTTCTGGCATGGCCATTTTGCCACAGCGAATTATAAGGTGAATGATGTCACTTTAATGGTTCAGCAGAATACGCTGCTGCGCAAGTATGCTATGGGTAATTTCCAGGAGCTGCTGCTTGCCGTTAGCCAGGATCCCGCCATGATGATCTGGTTGGATGTGAACCGGAATAAAAAAGGCAAACCCAATGAAAATTACGCCCGCGAAGTGATGGAGTTATTCACGCTCGGTATCGGTCACTATACAGAAAATGATGTTAAAGAAGCAGCGCGCGCCTTTACAGGGTGGACATACGATAAGAAGGAGAACAAAGTAGCTTTTAATCCTAAACAGCACGATAATGATGCGAAACAACTGCTGGGTGAGAAGGGCAATTTGGATTCAGCGGATGCCGTGGACATTATTGTCCATCAGAAGACGCTTTCCACTTTCCTTGCAACCAAGCTGCTTAAATACTTTGCAACAGATACACCATCAGAAGGTTGGGTTCAACAAATCGCAGCGCACATTGTCAACAAGGCGACGATTGGAAATGTACTGCAAGAGTTGTTCTTATCCGCTGAATTTTATGAAGAGAAGTATCGAATGGCCTTGATTAAAACACCGGCAGACTATGTGGCTGGCATTCTGAAGGCTCTTCAGCTCAGCGTTTCCAAGGGCCATGCGCAAGCGATGCGTAAAATGGGGCAGGAACTGTATTCGCCGCCGGACGTTGCAGGCTGGAGAGGCGGAACATCCTGGCTCAACACCAACACCCTATTAGCGCGGTATCAATTCGCTGAGTCCATTGCCAAACAGATGAATCTCAAGCTGCTTACTGCGCCAGCATTTACACCGGAGCAAGCGAACCGTCCTGATGAGTGGGTTAAGCTGTGGAGTCAGCGACTAACTATTGCGAATTTGTCAGATAAGACCTTGCAAGGACTTAGTTCTTATGCGGACGATACGATTGTACATACCAAACAAAAAAATACAGGCCTCAGAGGCTTGATGCAATTAGTATTAATTAGCCCAGAGGCTCAAATGAAGTAATGGGGGTGAAAATATGAAGCTGTCGAGAAGGGATTTTTTAATTAAGGGAACAGCCTTGTTCGCTTCATTAGGGTTGGGCGGCGCCTTATTCACGGAGACCGGCAAGTCCATTCTGGCAACGGGCTTGGATGAGGGAGTCGATGATCCCGTCCTAGTTGTTGTGCAATTAAGCGGGGGAAATGATGGGATCAATACGTTAATTCCTTATGGACAAGGGGTTTATTACGATTCCAGGCCGACGCTGGCTTATCAGCAGAAAGATGTTTTGGCCTTGGATAATCACGTTGGCCTGCATCCAAGTCTGGTTGGCTTGTCTGCGCTGTATAAGCTTGGCAAATTAGCGGTTATTCAGGGGGTTGGGTATCCAGAGCCGGATCACTCCCATTTCCGTTCAATGGAAATTTGGCAAACGGCAGAGCCGCAGAAAATTAGCCGCAGCGGCTGGCTGGCACGCTATGTAGATTCTTCGCTGCGTGGCAATAATAACCCGCTGAAGGCGGTTCAGATCGGGGGATCCGGAAGCAAGGCTTTTGCATCGGAGAAGGTGAGTTTCCCCGTTATTCAATCGCTTGAAACGTACAGCCTCATTGATCCCAAAACGGCGATGCTCGACAAGAATCGGTTAACGAAAGCCTTTTTGGACATGTACAGTACCCAGAATCAAGTGGAACAACTGCGCGTTGTTGCGGGACGCGGCAGCGAGGCTTACAAAAGTGTTGAGGCAATTCAAGCGTTAACGGCAACTTACGCCAATAAAGTAGAATATCCGAAAACGAACTTTGCAAAAGATCTCCAATTAGTTTCCAAACTGTTGGCAGGCAAATCGGGAACCCGAGTTTTTAATGTTCAAATAGGTGGTTTCGATGATCACGCCGATGAAAAAGTGCAGCACGCCAAGGTTTTGACTCAAGTGGACGAAGGGTTGGCAGCTTTCTACAAAGATTTGGAGGCTCAAGGGCTTCAGGATCGTGTGATGGTGATGATGTTCTCGGAATTTGGTCGCCGTGTCAAGGAAAACGGGAGCGGGGGGACTGACCATGGTACTGCGGCTCCCATGTTTGTGATGGGCGGCAAGGTGAATGGCGGTCTGTACGGCGCTTACCCAAGTCTAAGCAACTTGGATAATGGTGATCTGAAATATGAGGTTGATTTCCGCTGCGTCTATAGTACGCTGGTTGATAAATGGTTAAAAGGCGATGTTTCCTCCGTACTTGGCCAACCGTTTGACCCCATAAAATTTATTTGAAACGAAGCCGGGGCGATGCCTCGGTTTTTTGACTTGAGCTCGGGAACAGGCTGAGTTTTTTGGTTTCCCCCTATATAATGGTAAACTAGGTAGAGACATATGGCTTAGGAGGTGCAGCGCTAATGAGCATAGAGCCAATCTCGGATCATCTGGAAGATCATTTGCGAATTTTATTTGTGGGATATAATCCAAGTCTTCGATCTGGAGAAACCGGTCATCATTATGCGAGCCCAAGCAATCGCTTCTATCGCATTCTGGATCAGGCCGGCATCACACCTAGGCTTTATAAACCTCAGGAAGATCAGGATTTGCTGCAGCTTGGTTACGGATTTACGAATATTGTGGCACGTCCGACGTTGACAGCGGCAGAAATCACGCCGGAGGAGTACCGGGAAGGCCGACTTATTCTGCGGCAAAAGATCGTGACGTATCGACCAAGTGTTGTCTGTTTCGTAGGCAAAGGTGTGTATGAACAGTACAGCGGTCGCAGGGGAATGTCGTGGGGCGTGCAGCCGGAGCCTGTCGTTGAAGGCGTTATCGAATATGTATGCCCCTCTTCCAGCGGACTCGTTCGAATGAAGCTTGAGGAGATGGTCGATATTTATCGGGGAATCAAAGATTATAGCGGAACGGAGATGGGGAACTGATGCAAATCCCATGGCTGGATTGGGCGAAAGAGATTCAAGCGATCAGTCAAGCTGGACTTACCTACGGGGAGAATGGCTATGATCTGGAACGTTATGAGGCGCTGCGCAAAATTAGTGTAGAGATGATGAGCTATTTTACAGATACGCCTATTGATAAAGTGACGGAATTATTTGCCAATGAGCAAGGATATCAAACGCCAAAGGTCGATATTCGGGCAGTAGTCCTGCAGGATAATAAGCTGTTATTAGTGAAGGAAAGAGCAGATGGCGCTTGGGCACTGCCTGGAGGTTGGGCCGACATTGGTCTTACACCGTCTGAGGTGGCTGTCAAAGAGACTTACGAAGAAGCGGGATATGAGGTCAAACCACTGCGATTGTTGGCGGTCTTGGACAAAAAACGACACGCTCATCCTCCCTCAGCGAACCATGTGTACAAGATGTTCATCTTATGCGAGCTGACGGGCGGCCAAGCGCTGGAAGAAGCCGGTTTGGAAACGACCGGCGTGGGTTTCTTTGGCGCGAGCGAGCTTCCGCCGCTTTCATTGGAACGCAACACTGCGGAGCAGCTGCTGCGCATGTTGGAGCTTGCGCGCAGCGAGACTTTGGAAGTGCTGCTGGACTGACGGGGGATCCGGGCCGATTAGTCTGGCAGTGCAGCTCACGGCTGATGGGGGATAGCGGAAGTTAATCGAGCACCGACCTCCCCCGCGCAATCGATCTGCCTTTCTAATGAACTGCAGGATGCTTATAGACGAGAAAATGGCATGTTTGGCGATCTAATGAACTGAATTGGCGTTATCGAGTCGTTTATAGGCGGAATGGTGACCATTTGGTTGGAATAGCGCTTCGGGAATTCATTAGATTTTCAAAGTGTACGATTTTGATCAAATAAAGGGTATTGAGTTCGTAAGGGGACTTGCCCGAAGGTTCATTTCCTTTGGGTTAGCCCCTTCCGACATAGCTCGTTCTAACATAGCCTCCTGCCAATTCGCGAGTTTTGAGTAGGTAAGCATTTGTGCTAACGCTGAAGCAGAGGCTTCAACTCTGCGATGATGTCCTCCATTTGTTTTGAGCAGCGCTCATACATATGGATGGCTTCTTTGTTTTTGGTGGTGAGTCCGTATAACATCAAGTCGGCTTCGCATTGCTTTAAAGTTGCAAATAAGGTCGCTTTTTCTTGCGGCACGGGAACTTTGATTTTGTCGTCATACAAGTCTACATACAATTGCCCGTAAGAATCGACTTGTCCCAAGAAGACATTCTCAATCGTCACGCCTAGTTTGTCTAGCTCTGTATGCAGCCACCCTGGGCTTAAACCAAGCGTAGCCAGCGATTCATTTAATATTTTGCCATCCATAATAGCGGCCTGAGGCTCTTTCTCTGGAGCTACCTTAATACCGAGATGGCTTGGGGTCAGCGGCAGGTATTCGCGCTTTAACAATACATTAATTTCCCCGCTTGGCTCCATGATGGCGAATTCCACATCGGCCACTTTGAAGACGGATCGTTTGCGCAATTGTTCCATTAGCTCATCCGTGGTTAGTCGTTCTTTTTTTAGGTTATCTTCCTGCACTTTCCCTTCTTTAATTAGCACGGTTGCTTTGCTGTCAATAAAATCCCGCATGGTTTTACTTTTTAGCTGTAGAAATTCAATGCCCAGCGAGCAGCCAATCCAGACCGTTAATGAGATTAGCCCGAGGTACCACTTGGCATCTAAATCAACCGAGATGGAACCGGCCAAATTACCGATGGTAATGCCGGTAATATACTCGAATAGCGAGAGCTGTGAGACTTGTCTTTTGCCAAGGATTTTCGTCATGATGAACAGGACGAGTACGGCTAATAAGGTGCGGATGACAATTTCGTATGCGTCTGGCATAAGGGAGCCTCCTCTTTTACATAAAGAAATACCAATTGTATTCCATTGTTTGTAAATGAGCGGAAAGTTATGCGGAAAGTAGAAAATCATCCCAGCGCAGATATCGGGAACACGATTACGCTCTTCCCAGCGTTGCCAATGAAGGTTTTACTTGATGCAGGAGGAGAATATTGCTATCATAGCCATAATACAAAAGCAAAGGTGTGGTCACTCATGGGAAATAGGGCCTATAACTTTAACGCAGGGCCTGCAGCATTACCGCTCGAAGTACTGCAAAAAGCACAAGAAGAACTTGTCGAATTTAAAGGCATCGGCATGTCGATCATGGAAATATCTCACCGCAGCGCTGAATATGAGCAAGTACATAATGAAACACAGCAATTATTGAAACAAATTTTCAGTATACCGGATGGTTATCAAATTCAGTTTATTCAAGGCGGTGCGAGTACACAATTCGCCATGATCCCGCTTAATTTCTTGAAACCTGGTAAAGTAGGCAGCTACGTGCTGACTGGCGCTTGGGCAGAGAAAGCGGTCCAAGAGGCAAAATTGTTCGGAGAAGTGGCGATTGCGGCTAGTTCCCAGGAACAGAAATTCATGAAAATTCCGGATCTGAGCGAAATCAAGATTCAACCGGATTCCGCTTACCTGCATCTGACTTCCAATGAAACAATTGAAGGCGCTCAGTTCCAAAGTTACCCGGATACAGGGAACGTGCCTTTGATCGGTGACATGTCCAGCGATATTTTGAGCCGGCCTGTGGATGTCTCCAAATTCGGCATGATCTATGCCGGGGCACAGAAGAATCTCGGTCCGTCCGGTGTGACGGTGGTCATTGTCAAAGAAGACCTTCTGCAGGATCTGCCGAAAACAATCCCGACGATGCTTCGTTATGAAACGCATGGCAAAAACAATTCGCTTTACAATACACCTCCGGTTTACTCTATCTACATGGTGAACCTCGTATTGAAATGGATTCAAGAGCAAGGTGGACTAGCTGTTATTGAAAAGAACAATTTGGAGAAATCAGGGCTTATTTATAGCGCGATTGACCAAAGCGGTGGTTTCTACCGGGGTCCTGTTGATCAAGGCAGCCGTTCTGCGATGAACATTACGTTCCGTTTGCAAGATGAAGAGCTGGAGAAAAAGTTCATCAAAGAAACAGAACAACATGGATTCGTCGGCTTGAAAGGCCATCGCAGTGTTGGCGGTCTGAGAGCTTCCACGTACAATGCAGTTCCATATGCATCTTGCAAAGCACTCGCTGACTTTATGAGCGATTTCCAAAAACGCAACGGCTAAGTTTGCGATCCAAGCTGCTCAGGCACATCCTCGTGTGCGCCTGAGTAGCTTTTTTTGTTTCAGGATAGAAGTGTGGCTTGTTCGGTTTTGATGTCCTTAGAGGGACGCTGAGGCGCTCTAAGGAGCTTGTGTTTGGGTGTAGGTTTGATCTATATCTAGTAGGCTATATGTCTAACTCACAGTTTCGACAAATCTGAAATTTCAAGTCTTTTTTGAAAAAATATTTTTGAAACCGTCGGAGCCACGCCCAGTCTAGGTTTAGGTATTTTGCTAGTTAAAAGACACAATTTCGAGCGTTGACAAACACAATATATTGATATAAATTTGAAACTATCAACTAGATGTCGTGAAAAAAAGCGAATCTGCGAGGTTGATAGGTCTATAGGAAAATAGTCGCAGAAGCCATGCTGGGCGGCACTTTGACGGTTTATTCGCAGCAAAATACACGGTCTGAAGGCTCGGTATTTTGTCGATAAGGCGAGATCGTTTCCTGGATTTAGCAGTAAATGGTTTTTGAATAATTTACTAGATATAGGGTTATATACATAAGAAACACAAGATAGAGATTGATGGATAGGAGACGGTTCCGATGCTGATTGCTTACGATTCGAAGACGGGGAATGTTCGCCGATTTATTGCCAAGCTCAAAATGCCGGCGATTCAAATAGAGGAAGCGATGAAGATGGACGAGCCATTCGTGCTCGTTACGTATACAACGGGGTTTGGTCAAATCCCCCCGAAGGTCGCTTCCTTTCTGGAAAGCAATTCCTCCCGAATGATCGGTGTAGCAGCAAGCGGCAATCGGAATTGGGGAGACGGTTTTGCCAAAAGCGCAGACACCATTTCACAATTGTACGACGTGCCTGTGTTAACCAAGTTTGAGTTATCCGGCACCAAAAATGACGTAGAACGATTTGTTCAGGGGGTACAAGCAATTGCGGCACATTGAGCTAAATAATTTATTGATGCAACGCGGAGCGGATGGCTTTTTTCAACTAGAGAAGGATAAAGAAGCCGTTGAAGTTTTTATGAAGGATGTCCATAGCAAAAGCCTCTCTTTCCCCGATACCTCTTCCAAGGTTCGCTATATGATCGAGCACAATTACTACGAGAACGTCTATGAGCATTACACACCCGAAGAAGTTAATTCTGTGTACCAAGTGGCCCACGACAATGAATTCGAGTTCGCTTCTTATATGGCGGCTTCGAAATTTTATACAGATTATGCATTGCGCAGTGATGACAAGACCTTGTATCTGGAGCATTTCCCGGATCGCGTAGCGATTGTAGCTTTATATTTGGGACGCGGTAATGCAGAAACAGCTCGTGTGCTGGCCGTCTCTATGATGGAACAGCGTTTGCAGCCCGCAACGCCGACGTTCCTCAATGCAGGCAAAAGCCGTCGCGGTGAAATGGTTTCCTGCTTCTTGTTGGAAATGGATGACTCGCTTAACTCAATCAACTATGTTCTGGCGACCTGCATGCAGCTGTCCAAAATTGGCGGCGGTGTAGCTGTCAACTTGTCCAAGCTCCGTGGTCGCGGTGAATCCATCAAAGGTGTAGAACGCGCTGCAAAAGGAATTATGCCAGTACTTAAGCTCATGGAGGATGCTTTCTCTTATGCCGACCAAATGGGTCAGCGCAAAGGCTCAGGAGCGGCGTACTACAATATTTTCGGCTGGGACGTTATGGAGTTCCTGGACAGCAAGAAAATTAATGCGGATGAGAAATCCCGCTTGAAGACACTTTCGATCGGTCTCATTGTACCGAATAAATTTTATAAATTAGCGGAAGAGAACAAGCCGCTGCATGTTTTTGCGCCATACACAGTCCTGCAGGCTTATGGCAAGCATATGGATGATCTGGATATGGATGCAATGTACGATGAGCTTCTGGCGAATCCTAAGGTGAAGAAGAAAGTTGTCATGAGCGCACGCGATATGCTGGTCAAAATTGCGACAACACAACTGGAATCCGGCTATCCTTATATGATGAATCGGACGAATGCCAATCGTGATCACGCGCTGAAAGGCATTGGGACGATTAAAATGTCCAACCTGTGCACGGAAATTTTCCAATTGCAGGAGACTTCGGAAATCAATGATTATGGGCAAGATGATACCATTTTAAGAGATATTAGCTGTAATCTGGCTTCCATGAACATAGCCAATGTGATGGACCGCAAGAAGCTGCGTGAAACAGTGCATGAAGGCATGATTGCTTTGACTTCGGTAAGCGACATGACTACGATCTGCAATGCGCCAGGTGTTGCCAAAGCCAATCGCGAGCTGCATTCCGTTGGTTTGGGAGTCATGAATCTTCACGGGTATTTGTCGAAGAACAAAATCAGCTATGAGAGCGACGAAGCCAAAGATTTCGTTCGTACTTTCTTCATGGCGATGAATTTTTATTCCATCGAGAAGAGCATGGAGATCGCCAAAGCGTCCGGCCAAACGTTCGAAGGCTTTGAGCTTTCCGAATACGCGAGTGGCGCTTATTTCAACCGTTACACAGAGACGGATTATCGTCCGCTCACGGATAAAGTGAAGGCTTTGTTCGAAGGCATGCCAATTCCATCACCGAGCGACTGGGCGAAGCTGAAAGAAGACGTGAAAACCCATGGTTTATATCACGCCTATCGATTGGCTGTTGCTCCAACGCAAAGTATTTCCTATATTCAAAACGCAACTTCCAGCGTGATGCCGATCGTAGAGCCTATTGAGACTCGCACATATGCTAATTCAACAACGTACTATCCGATGCCGTTTATGGCGCGTGATAATTTCTTTTACTATAAATCGGCTTATCAAATGGACCAATTCAAGATTCTTGACCTCATTTCGGAAATTCAAACGCATGTGGATCAAGGGATCTCGACCATTTTACATGTCAATAGTGACGTTTCGACCAGACAGCTTGCTAAATTATACCTCTATGCGGCACATAAAGGACTTAAATCGCTTTACTACACGCGAACAAATCAGCTATCCGTTGAGGAATGTGTCAGCTGCTCGGTGTAATTTGGAAGGGGACTCGACAATCAATGACTAGTGCAACGACTACGAATCAAGCCATCGTCAAAAAAGCAGTGAACTGGAATCGGCCGGATGATGACTTTACCATTACATTCTGGAATCAGAATATTATGCAATTCTGGACGGACGAAGAAATTCCATTATCGGACGATAAAATGTCATGGATAACGCTGAGCGGTGCTGAGCGTGAACTATATATGAAGGTGCTGGGCGGACTGACCCTGCTCGATACAATGCAAGGCGGCGTTGGGATGCCCAAGATCCTTGAGCATGTCGACGGGCTGCAGCGCAAAGCCGTACTGAGTTTCATGGGGATGATGGAGCAAATCCATGCAAAATCGTACAGCAGTATTTTCACAACATTGTCTACGACAGAAGAAATTAATGAGCTGTTCCTCTGGGTAGAGCGGAATCCGTATTTGCAATTCAAAGCATCGAAGATTTCCCATTACTACGAGAATATTAACACGACCAAAGATCTCTATCTGGCTATGGCTGCGTCGGTTTTACTGGAAAGCTATTTGTTCTATAGCGGTTTCTATTACCCGCTGTATTTGGCTGGACAAGGAAAAATGACGAGCAGCGGCGAAATCATTGATTTGATTTTGCGTGATGAGAGTATTCACGGATTGTATATTGGTGTATTGGCGCAAGAGGTTTATGCGGAGCTCAGTCCTGCGGAGCAGGATGAAGTGTACGAAACATTGAGCGCGCTGCTCAGAGAGCTTCATGCGAATGAGGAGAAATATACAGAAAGCCTCTATGGCACGCTCGGTTTGGCGGAAGAAGTGAAAGCTTTCTTACGCTATAACGCGAACAAAGCGTTCATGAACCTTGGGGTGGAGCCGATTTTCGAAGAAGAGGATATCAATCCAATTGTTCTGAACGGTTTGAGCACGAAGACCAAACAGCATGACTTTTTCTCCAAAAAAGGGAATGGTTATGTGCGCACGATTCATGTTGAAGCATTGACGGATGATGATTTCCTTTTTGGGGATTAAGATAAGAGGCTGTCTCAGAAGGTGAAAACCTGACGAGCAGCCTTTTTGAATTTAGCAGCCATTCCCTTCTGTTTTTCGGTATAATGGTGAGTGAATGCAGTTACAACTGGGAAATGAAGGAGTTATGCCTCATGAATCTTGCTCGAATCCGTTTCCACAAACGCAGTGTCATTGTCACTTGGTTGGTATCGTATGTTTCCGTTCTGCTTATTCCGATCATGATTAGTGGTATTCTGTATGCGGCGACATGGCATGTGGTGGAATCGGAAGTGAATCGTGCCAACACTTCGGCTTTGCAGCAGATGGAACAAGCCATCGACAATAGTCTTCGCGGTATCGAAAGAATTAGTCTGGAAATTGCTTTGAGTAAATTGGTAACCGGTTTCATTCATACAGCGAAGCCCTTAACGGATAACGACTATTACGATCTGGTCAGTATTGCCAGTGACTTGCGGCTGTATCAGACAGCAAATGATTTCATTGAACAAATATATATTTACTATCGGAACAGCGATACGGTAATCTCTACGCGCGATCATACGAACAGCCGAATATTGTATGAGAAAACACGCGAACAAGAGACGATGAGCTATGAAGAGTGGGCGAAGTTTTTTGAAAAGCCGTATATGCAGGAGTATACCCCTATTACGTTTAGGGAGGACGGTCAAGAGCTGAAAGCAGTCATGTATGCCAAATCCGTCATTCTGGCTAATCCGGACCAACCAGGTGCTGTCATTTTATTCGTAATTAAGGATTCCAAGCTGCTTGCCAATATTCCATCTACATCCGATAAAACGTCAATTGCGGTTTTGGACAAGGAAAATCGCTTAGTAGCTTCCACGGGGTTTGAAGCGAGATCAGCCTTCTTGGACTACGGCAAGCTCACCGGCAAAAATGGCATGTTCATGAGTGACGATGGTGATCAGCGTGCCGCTGTTTCGTATATTACTTCGGATAGTAACGGGTGGAAGTATATTTATGCGATTCCCGCCGAATTATTTGACGATAAGATGGCCTACATGAAGAAGTTGATCTATGCCAGTGTAATTTTGAGTTTGCTCATGGGGGGAGTGGTTACTTATCTCTTCTTGCGCAAAAATTATATCCCAATCAACGTGCTGATTCGCAGTTTTTCCATGAAATCAGGCGTATCTTTTCATGAAGGTTCGAACGAATATGGTTATTTGCAGGATGCGCTGAATAATACATTTGCCGAGAAAGAACAGGTCGACCGCCGGCTGCATCAGCATCGGGATGCGATTCGCTCGCATTTCTTGCAAGGACTGCTGAAAGGCCGTTTGGAGCAAAATGTGCCCATCCACGAATCGCTTGCAGCTCACGATATTCGAGTGGCCTCACCGCATTTTGCCGTACTGCTGTTCCATGTTGAACATTATGGCAAGTTTGATCTGGGCGAACATGCGCCGCCTGAGAAAGTGAGAATGCTGCATTTCCTCATTATGAATGTCGCGGAGGAAGTGATTGGTGACGCTAATCAAGCATTCATCACAGAAATTGACAACATGCTGGCCTGCATCGTTAATTTCGGGTCAGATCCGGATGCAGATGAATTGAAACGCATTGCTGAACAGGTGAAAACGTTCTTGTTGGACCATTTTCATGTTCATTTGACCGTGGCGATTAGCGAGATTCATCAGGAGTTGTACGGGATTCCTCCGGCATATCAGATGACCTTGGCTGCCTTGGAATACCGTCTGGTTATGGGCAGCGGTGAGATTATTCGGTATCAGGATTTGCCGAGTTCCGAGACGGCGGGGCCATCGAGAAGCTACTACTATCCGTTGACAATAGAACATCAGTTAATCAATTTGGTTAAAGCCGGCGATTTCGAAAAATCGAATGCGATTATTAACGAAATTATCGAGGTCAACATTTCCGATGCTTCCATATCGGTGCCACTGGCCAAATGCCTCATGTTCGATTTGACCAGCACACTGCTCAAAACAATGGATGAAATCGGGACGAGCAGTCATCATCGGGCATTCGTCGTTAATACGGACCAAATTGATCGATTAATAACCAGCTCAACGATCAAGGAGATGAAGGGGCAAATCCGGGAAGTGCTGGCTGAGGTGTGCCAGTTCATTCAAGAGGGCCGCGAGCAGGATTACAACACGCTCAGCCAGCAGGTGATCGACTATGTGAAAGGTCATTATGCTGACGTGAATCTCAATATTTCGATGGTAGGCGAGAAGTTCGAGCTGACACCATCTTATTTGTCCAAACAGTTCAAAGCGCAAACGGGGGAAGCATTGCTTGATTTCATTAGCAGAACCCGGCTAGAAGAAGCCAAAAGGCTGCTCTCCCTTCAGCAGCTATCCGTTTCTGAGATTGCCAAGCAAGTCGGGTATTCCGATATCAATACGTTTAATCGGATATTCAAGAAATTCGAGGGTATTACACCTGGGAAGTACAAAGATATTCAATGACCAATAAGAAGCCGTTCAAGCAAGGATGCTTGCGCGGCTTTTCCGTTTTTACATAGCTAGTGTCTATATTGAAGATTGCTTTTTGGTGATTTTGAAGATGAAGTTCACGTTTTGACGATATTCGGGAGGAGTGTTTCGAGGCATACTGAAACCACGGCGCAACAAGGTGCCAGGGACCAAACATTTGAGGGGGATTTACATGGGGAAATATGTAAACAAGAAGTCTTTTAGTATGGCCTTAAGCTTCGTAGTAGCTTCCAGTGTTATTGTAGGCTGTTCCACGCAAGAGACGGGCAAGAGCTCAGCTTCTCCCAAAGCTTCTGGGGCACCAACAGCCGCTGGCGCTGTGTATCCGATTAGTACGCAAGAATCATTAACATCATGGGAAGGTATCGATACGAATCTGGCTTCTTTTGTACCGAACTTGGCGGAATCGCCATTTGGACAGCAGCTTGAAAAAGAAACAGGGGTGAAGGTCAAATATACCCACCCGGCCGACGGCCAATCCAAGGAACAGTTCAACCTGTTGATCGCTTCCAATAAATTGCCGGATGTTATTGAGTACAACTGGGGCGGAGGCGGGGCGATGGCCTATCCGGGGGGACCTGAGAAAGCTATTGCGGATAAAGTTATTCTTCCGCTCAATGCGTTGATTGACAAGCAGGCGCCGAACCTCAAGAAGCTGCTGCAGCAAGATAAAGAATTAGATAAGATGATCAAAACGGACAGCGGCAATTACTATGCCTTTCCGATGATCCGTCCGGATAACGGGCTCGTCTTCCGAGGGCCGATGATTCGCAAAGATTGGCTGGATGAACTGAACCTGCAAGTTCCCCAGACCATCGATGAGTGGTATACCGTATTGAAAGCGTTTAAAGAGAAGAAAGGCGCGAGTGCGCCATTCACGGCCTTGTATAGCAATGAGTTGAACATCCAGGATGCCTTCATTGGTGCTTTCAAAACAGCGAACCGGTTCTATATTGACGATCAAGGGAAAGTGAAGTATGGACCTATTGATCCACAATTCAAGGACGCGCTGACCCTGCTGCGCAAATGGTATGCTGAAGGCTTGTTGGACAAAGATTTTGCTCTCAACACAGATTCCAAAGCACTGGATAACAAATTAATGAGTGATAGTGCCGGGGCAACTGTTGGCTTGTTAAGCGGCGGGATGGGCCGATGGATGGATACGGGGAAGAAGAAAAACCCGAAATTTCAGTTAGTAGCCGCGCCGTACCCTACCCTCAAAAAAGGGGAACGTGCTTTTATCGGTCAACGGGATTTCAAGTACAATCCGGCAGCCAGCAAAGCTGTAAGCGGGGATTCGAAGAATGCAGAGCTTGCGGTGAAATGGCTTGATTACGCTTATAGTGAAAAAGGAAGCCTGCTTTTCAACTTCGGAATTGAAGGCGATAGCTACAAAATGGTTAACAATGTGCCAACCTTTACTGAGAAAATCACCAAAAATGAGAAGTTTAATTTACAGCAAATGGTCTCGCAGTATACGAAGCCTAATGGTCCTTTTCTAGGCGATTCACGTAAAAGCTTCAACACGTTCAAGGAGCAGGATGAGGCGATCAAAATTTGGGGCGAAACCGATGCAGTTAAGCATGTCTTGCCGCTTTTCATCACACCGACTGTGGAGGAAAGTAAGGAATTAGCCAAATTGAATACGGCGATTGGCAGTTATAAAGAAGAAATGTTCGTGAAATTCGTAATGGGCAAAGAGCCGATTGAGAAATTCGATGAGTATGTGAGCCGTATCAAGGAAATGGGTATCGACAAAGTTGTGAAAATAAATCAAGACGCGCTTGACCGCTATAACAAACGATAACACCAATTTGGCACCTTGCAGGTGAATACGAAGCCCTTACCTTAAGCGGCTTGTTTTCACCTGCAACAAAATAGCCATAGATCGAGGGGAGTACTGGCCATGCCTACATTCGGGATATTCCGCGATATCCGTAAAAATAAATTGCTTTACGTAATGCTTATCCCTGTATTGCTCTACTATGTGGTTTTCCATTATGGGCCCATGTATGGAGCGATTATTGCCTTTAAGGATTTTTCACCGAGGCTTGGCATTTGGGGGAGCGACTGGGTAGGCTTCGAGCATTTCCAAACTTTTTTTACGGGTCCCTATTTCTGGAGAACGATCAAAAACACAGTGCTCATCAGCTTGTATCAACTGGTATTCGGATTCCCGGCACCGATCTTGCTGGCGCTGCTGCTGAACGAAGTGAAACAGGCTCTATTCAAGCGCACCGTGCAGACTATCACGTATATGCCTCACTTTATTTCCCTTGTTGTCATTTGCGGCATCATCAAAGATTTTACGGTCAGCGATGGAGTCGTGAATGATGTGATTGCTTTTTTTGGCGGCGAGCGGACGACATTTTTGCTGGAACCGAGCTTCTTCCGTTCTGTCTATGTCTCTACGGGAGTCTGGCAGCATATCGGCTGGGGAACGATTATTTTTCTTGCAGCTTTAACCGGAATCGATCAGGAACAGTATGAGGCGGCCAAAATAGATGGCGCAGGCAGATGGAAGCAGATGACGAATGTGACGATACCCGGCATCATGCCGACGATTATCATTCTGCTTATTTTGGATATCGGACGAATGATGAATGTCGGGTTCGAGAAAATTATTTTGCTGTACAATCCGGGCACTTACGAAACGGCAGATGTCATTTCATCCTATGTGTACCGGGTAGGCTTGCAGGACTTTAATTACAGCTTCAGCTCGGCGGTTGGGCTGTTTAACTCCGTGATCAATTTCATTCTGTTGATTTGTTCCAATTGGTTAAGCCGCAAATTCAATGACACCAGCTTATGGTAGGAAGGAGGCAGACACATGTTGAATCGGACAACGCTGTCAGAAAAAAGTTTTGATTGGATCAATGCCATTTTCTTGCTGTTACTGATGCTGATAACGGTGTATCCGTTGGTATATGTGGCTTTCGCTTCTGTGAGCGATGCCGGGTCGCTGATGAGCCACAAAGGTGTTCTATGGCGCCCACTCGGATTTTCATTCGATGCCTATACCAATGTATTTCGCAACCCGATGATTCTCAAAGGCTATGGGAACACGTTCTTCGTCGTACTTGTAGGGTTGTTCCTCAATATTATTCTTACCGCTTTCGGAGCGTATGCCTTATCTAGAAAAAGCTTGGCTTACCGGAAGTCGCTCCTGCTGTTTATCGTGTTTACGATGTTTTTCAGCGGTGGGTTGATCCCTCTCTATTTGACGGTCAAAGGCGTTGGATTAGTTGACTCGCTTTGGGCCCTTATCATTCCTCAGGCGGTCAATACCTTTAATCTGATCCTGATGAAAACAGCGTTCGAGGCGATACCAGATGCGTTAGAGGAGTCGGCTAAAATAGACGGGGCGAACGACTTTGTCATTCTGTTCCGGATCGTGCTTCCGTTATCCATGCCCGTTATTGCCGTAATGCTCTTGTATTATGGCGTCAGCCATTGGAATTCCTGGTTCAATGCAATGATTTTCTTGCAGGACCGCTCGCTCTATCCGCTGCAATTAGTGCTGCGTGAAGTACTGCTGCAAGGGGAAGCCAGCTCCAATTTGGGGGCTTCAGACGGCGCCTCTGCCATGCTTACGGTGACGTTAAAGTATGCAACGATTATGGTGGCTACGGTACCGATTCTGCTGGTGTATCCGTTCCTTCAGAAATATTTCGTGAAAGGCGCACTTATCGGGGCGATTAAGGGTTAGGAGGTTGTAGGCAATGAACGATTGTGAGTGGGAGCCGTTTATGGCTGACAACGATATGGAGTGGGTTGTTAAGCCGGTAAGTTGGGATGAAGGTGCCTTCATCGGCAATGGCTCAATCGGAGCCATGGTTTATGGAGAGGAACATGCGAAGAAACGGCATGTACTTCGGTTCGTCCTGGGACGAACGGATGTAACGGCTGCGCGCAGCGATCGACCAGGCTTTCCTCCACGTGTGCCAATTGGCGAACTCGATGTGGAGATGGCAGGCATGATCTACCATCCCACAAGCCTGCGGGTGGACTTATGGCAGGCGGAGCTGCGGGCTAAGCTGACAACTACGCGTGGGGAGGTTAACCTGCGTTCGATTGTTCATAGTGTGGAGCCTGTCATAGCCATCGAGATGGAAACGTCAGAAGGGGAGGAGGGGACACAAGTTGTTTGGTATGCTCATTCGGCTGTTGATGATGTATTGAAAAATGCCGATGGCATCAATTTGAATCAGTATGTGCCGGAAACAGCGGTGGAACAAGTTGAACGAAATGGCATACAGATTTGCGTTCAGCGCTATAGTGGCGCAGATGGGTGTGTGGTTGCTTGGAAGGAAGTTCAACTCGCAAGGAATCGCCGTGTTTGTTTCCTATCGATCATCAATGGACAGATGGAAGCTGCCATTGTAAAGGCTGTTGAGGCGGTTGCACAGGCAGCAGCGGCGGACTACGATGCTTGGATAAACGTTCACCGCAAGTGGTGGCACGATTACTATCGGCAAAGCTTCGTTGCGATTCCCGATGCCCGGCTCCAAAGCTTTTATTGGATCCAAATGTATAAATTGGCTTCCGCCACTCGAGCCGATCAGTCTTTGATCGACAACCAGGGGCCTTGGCTGACATCAACACCTTGGCCTGGTGTATGGTTCAACATGAATGTGCAAATGAGCTATTCACCGGTATATACGGCCAATCGCTTGGACTTAGGCATGTCGCTTGTTCATGCGTTAGATGCAAACCGAGAGAATTTAATTGCCAACGTACCGGAAGCCTTCAGGCAGGACGCCTCAGGACTTGGCCGCAGCAGCAGCTATGATTTGCGGGCTGAGGTTGAGGATGAAGTCGGTAATTTAACCTGGCTGTGCCATAATGTCTGGCGTCAATATCGCTACAGCATGGATGATGAGATGCTCAAGAACACGTTGTATCCTCATCTTCGAAGAAGTGTGAACCTCTACCTTCATCTTGTCGAGGAAGGCAGCGATGGCTTGCTTCACTTGCCAGCTACCATTTCACCTGAGTATGGCTCTTTCATGCGAATGCGAGTAAGCGACTGCCATTATGACCTTGCACTGCTGCGTTGGGGCTGCCAAACCCTGCTGTATATTTGCCAGCGGCTGCAGGTGGATGATCCCTTGATCGACAGATGGAAGGACATTCTCCAAAGATTAGTTCCCTTCCCCGTTGATGAATCCGGCTTCATGGTTGGGCGGGACACGCCGCTCGCCTATGGTCACCGGCATTTCAGCCATTTGCTCGCTATTTTCCCCCTGCATTTGATCGGTTGTGAGCGTGAAGAGGAGCGCGAGCTCATTGCTGCTTCACTTCGTCATTGGATCGATAAAGAGGGAGACTTGCGGGGCTTCAGTCTTACAGGAGCCGCCTCGATAGCAGCTATTCTGGGACGCGGGAATGAGGCATTGCGGTACTTGCAAGCTTTGCTGCTGCTGATTAAACCGAATACGATGTATAAGGAAGCAGGTCCGGTCATAGAAACGCCACTAGCCGGAGCCGAAGCTATACAGGATATGCTGCTTCAAAGCTGGGGCGGCCAAATAAGGGTGTTTCCGGCTGTTCCTGACGAATGGCGGGACGTAAGCTTCGAGCATCTGCGAGCAGAAGGTGCTTTTCTGATCAGTGCGGTACGCCGCCATGGAGAAACGCAATTTATTCGCGTGAAGAGTTTGGCGGGGGAGCCTTGTCTCATCCAGACAGGGTGGGTCGGTGATGTCCAGTGGAAGATTAGCGGAACAAGAGCTTCCGAGCAGTCCATAAGACTAGAAACAAAGAAAGAGGCGATTATGTTGGATTTGCGCGCGGGGGATGAAGCTATTCTATTCCGCGGCGCCGAGCTGCCAGAGACACAGATTGGTCCAGTGAAACCGCTGCAAAAGGTCGTTCGCTATTATGGTGGAAATAAGCCGTGGCGGCTATACGGATTCTAAAGGGGACATACGATAGATGAAGGAGGACCTAGCGCCTCATAAAATAAAGAGGCTGCCTCAAGGTTAAAAACCGTGAGCGCAGCCTCTTCTGTGTTGTCGATTAGCCGATGGATTCTTTGACTGCCGGCTCTGTCAGTTTGTAGCCGACATTGCGAATCGTCATGATATACTCGGGATTGCGCGCATTATGCTCGATTTTATCCCGCAGATGCGAGATATGCACATCGACAATCCGCGTATCCCCGAGAAAATGATAGTCCCATACACCATGCAGAAGTTGTTGCCTGCTGAGGACCTTGCCGCGATGCTTGCAAAGGAAAAGCAGCAGTTCAAATTCCTTGGGAGTAAGCTCAATCGGGGAGCCGTTCACAGTCACTTCACGTTGATCGGCTTTGATTGCGATCTGGCCAATGGTAATCGGCGCATGTTCCGTTATGGAAGGCAAGGTTTGAATCCGGCGATGAATCGCTTGGATCCGGGATATGAGCTCCTGCGGTGAGAAGGGCTTGGTCATGTAATCATCAGCACCGTTATCCAGTCCGGCAATTTTATCCGTGAGATCCTGCATGGCCGTTAACATAATAATCGGAACAAGGTTATTCTGGTTTCTAAGTTTACGACATACTTGAAAGCCGTCCATCTTAGGCAGCATGAGATCAAGAACAATGAGATCAGGGCGAAAGGTTTGAATAGCATCAAAGACAGCTTCGCCATCGAACACGCAATGGACTTCGAAGCCGACGAGCTTCAGGTTGAATTCGATAAGCATGGAGATGGAAGGTTCGTCATCTACAACTAGGATCTTCTTTTTCATTAAGGTTTGGCTCCTTTTATCGAAGGATATCTCTATTATGACAGGGCTCTATCATCGAGATATTAAGATTAAGTTAACCCTGTGTAAAATTGCATTCCGGTTTCGCATATAATAGGATAGAGAATGAGGTGAATTTGACAGAGATGGCTTTTCATATTGTACTAGTAGAACCAGAGATTCCTGCGAATACAGGAAATATTTCACGAACTTGCGCGGCTACCGGCACGCATCTTCACTTAGTAAGACCCCTTGGCTTTCAGACGGACGACAAGACACTCAAAAGGGCAGGATTGGATTACTGGCATTCTGTTAAACTAGAGTATCACGATTCCTTTGATGAAGTGCTAGAGCAGTATCAAGGGCACCGGTTTTTCTTCGCGACCACGAAGGCACAGAAACGTTACACAGATTTTACGTTTCAGGATGGCGATTTCTTCGTTTTCGGCAAAGAGACGAAAGGTCTTCCAGAGGAGCTGTTGGCCCAACATCCCGAAACACTGCTCCGCTTGCCGATGTCAGATGCGGTTAGATCCTTGAATCTATCCAACTCTGCCGCGATTATGCTGTACGAAGGTTTGCGGCAAACGGGTTTCACAGGCCTGGATTAAGCACTGATTTTATGCGTAAAGAAGTCAGGTTCGACATTTTTCACAAGAAAAGAAAGTTTCGGCATGATCTTAGAAGGAGTTTCCTGAATAACGGCGAATAGTAATCGGTATCAAGTTGTATAGATATGTTGGGGGAAGTTAACCAGCATGGAAACCGAGAGCGGAAGAGAGGTGAAGTCCTATGATGAAGCCAGCCGGAGTCGTTCGGAAAGTCGATCAGTTGGGACGTATTGTACTACCTAAATCATTGCGTAAACGTTATCAAATGAATGAAGGAGATCCTGTAGAAATTTTGGTGCAGGGTGACCATATCATTCTAGAAAGATACCGTCCAAAGTGTGTATTCTGTGGTAGCATGGAAAGTGTGAGTGAATTCAAAGAGCGTTACATTTGCGGAGTTTGTGTAGCTGAAATGAATGTGCTCAAAGTTAGAGCTTAGATGAAGAAATAAAAGGACTGGTCTGAAGGTTTATTTACCTTTGGACAGTCTTTTTTTCATGAATGGGAAAACTTGGTTCGAATCGTCAAATAAGGCACAAAAAAACCTCAATGCCCTGAAGAAGGGCATTGAGGTTTTTCGTGTCTTATAGACCTGATGTTTTGTCCTCGTTATAGGAAGCCGTCATCATAGCGACGATAAATAGCACAAAAACGGTGTTAACGAGCCAAAATGTTGTTGATAAACCAAACATTGCTGCACCTCCTATAGGATCGAAACGGATTGACAAACTCACATATAGTTAAGGCTTATTATACCCAACCATCTCAAAAAAAGAAACGAAAAATGTGTGAATAATTTCAATTACTTGAAAAACAAGAAGTTTGTCGCCAGCGGCCGCAGTTTTCCATCGGAAGGACGATTGATGACGCTGCCGTTCATAACGAGGGTAGTCGATCCGCCACCATCGAGGTTATAGGCATCGACAATACCTAGCTGCTGCATTTTGTCTTGCAGCTCGGCAAGTGTAGCGCCCGAATTACCACTCTCATTCACGCCATCTGTGACGATGAACAAGAGCTGATCGTTCTTGTAATTGGCCATCACAGTCCGTGCCGCGCGCGCGGGGGAGCTCTGCCATTGAGAAGGGATGGACGTCTTGCTGCCATTTTTCAGAAGCACAGGCACGAAGGTTGAACCCATCAGCGGGTTCAGCTTGTCCAGCTCGGATTGTGAACTGAATTTGCCGCCGATCAGTTGGCGATCTTTGTTCAACCCAATGAAGGTGGTATCGTTATTGGTTGGGAAAAATCCATTCACATATTTGCCGTTCATGATCGTAGTATCCAAAGGATACCGCTTGCCTTTGTTATCATCGGCAAATCCGCCCGCATTAACGCCTGCGACAGCGCCGTAACGGGACACAGCTTCCAAGGTGGTTTCACTTGATCCCATTTTATCCTTGCCCAGAACGAGCTTAATGGCTTTGTCGCTTTTGAGATTAACTTTAAGGGCATAGCCTTTGTAGTTGCTTTCACTCAAAGCGAATAACTTGAGATCGATATTGCCTGAGGAAGCTTGGCGAATGGGGCTTCCGAGCTTGGCTGTTATTCGTGTGTCATAAATAAGGCCGGGCTTTGCTGCCTGGGCAGCCGCATTCTGGAGCAGGGCAGTGACTTCAGCGGTGCTTTTCTCATAGACTTCGAAATATTGCTGAATGACGGATTTGGTTTGCAAGGCATCGCTGTTTGCTTTGGTAAGCTTAGAATCGAGTGAAAGCGTCTCTTGGTGAAAATTGAAAGTTGTCGAAAGCGTGGTTGCTAGCGGTCCTATCGGGATCTTCACCGTGATGAACAGCAGACAAATCAGCATACCAAGGAAAGGTGCGCAAGCTAAAAGAAAAACGCGATTAATTTGTTGGATGGCTGTCATTATTTTAACACATCCAGGTTCTTCTGAAGATCGTCCAGCTTCTTTTTCACTTCAGCAAGCTGTGTGTAGAGTTGGTTGCTGTTATCGGTTTTGCTGTTGGCGCTGTCCTTCGTGAAAGCAAGCAGTTCATTCAGGGAATCTACCTTGGTCTGCAATGCTTTCATGTCGGTTGTCATACTGTCTTTGAGCCCAGTTATTTGCTTTTGATAGTCTTGTTGAATTACTTGCAATTGCTGCTGGGTTTGCTGTGCGATATCGGTTGCCATTTGTTGCTTCAAATGCTGTGTGTACATCATAGCTGCTGCCACTCCGATTGCGATCAGCATGACCCAGCCCACAAACAAGTAGACGTACGTTTTCTTCCCTGCTTTTGCGGCTTTGGAAGCTCGCGGGAATGAATTCGCAGTTGCCGTTTCGATGGGCATGTTCATGAAAATCACCTCTGTCTATTAGTATAGCATATTCCATATTTTTTACAGAATTTTAGCTAGAATTCGCGCTTTTTCGATATTCATTGGGCGTCATGCCTTCTGATTTCTTGAAAACTTTGCTGAAATATTTCTCATCTTGATACCCGACCATCTCGGCGACTTGCGATATGCGCAGGTGGGGGTTGCGCAGCAGCACTTTGGCTTTGCTCATGCGGATTTGGCCCAAATAATCCGAGAGATTGACCTCGAATTCCTGCTTGAATTTCCGCGAGATGTATTCGCGGCTCAGATAGAAGCGACTTGCGATATCTTGCAGTGTCACATCTTCGTGATAATGCTTTTCCAGAAACTCGGCAATTTCAAAAATCACATTCTTGTCCTTGTGCTGACTTTCCAGCATGAGCTTGGACAGATGGACGATGCTGCGAGTCAGTTCCTGCTGCCACAGCGAGAGAGAGAGGATGCCATGCTCATCAAGTGGAACAATGAGGCTTGCAGGCTCATCAAGCAGCATGTCTTTGACCTTTTCATCACTGATGCCCGTGAAAAATTGCTGAATCCAACGGCGTTTCATCACACCGTATTCTCGCCACCAATGATCAAGCTGCTCTAGTGTAATGGTATCGCTTTGTTTGACAGCATCCATCCAATGTTGAATGGCTTGCTCAATCTGAGCGATATTGCCGCTGCGAATGGCTAATTGAATACGTTCTTCATAATGGCTGAAAGTGAGCGTAAGCGGCGGCGCGGCGGCTGGCTTCAAAGTGCTGTGAATCCACGTTTCCTTGGCTTTGAGATTGCGTTGCCGCAAGGCGATGCGCGCCTCCTGGTAGGAGGAGGTTAAGTCAGCAGGAAAGGCGTGCGAGCTGCCAATGCCGAAGTCCACACGGGTATGTAGTGCGGTGCGCATGCCTTCATTTATTTTGGCCAGAAAAGCTTCAGCACCAGGCTGATCTTTCCAGAGCAGCAAGACGATCTCATTGTCGCTGTTCCAGTAACGGAAGGCGTATCCTCGCTTGTCATTGACGAGAAATTCATTGCAAATATTAATCAGAGAGAAGAGCAGCAGATCCATATTCTGGCTGAATTTATTTTTGACACTGCGTTCCATCGTATCGAGGGATAAAATCGCTACGCGACAGTTGCTTAATGGACGGGTCAAATGAAGTTCCTTCTCCAATGGCTCCGCGGCCTGCTCATAAGAGGACGGTTCAGCAATTAAGTTGGAGAGCAGTTTGTCCCAGTACATGGGCTTAATTTGATTCATTTCAATATTCAGCTCACGATTGGTTTGGCGCAGCTCCTCGTCTTTCTGCCAAGCTTGAATAGCTTTGGCTAAAGCTTCATTCAGTTGATCGGGATCAACAGGCTTCAAGATGTAATCCGTTCCTCCGTATTTGAGGGTATGCCTGAGCAAAGAGAAATCGTCATGGCCGCTGATCACAATGGTTTTCGAATCCGGCGCATAAGCTTGCAGCCACTCCAGCAGCTTGACTCCATTCATGATCGGCATCATCATGTCCGTCATAATGATTTCGGGATGGTGCTGCGTGATCATCTCTGTCGCAGACTCACCGTCTTGAGCTTCCAAGATCGTCTCTATGCCATGCTCTTGCCAGTTCACGAGCAACCGAATGGCATCTCGTACATGCTTTTCATCATCGACTAGTAAAACTTTCATTCAATAGCTCCCTTTTTCATGGGTATATGGATAGTAATCCTTAGACCTTGGGGCTCAACATGTGTAATAGCCAGACTAGCGTCATCCGTGAAATATAACCGGACTCTAGTTAACACATTGCTTAGTCCAATACAGGCCGCTTCCGTGATGGAAGGGGTATTCAGTCTGTTAGTGACCTCGCGAAGCCGCTCCTCGGAAATGCCGATGCCGTTGTCCTCGACAACCAGTTTGAGGAATTCGTCTTCACCCTCTATATACTTCGCAGCTTCGATGCGCAGTAAGCCTGTCGTTTCGCCACTAGGCTTGAAGCCGTGCTTGAAATAGTTTTCCACCAAAGGCTGCAGAATCATTTTGGGCACGGGGACCAGCTTGGTGCTTTCTTCCACCTCATAGATAATTTCAAATTGATGTTCGAATCTCTGCTTCTGCAATTCCAGATAGGATTTGATATGATCGATCTCTTTACGCAAAGGAACGACGGATTCATTGGTATTCATGCTGTAATGCATCATTTTGGCCAGTGAAGAAATCAAGGCATAGACTTTGGGCGCATCATGCTGCAAAGCCAAGGTCCCGATGGATTGAAGCGCATTATTGAGAAAATGCGGATTGATTTGGGCCTGCAAGGCCATCAGCTGATTGGATTTATTAGCAAGCTCCAGCCGATACTCGCGCATAACCATTTGATTCAAATCCTGCAAGAGAGTATGAAAGCGATTGGCTAGAATGCCCATTTCGTCCGTGCGGGTCAATTCAATATCGGTCGTCAACTGGTTTAATTGAACTTGCCCGGCCTGGATACGGGTAATGTAACGAATTAATTGCTTGATCGGTTCTGTAAACCGAATACTGATATAGATTGTCCCGGCAATTACGATCAGCATCGAGAAAGTTAAAATAAGTGAATTGATAAGTGTTAATTGTCTGGCATTTTTGGTTAATTGTTCGTAAGGCAGACGTTTGACGATCGTCCAATCGACAAAGTCGGTTTTCATTTTCTCGTATACGTTAATGCCGGCGTAGGCCCCTTTGCTCCATTCATAGCTGCCTTTATCAAGTTTGCTGTAGATGGCTTCGTTGCCCCAGTTTCCTTCGAGCGGAAGCCCCCACTTGGCGGTGTCGGGTCCGAAGACGATAAGGCCATGTTCATCCAGAATGTACAATTCTTCTTCATCATGCGTGTATAAGCTTTGGGATATTTCAGAAACTAGGTCTAGTTGGAAATCGATAATGAGCTCTCCGATGGACGTATTGTTCGGGGAGTACAACAGTTTGCGATGCATAGACAGGACAGGTGTTGGAGCAGAATACACATTAAGTGCAATATTGTAATCGTGACTTTCGTGTGTAGTTTCGAAATAAATGCTTTGCTTATCTGGAAACGGCGGCAGCCCCTCATATTTGCCAGGCCGGCTGCCTTGGAAGTCATTGCTGGACAAGAAGGAGCGATCACTGACGGAAGCATACAGATACACTTGCTTAAACTCTTTGATGGAGTGCGACATGACCTGCAGCCCGCTTTTGATCACTTTATCGCTCATGTAATCAATGTTGCGCTCTCTTTCCAAAATATCGTAAAGCTGTCCAAGTTCGGATAGATGCTGTCCGGTGTAGATGGTGGCGGAAGCTTGGACAATCCCGTTCAAGTAATTGAGCAAGTTCATTTTGGCTTGAGAAATGAGGGCTGAATTCGTGCGGATCGTGTCTTCCGTGACTTTCTCCTTAGTGAATAAATAGGATACCACGATCGAGGTTACGAAGGGGACTAGGGTCGCTATGAGCAAAAAAAGGATCAATTTATTGCGCATACTGTGACGGATCAATGGGTATCAACTCGGTTTCTTATGGGAGTTTTTCCCCTACATTGTAGCAGGAGAGGTCAACAAATTCCACCTAATGCATCACGATAATCTGTGTTTTCGCGTGAATTAGAAATTTATAATGAAAGAAAGTTACATAATCGTAAGGGGGAATATTCCCATGAAAACTAATAAAGGCATCTCGGGAGTTATGCAGCAGTGGGTCTTTGTGGGCCCAGCACTCGTCTTTTTTACCCTGATCGTCTTAATTCCATTTTTCATGAGCATCTATTATTCATTCACCGAATGGAACGGCGTTACGACAAACGTGAAATTCAATGGCTTAGATAATTTCAAGCACATTCTTTTTGAAGACAAGGATTATCGCAACGCCTTCTGGTTTACCACTCGCATGACAGTTACCAACGTGGTTCTCACGAACCTTGTAGGTTTCTTGTTGGCTTTGCTGCTGACGCAGGCTTTGAAAAGCCGTAATATTCTGCGGACGATCTTCTTCATGCCCAACGTGATTGGCGGATTGCTGTTAGGGTTCATCTGGCAGTTCATCTTCGTTAAAGGTTTTGCTACGTTAGGCAGTCTTACACATATCGGATTTTTTGAGCTTCCTTGGTTAGGTGATGCAACGACATCCTTCTGGGCGATCGTTATCGTAAGTGTTTGGCAAGGTGCTGGATATCTCATGATTATCTACATTGCAGCACTGTCCAATGTGCCTAAGGATATGATTGAGGCCGCGTATATTGATGGGGCGAGTCGTATGCAGGTGCTTCGCAGCATCATTGTTCCTCTTATCATGCCTGCGGTTACTGTCTGTCTGTTCCTTACCATCTCATGGTCATTCAAAATGTTTGACTTAAACTTCTCCTTGACTAGAGGAGGCCCGTTCAACTCTACCGAATCGCTGGCGATCAACATTTATCAAGAAGCGTTCCGGAATAATCGCTATGGTTTGGGAACGGCTAAAGCGTTCATCTTCTTCGTCGTCGTTGCCATTATTTCAACCATCCAAGTGATGTATACGAAACGCAAGGAGGTTGAGGTCTAATGGATTCTGTTAAAAAATACTCCGGTCGGCTGTTTACACTCGAGGTACTGGGTATCGTGATTGCCCTGCTGTTCTTGGTTCCTTTTTACTTCGTTATCGTAAACTCACTCAAGACGTTTCCGGAACTGGCCGCTAATACGGCGAAATTGCCGAAAAGCCTGTTCTTAGACAACTATACGAAAGTATGGACGATCATGAAGTTCCCTACGGTTTTCATGAACTCATTGATCATTACCGTGCTTAGCAACCTTGGACTTGTCATTATCAGTTCCATGGCCGCTTACCGCATGGTGCGCAAAGCAAGTAGATTCAACAATCTCGTCTTTCTTGCCTTCGTGGCTGCTATGGTGATTCCTTTCCAATCAATCATGATCCCATTAGTGCGCGTAGCAAGTCAAGTCGGACTGATGGACAGCAAGCTGGGCTTGGTCGTTTGTTATTTTGGATTCGGTGTCTCGCTTAACGTATTCTTATACCATGGTTTTATCAAATCGATTCCTCTGGAGATCGAGGAGTCCGCTACTGTTGATGGTTGTTCACCATATGGCGTGTTCTGGCGGATTGTGTTCCCTCTATTGAAGCCGATGTCGACCACGATTATCATTCTGAACAGCTTATGGATTTGGAATGACTACTTGCTGCCGTCACTGGTGCTCAACAACCCGGATCTTAGAACGATTCCGCTGGCTACATTCTCTTTCTTTGGACAGTATACGAAACAATGGGATTTGGCTCTGGCAGGCTTGACACTAGGCGTACTGCCTATCGTTCTCTTCTTCTTGGCGATGCAGAAACATATTGTGGAAGGGATTACAGCAGGTTCCGTAAAAGGTTAACAGATTTGCTATTAAGTTCAAAATCTTCCACCTTTATGTTCAATATTGTCCGTGTTAAGGGTTTAAGAAAGTGTTTACAATACAAATATAAGCTGATAACGAGCTAATAAAACTTTCGTCATCAGGGTAAGCTGAGTACACACAAAAAAGGGAGGCTTTACCTCAATGAAAAAATTAACGATGATCAGTATGGCTGCTGTATTATCACTTTCCGTCGTTGTTGCAGGTTGTGGCAAGAAAACAGAAACAACACCTTCACCATCTGCATCCACGGGTGCTGCTGCAACTACAACTCCAGCTGCTGGCAAACCAGTAACCATTAAAATGTTTCAATTTAAAGTGGAAATCGCTGACCAGCTGGGCAAATTAGTGCAAGAATATCAAAAGTTGAACCCTAACGTAAAAATTCAAGTAGACACTGTTGGCGGTGGCGCGGATTACGGCGCAGCATTGCTGGCGAAGTTCAACTCTGGCGACAAACCGGATATTTTCAACAACGGTGGTTTCAGCGACCTTGACAAGTGGATTGACAACCTGGAAGATCTATCCGATCAACCATGGGTGAAGGATCTTGTTGATGTAGCCAAAGAGCCAATGACCAAAAACGGTAAATTGTATGGTCAACCGCTGAACCTTGAAGGCTATGGTTTCCAATACAATAAAGATCTGTTCACAAAAGCGGGCATTACGGAGCTGCCAAAAACGATCACACAACTCGAAGATGCGGCTAAAAAGCTCCAAGCCAAAGGAATCACTCCTTTTGAAACAGGCTATGGCGAGTGGTGGGTATTAGGGAATCACTTCGTGAACCTTCCGTTTGCTTATCAGAAAGATCCAAATGCTTTCATTGATGGCTTGAATAAAGGCACAGCGAAAATTCCTGGTAATGAAGTGTTCAACCAATGGGCGAAACTGTTTGATTTGCAATTGCAATACGGCAATAAAAATCCGCTGCAAACGGACTACAATACACAAGTAACTGATTTTGCAACAGGCAAAGCCGCTATGACGCAACAAGGCAACTGGACACAAGTTCAAATCTCCAAAACAAATCCGGACATCAAAATTGGCTTCTTGCCAATGCCGATCAACGATGATGCTGCTTCCAATGATAAATTGTTCGTTGGCGTTCCAAACAACTGGGTTATCAACAAAAACTCGGCTGTGAAAGACGAAGCGAAGAAGTTCCTGAACTGGATGGTAAGCTCTGATATCGGTAAAAAATACATTACAGATGAATTCAAATTCATCCCAGCCTTCAAAACGATTCCTGCTGACGAAAAAGTTCTTGGACCTTTAGCAGCTGATATCATCGCATACAGCAAAGCTGGCAAAACGTTGAGCTGGAACTGGTTCAAATTCCCAGGCGGCGAAGCATCCAGTAAAAAATTCGGCGATATCATGCAAGGATATGTAGCGAAGAAGTATACGAAGGACCAAATGCTTGATGAATTCCAGAAAACATGGGATAGCCTCAAGAAGTAAGCTGTTAACGAGCGGTAACAAAGCCTCAGCGCCAATGCTGAGGCTTTTTGCTGTTTAACAGGAGCGAGGATGGCTGTTACAATATAGAGGACGACTGGGGGTCTACGATGAACATACGAATTAGGAATTGGCTGCAAAGCAGAGGGAATACGCTTCCACCAGAAAAACAACTATCACCAGAGGCAGTCATTTCTCTCATTATCCACTCTACTTTTCAATTTGGCGCTTCCATGTCGGGCGTTTTTTTGAATTTGTATTTATGGAGGCTGACACATAGTGTTGTAGTCAATGGTACATACAGCATGATTGTTTACATTCTGACGCCGATCGGTTTTGCGCTTGGCGGTTGGATGATCAAGAAGAAAGATCGTATGGTTTCTTACCGGCTTGGTATTATGCTGGTGGGCTTATTTTATTTGAGCGTCATCATTGCCCAAGAACGATTAGTCGAATATTATGTGTTTTTTGCGATATTTAACGGTCTGGCCGCTGCGTTTTATTGGGTAGGCTACCTAACTTTAATGTACGATGTATCTACGGAGCAGAATCGGATTCGTTATCTTGCCTTTAATATGATCTTTTTTACACTCGCGACGCTGGCAGGGCCGGCACTCGCCGGATTCATTATTCGTTTAAAAGACGGTCTTAGCGGATATACGATTGTGTTCGGCATTGCTTTTGTAATGTTCTTGCTCGCGGCCATGATCTCTTTGAAAATAAAAGCCTCAAGCGGGCATCACAGAGTTTATTATTTGAAGCTAACCGGACTCATTATGAAAAAAGAACGGGCGTGGCTCAAGGCTTTGCTAGGATTTTTTGGTATTGGATTGCTGCAGGGCACGATGCTTTTCTTGCCGAATATTCTCTTGTTTAAAGTCATGCCAAGGGAAGATATTGTTGGATACTTAGGAGTGCTGTATTCAAGCTTAAGCATCGTTACGGGAATCTTCATCTCCAAATATGCGAATGCGGGCAAAGCGCGCTTTTATCTTCTTATATCGACTGCAGGCTATTTGGTCGGCGTTTCTTTACTGCTTGGCAGCATCAATGTTTGGTCAGTCGTTGGCTTTATGATTTTATATTCCATTTTTTCACCGCTGCAAGGGAATACCATGACGGGGTATTACTATGGCCTTATTGCCAAACTGCCGCTAAAGGGAGAATTAAAGGTTGAAAGTGTGGTTGTTCGCGAATTTTTCTTAAATGTCGGCCGCGTCATTTCAATTATTTGTTTAATCACGTTTGGGAGCGATTTGGATGGCGGTTTGATTCCGTGGATTCTCATGTTGGCTTCGCTGACACAAATTGCTTTGGTTTGGACCATCAAGAATAGGTAGATAAGCATGAAAGCGTCCTAACACGGATATCCTAGGTACTAGTTGATAGGAGAGAAGGGACGCAGGTTTATGGAACAATACGACAGTCTGATCGTTGGTGGAGGCATAGCGGGTCTGCAAGCGGCTATTCAGCTTGGCAGATATGAACATCGTGTTCTCGTCATTGATGCTGGATATGGACGCTCTACGCTTTGTCAAAGCTATCATAATCTATTGGGTTGGCCGGATGGCATATCGGGGAATGAGCTTCGCCGACTGGGCAGGCTTCAAGCAGAGAAGCTCGGTGTTGCTTTTATCCAAGATGAAGTCGTTCAAGCTGTAAAAAAAGGGAAACCTGGCGATGGTTTTGAACTATGGGGAAAGTCCGGCAAAGGGTACGAGGCGCCGACCGTACTGCTGGCAACAGGGCTGATGGATCGTCTGCCTGAGCTGCCAAAGCTGAAGGAATGCCTTGGTTTAACGGTCTATGTATGTCCCGACTGCGATGGCTATGAGATCAAAAATAAGCAAACGGTCATTATGGGCTCAGGCGATGTTGGCGCGGGAATGGCCTTGAAACTGAGTTCGCGGACGGACAAGCTGGTTTATGTGAACCATGGGCAGCGGGTGGTTCAGAAAGAGCTGCTCGAACAGATGGCGCACAAAGGAATTGCTTATAAGGCCGAGGATATTCAAGAAGTGATTGCCGCGGGAAAAGGCGTTTTTGGCGGTGTTGTCTTGGCGAGTGGGCATCGCATAGAAGCCGAGCGGGGATTTATTGCTTTCGGCGGCAATGAAGTGAAGTCTGATCTCGCGCGTCAGCTTGGGGCAGAACGCATGGAGAATCGCCATATTATCACAGATTCACGGAGCAAAATGACAAGTGTGCCTTTCGTATGGGCAGCAGGCGATGTGGGTGTTCATGCGGAACAAGTGACTATTGCGATGGGAGAAGGCGCTCAGGCTGCGATATGGATGAATAAAGCGCTGCTGATGTTGAAAGAAGAAGCGAACGCGCACCGTGTCATCGTTCACTCCTAGAGGGTAAGGGTTGTTGATGGCGCAAAAGCCGTCAGCACATGTTCATATTCGCTCAACGCTTGCTCTCCGCTCGGCGTGAGATGGTAGATGCCGCGGCTTTGCCGAATAAACCAGCGGTAATAGTTTTTTTGCAGCAAGGAACTTACCGCTTTATTGCTGGTGAAGTCACGCAATTGCCGCGGACTTAGCGGACCGTGCTCTCGCATGAGGTAGGCGCAGTGCAAGGATTTCTCGCGGTAGGCGGTCATGAGCTTCATCTTGGAACTGCCGCCAACATTGTAATCGCCGCTGCGTTCATGAAACTCATTCACGACTCGCAGCGCAGCTCGCTTGTTCGAGCGAAGCATATAGGGAGTAGGCTCGCAGACGAGGTCAACTGCGGGCTTTTTGCGTTTGTAGAATTGGACGGTTAAGACGCCCAAACCGAGCATCCGGCAAAGCCGGCGGACATCTTCCCATTGCAGCCGATGGGGCGCGCGCCCTTTGTTGGGGAGTTCAAAAGCAACATAAACCTGATCGGTCAGACGCAGGCGTTCAATCCCTTGTACCAATAGAGGGATATTGAAGCTTTTTTTGAGTTCGACGATGAGAGGCGGTTCATCGCCGCGGATAGCAACCAAGTCGCAATGCTTAATTTCTGCGCGAACGGTGTAACCTTGTTGTTCGAAGTATTGTTTAATCGGAGCGTAGAGCTCCGTCTCTGTTTGGATAGGCAATGTAAACGTCTCCTCTTACTGCGAATAAGCAGTCAGAATGTGTATCATTATAGCATGGATTTTGCTAGAACAGGGATAGATTTAGTTGGACGTACATGTTGGGGGAGGGATGTGCAGCATGAGGTGCATGGACTTGATGACCTAGCCGCAGGCTGGGTTATTCTTGCTAGAATTTAGATGTTTTGGAGTGAACGCGCAGTTACTCCAGCACCCTCGCGCGGCGGGAGGGAACTACAGGGCGCTATTCCAGCCCAAAGTGTCCTTATCGAGCCGTTGAGGGAACTATAGGGCGCTATTTGGCTGTTTGATGCGAAATTCAGCGCTTTTGATGGAAATAAGACCCTGTAGTTCCGCTACTACCTAAGTGCACCCCATTTTGGCTTAAATAGCGTACCACAGTTCTCTTTAAACATTGAGCTTGTCGGGAATAACTCAGCTGATGGACGAAAGTGTAAAAAAGCACAACCTGCCTCAATTTTTGCCATCCCGCATTGTGGAATTGTTTTCTATACTGATAGCATATGCACGATCCAGTCAGTCATTAAGAGAAAAGGGAAGACTTTGAGGAGGAGCAAGATGAAGTTTGCGAATGAGAAAGTCAGTGAAATCCAAATCGCTTATATTGGCGGAGGATCCATGTATTGGGCCAAAAATCTGATTGCCGATCTGGCGCTTGATGATCAACTATCGGGTACGATTCGCTTGTATGACCTTGATTATAACAAAGCTCAAAATAATGAGAAATTGGGCAATTCCGTTTCTAATTACACAGAAACGAAGTCTAAATGGCAATACAAGGCTTATCCCACGCTTCAGGAGGCGCTTACGGGGTGTGATTTTGTCTTCATTTCGATTCTTCCTGGAACGTTCCGCGAGATGGCTTCCGATGTTCATGAACCGGAAAAATATGGCATTTATCAAGCTGTAGGCGATACAACCGGTCCTGGTGGCTTATTCAGGGCGCTGCGCTCGATTCCTATGTATGTGGACATCGCCCAAGCGATTGAACGCTTTTCGCCGGATGCTTGGGTGTTCAACTATACCAATCCAATGACACTGTGTACGCGAGCGCTTTTCGAAGTATTTCCCAAGATCAAAGCACTGGGTTGCTGCCATGAAATATTCGGTACGCAAGGGCTTTTGATTCGTATGCTGCATGACATGGCAGGCATCGAAGGTGTGCACCGCGATCAGGTGAAAGTGAATGTGCTCGGCATTAATCATTTTACATGGATCGATCAGGCAACTTATCAAAATATGGATTTAATGCCCATGTATCGCAAGTTTGTTGATAAGTACTATGATTCCGGCTTTGAAAATAGTAAAGATGCCTGGGTGACGAACACGTATACAGCGGCAAACCGCGTGAAGTTTGATTTATTTCGGCGGTATGGCCTCATCGCAGCAGCGGGGGATCGGCATTTGGCAGAATTCCTGCCTCCCTGGTATTTGAAAGATCCGGAAACGGTTCGTTCCTGGAAGTTTGGCTTGACGACTGTGCAAAGCCGTGTTGACAAGCAGGCAGGCATCGAGCAGTTTTACGGCAAGCTGCTCAGCGGCGAGGAGAAGCTGCCTCTCAAGGCATCGGGAGAAGAGGAAGTTAGGCAGTTAAAAGGTCTGATCGGGCTGCAGCAGTTCGTAACGAATATTAACATTCCGAATGCAGGACAAATGAAAGGGATTCCGCTTGGAGCTGTCGTTGAAACGAATGCCGTATTCTCGGCGAACAGTCTGCGTCCCGTATTTGCAGGAGAGCTGCCGATGGAAGTCAATAATCTGGTGCTGCAACACACGATGAATCAGGAGCTTATTATGAAGGCTGCGCTCCAAAAGGACAAAGGGTTAGCGTTCCATGCCTTCGTGAGCGATCCGTTGGTGAACTTGGATGTGAACCAAGCCGAGGTGCTGTTCGATCAGATGCTGCAAAATACGAAAGCGTATTTACCTGGATGGCCTATCTAAAGGAGAAGTCCAACAACGAATCCGTAACCGTTGATCCGGGTGATGATAAAGCGATTCGCCGAATCATTTTCAGTCTTGCGGGCCCGGCTTTGACGGAGATGCTGCTCATTAATATCATCCAAATGGTGATGATGATTCTGGTGGGCCACCTAGGCGCGGTTGCCGTTGCAGCCGTTGGATTAACGAGTCAACCGTATATGTTATTGACTGTTCTTTTTGCCGCGCTTAATACGGGTACTACGGTGATCGTTGCCCGTTCCACCGGAGCGGGGAATAGCGGGGATGCCAACCGGGCTGCAGGTCAATCGCTTATGCTTGGCTCCGTAATCTCTATCCTCGTTATTGTACTTGGCATCGTCTATGCAGAGGACATGCTGCGGCTGATGGGGGCGAGTGCCGAGGTCGTTCAATATGGTTTGAAGTATGCCAAATTGATGTTTCTGTCCATCGGCTTCTCCTCCATCTCGTCAGCATTGTCCGCTATCTTGCGAGGGGCGGGGGATACGCGGACTCCGATGAAAATTAACGTGCTGTCGGGATGTTTCTCTATTTCCTTGGGGTTTGTGCTGATCTATGGCTATCTGGGCTTGCCGGAAATGGGGATAACAGGAGCGTCTATCTCGACATTAGCGGTTCAGGGCGTAGCGATGGTCAGCTTCATTGTCGTTATGTTCAGCGGAAAGTTAGTGGTTCGTCTAGGTTGGGCAGATATAAGCCGATTGGATAGAAACGTGATTCAACGAATGTTGAAGATTGGTATCCCCTCGAGCCTGGAACAGCTCATTATGCGTCTGGGCATTATGACATTCGTCAAAATTTGCGCAGGGCTTGGAACGGTAGCTGTTGCCGCGTCGCAAATCGTGACAAGCATTATCGGCATCTCGTTTATGCCAGGGATTGCTTTTGCAATAGCGGCTTCGACGTTGGTCGGTCAAACGCTTGGCGTCAGCAATCCGGATCTCGCCGAGCGGTATGTCTGGCAAATCAGGAAATACGGCATGATGGTGGCGGCCGTTATGGGAGCGGGATTCATTCTATTCGCTCCTTCGATATTCAGGCTCTACACGAATGACGCCACGATTATTCGGGAAGGGGCTTGGGCCCTGAGGATCGTAGGTATCATTCAGGTTTCGCAAATCTCGCAGTTCATTCTCGGCGGGGCCCTCCGGGGAGCGGGGGACACTCGCTACCCTTTGTACGTGACATTGATAGGTGTCTGGGGCGTGCGTGTTATGCTCAGTTACTTGTTTGTCAATGTCTTTGCTTGGGGCATGATCGGTTTATGGAGCGCTGTTGCCTGCGATCAATATTTGCGCTCTAATTTGATTTATTTCAGGTTCAAACGCATGGTTTGGAAAAATGTGAAGGTCTAGAGGAGAACGGGATATGGGAATTGTCTATAATACGGATTCGCAAACCTTCCATCTTCAAGGGAAGTCATCCAGTTATATCATGCAGCTCATGAAGTCGAAGTACCTCGCCCATGTTCATTGGGGACGCGGCGTACGAGACAGCAATCTGGGAAGCTTGCTCGCGATACGACGTCGCTGCTCCTTCTCGCCATCGACAGATCCGGACGATCTGATGATCTCGCTGGACACGATGCCGCAGGAATTTCCAACTTATGGAGGTAGCGATTATCGTGTTCCAGCCTATCAGGTTCAACTGGATAATGGGACGACAGTCAGCGAATTGATTTATGAGTCCCATCGGATTTATGCGGGCAAACCGCAGCTGGAGGGCTTGCCGGCTACCTATGTGGAAGAGGACAGCGAAGCGGAGAGCCTCGACATCGTCCTGGTCGATGAAACGATTGGCTTGAAGGCGATTCTCACGTATACCGTATTTCGTGATTTCGATGCGGTGACCCGTTCTGTGCGATTCGTGAATGGTGGTGATCGTCCGATAAAACTTCTTCGCGCGTTAAGCTTAGGAATCGATTTCGCCCGCGCGGACTTCGATCTGCTGCACCTGTCAGGTGCCTGGGCACGTGAGCGCCATATCGAAAGACGCCCGCTTGCAACAGGCGGCTCTGTGATCGAGAGCCGCAGGGGGAGCAGCGGTCATTCGCTCAACCCATTCATGGCTCTGTTGTCAAAGGCGACGGATGAAGATCACGGAGATGCCTACGGCTTCAGTCTTGTGTATAGCGGCAGCTTCGTTATGCAAGCGGAAGTAGACCCCTACAGTACCACTCGCGTTGTTATGGGGATCAACTCATTTGATTTCTCCTGGCTCCTGGAGCCGGGGCAAGCGTTCCAAACGCCGGAGGCTGTGCTCGTTTATTCAGCAGAAGGCATCGGCGGGATGTCACGCACGTATCACAAGCTGTATCGCACACGCTTATGCCGTGGCGAGTTTCGCGATCGTCAGAGGCCGATTCTCATCAACAACTGGGAAGCCACATACTTCAACTTCAAGGCGGATACGATTGAGAAGCTTGCCAAGGTCGGAAAGGAGCTCGGTCTAGAGCTTCTGGTGCTGGACGATGGCTGGTTCGGCAAGCGAGACGATGATACAAGCTCGCTTGGCGACTGGTTCGTTGATCGAAACAAGCTGCCGGAGGGGATGCCGGATTTGGCAAACCGAGTGAATCAGCAAGGGTTGGAATTCGGCTTGTGGTTCGAGCCGGAGATGGTATCTCCGGATAGCGAGCTGTATCGTGCTCATCCCGACTGGTGTTTGCACGTGCCTAATCGGCGCAGGACCGAAGGGAGAAAGCAGCTTATTCTTGATTATTCCCGTAAAGATGTGCGGGATTACATCGTAACTGTCATGACAGAGATTCTGGCAAGCAGCCCTATTGCTTATGTCAAATGGGATATGAACCGGAATATGACGGAAATCGGCTCCGCCCTGCTGTCGCCGGAGCGGCAGCGGGAGACGGCGCATCGCTACATGCTCGGGCTGTACGAGGTGATGGAGCGCATGACCTCTGCATTCCCGCAGGTGCTGTTCGAAAGCTGCTCCGGTGGTGGCGGACGGTTCGATCCAGGCATGCTTTACTATATGCCGCAGACGTGGACCAGCGATAATACGGATGCGGTAGAGCGCTTGAAGATTCAATACGGAACAAGCATCGTATATCCGATCAGTTCAATGGGCGCGCATGTTTCCGCGGTGCCTAATCATCAAGTGCATCGCACGACGCCGCTGGATATGCGGGGAGATGTTGCGATGTCAGGCAATTTGGGCTATGAGCTGGATTTGACCCTCATGACGGAAGAGGAAAAGGAAGCCGTGAAGCGGCAGGTCGCGCTCTACAGAGAACTGCGCCCGTTGATCCAATTCGGAGAGTTTTACCGACTAAGCAGCCCTTTTCAAGGTGTTGATGCCGCCTGGATGTTCGTTTCAGCAGATCGCAAGGAAGCGTTGGTCGCTTATTTCCAAGTGCTGGGTGAAGCCAACGCGCCACTTAAGAAGCTGCTGCTAAAGGGCTTGGAGGCGGGAAGCAATTATCAGGTGTTCGATGCTTATGCTCCGGAAGAGTTGTTGGAAAGCTTAGGTGGCGATGCCTTGATGCATATAGGTCTTAAATTGCCAATCTGGAAAGGTGACTTCCGGAGCCGCCTTTACCGTTTGAAAGTGGAGGAATGACAGATGAAAAAACTGCGTTTAAGCGATTTGCAGAATAAGACGAGCGGGCATATTTTGCAGGATGTTTTACCAGGTGATTATTTATCTTCAGGCGGTCTTTCTTTCGCGAAACGAGGAGAGCGCAGCCACACCAATGATGGGCCGGACGGAAGGGATTATCATGTTCATGGCGATTGTGAAGCCTTTATCATCATGCAGGGAAGCGGCACGCTGGAGATAAATGGGGAGCATATGCCGGTCACAACCGGAGATATCTTCATTGTTGAACCTGGGGAAGATCATCACCTTAATTCGAGTGAGGATGATCCGATTGTGACCGTGTGGTGCCATGCAGGCATGAACCGCCATAAGAATCAGCAACAGGGGGAATAGGTTTGAACAAGATCATTTCTACAGATACACACACTTTTACACTGTCGGGGGCAGATCATCCATTTACGGTCTCTCTCTCTGCTGAAAAGCTTCAGGAAGGTCTCGATCTTATTACGCTGCGATTGAAAGCTGACACTGCCTCGACGCCTGCTCAACTTACACTAGGGTGGTCGCATCCTGCTTGTGATATTCAGGGAAGCTGGCATCCTGCCCAAGATCGGAATAGAAGCTTTAAGGCTGACTGGATGCGCACTTTGCGTTCCAACGCGGCAGCCTCAGCTCCTGTCTATGCTCTATTCAACAGTGTAGGTCGCAATAGGCTAACATTCGCTTATTCGGATGCTCTGAACACGGTTTACTACTCGGGAGCCATCAGCGAGGAAACAGCGGACTTTCATTGCAAGGTCCAATTGTTTGCCGAAACGACAGCGCCTTTCCAGGAATATGAAGCTAAGCTGCTCGTCGATACCAGAGATATTCCTTACTATGCATGCTTGCAAGGCGTACAGGAGTGGTGGAGTGCCATGCCTGAATACCGTCCGGCATTCGTTCCGGCAGCGGCTAGAGAGCCCATGTATTCGACTTGGTACAGCATGCATCAGAATGTAACAGATACACAGATTGAAGAGCAGTGCCGAATTGCCAAAAAGTTAGGGATGGAGGCCGTCATCGTTGACGATGGCTGGCAGACGGAAGACAACCGCAGGGGGTATGCGTACTGTGGCGATTGGGAGACTTTCGATGGCAAATTCCCCGCTATGAAGCGGCATGTGGACGCTGTTCATGCCATAGGCATGAAATTTATCCTCTGGTATTCAGTTCCCTTTATCGGTAAGCACAGCAAGGCGTGGGGGCGGTTCCAAGATAAGATTCTGCGATTTAATGAGAGTCATGGGGCTGCGGTGCTCGATCCGAGATACCCGGATGTCCGGGAATATATTATTCACAAATATGAAGATGCGGTGAGGGAATGGGGCTTGGACGGATTCAAGCTTGACTTCATCGACACCTTCTATTCGCCAGAGCTTCAGCTTCCCTCTACGGTAGAAGGGAAGGATTATGAGTCGATACCGGCGGCGGTTGATCGGCTTTTGACGGATACGATCGATAGGCTAAGAGAATTGAACCCGGAAATTATGATTGAATTCCGCCAAATGTACATCGGCCCGGCTATGCGTAAGTACGGGAATATGTTCCGAGCCTCGGATTGTCCGAATGACAGCATTCAGAACCGTGTGCGAACACTTGATATCCGTTTGATCTGCGGAGATACAGCGGCCCATGCGGATATGATCATGTGGCATCCGGAGGAGCCAGTGGAAAGTGCGGCGCTTCAGTTGATTAACTGTCTGTTCGCAGTGCCTCAGGTGTCCGTCCTGCTGGATAAGCTGCCGCCTGCTCATTTGTCGATGCTCACCTACTGGCTTAGCTTCTGGAAAGAAAATCGCGAGCTGCTCTTGGACGGCCGCATTGAGCCGGTGCATCCGGAACTGCTGTATCCGCTTGTTCGCTCGGTGAAAGGAGATAGAGGGATTATCGTCGCTCATCAGGACATTATTGTGCCTATAGACGCGTCAGTGTCCCAGTGGATCGTGGTCAACGGCAGAAGGCAAGACGGCCTCTATCTGGAGGTGTCTGATGAAATTGGAGCCGCCAAGTTGGTCATAACAGACTGCTCAGGAGACATGGTGGAAGAGCTGGCTGTTCTGTTGACGAGCGGGATTCATCAATTGGCGATTCCGGCGTCGGGTGTTGCGACTATTACTTTGTAACAGAATCAATGGAAGCTCGTACAATTCTGGGAGGTTATTTCAATGAACTATTTGGCTAAGGAAAATCGCTATACAGCAATGCCTTACAATCGAACTGGAGTAAGCGGACTTAAGCTGCCGCCAATCTCCTTTGGCTTGTGGCATAATTTTGGAGGCGTCGATACATTCGAGAACAGCAGAGCTATGGCCAGGCACGCATTTGATCTGGGTATAACGCACTTCGATCTTGCCAATAATTATGGACCTCCTGCAGGTTCGGCTGAAGAAACCTTCGGACAAATCTTGAAGAAGGATCTTCAGGTGTATCGCGATGAGCTGATCATTGCCACGAAAGCTGGCTATCGCATGTGGGACGGCCCTTATGGGGAGCGGGGCTCGCGTAAAAACATGCTTGCCAGCCTAGACCAAAGCTTGAAACGGTTAGGCTTGGACTATGTCGATATCTATTATTCGCATCGATTTGATGCCGAGACGCCTTTGGAAGAAACAATGGGTGCCTTGGATCAGGCTGTTCGGCAGGGCAAGGCGTTGTACGTTGGCGTTTCCAACTATAATGCCGAACAAACGGAGCAGGCGGCCTCCCTGTTAAAAAATCTTGGAACGCCTTTCGTCATTCACCAAGTCCACTATTCGATGTTCGAAAGACGCTTGGAACAAGGTCTGCAGGACGTGCTGGCCAGAGAGGGCATTGGATCGATCGCTTATAGTCCATTAGCCAGAGGGCTCCTGACGGATCGTTATTTGGACAACATTCCAGCCGATTCCAGGGCGGCCGGAGGGAGTGTATTCCTAAGACCTGAAGACATTACAGAAGATAAGATTGCGAAGTCGCGACTGCTCAATAAACTGGCTCAAGAGCGAGGGCAAAGTCTGGCTCAGATGGCTCTGGCTTGGGTTCTTCGTAAGGGGTTTGTCACTTCTGCATTAATAGGCGCAAGTAAAGTGAAACAATTAGATGATAATGTGGCTGCTTTGAAACAACCGAATTTTACCCAGGACGAATTGATTCTCATTGATCAAATTCTTGCAGGCTGACAGTTGCGTGCCAAGACACTCATGGAAGAGGAGGGATAGGAATGAGTATTGGATTGGATGCCAGTAGAGAAGAATTTACAGAGTATATGATGCGGCTGCCTGTTTTGGATACCCATACCCACTTAGTAGGGGAGCGCCTCGGTGCTAGGGACTTTTGGGAGATTGCTCATTACTTCTGGTTATTTCGCGAGATGCAGGCTGCAGGTTATCCCGCAGACGCTATGGAACTTCCGGAGGACTTGCGGATAGCAGCATTTTTGGAAGCTTATCATGGAACAAGAAATACCTTGATGAACATAGCATTCACACAAATTTTCAAAGATTTATACGGTATTGTGATCAGGGATGCTGCCTCTGTGCGGGAAGCTGATAGGGCCGTTAAGAAATCAGCACAAAGTACCGGCTGGGCACAAGAGGTAGCTGATCGAATGCAAGCCCGCAGGTTCGTAGTGAATATACCAGAGCATGCGGAATTCCAAGGAATGAAACACAATGCCATTCTTATCCCGCGGATTGATGGGAAATTGGGAAGTTGGGTCAAGGAGATCGAATTATCGCAGGACCCGGCCGCCGTATTTGTGCAAACACGTGAGAAGCTGGGGCAATTGTTGGACACGTACAAGGCAGACGGCTGTAGGGGCATCATGACTACGCTGCCGAGATATGAAGCCTGTGCTAACCGCAAGGTTGTCATTGGGCAAGGCAGTACGAGAGATGAGATCCTAATGATGCTTCTGCATGAAGTATGTGCGGCCGCTGAAGCAAGAGGATTGTTCATTCAATTATTCCTCGGGGTTGAACGCTCATGGTGCGGAACCGCCATTCCGGCGAATGACCCGTCGCGTATTCTGAAGCTGTCTGCCTTATTTGAAGCTTATGCTTGTCCGTTCGAACTTGTAGTAGCTACCGAGCTTAACAATTTGGATATCGTGCAAGCGGCATGGAATTTCCCGAATGTTCATGTGGGGGGACATTGGTGGTTTAACTTCCGGGCGAGTACGTATCGGGACAGCATGCAATACCGGCTAGAAGCGCTGCCTGCCATCAAAAGCTCGCTTATTGTGTCGGATGCCCGCTCGATCGAGTGGAGCTATGGCAAAATTTTGGTTATTAAACGGTTGGTGGCAGAATTCCTGTGGAACCAAATCGAAGCCGGTTGGATTGATCAGGAGACGGCCTTTCGCATAGCGGAGGAGTGGCTGTATCAAAGTGCTGCGAAGCGTTATGGCATTCAGGATTAACAAAGTATATGTAATGCAGCAGGCATGAAGGGGAGAAGAACATGGCCAGTAAAATTCAGCCATCCGATCGAATGGTTTACGATTTCTCATCGCGGAGTCAGAAATGGGCCTTTATCCGAAAAAATTGGCCGATTTACGTGATTTCAATACCCGGTATCATTTACTTTCTACTTTTTAAATATATCCCGTTGATGGGTTCGGTTATCGCTTTTCAAAACTACAACATTTTCAAAGGGATAAAAGGAAGCCCTTGGGTCGGCTTTGATAATTTCCAGCGAATGTTCGCGTATGCGGATTTTCTGCAGATTTTAAAAAATACCATTTTGATCGGATTCTACGATTTGTTTTTCGCTTTTCCGATTCCGATTATACTGGCCCTGCTCATCAATGAATTACGGGTCATGGCCTACAAGCGAATTGTCCAAACCGTAGTCTATATGCCTCATTTTCTGTCCTGGGTCATCGTAGGCGGGGTTGTTGTAGGCGTATTATCGCCTTCAACGGGAATCGTCAATCACTTGCTTGGTTTATTCGGCATCGATTCGATTTATTTCATGGGAGAAAATAGTTACATTCGGACGATTCTGATCGGGTCCGGGATATGGAAGGATAGCGGTTGGGGGACGATCATCTATTTGGCTGCTATTGCAGGAATTAATCCCGATCTATATGAAGCTGCACAGATTGATGGAGCAAGTCGAATTCGACAAGTGTTTTCCATCACAATTCCAAGTATTTTGCCAACCATTGTTATTTTGTTCCTGCTGCATATCGGTAATTTTCTCGATTTCGGCTTCGAACGCGTCTTCGTATTTCTGAACCCGCTCAACAGTGAAAATGGGGAAATCATCGATACGTTCGTATATCGGGCAGGCCTTGTGGATCGCCAGTACAGCTACACAACAGCTATCGGGCTGTTCAAATCGGTTGTAGGTCTTGCCTTAATCATGCTCAGCAACACGTTCAGTAAAAAGATGACCGGTGAAGGCTTGTATTGATGCAGAAGGGAAAGTAGGTATATCAGTATGATTATGACAAAAGGTCATAAAATGTTTAATCTGTTTAACATCATTTTGTTAGCCGCTATTGGCTTGAGTATGGTGCTGCCTCTTATCCATATTATTGCGCAATCTTTAAGCGATAACGTTGCGATTAACGGAGGGGAGGTCTCATTCTGGCCGGTCGGCTTTACACTTGGAAGCTACAAGCTTATTTTGCAGGACCCGACGATCTGGATTGGGTTCCGCAATAGTGTTATCATCACGGTATTTGGAACATTCATCAATCTGTTCATGACAACAACACTGGCCTACTCGTTATCCAGACCGGAATATTTGTTCCGTAAATCCATTCTGTTGATGATCTTGTTTACACTTATTTTCAGCGCTCCGCTAATTCCTAATTATTTGCTGGTCAAACAGTTGGGGCTGCTCAATACGCTGTGGGCGTTGATGCTCCCTATGGCGATTAGCGCATTCAATTTATTCGTCATGCGATCCTTTTTCCTCAACCTGCCATCGGAGCTGCTCGATTCAGCTAGAATTGACGGATGCGGAGAGTTCCGTATTTTGTGGAATATTGTGCTGCCGCTTTCTAAGCCCGCTTTGGCCACAATGGGGATCATGTATGCAGTAGGTCATTGGAATCGGTATGCGGAGGCTGTCTTCTATATCGATCATCGTAATTGGATACCGCTGCAGGTACGTTTAAGAGAAATTGTATTCACAGACCAATTTGGCCAGTCGGATGTTTCTTCGGAATTAATGCTCTTGCTTTCTCCAGAAGGGATCAAGATGGCGGTTATTGTCATCGCGACGATTCCAATCCTGCTTGTGTATCCGTTCCTGCAAAGGCATTTCATTCAAGGGATGATGGTTGGATCCGTCAAATCCTGAATCCTGATATTCGCAAGCCGCCATATAAGCAAGCTACCTCTCATCAGCAGGGTAGCTTTTTTATATGTTAAAAAAAACCATGCCACCATAAATTTTTCCATCCGCGGAAACAAGCATGTGCTTTACACTAATTAAACTAAGGGCAGGAAGGAGAGGATCGTAGACATAAGATTGGGAAAAGATGCAATGACCAGCATTTTTGGTAGCGCATTCATTGTGATTGCCACGCGATTAGCAGCTGATGTCTTGACTCCCTCATTTAAATTAGCAGTAGTTGACTCAAGGAGGCTCGAAGATGTTTTTAATGATGTATAAACAACAAGTTCTAAAAAAGGCTGTAAGTTCTTTTCTTTCATTTGCACTGGTGCTTTCGCTTATGAGTAGTGTCATTCCTACAGCAACGGCGCTCGCCGTGACGGGAGACAGCTTAGGCTTGCTGGAAATAAAAGTGAACAAGCCGGCTAATGCAGTAGTTGATCTTCAAAATGCAAGCATTGGCATATCATTGCCCTACGGCACCTTATACCAAATGCTGAATGTAACCACAAGTCTAGACGCTACGGCAGCACTTTACAGAAGTAATGGAACCACAGCGATTTCGTTTGCGGCCAGCGGCATCAACAAGGGTGATGCCAAAATGGATCAATTCTCAACGAACGGAACTACGTTGTATGATCTGGTCGTCACAGATAAGAATGACAGCAGCAATAGCCGGAAATATTCGATTACGGTTACGGTAGAAAGCCAATTACCCCCTATCGCAGGTGCTGTAGGAGCTAACGAAACCTATATACCGCTCAATATTCGGGCGGGGGAAGATGTATGGGATGTTATGGGCGCATCCAGAATCGGCAACGGCAGCACGACAAGTTCTATAGAGGGCCCGGGTGTTCCCTCATCCTACAGCGGGAAAGCATGGTCGGACTCCGTCTATGACCGCTCAGGAGACTACCCTGCGGCTTCGACCGTTAAGGAATCATGGCTTGGAGACAACATGTATTTGCAGACCATAGGCAAAGAGGATGCGGATGCGCTTGCAAAATATGGGATCGCCCATGTTCCCGGCACCGACAAACTCAATTCAGATATTTTGCGCTTTCATGAATTCAAGCCTTTTGTTGATCAAAATGGCGTGAGCCGGGACGACGGTGATCGTGGCGCGGTGGGCAGCGACCGTCAGCGGCTGGAAATTAAAAGCAACACAGACGCAGCCAATCGTGATGCCAATAGCGTGGGCGGCGATATTATGACCCATCACTGGAGACTTATGCTACCGTCGGAAACCTTAAAGTTCCAGCAGGATGTGGGTGACAAGCATGCTGGTGATTTTATTGACCCGCATCGGTTTTGGCACATTTTTCAATTGAAAGAAGTAGCGGGCAATGCAGCTGGTCAGCCAGTGGCTACGCTTACGCTTGTTTCAAGTGAAGGCAAGGGCCAACTTGAATTCAGGAATAATCCGGATGCCAACTATGCGGATCGGATCAAGCCTTTGTTCACAATTCCCTTTGACAAAGTGGTGGACCGCTGGCTAGATCTGCAAGTCACAATTTTGACAGCTGATAAAGGGTATATGTATGGCAAGCTTGTTGATCTTGCAACAGGTGATGTGCTGTTCGAAGGCGGGATGACGGCCGAAACATACAGACGCCCAGAAGCAGCGAATCCGACTACCGGAAGACTTGAAAGAGTTGACCTGCCTACAGAAGCGGGCCAGCAGAATCGATCCAAATGGGGCCTTTACCATGGGATGTATAACGGCGTCGGAGACGCGGCCTATGCAGACGAATTCCAAGCGTCAACCATGTATCTGTCGGATGTATACTTAATCAAAAGAGATAAGAACAGTTATGTATTTCCTAATGGCTGGAACCCTAATGCACAGCCTAGGGATATTGTGGCGTGGGCAAGACCGAACGAAATTTCGGCTTCCCAAGGTACATCTTTTAGTCAATTAGCATTGCCTTCACAGCTTGATGTAACCATGAGTACGGGGAATATTGAAAAGATGAACGTAACATGGAGCTCGGACGGCTATAAGCCTGATATCATGGGAAAATACAAGATTTATGGCGACTTGAACGGCTCAGGCATTACGAACACTAACAACATCAGGCCTTATATTGAAGTTAATCTTTCCAATTATCGCAACTGGGCAGTGACTCCAGGGTCTGCGATCAAGGTTGTCTCCAAAGGAAGCACAGGAAGTACCAGAGAATCTTTTATTGATAACAACGCAGCCACATACTGGCAGGCCAACAGCTCTCTCATAACGACAGACGCAGGCAATCATCAATATTGGGCGGCTGTCAAACTGGAGAAGAAAATTAATGTTGATGAAATTCAAATTGAATGGACGAATAACAGCAGCTATCTGAAAAATTATCAAGTGTACTATACCAACGATGCAGCCGCTTATGATGAACTTGTGGAGGGCAATAATTTCTCGACCAGCGCGGTTGGAACGGAAAAACCACTGGAGACTGCACATGGAGCATCTTGGCTGACAATACCAGGAGCGGGGAAAACGACGCCACTTAGCAACAATCAAAAGGTTGATCACAAGTTGGCCGTACCTGTTGAAGCTCAATATGTACTGCTTGTCTCCGATGTTAATAATACGCTTGGCAGCGGCAAGGGGGCTGGAATACGCAGCAACGTATTCAATATCTTTGGAGAACCATCCGATAGGAAAGCCTCGATCAACCTGTTATCCCCATCCCAGTTTACGCCAATAGCGGGCCAGAACCTTAAAGTAAGTTCGGAAGATTCTACTCATCCGGGCGTAGACGCTTTGCGATCAGGAGGCAGTGGTTACTGGCGTAATTCAAGCTCCAATGTCTATATGGGCAGTTATTCGCCATCCTCCTTGGCATTAACCCTGGACTTGGGCGCTCCAAAAACGATTGATAAAATGCACCTTGAAATACCGAATACGATTGCCAATATCCAAAGTAATGCGACCAGATTTGAGGTGTATTACTCTAGTAATCTCAGTTCTTGGGCAAGTGCGCCAACAGCCGCAGATTCGGCGAACCTCTACGATTGGAAGGCAAATGGCTGGACGCTTGCCGGAGGGACAGAAACGGAAGGTTTGTGGTCCTATGTCACTTACAACGGACAACAATGGGGCTTTGACAACAAAACATTCTTATATCCGTTCACAGCCCGGTATGTCGCGATCAACACGGTACTGGTCGGCCCTCGCGATAAGAAGACGGATGAAACGGCATCGCTGATGGGGATATCCGGGTTGACGATCTCAGGCAAGGAAGCAGCAGAGAATACAACTGCACTGGTTCCTGCTAAGGATACTTACAGCACGTGGGATCAAGTCGCACTTATAGCTACAACGATCAACCTTGCTGGCGGGCAGGCGCTTACTAGTATAACCAAAGGCGGCACCGCTCTAAGGCCAACGATCGATTACTCATTGTCAGGCAGTACGGTAACATTTGCAACCTCCTATTTAGCTAAATTGCCACTGGGCACAAATGATTTTACATTCAATTTCAACAACGGAAGCCCATCCCTATTCGCACTCGATGTAACCGCCCGCGGAAATGGCGCGAATTCCAAGACAATCAAGATGAACGCGATCGAAGGCGTATCTCCCTATAACATTTTGGGCGGAGCAATGGGGACTGACGAGCCTGTAGAAGGAGTGACCAAGCGGATCAGAGACGCTTATCATCTATTTTATGGCGATCAGCCTCGTGCGACAGCAGCTGACGACCATGTGACGAACGTGTGGGACAACGTTCTGAACAAAAATGTGTTCAAACTCTTTGAGTACGGCAGAGGCGTGAATAATGAATTCGCGGATAAGGTCCGCGACGGCGAATACGGCCATAAAGGGGTTTTCGATTGGGATAAAGGCTATGTGGTTGGCGGAGCAGCGCTGAATGACAGGCAAAGAGTTGAAATTCGCCCAAGTGAAGATTCAACCAACGATTGGGTTGCCTATAATGGTGATCTGGTTTCTTATCAATGGAAATGGAAAATTAGCGACGGCAACCAATGGAATCAACCGAACTTCAGACATATTTTTCAGTTGAAGGCTGTGAATGCCCAGAAGGCTAATACATTGCCGGGCGGCAACAGCGGCGGCGAGAACGGCGCCTATCTCCTCGCTTTCTCGATTTCGGGAACGACCAGCAGGAATCTAGTGTTGAATCATAACCGTTCAGACGGCGATAAGACAGCAATGAGCATTCCGTTAAAAGAAATCGATGGACACTGGATTCAAGTGGAGCTTAACGCGCTTATTTCGGATTCTGGCTGGTTCACCATTCAGATCACGGATATGGTCACGGGCAAGGTTTACAACTTTGACATCCCGGATGTCTATCAAGCGTTTGTGAATCAAGGCGCAGTTGACGGTACGAAGGACTTGTGGAGAAGACCGGAAAAAGGCAGCAACTTTGAGACCGAATTTCCGGCTGCTTTTGACCAATACGAACGACCGAAGTGGGGCATTTACCGCAGTTCCAATGGCGGCAATAATTCGGCATTCGACGCGGAATTGCAACTCTCCGACATCACCATTACCAAGGTGGCGTCAGGTCTGTCATCCGTTAATCTTGCGCTAAACAAAAAAGCGTATAACGTAGGCCCGACAGCAACCGGCAACTCGATCCAGATGCAATCGGCAGCGGGGAATGAATACGGGAATGCAAACAAACTGACTAATGGCGTCTTGCAAGACCCGACATTATGGGCTGTAAACAATGTGACCAGCTTGGATCAAATCGGAGATTATTCATGGTTGGGTACCGATGGGGCGAGAAAAGGCAGCTTCGTCATCGATCTTGGTCAGGCCATGGATTTCAGCCAAATTCGATTGTTTGCAAAATCGACCAGGTTAAAAGGCGCAACCGTGTATGTATCAAATGATATGGCCAATCATACTTCGGCTGCTGATTTTGATGCCGTGAGCTTTAACCAAGTCGATAAACGGTCTGCCCAAGGGTATACGTATGCTGCCGCCAACAATAACGGCGGGGTGGATACGGCTGATAGTTCATATCCTATCGATCTTGGCAAAACTTATCATTCAAGATATATCAAGGTAACGGTGGAGAATTCTTCAGGAAATAATACAGGTACGGAGCTTACAGGACCTCCGCGCCTTACGCAAGTTCAAGTGTTTAATGCACCAACGCCTCCACAGAATCTGAGGGTTGAGGCCAGCGTTTCCGCGAAAGTTCTGAAGTGGGACTCTAATGCTTTGAGCGAAGGGTTCAAGGTGTATAATGACACAACGGTACTTGCTGACTTGCCGGCAGGCGCAACAAGCTATACGCTGCCGGGCAGTGTGAGCGATCTGTCCAAAGTAGCGGTAAGGTCCAAGGGAACGGATACGTATTCCCGCAAGTTTATGATTTCGGCGCCGGCTCAACCGACAGAACTAGTTCCGCCGGATCATCAGGCGCAAATTGCAAGCATTGCCCCGATCAGCGTAACAACAAGAGTAGGCATCGCGCCTATATTGCCAACGGTAGTCACGGCAGTTTATAGCGACAGTACGACGCGGATTCTGGGTGTGCTCTGGAACAACGTGGATGCATCCCAATATGCAGCTGTAGGAAGCTTTAGCGTACAAGGAACCGTTACAGGCTCAACCTATAAAGCACTGGCTGCTATTAACGTCACACAGCTGAGATGGCCAAGTACATTTAGGATGACCGTTTCAGATGTGCAGGCAAGATCAGCGAAGCTGCAATGGACAGCAGCAGAAGCAAGCAGGGGAGTAGTCGGCTATAAAATTTATAGCGTTACAGGCAGCACTTACTCAGAGATTGCATCGCTTGGCAATGTTCTTGCGTATGAATTGACTGGCTTGGCACCAGGCAATGAATACTCTTTTGCTGTTCAAGCGGTTGACGCGGATGGAACTACAAGTGATTATGGAACGGCGGTTAGCTTTAGGGCATTGCATGATTCTTCGGGTTCTGGCAGTGGCTCAGGCACGGGATCAGGAACAGGATCGGGATCGGGCAGCGCGATAGCACCTGCAGTCGGTTCAACAGGCATTATTGATCTTGAAAAGGATGCTAAGGTGACGAAGGAAACAACGTCCGATGGAAGGACGGTAACGAAAGTCATTGTTGATGCGGATAAGCTGGAGAGAGCATTGGCAGCTCCGATTGTCTTCATGGAGGTGAAGGATAGTGAGCCTACCGTTAACGTGGAGCTGCCAGGCAATGCCATCCAGAACATGATCAGCAAGCACAGGAGCGCCGTGATACAGATTCAAGCGAACGGTGCAAATTATGAGTTGCCTGCAAGTCTGTTTAAAGATATGCCTAAAGATTCAACCATAAGTATCTCCATTGCCAAAGTATCCGGTAAAGCCGGAGACGATGTGAATGCAGCGGTGAATAACTTGAAGGCAAAGCAAGTGATCTCCAACCCGATTGCGTTCACGATCACGGTCAACGGCAAAGAAAAGAGTGATTTCGGCGGCATATATGTCAGCCGTACGATTAGCTTGGGTACGTGGACGGTTGATTCCAGCAAGGTGACAGCGGTATGGGTGGATTCGCACAACCAAATTCATTTCGTGCCAGCGGTAATTACAACGAAGAACGGATCTTCCATGATTGCGATTCGTTCGCCGCACAATAGCGTATATACCGTCATTCAATCCGAGAAATCGTTTACCGATTTGCAAGGGCATTGGGCGAAAGCAGATATCGAACTGCTGGCGAATAAATGGATTGTAGACGGGAAAACCGATCAGCAATTCGCTCCGGAGCTCACAGTCACTCGTGCAGAGTTTGCGGCTATACTCGTTCGTTCGCTGGGGTTAATGGAAATGAAGACGGATGGATTTCATGACGTACAACCTGGCGACTGGTTTGCCGGAGCTGTGAGCACGGCGTACCGAGCTGGTTTGATCAACGGCTATGAAGACGGAACCTTCCGGCCAAACGCTAGCATTACTCGCGAACAAATGGTAGCGATGATGATTCGGGCGATGCAGATAGGCGGCAAGGAAATCCAGGCTGACAATGCGATATTAAATCGCTTCTCCGACCGGATGGCTATCAGCGACTGGTCGCGTGCAGCCGTCTCGCAAGCACTGGTTGGCGGGCTCATTCAAGGTGTGTCTGACAATGCCTTCGCGCCTAATCAGCCAGCCACGCGAGCACAAGCTGCCGCAATTCTGAAGCGCATGCTGCTATCGCTGCAATTTATCAACTGATTTACGCCCGGACCGCCAACCTGTTTGGCGGTCTTTCTATAGGAGTTGTCTGGCTGGCTCGCGCGGAGAGGGAGGGAACTACAGTGCGCTATTCTAGCAAAAAGCGTCATTATTGCGAGGTTGAGGGAACTACAGTACACTATTTTGCTATTTCATGGGAAATTCAACTCTTTTGATGGAGATAAGACCCTGTAGTTCCGCTATTGCTCTAGCAACCCTGCTATTTGCCAAAATAGCGTCCTACAGTTCCCTTATTAGGATTGGTCGCTTGCAGGAGGCTCATTACTAAGGGCGGCGAAGCTGTTAATCTTAATCGTATAAATTCACAGGGCAGCTTAAATTTATACATACAAAAAGCACCAAATATTCAATAAGATAGAGACAGTTAATGAAATCGCTTACAGTACACAAAAGGAAGAAGGGGTTAAGTTGAAAAAAACGATTAGTCTTACTTTGGCTGCCATGTTGACAGCTTCTGCTTTAACCGCATGTTCGACAGATGGGAAAGTAGCGAACACAGCTGCACCGCAGCCTTCATCTGCCAACACGAAGAAGGAACCGACGAAATTCTCGCTGCTTTATCCAACGACGGTCAACACAGGGTATCACACCACAGTGCCGGATCTGAATAAGGATAAGTGGATTCTGAAGCTGGAGGAACTGACGAATACGGATCTGAACGTAAAAGTAATGGAAGATTCCAAATTCGGCCTGATGTTCGCAAGCAACGAAATTCCTGATGTGGTTGGCAGCATTGGGGGGCCAGGGAGCAAGTCGATGTCTGGGTCCGTAGAGAACGGTGTCTTTATGCCGCTGGACGAGCTTCTGAAGCAGAATGCCCCCAATTTATTGAAATTAGTGCCCAAATCCGCTTGGGATAGTGTCTCATACAACGGGAAGATCTATGGCATACCTGAGTTTTTGAGTAATCCTTCCCGTCGCTCGACCTATATTCGCACAGATTTATTAGAAAAAACGGGGCTTCAAGCGCCCAAAACCGTAGACGAATTTCTCAATGTGCTGCGGGCGTTCAAGAAGCTTGGCGTCGAGAATCCGTATCAAATGCGGGAAAACTTCAAGTATGCGGACGTTATTCTGGGAGCTTACGATGTTCTTCCATATAAAGACCAATTTGAGCTGGTGAACGGTCAGGTTGTCCCGAAATTTTTCGATGTCGAGAACGTTCAAAAAGCGCTGACCACGTATAAAACGATGTATGACGAAGGGTTGATTCCCAAAGAGTTCGCTACCATCAGTTCGACCGACTTCACGAAAAGTATCGAGGCAGGTAAAGCGGGAATATGGTCGCAAAACGCTTCCGGCTTGCCTGGATACCGAACCAAGGCACAACAAGCAGTGCCAGGCTCAAAAATTGACATTATTCCTTCTCCGAAAGGGCCGGAAGGAAAAGGTGGATATTTCTACTACGCGCCAGTTATTCGCACCTTCTATATCAATAAAAATGTGAAGCAGGAAACAGCTGTTGGCATTGTCAAAATGTTCGAATGGATGATCTCGCCGGAAGCCGAAACGTTCTTCACTTTCGGGATTGAAGGAGAGACTTACACGAAGGACAGCAGCGGTAAAATCAACTATAAATTCCCGACGACCAAGGAACAGATTGATGAAGAAGGGTTCCGCAGCGGCACGATGTGGGCTGTTCATGATTCCACCTACAACAAACCTAGACTGCTGCTAAACGAGGATGGCAAAGCGACCTTGAAGGCATTCGATGAAGTTTTGACGAAAGAAGGTTTGCCAGGCATCGGATTTTATCCAGATTTGAACAGCTTCGCCAAATTTCCTGATCTCGCCGCTCCTCAACCGGATGTGGGTCCAAAAATTATTATCGATCACATGATCAAAATGATTTACGGTAAAGAGCCGATCTCCGATTGGCCAAAAGTCATCGAAGAGTATAAGTCCAAAGGTGGCAATGATATTATTAAAGAAGCGACAGACCGCTGGAATAAGAAGCAAGGAGCGATTATGCTCGATATAAAATAGGATGATTATCAACAGGGTTGTGGCGATGAGTGTGTTTATCACTCATCGCCCTTTTTTGAATATATGTTTTTGGGTTTGGAGTGAGCGAAGCTTTCCCCTTATGTACTGACATCCACCGCTGACTTGGCTTTAGAGGGGTTCGGTCTCAAAGGACATCTAATGAACTGTAGGATGCTTATAGACCGGAAAATGGCTACTTTGGCGATATAATGAACTGGATTAACGCTATCGAGCAAATCTTAGGTGGAAAGGTGATCATTTGCTTGAAATAGGGCATCAGGGATTCATTAGATTTTCAGAATGAGCGATTTTGATCGAATAAAGGGTATTGAGTTCTTTAGGAGGGCTTGGGCTTGCCTCAATGTTCATGGACTGGGTGACTTAGCCGCAGGCAAGGTTTTTCCGACTCCCGGTCGGGAGTTGGCCCTTGTAAAGTGGCCAAAACAACACAGGGATGTCTTTTGTTTTACAATATATGTATAATAGTTTAAGAATTCGGAAAAGTTGCACCGTGAAGTATTAATTATTATTTTAAATGAAACTGGAGATGACTTCGTTTATGAATCCAAGTGTACTTAAATGTTTTGCGTGTGGATATGGTACTGAAATAGAACTAGATCAACCCTTTATTCATGTACAAGTTGAGCCTAATGATTCTCATGCTCGTTTTACGACCAAGGAAAATTCACGCAAAATAACAGTTGAACTTTATGGATGCCCCAAATGCGGAACCATTCAAATGAAAAAAAAGACTGCAATCATCTAAGGGCGGAACCCCTAGTGTTTGTAGTCTTTTTGATTAAAATCGTAAAAAATGACATGCCAGCTTAATTTTATCCTATCTGACTGATCGAATAATTCCTATAATGAAGGCAACAAAGCGATGGAGAGGTAAGTATCTCTATGGCAAGGGAGGTAATTTGTCCATGAGGGCTATATTGGTTGGTTTGGGTTCTGCAGGATTCAGCTGGTACAAGCGTCTGCGAGATAGAGGGTTATTGGCAGCTGTTGTTGAGGTGGATCCTACAATGAAGGCGAAGATGAATGACGATCCGTTCCCTTTCTACACGTCACTTGAAGAAGCCTTGCAACAGGAGCAAGCGGACTTTCTGGTTAACGTAACCTCACCAATGATGCACACAACGGTGAACCATGCAGCATTTGATCATAAGCTGGCTGTATTGTGCGAGAAGCCGATTTCGTTTGACTATGAGGAATCGATTGAGGTCGTTGCTCGAGCTGCAAAAGAAAAGCTGCCTTTCATGATCGCCGAGAATTATCGCAGAATGCCTATTATACGTAAGATGAAACAGCTCTTGGAGGAAGGTGTCATCGGCAGCTTATCGTCTATGGATATACAGTTTTACAGATACCATCAGGTTGAGCGGAAATATACCGTACGCATCTTGGATGACATCGGTGTCCACCATTTTGATCTGATTCGTTATTTCTGTGGAAAAGAAGGAAAGCGTGTACAGGCCAAACTATACAACCCGATTAACGGATGGGAAGAAGACGGTGCCAGTATTAATGCTTATGCCTTTCTTGAAATGGAGGGGGGCATCACAGCTGCTTATCACGCCTCGATTGCTTCCAGAGGGAGCGAAACGCCGTGGAGCGGCAATTGGCGGCTTGAAGGCACGGAAGGCGCCATGGAAGTGACAGATAAGCAAATACGTGTGATTCGCGGCGAAGACGTCCAGTTGATTACGGACTTCAGCGGTGTGGATGAAACGGATACGCTGACTGAATTTCTGGCGTCCCTTCAGGAAGGGCGCGAAGCAGAAACGAGCGGCAGGGATTATTTGAAAACCCAAGCGCTTGTCCATTACGCAAAGCTGGCTAGTGAAACCGGTCAAACGCAAGTAATTAAGGTTCCGACGCTATAAGAAGAAAGGAGATTTCGACATGGATACTAAGACATGGCAATTATCAGCACCAGGCGTATGGCGCCTGACGATCAAGAAACCGCAGTCGATCACTCCACTATCGTGGATGAATGTTTCTCCGCAAGAAAAAGCTTTGCAACAAATGCCACAAGTGGCGCCGCCATTCGATTGGGACCGTATTCAGCTTGAGGAAGCTGGGGACAGTCTTATTCTGTCCTTTCCGCTTTATCGCACCGAGAAGTTATATGGGACAGGCCTTCAGTTATTGCGGATGAATCAGCGAGGAAGAAACCGTTATTTACGCGTGAACAGCGATCCTAAACAGGATACGGGTGAAACGCATGCTCCGGTTCCCTTCTATATCAGCGATCTTGGATATGGCGTTTGGGTGGATACTTCGCGGATCGTTACGATGTATTGCGGGTCCACGATGAAGCAGGAGGACACGCAGAGCGAAGAGATTCGCGATCGCAATAGCGATCGGGGATGGCGAGCAACGATGGTCGCTTCACGTGTGGAGATCCGTCTTCCAGCTGAAGGCGCAGACGTCTATGTGTTTGGTGGACCTACGCTTGCGGACGTGGTGTCCAGGTATAATTTATATTGTGGCGGCGGCGTACTGCCTCCGATGTGGGGGCTGGGCTTCTGGCATCGCGTTCCAACGCTATATAGCGAGCAGCAGGTCCTGGAGGAGGCGGAGCAGTTCCGACTTCATGATTTCCCATGCGATGTGATCGGACTGGAACCAGGCTGGCACAGCCAAAGCTATCCGGTTACTTATGAATGGGAGAAGAGCAGGTTCCCTGAGCCTGAGCAATTTGTGAAAAAAATGGAGCAAAACGGCTTTCGCGTGAATCTGTGGGAGCATCCCTTCGTATCCCCAAAGAGCGAGCTGTATGCGGATCTGAAGCCGCTTTCAGGCAGTCATACGGTTTGGGGGGGGCTTGCGCCTGACTACTCCCTGACGGAGGCGGCAAATCTGTACAAAAAGCAGCATGAGCAGCAGCATGTGAACATCGGGGTGTCCGGTTACAAACTGGATGAATGCGACGGCAGTGAATTGACTAACAATTCCTGGATGTTCCCTGGACATGCCAAGTTCCCATCGGGTCTGGACGGCGAACAGATGCGGCAGATGTATGGGCTAATGTTTCAGAAAATGACAGACGATCTGTTTCGCAGTAAAAATCGCAGAACCTACGGACTGGTGAGGGCTTCGAATGCTGCGGCCTCCACGATGCCTTACGTACTTTACTCAGATCTTTATGACCATAAGCAATTTATTCGGGCACTTTGCAATTCTTCATTCAGCGGTCTGCTGTGGACTCCGGAAGTGCGCAGAGCGAGGAATGCTGAAGATTGGGTGCGTCGTATGCAAACCGTCTGCTTCTCCCCTCTGGCCATGCTGAATGCTTGGGGGGATGGTACGAAGCCGTGGTCGTTCCCGGAAGTGGAAGGCGTTGTGCGCCACTATATCAAGCTGCGGATGAGGCTGCTGCCCTATTTATATACAGCTTTCGCCAGATATCGTGAACTAGGCATTCCTCCTTTCCAGGCCATGCCGTTCGTGATCTCTCCTTCTGAGATTGCTGAAGCCGAAGCGAACGCTGTCGAAGCGGAGCAACAGTTGAATACGACAGACGCGGCTTACGGCAAGAAGAAAGTGAGAGAATGGGATGACCAGTATATGGTCGGCGAAGCGCTGTTGGTAGCTCCGCTGGTAGAAGGGGAAGATGAACGAGAGGTGCTGCTGCCAGCAGGTATCTGGTATGGGTTGGAGACCGGGGAGCGCTATACCGGGGGCTGCATCATTCGCGTTCAAGCTGGTTTAGAGCGAATTCCTGTTTTTGTTAAAAGCGGATCTGTCATCCCAATGATGCCTGCTTTGCCGCATGTTCCAGCATCCGGAACGCAGATTCCGCTAGAGCTTGTCCATTTCGGATCGGAGCCTGGCGAGGGACTATTGTACGAGGATGATGGGGAATCCTTCGATTATGAAGCAGGGAAATACACTTGGCGGAAGCTGACGGTTACCCGAAATTCAGATGGCGAGTATGCGGGAGAACTGACAGGAGAAAGTGAAGAATGGTCATTCTACAATTCTATCACTTGGCGTTTCTCCCAAACTCATTTGGAAATGATATAGAGCTTATAGTAGGTGAACGATCTGATTTATCCGTTGTAGAACCTATAGCCGTGAGTTATCATAGTTGAATCAGTCATTTTGAAAAGCGTGAGGAGGGGCTGGACATGCATGTATTGATCGTAGATGATGAACCTGTCATTCGCAGAGGGTTGCTGAAAATGGCGGAATTATACGCACCGGCTTTCTCCAAAATCCAGACGGCCGAGAACGGCGAGGCTGCTTTGGGGTTAATTCGAGCTTCAGAGCCTGATCTTGTGTTGACGGATGTTCGCATGCCCAAAATGGACGGACTGGAGCTATGCAAAATCATTTATGAGGAATTCCCTCATATTAAAACCGTTGTGATTTCCGGCTACAGTGACTTTGAATATGCTCAAAAGAGCGTGAATTATGGTGTCCGACATTATTTGCTCAAGCCAGTCACCAAATCGGATGTCCATGAGATGCTGGACCAATTAATTAAAAAGCCTGCACGCAGCTATATACCGCCTTCCCGTTATATCGAGTGGATCGATCAGATGGAACAGCAAATATGGGCTTTGCAAATAGAGGAACTTAATAGTCTGATGTTACGCTGGCGTGATTATTGCCTGTCTGTCAATGTTTCGCTGGCTCAGTTGAAAGAACTCTTGGACGATTGCAATGGCATTCTTGTAAAACGCCTTCAATCTCGTAGTTACTCGCCTGATTCCGTGCCGGTTCACTTGCAGGCCGATAGTGTGAAAGAAGCCCTTGATACCTTCGAGAAGGGCCTTCATGACATGATCAAAGGGCTGCTTGCCGTCCGAAGCGGCCATTTCAAGGATCCGATGGAAGAGGCCAAAGCCTTTATCGACAGCAATTTGTCCAAAGAAATTACGTTGGATCAAGTCGCGGCGATGGTCGGATTAACCCCGACGTACTTCAGCTCCTTGTTCAAAAAAATAACCCATGAGACCTTTGTTCAGTATCGAATCAATAAACGGATGACGAAGGCCCAAGAGATGCTGGCAATTCCTTATGTACGAATTGTAGACGTAGCAGCGGATGTGGGTTATGACGACTACCCTCATTTTACCAAAACCTTCAAAAAAATTGTTGGCGTTACACCGACTGAATATCGTGCCAGATTAGGTATTAGATGAAGATTAGAGGTTTTACGAAGAAAGTATTCGTTTATTTTATGATTGTTATTATCGTATCGTTAGGCAGTGTAGGCATTTTTTCCTACATGATCACCTCCGGCGAGTTGGAGGAAATGGTAGAAAATCAAATGAATCAAATTGTTGGCAATGCGGTTCACCATACAGATATCTATTTTAAAGATTATGAGCGTTCGATTGTTTCGATATTAACCAATAGACAGGTTATGGAATTCATAGATCTTCCTTCTACTCGGGAAGCTTATGACTTCTATACTTATCGCAATACAATTCGTGAAATTAGTGTGGATCCTTTATTTATACGAAATCCCAAACTAGCTTCCGTCTATTTAATTAGCGATAAGCAAAATGCGGTGTATTACTACAATGGCGTAACCGAACAATCCTTCAATGGGGAGGATATTCGGAAACAAATGGCTTATTTTCTGGCGAATACAAGCGCTGATGGGCAATTAAGCATTCTGAACCATACGATAATTGCTGGACAAGAGAATCAAATGTTGACCATGGTCCGCCGCATTCGTGGATTCACTTCTCCAGAATTAAGCGGCTTGCTTGCCATTGAGATGCGATCTGCCGATTTATCCGCCTTATGGAAAGGGATTGACCTGGGGAAGTATGGCTATCTGTTCATCATTGATGATAATGGCAACTATGTGTATCATCCTGATAGAAAGAAAGTAGGATCGAATGTTCCCGCGGCGTTTGTCGAGAAGTTGAAACAGGCCGACTCCCGGGCCTTTATCGACGCCAGTGAGGGCGATCAACGGATGTATCTAAGCCGCAAATCCGATTATTCGGGTTGGCAGCTCGTCGTCTCCATGCCGCTTCATGAATTGCGCAAACCGCTTTCCAATATTCGATCAACAACGTTGGTCGTCGGGATATTCACACTAGCATTGGCGATTTTACTTGCTTATCGATTCGGGAAATCGATTGCCAAGCCAATTCAGGTGCTCAAATCCGGCATGCGGGAAACGGAGAAAGGGAATTGGGCCACGATCCCCCTTCCTCCCCACCGTGATGAAATTGTGGAGTTGATTGTGCGCTACAACTTGATGGTTAAGCGCCTGTCAGAAGCGGTTGATCGCGTGGTACAGGTGGAGCTAAGCAATTCAGAAATACGAATGGAGCGTCAGAAGGCGGAGTTCCAATCTCTTCAATTGCAAATCAATCCTCACTTTATGTACAACACCTTGGAGACGATTATTTGCTATGCGACTATTCAGGATTCAGAGGAAATATCCGAAATTGTTAAGGCTCTAGCTTATATGCTGAGATATTCCGTCCAGACGAATCTCGAAGAAATTACGGTGGCGAATGAATTAAAGCATGTGCTGTATTATCTGGTCGTACTGAAGCATCGAATTGGTCGGGAATTCGAGATCGATGTTGCGATTAAGCCTGAATTTCTGCTTCATGTCATGGTGCGTCTGACCCTGCAGCCGCTGATTGAGAATGTGTTCCAGCATGCATTTCCGGAAGGCCTGGAAGAATATCACTTAATCCGGATCGATGGTGGCATCAAGGATGGGGTATTTTGGATTAGTGTAGAGGATAATGGAGCAGGCATGCCAGAGGCGAAGCTCAGGCAGATACAAAAGAAATTGAATGCCAACCGGCTGGCAGATGGTGAAATCGATGAGACAGGTGTTAAAGGCGGGATCGGTGTTTTAAACGTACACCGCAGGATTCAAATGGTCTATGGAGAGGCTTATGGACTAAGGGTAGAAAGCTGGCCAGAGCAGGGAACCAAAATGATTATGAGGATGCCTTCAATGACGTGAGGGAACATCCTTGCGATCCTTTCCGTTTATTTCCAAATCCAATTCTCTTGAAAATTTCGGGCAAGTTATGTTCTTTGAGTGCATAGGATTGTAGTACACAATTCACCATCACGAGCTGACCTATATTTTAAAGGCAGCAGTGAAAGGAGGTACCCATGGACATATTCAAAAGAATTTCGGAGCATCGTACGGAGAAGGATTCATTGAGCTGGACCGGTACGTTCGCGGAGTACATAGAATTGCTTCGCACAAATCCTGGGCTCGCCAGAACCGCGCATTCCAGAGTCTATGATATGATTGCATCGCAAGGTATCAATGACCAGTCCGGGCACAAATCCTACAGCTTTTTCAACCAAGAAATTTTCGGTCTGGATCGTGCGATTGAGAAGCTCGTAGAAGAATATTTCCATTCCGCAGCCCGTCGATTGGATGTTCGTAAGCGTATATTGCTGTTAATGGGTCCTGTAAGCGGTGGTAAATCAACCATTGTGACCATGTTGAAGCGGGGGCTAGAGCAATTTGCCAAAACAGACTTAGGGGCTGTCTATGCGATTAAGGGCTGTCCGATGCACGAGGAACCGTTGCATCTCATTCCACTGGAGCTTCGTCCCGAAATCGAACGTGAGCTTGGGGTGAAAATTGAGGGAAGCTTATGCCCGTCCTGCCAGATGCGTTTGAAAACAGAGTATAACGGCTGCATTGAAGACGTCTTGGTCGAACGTGTCTTTATCTCAGAAGAAGGCCGTGTCGGGATTGGAACATTCAGTCCTTCTGATCCTAAATCGCAAGATATCGCTGATCTGACAGGCAGCATTGATTTCTCTACCATCACTGAGTTCGGGTCTGAATCGGATCCGCGTGCCTATCGTTTCGACGGCGAACTGAATAAAGCTAACAGGGGCATCATGGAGTTTCAGGAAATGTTGAAATGCGATGAAAAGTTCCTCTGGAACTTGCTGTCGCTCACCCAGGAGGGCAATTTTAAAGCAGGCAGGTTCGCATTGATTAGCGCCGATGAACTGATCATTGCCCATACCAATGAAACGGAATATAAGTCATTTATTTCGAATAAGAAAAATGAGGCGCTGCAGTCACGGATGATCGTCATGCCGATTCCTTATAATTTAAGGGTCACAGATGAAGAGAAAATCTATGCCAAGCTGATCAGTCAAAGCGATATGTCGCACATTCACATCGCTCCTCATGCGTTAAGGGATGCAGCGATTTTCTCCATCCTTACGCGATTGAAAGAAACGAAGAAACAAGGCATGGATTTGGTCAAAAAAATGCGGATGTACGACGGAGAGATCGTCGAAGGCTACAAAGAGGCCGATCTGAAAGAAATGCAAAATGAGTTCCAGGAAGAAGGCATGAGCGGCATTGATCCGCGTTATGTCATTAACCGGATTTCGAGTGCTTTGATTCGGCAAGATCTTCAGTGCATTAACGCATTAGATGTTCTGCGGGCGCTCAAAGATGGCTTAGACCAGCATCCGTCGATTACCAAAGATGAGCGGGAACGTTACCTGAACTTCATTTCGGTAGCGCGCAAAGAGTATGATGATATTGCGAAGAAAGAAGTGCAGAAAGCCTTCGTCTATTCCTTCGAGGAATCAGCCAGAACGATTTTTGACAACTACCTCGATAATATCGAAGCTTACTGTAATTGGGGGAAAATCAAAGACCCGCTGACTGGTGAGGAAATGGATCCGGATGAGCGACTGATGCGTTCAATCGAAGAACAAATTGGCATTTCTGAAAATGCGAAGAAAGCATTCCGCGAAGAAATTCTGATCCGGATATCTTCGTATTCCCGCAAGGGGCGGAAGTTTGACTACAGCAGCCACGAACGACTGCGCGAAGCCATTGAGAAGAAGCTTTTCGCGGACTTGAAGGATATTGTGAAAATTACAACCTCCTCCAAAACACCGGATGAAAAGCAGTTGAAGAAAATTAATGATGTAACAAAGCAATTGATCGATGAGCACGGTTATTGCCCGGTATGTGCGAATGAATTACTGCGTTATGTGGGCAGCTTGCTGAATAGATAATGGCGTTAAGGGACTTAAGAGGGACGCCTCTTAAGTCCTCTTTTGCATGAAATGAGCAATACTTCGTCTGCACCAAATCTATCAATCTCTCATATCCTATACCATCAGCGAATAAGGAGGTGGAGTAGACTATGATAGGAAACTCGATGAAAAAAACAGCTTCATTCCTCGCATTTCTAGTGAGTTTTCTAGCTTTAATCATGACATGGGAGATGAAGCTGCTGTCCAATATGGGGGGAATATTCGTAGCAGGTTTAAGCTTCGTTGCAGCCATTCTGATGTGGCTGGACGCCCATGATTCGTTGCAAGGAGTTGGCCAAAAGGATGCAAGGCGAACAAAAGCCGATCAATGATCGGCCCGAGGACAGATCCCCCCAGAATAAATCCAAAGAAACTTCGAGATGGTCAGACATTCTAGGATTCGGCAAAATGTTGGACAAACTTCCTCTATACAAACTATCAGCTCGCATGGCCTACTGCATGTTTTTTGATTTGGTCCTTCTCCTGTTCGTGCTAGTGCTCCGCGCATCTGGAACTCAGGTGAATGATTTTCCGAATGCCTGGGATTTTCGCTTTATTGTGGTCACCACGATTTTAGTCTTTTGGGCAGGTCTCAGTGATGTTTGGAAAGGAAAAAAGTAGCAAGAAGACTTGAAACAAGCTCATTTTCCGCAAACCATTCACCAAATAGGCACTCGCACATTACTAGCCGCCATATCCTCCGAGTTATCCTGGCATCTAGATAATAGCATGGAGACACATAGAAACCGAGAAAATCTGCTGATGCAGAAAATTTCTCGGTATTCTTCTATTTGCTGCCTAAAATGAGGTGGAAAGTGTACAAATATTTATCAAATATTTATCAAATATTTATCTAATCTTAATCTAAGTATAGGAATTGCAAGAAATTCATGCTACAATTTTAAATAGATAGCGTTTACATTCTATGACATTTTGTTAACTTATCCCCCCTATTTTACCTATATTAAGTAAAAAAATATCCAGTATTTATTGATTTATATATATATCTGGGGATTGTTTTTAACATGTTGTTGGTTCATATTCATAACTCAAGTAGGGGGAATGGCTTTGAGCAGTCGCCCATTAAGGATATTGCATCAAATTAGTCATATGAATCAGGATAGTGCACAAAGCTTTATTATGAAGGTATATCGGAATATGGACCGATCCAAGGTTCAATTCGATTTTGTGGTCCATACGCAGAATCCTTCCGATTATGACGAAGAAATACGCGCTTTGGGCGGACGGATTTTTCATCTTGGGAAACCCTATCACGCAGGCCGGTTCGGATATTTGTTTGATTTGAAAGCGATTATTCAACAAGAAGGACCTTTTCAAGCGATACATAGTCATAATATGGATGCAAGTGGATTTACTTTATTGATCGCCAGATTTCTTGGCATTCCCATTCGCATTGCACATAGTCATAGCTTAAGGGAAGCTACTTTTTCGATTTCACAAAATAAGATGTCCCGTTGGTTTAAGAAGAATATGATTCGACGTCTGGCTACAAGTTGGGTTGGAAGCTCGCAGACGGCTAGCCAAGCACTATTTGGATTCCAATGGATGAACGATAAACGAGGTAAAATGCTGCGCAATGGCATTGATCTTAGTCTCTATACCAACCGAATAACAACGTGTGTCTCGCTTCGTGAGCAGCTGAAGATTCCGCTGGATGAGCCGATTGTTGGCCATATTGGGCGTTTTAGTGCTGTGAAGAATCACCGATATCTGATCGAAGTTTTTGAAGAACTGCTGTACCGGCTCCCGAATGCGCGGCTGATTCTGATTGGTGATGGGGCTTTGCGTCCGCAAATTGAGGCGATTCTTGAGCAAAAGGGAATTCAGAACCGCGTTCATTTACTTGGCATACGGGAAGATATTGCCGAGCTCCTTCAGGAGATTGATGTGCTCGCGCTGCCCTCTTTTGAAGATGGTCTGCCGATGATATTAATTGAAGCGCAAGCGGCAGGTGTTCCTTGTGTGGTTTCGGATGCTTTGCCAGATGAGGCTAATCTGAAGGCCGGTTTTTTCGCTTTCTTGAGTTTGGAGCAAGACGCAGCCATATGGGCCCAGTGGTTATTGAAAGCGATTCGCAGTGACAGGGCTTCAGAAGAGATCAGGATTCGAGCGGTCCAACAAGCCGGATATGATATTAAAGAGGCTGCAACCGAGTTAGAGGGCGTATATATGGCTCAGATCGGTTAGGCAAAGCTAAAGTTCAGGGCTCAGCTGCATACATAAAAAAGAGAAATCCTTCAGCTCCAGAGTAATCGTGGAGTTGGAGGATTTTTGGCATTCAAATGTAACCAAAACCGATGTTCAAACAAGCAGACGATAGAAATTTTTCAAAGGAACAGCCTCCTACTAGGTGATTATTAGTACTGTTTGATCCCAATCTCAAAACAGGCTTTTGATAACCTACATTTGTCCAATACATTTTAATGCCATTAAAATACAATAGACTATCTGATAAAGAAGGGAGCTAATCAGAATGGGTTATACTGCAGGAGGCTGTTATAGCGGTGGTGTGGGTACAAGTACGGCTATTGTCTTGGTTCTTTTTATCCTTTTGGTTATCATTACTAGTGCGTTTGTATGGTAATTGATATCACATCTCAAGTTTTGTAAGAGAATGCAACACTAAGGGGTGATAAAATTGTCCATTGACAAAAATCGGCTAAAATCCCTCACGGGTAAACATGTTTACGTGATGACACAACAAGGGCAAGTCTTAGAAGGCATTTTGCATAAGAGCACCCATGACAAAATCTATCTTCGTTCAAATGCCAAACCCCTGAGTACAAGTGCATTTACACCATTCAGTCCATTCTTCAACCCTTTTACTCCACTTGTTCTTTTTGATTTGTTGGCCATTGAGGAGTCCCCCTTTTTCTTTCAAAGGAGCCCGTTTTTCTTTTGAAAAAAAAGAATGAATTTCAAATTTAAGGAGTGACTAATATGGGATATGCAGCAGGGATTGGTACTAGTTCAGCAGCAGTATTGGTTCTATTTATCTTATTGGTTATTATTACTATGACATTTGCAATATGATAGAGATAGTTTCAAAGAAACAAACAAGCAAGCGCTGCAGCGTCTTGCTTGTTTGTTTTTGAGGTAACACTGCAATGTTGCGACAGCTTAGTGGGGGAGCTTGCTTCAGGCAGCTCCTCTATTGTTTTATTGAGGTAACGGACAGCATAGAATAATACAAAGTATCTAGAAAGTAAAGGATTATAAGCACACATGATGTATATAAAAGTAATATTTGGAGGAATCGGATTTTATGTTAATAGGTCGTTTTCCTGAGCGAATTGTAGTTATTGGGGCAGGGATGGCGGGTTTGGTATGCACTTTGGAGCTTATGAAACAAGGATATAACGTGCGTTTATTAGAGGCAAATAGTCAACCGGGTGGTCGCATATACACAATGCGGGATCAATTTGCTGACGGATTATTTTGCGAAATGGGGGCTGCGTTCATTGGAGCGCATCATTTTCTCACATTGCATTATGCCCAGCAAGCCGGAGTCCAATTAATAAATTTACCAGCCCCAAATGGAAGTTTGTCATATATCAACGGGAGATTAATCATAGATTCTCCGGCTGAACCTGCCTGGTGGCCTGTTTCACTTACAGCTGAGGAAAGGACTTTAGGATATGCGGGAATGCTGGAAAAGTACCTTAAGCCGGGGCTTAACGCGACGGGAGATCCTTCTTTGCCGGGCTGGCCCACAAAACAAGCGGTACTGCTAGATTCTATGACAATGGAAGAATATCTTAAAAGCCAAGGAGCTTCTTCGGGTGCGATTAAGTTGTTTGAAATCGGATATATGCAGATGTTAGGTGATGGTATTCGCAAAGTATCTGCGTTACAGCGACTGCTTGACTTAAAAATGGCCAGTTCCGGAAGAAATACACAAACTATAGCAGGTGGAATGGATCAATTGCCGAAAAAGCTTGCCCTTACAATTGGTTCTAATATCAGCTATGGATGTGCTGTGACGCATATTGAACATAGTAATAAAGGGGTAACGATCCAATATACAAATTCTGGCGAAGTGTTCACGATCTGCTGTGATCGGGTCATTGTGGCCATTCCCTCTACAGTCCTGCGTACAATTCATTTTTCCCCGCCACTTAGCAAAGAAAAAAATGATGTCATTCAAAACCAACTTTCCACTTCCGTTACGCGTACCGTCATACAAAGCCGAACTAGATTCTGGAACAACTTAAGTTCCTTTACTACAGTAAATACGGATCTGAAAATTGGATGGTTGCTTGATGCTACATTCACTCAAACGACATCAAGGAGGGGGCTAATTTGTTCGTACTCCTCCGGTGAATCGGCGCGAGAACTATCTAAAGCTGGTAATTTTCATTCAGCTGTATCAGAAATCAAACAGGTGCTTCCTGAACTGTCGCATTATTATGAAGGTGGGACGGTCTTTTCTTGGGATCATAATCCTTACTCCCGAGGTGCATATGCTTGGTATAAGCCGAAACAGATGAATCGAATGCTCCCAACACTGTCTGCCGAACAAGGTAGGATTTACTTTGCTGGCGATAGTACGAGTCTTTTTCCCGGTTGGATTGAAGGTGCGATCTCTTCTGCGTTACGAGCTGTAAATCAAATTATTTCAAGTAGACTAAGTTAAATCAACAAAAACGAAAAGCAAAAGGAGCTCAGCCGAATTGAACTTGGCTAGGCTCCTTTTTGTCCTGAAAATTCACAATGAAATAGGCATTTTAATCAGTAACAAGTGCGGAGCTGAGTTCATATGTTGTCATGGAGTAGTCGAATAATTGGCTGAATTCACAAAGAGTATGATGCCGACACAACTATCTATTAAACGGAGGTTTTCGTAAATGAATGAATTCCAAAATGATCTTCAGAATTTGACGGTTTCCGAGTTCACAGCAAGTGAGGTGACACCTTGGAACGTACAAAGCCAGCAAGATGCTAGGTTATGCGTCTTCTTTTGCACGAACTGTACCAATTGCTTTACGTGTACCAATTGCTTTAACTGCACGAATTGTTTTAACTGTTCCAATTGCACCAGTTGCTTCCGATGCTCGAACTGTCATAACTGTCAAAACTGTCACAACTGTCATAACTGCCATAACTGCCACCGCTAAGGATATTGAATTGTTTCTTGCCGATAGAGAAAAGCCCCTACAGCAAACTAGGCCATTGCTGCAGGGGCTTTCTTAAAGAATAAGACATGAGGGACAATTAGCTGTACATAAGATTACATGTGAAGAGTTTGAGCAGATTGAGAACAGCTTCCGGAGGAGGAGTAGAATGGCAAATTTGAACCCTTCGATGCGACTGAAGATGAAAAGGGATACGTTTTTTCTCCCTGATCCAAATGGTAGTGTGTATTTTCGAAACAACGTAAGTTCGTTCCGTATGGAAGGCGCAGGGATCGATCGGTGGATTGAGAAATTGATACCGATATTCAATGGGGAGCATAGGTTGAAGGATTTGACAGACGGATTGCCGGACCAACACCGGAAGCAGGTATATGGAATTGCAGAAATGTTGTATCGTAATGGGTTTGTTCGGGACACGAGCCAAGACACTCCACATCTATTGTCTGAAGAGATTCTTCAAAAGTATGCTTCTCAAATTGAATTTTTGGACCATTTCGGTAATTCGGGTGCGTACCGGTTTCAGTCGTATCGGCAGTCTAAGGTATTGACGGTCGGTTCTGGCCCCTTTCTGATCTCGGTCATTTCCGCGCTGCTTGAATCCGGTTTGCCCAAGTTACACGTGCTGGTCTCGGGCTCAGAGCTGACCGATCGGCAACGGATGCTAGAACTCGCGGCACATGCCCGTAAAACGGACCCCGAGGTAGTCATCGAGGAGATTACTCTGCAAACCGAGGGGAATCGTAATTGGCGGGAGGCTGTAAGGCCGTTTGATTCGGTTTTATTTGTGTCACAGGAGGGAGATATCGAGGAGCTGCGGGCTCTTCATGCGGTGTGCAGGGAGGAGAAGAAGGTGTTTCTTCCTGCAGTTTGTCTGAAGCAGGCGGGTATGGCGGGTCCTCTTGTACATCCGGACTCTGAGGGCTGCTGGGAGTCAGCGTGGCGCAGCGTACACGAATCTGCGATTTCTAAAGACCCAGAGCTGCACACCTTCTCTTCCACAGCGGGAGCTCTGTTAGCGAACGTGATCGTGTTTGAATTATTAAAAAAGATTAGTGGATTGAACGATTCGGAACAAAGTGATCCGTTCTATCTGCTTAATCTAGAGACTCTGGAAGGAAAATGGCATTCGTTCGTACCCCATCCGCTTGTGAACGGGCGTACCGCTGTTGAACGGATTCACGATTTCGAATTGCAGCTCGAGCGGAAATCAAGCAAAAGTGAGACCGGATTGCTTCCTTACTTTGGCCGGTTGACATCTGCGGAATCCGGAATTTTTCATATTTGGGAGGAGGGAGACTTAAAACAACTGCCTCTCTCTCAGTGTCGAGTTCAGGCAATCGATCCATTATCCGAAGGGCCGACTACGCTGTTGTCGGACATTGTATGTACCGATCTGACTCATGAGGGAGCTCGGCGGGCAGCAGGGTTGTCTGGAATTGAAGCGTATGTGTCGCGAATGGCACGCCTTTTCGTCTCAGAACCGCAGGAATTTATCGGCATCGGAGCGGGAGAAACGTTTGCGGAAGGCATAGGTCGGGGGTTGCTTAGGTGTCTGGCTGAGGAGATGGGCAAGCAATTGGCGAGTCAGGTGTCGTCTGTCTCTCGAGTACATTTGTCTGCCATAGAGGATAAACGCTGCCAGTTTTATTTGCAGGCTTTGACGACGATGAAGGCAGAGCCGATGATTGGCTTGGGAGAGGCCGTTTGCGGATTCCCTGTGGTATGGGTCGGTACGGATGACCGCTGGTATGGCGGTGTAGGTTTGAATGTAACATTTGCGTTGCGGGATGCATTGCAACAAGCTCTGTTGAAGGCACAAAACCAACCGGCTAGTTTCACATCGCAAGTGTTGGAGGTTTCGTCTGTGCGTCTGGCAGAAAAGATTCCGCATAACCTTGAGATCCCATCCTGTGAAGCTGCGATAGAATCGGATGTTTTGCAGTCCGCCTTGCAGGTCTTGAAACGGAACCATAAGCGGCTCTTGGTCTTCGATCTGGCAGTAGAACCATTTTTGAAAGAGGAAATGGCAGGAGTATTTGGCGTGTTGCTGCGAGAGGAGGGAACCCGGTGAGCGCCATCGTTATGATTGTGGGAGACGGGGAGTTGGCGGACTGCGTATACGAAGAACTATCAGCCCAATTCAAGATCGTACGTCAAATGGATTTCGAAGCAGGAGTGCCGGCAGCGGTGGATTTGGCATTGGTGCTGCACGATGCTTGGCATCCTTACGTTCATCAAAAGGCGGAAGAACTGCTGCAGCCAGCCGGCATCCCATGGTTGCGCGGCTTCGTTGCATTTGGCGAGGGCGTGATCGGACCTCTGGTAACACCGGGTTCACAAGGGTGCTCCCAGTGTGCAGATACGCGACGCCTCATGGCGGGACGCGACCGTAGGGAGATGCGTGCGCTGCAGCGGAGTCTTGCGGCGCAAGGGGGAATACCACGCGATGCATGGGCTTCGCGTACGGGACTCTTCCAAGTAGCCCATCTGCTAGTGGCAGAGGCGCGGAGGATATTGCAAGACAAACCGGGTCACTTAGCAGAGAGAGTGCTTATGATCAACCTGAAAACGCTGGAGAGCACAGTTCACTTCTTTCTCCCTGACCCGCTATGTCCGGTTTGCAGTCGATTGCCTGACGATTCGTCGGCATCAGCCCGCATTTCACTGCAGCCAAGTCCTAAGATCAGCTTGGACAGTTACCGCTCCCGACCGATGGATGATTTGAAAAAAGTCCTGACCAAAGACTATTTGGATAGCCGGACCGGCTTTATGAATGAGAAAATGATTGACCTTGCGTCGCCATTTGCCGATGTAAGCGTGAATCTACCGTTGATCGCTGAGGATGTGGGGACGGCAGGTCGGACTCATTCCTATGCGGCGAGCGAGTTGACCGCCATTTTGGAGGGATTGGAGCGGTACTGCGGTATGGTGCCCCGAGGCAAACGAACGGTAGTCCATGGCAGCTTCCGCGATCTGCAAGATCAAGCGCTTGACCCCGTCAAGGTAGGGGTGCACGCGCAGGAACAGTACGCACAGCCGGGATATCCGTTCACTACGTTCGATCCTGACCGCCTCATCGATTGGGTGTGGGGCTATTCGTTTTTGCAAGAGCGTCCGATTCTCGTTCCGGAACAGCTCGCTTATTACGGCATGGGCTGCGGGCATGGTTTCGTGTCCGAATCTTCCAACGGATGCGCATTAGGTGGAAGCATGGAGGAAGCTATCTTTTACGGAATAATGGAAGTTGTGGAGCGAGATTCGTTTCTGATGACTTGGTATGCGCAGCTGCCTCTCTCACGCATTGACCCTTATTCCGCAAACGACCGGGAATTGCGGCTGATGATCGATCGTATGCGAGCTGTGGCAGGGTTTGATGTATATTTCTACAACTCGACGATGGAGAACGGGATTCCAAGCGTTTGGGGGGTAGCAAAAAACAGGAAACAAAATGGAGTGAACCTCATCTGTGCGGCCGGAGCTCATCCTGATCCGGTACGGGCGGTGAAAGGTGCGGTTCACGAGTTGGCCGGCATGGTTCTGAATCTTGATAAGAAATTTGAGGAGAACCGCGAGGCGTATGTTCGGATGCTTCACGACTCCTCCCAGGTGCAGCAGATGGAAGATCATTCATTGTTATACGCTTTGCCGCAAGCGGAGGAGCGCTTGCAATTTCTGCTGGATGAAAATCGCCCGATGCGAACGTTTGAAGAGGAATTCAAGCGGGAGGCTAGGCATGCTGATTTAACGGACGATCTGAAAGATGTTCTTCAGGTGTTCCGCCGATTGAATCTTGATGTAATCGTCGTTGATCAGTCAGCGCCGGAAATTATTCGAAATGGACTGCATTGTGTGAAAGTGCTGATCCCGGGGATGCTGCCGATGACATTCGGTCATCAGTTTACCCGCGTGGCAGGGCTGGAGCGGGTTTTGAGGGTACCGATGGAGCTTGGGTATGCCAAACAGCCGCTGAGTCTGGAACTTCTCAATCCATACCCGCATCCATTTCCATAGCAGGAGGGAGAAGCATGAATCTGGAGGCATTTCTGCACAATCTGCATTATGACATTGATAAAACCAAACCACCGGACTTGGTGGTGGATTGGGAAGACGGACCGCTTGCCTATAAGCTCTACCGCGGTTTGCAAGTGGCTCCGTTATCTTCGGAAGTACCGCTGACGCTCGACGGCGGGGAAGCGCCAGTGAAGCCTGACCTTCGCCATATGGGTCATTTTCTCTGGTACATATTCGGGCTCACTCACTTTTCCCAGTCCGTCCCTACGTCGAATTCCATGGTACAAAACATGGGCTTGCTGCAGTTGTACCGGAGGTTTGTTCCCTCCGGGGGAGCGTTATATCCTAATGAGCTATATATATATCTGAAGCTGGAGGATTTGCCCGAGGGTGTATATCATTATGATGTGGCACACCACCGCTTAGTGCTGCTGCGCAAAGGCAACTTCGATGCCTATGTAGCCCGGGCGCTTGGCAATCGTTGTGACGTATCGGCTTGTTTTGGTACTGTTTTTGTATCGACCCTGTTTTGGAAAAACTTCTTTAAATACAATAACTTTTCCTACCGCCTGCAAGGATTGGATGCGGGTACGTTAATCGGGCAGCTCTTGGAAGTGGCGAAACGGTTCGGATTCTCGTCTGGGACATATTTCCAATTCCTTGATCGGGCTGTGAATGATCTCCTTGGGATATCGGAACAAGAGGAGAGCGTGTATGCGGTGATTCCGCTGTCAGCGGAGTCTGCGATTCAATGGTTTGCGGGTTGGAATGAGGAAGAGCGGGAGTGCTCCGCCACTGAATTATGTCGGGAGTTGCCAAAGGTTAAGCATGATTACTACGTCCGGTCCCGGAAAGTCAAGGAATTTCCGCTGCTTATCAAGATGAACGAAGCATCCCTCTTGGAATGGCTTCGGCCAATACGGCAAATTAGCAAAGAGAAGATCGTTGACTGCGAGGATCTGGCAGTGGCTCTGCCCCAAGTAAAACGGTTGTCGTATGATTTGGCGGCGATAAGCCGAAAGAGATTTTCGCCGGATGGTGATTTTATAATGGCCAAGATAAGCCAAGAGCAGTTGGCTTATCTGTTACAGGAGGCAACGGCCTCCTTCAGGTATCGGAATGATTTGGATGAAGCCCATGAGAATCCCGTTTCCCGCGTCTCACTGTACGTTTGTTTGTATAACGTTGAAGGCTTCCCGGACGGAGCTTACCGTTATGACAGTACTGCTCATACATTGCGGCGGATACGTCAGGGGGATCATCGACTCAAGCTGCAGCAGGGAATGCCTTCCGACAACGTGAATCTGTCCCAAGTTCCGTTATGCTTTCATGTGGCAGGGGACAAAGGTCATCTCACAACAGATTTGGGGTATAGGGGATATCGCATCCAACAGATGGAAGCGGGGATGCTCGTGCAGCGTTTACTGCTCGCGGCATCCGCTATCGGGATGGGGGGACATCCGCTCCTCGGATTTGATGCCAAGTTGTGTGATGAGATCTACAAGATGACTTCGCAAGGAATAACCAGCCTGATCCAAATTCCGGTTGGGCCATATCGTCATTGCCCTCGATTAATTGGAGGTTTGCATGTTTAGAAGAGGCGTTTAAAGCTAGTTGCAAAGCCTATTGAAACTCGTCACCCTCAGTTAAACGAGAAACAAAACGGTCTGTAATCGCATCTATTTCGCGATAAGACCGTTTTTGTTTTTTTTTGTGATGTTGGTTTAAATTGCAAAAGTCATTAAGATAATAACCAAAAGAATAAAAAGAACCAAAATTGCTGCTGAGCTGTTACCATAACCTGCACAACTTGCACCACTCATATTTACTCATTCCCCTCAAGTAAATTTTCATTACGGTATAATCATATGCTCGGTACATAGTGATTGATTGGACTTATGTCAGGGCATGATTGTTGGAAGGGATAAGAAAATACAAAATGAGTGTACTCACAATACAACCTAGTTCATGTACAGCCTTTCCTCCTAAAGGAGAGTGCGTTTTTTTGCTTTTCTGTCAGTAGATAAAATGAGGTGCACACAAAATGGTCGTTAATAGTACAATGATAAATTTGTGTATTCATTACGAGGCTTATTTACCTGCCTTAGTACTCAACAAGGATAAATCACACATGGCCATTAGCCCCAAGAGTGGTGTTGTCATCGTTCAATTCATCGACCCCAATGATCCAAATGCATTTGACTTTTTAAAACCATATATTACTGGATACGATCTAATTGACCAGAAATCAAAATAAAACAATAAACTGGCGCTTATAAAAGCTGTAAGGCCAGTTGCAGTTTAATATATCCCAAATCAATGAGTAACAAGGAGCTTATGATGCTTATGTGCAAGGACATTTAAGCTGGGGTTCACATCAAATGCTTACCTATTGCAACCGTTAGCTCAATATAACAGCGGCAGTCTAAGACTTTATTTTCAGTCCTAGTCCGCCGCTGTTTCTATTTCAGTGCCAGTCTAACACTTTATTTTCACCGAAAATGAAGACATGGGATGGAGTAACTTAGTATGGAAACCAAATTGGATTTATTTAAATCGATGCAGTTGAACGATCCAAACGGCCGCATCCTTGTCGTCGGTTTTTTTGCCCGGCATATTACTTCTTGTTTCGGCTTCTTGTGCAAGGGACCTTTCAGCACACAAGCCACAACAGTCTCCTGATCATAAACTTCCACGCCAATGAAAAGCCGTGCGAAAAGCAGGATCAGTTCTGGGTTATCTCGGCTTTTCTTTTCCTATGGAGTCCGCTGGAATTCCACCATTTTTCCTTCCGTTGTCCTGGCGGTAGGTGATTTTCCCCATTTATTGTGCCGAAAAAGGGAAAAAGTATGGCATCACAAAAAAAGTGAGTGCCGTTATGTTGAAAAGGAGTGGCATCACAAAAAGGGAAGGTTTTCATGATAAAAGACCCCTGCTATTCTAAGGTTGCAAACGACAATTGATAACTGAATGGGGGGATGGCTTTGCAGTCTGTATGGAAATATACTTCACGGAACCGCTTCTTGTATATGCTGCTGGTACCGGTTGTTATGTATTTAATTATTTTTAAATATGCCCCTATGGCGGGTGAAATTATCGCTTTCAAAAACTATCGTCTGGCCGATGGATTATGGGGAAGTCCCTGGGTGGGTTTGGAGCAGTTTGAGAAATTGTTCTTGAGCAGAGACTTTTATATTGTGCTGAAAAACACGCTGCTCTTGAATCTATTTACACTTATATTTGCTTTTCCTGCACCTATAATTCTGGCGTTAATGCTGAACGAAGTACGGGTGGAATGGTATAAACGAACGTTGCAAAATTTGTTGTATATTCCCCATTTCATCTCATGGATCGTACTTGGCAGCATCATTTATGCCTTGTTGTCCCCATCTACCGGTATTTTGAACTACGTGCTGAAAGGCATTGGCATCGAACCGATTTATTTTATGGCGGATAAGTTATGGTGGACCATTTCCTTTATTTTCTCGGGCATTTGGAAAGAAGCCGGATTCGGCACAATTCTTTATTTGGCGGCTATGGCATCGATTGATCCTACCTTATATGAAGCGGCCAAGATGGACGGTGCGGGCAAAATCAGGCAGATTTGGCATGTTACGCTCCCGGGCATTCGCAGTACGATTGCCATACTGCTTATCCTACAAGTTGGGAAGATGATGGATGTAGGGTTTGAACATGTGTATGCATTGAGCAATCCAACGGTCATCAGCGTTTCCGAGGTGATCAGTACTTACGTGTACAAGCACGGGATTGTCAATCTGCAATACAGCTATACGACGGCTCTGGGCTTATTGCAATCGGTTCTTGCTTTGATCCTCATGGTATCTGTGAATCGGTTCATTAAGGTGTTAGGAGAACGTGGATTATGGTAAAAACTTCTCGTTGGTTCAATTACTTATTATTGGCACTCTGTGCATATGTAACTTTATTTCCTTTTATTAATATATTTGCAGTTTCGATGAGCAGCACGAGAGCGATTACCGCAGGTGAAGTGTTCATGTGGCCGATTGAATTCAATCTGGATACGTATAGCAATTTGCTGCGTGACGGGCAGATGATAGTAGCCATGAAGAATACGATTGTCATTACCGTTGTAGGCACAACGCTCAATATGCTATTTACGATCATGGCGGCTTATCCGTTGTCCAAGTCTAGGCTCAAGGGGAGAAACATAATCCTGATGGCGATTCTGGTCACCATGCTGTTCAGTGGAGGTATTATCCCTAATTTTCTAGTGGTCAGTAGTTTGGGGTTAGTTAATACGTATTGGTCTTTATGGCTGCCGGCACTGATTAGCGCCTATAACATGTTTGTGATGAAATCATTTCTGGAGGGTCTGCCAGAGGAGTTGGAAGAGTCTGCGTCGATTGACGGCGCCAGTGAGTTAACGATTCTCATGAAGATCATCCTACCGCTTTCTAAGCCTGTAATCGCTGCATTGACGCTATTTTATGCAATCAGCTGGTGGAATTCTTACATGAACGTTCTAATTTATATTCGCAGTACGGATAAGATGTCATTAATGGTCAAGCTCTATCAGATGGTTCAATTGGTTAGTCCTGAGATGCTGCTCAGCGGAGAAGGCGTGACACAGACGATGGTAACACCGGAAGGGATTCGAGCGGCGGCGGTTATTCTAGCCATCATTCCGATTCTTTGTATCTATCCGTTTTTGCAAAAGCATTTCATAAAAGGTGTGTTACTAGGTTCAGTCAAGGGTTAACTCAGCTGGATATATGGAAGCGAACTCGCGAGCGCTTTTTTATAATATAATAGTACTATCATGGGAGGTTGTGTATGAAAGGCTTTGGTAGAATGAAGGGGAAAATGGTGCTCGTTTTAAGTATGATTATGGTATTGCTTGCTGCGGCGTGCTCTAATGAAGGCGCAACAGATCAGGCAAATGTAAAAAATCCTGCGGCTACTTCGGATGCTAACGCTGCTAAGGATCCTTACAGTAATCTTCCGAAAAAAGTTAGTATTTCCATGTTCGATAGAGGCAAAGTGTCCAGTGATGAAGGTACGTATGAGAAAAACCGCTGGGTGGATTATATTCGTAAGGAATCAGGAATTGATGTATCGATCGTCCCTGTGCCGCGCAATCAGTCTAAGGATAAATTAAATGTACTCATCGCTTCGAATCAGGCGCCTGATTTGATTTGGGAGTTCGATCGTTCATATATTGGCAAGTTAGTTACACAGGGAGCGCTCCAACCCATTAATGAGTATATTGATAAATATAGCACCTCATATAAGAAATACTTGAAAGAGAATCCAGATTTGCTCCCATATATTACGTTCGACGGCAAGATCTATGCGGCTGTTACGAAGCGTCCAATTACAGCTGTTGCGAATCATGGGATGTGGATTAGGCAAGATTGGCTGGATGAGTTGAACCTTAAGGCGCCTACGACGGTGGATGAATTAATTACTGTGGCGCAAGCTTTTAAGAACAAATATCCAGGAAGTACGCCTATCGTAGGGGCAAATGCCAGTGATATCTACGCTGCCTTGTATGGGGCTATGAATTCTCAGTGGTATGTGGAAGAGGGCAAACTGAAATACGGAGCAACGTTGGACCGCTTTGCTGATGTCATTAGTCTAGAGAAGAAACTGTTCAGTCTTGGACTTGTAGATCGTGAGTACTTCACAGATAATAATAACCAAAGAAGCAATCAGCTATGGACGACTGGCAAGGCGGGCATAATGCTTGGTCAGTGGCTTACTCCGCTAAATACAGACCTGCTCAAGAATGTTCCAACTGCTAACCCTGTACCCCTAGAAGCAGTATCCACCAAATACGGTAAGTATGGCGTGTACCAGGAAGCATCACCTTTTATTTATGTGGCCTTTAATAAAAGTATGAAAAATCCGAAGGCCGCCATAGAGTATCTGGACTGGATGGTCGATAAGGGATGGTTCCCTTTATTAAACGGAGAACAAGGCGTTCACTATGAGAATGTTAACGGAGTTGCCAAGCGTTTAAATATGGATAAGTACAATAAGGAAGTATCCTATGCAGCGGAGTATGCCGTATTGCGTCAAGAAGTTGTTAAGCCAGAGGATTTAATTCTTCAAGCGGCGGATACCCCGTTGGCGCAGCGTGTTGCCAAGCTTGATGCGAAAGCACTGGAAACGGCGCTCAAAGTTGATTTCAGACGCGATATTCCTTATCAGCCGAACTTTGACGAGATCAATGCCATTCGCGCCTCATTCGACACCTTCATTAAGGAAATCCGTGCTGAAGCAACAACGCAGGGAGAGAAGTATAGCGGTGAATGGGCACTTGGTGAAATTCGCAAGGAGTGGGCTCGTTTGGGCGGAGCCAAAGCAGAAGAAATCGCCAATAAGTGGTACCAAGACAATAAAGCCAGCTTGAAATAACAACTGAGAAGAGGGGGATGGGACGATGAAGTGGATTCAGAACAAACGGCTTACCAAAGCGGTTGGTATGTTGTCGATTCTTTTGTTCCTGCTTGTCTCGTCCTCTACTTTTTCAACATATACTTTCTTCAATAAGGAATTAAAGCGGCAGTTGACGGATACGAATATGGAATTGCTCAGACAATTGGATCATAAGCTGGAGCTTACGATGGAGAATATCGATAAGCTTACGATCCAGATGTTAAATAATAAAGATGTCACGCAGTTCTTCAATTATGAGTTAAATGAGCAGGAAAGTCATAGCAACTCCTTTCGGATATCGAATTATTTCGCCAGTGCGGTGAGCAGCAACGACTATATGTTTTCAATCGATTTATACGCCTACAACAAGCGTCAGCTGGTATCAGGTTCTGTGCTGAATGAACAGGAATTCATGCAGAACTATCAATGGGTGAATCAATTCGAGCGTTACGAGGGATATTCCAAATGGATGCCTACCCGTAAATTAATGCTGGATCAATCGAATTATCCGATTTATCGCAACGTAGTTACATTTGTCAGAACCTATCCGCTCATCTCTGATCCCAATGTGAGAAAAGGTGCTATTGCTGTCAACATTAAAGAAGAATTGCTGTACGACCTGATTAAGAAAACGTCGAATCAGGATGAGGGAGAGACGTTTGTTATCGATCCTAACGGAGTTATTGTCTTGCATCAAGACAAGAAAATTCTGGGCACAAATATTAACGGTTTGCCGTATATCGAATCGATTCTGAATAGCTCCCAATCAGAAGGACATTTCTCTAGTAACGTGGATCAAACGCCATCTTCCTTATTTTATGTCAATCAAAATTATACGGGCTGGAAGATCGTGCGCTTCATTCCTGAGGTCCAATTAAATCAAAGGTTGTCAGTCATTCGTTATGGATTTTTAGCGCTGGCGGTTGTGTTGTTCGTCATGTCCATGGTGTTGGTTGCCGTAGTTGGCGGTTGGACGTTCAAGCCGATTAACCGCTTCGTTCAGTCGATGACCGGACGGTTGACGGTTCATCCCAAAGGGCATCCGGTACCCAAATATTCAGATGAGTTTCAATATTTCGAATCAACCGTGGAGCATATCTTGCAAGACCGGGATCAACTGCACAAACAGGTCAACGAGAGTAAACCATTAATTAAATGGAAGCTGCTTACAGAGATATTGTCCAACCCCCCACAGAAATGGAGCTCATTGCAGACCTACATGGATAAGCTCGGTATCCGTTTGCAGAATGGCCAGTTCGTGGTCATGAGTGTCGAATTTGATAATAAGAACAAAATCGCGACTGCACGAGATCTGCATTTATATGCTTATGCGCTATGCAATGTAGCAGAAGAATTAATGAATGCGGAAAGTCAAGGCTTCGCGGTCGAAGCTGAGAACGGCAAATGTGCCGTCATTATGAATTTCGACGATCAGGAAACCGCAGAGTATAACGTGATGCGAGCGGTAGCGGTAGCTGATTTGATGCGGAATTTCGTCCGTGAATATTTCAATCAGACCATTACAGTTGGCATTGGAGATTCCGTAAGCTTTAACGACATCCATCTGTCCAACAAGCAATCAATTGAGGCGCTTCGCTATAAGTTGGTTATGGGTGGAAATTCCATTATTACAAATGAAGATATTACGAGTGGCCAATCTCCGCAGTTTCACCGCTTTTTTGCGATGACGGATGGGATTGTTGACTCCGTAAAAATGGTTGACAGCGATAAGCTGCGATATCAGGTAAGCAAATGGTTCGAATTATTCGCGGAGCAAAATGTTCCACCGGAGATGATCATGCAGCTGATTGTCCAGTGCCTGATGAAGGTTGCGACTGTCGCTGCGGAAATCGGTGTAGAAGTGGGGGAAATACTTCCCGGACACGAGATGTATGACATGCTGAATCAATATGAACAGCTAGAGCATCTGCAGCAATATACAAGGGAAGCCTTGGAACATATCATTGAACGAATTAAACAAAAACGAAACATACGGGAAAAAAATGATGTGATTGATAAAGTACTGCTGTATATTCAGCAGCATTACAAGCGTAATGATATGTCGCTGAACTTATTGGCCAGCGAGTTTCGTCTTAGCGTCTCTCATTTGAGCAAGCTGTTTAAAGAACAGATGGAATGTAATTTTATCGACTACTTAATGGATGTCCGAATGAACAAAGCGATGGAACAATTGGTTGGTACGGATGACATGATCCGCACGATCGCCGAGCAGGTAGGTTATTCGAATGTAAATAGCTTTGTGAGGATATTCAAGAAAATAACAGGTTTGACGCCAACTGAATATCGGGCAAAACACAAGGAGTGATCCGCTGGAATGATAATTGCACATTCTATCGGCCAGCTCTTTGAGGGTTGCCTATACCTCGATAATGTAAAATTTTAACATTAAAGGAATTAAAAGTTATATGAAAAACGATGAGCTGTACCACATGCTCTCTCAGGTATATTCCTATATGATCCAGGATCATCGTGGTGACTGGGGGATGGATATCCATCAATGGGACTGGGTACCGGGTGTTGGCATCATTGCGATTGCAGATTATGGAAGTAAGCTGAAGCAAGAAAGTGTCATTCGTTATGCGCTGGATTGGGTTGAGATGAACAAGGATAAGGCGGATGTGAAGAAGACGATTAATTCCATGGCTCCATTCGCTGTCTTCCCTGCCTTATATCGTGCAACGCAACAAAACTGGTTTCTGGAAAAGTCACGGGAAATCGTGAAATGGATGATCGAGGAAGCGCCTCGGACGCGCGAGGGAGCCTTCGAGCACACCGTTACAGAGAACGTTGAGTTTCAGGAGCAAGTATGGGCCGACACGATCTATATGGCTGTTCTATTCCTAGCTCGATATGCTGGCTTAACACAAGATCGGAAGGCTGCGGAGGAAGCTCTTCAGCAAACGATGCTTCATCTTCGATTATTGCAGAACCCTGATACTGGGATGTTGTACCACGGTTGGAATTGCGAGGCAGGAAATCATATGTCAGCTACCCAGTGGAATCGTGCCAATGCGTGGATCATGATCGCGGTACCGGAAATTGTTATGGAAATAAGATCCATTATTGAGATTCCAGATGAGCTCTATACACGCTATTCGAAGCTTGCAATAGCACTGTGTGAATGTCAAGCAGAAGATGGTTTGTGGCATACCGTTCTGGATAGACAGGATTTCTACAAGGAAACGTCTGGTAGTGCCGGCATTGCTTGCGGTCTTATCAAAGCGGTCAAAGCAGGCATGCTGGATGCTTCTTATTTAGTAGTGAGTCGATTGACGCTGGAAAGCGTACTTCCGTTAATTACTTCCAAGGGAGAAGTAAGCGGTGTATCCGGAGGGACGGCGGTTAAGCCGGCCATTGAAGATTACAACCGTGTTCGGATATGTCCAACACTCTATGGGCAAGGCTTAACGATGCAATTGTTAATAGAGTCGCTGATAGAGTAAGTCTACGCGATGTGAATAGGATACCTGAAAGGATGAACCCCTCATGCAACAACTAGATCAAAAGCAAATGCTGCTGAATGTTGTAAAATCCAGAAATGATGCGTACAATTCGGAGTTTCGCTTGCTAAGATCGCCATTCAGCAGCCCTGGTTATCACACCACGATTAAACAAGCCGATTATATTCATGCTACTCGTGAGTCTATGCGCTACGCGCTTGCCTTGTTGGACACAGAATTGAAGGAGTACGAGCAGCGAGCTTTCGACATCATTGAGAAGATTGTTTCTTTGCAGGATACCGACCGCAGCCGCAGCACCTTCGGTATCTGGTCTTGGTTCTATGAGGAGAGTCTCGACCAGATGTCCCCGCCAGATTGGAATTGGGCCGACTTCATTGGGAAGCAGCTTGTCCTCGCCATATCGCGACATGGGGATCGATTCCCGAATCAACTACGTGATACGGTCACCCAAGCGATATATAACGCTTGCGACGCTATCATCAAACGGGATGTAGGCCCGCATTATACGAATATTGCCATCATGGGCGCATTTGTAACACTAATTGCCGGAGAACGGTTCGGACGGAGCGATTATGCCGAATACGGGTTAAACCGTTTGGCGAAGCTCCATCGGTTTACGATGGAACGCGGAGCTTTCCAGGAATACAATAGCCCGCCTTACACGTACATTGCGATTTTGGAATTATCGAAGATTCGCAACGAAACAACGGGAGAGGAATCGAAGAGATTAAGCGATGAGCTTCTCCATCTTGCATGGAACTCAGTTGCCGAGCATTTTCATAGTGCCTCCAAACAGTGGTCTGGCCCGCACGCCCGCTGTTATCAGACTTTGCTCAGTGTGGAGAATCAAGCATTTCTGCAATTGGCGACGAATGGCGAATTGATGTTCTTCCCGTGGGAAGAGCTGCCTTATGAGGAGGAATGGTATGAGAGTGGGTTTTACTGTCCCGAGCCATTGGTGGCGTTATTCTTCTCTTCGCAGGAAAGGGAAATTCGGCAATTGTATGCCGTGAATGCAACCACGCAACTGGAGAGTTGGGCCACGACGTATATGACTAAGCAATACTCACTCGGCAGCCATAGCAGAGAGGTAATGTGGAATCAGAAACGTTCGCTATTGGCTTACGTTGATAACGGAGGTCAGGCGACATATCTACAATTGCGCTGTCTGCATGATGGTTATGATTATTGCTCGGCCGTGTTCAATGGTAAACAGGACCGTCAGCACGTTCTATTTGGTGTCGAGTTCATAACCAATGGGGGGGACACGCATCCGAGCTTAGATAAGACGGGCGGTGTGATCGAAGCCTCTGACCTTCGCTTGCGATTGGAAATAGGCGGGTGCCTTGACAATGTGAGCGGAGATTCTAGTGACAATGGTGCCCTAATTTCGATTGGTAAGCTCCAGATGTTGCTGCGGACATGGTATGCAGCTTTTACGGAAAATAACATTCCTCAAGCGCCACTGAAATGGGAAATTCAGGAGAACGGTCTGACGTTCAATGTAGATCTCATTCTATATTCGGGTGAACGGAGAAGTATCGATTTTCGATTAATAGAAGAAGCAGCCTTCCTGTTCTCGTTCGTGATGGACAGTGCTGAGGCACCTCAAGCACCAATGATCGATCATGACGACAATCGGTTAATCGTAAGAACTGGTAATAAAGATGAAGAAACAGCATTCATTTTACACAAGAGACCTGTAGAAGTGTAGTCAACAAATGATTCAAACAAATTGGGGGTTTCAACATGACATTACCGGTCATAGGTCTATTAACATCAAGCCAGGTTATCCGGCGCCATCCATTAAATCCGATCTTGGACGCTGAGAAAGTTCCCTATCCGACGGCACTTGTATTTAATGCTGGCGTAACGAAGTTCAACGGCAAGTATGTTATGGTCTTTCGAAATGATTACGGCTCTCTTCGTGAGCAAAGGCTGGAACCATTCTCAACGACGGACTTGGGAATCGCCTACAGTCAGGATGGCATCCATTGGGAGGTTGGTCCGAAGCCTTGTTTTAAAATGAACGATGAAGAAAATATCCGCGCCTACGATCCACGGCTAACGGTTATTGATGGACGATGCTATATGTGCTTTGCCGTCGATACCAAGCATGGCATTCGCGGTGGCATAGCGGTTACCGATGATTTTGAACATTTTGAAGTGTTGAGCCTGTCGACACCTGATCTTCGGAATATGGTCCTTTTTCCTGAAAAAATTGGCGGTAACTATGTTCGTTTGGAGCGCCCATTCACAGTCTATAGTCGAGGCGGCATAGACCGCTTCGATACATGGATTTCGGAGTCGCCAGATTTCGTTTACTGGGGAAATTCGAATTTGCTGCTGGCTGTGGAACAAGTACCTTTCGCTAATGATAAAATAGGCCCAGCGGCGCCACCCATCCGAACAGATAAGGGATGGCTAACGACATTCCATGCCGTAGATATCGACCCTTCTAGAGGCAAGAATGGGTGGGAGCCTGCTTGGAAAAAAAGATATACAGCCGGCCTCATGCTGCTGGATCTAGACAATCCCAAAAAGGTAATCGGTTTGTACCAAGATCCTTTGCTTGCTCCGGAAACCAGTTACGAAACGGATGGCGGGTTTCGGAATCATGTAATTTTCCCTGGTGGCATGATTCATGAGCCTACAGGAGAAGTCAAAATATACTATGGTTCTGCGGATGCGGTCGTCTGTCTTGCAACAGCACACGTGGATGATCTAGTTCAATTATGCTTGAAATAGCATGAAATGCTTATATTTGGCTGAAAAAGTGAAAAAGCATAGCGTCACAAAAAGAGAAGGTTTCCAAGGTAAGAGAACGCTGCCATGGTAAGGAGAAACAGCAATCGACCGGAGGTAGGAGAGTGGTTTTACCGCCCCGAGCGATTGCTGGAATCCTTCCTGATTTCGTAGGAAGAGAAATGGGGGAGATGAAATAGGACTCTCATCAAGGATTTATTCCAATTGTACGCCCTTATTAGCACGAGAAAACATATGGGTTGCCATCCATGTATTCATCTTCAACAACTTATTCTTTGAAAGCGGATACAACGGGAATTCCCGTCGTTGGCTATACCAGTGGTGCAAGAAACCTTTGTAAAAGCATTTCGTCATATCGACGAGTTAAGCGATGAGAACATCCAGCAAGCTTGGTTAGCAGTTACGTCCAGAAATGCGGCAATCGATGTGTACAGGAAACGTTATCGACGGTTGGAAATCATGGGCGATTGGACAGAATTGCAAACTGGAACGGCTAGAAGGGATATTGAAATGTTTGCGGAAAAGGAGTACATTCGTGAATTGCTTCTTCATATAAAGCCCTTGCACAGACAGGCCCTATTGCTTATTTATAAAAACGGCTTAACATATGAACAGCTTGCTTGTATTCAAAAGTCCTCTGTCAACACGGTGAAAGCAAGGACGCATCGGGCAAAACTAAAATTGAGATCCATGATTCAAGTAGAAATTGTTCGATAGGTGGGACAGCAAGCAGAACATTTTGCTGAAATATGGATCGCGGTCATTATTTCCCTCCATCAACATTTGATCGTTTTCGTTATAGAAATGGCAGTCCCGACGAGGGCTCTGTCATTTTTTTGGTAAGTAAGGGGAGTCATTGCCGTCCAAGTAATGTGAAGATCGTCAGATCCAGTGGACTGTAGAGTTGAAGGTGCGTTTGCCGTTATTTAGAAAGACTTTAAAGCAGGTTTTTTGAACATAATGTCCGTCAATGACTACAAATATATCAATAATGGATGCACGTTGAAAGTCTATAGTTTGAAGATATGTTTTGTCAGCTTGTGCGCGTAGCTAGGTCATTTGGCGCGTGTTAAGTGCTAATCAGTTTTGTTTATCAATCAAACCTATGGAAGCGTATTCAAAGTCACAATTGAACGTAGTCAATGATCAAACGTCTTGGACGCTTGAGAATGATGCGCTTTGTACGAAAATTGCGTACATGGATAATGGCAGTATACGCATGACAAGCTTCTATAATAAGGCAGCAGGTGTGGAGTATTTACCGCAGATTGCAGCGGACAATGACTCCACATTATTCCACTACAATTACTCGGGGGAGATCTGAATCGTTCCGCCTGTGGAAGGCCATGCGCCGTTGGATCTTCATCGCTCCTGCGGCTCCTTCACCAGTTTGTAGCCGAGCCCGCGTATGGTAAGCAGCAGCTTTGGGTTGCCGGGATCGATCTCGATCCGCTCCCGGATGCTCCGGATATGCACCATCACGGTCGAGTCATCGCCCAGTCCGTTAATCCCCCAAACCTTGTCATAGAGCTGTGTTTTGGAAAATACGATCCCGGGAAACTTGCAGAAGTGCAGCAGCAGCTGGAAGACCTGCGCTGGGCAAGGAATAGGCTGCCCAGCTACAATCAGTTCGCCCTCCGCCTCGTTGAGGGTGAAGCGGCCGAATCGGTAAACGCCTGGTTCGGCCCCCTTCAGCGGACAGGCTGCGGGGGCTTCCGGCTCCAGACGGCGAAACGCGCTTGAATTCTTGCGGCCACCTCCAGGGGATTGAAGGACTTCGTGATATAATCGTCCCCGCCCATGGCGAAGCCCCGCAGGACATCGAGATCGGAAGCTTTGGCTGTCAGAAACAAAATATGCGGATTCCCGTATTCGCGGAGCTTGGAGATGAGTTCCAGGCCGCTGCCGTCGGGAAGCATAATGTCGAGCAGGACGACATCGGGGGCCTCACGCTTCGCTAAATTAAGAGCTTCCGCGCAGGTGGAAGCCGAGTACAGTTTGATGAAACCCTTCCCTGCGAAGCACCATTTGCAGCATCATGATAATCGAAGGCTCGTCGTCGACGATTGCGATTCTAATATCAGATAGACTTGTCATCGTGTTCACCCTTTTCCATTTCCATAGTAGCATACTCACATGAACAGAACCTAAACGGCAGTAGCATAGTTAAGCTGATGTTTATTTATCCGTTTAGGTTCTGTTTCATTGGGGCTGGTAGGATAGGAAATGAGTGGTTTTTGAGAAGATTATCCCTCGCCGCCACCGCTCTGGTTGTACTCATCGTCATTTTCTTTCCCTGCTATTAGGATTCCGTATTGGGGAATAGTCCGTCCCACGGGTAACGGGGTTCAAGGAGGTTGAAGCAAAGTTCAAATTGGATAAATCAGAAATAGGTTTAGAACAACAGGCAACAACTCTATTTGTTTTTAGGAGGAAAACACTTGATTATTACAACAACTGCTATCGTTGAAGGTTCGTTCCCGCAGTATATCGGCGTTGCAACCGGTGAAGTCATCATGGGTTCTAATGTCGGGAGAGATATTCTCATTTAGAGATCTTATCGGAGGGCGTTCGAAAGCGGATGAAAACCAAGCTTAGGAACAGCAGTTATTATCTCAGCAGCCCCTTATTTGAGAATAATCGATTCATACAAGCGATAATAACTAAAAGCAATTTTGCGAAAATCGATCAACCTATTGATCGAGATGAGTGGAGAATGGCCGCAAATGTTGCTAATGCGTCTTATCAACCGCTGACAAACACGATTACGTTCCCTGCGGCGGCCCTTCAAGCGCCATTTTATGATAAGAATCAAAGCGCAAGTCGGAATTATGGTGGTATAGGTACAATTATTGCGCACGAAATCTCACACGCCTTTGATACAAATGGAGCAAAATATGATGAGGTTGGAAATATGGTAAATTGGTGGACAGCAGAAGACCATAAGAAATTTGAAGCAAAAGCAAAGGCTGTTGTTGACCAATACAATAAAGTTGAGTATCTGGGCAAAAAAATCAATGGACAAATGACAGTACCGGAAAATATTGCGGACATTAGTGGACTAAAGGGTGCGCTTGAAGCGACAAAAAAATTATCAGATGCAAATCTTGAAGAGTTCTACAAGTCATGGGCGACCATTTGGAGACAGAAAGCTCGTCCTGAATTGGAAGAGTTACTATTAACAATCGATGCTCATGCACCAAATAAAGTTAGGGTTAATGAAGTTGTTGCTAATACCGATGACTTCTACTCAACATTTCATGTAAAAGAAGGCGATGCTATGTACATAGCCCCAAAGGACAGAATTACTCTTTGGTAAATTGCTATATTAATCATCATGCATGCTCCAGTCGGTTTTCTTCAATAAATCAATCAATCAAACAAAACTTAAAACTTTCGAAGAATGAAGGGAACGAATGGAAATGAACATAAAAACTTCAACACAACCTAGCCAAGCACGGAGGCGGATTCTCTTATCTCTCTTGGCAGCTGCAGCGTGGCTCGTTGGAATCGTCTGGGTCAGTTCACAGATTGGGGTAGGCGGGATATTCGTCGGGCTGCCCGTGTCCGTGCTGGTCACTCTGCCAATGGTGGGCGTGTTCGTATGGCTCGGCCGATGGAAACAAGAACCGGCGCAGCGGCTGCTCCCCGCGTTTGTGTGGGGGGCGGCTGGCGCTACGTTTCTCTCGCTCGTATCCCAAGAAGGCCTTCTGTCCCTCCTGAATGCCAAGGTCGGCACCGACTTCACTTCGTGGTTTCAGCCTCTTGTAATCACCCCGGTCACCGAGGAAGTATTCAAAGGACTCTTCCTGATCTGGCTGCTGATCTACTGCCGCCGGCACATCATTGGGCTGCTTGATGGTGTCATCTATGGTGGATTTGTCGGCGCGGGTTTCGCATTCACCGAGCAGATCCTGTACTTCGGCAAGATAATCACCCAGTTCGCAGGCAGCAATCCGACTGATAGTGGTGCGGCCGGCTTGCTGATCGCCGGTCTCGCTCTCCGAGCGCTGTTTGTGCCATTCATGCATTCATTCCTGGTCGCGATCTTCGGACTCGGGATCGCTGCGGCCGCGGGCCAGCGCCATCGTAGCGCGCAAGTTGGTTTTGCTGGCGTTGGTCTGGTGTTCGCAGTCGCGCTGCACGGGGTGTGGGATTGGGCGGCACTCGCAGGCAAAGACCCGCTTATGCTCTACAAGATTTACGCCGCCGTGATGGTTCCGCTGTTCCTCTCGATGGTGATCCTTGCGCTTGTGCTTCGACGTCGTCAGGGGAGAGCCGTCGTCACCGCGATGCCGATTCTCGCCCGCGATGGGGAGATATTGGCTCATGAAGTTGTGTCACTCTCTTCACTGAAGCAGCGTCGGCAATTGCGCAGGAATACGCGTAGGCGTTATGGCCGACCCGCCGCCCGCGCAATTGGCCGTTACCAGGCAGAAGTGAGTGCGCTCGGGATCATGACCCTGCGCGCTGAGACGACGGGAAACCGTGATGGTCTCGCAGAACAGGCCAACGCTGTCGAAGATGCCAGATCGACGATGCCCGAGAGCGGGCTCAGACGCTGACGCCTAACGCTCACCGAGGTCCGCACACTTGTACCAGTTGTCGCGTGTATGAGTGGTGCAGCCGTCCATGCCATGCGGGTTTCGGCGGTACCGGTACCGCTAAGGATTGGAGGACGTGTCGTTGCGGCAAATGACGTTCAGTTCCCATGCGGTATTGCTTTCAGAACATTACGCGGTTTTAATGAGTTTATAATTTGCACTTTGATCATAAAATATTATTATCGGTCTGATGCGGTGGAAAGTGCGGCAGCACATATTCTCCAAGTTCTTGTATAACCTCGTTTGCGGGACGAAGGCTATCAAATAGGGCAAAGAAAAGATGATTCACACCAATATCCTGGTATGTTTTTAATAATTCAATTAATCGGTTCCGTCCAATTCGAAAACCAAGCCGAATGGGGGAGGCTTCTTCGTCGGGATTCTCCGCTAAATCGAGATGCATGGGCATGGAGAAAGGACGGAATGCATGCTTGTGTTGACGAGCTGCTGAATCTCGCCATGCGGTGATGGCTTCTAGCTGGCGCAGCGGCGTTTGTGGGTAATACATCCATCCATCGCCGTTCAGTCCGAGCCAATTGAGATCCTGCTGTGCAAAGCCAGTCACCATAGTCGGGATTTTCTGTTTCAGTTTTGGGACCAGTGTGGCTTGTTCGATCTTTCCATAGATGGAGTCGATGACAGGATAATGCTCATAGAGCGCCTTTTCGAGATAAGAAAGTGCTTCACGGAACTGTGTACCGCGGCTCGGATGATCGACGCCAAGACCTTTGCAGTCAGCCCTTCTATCTCCGGAGGATATCCCCATAATGAGCCGTTCCGGGAAAAGGGCTTCAATCGTTGCAACCTGCTTGGCCAGTCTCAATGGTTGGTGAAGAGGCAGAACCAGTGCAGATGTTCCAATGGCAATATGTGTTGTCTGACTGAGCAGGTGCGTGCCGTAAATCAGAATATCATAAATTTGGCCGACAGCAGGATCTCCGAAATTGGGATCCTCCAAGATAACATCTCTGAGCCATAGTGTAGTAAATCCGTAAGCTTCAGCTGCCTGAGCCATTTCGACTTGTTGAGCCATTGTTGGTCTATTCATTTGATAATTTTCTAATGGAATATGGAGACCAAGCGTTAATTCGCCTTCTCTATACATTCGTTGATAGGTATGATGATGATCAAACATGCGAATTACCCCCTTAGCTTATTTGCGTTCAAGTTTGGCAGAAATGCCGCTGAGTATGATGGCAATGACAACCATGAGAGCACCAATCCAAGGGGTATGAATAAGTCCAAGAGAGTCGATAACAACCGCGCCGATGATTGAACCAACCGCAATACCGACATTGAAAGCCGCAATATTGAGTGCGGAAGCTACATCGACTGCTGAAGGCACGTACTTCTCAGCGAGTTGAACGACGTACAGCTGAAGACCAGGCACATTCATGAAGGCTAGCAAGCCCATTAATAAGACGCCAATTACGCCAGCGATTTTAAATGGAACAAGGAATGTCAACAGAACGAGAACGGCCGCTTGAATAATAAACATCCAGAATAGCGCGCGAATCGGGTTTTTGTTGGCTAATTTACCTCCAACGGAATTACCAAACGCCACCGTAATACCATATGCGATCAATAGGATGTTAATAAATCCTTGGCTTAAGCCAGTCACATCGTGCAGCAGCGGTGTTAAATAAGTGAAGGCAACAAATGTTCCGCCGTAACCGAATGCTGTGATCAGAAAGCCGAGCAGCAGGCGACCATTTGTAAGAAGTTTGATCATATCCGATATTTTGGCAGGAGGAGATTGCTTCAAATTTTTGGGAATGAGTGCGGAGCTGGAAATGATTGCAATAACACCCAGCAAGGCAACTCCCCAGAACGTAGCTCTCCAGCCAAATGCCTGGCCGATAAATGTTCCGAGAGGAACACCAGTAACAATAGCGATAGTTAAACCTGTGAACATGAGGGCAATGGCACTGGCCTTCTTCTCAGGAGATACTAGCTGCACTGCGATGGTTGCTCCAATGGAGAAGAAGACACCATGCGAGAAGGCAGTGATGAAACGTGCTATAAGAAGTATTTCAAATGAAGGGGAGAGAGCGGCGACAGCATTTCCGATGATGAAGACAACCATCAGCAGCATGAGCAGTGACTTGCGGCTCATGCGATTTGTGAGAGCGGTTAGGATAGGAGCTCCGACTGCGACCCCGATGGCGTAGCCCGAGATAAGCAGACCAGCCAGTGTGATACCGATGTTTAAATCATCAGCGATGGAAGCAAGCAAACCTACGGGAACAAACTCTGTTGTTCCGATTCCGAATGCGCTGATCGCTAGGGCAAGAAGAGCCCACGTTCCTGACTTTGGCGCGACTTTATGGTTAGACGCTGATTGTGCAATAGATTGGCTCATAATAACCTCCTAATAGTGTATATTTAATAGAAGCAAGCTTTACTTCCTGTTCACGAGTGTTATTATATAACCATGAAGCACTTATTGATAAGTACGCACTTTTAAGGTATATAGGCACTTAAAAGTACTCTAAATGGAATAGGGAGGTGCTCTAATGGTATATAATATTCCCGTTGAAGCAACACTTGATGTTATCGGCGGTAAATGGAAAGTGGTTATCATGTGTCATTTAATCAAGGGAGAGAAACGTACTAGCGAGCTGAAAAAATTGATGTGTGGCATTACGCAAAAGATGCTTACCCAACAATTGCGTGAACTGGAACAGGACGGCGTTTTGCAACGAACAATTTATAACCAGATACCGCCCAAAGTGGTGTACTCTCTAACAGAATATGGATGGTCGCTTAGACCCATTCTCGATGCGATGTGTGCATGGGGGGAACTGCATGTTGAGCTAACTCAGAGTAGGAATGTACTCGTCGAGAAATGATGAAAGAAGTCTCTAGACAAATAAAAATATCTGTGATATCGTAATATCTAATCGATTAGATGAAAAGAATTAGAGCATTTTGATCATGGATGGTGGTGTTGAACGATGACGACAATTAAAGATATCGCTCACAAGTCAGGTGTTTCGGTTGCCACCGTATCCTACGTTCTCAATAATACGCGTTGGGTTCATGAAGAGAAACGCAAACGTGTTTTGGAAGCGATTTCTGAATTGAACTATGTGCCCAATGCGGTAGCCAGAGGTTTGCGGGTACAGAAGAGCAAGGCGATCAGTTTTGTTGTTTCGGATATTACGAACCCGTTCTATCCCGATTTGGCCAAGGCATGCGAGGATGTGGCTCAAACCAAAGGTTTCACCATCAATATTTTGAATACAGATGATAAACCTGACCGAACACAACTTGCGCTTAACCAAGTAAGAGAAGGGAAAGTGGATGGGATAATCGTCACTTCCGCTTTGGAACAGGATAGAGAACATTTTCTGAAATTTATGGAGCAAGGTTATGTGCTTGTGCTCGCAAACCGCTTTATAAAGGGGCTTCAAGTGGACTCCGTTGTGGCGGATAATTTCAATGGTGCTGTCATGGCTACAAATCATCTAAACCAGCTTGGACACCAAAAGATTGCTTTCATGCCCGGTATTACCGGATCTTCCATTACGGAGAGCAGAATGAATGGCTATGTGAAAGCGATGGCAGATGCTGGGTTAACGATCTATCCGGAATGGTTGACTTCGGGAGGGGCAAGATATTCAGGAAGCTACGATACAACGAAATTTCTACTAGGCCTTCCCGAAGAGAAGAGACCCACGGCTATCCTTAGCTTGACTGACATTGGTGCGCTGGGTGTGCTGGATGCAGCAACTGATCTTGGTGTATCAGTCCCGGGAGATTTGGCGGTTATTGGATTTGATGATTTGTTTATATCCGGGACACGCAGTATTCAATTAACGACAGTTAGTATTCCCAGGTACGAAATGGGGAACATGGCTACTACTTTGCTTTTGGATAGATTGGAAAAGACGGCAAAGCCAGAATTTCAGGAAATAGTGCTTCCTGTACAATTAATTGTTCGTAAAACCTGCGGTAAACAGAAATAAAAGGCATGTATGAAGGTTGTAACCAACTTCATGCACTTTATTTCAGTAATATCTAATCGATTAGATGATGAATATTTTTAGTGGAGGGCAATATGAAAGCGATAGTGAAAGAAAAATCGGGCTACGGAAATGTCGCGTTACTGAATGTTCAAGAACCTGTTTGTGATTCTGACTCTGTAAAAATTGAAATTAAGTACACGGGTATTTGCGGTACAGACTTGCATATTTATCACGACACTTATAAAAGCAATCCGCCTGTCATACTAGGCCATGAGTTCTCGGGAATCATTACGGAAGTAGGTAAAAACGTACAGCGTTTTCAGCTTGGCGATAAAGTGACAGCGCTTCCTTCGACGGCTGTAACCTGTGGAACCTGTATACATTGCCGGACTGGAAACTATATGTTTTGCTCGAAACGAAAATCCCTGGGATCAGGTGTAGATGGGGCTTTTACGAAATATGTGGTGGTTCGTGAAGATATGGTTTATCGAATTCCGGATCATATCTCGCTTGAGGAGGCCGCTTTAACCGAACCGCTGGCTTGTGCAGTCAAAGCAATTGAAGAATTAACGCCTATCCATGTAGGAGATTCCGTTTTGCTCTCAGGTCCTGGTCCTATTGGTCTGATCTGTTTAGCTTTGCTCGTTATGAAAGGGTGCAAGGTCATCGTGGCAGGGACGACCGCAGATGCTTCAAGACTTGAAATTGCCAAGGAACTTGGAGCTGACGTCATTGTCAATGTTAGCGAAGAAAACCTGCACGAAGTGATTGCAAGAGAAACGGAGTCCCAAGGGGTTGATGTTGCGGTGGAGTGTGCGGGAGCAGGGCCATCCGTATCAAGCTGTTTGCGGGCACTTAAGAAAAGAGGCGCCTACATTCAAGTTGGGATTGTGGGGAAAGAGATCACCATTGATTATGACACCATTCTGTTTAAACAACTACAATTAGTTGCTTCTTATGCGCATTCTATCGAAACATGGGAGCGTGTAATGAACATATGGAAACAAAACAAAATACGTTTGCAGCCGATCATTACGCATAAGCTTGCTTTAAGTCAGTGGAAGGAGGCGTTTGAAATCTGCGAGCAGAAAATCGGTGGAAAAGTGCTTTTATCATACGATGAATAATCATAAAAAATGGCAGGGAAGGGAGCAAATAAAATGAAAAGTTTGATTGTTGACAATAGTGGAACACTATCCGTTCGTGACATTGCTAAGCCCACATACGGTGAGTATCAAGCGTTGGTCAAAATGGTAAGTTGCGGAATTTGCCGCGGAACCGATATGAAGCTGATTTCCAGGGAATTTAAAGGCTTTGACACGTATCCTGCAGCTCTTGGACATGAGGGGGTTGGTCGTGTAGTGGAGAAGGGAGCGCAAGCTCGGCATCTGAATGTCGGCGATCTGGTTATCCTGCCCTTCTTGGAAGGTGAGATCGACGGAGTTTATTCCGGGTGGGGGGCTTTTTCCGAATACGCAGTCGTAGCGGATAGCAAGTCTTTGCTTGAGGATGGCAAAGGTCCAGGAGCTCCCGAGTTCTCCGAAGCCTACTATGCCCAGCAGGTACTTCCGAACGATATCGATATCGTGGCTGCGCCAATGATCGTGACATTCCGTGAAGTGTTAGGAGCTTGTAAGCGCTTTAACTTCCGACCTAATGCAAGTGTTGTTGTTTTTGGCGCAGGGCCCGTCGGATTGACCTTTATGAAGTTCGCTAAACTGCTCGGCATGGGGCCGGTGATTGCTTTGGTGACTAGCGACGCAAGGATAGATGAAGCTCTTGAGGCTGGAGCCGATTATGCTTTCAACAGCAAGAAGTGTGATCTGGTTGCCGAGGTAAGGAATGTTTGCAAGGATGGCGTGGATTTCGCCGTAGATGCCGTCGGTAAAAATGAAATTATTAATCAAAGCATGGAATTGCTAGCACCATACGGACATATTTGCGTCTACGGCATCTCACCCGAAACCGACATGCGATTAGATTGGAGCAAAGCGCCCTATAACTGGCATTTGGATTTCAATCAATGGCCATCGAAGCTGGATGAATCGGAAAGCCATCTGCAGGTGATGAACTGGATTGAATCTGGCGTTCTGAAGCCGGAAACATTCGTCTCGCATGTGTTTGGCTTCGATCGGATACTGGAAGCATTCGAGGTGATTAGCCAAAACAGCGGCTTGAAGAAAACCATTATTACATTTGAGTGATTAGGCGGGTTGATTAAACAATAAGGAGAGTTGAACGATGGACATGTATACGAATGGAAAATGGAGAGCTAGCAGAGATGGGAAAACGGTTGAGGTCTGCAATCCGACCACGAAACAAGTTATTGATACTGTACCTTTTGCAACAAGTGAAGATGTTCAAGATGCTCTGGAGGCAGCACAGTCGGCCAAAAAAGGATGGGCGCGCACACCGCTCTGGAAAAGGGGAGAGACGATGCTTCGTTTTTCGGAACTCATCCTTCAACATAAAGAAAGATTGTCTTCTTTGTTGAGCCAAGAGGTAGGCAAGCCTATCGGCCAATCGGAAAGCGAGATTGAAACAGTAGCACGACTATTCAATTCATTTGTCGGGCAAGCCAAAACGATGTACGGCCTGAATATCCCGCTTGATCAGCAAGCTGGCGTAGAAAATGATATCTATCTGACACGTAAAGAGCCGCTTGGCGTCATTGTCGGAGTAGTTCCCTTCAACTTTCCTGCGGAGTTGTTTTCCCAAAAGGTCGCTCCTGCCATCGTGACTGGCAATGTTGTCATTATCAAACCAGCGAATGTTGCGCCTCTTACCATTCTGGAGATGACCAAACTGCTGTATGAAGCGGGCTTACCGGATAATGTGCTACAAATCATCACGGGCGCGGGCAAAGTAGTTGGAGAAATGCTGACGCAAAGTCCTTTGGTCAATGCGATTAGCTTAACGGGGAGTACAGAAACAGGGATCAGAACCGCTATGAATGCTGCCAAAAACTTGAGTCGGTTGAAGCTTGAACTTGGCGGGAATGATCCGCTGATAGTATTCGAGGATGCGGATCTTGAACTGGCTGTGGAGCAGACGGTTTTCGGCAGAACATTAATGAATGGCCAGACTTGTTGTGCGAATAAGCGCATGATTGTTCATCGTTCAAAGGTTAATGACTTCACGGATCTTTTAACGGAGCGCTTGAAGCGAATTCAGGTTGGCGACCCGCTAAATCGTGGCATAGGCATGGGACCATTGATTGATGAAGAAGCGCTGCGAACCGTTCATAGCCAGGTGCAAACAACGATTGGTCAAGGCGCCAAAGTAGTTCTAGGCGCAGAGATTGTGGACAATACATGGTATTTGCCGACTGTATTAACGAATGTCGGGCCAACTTTCGAAGTGGCGCGTGATTTGGAAATTTTCGGTCCTGTGTTTCCTGTCATTTCTTTTAACACGGACGAAGAGGCTATTGAGATTGCCAATAGCTCCATTTACGGTTTGAATGCTTCCGTGTTCACAAGAGATATAAATCGCGCGATGAGTGTGTCTTATCAAATCGAATCGGGGATCGTAGCAGTAAATAATACAGGTACCTATCGACCAGATGCAGCTTTCTTCGGAGGGTATAAGATGAGCGGCCTCGGCAGAGAAGGACTCATTGGGGCATTGGAAGAAGTAACGCAAACCAAGAGTGTGGCCATTAGAAATTGCCTGAAATTTTATGAATAATGGAAATGGAGGAATCTCTTTGTTTACATGTTTCTTGCCCAAGGTGGAATTCGGCGCCGGCAAAGTAAATCATATTGCAGATTATGTGCAGGGAATGGGAACGAAGGCGGCAATCGCCATTGATCCTTATATGAATTCTATTGGCTTAGGGGATCAAATCGCAGCTCAATTGAAAAAGGTGTTTATTGAGAGCGTCATATTCGCTGATATTGAACCGAATCCCAGTTGCTTTAAAGTGGACGAAATGGCTCAGAAAGCTAAGGCTGAACGGTGTGATTTCGTAATCGCGATAGGCGGCGGAAGCGCAATCGATTTTGGAAAAGGATTGGCTGTCATGGTTAATGGTCAAGGATCTTCCTGGGAGTATACAGAACGCAACGACCATGACGTCCTGCGGCCTGGAAGTAATACGCTGCCGCTTGTTGCGATCCCGACTACTTCGGGAACAGGTTCGGAATCTACGCCTTTCTCTGTTTTGAATAACCCTGTATTGAAAGAGAAAAGCACGATTGTCAATGAGCGGATATTCCCGAGGCTTGCGATAGTGGATCCGGAATTGATGGTATCCATGCCTTCCAAAATTACCGCATCGACAGGATTTGATGCTTTTGCCCATGCGCTTGAATCTTTCATCAGCTTAAAGGCGAATCCCTATACGACAATGGTGAGCAGGGAAGCTATGAGCATTGTTGTTAGAAATCTTCCTGAGGCTGTGGCGAATGGTGGCAATGTGAAAGCCAGAGAGAGTCTGGCTTGGGCAAGTACGCTTGCCGGTTCTGCCATCGCTCATATTGGCGTGACTTTGCCGCATTCCTTAGCTCAGCCCGTGGGCGGCATGTTTGGGGTCCCGCATGGTGACAGCATCGCCGCATGTATGGTCAATGTGCTGGAAGTAAGCTGGCAGTCTGATTTGGAGAAATTCGCTGCTATTTCTACGCTTATGGACCCTTCAATAAGCTCGTTATCGCTGCGACAAAGAGCCGAGAAATGTCCAGATTTAGTGAGCAAATTGTTGTCGGATATCAATCTCCATGTCAAATTCTCAACCTTCGGCATGACGGAGAATGATATTGATAAAGCAACTTCGATCGCTCTGACAGGCTATTATTTCGATATTGAATGTCATCCCAAGAAAGTGACCAGAGAAGAGATTCGTCAAATTTATAAAGCTTGTTTATAAGTATGAAGACAGGGGGTGTAAGAAGTTCAAATGATAATCCCCTTTTTTTAATCACATATCTAATCGATTAGATGACGTGAAAACCTATAGAGGAGTGAAGAGAATGGAACATCTGACAAATGAAAATGTAGAGAAATTGAAGGTGCTCGCAGCAGAAATCCGCAGAAATGTGGTCAAGACGGTATATCACGCGGGAGCGGGGCACTTGGGCGGCCCTATGTCGGCTATTGACATCTTAACGGCGTTATACTTCGAAGTCATGACGATTGATCATGACAATCCAGCTTGGGAAGAAAGAGACCGGTTTGTATTATCCAAGGGGCATTCAGCGATAGCCTTATACAGCACACTAGCAGAAAGAGGCTACTTTCCAAAAGAGGAGCTTCATACGTTCGATGAAATCGATTCACGTTTGCAGGCGCACCCGGACATGAATTTGCTGCCAGGTCTGGATATGTCAACTGGCTCGCTGGGTCAGGGCATTTCAGCAGCTGTCGGCATGGCGCTTGGAGCCAAGCTTAAACAGCAGTCATTTCGCACCTATTGCATGATTGGCGACGGTGAATCCCAAGAGGGCCAAGTCTGGGAAGCCGCGGACATTGCCGTGAAGTATAACCTCGACAATTTAACGGTAATCCTGGATTATAACCATTTACAGCAATATGGATGGAAGGGGACGGAAGGAAGAACGAGGGAAATCCCTGTCTTCAGCCCAAGTTCCCGCTGGGGAGCGTTTGGCTTCCATGTTATTTCGATCGATGGACATGATTTCAAACAGATCGTCAAAGCCCTTCGTGACGCACAGCGAATTTCTGGAAAGCCAACGATTATTGTGGCGCATACCGTCAAAGGCAAGGGCGTTAACTATATGGAGAACAATTATTTGTGGCATTCCAAGATACCTACCGATCAGGAGCTGGCTCTTGCTTTAACTGAACTTCAAGGAGGCAACGTACAATGAGTCAAATGACAACTTCCCCTCAATTCGTTTCCATGCGCGACGTATTCGGCGACAAATTGCTCGAATTATCGAAGCGGGATCCGCGAGTATTCGCTTTGGATGGTGACTTAGCCAACTCAACCAAGCTGGATAAAGTGGCAGAAAATAATGAAAGCAAATTTCTGCAAATGGGCATTGCCGAGCAAAACATGCTGGGTGTCGCTGCAGGCTTGGCGTCCGTAGGGCTGCAGCCGTGGGTATGCTCGTTTGCAGCGTTTATCGTCAAACGCGCCTTTGATCAAATTGTGGTAAGCATTGCGCAGCCAAAGATGAATGTGAAGATGATTGGGGCCTATAGCGGTCTTCTGAATGGCTGTACAGGAAAGACTCACCAATCGCTCGAAGACTTGGCAATTATGCGTACACAACCTGGGATGGTCGTATTGGCGCCAGCCGATTCCGTCGAACTGCGGCAAATGATGGAATATGCCAATCAGTATGACGGCCCCGTCTATATTCGAGTGGCTCGCGATTCGTATCCCGATCTGTTTGATGAGCAAAGCTACCGATTTCAAGTTGGGAAAGGGGTTACCTTGGTTTCTGGAACGGACGTTACGATTATTTCGACCGGAACACAAACCAGTCGCTGCCTGGAAGCTGTTGAACTATTGAAGCAGGAGGGGATTTCAGCTGAGCTGCTTCACTTGCCATCCGTGAAACCATTAGATGCCGAAGCGATTATCGCCTCCGCAAGGAAAACCGGGGTCGTTGTGACTGCTGAAGAGCATAGTATTTATGGCGGATTAAGCAGCAGCGTGGCAGAGGTATTGGTGGAAAACTTCCCTGTTCCCATGGAGAGGATCGGCGTACAGGATAGAAATTCAGAATCGGGTTCCAACAGCGCATTGCTGAATAAGTACGGTCTGACTGCTGAACATGTGGCGGAGAAGGCAAGGAAAGTGATAGCAAGGAAGTGACAGCAAGTAAGAAGATGACCTAATAGATGCCAAGATGACTACAAAGGAATGGAGTGAAAACCATGTCTGGTAAAGTGATGCATGCAGGTTCAATCATTGATGGACAGGAGCTTAAAGGCGGCAGCCGTCAGACGAAGGAAGTTCGAAATCCCTATGACGGCGAAGTTGTGGGGAAAATCGATTACGTGGAAGATGGCGATCTGGACCGCGCGATTGCAACCGCTGAACGCGTATTTCATGAGACTATGCGCCATATCCCAGCCTATCAGCGCTCTGCCATTTTGCGCAAGACCGCTGATTTATTAGAGGCGCGAAGCGAAGAATTTGCTATAACGCTAGTGCTTGAAGCGGGTAAACCGATTCGTGATGCGCGGGGGGAAGTCGGCCGCGCGGTGCAGGTCCTTCGATTTGCTTCGGATGAGGCCAAAGCGCTGGGTGGCGAGCTCGTACCGATGGATGCTGCTGTCGGGGGGGAAAACCGGATCGGGATGGTACGACGTTATCCGTTGGGGGTTGTGGCTGCCATTACCCCATTCAATTTTCCATTGAATCTGGTCCTTCATAAGCTGGCACCGGCCTTTGCAGCAGGCAATACCGTTGTTCTAAAACCTGCGGATAAGACGCCATTGTCATCCATTGCGTTGGCACGCTTGTTCGAAGAAGCAGGACTGCCCACAGGGGCGCTGAATGTCGTACTTGGTAGAGGCTCGGCAATCGGGGAGCCGCTCGTTACGGATCCTCGTGTTGCCAAGGTGTCCTTTACAGGCAGCGTTCCGATCGGACTTCAGATTCAGAAATGGGCAGGGCTCAAAAAATTGACCCTCGAGCTCGGCTCGAACTCCCCGAACCTTATCTTCGACGATGCTGATCTGAATGCAGCCATTGCAGGCTTGGTAAGGGGAGCGTTCGCTTTCTCCGGGCAGGCATGCATCTCGGTGCAAAGGATCTACGTTCAATCTACTGTCTACAATGATTTCTTGGTTAACTACGTGAAACGAGTTAAACAATTACAAGTTGGAGACCCCATGTTAGAGTCGACTGATATTGGGCCGATGATCAGCGAGGACGAAGCGAAGCGCGCAGAGGCTTGGGTGAAGGAAGCTGAACGCGAGGGGGCGGCTGTTCTAACGGGCGGGAGACGAAACGGGACGGTTATGGAGGCTACGGTATTGGCTAACGTTACAGCGAGCATGAAAGTCGTCTGTCAGGAGGTCTTTGCGCCAATCGTGTCCATCATTCCATTCGATACGGAAGAGGAGGCGATCCGCATGGCGAATGATTCGGATTTCGGCCTTCAGGCCGGCGTATTTACGAATAATATAAACCGCGCCTTGCGCTTGGCTGATCAGTTAGTTACCGGGGGCGTCTGGATTAATGAGATTTCCACGTATCGACAAGATAACCATCCTTACGGTGGCGTTAAATTAAGCGGTATTGGCAAGGAAGGCGTCAAATATGCGATTCAAGATATGATGGAAAGCAAATTTATCGGGATTCATATACGATCATGACGCTCCATATAGAACGGGTTGAATATAAGGGGGAGTAGCTTAGGTGGCGTACAACAGTATAATCCTTCGTTTGGAGCTGAACCATGAGCTGAATCATTTTGGTGAGGTCGCGACCGCGATCAGTAAGGCAGGGGGCGATATGACATCGATCGATGTGATCCGGACGACCCCCGAAAGCTCGATTCGCGACATTACGGTTCAGGTATCGGATCAAGGGGAATCACGCGTCTCTGAATTTCTGAAAGAATTGGCTGGCGTTAAAATTATCAATATGTCCGACCGAACATTCCTGGCTCACTTGGGTGGGAAAATATCGATTCATCCGAATATGCCGATCAAGAACAGGGACGATTTATCAAGAGTCTATACTCCGGGTGTGGCGAGGGTGTGCAAGGCTATCCATGAAGATCCCCGCAAAGCTTATTCACTTACCATCAAACGAAATACGGTAGCCGTTGTTACGGATGGAACAGCTGTATTAGGCCTAGGAGATATCGGTCCACAAGCTTCCGCGCCGGTTATGGAAGGAAAGGCTATGCTGTTCAAGCAGTTGGCGGATGTTGATGCGTTCCCAATCTGTCTAGACACCAAGGATACGGAAGAAATCATTCGTACGATCGTCACGATTAGCCCGATCTTTGGCGGTATTAATTTGGAGGATATCAGTTCTCCCCGCTGCTTTGAAATTGAAGCCAGATTGGCCGAGCAGTTGACTATTCCTGTCTTTCATGACGACCAACATGGCACAGCCATTGTTGTCCTCGCGGGATTGTTGAACGCACTCAAGCTCGTTGGGAAACGAATCAACCAGATTCGGGTTGTGGTCAATGGTATCGGTGCCGCGGGTGTTGCTATCTGTAAAATGCTGCTGTCCGCAGGTGTCACGCAGTTGGTTCCTGTTGATCGGGAGGGGGCTATTGTTCGTGGCGAACAGTATTCACAGCCGATGTGGCAATGGCTCGCTGATCAACCACAGGTGGAGGATCAGCCTGGCAGCTTGAAAGAAATGATTCGCGGAGCGGACGTATTCATCGGGGTATCAAGAGGCGGGCTGCTTCATGCGGAGGATATGCAGCAAATGGCGGTGGATAATATTGTATTTGCCATGGCCAATCCTGATCCGGAAATCGATCCGCTGGAAGCGGGGCCCTATGTTCGGGTGCTCGCGACCGGTCGAAGTGATTACCCGAATCAAATCAACAATGTGCTTGTCTTCCCAGGCATTTTCCGAGGCGCTTTGGACTGCAGGGCCCATCAAATCAATGAGCCGATGAAGCTGGCGGCAGCTCGTGCGATTGCCGCTGTCGTTTCGGAGAGGGAATTGAACGAACTCTATATCATTCCAAGTATTTTTAATGAGCAGATTGTAGCCAAAGTCAGACACGCAGTTATAGAAGCGGCTATTCTTACGGGAATGGCAAGACGTATACCGCCTGACTTTCGCTAGATATCGGCATGCCAGACAGTGAGAAGAGGCAGATCTACGCAGATCGAAGATCTGCCTTTACTTGTAAATATAAAATAAAATTTTATTTTATATTTACAAGTAAAGTATTTAATTCTATAATGAAATCGTGATGGAGCTCATCATTTACGATAAGGATTAAGCGTTTACAGGGGGTGACCGCTACGGGAATTATTCGCACCGTTTTAGGGGATATCCCTAACGAACAACTAGGATTCTGTCATAGCCACGAACATCTCTTCATTGCGGAAGGAACGCCTTCAAGGCTAAATCCCGTTCTGCAAATTGACGATTTTGGCCAGACGAAGGACGAATTAATGGTATTCAAGAGCCTGGGTGGCGAAGCCATTGTGGATGCCCAGCCTATCGGGTGCGGCCGGATGGCAGATATGTTGACTGAGGTATCCAAGCAGACAGGCATTCATATCATAGCCTCTACCGGTTTCCACAAGAGAAGCTTTTATTCCGACAATCATTGGCTGTTTCGCGGGGATGCCGAGCGCTTGGCGAATACCTTTATTGCTGAGATTGAAGATGGCATGTATGTCCATGCAGATAATCAGGATCCGCGGTTCCAAATTACCGCCAAAGCTGGACTAATCAAAACGGCAATTGAGGAGGACTCTCCGGGTTCAACTTGTATCAACCTGTTGAATGCCGCAGCCATGGCCTCCCTCGCTACAGGGATTCCCGTCATGTGCCATACGGAAACCCATCGCCAAGGGATGGTTGTGGCCGAACACTTGATGAAACGTGGTGTTGTTCCCAAGAATCTGATCATCTGTCATTTGGATAGAACACTAGGCGATTACAGCGTTCATCAGCAGCTTGCACAAATTGGTGTTTATCTGGAGTACGATACAATCGGCAGATTTAAATATCACAGCGATGAGGAAGAAGCGGATCTGATCGTGCAGATGCTGGAATGGGGCTATGGGGAATCCCTTCTCCTGGGATTGGATACGACTCGGGCTAGACTGAAGAGTTACGGTGGCGAGATCGGATTGGATCATATGAAGATCAATTTTATCCCTCTATTGCGTCAACGCGGTGTTTCGGAGTCTGCGATTGCTGATTTGATGATTCATAATCCTGCCCATGCTTTCAAACGAAAAAAATGACAGCCAGAGAGGTGAAAACAAGTGACTTATAAAGTAATGGTAACCCCTCGTTCCTTTGGTAAGGGAAACTCTCAACCGATCGACATGTTAAGGGAGTATGGCTGCGAACTTATTCTTAATCCGTACGGCCGCATAATGAATAAACAGGAAATGCTTGCTTTGATCAAGGAGGTAGATGCCATAATCGTTGGGGTCGATCCCATTGATCAAGAAGTGCTTGAGCATGCGTCTAAATTAAAGGTCATTTCCAAATACGGTGTCGGTACCGACAATATTGACCTGAATTATGCGCGGGAGAAAGGGATTCCCGTAACGGTGACTGCTGGAGCTAATAAGGATGCCGTTGCTGATTATACGATAGCTCTTATGCTCGCTGCTGCCAGAAGAATGCTTCCGATTGATAAAGCTTGCAGGCAATTGAATTGGAATAAGATCACTTCGGTTGATGTATGGGGCAAAACGTTGGGTCTCGTTGGTCTTGGAGCCATTGGCAAAGGCGTTGCCGCAAGGGCGCGGGGGTTTAATATGAACATCCTTGCTTATGATTTGATCCAAGATGAAGCCTACGCGGCTGAACATCAGATCGATTATGTAGGTTTAAATGAGCTTCTGAGCACCGCTGACTTTATCAGCTTGCATCTGCCTTTAACGGAACAAACGCATCATTTGATAGGCGCGAAGGAGCTCGCAAGCATGAAAGAAACCGCTGTCATCGTGAACACGGCCAGGGGTGGGCTTATCGATGAACAGGCGCTTCTTGCGGCTTTGCAGGAAAACCGGATATGGGGAGCCGGAATGGATGTATTCGAACAGGAACCCCCGCAAGATAAAGGTTTTCTGGAACTGGATAACCTAATTATCGGATCGCATTGTGCCGCTTCAACGTATCAAGCGATCGAGAACATGGGCGTCATGGCTGCGGCGAATGTCCTTGCGTATTTGAGGTAATGATTAAAGAACAAGGGGAAATGATAAATGGCCATGAATAAGCTGCGAGTGATAAGCAGATTGTGTGAGGATGGCATTGTCGCCGTTATCCGCGCTGACAATAGTGAACAAGCAATCAAGATCGCTGAAGCGTGTCTGCGCGGAGGTATTTCCAGTTTGGAAATAACATTCACGATACCGTTTGCACATCAAGTGATCGAGAAATTATCGCATCATTTCTCGCCTGGAGAAGTTACGATTGGTGCAGGGACAGTACTCGATACGGAAACTGCTCGTATCGCGATTCTATCGGGCGCGCAATTTGTTGTTAGTCCGTTTGTTAACACAGAAGTGATTCGCTTATGCAACCGCTATGGTATTCCCTGTATGCCGGGAGCCATGACCGTCAAAGAGGCGATTGAAGGGATGGAAGCGGGCGCAGATATCATCAAATTGTTCCCAGGTGAGACGTATGGCCCATCCATGATCCGCTCCCTGAAAGGACCGCTGCCTCAGGTGAATCTGATGCCTACTGGCGGTGTAAATCTGACTACCATCACAGATTGGTTCGAAGCGGGCGCCGTTGCTGTAGGTGTCGGTGGTTCTTTGATTAGCTCTGCCAGTCAAGGGGATTATGCCTCCATTACCGAGAAGAGCAGACAGCTCGTGGATAAAGTGAAAGCCTTCCGAGGGGGGTAACGATGATGAGAATCGCTGTTTTTGGCGATCCGCAGCAAGCTGATCGCATTGGCGCGGAAGTCCTGGAAAGGGTTGTTCTGGACAAAGCCCATCCCAAGCTTGGCCTTGCCACGGGTTCATCGCCTGTAGGGATTTACCAAGAGTTGGTTGAAAGACTCAAACTCAGACCGGTTAGCTTTAAACATGCATCTACCTATAATCTAGACGAGTATGTCGGTTTGTCAGTTGATCATCCGCAAAGTTATTCGGCCTATATGCGAGAACACCTATTCCAGCATCTGGATATGCTTCCTAGTCATTGCCATATTCCAAATGGAATGGCCCCTTCGCTTGAAGCGGAAATCATTCGCTATGAAAGGCTGCTGAGGGAAGCCGGGGCGCTCGATGTCCAACTGCTGGGTATTGGGTTAAACGGACATATTGGTTTCAACGAACCGGGACAGCATCTTTCCAGTGAGACGCATATTGTGGCGTTAACGGAGGACACTCGAAGTGCTAACGCTAAATATTTTTCTGCTGAAGAACCTATTCCTAGCCATGCTATCACCATGGGAGTGGGGCCAATTATGAAGGCAGAATGCGTGCTGTTTATCGCGCATGGCGAGTCAAAAAGCAGCATTATTCAAGCAGCATTTACGGGACCCGTTACGACAAGTTGCCCGGCATCCTTCCTTCAATTACATTCGAATGTGATTGTGTTGTTGGATGAAGAAGCGGCAGATGGCCTGCTGAATGGCGGCAAACCGCGATATCGGATGATAGGGAATAAACGAATAGAATTTCTTTATGATCCGAAAATAGAGGAAATAATCGGTGAAAAGGGATTGTAATTCATTTTTGTAAACCCTTTATCGAATAAAATTTTATTTTTGTATTGACAGTGAAAAATAATATTCTATAATAAGAGTATAAATCCTTATTCCATTCATCAACGCAACCAGAACAGAATTCAAAACTAGAGAGGAAGAATTATATGTATCCTAAAGGAACTCAATTAGAAGGTAAAGTTGCAATCGTCACTGGAGCCGCTTCAGGCATCGGTGAAGCTGTATCGAAAATTTTCGCTGCCAATGCCAGTAAAGTGTTATTAGTGGATATAGATGAAGAGCGTATGAAGCAGGTTGCTGCTGAGATCGAAGCTGAAAATGGCATCTGTGATTGGATTGTCGGCGATGTAACAGAAGAAGATGAAGTTGCTAATTTCTTCAAGTATGCCAATGATAAATGGGGCAGTGTTGATCTTCTTGTGAATAGTGCTGGACGTGATTCTTTGTCTCCGCCAATCGGCCAGACTACGCTCGAAGAGTGGAACAAAACAATTGGCCCCAACTTGACCGCGGTCTTCCTGTGCTGTCGAGAAGCATTCCGCTACATGGAAAAACAAACGACGGGTGGCAGAATCATCAATATGGGTTCATCTTCAGCCAAAGTAGCATCCTGTCCAGGACATAGTCCATATCGCGCTTCGAAGCATGGCATGATGGGCCTTAGCAAAAATATTTTGTTGGAAGGCAAAGATAAAAATATTGGTGTAACCGTAATCAATCCTTCTCACGTGAAGACGCCAATGACCAAAGTCATCGATTCAGGGATTTATGACGGTGATCTTGCTGCTTATACGGATGGCTGGCTGGATGAAAAAGAACTGAAAGAGGGAATCTATAATAGCTGCATCGATGTAGAGAATGTTGCAGAAGCGACTCTCTTCGTTGCAACAAGAACACCTGATGTTACGATTCCTTCGTTCTCCTTTTATCCAACGCATAAGGTACACCGTTATGGCATGGAAGTATAAAGGATTGCGGCATTGCTGACAGTGTAAAAGAATAACGTACATGATTAGCTCGAAGTCCTGCATGGCAATTATGACAAGTTGCAGCGGATCATAGAGCTAATCATATATAAGCATTTGTAAGCGGTTAAATCGTGTGGCTCCAAGCTATAAATGCACAGGAAAGCGGGAGGTTGGCGTGGCAGAGAAATATGTGATGTCATTTGATTGTGGAACAACAAGCACAAGGACGATATTGTTCGATCACAATGGCAATATTGTTTCCGTAGCTTATCAAGATTTTGCCCAAATCTATCCCAAGCCAGGTTGGGTAGAACACAATCCCATGGATATATGGGAAGCGCAATTAAAAACAGCCAAAGAGGCTCTGAAACAAGCGAATGCGAGTGCGTCGGATATCGTAGGGATCGGAATTACCAATCAAAGAGAGACCACAATTCTATGGGATAAGGCTACAGGCAAGCCTGTCATGAACGCCATCGTATGGCAGGATCGCCGAACAGCAGACGTTTGTCAAGAATTGAAAGAACAGGGATTAAGTGAATATGTCAAAGAAAATACGGGGTTGTTAATCGATTCCTATTTCTCAGGTACGAAGATTAAATGGATCCTCGATCACATCGAGGGGGCTAGAGAAAAGGCTGAAAAGGGAGAACTGCTTTTCGGAACCGTGGATACTTGGCTGATTTGGAATTTGACGGGCGGCAAGGTGCATATTACGGATTATTCCAACGCTTCACGAACGATGCTGTTTAACATTAATCGAATCGAATGGGACGCTAAAATGTTACATGAGCTGGGCATTCCACTGGCCATTCTTCCCGAACTCCGCCCTTCAAGCGATGTCTATGGCTTGACGGACGAGTCGCTATTCGGAGCCAGCATTCCAGTTGCAGCAGCTGTTGGAGATCAGCAAGGCGCTCTATTCGGCCAGGCTTGTTTCCATGAGGGGATGGTGAAGGCCACTTATGGAACAGGGGGTTCACTGCTAATGCATACGGGATCTAAGCCAATCCGCTCCGATTCCGGCCTGCTTACCACAGTGGCATGGGGGTTGAACAACAAGGTGGAGTATGCACTCGAAGGTCTGCTATACGTTGTGGGTGCTTCTGTACAATGGCTGCGGGACGAACTGAAACTTATTTCCGATGCCAAAGAGACAGAGCAGCTTGCCCAAGAAGTTGCAGATACCAATGGCGTTTATGTTGTTCCCGCTTTTGTCGGACTTTCGGCTCCTTACTGGGATCAGTATGCGCGCGGCGCTATCCTTGGCTTAACGCGTGGTGCCAATCGCAACCACATTGTCCGCGCAACACTTGAATCGATAGCCTATCAGATTCGTGATGTCATTACGTGTATGGAACAGGATTCAGACATCAAGAATAGCGAGTTGAAGGTCGATGGTGGTGTTTGCTGCAATAATTTCGTCATGCAGTTTCAAGCCGATCTTCTCGGCGTGCCCGTGATTCGACCTAAGGTTGTAGAATCAACCGCGCGTGGAGCCGCATTTCTAGCGGGTCTTGCAACGGGGTTTTGGCAGAGTCAAAGCGAGCTGCTGGATACTTTTGAATTAGATCGCAGGTTTGAACCAACATTTGATATTTGTAAGCGCAATCAGCTATATGCTGGCTGGCAAAAAGCGGTTGATCGAGCGAAGGATTGGGAAGAGCATTAATACCATTTATATTTAAAAAGGGGGATTTATGCAATGAAAACTAGTAAAAAAATGAAGTCGGCTTCTCTTATTCTCACATTGATTCTAATTATGGTTACGATGGTTGCTTGTGGAAGTAAGACGCAAGAGACGAGCACGACAAGCAGTTCGAAAGAGACCAAAAAACATACATTTGCCGCATCGTACTTCACTTTGAATAACCCGCATTTTATCGATTGGAGCAAAGGTTTGAAGTCCGAGATCGTTGATAAACACGGCGACAAGCTGATTGAAGTCGATGCACAGTTGGATATTAACAAACAGATCTCGGATGTGGAAGATTTCATCCAACAGAAGGTAGACGCCATCTTTATTGCTCCGGTTGACAGCAAAGGAATCAAGACGGCGCTGCTTTCGGCCAAGAAAGCCAACATTCGGGTTATTATTATGGATGTCCCGCCTCAGGATACAGATCTGGTTACAGCTATGGTGACGACGGATAACTTCATGGCCGGCAAAGTGCTTGGCGATGCCATGGTTAAAAATACAGGCGGCAAAGCCAACGTGGCCATTATCGATTGGTCTGTCGTGCAAGCCGTTGTGGACAGAACAGATGGCTTCACCGCTGCGGTCAAAGCATCTCCCGGCATTAAAGTTGTCGCCAGACAAGACGGTAAGGCATCAACGGAATCCGCGCTTCCGATAATGGAGAATTTCTTGCAGTCCAACCCTGAAATCAATGCCGTCTTTACCATCAATGATCCATCAGCTGTAGGAGCGTTGGCGGCCATAGAAGCAGCGAAACGAACGGACATCAAGATTTATTCCATTGATGGTTCGCAAGATGCGATCAAACTGGTCAAGGATAATAAGATCGCAGGTACTTCCGCGCAGTTCCCTGTCAAGATGGGGCAAGTTGCTGGTGATCTAGTTTACAAGATTCTAAACAAAGAAAATGTTGAAAAGTGGGTTAAGGTCGAAAGCTTGTTCATTGACCAGTCCAACTATCAACAATATTTGAAATAAATAGCCATTTGTACGCCGTAATAAAGGAAGGTATCCTATGGAAAACAATATGCCTCTTTTGCAAATGAAACATATCAGTAAGAGCTTTCCGGGAGTCAAAGCGCTTGATCGTGTGAATCTTGAAGTCCATGGAGGAGAAGTTCATGCTCTGCTTGGCGAGAATGGAGCGGGGAAGTCTACACTGATCAAGATTCTTGGCGGAATATTGGTTCCAGACGAAGGTGAGATCATCTTTGACGGTAACAAAGTAGAAATTAAGGATGTTAGTTTTTCAGAGAGCATCGGAATCAGTGTTATTCATCAGGAGTTGTGTCTCGCGCCGAATATGACGGTAGCAGAAAATATTGTACTAGGCAGGGAGCCCTCCAAGGGCCCTTTGCAACTAGTCAATAGGAAAGAAATCATGCGATATGGGCAGAAGATTCTCGATCAGTTTGAATTAGATATCGACGCCGACGAGTATGTAAGCCATTTGACGGTTGCCCAGCAGCAGATGGTTGAAATCGCTAAAGCTTTATCTAAGGATAACCGAATTATCGTGATGGATGAACCTACGTCATCGTTAACCGAGAAGGAAGTTGTCAAACTGCTGGATACGATAAGGGGATTGAGACGGAAGGGTGTCTCTGTCATTTATATCTCCCACCGTATGGAAGAATTATTTGCAATCGCAGATAAAGTGACTGTATTAAGGGACGGTACTTATGTGGCGACCCGGGAGATGAAGGATACCAGTTACCAAGATCTCGTTCATTTGATGGTTGGAAGAGAGCTGTCAGAGATCTATGCCAAACCGGTTATTCAGGCCGGAGAGAAAATTCTGGAGGTGCGGAATCTTTCCAGCGGTACGAGAGTCAAAAACGTCAGTTTTAGTCTCTACAAGGGAGAGATCCTTGGGTTTTATGGTTTGGTGGGTTCGGGAAGGACGGAACTTATGAGGACCATTTTTGGCATCGACAAATCCAGCAGCGGCAAAATCTATTTAAATCAGAAAAAGATACGGATCAAGAACCCTAAGGATGCCATCCAAAGCGGTATCGGATTTGTTCCAGAGGATCGCAAAGAACAAGGGGCCATTCTGATTCAAAGCATTTCCTATAATATAAGTCTCAGCGTGCTGGACTCCATGGTAAAGTTCTTCCAAGTGGATAAGCGAAAAGAAGAAACGTTGGTGGACAAATATATTGAGAGGCTTTCCATTCGCACCCCCTCTCCAGAGCAGCAATTGATGAATCTAAGCGGCGGGAATCAGCAAAAGGTGATCATCGCCAAATGGCTTGCAATGAAACCGGATATTTTGATTCTTGATGAACCTACGCGAGGTATTGATGTAGGTGCCAAAAAAGAAATCTATTCGTTCATGTCCATTTTGGCGCAGTCGGGGGTCAGCATCATTATGGTCTCATCCGAGCTTCCGGAAATCATTAATATGAGCACGCGGGTTATGACCATGTATCAAGGGGAAATCAGCGGTGAATTAACGATGGAAAGCGAGATCACACAAGAGAATATTCTAATTCATGCAACAGGAGGTGTGAGAAATGAATCAAGTTCTTAGCGAGATGGAACGAAAGAAAAGTGATTCATGGCGAAAATGGCCCGTTGTACATTATGTCGTATCTAATTCGGGAATCTTGATTGCCCTCGTGAGTTTGATTGTATTTTTCGCTTTGACGACATCGACATTTTTGTCTACTAGCAATGTATTGAATGTTTTGAGGCAAATATCGATTAATGCCATCATCGCATTTGGTATGACTTTTACCATACTGATCAATGGAATTGACCTATCTGTTGGCTCGATTCTAGCTGTTTCACAAGTGATAACCATCGGTTTATTATTTATGGGTGTTCCCATTGTTCCGGCTCTTATAGTCGGGTTGTTGATAGGTGCTGTTCTAGGACTTATAAACGGATTTGTGATCACCAAAGGCAAGATTCCGCCCTTTATCGTAACGTTGTCGATGATGATCATGGCCCGCGGATTCGCGTATGTATTAACCGGCGGCAGACCGATGAGCTTTAATAATGAGATCTTATCCTTCATTGGAAATGGCTACATCGGGCCGATTCCAGTGCCCATCCTTATTATGGTTATTTGTCTGATCATCACTTCTTTTATTTTGAATAAAACGAAATTTGGAAGACATGTCTATGCGGTTGGCGGCAATCGGGAAGCTGCAAGGTTCTCGGGTATTCAGATCTCAAAGATTGAAATGCTCGTCTATACCATATCGGGTCTTCTCGCAGGATTAAGCGGGGTTATTCTAGCTGCGAGAATGTCATCCGCACAACCAACGTCTGGCAGTGGATTCGAGTTAGACGCCATAGCAGCTGTAGTCTTGGGTGGCACAAGCTTCTCCGGAGGAATTGGTAAGATAGGTGGAGTTTTCATAGGTGCATTGATTATCGGGGTTCTCAATAACGGGTTGAATTTAATGCATGTATCGTCTTATTGGCAGATGATCATCAAAGGACTTGTTATTGTAACGGCTGTTTACGTCGATTCACTCAAGAAGAAAAAGCGGGCTTAGTTGAAAAAAAGTTCCTACTTGAATAGAATAGGCTTATCGCCTCCTTAGGATTAACGTAAATCCCGGTGAATATTCATGATACGAGGTGCACCGCCATTGGAAGAAGGAAATCATACCCTACACCAGGATGTTTTTAGACTTATTAACAAAAAGATTGCCTATCTGAATCCTGCTCTTCGTCGGATTGCTGATTATATTCTGGAAAATCCGAGTCAGTGTAAGATCATTACCACCAAGGAATTAGCTGCCGCTTGTAATGTTGCAGAATCCACCATCACGCGATTCGTCAAAGAAATCGGCTTGGATAGCTATCAAGAGTTGAAAATCGGTATCGCCGAGGCATTAACGATGAACGATACGTCCAGTTTGTCCACGGAAGATAATTATGTCTATGAGGACATTACTCGCACGGATACACCAGAAATGATTCTGGAGAAAGTTCTGTACCGCAATGTTCAAACGATGACAGAAACCAAGCAGCGCCTAAACATCGGGGAGCTTGGCAAAGCTGTGGCAGCAATCGACCAAGCCAATACGATCCTCTTCAGCAGCATGGGTTCTTCAAGGGCAGCAGCGGTATCAGGCGTAATGCGCTTCACGAGGGCCGGCAAGAAAAGTATGCTGCTTGGCGACACAAGCTCGCTGCTGATGAGTGCGGCAATTGCAAGCCCCGAAGATGTCCTGATTGGGATCAGCAACTCGGGTCGTTCTAAGGATGTTGTCGATTCAATGAAACTCGCGCAATCCAAAGGAGCACGAACGATTGGTATTACTTCGTTTGAAGATTCACCTTTAACGAAGTATTCGGATATTATCTTGTTCACATCAGCCAAATCGTCCAATGAGGGTTCTGCGCTTTATTGGGAAGCGGCTGCATCCAAAACAGCGCAAATTCTGGTGCTGGATTTAATCTACGCCTCGTACGCAGCCAAAAATTTCACGAAAACGATGAATTATATGGAAGAAACCTTTAAGGTGCTTCGCAGTTCAAGAGAGAAATGATAACAGAATCTCTTAGTTGACTCTGTCAAAGTAAGCGAAAGTTACTTTGATAGGGGGCCTTGCGCCTTGAATCGAATAAAATAATATTTTATCTAATTTTTTTTAAAATAAAATTCCCGACAATTAATTATTCCAAATGTTGACCAGAGAGGAGCTTACAAATGAAAGCAGCGTACTACTACGGTATTGGTGATATTCGTATAGAAGATGTACCCATTCCGGATATACAAGACAACGAGATGCTTGTAAAGGTTAAGGCTTGCTCGGTTTGCGGAACGGACAATCGTATTTATAGATACGGGCATTTCAAAGTTCCAGAGGGTGTAAAGCGTGTGCTTGGACACGAAACTTCCGGAGAAGTCGTCCAAGTTGGTTCCGCGATCAAAGGCTTCCAGGTCGGAACGCGCGTTGCTCTGCCGCCCAATGTGGGATGCGGCACATGTCATATGTGTATACGAGGTTATAACCAGCTTTGTCCAAATTATCAAGCTTTCGGAATTAGTATGGATGGCGGCTTTGCGGAATATGTCAAAGTTCCTTCCTTTGCCGTAAGCAACGTAATTAAAATTCCGGACCATGTAAGCTACGAGGAGGCAGCCATTGCAGAACCGCTTTCTTGTGTGCTGCATGCCTATGAAGCTCATCGAACAGTTCCTGGCGATACGGTGCTGATTATTGGCCCCGGACCTATCGGCGCCCTTCATGTGATGATGAATAAAATGGCCGGCGGACGCATTATCGTTGCGGGGAGATCGGACGCGCGTCTTGAACAAATCAAGCAATACGGAGCGGACATTGTTATTAACAACAGAGAATCCGATTTAAAAGAAGAGATTGACCGAATCACGGATGGACGCGGCGTAGATGTCGTGATTACATCCAATTCCGACCCCGAGATGCAGAAGGTCGCGCTTGAAGTCGCAGGTTATCACGGTCGTGTCTCGTTATTCGGAGGATTACCTAAAGGCAAGGAATTCGTGACGTTGAATACGAACCTCATTCACTATAAGGAACTTCTCGTAACGGCGACTACAGGCTCTAGTTTGCTGGATGTAAACAAGGCTATGGATATGATTTCTACCGGTAAAATCGATGTGAAATCGCTCATTACTGCCAAATTTTCAATTGAAGATACGGTGGCTGCTTTGGACTATGCGGCACAGGGCGCTGGTATGAAGGCACTGATCACATCAGAACTTTAAACTTTAGGAGGAAGCTTATGAACAAGCTCATGAATGCTGCAGTCTTACATGCACCTGCCGACCTGAGATATGAACAGGTAGCTGTGCCGTCCTATGAAGACAATGAAGTTCTGGTGCGTGTCCGGGCAGCTGGCGTTTGCGGCTCCGACTTGGGACGCGTCATGAAGACGGGAACGTACAGCTTTCCAACGATTCCAGGCCATGAATTTTGCGGCGAAGTTGCCGCGGTCGGCGCTGGTGTGAAGGATTTCAAACCAGGCGACCGCGTGGCCGTCGCTCCTATTCTCCCATGTGGAACCTGCGAGTTTTGCGAATCAGGAGATTACGGACTCTGCGATAACTATAACTATCTCGGTTCCAGAACGCACGGCGGATATGCCGAGTATACGGTCGCTCCATCCAGAAACCTGATCAGGCTGCCAGACAGCTTATCATTCGTCGAGGGAGCCATGGTTGAACCGGCGGCTGTCACTTTGCATGGCATGATGCGTGTTGGCGTTAATGTTGGCGATACGGTTGCTGTTCTTGGATGCGGCACAATCGGTTTATTCGCGATACAATTCGCCAAAATTATGGGTGCGACCCAGGTGATAGCGGCGGATGTCGCTGTGGATAAGCTGGAACTCGCGAAACAGCTCGGTGCTGATGTCGTGATAAATTCAGGTGAGCTCGACGCTGCTCAGAAGATTAAGGAGTTTACTGGCGGCAAAGGGGTTCATGTCGCTGTAGAAACGGCCGGGGTCGTACAAACTCAAGAGCAATGTTTGAGAATAACGAAGAAAAAAGGACGCGTTCTCTATTTAGGAACTGCACATAGGGATGTCGTTTTACCTCCCAAAAGTTTTGAATGCATCGTCAGAAATGAATTGACCCTTGTCGGCTCATGGAACTCTTACAGTGCCCCCTTTCCAGGCGTAGAATGGCAAGCAACTATCGATTATGTGAAGAGCGGCGCTTTAAAGCTGCAACCGCTAGTAACTCATACCTTCAGGCTTTCTGATGCTCCCAGCGTGTTCGTTGATCTTGTAGAACGCAAGTATCCTTTCACCAAAGTTATTTATGAGATCTAATAAAGGAGAATAACCATGAAACTTCCCTCAAAAGCAACTCAGCCGACCATGTACTTCATTGGGGTAACCACAACAAAGTCCTCCATTATGAAACTTTTTCCGCTTTGGGCGGAGGCCCTCGGGCTGAAGGACGCTGTGATTAAAGGAATCGATATCGACATTCATGCCAAGCCGGAAGTGTACAGAGAAGTCGTGGAATTTATCAAGAATGATGAATTATCTCTCGGCGCTTTGGTAACTACGCATAAGATCGATTTATATGACGCTGCCAGCGACCTGTTCGACTATTTGGATCCCCATGCGCAAATGTTCAAAGAGCTTTCTTCCATTTCCAAGAAAGAGGGGAGATTGGAAGGTTACGCCAAGGACCCGATATCCAGCGGATTGGCGATGGAGGCTTTTATTCCGGATCATTATTGGAACAACGGCGGTGAAGTATTGATTCTTGGATGCGGAGGAAGCGCACTGGCGATCAGTTCTTATTTAACGGAAAAAGAGCATGGCAGTCACCTGCCATCCAAAATAATTCTTACGAACCGAAGCAAGCCGAGGCTGGATTCAGCCAGAGAGCTGCTCTCGCAGCTCGATACCAATGTTCCATTTGACTATCATCTATGCCCCGATCCAGCCCAGAATGATGAAATCATGGAAGCACTAAAGCCATATTCGCTGGTTATTAACGCAACGGGCCTAGGTAAAGACAGACCTGGATCACCGCTCACGGATGGAGGCAAATATCCGCCGAATGGGTTGGTGTGGGAGCTGAATTATCGCGGCGAACTTGATTTTATGCATCAAGCTTTGAGACAGAAAGAGCAGTTTAATCTGCATGTCGAAGACGGATGGATCTATTTTATCCATGGCTGGACGCAAGTTATTGCGGAAGTGTTTCATGTGGATATCCAAGGTGAAGTCTTGGAGAAATGCGCCAAAATTGCCGAAAGTATCAAATAACAAACTCAAGGGGTGCTCAGAATGAGTCAGGAACTAACAGTCAAGCCATTTTCCATGTATTTTGATTTAATCAGCGGAATGTCGAACGAGAGAAGTACAACGAAGCGGCATCTTTCCAATATGAGAGGCATGTTTTCAAATGGTGAAGCGTTGGAAGCGATGATCGAAAAAGAGAATTCATTGATGTATGAATTTTTCGAACTCGAAATGCCTGAAAAAGACGGTCATTTACTATTCGGCACCAGTATCGTGTATCCAGGCAAAGTGGGCAATGAATATTTCATGACCAAGGGCCATTTTCACACAATCTTGGATACCGCTGAAGTCTATTACTGCTTGGGTGGCAAGGGCTATATGCTCATGGAAAATCCTGAAGGGGATTGGATCGCCGAAGAGATGACTCCAGGAAAAGCCGTGTATGTACCAGGTCGCTATGCGCATAGAAGCATTAATGTAGGCGATGAGCCTATGATTACTTTCTTTGTTTTCCGAGCAGATGCCGGTCATGATTATGGAACCATTGAAACCAAAGGCTATAGAAAATTGATTGTGGAAAATGAAGGCAAGGTTGACATCGTAGACAATCCCAAATGGGGAATTTAATAAGCAAATAGCAGTCAGGGACCTGAATCAACGCTCAGGTCCCCCCCTCATGGGGGATTTGTCTAAATTTAAGACTAGGGAGGGCAATATGTTATTCATCCGTAAAATGTAAGCGCTTTAAAAGTATTTCCAAAAAAAGGGGGAATGAATATGAGTAAAATCCAACTGCATAAATCGTATTTGCTGCTTATCTTCACAATGCTTACGGCTTTATTGTCATCCTGTTCGAATCAAGCCAACCCTGTGAACCCAGATAGCAAAGCAGGGCAAACTCAAGTCACCACTGCCACTGATGATGCTGCCAAAAAATTGGGCAAAATCGTGATCGGTTGGGTACCGCCGGATATTACGGGTGTGTACAAAATCGCAACTACATACATGGAAAAGTCAGCAGAAGATGCTAAGAAATCGGGGCTGGATGTTGAAATCCTGACGAAAGCGAGCAATAACCATGGGGATGCCAATGCTCAGATTCATAACATCGAAGATATGATTCAAAGAAAAGTCAGTGCGATTATTATTTCTCCGGCAGATGTAGAACCGCTGAAACCTGTCCTGAAACAAGCCAAAGATGCTAAGATCCCCGTGATTATCGTTAATCTGCTAACACCGATTGAGGGAACCCAAGTTGATACTTATATTGGTTTTGATAATGCGCAGGCGGCAGAAGTATCCGCATATGCCATGTTAAACGCGCTCGGCGGGCCAGGTGTACTGGATGGAAAAGGAAAAAAAGTGGAGGTTAAGCCCAATCAAGAACTGGATTTGAAGTGGTGGCAGAACGTGTATAAAGACGTTGATCCTAATTCAATTAAGGGGAAAATTGCTATCCTTTCAGGAGTTCCGGGGAGCTTCTATGATAACGAACGCCAAAAAGGCTTCGATAAAGTGTTGAAAATGTTCCCGAATGTTCAAGTCGTTACCAAGCTTCCAGCGGATTGGAATCGGCAAAAGGGCGTATCTGTCACAGAAAACATTCTGCAAAAGCACAAAGACATTGATGGCATCTGGGCTGCTTCTAATGAAATGGGATTAGGCGCCATTAATGCGGTTCAAAACGCAGGGCTTACTGGAAAAGTATTCGTTACAACGAATGATGGGACGTCCGAGAGCGTTGATCGAATTAGAGAAGATAAGATCTTGTCGGAAACTTGGCACGGGTTCCCTGAATGGGGCTGGTACGGTGTGAAATTCGGGGTGATGCTCCATCTTGGAGAAGAGACGCCGAAAACCTATGATATCAGACCAAGAACAGAGTATAAAGCCAACGCCAATGATTTCTACCCGAATCCTGTGTTGGAACCGATCGACTGGAAGCAAATTATCACCAATGCGAAGCTCAAATAATTGCATGATGAAATTTGGAAACAGGAGGGGTGGAGATGGCGGCAACCCTATTGAAAATGAACAAAATCAAAAAGCGATTTTATGAAACAGTGGCCTTGGCTGAAGTGGATTTGGAAATCAAAAAAGGTGAAGTTCATATCCTGTTAGGTGAAAATGGTGCCGGCAAATCGACGTTGATGAAGATTCTATCCGGCTCCTATGTACCCGATGAAGGGGAGATTTATTGGGAAGGCAGACCTGCTGCGATCAAATGTCCCGCGGATTCGCTAAATTTAGGTATTGGTATGGTATACCAGGAACTGACGATGATCAAAGAGCTCAGCGTGATGGAAAATATCTTCTTGGGGCGAATGCCTAATCGCAAGGTTCTTCCGTTCGTCGATTGGAAACAGGTGATCAAGAATACCGGCAAAGTTCTGAGTACCTTAGGGCTGGATATTAATGTTCATGAAAAAATATCTCAGTTTGATTTAGGCATTCAACAATTAGTAGAGATTGCAAGGGCGATTTCCAGAGACGCCAAATTAATCATCCTGGATGAGCCTACCTCCGCTTTGACGGATAAAGAGGTCAGATCTCTATTTACAGCAATCAACCGTTTAAAAAGACAGGGAATTTCTTTTGTTTATATTACGCATAAGCTTGATGAGGTTTTTGAAATAGGCGATACGGTAACGGTATTAAGAGACGGTCATTCCATTGATACGATCAGCGATATTACAAGTGTTACACAAGACTGGCTTGTACGCATGATGGTTGGCCGCTCGATTGATGAGCAGTATCCCAAAATGAATCATTGCACCTCCAAAGAAGTATTGAAAATAAGTGATCTTGGAGATGGAAAGGCCATAAAGGATATTTCTTTCACGCTCCATGAAGGTGAAATCTTGGGTATTGCCGGTCTTGTCGGTTCAGGTATTACGGAATTGGTCGAAACCTTATTCGGTTTAAGGAAAGCTGCGGAAGGGAGTATTCAATTAAATGGTGAAGCGTATTCACCTCATAATCCGAAAAGCGCAATTGACCGTAAGCTGGGTTTTGTTACTAAGAATCGTAAAGAAGGTCTTCTCTTGCATATGTCAGTGGCCGAAAATATTACGGTTTCCAGTTTTTCGGGCTTTAGCAGATGGGGGTTCAGGAACAAGAAAAAGGAGCATGGCGTGTCGGAGGATTATAAAAAGCTGTTGAAAATCAGTACGCCTAGCGTGTTCAATCCTATCGGCAAGTTAAGTGGCGGCAACCAGCAAAAAGGCGCCATAGCCAAATGGCTCTGCAATCAAACCAAGATATTTATTATGGATGATCCGACCCGCGGCATTGACATTGGGGCCAAAGTGGAAGTGTATAAATTGTTAAATCAAATAACCGAGCAGGGTGGATCTATTCTCCTGGTATCGACAGAACTGCCAGAATTAATCGGACTGTCTGACAACATTGTCGTGATGAACAGAGGCAGGCTGGTGGCCAGCTTTGATGCGCGTGAGTGCAGTCAGGAACTTATTATGGAGAAAGCGGCAGGAGGGTTGTAACCCATGCAAAGTCTGGATTTAAACGTGAATCAACATGAAAAAGCCCAAGTGAAAAAGAAATCAATGATGCATTACATCAACAAGATTAGTCCTGTAATCCCGTTATTGATATTAATTGTTTATATGGCGATTGCTAATCGGGAATTTTTTACGGTGAACAATTTCTTGAATATTTCCAAGCAATCCTCGGTTATGGGGATTTTGGCGATAGGCCAAACCATGGTGATTATTGCTGCGGGAATTGATTTGGCCGTAGGTTCAGTAATGGCTCTTACTGGCTGCATTACCGCAGTAGCCATCATCAATTGGGGTGTCAATCCAGTCGCTGCCGTCTTGATCGGCATTGTGTGCGGAGTGATAACCGGCTCATTGATTGGTCTGATCATTACGAAAATCAAAGTTCAAGATTTTATTGCGACGCTAGGAGCGCTTACTGCGATTCAAGGCTTTGCCTTGTTAACGAGCGGAGGATTGCCCATTTCGGGGCTGCCGCAAGGGCTGCTGGTTATAGGCAATGGGAATATCGCCAAAATCCCGATTTCATTTCTGGTGTTCGTCGGTGTTGCCCTATTGGGTTGGGTCATATTAAAGCATACGACGTTCGGCCGAAATGTCTATGCGCTGGGCGGAAACCGCGAAGCGGCATGGGTTTCGGGGATTAATGTCAATCTAACGAAAACACTCGTGTATGCGTTCTCAGGATTCTGCGCATCGGTTGCAAGCATCGTTATGTTAGGCCGTCTTAACTCTGCCAATGCTTTGATGGGGGACGGGATGGAACTACTCTCTATCTCGGCAGTCGTTCTTGGGGGCACAAGTCTCTTTGGCGGGGCTGGAGCAATCGGTGGAACGATTATCGGTGTCATCACGATGGGTACGCTCAGCAATGGATTGAATTTCCTGGATATTTCGGCTTTTTGGCAAAAAGTGATTTTGGGCCTGGTTATTATTACGGTCGTAGCGCTGGATACGTTCAGAAGAAGAGTCTCGAAATAAAGGTTTCCCTATCATTGAGGAGGTTGTTTTCATGTATAAATATGGCGTACATAGTTCTTTTGGTGAGAAAGATTGGAATTTCGACTTATTTAAAGCTGTGAAAAGACATGCGCTAAACGGGTTTGATGTTGTGGAAATTTTTATTCCTACACTTTTGAGCAGACCCAAGCATGAGTACCAAGCACTGAAACAACTCGCCGATGAATGCGGCATTGAAATGACTTACTCAACAGGCTTAGCGAAAGAGCACGATCTGTCATCCAAGGATGAGCATGTTCGCAGACAAGCGATTGAGTACGTCAAAAATGTGCTGGAGATCATAGCCAGCATGGGCGGTAAAGCTTTTGGCGGTGTCAATTATGCGGCCTGGGCAGGGAAACTTGAAGCAAGCGAGCTTGGTCGCAATGATTATGTCGAGAATAGCCTCAAGAGTATGAAGGAGCTGGCGACAACAGCGGAAGATCTCGGCATTACGTATATGTTCGAGGTTGTAAATCGCTTCGAGACGACGGTGATGAACACAGCTGAAGAGGGCTTGGCTTTTATTGACAAAATCGGAAGTCCGAATTGCAAACTCTTGCTCGACACGTTCCATATGAACATCGAAGAGGTTAGCCTAACGGATGCGATTATCAGGGCTGGGGATCAACTAGCATGCCTGCATCTGGGGGAATGCAATCGCAGCCTTCCGAGCAGGGAAGGAAGAACGGATTGGATGGGCTTATATCGAGCGCTGAAATCAATTCAGTTCGATGGCATTCTAACGATAGAATCTTTTATTACCACAGGTGGAGAGATTGGACGGGATATCGGGTTGTACCGGGACCTTACATTCGGCCAAGATGAGCGTCAGCTTGATATGTCGATAAGAGAGTCCTTGCAATTCCTCAAGTCCCTTGAAAACTAATTCATAATCAATTGGAGGCTATCAACAATGGACACTGGTTTAAAAGGAAAAAAAGTATTGGTAACGGGATCCACAACTGGGATCGGCAAAGGGATTGTAGAAGCCTTCGCGCAAGAAGGCGCAGATGTCATCCTTAACGGCTCAGTGGAAGAGCGCGTTAATAAGGCCGTAATTGACTTGCAGGCCAAGTATAAGGACGTAAAGATTTCCGGTATCGCAGCTAATCTGGCCATTCCCGAAGAAGCCGACCGACTCTATGATGAAGCGAGTGAAGACGGCCAACTTGATCTTTTGGTTAATAATTTAGGTATTTTCCCTGTCAAGCCATTTGCGGAGATTACAGACGACGATTGGTACCATATTTGGAATGTAAATGTGATGAGTACGGTTCGTCTTTGCCGAAGAGCGCTTCCCGACATGCTGAGGGCTAATTCGGGCAAGATCATTAATATCAATAGCGAAGCAGGCTTTCGGCCAAACGGCGACCTCGTCCATTATTCGACGACGAAGTCAGCACTTCTTGGTTTAAGCCGGGCAATGGCCGAACTTACCAAAGGCTCCAAGGTTACTGTAAACAGCGTATTGCCTGTGACAACTTGGACACCGGGAATCGAAACCTACCTGCAAGGCTACGCGGAACGTGGAGGTATCAGTCTTGAACAAGCGAAGATTAATTATTTCAAGGAAGGCAATGACAGCACTTCGCTGCTGCAAAGGTTTCTGACGGTAGAAGAAGTTGCAAAAACGGTCATTTTCGCCGCTTGCAACGATGGCGTTAACGGCAACTCGATATTAATAGACGCCGGGGTAATCCGTCATATTTAAGAAAGGAACTACGATGAGGTTGACCATTGGCAGAAAAATATTGGCCGGATTTCTAATCATTTTGCTATTATTGGCTGTAGTTAGCGGGATCAGTGTTCTGAGAATGTCGGATATGGGGCAAGAGGCAATCGCGATCGAAAATAAATGGATGCCCAGTGTGAAAACCTTAGCTGCGATGCAGGCCACTCTGTATGACATACAGCATTCATTGTTGGCTATTATTCTGGAAACGGATGATCAAAAAACGATTCAGTATCAAAGCAAAATGAATGACTCGATAGCCGAATTGAAAACGATTCAAAAGAGATATAATATCGCGTATACTTCGAATGACAATGAAAGAACGTTATTCAAACAATTCATTGATTCCGAAGAGCAGTATTTAAAGTCCTTTCCGGAGGTCATTCAAGCTAGAAAAGGCCATGATTCCATAACGGCTAATTTTCTTATAGCCCAGTCGATCCCGCATTTTAATCAAGCCATGCTTTACTTATCACAGTTAATAAGCCTGAGTGATTCAGGTTCTAATCTGGCGACGGGCAGCTCTATTCAAACCTTCAAATCTGGACGGATTGTTGTGATTGTTTTAAGTCTAAGCACAATTCTAGCAGGTGTTGGCTTGGCATACTTGATTTCCAGGATGATTTCCAAACCGCTTATGAGGGTAACAACAGCCGCAGAGCAGTTGGCAAGCGGTGATTTGACCGTCCAAGATCTCAACATTAGAAGCAAAGACGAAATCGGAGAATTAGCTAACTCTTTTCATCATATGGCATCTAATTTGAGAGAAATCATGTTGCAAGTCGGCCTCCATTCGGAGATGGTTGCTGCATCTTCGGAAGAACTAACCGCTAGTGCGGATCAGACCAGCGCAGCTTCCGAGCATGTGGCCGTGCATGCACAAATTGTGGCAGCTGACAGCTATAAGCAGGTTCTGGATTTAGCGGATAGCAAACAGACCCTTGGCGGAATGTTGGAAGATAGCAAGCAAATTGTCATAAGAGTTCAAGATGCTTCTTCTACGGTAAACCGAGCAACCCAATTGTCATTGAATGGCAATGAGGCGATTCAGGATTCAATGAAACAAATGGCTATCATTCACAGCTCCGTTCAGCAATTAGTGGAGAAGGTGAAGAAATTGGGTGACAACTCCAAGGAAGTGGGCAAAATCATTCATGTTATAACCGACATCGCTTCTCAAACGAACTTACTTGCTCTTAATGCTGCTATTGAAGCAGCGAGAGCGGGCGAGCATGGCAAAGGATTCGCTGTTGTGGCTGATCAAGTGCGTATGCTGGCAGATCAAACAGGCAAGTCGGCCAAACAAATTGCAAACTTGGTAACTAACAATCAGCATGAGACGCAAATAACCATACAGTCTATGGAGATGAATGCCAGGGAAGTAACCGAAGGTATGATTAGGATCAATGAAGCAGGAACATCATTTACGGCTATTCAAGAGGCTGTTCAATTAATAGAAATTCAGACGAAGGAAGTATCTACGGCTGTGGTGCAAATGGCCACTGGCGCTGAACAAATTGCAAGCTCGATCGCTGTAGTAACCGGCTTGGCCGAACAATCAGCAGCTAATACACAAAGCGTATCGGGTGCTGCAGAAGAACAACTCGCTTCAATGGAAGAGATTAATGCCTCTGCAACGGCGCTTTCAACGATGGCAGCAGAACTGCAAAGCATATTAAATAAATTTAAAGTTTAGATGAAATGATCTAGTCAATGCTAAGCCTTCCATCATGAGGCTTAGCATTTTTTTTGAGTAAAAGTAAGCTCGGATTGATTTTATTTGGTAAAAATGGGCATATTAACTTCATTCGTAATGGTAAGGAGGATTGGAGTGACAAAACCAAACGATGAGAACATGATTTCGGGGAACTTAATCAGGGATGAGGCACGACTGCGTGCCCTTTTTGACAAATGTGATGATATCGTGTTTCGGAGCTTTCGATTGGGAGATGACAGCGGAGCACTTCTTGTATTTATTGACGGTATGGTGGATGAGCAGCGGATCGAATCCGAATTGCTCAAACCTTTACTGTCCTGTCAGCAGCCAAGTGAAGTTTGGAAAAAAGATAAATGGGCTTGGTTGGTTTACAAGGTGCTTCCAACGGAAAAGATCGCAATCAAAATGCGGGAGGATCAGGCAGTGGAAGCGCTATTAAGCGGGGACGTACTTCTGCTGGTCGATGGCGTGCCAGGTTCTCTCTTGATTGGCATGTATGCGATCGTTACGAGATCCATTGAAGAGCCGGAATCAGAACCCGTTATCAGAGGTCCCCGGGATGGCTTTACGGAGTGCTTACAGATTAATGCGACATTAATCCGGCGCAGGTTGAGAACGGCCAAGTTAAAAAGTGAATCGTTTCATGTAGGTACCCTATCGCGAACCAAAGTAAGTGTCATGTATGTGGAGGGTATCGCGAAGCACCTACTCATTGATGAAGTGAAAGCAAGGATCCAGAGTATTGAAATCGATGTGGTGCTAGAAAGTGGATATATCGAAGAATTGTTGACGGATAACCGGTACTCCATCTTTCCGCAATTAATGACCACCGAGCGCCCGGATCGGGCTACCGCCATGCTGGCCGAAGGAAGAGTGGTAATACTCGTTGATAATACGCCATTCATCCTGATAGCACCAGCGACTTCGCATGAGATGATTCAAGCCGCGGAAGATTATAGTCAGAATTTCATCGTGGTTACAGCAACACGTTGGCTGCGATTATGTTTGTCGTTAATAGCCCTAATCTTTCCTTCCATGTATATAGCGATAACTACCATGCATCAAGAAATGCTGCCGAGCGATCTTCTGCTGAGCATTGCTTCTTCCCGCGAGGCTGTCCCGTTTCCAGCTATTGTGGAAGCCGTTATTATTGAACTTGCTTTTGAAGGATTAAGAGAAGCTGGCATACGACTTCCTCGCCAAGTGGGGCAAGCGGTTAGTATTGTAGGAGCCTTGGTCATTGGACAAGCAGCTGTGCAAGCTGGTCTCGTAACATCCTCTCTCGTTATTGTTGTGTCTGCGACAGGAATAGCCTCTTTTATATTCCCAACTTACAACTTAGGTTTATCGATCCGCTTTCTACGTTTTCCACTCATGATCATTGCAGGAATCCTTGGCCTTTACGGCATTTTTCTTTTCTTGCTTGCTTTGCTTATTCACTTGACGAAATTGAAGTCTTTTGGTGTGCCCTATCTTTCCTCAGCAGCAGCTACGAACAGCGCTGGACTGAAGGATGTCCTGATGCGTTTACCCTGGTGGAAACGAACAAAAGGTAACTGACCATGATCAGATTTCCGGAAGGAAAAACTGCAGATGCTTCCAAACATTAAGCGGATTTTTATTTTATTACTTTGTGTTCTTCTACTCAGCGGGTGCTGGGGACGAAGGGAAGTCAACGATATCGCTATCGTAACTGCCATTGGTATCGATTTGATAGAGAAAGATTTGATTCGGGTGACACTGCTGCTGGCGATTCCTAGGCTTATTGGCACGACTTCCGCGAATGGCGGAGGTGAATCGAAGTTGGAAGTTACCGCCGGGTGGGTCGTTGGGGAACAGGGGAAAACTGTCATGGATGCCTACAACAAACTACAAGCTAAGCTCCCGCGCAAACTATTTTTTTCGCATAATCGAGTTATCGTATTTGGGGAAAAGCTTGCCAGACACGGCACATTGCCGACACTCGATTTTTTTGTACGCAATAGACAGTCTCAGCTCAAGAGCGCCATCATAGTCACGAAATTAGAAGCGGCGGATGTGCTTAAATTCAAACCCAAATTTGAGAAATTAGCTTCCGAAGTCATTAGGGGAGAATTACATGAAAACAGCGGTTCAACGGTTGAGTTAGGACGCTTTTTAACGATGTTAACAGACGAAGGGCAAGAAGCTTATGCGTTACAAATCTCGGTTGTCCCTTCAGAGAAGAGCGCGGACCGGGATGGTTCCAATAACTTAATGGTTTCCAAAGGTGCTGCCGTTTTCCAAGATGACCGTTTGATAGGCTGGCTTAACGATACGGAGCTTATGGGCCTGCTATGGATTCGAAATGAGAAGCACGAAGGGGTCGTCACAGTGGAAATTCCTGAGAATTTAGGCGGAGGACATGTAAGCGGGGAAATAACGAATGTTCATAGTAAAGTACTACCGCGCATACAGAAGGACAATACCCAAATGGATATCCAAATTTCTGCTTCCATTAACATCTCTGAGAATACATCGGAGCTTGATTTGAGCGCTTCCTCCAATAAAATTCTTCTAAGCGGTTTATTTGTTAATGAAGTAGAGGATATGATCCAAATGCTTTGTAAGAAAGTCCAGACAGAATTAAAATCAGATATATTTGGATTTGGCCAAAACATTTATAAACAGGATCCGCAAATATGGAAAAGCTTTTATTCCGCTAATTGGAGAAATACGTTTCCAGGCATTGAAGTTCATACTTCAGTGAATCTGCAGGTTGTTCAGACGGGATTGATAGGCAAAGGTGCTATCAAGGAGGAGATGCGGTAATGACCATTTCTTCTTATCATTTTTTTTCACTGATGGTTTTGTTTGAGCTTGGAACAACGGTCATTTTTGGCTTTGGCACTGACTCTGGACGAGATGCCTGGCTCTCTGCCCTACTATCCTCTTTACTTGGAGGGATACTCATTGCGGGCTATGTCACGATCTCAAAGTTAAATAGTTTCGGCTCGTTGGTTGGCGTATTTACAAAGTTGTTTGGCAAATGGCTTGGCACACCGATCGCTTGGCTGTATCCCATTTTCTTTATTTACACAGCTGCACGAATTATTTGTGACCTTAGGTTCCTAGTCCCGCTTACACTGCTTCCCAAAACACCGGCATGGTTCTTCATCGGAATGCTTATCCTGTTATTTTTATACGTTCTGTATGCTGGAATTGAGGTTTTGTTCCGAATAACAGGTGTGCTATTACCTATACTTATTATTTTTATTATATTCGAAACCATCGTTCTTCTGGCCTCGGGGAGTTTGCATAGCGACTATTTGAGACCTATGCTTGCCGATGGATTTGGCAAAGTAGGGAACAGTTTATGGCCAGTAGGTGTTACTACCACTTACGGTGAGTGTTTTGTGATGTTTGTATTTTATTGCTTGTTAAACAAGAAAGGAAATTTAGGGCGTGTCAGTGTTGGGGCAGCCCTGTTTGCTGGTTTACTTGTTGTTCTGTTTGATGTGTTAGCGATAACGGCTTTGGGCGAGAATCTTTTTCAGAAGATGATATTTCCCGCGTATACGATTTTAAAGCTTGCAAGTGTTGAAGATTTTCTGGAAAATTTAGAAGTTCTTGGTGCGATGTATTTTATGTGCTCGGCGTTTATCAAGGTAGCTGTTTACTTGTTTGCCGCTGTATTTTGTATGCGAGAATTGACACACGCCTCTAATGATCATCCTGCAATCTGGATCACGGTTTTATTAGCCTTTTTCATTTCAATGACAATGGCCAATAACTTATCTGAGCATTTACAAGTTTGGTTAGGAAGTTTAGCGAATTTCGTAGTGGTCCCGATGTATGTTGTTCTACCTGGGATCATACTTGTGCTTTCACTGTTAGGAAAAATGAAAACGAGGAGTGCGCTGCCATGAGATTTCAATTGCCTTGGGATTCCAGTCTTGTACTTCAAGCTCCTTGGGTGCTGCCCGTAACGCTGGTTGTGGCTGCTGTACTCCTTTCAATAATAACTTGGTTTAAGCCTAGGAAAAAGTAATCGTTTTTCACCCAAATGCGATGGATTTTGAACATGCGATCTATGGATTTTACATGATCGAGCCAAAAGGTGCGTGATATATTGGGGGAGAAGCACATTCCTACGTTCTATGATTACGACAGTATACATGTATGCAGGGGGCAACTAATTCTGGCAATCCCGCTAGCTTTTCTGGTTGCCGTTGTATTGAACGGCAGATTTAAAGGGAGCGGGGTACTTCAAGCGCTTATTTTTAGTCCTACGATTATGAGTTCAGCCGTCATGGCGTTAATGTTTTTCTGTTGTTTAACGTGTATAACGGTGATGTTAATCATTTCAGAGTATTGGGAAATATTCGCATTATTGAAATGAGAAGGATAAGGCATAAACAGGAGGTGTCTAATGCAGTTATATCTTCGGCAGACTTGACAGTGTGTATGCTCAAGATAAACATTACCTAAGTGTTTTTCGACGGTATAAACTGCACCGAATGGCTGGCTTTTGGATGATTCGTTACAGTTACGAAACAGAAACCGTCGTTGACGGAGAGTCTTCATCAACTCGCTAGGAGCGCCTTTACACCATTAAGGATTAAATACCATTGATAACTACAAAAAGGAGTGCATACTCATGACAAAAGTGTATGATAAAACAACGACAGGACTTCTATTGGTTGATCCGTATAATGATTTTTTGTCAGAGGAAGGCAAGCTTTATCCTCGTACAAAAGAAGTATCGGAATCCGTAAACATGATCAAACATTTAAAAGAGACTGTTGAAGCTGCTCGTAAGGCCAGCATTCGCGTTTTTTATGTGCCTCATCACAGATCTGAACCAAATGATTTTGATACTTGGCTGCATCCGACGCCGTATCAACTTAAAGCAAAACAAGGTCAGGTGTTTGCTAAAGATTCATGGGGAGGGGAATTCCATCAAGATTTCCAACCTCAACAAGGCGACGTGATTATTAAAGAGCATTGGGGCAGCAGTGGATTCGCGAACACAGATCTGGATCATCAGCTAAAGATGCATGGCGTGCAAAAAATTATCGTTGTCGGCATGTTAGCCAATACTTGCATCGAAGCAACCGCGAGATTCGGCATGGAGCTGGGCTACAATGTTACGCTCGTCAAAGATGCGACATCGGCTTTTACAAAAGAGGCGTTACATGTGGCACATGAAATTAACGGCCCTACATTTGCCCATGCAATACTCACAACGGAAGAACTTCTTGCCAAACTATAAAATTACTGGTTTTCAAGTTACTCGATTGGCTATGCCTTATCGACTATGATTTACAGTAGGCTCTCTGACGTACTATCAATCCGAAGATTGTTGACGGTTGGATTAGTGATATTGGGTCTCGCATCTGTCTTCGGCGTTTTTGCCGCAAATTTTCAAGCGCTATTATTTGCTCGAATTGCGCAGTCTGCTGGCGCAGGTGTGACGCCGGGACTTGGTCTTGTTATCGCCAGCCGGTATATTCCATATGAAAGACGAGGCCGAGCAATTTCTATGATCTCGGCGGGATCTGCCATGGCATTCGGCCTGGGACCGACTTAAACAAATCGGGAAATATGAGCATCCTGCAAACCCTGTTAAATAAGATTAGGTACAAAACAAAGGCTCTGATCGCATCGAAAGCGAAAGAGCCTTTCTCCATTTTTCTCCGGATTTCTTGAAATATCAAGGAAGTCACTTAAAAAGAAGGTTAGCGAAAATATCCCTCGGCTACCGTCTGTTCGGTTTTATCATTAATCGCCTATTGCTGACTACGCATCAGCTGAAAAGGAATATCCCGGCCAATCCACAATCCATATACTGGGTCATCGAATAGATTCATGTCTAGATAAAAAGTGAGCATATTGTAGTGGACGCTTATAGACATTTTTTTGTTCTCGGATTTTATCATATAGATCTTTTTGCGGCTTGCCATTTACTTCAATTATCCAAATATGACCAACGTTGTCCAACGCAAAGTCAACGCTAAGCTCACCAAGATGGTAACCAGCATGTAATTCCATAATTTCTGCGCTTCTTAAACTGAGGTCATAAATTGATTGAAAAATAGCATTAACCATACCGGGAGGATAGAAAAAGTTGAGTACTTCTTCTGATAAACAAACTTTTTCACAGATGCTTGTATTAAAATAACCCCTATGAGCTATACGACTGACGACATTCGTTACAGACCATAAGCCCTTCATATTTTTTTGCACAAGCACTCGGATATCGAAGTTTTTATCATTTATTTTCGGGGTATTGATTCCCTTTTGAATAATGTAGGGAGTGGATCCAAGAAGTTCCTGAATTCTCACTTGAAATTGCAGAATGTCTCCTACAAGATATTCTGGTAAAAAATGGTTGTGGCCAAATTGAATTTCCCCTGAATTCTTCAACTCCACACGATATACACCTATCCCGCTATGTCCGTAAAAAGGTTTTAAGTATAAAACTTTATGAATTTTTAGTAGACGGGCAGCGTTCTCCTTATCAAAGGGGACAGTTTCCGGCAAATGATGTACAAGCCATTCATTTAATTTTTGATAAGTTTCATATTTGTTAAATTGGTTTATGTGATTGAAGCACTTATTAATGCCAATTACTTTCTCTAACCGTTCAATAAAACTGGGATTCAAAGTGTAACAACGGTTGTAAACAACCTGGGGAAAGGGAAATCTACTCACTATCCATCTTCGATTAACACGGTGATATCCGATAATGCTCTTCCGTTCCCAATCGACATCAGAGGGGGTAAAACAGAACATCTTAATACTCTTCATATTGCAATCAAGATACTTTTTAAGAACATACTTTCTCTCATTACCTTTATTAACCATAATTCCTATAGAACTATATTTCGTTTTCACTATTTTCCTCCTTACTTATTACTAAGGGACATGTAAGTATGTTATGTCACGAGAAGGAAAATGCATGGACAACAATGTAATTCAATAATAAAAATTTGTTGTGTTTCCATAGAGTACATTTGTCATTAGAGTACAATTGTAACAATCGAAGGCGGTTATGAATAATTTAAATTTAGAACGTAACCTTAAAGGAGTGTGAGCACATATGGGTAGATTACCAGGCCCTCCAGGCCCTCCAGGAGCCCAAGGACCAGCGGGTCCAGCAGGAGCCCAAGGACCAGCGGGTCCAGCAGGAGCTCAAGGACCAGCAGGTCCAGCAGGAGCTCAAGGACCAGCGGGTCCAGCAGGTGCCACAGGAGCCCAAGGACCAGCGGGTCCAGCAGGTGCCACAGGAGCCCAGGGACCAGCGGGTGCCCCAGGGCTTTTAACTGGATTTAATTGTGAAAAGTTTTCTGGCACCCCAACCATTACTTTGACCGCAACAACACCAACCGCCACCGTGTTAACTGTAGCAGCAACTGTGGCTGCAACTACTAACGTAGTTTGGTTGACCGCCTACGCAACATGGACACCGAGTTCTGCAAATCCAACATTTACATTAAGAATCGTTCGTGATGATGCTACTGTAATCGGAACTGCGAATGATACTCCAGTATCAGCAAACAGCCCTATAACGACTGCTCTTACCACTTGTGACGAAGCACCACTGACTGGAACTCATACCTACACTCTACAAGCTACAGGCAATGCTTTATCCGGGGGGCAAACAATCACTATAAACTTTGCCGGACTTACCGCTGCTGTTTTAAGCACTTAGTTATAACGGGATGAAGTGATCGTAGCCAGCGGCCAGCAATTAAACAGCTACCGCTTGACAATAATACTTCTGATGAAAAAGTCCGTCCATACAAGTACAAGTGAGGGGCAGACAGGTAAACAAAACACCAGCTTTTGTGATCGTAACCACAAAGACATCCTCGTCAGAAGCATAAAGGAGCACCCGTTAGGGTGCTTTTATCATTTCCACTTTAGCTATATAGTCTTGCTTATGGATGCTGTAACTCTTCTATCCTTAACGAATTGAGTAAATAAATCGAACACTTATACAATGGGCTGATAATGGTGGATATAGCTTCAAAATACATAATCTTCCACCGCTTGATGAACTTCATTTCCTGATTTACATTGTTTGAGTTAAAATTCTCTGACTTGAGACGTGAAAAATAGGATTCGATGCACGCGTTAAGTTACGACTGTGGCTGCCTTTATCGCCGAATTTATAGTCGTGTGTTGTAAACCTGGTATCGAGCACAAGCGATGGTGTTCGATTAATGTATGAACACTGTTTTGACTGCCCCCCTAGTGGATTCCTCTCCTTATTTATAATAATTATTAAAAAGGATTGACTTTCATTAATTTTTATTTATAATAATTATTATGTGAGATGAATTATCAATCGAATTACGAGCATATGCATGGAAGGAGATCCGCGCAATGTATGATGTCATTATTATTGGTGCTGGACCCGCAGGAGCTTCCGCTGCCATTTATACAGCACGTGGGAATCTAAAAACGTTAGTTATCGACAAGGCACCCAACACAGGAGCACTGGCGATTACGCATAAAATTGCGAATTATCCAGGAGTCATCGGCGAGCTATCCGGCAAAGATTTGTTAGATACCATGCGCGAACAAGCCAAAGGGTTCGGAGCGGAATTCGTTCAAACGACGATTACGGCTGTGGATGTGGAAGACGAAACGAAGTTTGTCTTTACGGCAGATGGGATTTATGAAGGCAAATCGATCATTATTGCAACAGGCTCAAAAGGTCGCAATCGCATGCTGCCTGGTGAAGAAAGCTTGCTTGGACGCGGCGTAAGCACCTGCGCGACGTGCGATGGAGCTTTTTTCGAGGGGAAGACGGTCGCGGTCATCGGTGATTCGGAGGAAGCGCTGGAAGAAGCGCAAGCGTTGAGTAAATTCGCAAGCCAAATTTACTTTGTTGTGCCGCGTCCTGAGCTGCAGGGTGTTCACCACGTTCCTGAATTGAAGGGAACACAGATTCTGTACAAAACGAAGCCGCTTGAAGTGCTTGGAGACAAGCATGTGCAAGGACTCAAAATTCGTACAAGCTCTGGTACCGAAGAAGTGCTGGAAGTCGACGGTGTGTTCGTTTTCCTGTCCGGGAGCAAACCTGGCACGGATTTCTTGCAGGATCAAGTTCCGCTGGATGAGGAGGGCTTCATGATTTTGGACAGCTCGATGCAATCATCCGTTGCCGGCGTCTTCGGAGCGGGTGAAGTCAGACGCACACCTGTGAAACAAGCAGTTGTTGCAGCAGCAGACGGCGCCATTGCCGCTATGGCTGTTGATAAATTTATTAATAAGCGGGCGCAATTAATCCCGCAATACAAATAACTAGGAGATGAATAGCCATGTCTAATGTCATTGTTTATTCCAGTACAAATTGCCCTTATTGCCAACAATTGAAGAAGTATTTGAACGATCAGCAGGTTGTTTTTGAAGAAAGAAATATCGATCTGAACGATCAATATGGACAAGAACTGCATGATTTAGGCTTGATGTCCTTGCCTGTAACGGTCATTGGCGAGCACAAAATTCTAGGCCTTAACGTCACTAAACTTAAAAAAGCATTGACTGAAATCGCTAGCTAACTCAAGTTCATCTCAGCTAACCCAATAAATAGATAGAAAGAGGAGATCATACGATGACACAATTAACCTTACAACCGACACAACCATTCGCGAAATTAGGGCTGCCGGCTCCTTCCTTTTCACTTTTGTCGACGAAAAATATGGAGACTTTGGATGAGAAAATTACGCTGGAGGATTACCGCGGCAAATGGCTTATATTCTTCTTCTGGCCTTTTGACTTCACCTTCGTATGCCCAACTGAAATTACGGCTTTTAGTGACAATTACGCGCAGTTTGCTGAGCTGGATTGTGAAATTGTAGGTGCTTCTGTTGACAGCATTCATACACACAGAGCTTGGACACAAACACCGAGGGAGCAAAACGGGATCGGACCTGTGAATTTCCCATTGGTCAGTGACTTTTCCAAAGAGACAGCACGCAATTATGGTGTTCTGGACGAAGAAACGGGTGCTGCGCACCGTGGACTGTTCATTATCGATCCAGAAGGCGTTCTTCGCTACCAAGTCATAACGGACATGAATGTTGGACGTTCTGTGGATGAAACGTTGCGAGTGCTTCAAGCGCTGCAGGCTGGCGGACTTTGTCCAGTGAACTGGAAACCGGGCGATAAAACGTTATAATAGGTATTGAACGAAGGGGCTGCCGCCATAGATCTAACCGATCTTGGGGCAGCTTTTTCCATATGTATTCGAAGCTGGATTTGAAGTATAATAGGAGAACTGGTTAGGAGTATAGGTGAAGACAGAAAGGTTAGATACATGATGCAGTCCATATCGGACAAATTATTTATGGGATCGCTAATTCTTCTGATGATTTCAGTTGTCGTTAGCGGAATTGGTTTTCAATTCATCAATTGGCGCTCGCAAGTGAATGATGAGCTCGATTCGGAAACGAAGGACAGCAGCTCGCGAAAGAAAGCGGTTATTGATCGGCAGGACAAAAGCCTGTCACGGGTACTGCGCTCTTATTTGTTTTGGATTGCTATAGTGGGTATCCTTGTTTCCATTGTTCTTTCTCGGTTATAGCCGATTGCACATTCGCGAGGCGTATAGAGCTCTTTGAAGAGCTGATCTATACGCCTTATTTGCGTTTGAATGTTATTTAACCTGAATCTCGGGCAATGAAGCGCGATGACAAAATGATTTTCTCCGACTGCCTCCCAGGGTGATTCCTTCGATAAAGCAGGGTTTCAACGGCGCGAATGCCTAAGGATTCTTTGGCAAGCTCAATTGTGCTTAGCGGCGGTTGTGCGTAGGCTGCAGCTTCAATGTTGTCGAAAGCGACGATTTTGATTTGGCTCGGTATATCAATTCCTTTGCCTTTGAGGATAGGAATCAGATCGAGTGCTAAGTGATCGTTTGCACAGATAATTCCTTCAGGCATGCTGTCAGGGGTCCATGCAGCTATTTTCCGTTCTAGATAGGAGACGAGCTGCGGCTGGCCATAAGGCACCTGCCATCTCCTTAAGGAGTAAGTTTCCTCAGGACCGGCAATGTCTTCAATTGCCAGGCGGCATCCCCACCAACGCTCCTTAAAGCTGACAGCGAAAGAATCGTCGCCAACGAATATTAATCGCTTCAAGCCCGCCGCAAGCAGCCGCTGACAAGCCATTTTACCAGCATCTAAATTATTGTTCAGGACACAATCAACATCGACCAGGGGTTCAAAGTGATCAATTAAAACTAGCGGAATGCCAGTCTGTTTCAGGGAAATAACGGAAGGCGATGGAAACGTTCCAGCAAGCAAGTGGCCAGCGCAGCAGGCAGGATCCAAGTAGGAAGGAATCTGCAATGAATCCGTATGTCCCTTAAGGACAGGAACAATCAGATGCTCGTACCCCAGCTCACTGCTAGCTGTTGCAATGCCTGCGAGAACTTTGCCCCAGAAAGGGTTGTCCTGCTGATACATGGCTTGAATCCAAACCAGTATGTAAGGGCTGACTTCTTTGGAACTAGCTGCTTGATCCATTTCTGCTGAATCTGTCAGGGTGCTTTCTTTGTTTGTGCCATGAGCTCTGCCCTGAATAAGGTAGCCCATAGCCCTTGCAGTCTCTTGAATACGCAGCCGATTCTCAACGCTTACGCCCGATTTGCCGGATAACGCTTGGGAGACGGTATATTTGGATATGCCGAGCCGGTCGGCAATTTGCTGCATAGATATTTTTTTGCTCAAACGAGACACCCTCTTACTAGAAATGAAATAACATAACAAAACTAACAAATTACATTTTTATATATTAATTAACTATTGTCAATGATGGTTGGAATCTCTTATTGAAAATGAGTTGACCTACAGAGAGAAATTGATTACAGTATGATCACAATAAATATTGTTAGCCTAACAAGAATAACAAAATAAATCCGTGTTGGAGGATGAATATGAATAATTCGATCATATTTTATGATCCGTCGTTTCCTTATGAAGGGACTCGCCCGAACAACGATCATCTAGAGGAATTAACACAGTTTGGCCGCATTGCAGCAGCGGATGAATTGGAAGAAGCGCTAGCCCAAGGCGCAGCGAATTTGGTTCATCTCCACGGACGTTATTTCCCTAAAAAGGCATGGCAAGCCATCATGAAGCATGTGAGAGCGGGCAAAGGGCTTATTCATGTGGGGAGTGCGCCTTTCCGAAATCCCGTTTATGCAGGTGCATCTGACTGGGAAATAGAGGCGGAACAAACAGCGTATCATCAGCAGCTTCAAATCCATGAGGTTCTGCCTGTTGATCCGTCACCGATTGCTCGTTATGCAGCACATTCAGAGCTTGCTTTGCTTGCTGGCAAAGAATCACTGCTGACTGTTCAGCCTACGGTTGGTCTTGTTCTTCACGTAACACGTGCTGATGATAACCCAGGTCAAATCGGTTCCAGTGGTCCCATGGATGCTCATCTGATCCCGCTTCTCAAAGGGATTTCACGTGAAGAACGAGAGATTGCGGCACCTATCGTACTTTTGGAAAATACGAAGGGGGATTTCGCAGGCGGTCGCTGGATTTTTGCAAATCTGGTTACTGATGATCTGTTTTGGACACAGGGGGGAACAACGCTGCTGAAAGAGCTGTCTGCCTTCACAGCCAGAGGTGTGACTGAAATCTGGTTCAAACCGAACTACGCGTGCTATGACCCAGGTGATCGCGCAGCGCTGACTGTGCAATTGCAAACTCTTGCGAATCGCGCCGGGGATAACTTTGAGAATACAGGTTGGACATTCACTGTTGAAGTGAAGAAAGACGGCGATCCCGTGCCTGTGTGGACAACCGATTTCCAAATGAAGGCGTCTCGGGAGCTTACATATCACAAGGTAAATGTTCCAGTTGATATCGAAGCCGGCTATTATACGGCTGTTTGTACGGCGGTTGCGAATACGGGCGAAACGCGTATTTTTAACCAAGGCTACTGGGGTTATGATGCGGAGCTGCTTCGTGAGGGCACACCGCTGTCTTGTAACCGCGACTATTTTATGAAAGATGGACGTCCGTTGCCGATTGTAGGGATGACTTATATGACGAGCGATGTGGCGCGCAAGTTCTTATTCATGCCAAACGTATCCGTATGGGATCGAGATATTGCGCAAATGGTTAAAGCGGGAATTAATTTGCTGCGTACGGGAATATGGTCGGCTTGGCGTCAAGTTATGTTTGTGGATGGGCATCCTTATGAAGAAGTTCTGCGTTCCATTGATGCTTTCATTCTGACTTGCAAAAGACATAACATTGAAGTGACGTTCAACTTCTTTGCTTTCACACCAGAGTTATGGGAAGGGGTTAACCCTTATCTGGACCCGCGCAGCGTTGAAGCGCAGAAACGCTTCATCTCTTCGATCGTTTCCAGACATCAAAACACGACGAACGTGCACTGGGATCTAATCAATGAACCGTCCATGTTTAATCCGAACAAGCCTTTTGCCGGTCCTCAGTCGGCGCATGACCGCTTCGAACAGGAAGCTTTTGTGAACTGGCTCGAGACTCGGCATCTTGATATCCGCAAGCTGCAAGAGCGCTGGAACATGACAACGGAAGAACTGCCGGATTTTGCAAGTGTGCGGTTGCCGGACGTTGCTGAAATGAATATGAACACAACTGAAACACTGGAGAAAAAGGGATCACCGTGGCTGGATTACACACTGTTTACGATGGATATGCACAATCGTTGGGCACATGAATTAATTGCCACAATTCGCAGTATTAATCCGGCGCATTTGGCGACAGTAGGACAAGATGAAGGCTTAGGAGCTCAGCGTCCTTCTCCATTTTTCTATGCAGATGCGGTTGATTATACGACGGTTCATACGTGGTGGCTGATGGATCAACTGGTTTGGGACGGTATTTTCTCCAAAGCACCAGATAAGCCAAGCTTGATTCAAGAAACAGGGATCATGTATGTAGAAACGGCAGATGGCCGCGCAAAACGCTCCGAACACGAGCTGCGCAATATTCTTGAGCGTAAATATGCCTATTCATTTGCAACGGGTGGAGCGGGAGCCGTTCAATGGATTTGGAATATTAACTTTTACATGAACAATATCAATGAATCCCATATCGGGGCGCTTCGGGCAGATGGGACGGAGAAGCCGGAAGCAGATGTCTCTTATGACTTTGGCGCGTTCATGGGCAGCATTCGTGACTTGTTCGTGGATCGAAAGCTGGAGGAAGTGGTAGCTGTATTCCCTTATTCCAATGATTTCTCTACGCGGAAATTAGCTGGCGATGCCACGTCCAAACTCACGCGTACGCTGGCCTACTCGATGAATGTGCCTTTCCGCGGACTTGGCGAGTATCATTTGGACGCATTGGCTCAAGCTCATCCTAAACTGATCATCGTACCAAGTGCGCATAATTTCAGCGATGCTGCATTAGAAAAGCTTGCAGCACATGTGCGTTCAAATGGAGGCACTCTATTATTTACAGGGCCACTTGGGCTAAATGAATATTGGACACCCGTGGCGCGATTGACCGAGATTGTCGGCGACACCGTGTTAAGCAACGTTCTGCGTGAGGAAGCTATGGTGCTAAGCGGCAAGGTGCATCCGGTTTCCTTCGGTGGTGCGCGCATTGCACAGCTGAATAAAGAGGTGGCTTTGTCGGGTGGAAAAGGAAACAGCGGTACATGGAATTCCCAGCATGGGATCGTTGAAACCTATGAGCTGGGCAAAGGAAAACTTATCTGGTGTCCTCTTCCGATTGAGCTGAATGATCGAAGTGAATGCATTGAGGCGTTGTATAATTTCGCATTGGCAGAGGCTGGTGTGCAAGCTGAGCTCACTTGGGTTAAAGGCGGGCAGCTGCCTGGTATTTATGGGCGGAAGCTCAGCTTTGCGAAAGGTTCCTTATATATCTTCGTATCGGAGTTCAGCGTAGATACCGAAATTGAGGTGAAAGATCCTGTTACTGGCCGGAGCTATGCCTTCGAACTGGAAGCAGAGCGTACAGTCATGTTCGCGGCAGATAAAGACGGGAATTTGCTGGCAGTCTATCGCCCAGATCAAGTTCATATCAAAGTGAAATAGAATGGGGAAAAGGCACTGAGTCGCATAGCTGATAACGTTCAGCTGTGCGACGTAGTGCCTTTTTGGGGTAGGGATTTAAGAACTAAACGATTTCATCAACGCAGGAACCACAGACCAGCTTCCCTTTGAAATAAGTCATATTTTCGAAATTACCACAGAACACACAGGCAGGCATGTACTTTTTAAGTGTTATTCGTTCCGGATCGACATAAACCTCAATGGCGTCGCCAATGTCAATATGAAGTGTGCGTCGGAGTTCAATCGGCAGAACGATGCGTCCCAGCTCATCTACTTTTCTAACGATACCTGTTGATTTCATAAGAAAACCTCCCTTGTTTATCTTTTTCGTTTCGAGCATATACGTTAATGTAGTTATTCCACATTTGCACTTGAATTCCTTTTATTTACTGAGATTCTTTTGAAATTTTTCGTCACAAAAAGACGCATTTCACGTTGTTCATCTGTGTGTGAAATCCGTCTTTTTGTGGTTTGGCTAAAAATTATATTCCGTGAGGCCGTTTTTATTTCTCTTGTTGTTGATTTTTGGCAATTTGCTCTTGCAGCGCAGCATGCTTAGCCGTTAATTGTTTAGCTAAAGCAGCTTGAGAAAGGTCAATACGTTTGATTTCTTCTTTCATTTTGTTCATTCTGGACATTTTGCTGTTTAAATCGCTGGCTGAATTGCTTAGTTTTATATCTCTTTGCAATTGATTCATTTTGGACATTACTTTTTCTTTCTTCTTCTGTTCATCGATGCTTTGCTGTTGATCCTCTGCAATCTCTTTTTTTAATCGATTTATGATGGATGAAGTGAAGCTTATAGACATTGGAACACCTCTTAGTTGTAATATATCTTCGGAATCATTCTACACTAAATATGGGGGCTAGGCGAGGTTGTGGAAATCATTTATATCGTAGCGATGCAAATAAATAAAACATATGCAAGTGTCATAATAAGGAGGTTTTTGTAGGAGTATGTCGAATGTTGTGAGGAATCAGTTGACAAATAATAGATGGAAGGAATGATTTATATTATAGGAAGGTTAAAATTTCGTGAAAAGGTTTCGATAGTTGTCCTTAGTAGTTTGGTGACCTTTTCTGGTTTCTTCAACATACAAGGAGGGGGTGCTGCTTATGCGTTTACTCCTAATCCTTATACTGTGACATTTTCTTCTTTGGAAAGCAGTGCATGGAACAATGGGGTTGCGAAGGATGGTGAAGGCTCTTCGGAGGATGTTCCGAACATTAATTTAGAATTTTATAATATTAGTGATACTTCTGGAACTCAAATGAGCAATAAATTAGTGCATGGAGATTCAAGTATGCATGATCTTTTTAATGCGCTCACTACCTATGATCCGTTATTAAATGATACTGGTTGGAAAGGGATGGCCATAAAGTCTTCGGATGGTGGCAAATTCCAGATCAATGGTTTCTATTACTCAAATTTCGGAGAAACTAACCCGATTTCGATCGATGTAAAAGGCTATCGTGATGGAGTGGAAGTTGCCAGTACTTCCTTTCTTGCAGATGATTTGGTGGATGAGTATCGTTCCAAGAATGTTGTATTGGATTCGACTTTTGACAATGTGGATAAAGTGTTTCTATACTCAGCGGGCCTGAGTTGGCATGGCATCAACAATATTGTGATTGATCAAGCGCTGACTAATGCAGCAGCGCCAAGCATAACTACGCAACCGACAGATCAAACAGTGAATGAAGGCAGCGTTACGACGCTAAACGTAGCAGCAACGGGTAGTGCATCGTTGAGCTATCAATGGTATAGCAATAGCATTAACAGTACGAGTGGTGGTGTATTGCTTAATGGAAAAACGAACGCAACAATGACAGTCCCAACAGCAGCGCCTGGCACAACGTACTATTATGCGGTCGTGACGAACACGGATTCCAATACAACTGGAAATCAAACAGCAACGGCAACAAGTTCAGCAGCGAAGGTAACGGTGAATGCGCTGACGAATGCGGCGGTACCAAGCATAACAACGCAGCCGATAGACCAAACAGTGAATGAAGGCAGTGTTACGACGCTAACAGTAGCAGCAAGTGGAAGCCCAGCATTGAGTTATCAATGGTACAGCAATACAACCAACAGCGCGAGCGGCGGTACACTGCTCAGCGGTGAGACCAACGCAGCATTAACAGTTCCAACAGCAACCGTTGGCACAACGTACTATTATGCTGTGGTGACGAACACGGATAACAGTGCGACAGGCAACAAAACAGCAACGGCAACGAGTTCAGCAGCAAAGGTAATAGTGAATGCGCTGACGAATGCGGCGGTACCAAGCATAACAACGCAGCCGATAGACCAAACAGTGAATGAAGGCAGTGTTGCGACGCTAACAGTAGCAGCAAGTGGAAGCCCAGCATTGAGTTATCAATGGTACAGCAATACAACCAACAGCACGAGTGGCGGTTCACTTCTTAACGGTGAAACCAACGCAATATTGACAGTCCCAACAGCAATGCCTGGGATTATCTACTACTATGCTAAAGTGACGAACACGGACAGCAATGCGACGGGCAATCAGACGGCAACGGCAATAAGCTCAGTCGTAAAGGTAACGGTGAACGCGCTAACCTATACGATTGACCCGATTTCAGCTAAATCCGCTGCGGTATTGATAAGCGGATATGTTCCTGGGTCACAGGAGACCAAAACGATTACGATTACGCGCGATGGCACAGGAGACCTGATTCACTTAGCAGTCTCATTAACTGGTGAGGATTTCGTAGTGACAGAACCAGCTTTGACAACGTTGACAACAGGCACGCCAACTACAAATTTCACGATCAAAGCCAAAGACGGTTTGGCGGCAGGTACCTATACAACTACGGTCACTGTATCAGCTGACCATATGGCGAATGTTGCGTTTACGGTGACGCAAGTCGTTAACTTGCCAGGTGTTCCGGCCAATCCGAAAGATCTTGTCGCTATCGGAGGAGATCGTCAAGTTGCATTAAATTGGAGTTCTGTAACAGAAGCAACTTATTACAATGTTTATATGGCGACAGCTGATGGGCAATATAACAGTTCTTCTTTTACAACTGTGACTACGGCCGCTTATATCGCGGAGAACCTGACAAACGGCACGAATTACTTCTTTGTTGTGAAGGCAGGCAATGTAGGAGGTTTGAGTGCTGCTTCTAATCAAGTAAGCGCAACTCCTGCCAAAGTTGCAGGGGCGCCGACCAGTGTGACTGCTGTCGCAGGCAACGGGCAAGCAACTATAACTTTTGCGGCACCGACAGACAATGGCGGCAATGAGATTACTGCATATGAAGTAACCGGTTTGCCTGATGGGATCAAGGTGACTGGAGCAGCAAGTCCAATAACAATTACAGGTTTGACGAATCAGAAGGCTTACACATTTACAGTGAAGGCAATCAATCGTGTTGGCAGCAGCATCTCTTCAGCCGCATCTAGCGAAGTCATTCCTAGCGCACCATCAGAAAATAATAGCGGCGATAGCGGCAGTGGCAGCGGCGGCACTTCGACATCAGTGCCAGCGGCAACAGGTATAGAGGTGTTGGTTAATGGCAAGGTGGAAAATTTGGGAACAGCAACGGCTGCCAAGCGAGATGAGCAAACCGTAACAACCGTATCGCTAGACCAGAACAAAGTGGAAAGCAAGCTTGCTGAGGAAGGTCAGCATACCCTAATTACCATTCCGATAGTAGGTCAATCCAATGTTGTTATTGGTGAAATGAATGGTCAACTGATTAAAAATATGCAAAACAAGCAGGCTGTTCTGGCGATCAAAACAGATGGTGCAACCTATACGCTGCCTGCCGAGCAAATTAATATTGCTGCGATATCTGAGCAGTTTGGAAAGGCCTTATCTTTGGGAGACATTAAGGTTCAGATCGAAATTGCGACCCTGACTGCTGAAGCGGCTAAAGTTGTTGAGAATGCAGCGGAAAAAGGAACCTTTACGCTTGTTGCACCATCCATTAACTTTACAGTTAGAGGCATATATGGAAATGAAACGATCGAAATGTCGAAGTTCAATGCTTTCGTGGAACGCACGATTGCTATTCCAGAAGGTGTGGATCCGAATAAGATTACTACAGCAATTGTTGTTGATCCAGATGGAACGGTACGTCATGTACCAACCAAGGTTGTTCAGATGGACGGCAATTACTTTGCGAAAGTGAATAGCATGACGAACAGTACGTATTCCGTCATCTGGCATCCAATTGCATTCGCAGATATGGAAAATCACTGGGCCAAAGATGCGGTTAACAACATGGGATCAAGGATGGTCATAGAAGGAACTGGGGGAAGTTTATTCAGTCCTGACCGAGAAATTACCCGTGCTGAGTTTACGGCTATTGTTGTTCGAGGCATGGGGCTTAAGTTGGAAAAAGGAACGGCTCCTTTTACCGACGTAAAAGCTTCAGATTGGTACAGCAGCGCGATAAATACAGCTTATGGGATTCAATTGATCAGTGGTTTTGATACTGGTGAGTTCCATCCGAATGACAAAATTACCCGAGAACAAGCTATGGTCATCATCGCAAAAGCAATGAAAATGACTGAATTGAAAGCTAAGCTGTCTGCCCAAGCGGCAGATGCTGCACTTCGTCCTTATCTCGATGCCGATAAGGCAGCGAATTGGGCACAAAACAGTATTGCTGATTGCTTGCAAGCTGGAATCGTAACGGGCAGAAGCGACAAAGCGTTAGCACCGAAAGCCCTTATTACGAGAGCTGAAGTTGCTGTGATTGTACAAAAGCTGCTCCAAAAGTCTGATTTCATTAAATAATATCTATGAATTAATAAAAGGTTATCTCACAAAATGCTCAAACGAGACATTTTCGAGATAACCTTTTTGGTTTGCTGTTCATACCAAGGATTATCCAATCAGTTTAACGTCCACAATAACTTCCAAATCCTGTTGCCCAGCTCCGCGGTAAACGCCTTTGACGGGAACGATATCATTGTAGTCGCGGCCATGCCCCAATTTGATGTAACGCCAGTTCACTTCACAGTTATTGGTAGGATCAAAACCGAACCAGCCGGAGCCCGGGATGAAGCATTCAACCCAGGCGTGAGAGGCTTGCGTGAAATCAGCGCTGCCGCCTTGCAGATCGCCAACAAAATGATAACCGCTCACATAACGTGCTGGAATCCCTTTATCGCGACAAATTGCAATCATGAAGTGGGAGTAGTCTTGGCAGACACCACGCTTATTTTGCAGCATTTCTCCGACAGTAGTCTGTACGGATGTAGCCATGGGATCGTAGGTGAAATCTCTATTGATCGTTGTGTAAATATGGCACAGTAAGGCGTAGAGGCTCACATTTTGATCCGGTATGGCATCTGAATAAGCTTTGATCTCATTCGTTAGTCCCGTATAACTCGTTGGAAGCAAATATTCCGCGTGTTCATTTTGGAAAGCATCGCTGAACCGCATAGCCTTCTCTTCATAAGGAGATGGATTGTCAACCGGTATATGATCATTATCATGGGTGACAACCGTTGATGTCATTTTGATTGTCAACTCGCGATGAAGCTTATTGATGGTAAAAGCATGAACCCGATTGTGAAAAAAATCCGAGTAGGTGAATAAAGCGGAAACCGGTTCTGTCACGATACTGTGGTGGTAACAAGCTTGACGGTTATCCGTGAGTGGCGTTAAACGCACTTCATTGACACTGTCCTGCGCTGTATCCGTGTAGGAGTAGCGTGTGATATGCGTTATCTCCAGTTTCTTCATGCGATGACCTCCTCCAGGGAGGGAAAAAAGACTTTGGACATCCGAATTCCCATCAGGTTGCACGAATCACGAAGGGCTTGCAGCGTCATTTCCAACTTGCCGGACAAGATATCATCTTCGTCCATACAAGCGAGGTTAGCTCTCACTTTCCCGGCTAGCTTGGCGATCTTGTGAATGGCGTTGTTCAGATCAGGCTCATCCAGCTGAATGCCTTTCAAGGAACGCTCCAACGCTTGGAAAGAGAAGCTGATCGAGCGCGGGAACGCTTCTTGGAGCATGAGGAACTTAATGATATTGCTGAGATTAACCGTATCCGCATATTCTTTGCGGTAGGACTCATAGCCGCTTACCGATTTCAGAACAGACAGCATTAGCGGATAGGATGAACCTTCTTCTCTGGCGTAATCCTGACAGAGGGATTGGAGCAAACGCAGTAAATTTTCGGCTCTTTCGAGGTATCGGCCAGCTTCTACGAAATACCATTCGTTTTGACGCGGCATGACCGAAGTGGCTGCCCCTTGAAACATTGACAACGTATCGCGAATAAAGCGATAGAAAAGATGCGGCGAATCGCTTGTAATATCGCGCACTTCTTTTTCTTTGAGCCACAAATACAAGCCGTTCATGATGTCCCATAGCTCGGCAGGCATTTTCTCGCGGATATTTCGTAGATTGGCTCGGGCATGATTCGTACAAGCTAGCAAGGAATTCGCATTGTTTTTATCCAGTGTAATGTACTGAAGAACATGCTGTTCGGTGAAGCTGCCGAATTGTTCGGTAAATACAGCACGATCACCAATCGTGTCGATTAAACGACTCCAAGCCTGACCACCTTGGCCCTCTTTGTCCTCGCGGATATGATAATACACATCAATTAATCTCGCATGATTCTCCGTTCTTTCCGTATACCTGCCAATCCAGAATAAAGCTTCCGCCGTTCGCCCCATCATCACCATATCTTACCTGCCTCCAATCTTTTCTCTACGAATGAGTGACCCACGTATCTTTGCATCCCCCGCCTTGCGAGGAGTTAACCACGAGCGAACCTTCCTTCAGAGCGACGCGTGTGAGGCCCCCGGGAATGACTTGAATGTTCTCTCCAGCGATGACGAAGGCTCTCAAATCAATATGCCGCGCTGCCATTTGGCCGTCCATCATAACGGGAGCTCTGGAGAGCTGAATGGTTGGCTGGGCGATATACCGATCAGGATCGGCGATGATTTTGAGCCTGAAATCAGCGATTTCACTATCCGTTGCTGAAGGTCCGATGAGCATGCCGTAGCCGCCTGAGAGCGAGGTTTCTTTGACGACCATTTCGTCCAGATGTTGAAGCACGTAATCGCGCTCTTCGGGTCTTGATAAAATATAAGTGGGCACATTCTTCAAAATAGGCTCTTCATTTAAATAGTAACGAATCATATCAGGCACATAGGCGTAAATGGCTTTATCGTCAGCGACTCCGGTTCCCGGCGCATTCACGATGTTGATATTGCCTGCACGATACGCATTCATAATGCCGGCGACGCCAAGCATGGAGTTCGGGTCAAAAGCGAGCGGGTCCAGGAAATCATCGTCAATTCGGCGATAGAGGACGTCGATCTGACGAAGTCCTTTGATCCCGCGGATATATACTTTATGATCGATGACGACGAGGTCGTGTCCTTCTACAAGCTGGATGCCCATTTGCTGGGCAAGGAACGTATGTTCGAAGTAGGCGGAATTATAACAGCCTGGCGTCAGTAAGCCAATGACCGGGTCTGATTTCCCGGAAGGGCTCAATCTGCGCAGTGCAGAGAGAAATACGTTCAGGCTCTGCTCAATATCTTGGATCGAATGGCTGAACACAAGCTCTGGGAACAAGTGCGTCATAATCGATCGACTTTTATACAAATAGGAGAAACCGGATGGTGAGCGAAGGTTATCTTCAAGCACGAAGTATTCCCCTTGTTCATCACGGATCAAATCGATGCCGGAGACAGTGACATACACATCGTTAGGGATGGAAAGCCGCATCATTTCAGGACGGAAATAACAATTAGATAAGACCATTTTCCTCGGGATGATCCCATCCTTGAGGATGGACTGGTCATGATAAATATCTTTGAGAAATAAATTCAATGCTTTAACGCGCTGCCTAAGACCTTTCTCAAGTGTAAGCCATTCGTCCCTTGGAATAATGCGCGGGATAGGATCGAAGGGAATCGTCCGTTCCAGAGGTTCAGCTTGATCAGGGCTATAGAGCGTGAAGGTGATGCCTTCCTCCATCATGCGTTTCATCGTGGCGGATTGCCGCTTGTTAAGGCTCCCGGCTTTCATGGACATGAATTGGCGGAAAACGCTTTGATAATGGCTTCTTACCGAGTAAGCATTCATGAACATCTCATCATAAAAAGGATGGGGATCATAAGGATTGGTGACCAGATTCTCAGGTTTAGACATTGCAGCTCCCTGGTTTCTTAAGCATGCATTCGGAAGCTACGTATAAGATGGGCCCGAAGCAGAAACCAGGCCTCCTTTCTGATCTAGGTTCGTTTTGATGTGAGTAAATATAACGCAAATTGATGGGTAAATATGGTTTTTCTTATATTGTAGATTTTTCAGAATATTATGTCAATATAACTGACACTAAATTATTGAACATTAACGGAAGAATTCACGAGGTACGCAAATATTTCTAAAAAATGTCAACTTTTGTCTTGATTTACGTCGAAATCAGCTATAAAATGTCGTTTAAAGCAATGTTAAATAAAGTCACTTTAAATGTGATTATAGGGGGACTTGAATATGTTTGATTGGTTAGGTTTTCGCAAGGGACTACCGCTGTGGTGGTCATATCGGCTAAATCGTCAGCTAAAGGATGATGTTGCGCATATTTTCGAAGGCATTGCACAAACGAGGATAGGTATTCTACAAAGCTGGGTGGAAAGTTATTGGTCCAATCTGGATCGATTGCTCGCACAGTTCTTGGAAGCTACAGCAGGTGATAAGTCCCAGGATGACTTGCTCGTTGGGCGTTTGCTAACAGCGGCGCATAAGAGCGGAGCTGATTTCTCGGAAATCTTCTTGCTGAGTGAGAAAGCAACCGTGATAGACTCAACCTACCCTGCGCACAAAGGAAGGACATACGAATTTGGAAGTGTGCTAACCAAGGGTTTAGAAGAAGCTCGCAAGGGTCAAAAGTGTTTATTCGGCCCCTATTCGGATCCGCTAACCTTGCAGATTGGTCCCAGTACGTCACCCTTCCATGATGCGATGACACTAACTTTTATCGTACCCATTATGGAGAATGGAATCTGGAAAGGGGCCATCTGTGGCCGAGTTCCCAACGATGTGCTCGGGGATTTGATTCAGCGTGAATCAGGTCATGTCTATCCGGATTCCGGTGATAACTATTTATTTATGGCTAAGCCTGTTTTAAATAAGCAGATTGCCCCTGGCACAGCATTGTCCCGCAGCCGGTTTGAAGATCTTACATTTACACATGGTGACAATCTCAAGGATGGTGTACGAACGGATTACGGCATAGTCGCTGTCAAACAGCATACGGAGCTCGAGCTTATCTTTACGGATCCGGCTACTGGACAACTTCACCCGGGGGTTGCAGGAACGATTGCTAAGGGAAATAATCTATTCGTGGAGTTCCCTGGTTATTCCGATTATCGACATATTTCTGTCATTGGCAAGGGGGTTACCTTCCAGCTGCCGCATTGCCCGGATCTATGGGGGATGATGTGCGAGGGAGATCTGGAGGAAGTGTATCGGATTCGCAGTATTGATTGGAAATTGTTCAGCTTGCAGTTGCAATACATGATAGGCTTTATTTTACTCGCTGGCGGGGGATTTTGGCTGATGAATGGTCGCGTTTCTAATCTTACTGGTGCGCTAAGTCTGGCTGCTGGTACTCTCGTATACGGCTTCATCGGTGCCAAAATGTTCAGTCAGAAGGGGACCAAGCCCATTGTGCGACAGATTCTGCAATTGAATAAATTCATTCGGCTTAATGCCGAGGGCAGCGGAGACTTAACGCAGAGGCTCAACGTCAAAGAGTTCGCTGGCGATGAGACACAGGAGCTGGCCAAATGGATCAACAATATGATCGATTCCCTGGAAGGGATCATGCTGCAAGTAAAACAAGCAGCAGCAGAAGTGCAGGTAACTCAAGAACGGATGAATGAATCCACGGGTTCAACGGAACAGTCAACGGGTCGAATGAGCACCCAAATTCATAATATGATTCGCTCTTTGCGCGGCCAATTGAAGGATATCGATGTCGCGAAGGATGTTACGCAGAATATGAGCGGCACCTTACGTGAGTTGGAACAAAAAGCATCCGGACAAATTGCTGTTGCCCAGGATGAAGTGGGTCGCATCGGGGATAAAATGAATCATATTTCCGCTAAAGTAGCGGAAACGAACCGCACGATCCAAACGTTCTTGCAGACGACGCAGGAAATTCCCAAGCTGCTGCAAGTGATCGAGGAAATCTCGGCGCAGACGAACCTTCTCTCGTTGAATGCTTCCATCGAAGCAGCCAGAGTTGGCGAGCATGGGAAAGGTTTCGCGGTTGTGGCAGGAGAAATTCGCAAGCTGGCGGATTTGACGAAGAAGTCGACAACCGAAATCAATGAAACGATCGAACAAATTGAGCGTCATGCGAACGAAGCCTTCATCTCCATGGAAGAAGGCACGCAGGTTGTGCTGGAAGGGACGCAAATTGTTGCGGCGGCTTCAGAAATTCTTAGCAGCGCCAATGCCCACGACACGATGAAGACGCAGGTTGTGGAGGAAGTAGTGGCACTGATGGAGAAGGTCGCAGGCGTGAGCAAGGAGAATCGCCATATCTCTGCTGAGGTGGAGAGCACGGTCCAGGAGCTTCTGCAGGACATGCTTCACGTGCGCCAAACGACAGGGGATGTTGGAGCGATTACGCAATCGCTGCTCCAACTCGTCAATCAGTTCCATCTTACGGAGAGTCGAATTCGCTAACGGTCTAAGCTTCAACAATTCCTTCGCATGAGAGCTGCCCCACCCCGCATAGAATGATAATGCGGAAGTGGGGCAGTTTTAATTAAAGGAGGATGTCTAATGATCGACCGTTTGAGCATTCGCACGAATAGGGAGTACATCGTGGATCCCAGCTACTTTCCGATGCTCGTAGAGCGTCTGAAAGAGGAGCATTTGCAGATGCGCGAACAGCTCTCCGAGATCCGTACGATGGCTGCTTCCTTGTATTCCCTTGGGGATTGCTCAATAGGAATGTGCAAGCTGATTGAGTTGCAAGATCGTATTCTCTACCTTGTTGAGGAGTTGGAACAGCACTCGGAATGGGAAGAACAGGAATTATTCCCTCATTTACTGACGTATTTGAATGGGGCGGTAGCTCTCTCCTTCTCGCGTTCCATCACTGTCCTAGAACAGGATCATGACTTGGCCAAACGAGTTGTGCAGGCCTACGTAGATGGTGTGAATGCGATGAAAGTACCGATAGATATGGAGTTTTTGCATCTGATGGCTTCTGAACTTATGACAGCCTGTCTCATCCTGCTTAAACACTTCACTTTAGAGGAAGAGTTGGTCTACCCGCTTATAGATCCAATCGCAGAACAATTGTCTTAGTACATACAAAAAAATTAGGTTAAAAAAGATGACTCTTGATTCATTATTGAACAGGAGCCATCTTTTTTTAGTTCACCCAGTAGGGGGATTATCTTTGGATGTCTTCAATTTGAGAAAACGTAGAGGGACAAAAAAGTACAGTAAGCAGCTGGGAAGAAACAGAAAATGAACAGTATACAGTACTTTGTTAAGCAAGTATATTTTTGATACAGATCAGGGTGACAAGAGGTTAGGATCAACTATGTTTTCACTTTAAGGCAGCTGAAATTATTGTAGAAGACCTAGCCGCAGGCTGGGTTTTCTTACTATTTTAATGAAATTGTTAGAAATTATAAATACTGTTTGAATTTAAGTTTGCGGATGTTAAAATCTAACTGATTTCATTTTAGATATTGATTTCATGTTGGTCATTGTGGGGGTATATAGAGTGAAAATAATGATAAAGCTGAGTTCCAAAAAATATTTAGCCCGCATCTACTTATGGTTCGCCTCGTTAATCTTATTGGTGACTGCTATTTTATCGAGTGTCGTGTACTATAACGTCCAGGAAAAGGTTCTTGAGAGTGAATACAAGAATAGCCAAAAGCTTCTTGCTCAGACCAAATACAATATGGAAAATTTAAATAGTATGGTTCGAAATTTAATTTTGTCGACTTACAACAATAACGATGTTAAGTCATTAATGTATTTGAATGATAACGAGACTTTTGATTATATGAATATGATGAACAAGCTGAGAAGCTCTGTTGTTTGGAGCAATTCGTTCGTCCATTCGGTATACATTTATAACAATAACAAGCATACAACGTATTCCACATTCGGCGAATTTATTCATAATGACACAGAGTGGGAGAGACTTTTGCAATTGCATGGGGGGTCTTTACCGCCGCTTAAGCCGATATTCCGTGAAATGAATGTGAGTCTCGACTCACAGCACGTCCAAAAGGAAAAAGTTCTTACCTACGTGATGTATGAACTGACCGATGAGCAGGGCCGAATGGATGGAGCCGTCATTATTAATATCAAATTAGAGTGGTTGTTCGATAATATCAAAACGATAAACAATTTTGAAGCGGAGCAGCTTAGTCAAATGTTCATTCTTAGTGACAAGCGCGATTTCATTGAAGTGAGTCAGGAATCGTCTGAGGAAGGAGTGAAGCTGGAAGCCTTATTAAAGGAAAAATATGAATCTTCGGGAGAGACAGGAAACTACTTCACAGTAAAATTGAACGGCACTAAGTATTTGGCTGCGTACATCGCTGTCGATAATACCGGATGGGTTTTGTTCAAAACGGTTCCCTACGATGAAGCCTACGTTTATTTGAATAAACTGAGAACCAGCATTATTGTCATAACTGTCATAGTTCTGTTTGTCACATTATTAGTTCTCTTGCAAGTATCCAGAGGGATCTACAAACCTGTCGAACAATTGGTTGCCCAGCTCCGATCGAGCCATTCATTCGGCGAGCAAATTGGTCCTTCGAAGGATGAGTTTAGTTTTTTACAGGACGTTTATAGGAATTCCGCAAATCAACTGGGACAGTTCCAATTAGAGAGGACTTCCAATCAACAACATAGGAAGAACCGCTTTTTAAGCAAATGGGTATTAAACAGCTTATCGGTTTCCCAAGACGAGTTTGAATTATTCAGCAAAGAGTACAAGCTGCCATTCCGGCAGGAGCAAAACTTTATGATCTGCGTACTAAAATTCGATGATTATAAGAGTTTGACTGAACAAAAGCTGGAAGAGAAAGAGCTGTTCGTTTTCGCGGTAATGAACATCGCTTTGGAATCTTTAAGCAAGGTATGTCTGGCAGAAGCAGTTGACTTGCGCAACGATCATGTTGCCTTGATTCTACAGGCGGATATGCCGGAAGATATGCTGAAGGAGTCCATTTTGCTGCTTATTCAGGAGTGTCAGATCTATTTGCTGCAGCGTTATCAGATGTCAATTACAGCATCATTAAGTGTCAGTGTCACAGACCATACCTATTTAACAACGGCATATCAACAGGCACTCTATGTATCGATGTATCGATTCATCTCCGGTAAAATGTCGTTATTGACACAAGACTACATTACACAATTGGGTCAGATTCCTTCAATGGACCGAGTGCTGGAGCTTGAAAATCAACTGCTCGAGCAAGTGCGGACTGCTAACTATCGAGGGGCAACCGATAAATTAGTTGATCTGTTGGATGAAGTGAAAAGGTTGGAATACAGCGATATGATGCTGTCCTTGCTGCATACCGTGAACCAATTTAAGTATCTTGTCTATGACTTGAATAAGGCCCGTCCAAAACCCGTCAAAGTAAATGCGATTCTGATGAGTAAAGAATTGCTGGAAATAGAAACGATTACCGAATTTCAAATCAAATTAATGGAAGTCATTTATGAAGTTACGAGTGATACGGAGGCGCAAAGTCATCAAGTCTCTGATGAAACGACCAAAGCGATTCGTATTGAGCAATTGATCAGCGAACGGTATGCCGACATGAATTTAGGGGCTGCAGAGATCGCTCAGATCGTAGGCGTATCCCCCTCCAAAATCGGCAAGCTTTTCAAGTCATATAAACAAATGTCTATTCCTGATTATATCAACCGTGTTCGATTGGAGAAGGCTGTTGAATGGATGGAGAATTCGCAATTAACAATTCAAGAGATTATTCATAGAGTCGGTTTTGAAAATGAAAGCTATTTTTATAAAGTGTTTAAAGCTAAATTTGGAACAACGCCCCGTGAGTTTATCGCCAAACGAGCGAAGGAACGAATGTGAGGAGCAAGACCGTTTACGTTAGTATAGGCCGCTCAGACCTTGCTGCGTAACGGTTTTTTTGTATACCGATAAAAAAATGCAGTCATGGAAAGGGGAAGGTCGAAAAAGTGCGGTCGCCGAAACAGTTTGAAAAAAAATGAGCAGTATACGGTTCATTAACATATGCCTTACATTTGGGGTGTCATCAAGCCGAGACATTAATTTACCGAAGGAGTGGGACTGTGATTGCGCTAAAGAAAGAGATAACCTATTTGAGAAAAAACAAAAGTTTGTTTCTCATTTCACTTCCGGCACTGCTGTTTGTTTTTGCTTTCTCTTACTTGCCGATGTTCGGAACTGTACTGGCATTCAAGGACTTTAATTATGCCAAAGGGATCTGGGGGAGCGATTGGGCGGGTCTGGATAATTTTAAGTTTTTCTTTACTTCTCAGGATGCGCTCAGAGTAACGCGTAATACGCTGCTGTTGAATGCTTTGTTTATTGTTATTGGATTGGCGGCTTCGGTTGTATGCGGAATTCTGCTGGCTGAGCTGGGAAGAAAAGCAGTGAGAGTGTTTCAAACTGTGCTTTTTTTTCCTTATTTTTTGTCCTGGGTTGTCGTAGGCTATTTAACGTATATTCTGCTAAATCCTACTTATGGCGCCGTCAATAAGTTGCTGGAAGGGCTGAAGATCGCGCCAGTAGATTGGTACTCGGATCCCAAATATTGGCCTGTGATCCTGGTGATTACGTATCTCTGGAAAAATGTCGGCTATACGGCAATCATTTTCTATACTGGATTGATGTCAATTGATCCGAGCTATTATGAAGCAGCTTCTATTGATGGAGCCTCCAGGTATCAACAGATCTTGCGCATTTCGTATCCGCTAATTGTGCCTCTGGTGCTGTTGCTTTTCATGCTGAATGTGGGCAAGATATTCTTTTCGGATTTCGGCTTGTTTTATTTCGTTCCCCGCAATGCTGGAGCCTTATATGCGACTACCGATGTTATTGACACCTACGTGTATCGTTCGTTAAGAGTCGTAGGCGATATCGGGATGGCATCAGCCGCAGGTCTTTACCAATCGTTTGTCGGTCTTGTGCTTGTCCTAATTACAAATCGGATCGTCAAAAAAATAGACAGCGAGAGCGCATTGTTCTAGGCAGAAAGGAGAGAAAGTTATGCCGATTCGAAATCGGGCGCAGCAATGGTTCCATGGTATCAATATCACGTTTTTCATTTTAATTTCAATAGTGACGGTCATTCCGCTGATTTATGTGCTTTCGGTGTCAGTATCCTCTGATTCGGATATCGCACACTATGGATATAGCCTCATTCCTAAGCATATCTCTGGCATGGCCTATACCTATCTGGTACAAACGCCGAAGCAGTTGATCAATGCGTATGTCATTACAATGATCGTTACTGTTCTAGGCACTGTTTTAAGCCTCGTTTTGACAACTTCTGTTGCTTACGTCATGACACGTAAAGATTACAGATATCACCGCATTACGACGTTTTATGTATTTTTTACAATGATTTTCAATGGGGGGCTTGTCCCCACCTATATGGTTGTGACCAAGATTCTGCATTTGCAGGACACGATATTTTCTCTGTTTCTGCCTTATGGCGTAAGTGCTTGGTTCGCCATGCTCATGCGCGGATTTCTGATAAGTCTGCCATTTGAAATCATAGAATCAGCGAAGATCGACGGAGCAAGCGAGCTGCGCATCTTCGGCGGTATCATCGTGCCATTGTCCAAGCCTGCGCTGGCTACTGTCGGGTTATTCTACGCGCTGGGCTACTGGAATGATTGGTGGCTGGCCATGTTGTACATTTCGGATACAAATCTCGTACCCCTGCAATACTTGCTGCAGAGCATCATGTCGAATCTGGAGCATTTAACCAGTCATATGCAGGCGGGGCTGAATATTAATATGGATCAAATTCCTGGAGAATCCGCTCGCATGGCTATTGCGGTGCTGGCGATAGGTCCTATGATGTTCGTTTTTCCATTCTTTCAGAAGTACATCGTTAAAGGGCTCACATTAGGCGCTGTTAAAGGTTAGGTTGTTGCACTCATCTGGGTGTTCAATAATAGATAATTAGGGAGGCACTAAAAATGAGAACTAGAAAAATGAAATCGCTGCCGGTTGTATTATCCACGATCCTGTTGAGCTCCATGATGCTTGCCGGTTGCGGCAAAACGGGGGAAACCCCTTCAACAGCTTCACCGACTGCCGCGGCAAACCAAACAACGGCTCCGAGCTCCGAAGCAAAGAAATTGGATCCGGTAACGCTCAAATGGTACCTGCCTCAAGGTGCTTTCCCGGATGCTAAAGCGGTATTCACAGAGATGAGCAAAATCACGAAAGAAAAAATTAATGCCGACCTCGATATTGAATTTGTGGATTGGGGAAATTACGATCAAAAAATGCAGGCCGTGCTTGCATCCGGTGAAAATGTAGATTTAATGTTCACCTCGAATTGGACGAATGATTATGTTTCAGCCGTGAATAAAGGCGCTTATCTGGATGTTACGGATCTGCTCAAGAAATATGGTACGAACATTTTGAAGCAAGTGCCTGAAAAAGCCTGGGAAGCTCCCAAGATTAACGGTAAGCTGTATGGCATTATTAATACACAAGTTCTAGCAAGAACACCAGGTATGCTTATCAATAAAACGTATGCGGATAAATATGGTTTCGACCCGTCGAAAGCCAAGAAGCTAGAAGATTTGACTCCCTTCCTGGAAAAAGTTGCTACCGGTGAGAAGGATAAATACGCATTCCGGGTCAAAGGCAACGACGATCAGCTAGGCTATATTGGGTCTGCGCTTGGCATTGAGTACTTCGCTGACACGAATCCAGGCGTGCTTCTTATTAATGACAACAATACGAAGATCGTCAATCTCTTTGAGACTAAGGAGTATGTGAACTTCCTTAAGCTGATGCATGAGTGGTATCAAAAAGGCATTATCCGCAAAGATGCACCGACCATTACGGATCTTGAGGCGGATGAGAAGGCAGGGAAGTATATTACAAGAACAGCCGTTATGAATCCAGATGTACCAGCTAACCAAGCTGATCGTTACGGCAATGGGAAGCCGGAAAACGTATTAACAGCACAATTTTCTGCCCCTTACATGAGCACTGGTTCCATTATTGGAACTTTGACAGCTATTCCCCGTACATCCAAGAATCCGGAGCGGGCTATGATGTTTTATGATTTAATGTATTCGGACGCTAAGCTATTTAACCTTATGAACTATGGAATTGAAAACAAGCATTACAAAAAAACAGGTGAAGATTTAATCGAAACCATCCCTAATAGCGGCTATAATGTTGCTTCAGGTTGGGAGTACGGCAATATGTTTAATTCTTATCGGACGAGTCCGTTACAACCCAAATGGTTCCCGGCAGGCCCTGATATGAACAAGGCCGCAATTTCATCCAAAGTGCTCGGCTTCAGCTTCGACCCTTCGAAGGTGAAAAGCGAACTGGCGCAATGCGCTTCCGCCATTAGCGAGTATAAAGCGGGTCTGATAACCGGAGCGCTTGATCCTGATACTGCGTTGCCGAAATTAAATGATAAGCTGAAAAAAGCAGGCATGGATAAGCTGCTGGCTGAAATGCAAACACAAATTGATGCTTGGAAGGCAGCAAATAATAAGTAAGCGGGTGTCAACGTGGCGGGGGGTGAAGTGTACCTCCGCCATGATTAAAATAACCATAAATAGCGGAAGGAGGGATAATAAATCTTTCAGGGTACGGCGATGACGATATGGTTCTGACACAAGAGCTTGGCTGCTGAGACGTGCTTTCTGATTTAGATTGGCTGAGGAGCTTCAGGCAGAGCCTCGGCAAACCCCAAATCGAGGAGGTTATTTAATGTTCAAAGAAAAGAGAAAATTGAAACAGGCTTATAGGAAAATGATTGCAGGATTATTAGCAGCGTGTATGTTCGCATCTCTTCAAACCAATTTCGCATTTGCGTCGCCGAATGAACAATCATTGACAAGATTGCCGGGTGTTGTTGTAACGGCGAGCAGCAATTTGTATAAGAACAATTCCGGCAAAACGATTGACGGTAACGTCTCTGGAGATAACTATACCTGGATATCCAACCACAATGTGAGGCCGCACTGGTTGAAGATTCAACTTCCTTCAGAGAAAAGTATCTCCAAGTATGTGCTTCACCACTATGGCGTATTTGGAGACAAGAGCTTAAACCCGCAGAGTTTCAAAGTAAGCGTAAGCATGGACGATGTCAACTGGACTCAGGTGGATCAGGTGGAACGCAATATCTATGATGTCACGCAGCGTACGCTTTCAACGCCTGTTACGGCTCGTTATTTTAAAGTAGAGTATATCAGCCCGGAGCAAAGCGGATCCGGAGGCGGTACCGAAGCTCGACTGGCCGAAATCGAGCTCTTCAGCAGCAGCGATGCCGTAAGCACATTGTATAATAAGGCGCCGGTCCTTACCTTGAATAATCGGACAGTCGGCTACACAGGCGAACCGGTCAATTGGTATGCCGATGGCGCAACCGCTCCGATCGCTTACAAGGGAGGGGTTGATTATACGCAAATTCCTTTAAAGTATCTGTATAAAAGACGTGGCACGCTCGATCCTTTTACGGAAACGGCCCCATCCCAAATCGGGCAGTATGATGTAAAGGCTGTATTTCCAGGAAATGAAACGTATAACAGCGCGGAGAGCAATGTCGCCCTTCTCACGATAACCAAAGCAACCATTAAACTTTCTCTGGAGAGCCAGTCCTTCACCTATACAGGAATTAATGTTCCAATGACAGGGGGGGTATCGTATCCGATCCAAGTCCCTTATATTTATAAATATAAGGCGCTAACACCTGGTGCGACATGGAAAAACGCGCCTCCGATCGAGGTCGGCACTTATATGGTGAAAGCCGATTTTGCCGGAAATGATTTTGCTCTTGGTGCCGAAAGCAATGAAACGACGATGAAAATCGTTCCGGCATCCACAAAAGTCAATTGGCCGGAATTAAACACACTCTTGTCAGGACTCACGGCCAAACAAAATACGCCAGTTGATACGGTTATTAACGGTAAATATATGACTTCGGGTATGTTGATGGGCAATGGAACCTTTGGTGTTGTCTCAGATGCCTTAAGAAATCAGCAAAGCTACTTCCTTGCCAGCGGAAACGCGTGGAGTTATAAAAAAATTATGAATGCCCGGTTGACATTTGCAAACGGAGATCCTATAGTTCCATCCCCTCCTAGTCCTCCACCTCCATTTACATTTGACTCTTCTAATTCTATTTTAATTAATAATCAGAAAGATAATGAGGCGAATCCACAAAATTATAGTCCAGCCTATGCATTTGATTCGAATGAGGGGACGGAGTGGATATCATATTCGCAAAAAGTTTCCCAAACAACCGGATTGCCGCGTCCTCTGGAAAAGTGGGTCAGTGTTCAAGGAAGAGAGCCATTCACATTCAACAAGATTGAACTCAAGCATCATAGCGTACTTTTTCCAGATGAAGTGAAGTATAACCTCTATAATTATGATATCCAGACTTCCAATAATGGTGTAAATTGGACAACAATTAAAAGTGTAACAGGCAGTGTGTATTCGTCTGTTTATAGCAATACGTTTGATTTTGCTGCGCCGATTACCACCAAATACTTGAGGGTAGACACAACAACGCCTGTAAATCCGCAATATGCAACTCTGCATTTTCCCAACGATATGACCTCCGCGCGTATTACGGATATTAATTTGTATAATAACGGATCCAATGTGATCAATCCTCCTAAGTTGGATAACGGACGTTTCTCGCATGAACGCGACATTTTGAATGCCGAAATCCGCAGCAAGATGGAGTATAACAGCAATTTGGTCAGCTATAAGACTTGGGTGGCGGACGACCAGAATGCCATGTTTACGAATGTTACCTTGGACAGTTCATCTTCCGGTCCGCAGAAAGTAAAAATCCAATTGAGTAGTCCGACAACTGAAGGAGTTGTCAATGCAACGGGAACCGACAGGAATGTGATTTGGTTGACCCGAGATAACGAAACAGGATTTGTGTTTCGGGGAGCAACGGCAACCAAAGTAATCAAGGGCAACTATCAGTTGGGAGCGGACAACGTGATTATGTTGACACTGAATCCTGGAGAGACTGCGAAAATCGCTACTGTGTTGTATACGCACAGCGGATTGAAAGTGCCAGCTGGAATTGGTTCCATTCTCGTTAACAAAGATTTAACGACAGTGAAAAATATTGCTTTACAGAAATTAAATGCGATAACGGAAGCATCGATCGATACAGCCCGTGCCTATCATCTGAACTGGTGGAAAAATTATTGGTTGAAATCATATGTGAAATTAGACGACCCAGTCATACAGAATTATTATTACACTACGCTCTATATACTGGGATGCGCTATTCGTCAAACGCCAGATTGGGCCGAGCAGCCGAATGTGGTAGGCGGTTTAAACGGCCTATTCAACACGAATGATACTTCAGCAGCCGATGGCCATGCCGTTTTGAACTATAACTATGAAGCGCCATTCTATGGGGTGCATTCCAGCAACCGCACGGATATGCTTCAGCCTTATTACGCTGATGCTGTGAATTCTCTAAGTTTTGAGCAACAAAGAACGGCTGCGAGAGGATATCAGGGCACTTAAGCCGACAGGCACACGCTGCCAATAATGGCTTTCTACGGGAAATTGGATCCAGCGCCAGTTGCAAGTGAAAGAATCCCCCAATTATCAAGTGACCAAAAGACTAACGTTGCTTTGTTCACCCGAGCCTTGGAATGGGATTGGCTGTATAACAGGGATGACGAGGATCTGAAAAGGTTTATTTATCCTGCTATTAAACAAGTGGTACAATTTTACTGTGATTTTGTAGTGAAAAAAGAAGACGGTAAATATTGGGTTTATAATAGTGCAAATAACGAAGGGGGATGGAATATCAATGCTTCCATGGACATGGGGTATATCCGTTCAACTTTCAGAGACTTTATGGAAATGGCGCAGCGTTTGAATGTCGATGCAGATTTGGTTGCCAAATGCCAGGAGGTACTTGCCAACCTGTCTCCGATTCCGACAAGCACGAACAACCCGACGACCGTAAGCCAATTAGCTGCACTTGGCTTCAGCCATAACAAGGAGATTTTTGTAGGCGGTGTTGAGAGCGCTAATCCAATTCAAGTTAAATACTATGATTTACCATGGGCTGCTTACATCTCGAATAACAACCAGCCTGTTGTCATGGAAGGCTCCGTTCATCCAAGTGAATTGATCAACATAGGTTCAGACCCTGCGCTTCTTCAAATTGCCAAGGATACCTTCGATTATGGCGATTATTTGAATCCGCATTTCAATGGCGGCACACTTAATGGTTTTTCAAAGTCGTACACCGTTGCTGCAAGAATAGGAGTTGATGCTGATCTTTTAACCGATCGTTTCCATAAAACGCTAAACATGATCTACAATAGCAAGAAGTTCTATGACAGCGGTGCCTCTTATGAAAATAGCGGTGCGCTGGAAAGTGTCAACAGCATGCTGCTGCAGAACGAGTTGAATGACATTTCCGGAGGAACGTTCGAAATGCGTCTATTCCCGGCATGGAGTAAGAACGTTGATGCCAAGTTTGTTACCTTGCGCGCGAAAAACGCATTCCGTGTTTCGAGCGAACTGAAAAACGGAAAAGTGCTGTCAGCCGAAATCATCAGCGACGTGGGTAAATCAGTTACCCTGGTATCTCCATGGGCGAATGGCATCGTTGTTAAAGACAAAAACGGTATTACGGTCCCAGCAACACGAGGTACCACGAGACATACAAACGAGCTTGCCTATACGTTCAACACCGTTGTCAATGGTGTATATACCATTACAGAAGCACCTGCAAACTAGTACGTAATAAAAATGCCGCTATCTGGATTCCGGCCAGATAGCGGCATTTTTAATGCATGCAGATGGTCACCTATTTATGAAAGGCTCTCGATAAGAACGCCTTTAAGCCTCAAGTGAGCTAAGCGTCTTCTCCTCGCACTCCTTGGAGCAGAAGCTGTTGTGCTCCTCTTCACAGGCTTCGCAGCAGATGTGCTTCAAATGGCAGAGATCGTTCGCACAGTTAATGTAGCGATCTTCGGCCGTTCCGCAGTGGTAGCATTTGCCAACCACAATATCTTCGTCAGTCCGGTTGATGGGGACTGAGATCCGTTCGTCGAAGACGTAGCATTTGCCGTCGAAAAGCCGGCCTTGCACTTCTTCGTCTTTCCCGTAGCTGACAATACCGCCATCGAGTTGGTAGACGTCTTTGAAGCCTTCCTGAATAAGGAATCCGGATAGCTTCTCGCAGCGGATTCCGCCTGTGCAGTAAGTCAGAATCGGTTTATCCTTGAAGTCCTGCAGGTTGGTGCGAATCCACTCCGGGAATTCTCTTGTCGTTTCAACTTCCGGACGAATAGCGCCGCGGAAATGGCCGATGTCGAATTCATAATGATTGCGGCCATCAAGGACAATAACATCCTCTTGCAACAGTTTTTCGTAGAATTCCTTAGGCTTCAGATGAGTGCCGGTTAATTCATTCGGATTGACATCTTCCTCCAAGCGGAAGGTGACGAGTTCCTTTTTCGGGCGAACGAACAGCTTTTTGAAAGCATGGCCTTCACTCTCATCTATTTTATAAACCATATCTCGAAACTGAGGGACTTGGCGCATCATAGCCATGTAAGCATCAGTTTGCTCCACAGTCCCCGAAAGCGTACCATTGATACCTTCCGGAGCAATCAGGATGCGTCCTTTGATGCCAAGTTTTTTGCAATAAGCCAAATGTTCACGGGCTAACGCCTCGTGGTCCATAATGGTGACGAATTTATAATACAACAAAATGCGGTAAGGAGCGCTTTGTACTGTCATGATTAAACCACCTATACGTATAAATTACCTGCTAAGGAACAGAAGAACCTATGCATATAGTGACATAAATCAGCACATTTTTCAATCAACAAGCAGATTTTGGATCTTAAGCATCACAACGTCTAAGACGAAAGTGAGTGATTGAAGTTGATTCTCTATCAGGATCGTTTGAATGTCATCCGGTTCTTCTTTGACTTGTTTGAGCCTATCTTCCAGTAAAGTTGCCGCGGCAAACACGCGATTGGCAGACAGGTTGCTTGAAGAACCCCGCAAGGCATGCAAGAGGCTGATCGCCTCTTCATAATTTCCATTTTGTATCTGCTGGGTGAGATGTTCACTGACAGAGGCGGACTGTGTTAAGAACTTTCGCAGCATGCCTTGATAGATGTCTGTTTTTCCCCCGACTCTACTTAGTCCTTCCGCCGTATCTAGATCAAGCCCCGCCATTTGTTTGCTTTGCTGCAGGAATGTTTCTACAACGGTGAATAATCGGTCTGGAATAATTGGTTTAGAGATCACCTCATTCATACCGGCGCGTAGACATGCCAAGCGTTGTTCCGTAGTGGAATCAGCCGTTACGGCAATAATCGGAATCTGACTCCACTGAGGTTGAAGACGAATGAGCTTGGTCGTTTCGATACCATCAAGGCCAGGCATGTGAATGTCCATCAAGATGAGGTCATAGCGGGTAATCTCCAAAGCCTGCAAAGCTTCTAAACCGCCTGGTGCTATCTGGACGTCACAATGCATGTTCTCGAGCAGTGTGCGGGCAACCACTTGATTAATTTCATTGTCTTCAACCAACAGAATACGGGGTTTGGCGTGCAAGTCTTCTGTTGATTGCTCCTGTATAGGGGGAGGTGAGCTTAACTCTTCGGATGGCGGGGAGTTGGTCAACGTTTGTAAAGTTTGATAAAGAACACTTTTTGAGATGGGTTTAACCAAAATGGCAGTTGGCATAGATTGCGCCGGGAGCATTTCCAATGCATCCCGTCCGGGCAGCGTTGTGTAGATGATCGTTTTGATTCTTTGGTGTTTGCTTGCCTCGAGCATGTCCAGCCACACTTCTTCCCCGTACATATCGGCAGCTTCCATATCCAGGATGAGCAGATCGATAGGTATGACCTCGATAGCTCTTCTTGCTTCTTTCCACGTATGGACACCTGCGGCTTCTATACACATCGTTTGGAGCATATGGACAAGTACGCGATTCAGTTCAGAATGATCCTCCACAATAAAGGTGCGAAGCGGGAAGCGTTGCAAAGTTTTCATAGGTTCGTGGCAGAAAGCAAAGGGCAGAATGATTCGGAATTCACTGCCTGATAATGGATGACTAGTCACCTCGATGGTGCCGCCCATATTTTCGATAATATTTTTGGAAATAACCAGTCCAAGACCGGTACCGCCGAATTTGCGGCTTGCCACTTCGTCGGCTTGAACAAAAGGTTGGAAGAGCATGGCGATCTGTTCGTCATTCATCCCGATACCTGTATCCAGGATAGTGAAGCGAATATGAACTTCCTCTTCCCCTAGCTGCTCCACGCGAACCTGTAGGCTGACTGTGCCTTGATCTGTGAATTTTATCGCATTCGAAGTGATATTGAGAAGCACTTGATACAGCCGCAGGGAATCGCCAATAAGTCCAAGCGGAACTTGGTCATGGATATCGCAAATGAAATCAACGGGTTTGTGACCGAGCAAGACGCTTAGCGTTTCACATACGCGATCAATCGTTTCATCTAAAAGAAACTCACGATGCTCAATGGCTAGCTTGTCTACCTCGAGTTTGGAGAAATCCAAAATATCATTGATGATTTGGGAAAGAGCCAGAGAGGATCTGGTTATTTTACTCATATAGTCCTTCTGAAGAGAGGACATTGTTGTACGCTCCATCAAGTGGGATAATCCGACGATGCCATTCAAAGGTGTTCGAATTTCATGGCTCATTCGGGCAAGGAAAATACCCTTCGCCAAATTGGCTTCATCTGCTTCTTGTTTCGCTCGAATAAGCTCATCTTTTGCTTGTATGCGATCTGTGATATCCCGCGTGATGGCAGAGAAATAGTGCGCTTCTTTGTCCGTGGGGCAGTGCGGCACGATAATGATAGAAAGAAACATTTGGCGTTGCTCTCTCGTTAACACTTCGGCCTCAAATTCCCAGAAGCCCTCCTGAATGGCTGTTTCCAGACCTTTATCAAAGTTGATATCATCGTTCATAATTTCAACGAGGTCGTTGAAATGCTTTTCGGAGGTGTCGCCTTCCGCTACTCCTATAGAGCTTCTGCCAGCCTGATTCATATAGAAGATAAAGCCATCCATGTCAAACGAAATAATCGCGTCCCGCGCGCTTTCTACAATGGTCAGGAGTCGCTGTTTCGTTTCGTTGCTTTCTTTAATATCGCTGATATCCCGAGCGATGAAGACGTACCCTTTCAAATCGCCGCTTGGATGCGTAATGCCGCTTACACTTAATTGAACGTAGATGCGGCTGCCATCTTTGTGATGCCAGATCCACTCGGTATCTTCTTTCAATTGACGCAGGGTTCGAATAACGAGCGCCGTGCAGTCCGCTGGTACATATTCTCCTAGTTCCGCAGAATATTTCGCAGCTCGCTCTGTTAGTTGCTCTTGGTCAAGCCATAAGTATGGGGTAGCCTGTTTATGCACTTCAGCGAAAGAATAGCCTAGAAGTTCTGCGGCTCTGCTATTGATATGATTGATCGTAAAATTGGGATCGGTGACAATCATGGCATAATTATTGTGATGAATGAAAGCTTCGAACGGCTCGAAGAGTTCTCTTAAATTCTCGATCATGCCATTCACGGAATGAGCAAGCGCGCCAAGATCATCCTTGCTTTTAATTTCCAAAGGTTTGATATAAAAGTTGCCTGCCGCGACAGACTCTGTCACATGTAAAATTTGCTTGATTCGTTTAATAATGAGTGTATTGGCGGTCAAATAAATAAGCAGAAAAATAATCGCGGCAGCCAACAAAATTAAGCAGATTGTTGACCATAACAGCGGGCTGGTAGGCGCTTCAAAAGCAGATACGGGCATGGAGTAAGCCAAGTACCAGTCTAGTTTAGGGACATTGGCATAAAACCAGCGAGCTTTTTGACCGCCATCGTAAGCTTCATCCAAGAAGCCGGCATTTTGTTGAAGCGCTTTGTCAAAAGCAGGAGTCAATCTAGGATATTGGCTGAAAATATTGAAGTCCAAAATTTGTGAAGTGTCCGTGTGAAATAAAATGAGTCCTTCGCGATTAACGATCAGAATCTCACCTTTCTCCAGCGGGGGATGGAGATGTTCGAGAAACGTTTGTTCTGCATCCAGCGTGAAATCAACATATCCTGTAACTTGATTATTGTCACTAAATACGGGGGTTATGATTGAAATGAGATATTTCCCGGATAATTTGCCGAAATGAGGATCGGAGAGACAGGTTTTCCCTTGCAGGACATCTTGGAATCTTTGTTCATTCTGGATATTGAGCGTCGCGCCTGTTGTGAGCGTTAATTGGCCGTTAAGATCTACGATCCCCATGGAATAGAAACGCTTCCCGCCTGTTTCTAACTCTTCCCTTAAGTAGCTGAGTTGTTCGGCCTTGGATCCGTGCTTCATGACACTTACTCGACTAACAAGCTCAACTTCAGCAACTCGAATAGAAAGAAAGTCGTACAAATTTTGCGCGGAATTGGTGACGGAGGAAATGGATTGTTCCTTCAACTGATCGATTAGTTTATTTCTGGAAAGTACATAATTCGTAATCCCTACGACAGCTATCGAGATGGAAGTGATCAGCACAAGAAGAGCGACAAGCTTGAAGCGCAAGGAAGATGACATGATTTACCTCCGGCAATTGTCCAAATGTTAGGAAAACTCATAATTTCTACATGAATATAAGGGAAGTGATCTAAAGAATGCCCCGTATACTAGTAAAAAACAGGATGATTTGAGTATACAACATAGTTCGATCATTCATTCATCATTTGGGGGGGATTTACGTATGAGGCTTACTGTACGAACTAAAATGATTACGGTGTTCACGATCATCTTTCTTCTGGTCGGAGGGTTAAGTTACACAGATATGAGCAGGATGGGTGCATTGAAAGACAGCAATAAGATGATTGCGAATGATTGGATGAAGGGCATTCAAATTATTGAGCTTATTCATTACAACTCTGAGCATTTATTGACCCTGTACTATCAAAAAAAATTAGAACCGGATACGAAGAAACATGAGCCGATCGATGCGGGCCTTGTTGCGACAATGGGAGAAATCGACAATTTGTTAGTGAAGTATAAAGAAACCATTTCTGGTGACGAGGAAAATAGTAAATTCAATCAACTCAATCAGGATTGGGAAGATTTTAAAACGTCATTTTTGAAAAACAAACAGCTTTCCACGGACCCGACCAAAGCCAAGGAAGCAGTGGAAAGTCTGCAAGTCATGTCAACGGCATTCGGGAAAGCGCAAAAAACAATGGCTGATCTTGTGAAGTATAATCAAGAAGGCGGGCTGTCGGCAGAACAACATGGTAATGATTTGTACAACCAGAGTGTAAAGATTTCGCTTACGGTGTTAAGTATCATCGTGCTCTTCATGTTGGTTGCTTGCTATGTGCTGGTTCGCAATATCTCTACGCCGGTTCGCAAAGCTTCGCAAGCATTGAACCGGATTGCGAGTGGTGACCTGACCATTGAGCCTATTATCATCAAAAATAAAGACGAGATTGGTGATCTGGTCCATTCTGTTAATCAGATGGTGGAACACTTGCGCTACTCTGTTACCCAAATGCTGCATGCTTCGAATAGTGTCGCTGCCTCCTCCCAGCAGTTGTTTGCCAGTTCAGAGCAGAATGCATCGGCTTCCAATCATGTGGCGCAGTCTGTTCAGGATTTCGCAACAGGTGCCGATGCACAGGCGCAGAGTTCGATGGAGTGCGGCAGAGCCATGGAGGAAATGTCCGTAGGCATTCAGCGGATTGCAGAGACGACTTCTGATGTATCAGATTTATCGCTCTCGGCTACGCAGCTTGCGGAGCAAGGAACGCATTCCATGGAGCGTGTTGTAAGTAAAATGCAGTCAGTTAGCGGATCTGTGGATGCAGCGAATAAGGTCATTCAGGAGCTTGAAAAGCATTCCCAGAGCATTGGACAAATCTCTACCTTAATTGGGAACATTGCATCGCAAACGAATCTTCTTGCCTTGAACGCAGCGATCGAAGCAGCGCGTGCTGGCGAGAGCGGCAAAGGCTTCGCTGTTGTAGCCGGAGAAGTTCGGAAGCTGGCTTCTCAGACCGATGATTCGGTACGGGATATCACCACGCTGATCAGCAGCATTCAGAGAGATTCCGTGCGTGCTGCCCAAGTGATGAACACTGGGCTTTCCGAAGTGCAAGAAGGCTTGAAAGAAGTGGGGATCGCGGAACAGGCCTTTGGCCAGATCGTTAGCGCTTCGCAAGAAGTGGCCAGCAAGATTCAAGAAACGGCCGCTGCCGCACAGCAAATGGCTGCGAGCTCCGAGCAGGTTGCCGCTACAGTAGCTAGCGTAGGCTCGGTAGCACAGCAAACCTCAGGTACAGCGCAGTCTGTCGCGGCGGCAACGGAAGAGCAATTGGCCTCAACAGAGGAAATTGCGTCATCCGCCAAAAGTTTGGCTTCCATTGCAACGGATCTGCATCAAGTTGTCAGTTCGTTCCGCATTTCATAAAAATATCTCAATTCCAGAGGGTACATACGAATATCTAATGAAATGCCTCTAACTGCCTATAAAAAAAGGCGAATAAGAGGCTTTTCTCTTTCACTATTTTGAAAGCGTTTGCATATACTATGTCATCTCGTAACCGTATTTCAGGAGGTGTAAGATGAATACGTATATGAAAAACTTATTATGCGCCTGCATTGGCATTTGGTTTCTAGTTAGTCCTTGGGTATTCGGTTTTCAAACCCAGCCGAACGCAATCTTTACCTGTGCACTGCTAGGGAGTTTGCAATTCGTCGCTGCCCTGCTCGCTTTGGGGAAATCCGGGAAAAAGGTTTGGCAAAATTGGGTGTGTCTGGTCATAGGTGCTTTATTTATTGTTGTTCCAAATGTGTTTCATTTGAATCTACTGGCCTTTACTTCCTTTGTCGTGCTTGGTTTTATGACGATTTTGACCAATTACTCCAATCTATTTCCGGAATACCAATAAGGATGGTATGGCCGATGTGTGATTGACATTTGGTTGGTTTATACTGGGGATATAGATAGAGAGAATGAAGGCTTGCGATTCCTGAATTGCCACTTTTGCAAGTCATCTTTTTGGGATGAATGGACAAGCCTGGAGAACTTCATGGGAATGGATGTGGAAAGGATGAATGGTATGACGGACAACTTAACGCTGCACACGGATAAATATCAAATCAATATGATGTACGCCCACTTTCTGCAGGGCACAGATAAAGAGAAAGCGGTTTTCGAGGTGTATTTTCGCAAGCTTCCCTTTGATGGGGGTTATGCGGTTTGCGCTGGTTTGGATCGCGTCATTCAATACATACAGAATCTTCATTTCGGTGAAGAGGAAATCGCTTATTTGCGGACACAGGAGGAGAATTATCGGGAAGATTTCTTAACGGCACTCCGCGCGTTTCGCTTTCGCGGGGACTTGCAAGCGATACCCGAGGGGACGCTAGTGTTTCCAAATGTGCCGCTCGTTCGCGTCGTGGGCACGATCTTCGAAGCTCAGCTTGTGGAGACGGCGATTCTCAACTTCGTGAACTACCAGACCTTGATCGCGACGAAAGCATCGCGAATCAAGCAGGTTGCGCCGCACGAGGTGCTGCTCGAGTTCGGCACAAGGCGCGCCCAAGAAGCGGATGCCGCGATCTGGGGCGCAAGAGCCGCTTATGTCGCGGGTTTCCACGCGACATCGAATCTGCGTGCCGGGATGCTGTTCGGCATCCCGACAAGAGGCACCCACGCCCATGCGTGGGTGCAGGCGCATGACACGGAAGAGGAAGCCTTCCGTGCGTACGCAGAAGCGCTGCCGGAGCAGGTGACGCTTCTGGTGGACACCTACGACACGCTGCGCAGCGGCGTGCCGAATGCCATCAAGACGGCGCGGCTGCTCGCAAGCCGCGGCAAGCGCATGAACGCCATTCGCCTCGACAGCGGCGATTTGGCGTATTTATCGCAGCAGGCCAGGCGCATGCTGGATGAAGCGGGCTTTCCCGAGGTGAAGATTGTCGCATCCAATGATTTGGATGAGAACATCATCGAGGGGTTGAAAGCCCAAGGGGCCAGAATCGACGTCTGGGGCGTCGGGACCCAGCTCATTACCGCCGCCGACCAACCCGCGCTAGGCGGGGTCTATAAGCTTGTGGCGCGGGAGAAGAACGGTGAGTTCATCCCGGTCATCAAGATTTCGGGCAATCCCGAGAAGGTGTCGAATCCAGGCTTCAAGGCAGCTTATCGCATTATCAGTAAGAAAACTGGCAAAGCGGAAGCGGATTATTTGGCTCTTCAGCAAGAGGAGGATATTCAGCGCGGCGACCGAATCAAGCTGTTTGACCCCGTCCATCCTTATATTTTCAAATTTATCGATAACTATGAAGCGGTTCCTCTGCTTGCGACTATTTTCACGGCGGGCGAGCTTGTTTATGAACGACCTTCCTTGGATGAGATTCGTGCCTATCACGCTGAGCAAATGCGAATATTCTGGCCGCAATATCTCCGCAAGCTGAATCCGGAAGGCTATCGCGTGAACTTAAGCGCAGCATTGTGGAAGCTCAAAATGGATTTGATCCACGCGCATACGATTATGTAAACAGAGCCAAAAATGGTAAACTAGTAGGAAGCGCACTCTTCCTAGAGCCGTCCTATTCTTATACTCATATTGGAGGTAATCTGTTTATGACATCTCATGCAAATCAAGCATTGACGGAAGGCGTCATCCTCAATAATGGCGTACATATGCCCTGGCTCGGCCTTGGGGTTTACAAAACCCAGGAAGGTCAGGAAGTCATTCATTCTGTGAAAACAGCCCTTGAACTGGGGTATCGCAGCATTGATACAGCGGCCATTTATCGCAATGAAGAAGGTGTTGGACAAGGGTTGCGAGAAAGCGGCGTGCCGCGTGATGACATTTTCGTAACGACGAAGGTGTGGAATGCAGACCAAGGTTATGAATCAACGCTGCAAGCGTTCGATGCCAGCCGGCTGCGGCTCGGTTTGGAAACGATTGATTTGTACTTGGTGCACTGGGCGGTTACCGCCACTTACCGGGAGACTTGGAAAGCCCTCGTTCATTTGCAAAAGGAAGGTTTTGTGCGCGCAATTGGCGTAAGCAACTTCCAAATTCATCATCTGCAGCAAATTATTGAAGATACAGGGGTCATCCCTGCTGTGAATCAAGTGGAATATCATCCACAGTTAGCACAAAAAGAGCTGCTCGCTTATACGCGTGAGCATGGCATTCAGCTGGAAGCTTGGAGTCCGCTGATGCAGGGTAAACTCGATGTGCCAGTACTGCATCAGCTGGCTGACAAATACGGCAAATCTCCGGCACAAATTGTGCTGCGGTGGGATATCCAGCATGGTGTCGTCACCATTCCGAAATCAGTTACGGAGCATCGCATTCGCGAGAATGCCGCTATTTTTGACTTCGAACTAAGCTCTGAGGATATAGCTCTTATTGATTCGCTTAATGAGAACAAGCGAATTGGCCCTGATCCCGATCACGTAACTTTCTAAGTGAACTCATATTCTCGAATTGTAAAGAACCTAGCCGCAGGCTAGGTTCTTTGGGAATAATTGGGTGGATTTAAGGAGTTCCCCTTTCTCGATTATAGCAAAATGTGTCATGATCGCGAGTTTGAGGGAACTACAGTGCGCTATAATTCTGAAAACCGCCATATTCCACGCCAGAGGGAACTACGATCCGCTATGTCATCATTTCCCGGTTGGAATCTGCAGGTTCCGCTTAAATAGCGGAGCTCAGTTCCCTTTCATGCTACGTTTCCCCCAGTTCCCGCCATTTAGCGGATCATAGTTCCTTTTCACACGACGCTCTCTGTCATGGCAAAGCCGCTTTTTTCATTTCAACAAAGCAATCATCTGGAACACTTCGCGGTAATCGCCCGGAAGCGTATAATCGGCGACTCTGAGCTGGGAAGAGCCATCCCCGTCGAGGAAAAGCCCGTCGACCAACTGCCCGTTCCCTACCTGCTCCAGTACAGCTGTGCGGAATTGCTCACCAGTACAAGGTGTTGGTGAAACGATCAGATAGACGTTGTTGTTGTGATCATAGACGATGCCTGAACGCATTCGCTTCTCATCGATGACCGGCATCTCTTCGGATACGGCTTGAGCGGCCCAGCCTTCCGGATCTCGAAGTCCCATGCTGACCCCGCCCTGGGCCCAATAATGATTACGGTCCATGACTTTCAGATCCTTCGCATTTTCAACGACTTGAATGGTAAAGGTTTGGGCCTTCTCATCCCAGACGAGCGTTCCGCGTTTGCGGTCAATATTAAACCAACCAGAGCCGTAGTCCTCGGGTTGTCCTTTGACAGGAAGATCATTAATGACAGCGATACTCAGAAGATAGCCTTCCCAGAAAAAACCGCCATTGATCCCGTTAATCTTGGTATCTACGACATTCGAAGCAATCGCTTTAAGTCCGATGTTCTCAGGCGGCGTGCGAATGCTATGGATCTTCACGCCATTGCTGGCTTGGCTGATGCTATACGCAGAGTATGGCGGATTCGGGGTTGTTTTCACCCAGAGATGGATGCCTATAATAAGGGTCCATATGAAACTAGCAATCATAATAAGGAGGTAAATCAGTACGTAAGCTGCAGGTCTTTTGGCAAGATGAGTTAACGGCATGAGGGCAACTCCTAATCTCTTGAATCAGCTTATTTCTATTAGTCTATGAATCTTATTATAGAATATTCTATATTAACCAAAAAAGCCCTTCCGACAAGTGAAATATCACTTAGCGAGAGGGCTTTATGCGTATGTAGGAATCGTGTGTTAAAAAATCGGGATTCTGGCTTTGTTGCCATCTTTCGCATATAAAATCGCTTCCGAACTAAACAAATCAACACGTTCTACGGAATGAACCAAGTTCATCGTTGTGAATTTGTTATAACGAAGAGCGTTGATCAGAGAGGGAATTAATTTGTGGTCCGTTCCAATGAAATTAACAGAAATCGGCTTTTTATTGAATAAAATATTCATTCTCACTTACAACTCATCTCCTTCAAGAAAATTAATTCAAATGAATTAGATACTAAGAATAGCATCTCTTTTATCTGATGTCCGTCGATTGGCGTTGTCGGAATCACACTACTTTTGTCGTGAGTGCGAAAGGTAATGGCCGTGTTGACAGGTATTCAGCTTACCGATATGTTAATGTATTGTTATGTATTCTGACATATGCTAAAATAATGTAAATTGGTGTCGAATTTACCATTTTTGGCCCCGTTAATCGGGATTTCCTTTCACAATGGCGTGGAGGATTTGTGAGCAATGATGCTCTAAAAACTGAAATTAAGCAGTTGACGAAGGTTCTTTGTCGTGCTTAATGCAGTGTTTAGGGCTTTTAGTCATTGTGCATTAAGGATAATTTATACTGGAGGTGGCTCGAATGAAGCTTTTTAGCTCTTCTGCAAGTCGATGGATGGAGGAAAAATTGTTCAATGTCGCGGCAGGTGACTTGAGTATGAATCTTTCGTCCAAAGGCAATCGTCATGGTTTGATCGCTGCCTTCAAAAAAGCGATAAGCAGTTTGAAAGGGATGATTCGGGTCGTTCATCAATCCTCCCAATATTTACACGTAAAGATGGAAGATATGAGCTTACAATCCGTTGTTATTGCCGAACAAGTGGGTGGAGTTACGAGCACGGTTAGGGAAATTGCCATTGGGATGCAGGATACTTCGGAGACGATTTACCTTATGGCTGAGGATATGAACCGGATTCATCATGTCATTCAAGATCTGGGACAAAGCAATCGTGGAGTGGTTCAAGATGCACATCTTTTCTCAGAGAAAGTAACGGCCGGTAAAAAGGACATTGTCTCCTCGAAGGAGCAAATGCAGCGAATTTCAGGTAATAGTTCGAGCATTTATGAAGGCATGCAGCAGCTCAACCTTACAATTAAGCAAATTACTGGTATCGTCAAGCAAATAAAAGAGATTTCGAATCAAACACAGTTGCTCGCATTGAATGCTAATATCGAAGCGGCTCGCGCTGGCGAACAAGGAAAAGGGTTTGCTGTGGTAGCAAGTGAAATTTCCAAATTAGCTGTGCAAACACAGCAGGCTACGAGTACGATTAACGATCAAATTATTTCTGTAACAAGCAATGCGCAAGGGTTAAAGGAAGGCATTGACAAGATGAGAGATGCGGTAAGTTCGGGGGTTGAAACGATGGACGCTTCCGTGCGCGAATATGATGATATGACTTTGTTCCTTGATCGGATTCTGAGCCAAATGAACGAAATGGAGGGGCGTTTCGAAACGATGATGAAAGACAGTTTCTCGGTTTCGGACTCTTTGAATCAAACATCAGCCATGATTGAGGAAGTTGCCGCAGGCTGTCAAGAGGTTCTTGCATCAACGGAAATTCAGCAGCAGCATATTCTGCGAATGAACGATTCGATGCAGGAGACAACACAAAAAAGCCTCTCGCTTCGATCCGTTATCTCACAATTCAAGCTGCCTGATCTGAAAGATTCGCACCCGCTGCAACAAGAAATAGATGATTGGATGGCGGGTGCGCTCGCGATGAGGGCTATTATGGTAGCCATGATTGACTCTCGGGATATCGCCAAAATCCGATATTGGAATCAGCAGAAGGTATTGAAAGAACTTGAGATTTCGGCATGTTTCGAAAAGTTGGAAAGGAAATCCGTCACTCATAGAGATCGCGATTATTATCATGCGCTAAGTAAAAGCTGGCAAGCGTTTAGCGTGGTCAGAGATCAGAATGCCAGATGGATGCTGGAGACTCAATATGATAAAGCAAAGAATGGCTTGGTTAATCAAGGGAGAGAACGTTTTAAGCATGCGATGGATGTCGTGAATGAATGGATGGAACAAGAAAAGGAGTGATGCGATCTGTTCGCAGCTCCTTTTTTTTAATTGTATCCCTCTTACCATCTGCTTGCCACATTCGCCTTGTATAGTGAAGTTGTAAGCAAGACCACTACCCTATAACGAAGAGGAGCAAACCAAATGAAAAAATCTTTGATTACGCTAAGTATCATCAGCACGTTGTCTTTAACCATTCTAGGTGGGGCTGTTGTGCTGGCACAAGATCCTCTCCAAGGAAATGCAGCAGATGAGATAACCTCCGTTTCTCCCAAGCCAAATGCAGCGAATGACGGATTGAATTGTGATAAAAATCAAGACGGCCATCCTGCCAACCAACCACGGCTTAAAGCGGGTGAGCGGCCAAAAGGCGAGAAACCAGCTCCTCGGGGAGGTGCGGGAGCGGTGACGCCAAGTGCTCCACCTAGTGACAGCAATTCCGAACAAGCAGCTAACACGGTAGTAATCTCAGGCGGCTTCCAAACAGATCCTCAGGATAAAGGCCGGCCGGTAGTACTTATTGCAGCAGCTTTAGGAGTTCCGACGGAAGTATTCAGAGAGGCATTTAGCGGTGTAACACCTGCTGGTTTGGATAGAGGGCCAACATCCGAAGAAGCTCAGAAAAACAAAGCTGCTCTGCTCAAAGTGCTTGCCCCATACGGCATTACGAATGAACGTTTGGATGAAGTATCCAACTATTATCGCTATAATGGCAAAGGCGGTGGTCTATGGTCGCATACCCAAGCGACTGCAACGTTAACGGTAACAGATGGCGTAGTGACGGGCATTACGATCACGAATCCAGGCTCGGGGTATTCCTCCAATCCGGTCATTTCAGTGATGGGTCCGAATGGGAAAGTGACGGCAACGGCAGAAGTCGTGTACACGAAGGATTTTAAAACAAATGGCAGTATCTCTTCGATCAAGTTGAATTAATAGATAGGGAATAAAGTTCATGACATCAGGGTGGATGACTTGAACTTTATTTCTTTCTGGTATGTTAAAATGACTCATAGCGAGAAGCTGGGATGTACCTTTGTTAGGAGGCATGACAATGAAAACCATTATGATTGTAGAAGACGAGCCGGCGATTTCTCGTGTTCTTGCTGCCTATATCAAGAAAGCTGGATATGACTGTGTGGTCATCTCTCGGGGGGATGAGGCTATCCAGCAGTTTGGCTTGATCCAGCCTTCTCTTCTTTTATTGGACGTGATGCTGCCTGGTGCGGATGGATGGGAAGTTCTCCGGGAGGTACGGCGGAGAAACGCCTGCCCGGTCATTATGCTCACGGCCAAAGGTGATATCGGAGATCGCCTCACGGGATTGAACAGTGGGGCTGATGATTATATAGCGAAGCCGTTTGAACCGGAAGAAGTCGTTGCGAGAATTCACGCCGTTCTGCGCAGACCATCGCAAGCTTTCGCGACAAATGATCAGAAGCATTACGGGAGTCTGCGGATTGATTTCAAGTCGCGGTCTGTTTACCTGAATGGGGCGACTTTGTCATTTACGCCTAAGGATTTGGCGTTATTGCTATTTCTCGCGGAGCATCCGAATCAACTATTCTCGCGCGAGCAGCTAATTGAACGGGTATGGGGGATCGACTATGATGGCAGCGACCGTGCTGTGGATCATGCGATCAAACGGTTGCGGCAGTCATTGCTTCACCTGCCGCCAGAAGAAGGCGAGATTCGAACATTGCGCGGAACGGGGTATCAATTCTATGCCAACCCTAGCACCTAAGCGCAGCTCCTTGCTCCGCTATTGGACTTTACGATATGTGCTCACATTATGCATAGGTTTGCTTCTCATCGGCTTAGCCTCCATGGTCTGGCTGCAGCATCGCGCATTGACAGACCGATTGCAGCAAATCGAGAACTTTTCGGCCGAAGCGGCCGCTTATATGACCAAGGATGCGAATCAGATCGTCATACCAGCAGACTTTTATAAATGGATTGATCAAAATCAGCGCAGATATCGGCTTCCTGGGCAGTTCGGTCTCATTGTCTATACGCAAGGAGGCCAAGTTTTGTATGAACAAGCTGCGCCTCAAGGATCATCAAGCGAATATAAGATTTCCGCTCCAATTCAGGGTTCTCACTCGCAGATTGGATCGATCGTCATTTCATACAGCAAGAAGGAATTGACTGATATCAGTCAAGAATATGGTTTAATTACTTCGCTTCTAATCTTAGCTGGTCTGTTGGGCTGGCTGATCATTTATTTGCTGCTGCGCAGATTAACCAAGCCAATCTATGAAGTCGTGCATGCCCTCAAACAAATCCAGACGGGGAATTATACGCTCATGCTGGAGGAAAATGCCAAAGAGCAGGAGATTTATGATCTGCTCTATTACTTCAATGCGACGGCAGCAAGACTGGAACAATTGGAGCAGCTGCGCACAGAGTTATTGGCTGGTGTGACCCATGAGCTCAAAACGCCTGTGACTTCAATCCGTGGTCTGCTGCGCGCGATCAAAGATCAAGTTGTCAGCGCAGATGAGGCTGATGAATTTCTCGATATTTCGCTGGAGGAAACAAAGCGGCTTGAGCGGATGGTGGCTGATTTGCTTGATTTCAATGCTTTTGCATCGGGACATGTGCGTGTGCAATCAGAAGCCCTTGATTTGGGTAAACTGCTGGGAGAAATCGTCTATCAATGGAGTTTAATCCACCAAGAAGATGGTGTGGAGGTTCGAACGGATATTGCGGAGGGGCGACAGATAGTTGTTGGCGATCCTGTTCGTATTCAGCAAATTATTGTCAATCTCCTTAACAATAGTCGGCAAGCAGCGGATGGGCATTGTTTGATAACGGTCCGTTTAATTGAACACTCAAGCACGATGTACGAAGTACTTGTCTGTGATAACGGAACAGGTATCCCGGCGGAGGAACAGATTAATATTTATGAGCGGTATTTCCGGGGGACGAACAAAAAGTTAGCCGTACGGGGGCTGGGATTAGGCTTGACGTTGAGCCGAATGCTGGCTGCTGCGCTTGGAGGTACGTTGGTGCTGAAGGAAAGTTCCCCGCAGGGTACGACTTTTCAGCTTTTGCTGCCTCGGGGGGCGGCGGGTATGGTAGTAGAGTAAGAAACCATTCAATCCAACGTCTTCAAAGAACTACATGTGCCGATGACCCATTTATTCACGTTATAATCAACGCACCTAAGCCGAAATTGACACCAAAAAAACCTCCAAGATCACGATGCTCGTGAAATCGGAGGTTCTAGCCCATTACAAAAACCGACGATGATGCTTTTTCCCGTCAAAGCTGAATAAAACTGGCTTATCTTCCACCATGGTATGCATATGAATGGTTTTACCCCAGAGCTTGTAAATATACGGCAAGGTTCTCTCCACGTATTTAAGATCTAGTTCCACACCTTCGAAGGCGTGCTTCAAATAGAGTTCGCCGGTGCGCTGATAATCCCCGTCTTCCACGACAATGTAGGGGAAACCGCCATTCACTCGGGAATAGATAAGCTGATCACGCGTATTTTCCCATGTTTTATCCGTGATCTTCCATTCCGGCCCTTTCTTCTCAAACACATACAAATCCAATTCTTCCACCAACGGTTTATTCAAATAATTGCGGATAAAAGAGGTGTCGGATTCGTATTCGCGGACTTCGAACATTTTGGCCCGGCCTTCACCGGGCTTGCGGCCCTGAATGCGAATTTCATCCGGCGTTGGATTATCCCAATGCTTTTCGATATCTTCGAAAATTTTCAGTCCGAGATAATACGGATTCAGGCTATGCCGCGAAGGCACAACTACGGAAGAGTTGAGCTTGGAGTACTCGATCGTCTCTTCCTCGGTTAAATCCAGTTCCCGCAGGATGCGTTGGTGCCAGTACGAAGCCCAGCCTTCGTTCATGATTTTGGTTTCGAGCTGAGGCCAGAAATAGAGCATTTCATCACGCAGCATGGTCAGAATATCGCGCTGCCAATTTTCCATGTAAGGCGCATTCTCCTCGATGAAGAGCAAGATGTCTTTCTCCGGTTGAGGCGGGAAGCGCCGATTCTCTTCTTTATCCTGCGGCGGAGCGGGCTTATTCTTGGTGTCGAGCCCCCAAAGATCTTCGTAGCCGTAGGTCGCTTCAGTAGGGACATTAGGCATAGAAGCTTTATGAATCTCTTGACGTTTGCGCGTTTGCCCGTACGTTAAAGTGAGGACAGGATCGATATGCTCCTGGATGGCGAGAACGGCGTCAATGAACTGTTCGACTTCGTCGATGCCATGTTCAATTTCATATAGGCGAATCCGTTCAGCCGTGGCGGACATGCTTTCGACCATGTTGCGGTTCGTTTTGGAGAAGCGAACATTATTTTTGAAGAAATCGCAGTGGGCCAGTACATGCGCGACAATCAGCTTATTTTGAATAAGCGAATTGCCATCTAATAGAAAGGCATAACACGGGTCCGAGTTAATGACGAGCTCATAGATTTTGCTCAGCCCCAGGTCATATTGCGTCTTCATCCGGTGGAAATTTTTCCCGAAGCTCCAATGGCTGTAGCGGGTGGGCATCCCATAGGCCCCAAATGTATAAATGATTTCCGCTGGACAAATCTCATAACGCATGGGGTAGTAATCCAGTCCAAACCCCTTGGCAATTTCTGTAATCTCATCAATGGCATATTCAAGCTGCTGAATTTCGGATTTACTCACTGAACTGCCACCCCCTCTTGCTTGGTAAAAAAGGTTTTCAAAGCTTTGTACACTTCGCCTTTCTCGCGGATCACATAATGAAGAAATTTGGGGTCGTGTATATGCCGAAAAGCAGACATCAGGGTGCTGCTGCGGTTATATTGGTTGACCTCGCCATAGCCGAACATGTTGCAGCGTTCCATTAATTGCGTAATCAGCTTGACGCAGCGCTCGTTATCCGATGTCAAATTATCGCCATCCGAGAAATGGAACGGGTAGATATTAAACTGCGAGGGCGGATAACGCTTATCAATAATATCGATTGCCGTTTGATAGGCTGAAGAGCAAATCGTGCCGCCGCTTTCACCCTTCGTGAAAAATTCTTCCTCTGTGACTTCTTTCGCCTCTGTATGATGAGCAATGAACACGATTTCCACATTCTCGTACTTCGTACGCAGGAAGCGCGTCATCCAGAAGAAGAAGCTGCGGGCTATGTATTTCTCAAAAGAGCCCATAGACCCAGAGGTATCCATCATGGCAATAATTAATGCATTCGAGTGTGGCTTCTCCACCTCATCCCAAGTCTTAAAACGCAAATCATCCGGACTAATATGATGAATGCCAGGCGAATTGGAACGCGAGTTTCTGCGCAGATTCTCGATGATCGTCCGTTTCTTATCGATGTTGGACATAATGCCCTTTTTACGAATATCGTTGAAAATCACTTCGGTCGTCGTCATGTTGCGTTTCTCTTTTTTCTGCAAATTCGGCAATTCCAGCTCGGAGAACAGCATCGCCTGCAGCTCTTCCATGCTAACTTCCGCTTCGTAATAGTCTTCGCCGGCTTGATCTCCTGCGCCTTCGCCTTTTCCAGGGCCTTGCGCCGGCTGCGGATCTGTGCCGAGCACATCGCCCACCTGCGAATCGCCATCTCCCTGTCCGACATGCTTGCCTTTGTTGAAATTGTAGCGGAAGCGATACTCATCCAAACTCTTGATTGGCACTTTCACAACTTGTTTGCCATTGGACATAACGATGCTCTCATCCGTGACGAGATCGGGAAGGTTTTGTTTAATGGCTTCTTTGACTTTCTCTTGGTGCCTTGTTTGATCTTGGTATCCTTTACGGTGCAGTGACCAATCCTCTTTGGATACGACAAATAAGGGTTCTGTCATGGGGTCCCTCCTTGGGGTTGATCCTAGAAATGATATCGCAAGCTGGACGCTGAAACAGACTTCGTCGGGAATAAAGCTTGTTACTAAATATATTCAAGTATGCGGGGGATATGTGATATAGGAAGGGAATTTCTCGTCAGAATAAAAGGTGGCGGGAGGCGGTTGCGTCAGTCTCATTGGAAAACATTCAATAGGAACTCTATTCGAGCCAACCCATGTTGTATTCAACTTCGACTTTTCATCTCATTGTGTTAAAATAAGGGGAAAATTGTAGAGAGCGAGGAACTTTTCATGAAAGTGCCTGAACAGGATCATCGCTATAATTTTCAAGATCTGCTGGAGTGGGAAGGCAGATGGGAGTTAATTAATGGAGTACCATTTAGTATGACGCCGGCACCCTCTACGACACATCAACGGATCTTAAGAAGTATGTTTCTTGAGCTTCACACATTCCTGCAAGGTTCATCATGTGAGGTTTTTATCGCTCCGTTTGACGTGAGATTAAGTGAAACTGAAGAATACGATAATCCCGATACGGTCTGTCAGCCAGATCTATCCGTTATCTGTAATCCAACTCAGATAGATGACAAAGGAGGCAAAGGCGCTCCCAAGCTCATTGTTGAAATATTATCTCCATCTACTGCGATTAAAGATAGAAACCAAAAATTTAAAACATATGAGAAATTTGGTGTTATGGAATACTGGATTGTTGACCCTGCTCATCAAACTGTTGAGGTTTATGGATTGGAACAAGGTTTATTTCAAAAGCGAGAGGTTTTTGGAAAAGAAGACAAATTGCGTTCATTTGCTTTTTCAGCTTGTGTCGTTGATTTGGGATGTATATTTCAATAGTGGAATGGTGTTAGATTACTTTCTAAACGGAAGCAGGTAACAGCAACATTTGAATTGTAACTAAAAAAGCCCATCTTGATATCCGCGGCCCTGCTTCGGAGATCAAGATGGGCTTTTGGTTGCTTAGGGTCGCTTGATCATCTGGCTCCCAGCAGTTAGGGCAAAGCTAATCTAGTTTCGCAGTGAGCGTAGAAAATGATCAATTAAAGTTCAAAAAAGTCGGCCTCTAACCTCCTGCCATTACGCATTGGAGGATCGGGCAGACTTTTTTTGAATAATAGAAATTGTAAGTTTTGCGTGATTTTCTTTGATGAGAATCAGCACTGGGAAGCCTTTAAAAGCAAGCATGGCAAAAAGATGCGTCCCGTAGTGCTGGAAGAAATCCAAAAATTTCGAGACTGTGGAGACCCCCTAAAAAGGGTTTAAGTTGCTCGCATGTGAAGGGTGCCACGATCTTAAGGTGGTGCCCTAGGGATGTTTCTGCACGACGTGTTTATGAGGAGAAACGGAAGAGTAGAGCCGGGTCTTGTCTGAGGACGTATGTCGGGTCAACCATCGACGAAGGTCTAAGAGATATGTTTTTGGGTTGGGGTGAGTGAAGCTTGCCCAGAATTTAATGTTGGAGATTGACTCAGTCTTCATACTTGGGTTGTAGGTATAAACAAGCTATTTGGGAGAATGAGTTCCCCTAGCTTTGTTATCGTGCGGAGAATAGGGAACGTGAAGCCACCATACTAGCAAAATGTGTCAGGATATAGTGTTTGAGGGAACTACAGTACGCTATCATTCTAAAAACTGCGATATTCCACGCCAGAGGGAACTACGATCCGCTATACCACCATTTCCCGGTTGGAATCGGCAAGTTCGGCTTAAATAGCGGATCTCAGTTCCCTTTCATGCTGCGTTTACCTCAGTTCCCGCCATATAGCGGATCATAGTTCCTTTTCACACGACGCTCTCTGTCATTGCAAAGCCCAAAGGGAACTAGGATCCGCTATGATTGGTAAAATGCTCTCAGCAGGGCAAAGCGCGGATCGAGGAGCCCTTATGTGTTAGGGAAACGGAGTTTGGAAGCGCAGAACTGTGAAATAAAGGAACGACGATCCGCGAGCACGGCGAAAGTGGCGGTTTTGGTTGAAATAGAGGATCTACGATCCGCCCCGTGTTTGTGTGAGCAATGCCGCGCTCAAACAGGCTTTTTCTATGCTTGGAACGACTTCCCATAACGCTCCAAACCCATCTGCCATTGATATTTTGCTATAATAGGCATATATTCTCAAACAGGAGCAGTTGGATATGGAACTCAATTCGAAAATACGATCGCATTTACAAGCTATAAAAAACAAGAAAGTATCTCTTGAAGAATTAGAAGCAATAGCTCAGCCATGTACGTATGAAGATTTCTCTAGGTTGATCCTCGAGCTTGAAACTGCGGGAATTCTCCAGATGGTTCAGCGTTCTGGGAGGACGATTAAGCCGCCATTTCTTGCCTATCAATATAGCGTGCAGAAGAATCATGTGATGCAAGATACGCATAAGGACATCCATCGAGCTAGACTGCAGTTGCATCCCGCTATAAACCTCGATGCCTACTATTCATTGAAATCTAGTATTTGGGAGAAAGACAGGCCTTTTATTGAACGAATTGATAGTTATTTGAAGAAGAATATGCTCCCCAGCACGCCTGCACCGGAACCTGAGCGAAGCTTTGAGCTTGTCGCTGATGAGAAATGGATCACGGAGAAGCAAGGGAAAGAGTTGCTGACCCGAATTGGTCTGTGGGACAAGCTGCTAATTCTTCCTGTGGATGACCCTTTGATGTTTGCTGTGAATCCATATGGCCTAGCAGGTGCCGTTCATAAGCACCTTATTGTTGAAAATAAAACGACCTATCAAGCGCTGCTGCAAGTTTTGCCGGATGTTCCGTTCGCTACGCTAATTTTCGGTGGCGGTTATCGGGTAACGAAAAGCATTGAGCTGCTGCCGATGCAGCTTCCGCTGAGGGACGCTGCCCATGCGTTCTACTATTTTGGCGATATCGATAAAGAAGGAATCCACATCTGGCATCTACTCAATGAGCGTGTTCTTGCTCTTTTTGGCAAGCCAGCTAATTTAGCACTTCCCTTTTACAGGGCATGTCTGAGCAGGAAGTCATCTTCCGGCAAAGAAAACCAACGGGAAAGCGAGCAGGCTTTACAGGTATTTTTATCTCATTTTACTGAGGAGGAACGAAGGATAATCAACCGTAGTTTGGCGGCGGGCAGTTATTTCCCTCAAGAAATATTATCTACACACGAGCTTTGTACGATTTGGAGGCACACCGCATGGATGACATAGAAATTGGTCAGGTTATTTCCGGGTTTCGGGAACGTATGACCAAGCTGGCACTTTTTGATCCGCTTTATGAGCTGCAGCGAAAGCGCCAAACGGATCGACAAAACAAACCGATCGATTTCATGGAACTTGGATTGTTGACGCTCCTTTACTTCTTCGAGCAGAAGTTGATGCGCAATAACAAGGCGGGTGTCAAAGACTTAGCCGAGTTTCTTCGGAAGGTGACGGGAGTTTTCATCGATTTGGACGATACCGGATTCGAGGATCTGGCTAGGCAGATTACGCAGGTGTTTCGCCCGACGACAGGGAAGAAGCGGGATTTTACCTTTATGAATTGGGAATCTGGGTTGGCAGAACATATTTATATATCGATTCTGAAAGCGAATGCCTTCGATTTAAAATCGAATACGCAGTACTACACGCTCGACGAGGATGGGTTGGAGCTTATTTTTGCGACCAAGGAATTCTATACGGAATTCCAATTGTCGATTCATCAGCTGGTGCTGCGCAAGCAGTTGGAAAAAGGCGAATTTGAAGGTGCTTTGCGGCAAATCAATGAGATGCGAATCGATGTGGAAGCGTTGCAGGACCGGATGGTCAAGCTGGAGCATGAGCTGAAAAGGAATATCGTGTCGGAAGAAACATTCGGACGGTATAAAGGTTTGCTGGAAGATATTTATTTACGCTTGCAGATGGAGAATGAAGAGTTCGAAGAACTGCGGCAATTTGTGAAGGAAACCAAGGATCGCGTTCAGGCGCAGACGGTTAGGCAAGCTGATCAGCGGCCTTATGAGTTGATTCTTCGTATTTCCAATGAACTGGAGAAGGTGCATGGCGAACATTCGGCGCTTTTTCATCAGAGTATGGTGCTGAAATCCCATGCTCTGGGCGCAGCGCAAGAATCCTTGTATTATACGGGGCTGGATTCCTTTAATTTTGATCAGGATATTGCTTCGCTTATTTTTAGTACACCGCTGCCATTGGAAACGATGAAAGGTGTGCTGGCCCCGTTCCTGCCGATTCAAGAGACGAAGATGTGGTCCCTTTTGACCGTGTGGGCGGAGCAGAATATGCTCGAAGACGGCAGTGGACAGGAGCGGGATGACAAATTCCTGGAGCTTGGCGGAGACAGTGAGGAATATCGCTATCAGACGATGCAGAAAAAACTGTACATGCTGCTGATGGGGCTGCTGCTGCAAACGATGGAAGGGCAGGATCAAGTCGAGTTGCACTCGTTTATTCAGCTTTTTCAGTCAAGTGAGCATGCAAATCTGCTGGGTGAAAGAGCTTTCTATGACTTTTGGATTTATTTGCATCAAAGAAGTCCCCTTCAGGCGGACGATAAGGATAAGCAGCAAAATGAAGAGCAGGGGACTATGCTGGAAGACATGTATATGCTTCTGGGCAGCCGCTCTTTGGTAATTACGGAACGAAAAGAAATGATGAAAATAAACGACAGATTTAGCATACAGAATATGTTGATTTCGTGGGGAGAACAGGATGACAACCGGACTTGAGAATGGAACAGTAATGAGAGCCTTTCGCATCTATGCCTTGCTCGCTCGTGATAACGCGGTCGGCAAAGAATGGCTCCAGGAATACATGGCGGATGACGTAGTACGCGGACTTGTGGATCAATTCGCGCGAGAAGTGGATTGCGTAACAATCATTGCCGGCGAACAGCTGTATATGATACCGGAAACGCGGCTATCGCCTTTTCATTTGAACAACGAAGTAATTAAGCGAACCTATCTGCGGGCGAATGCCGTGAATGCAGATCTTTATCTGATGTACGTCAGCATTATTGTGTTGATTGGGGCTTTTTATGACAGTTATCAAACGATGGAGCCTACGAGAAGTTTCATTGGAATTGAAGAGTGGACAGCGCTTGTGAATGAGCGAATTGCCTTATTGAAGACGCATCCTGAAGCCGAATTGAGAGAGATGGAGCAGGAATTTTCCTATAATTGGACGGCCTTGATTGAAAAATGGAGCGCTATGGATGATATCAAGGAGACAGCCGCGAGACAAAGCGGGAATACAATTAGCCGGGTTAGCTTTATGGACTCTGTCCGCAAGTTTCTGGTCGCGCAAGAGCTGGTCATTGATATAGGCAACCAGGAAATTGCTTTGACGGAGAAAGCCAAAGTGGTTGTGCAGCGTTATTTTATGGAGTTGGAGTACAACCGCGGTATCTTGGAGTTTTTATATCAAAACGATGCGCCTGAGGGGGAGGGAAGCGAACATGCCAGCGATCTCTAAAATACGGTTTACGAATGTGGTCTATGAGGATGGAAATAAGCGCTACAATGATGAATTGTTTCATTTCGATGGGCATAATGGCGCGATTCTGCTGGAAAATGGCGGAGGCAAGACGGTTTTCATTCAGTCTGCCATCCAAGCCATTCTTCCGCACGTAGAACTTGCCGGACGCAAAATGAAGGATACCTTAAGTCTGGAGAACGGTCCTGCGCATATCGCGATCGAGTGGATTCTGAGCGAACGGCCAAGGCGCTATGTGGCAACTTGCGTCAGCTTGTTTCTGACAGCAACGGGGATAGACTCCTATCGTTATGTCTATGATTATCCAGAACTTGATCCGGATGCCATTGATCGGATTCCTTTTGTGAAGGAGAGTGCAGGCAGTCTTCGATCAGCCGATAAAGGTGAAATTCATGATTATTACCACCAGATGACGTCGAAAAGAATGAATGCCAACATGCCGTCCACGCTGAAGGAATACAAGAAAATATTGGAGAACGATTACCACATTATCGCCTCTGAATGGGAGCGAATTGCCAAGATTAATAGCTCAGAGGGCGGTGTTGAGAGCTTTTTTGATGAGTGCAAAACGACGAGCCAATTGTTCGATCGGCTGTTGATCCCAACGGTCGAAGATGCGATGGCCGGATACGAGCAGGGCGAGTTCGCTAATAATTTTGAAATGCATAGAGACAGTTTCAAGAAATATAAAGAATTAAAAGAAAAAATCGAAGAAAATAAAAAAATCCTCGTCGAGCTGGATGGGTATGTGCTTCATTTTGCCAAAATGGATACCAAGCTGTTGGCCTATGCAGCCGCTCAAGCTGAAACGAAGGCCTATTGGCTGCTTGTGAATGAGCAGAAGAAGGAGGAAAGCGCCAAGCTATCGCAATGGCATACTCAGATGTCAGAATGCGACCAGCAACTGCAGGTGTTGGCTCGGAAGAAGGAATCCCTTCATATTGCGAAGCAAAAGCAGGAACAATCGGCTTTGGAAACCAAGCTCAGATTAGTTGAGGAAGACGTTGAGCGCAAAGAAGATTCGGTACGAAGTGCTAAACAGCACTACTATTCTTTAAGGTTGGCCGATTATAGGCAGCAGTGGACTTCTGCCGAGGAGAGCATGAACTATTTGCAGCGTGAATTGGATCGATTCGGCAACACGGAGGAAGAGGCTGATCTCAGGGAAGCATGGCTCAATAATGGCGGGCAAATTCGTCATATTTACTGCAAGTTGGAGCAAGAGTGGCAGGCTGAAGAGGAGCGCCTGAGTCAGGAATTAGCCGCTTGCCAGAATAGAACCCATTTAGAAGAAACAATGCTGAGAGAGCTGTCAAGCGAACTGGAAGAAATAAATAAGCAGCTAATTGAACATAGATCTATCGTGCTCGCTCGCGAGAAAGATAAAGAGGCGCTAAGAGCTAATGTTTTGGCCAATCCAGCCGTTGAAAGCATGGAAGGCAGTATGGCGGACTGGATTCAGCGGCATCAGAAGCTGGATGACAGCAATGTGCTGCTTGTACAGAAGAACAAGGACTTGACAGTCGCTAAAGAACAAAGCGAGCGAGAGCTGGAAGTCGTAAGTGAAAGTCTCAAGATCGCCTATGTGGAGCGTGCCAGTTCAGAGCAAAATCTCGAAGCGTTTAAAAAAGAGCAGCAATCCATGCTGGCCGAAATTGCTGCGTACAAGTCCTCATGGGGAAGACTCTCCTCTGTGTATGAGAAGCAGAGTTCGATTGAAGAGCGGCTTAGAGAGGATACGGAAAAGCAGCAGTTGGAGAAGGAAGCTTACTTATTGAAGGAGCGACTAGCTTTCCGTTATATCGATGATTACTGCCATCAGGATACATTTTTTGCCGATGTTTATGTGGCGGGTTTGGTGGACAAGTGGAGAAATCAGTTTAAGTTATTGGAGACGGGCATTCAATATTTGCAAGGCTTGGAGCTGTCCGATTGGGCAATGACACATCCTCTATGGTCCGTGACGCTAATTACGACCGAAGGTGAGGTTGGGTTAGTCACGAGTAAGCTGCGGCAGTATGCAGAAGACATGCAGTTTCCCATTCAGGTGATCTCTTCACAGGAAGCAGCGCGTTTGGTCAATAGTGATACACCGGCAGCAGTGGATGACAGCGCTTGGGTTGAACCGCAGCATTGGCGCGATAATGCGGATGAGGCGGAATTCGGGAGCTGGAAGCAAGCGATATCGCACAAAGGGGAAGAAGTTCGAACAGCACGAAAAGAAAAGGAACGCGATTTGCAGCGCACCTCTGATCTTCAAGCCTCTTTTGACCGATTCGTGATGCTATACCCGCTTGAAGTCGTTCAAGAGATGGAAAGGCGAGTGGGGCTTAAACGCGAGCGTGTGCGTGAGTTAGAGAACCAAGGGGATGATCTCCGGAAATCCATTCGCCAGGTAGAACAAACGATTCAGCAGCATAACTCCGTCATGGACGAGCAAAAAGGTGAGATGGTTCAGCTCCAGCAGTGGATTGAAAAAGGGCGGAAGTATGCCGAACTTGGCAAAGAAATCGAGACTTTGAACGGGGCTATCGACCAGCTTGTTGAGCAGTCAGACTTGCAGCAAAGCAAGTGGGAGAGCAGGCAGCGCTCTTTGGAGCAAGTGAAGCTGCAAAGCGATGACGTGAAAAATAGAACGAACTATTTGAGAACCGAGAAAGCGAGTCAGCAAAGTCAAGAACTCTATATCGAACTGGCGGACGTGCAGCCGATTGAAGCGAATCAAAGCTTGGATTGGTTGAAAACAGAAAGAAAAGATTTGCATCTCAAGCTAAATCATATCTCTCAAGGACGCCAGCAGCTTGAAGCCGCTTGGAGTCATGCCAAGTCCAGCAAAGCAACGCTGGAGAAGGATATGAACAAGCTCCGGTTGGAGCAAGCAGATTTGAATTTGAATGAGGAACTTGCCTTCTCTGTGACAGGCGAAGAACAGATGTCGCAGCTGTTGTCGGAGCTCAAAGAACGCGAATCGCGGTTGATTCGTGATAAAGAAGAATTCGTGCGCGTAGAGAAACAATTCGATGCGCTGGCAACGAGGATTAAACTTCTGATTGAGCAGTACAGCGCTGCGCACTCAGGCGGGCTTCCGCTAACCTTCACGGAGTCGCTGAGCGTAGTGGATGAGCAAGTCCACAGTGAGGATACACGTCTGCAACAGCAGAAAATTGGCTTGCAGCAGCAGCACGCGCAAATCCAAGCTCAGTTAGGTAAAATTGAAGAGGTTATCCAATATTTGAATCAGTACAAAATCATGCATGGGTTTGAAAATCCGCTCATTCAGGCAGCTTTTATCACTCAGGATCTGAAAGCGGAGTTCCCGTATGACAGAATGAAAATGGTTGCAAAGTCAGTGACTTTACTCTCCGCTGTCAGGAAAGAACTGGAGGCAGAAGAGTCATTCGTGAAAAAGGCGAGACTTCAATTTATTGATTTTTGCCGGAAACAAATCAAGGATGTCAAGATGAGAGATATGGCTGAGCAAGGTGTTGAGAAGAAAGATAATTACCAAGAGCTGACGCAATTTCAGCAGAAAATGCACAGCCGAATCGAACGCGTCAATCATGTCGCTGAAGAGACGATGCGCACCCATAACCAGCAGCTCGAACAGTATATCATTCATGTGCACAGCCATATCAAACTGATTGCTTCGGAACTTCGAGATATCCCTAATAAAACGAGAGTCAAGGTTGAGGACCAGTGGAAGCACATCTACTCGTTCCAGATTCCTGAATGGGATGAGCTGGAGGCGAAGGACCATCTGCGCAAGCATCTGGAATGGATTTTGGCCGAACTGGAGAAGGGTCATTATCGCGATGACAGCGGGCAGGAAGTGAAATCCACGGTTCGGAAAGAGATCGAGAAATGGCTGGATACGAAGCAGCTTTTGCATATTGTTTTGCAAGATCGCCCGATGAAAGTATCGTGCCGCAAAGTAACCAATGAGAATAACGTAACGAAAGCTTCGTTCTCCTGGGAACAGTCTAATAACTGGTCAGGCGGAGAGAAATGGAGCAAGAATATGACCTTATTCTTGGGTCTGCTCAATTATGTCGCAGAAAAACGTCAGCATATTCAAGCGAATATGAAGCGACATCGCACCGTTATCTTGGATAATCCGTTCGGGAAAGCTTCCAGTGATCATGTCCTCAGTCCTGTCTTTTTTATTGCTGAGCAGCTTGGCTTCCAAATCATCGCTCTTACCGCCCATGCGGAAGGAAAGTTCTTGAAAGATTATTTCCCTGTTGTCTTTAGCTGCAGGCTTAGACAAGCTGCCAATGGCAGCAAGCTGGTCATGACCAAGGAAAAGGAAATTAATCAGGCGTATTTCCGCGATCACGCGCCGATTGCTTTGGAACGGCTAGGGAACCTGAAACAGATGGAATTGTTCATTTAATAGTTGCTGGCAACAAGGCGAAACAGGCTTTGTTGTCAGCAATTTTTTTATATTATAAAATAGTAATGATAATCATTATCACCTATGCTATAATGTCAAAGGAATTAACGCATAGCGGAAGGAGATTTTGTTCATGAGTTTACCAACGGGAGTAACCGATACTCCACGTCCCAAGCTGCGAAGTCGGCCGCTTGTAGCTACGATTATTTTGTTTGGCGGCTTAGCGGCTTTGCTGCTTGGACTTGCTGTATCTGTATCGGTAGGAGCTGCAGATATCAAGCTGTCTACAGTGTGGAATGCCGTGTTTCATTTTAATCCTGAATTAACGCAACATCAGATTATTCAGGAGTTGCGCATGCCGCGTGCCTTGGCTGGAGCGCTGGTTGGCATTGGTTTTGCCATTTCCGGGGCGATTATGCAAGGAATGACGCGCAATCCGCTCGCAGATCCTGGCTTGTTGGGGATCAATGCGGGATCTGGTTTTGTTCTCGCCTTCTGCTTTGCCTTTTACCCAGGATTACCTTTTCACTACTTAATCTTATTCTCCTTTATTGGCGCTGCCGTCGGTACAGGACTTGTATATGGAATCAGCTCTATTTCCAAAGGTGGCCTGACTCCGGTACGCTTGGCATTAGCCGGCGCCGCAGTTAGCGCGCTGCTGCTTGCGCTGAGCGAAGGTATAGCGATCTATTTTCATATCTCGCAGGATTTGGCGTTCTGGTATGCCGGAGGCGTAGCAGGAACGAAGTGGATGCAAATCAATATTATCTGGCCATGGATTCTCGGAGGTGTGATCGGGGCTATTGTGATTGCGCGTTCGATAACCGTGTTAAGCCTTGGTGATGAAATTGCTGCTAGTCTAGGGCAGCGTACGAAATGGGTGAAATTAGCGGGCATGCTGCTATCGCTTGTGCTTGCTGGTGCATCTGTTTCCGCAGTAGGGGCTATCGGTTTCGTTGGCTTGGTAATTCCGCATATGGCACGCGCGCTAGTAGGTGTTGATTATCGCTGGATTATCCCCTGCTCAGCTGTGCTCGGGGCGCTGCTCATGGTGCTAGCCGATATTGGTGCCCGAATGATCAATCCACCATTTGAAACTCCGATCGGCGCTTTGATTGCGTTGATTGGCGTGCCATTCTTCCTTTATTTGGCACGCAAGGAAAGGAGGGAGCTATAATGTCCTCTCTTGTCAGTGTCTCCACCCGCAAACGCGCGGTTAGGGCGTATACGATGATCAGTCTTTTGTCAGCAGCGATTATCGTTGCTTTTATTCTTAGTATGAATACAGGATATATTCGGTTATCGCCAAGCGATGTTATTCATACCTTATTTGGTCAGGGTACGAATAAGCAAGAGCTGATTCTCTTCGAATTCCGCTTGCCGCGCATTATTATTTCCGTGCTGGTAGGTGCCGGCCTGGCTTTGTCCGGAGCCATTCTCCAGGGGCTTTCACGCAACGCGTTGGCTGACCCCGGGATTCTGGGAATCAATGCCGGAGCAGGACTTGCTGTTGTGTTGTTTATTTCGTTCTATCCTACGAATATGGCTGCACCCGTTTTTATGATGCCATTGCTTGCAATGTTGGGAGCAGGAATTGCTGCAGCCATTATTTATAGTCTCTCCTATAAAAAAGGCGTTGGCATATCGCCAACCCGGCTAATTCTCGTCGGTATCGCCGTTGCCGCAGGCATCAGCGCGGCGATGATTGTTCTTACGATTCGGATGAATCCGCAAAACTACCAGTTCGTAGCTGTATGGCTAGCTGGAAGTATATGGGGGACGAACTGGAAGTTTGTGATGGCCTTGCTGCCATGGCTGATCCTCTTTATCCCATTCGTCATGTATAAGGCCAAAACGCTGAACGTGCTTCAGTTGGGGGATCAAGTTGCAAGTGGACTCGGTACGCCAATCGAAAAAGAGAGATTAAGCTTGCTTGTTGCCGCTGTTGCTCTTGCGGGAGCTTGTGTGGCGGTGGGGGGAGGCATCGGCTTCGTCGGCTTGATCGGTCCTCACCTTGCCAAACAGTTGGTTGGCCCCAAGAATCAATTCTTGCTGCCGGCCTCGATGCTGGCAGGAGGACTACTGCTCATCGTAGCAGATACCCTTGCGCGTTGGATTCTGCAGCCGACGGAGATTCCGACAGGTATCGTTGTTGCTGTTATTGGTGCTCCTTATTTCTTATACTTACTTGCGAAATCCAAAGCATAATAGAAAGCAGCTTCGAACTTAACCTAGATAGGAGGTTTGAAAATGAGTACAGATATACAGTCAATCATAGCTGAACAGTTTGGTGTTACGACAGAACTTCATCCTAAGCCGCTGTTTACCATCGCGGGCAATCTCCTTGCAACGGAGATTGGCATGCAGGAATTGCTGCGTGCGTATACCCCGCTGATGAAGGCGCTAGAACCAGCGGCTGCCGGAGCTTATTTTATCGGCAGACTTGGCGCTTTGAATGGCGCTATGCAGTACATGGTGTCTCATGATACGCTGCTCGATTTGTCACCGGAGCTATGGACTCTGCAAATCTTCCAACATGACAAGGGTTATATTGAATTTAGATTTGTGCTAAGTGAAATTCGACTGCTTGCAGGACCATCGGAGGGACAGCGCGGCGCATGGCGTGAGGAAAGGTTGACCCATTGGTACGATATGCATATCAGGCCCATTATTGAAGCGACCTCGGTTGCTGCGGCGATCGATATTACACACCTGTGGAAATTATTTCCTACGCGACTGCGTTACCAGATTGATCATTGGAAGGAAGAGACCGCTTCGGAGGCGCTATTACAGCGCTATGAGGAGGACTGGACGTTCGTTTCCAAGGAACTGAGCGGTCAAGCTTTCCGGAGAAACCGTAATCCCTTCGATGTGAAGTTCATTATGATTGATTATCCGGGAACACCTGGGGAACCTGATAAGCAGATACGAATGAAGTCTGCATGTTGTATGTATTACCGCACGGAAGGCGGCAATTATTGCTATACATGCCCGCGAATGAAGCCGGTAGAGCGCGATGAACGCAAGGAACTGCTGCGGGAGAAATTCGCGAAAGAAGCAGCAGTGAAAGCAGCTGCGAATTAGCTGCCCGGTGCTTGATGCATAACTCAAAAAATCTGCCTAACGTCTCTGAATCCTTCAGAACGGTAGGCAGATTTTTTGAGTTTCAGTTTTTCTTAGAGCGAGCTATTCGGTGGATTCGTATCTGGCCAGAGCCCTTTGCGCCGAATCCAGCATACGACGCTGCAGATGTTCGCTTTCTACAACGCGAACCCGTATACCCAAGAAACGAAGCTTGCTCAGCACATATTCGGCTTCATTGTTCATAAAAGTGAGCCGAATTGTATACGTTTCTCGTTGTTCATCATAATCAACTTGCTTCTCGAAGCAAGAAAAAGCATAGAGAATCCGCGATAGCTCGCGATTATAAGTCTGGACAACTTCGATCTTGGCGTGGGTCTGACGTTTTTGCAGCAGCCGTTCGATGTCCGCTCCAATTTGTCGAACGCGTTCAGGCGAGATGACCAAAGCATGAATGGCATCAATCTTATTAAGCTTCGTGCTCATCATAGCGCGATGCCTCATATGGAACCAGAGCAAGTACCATTCTCTTTTCACAAGCGAGTATTCAAGCTTATAGGGAAAAGCCATTTCATTATGGAAAATGCGCTCATCTTTGACTTTGTAGCTAAGTTGAATGGCGCTTTGCTTGGCGATGAATCGACGCAAAGCCCTGAGCTGGGGATGATACACGTGTTTCTCCCGACTGCGGGCTTTCTCAAGGAAGGCTTCTGACAAGTCCAATGTCTGCTCCCCGCTCAAAGCAGATTGCAGCTTATCAAGGGTTACCGGAGTGAACGCAAGGGACGCCGAAGGATGGTTCAGCATCGTTTTCAACCAGATTCTTTCTTGAGAGGTTATCATGAAGGTGCCGGAATTCTCCAGCCGCATCATCATTTGATAGTTAAATATTTTCTCGAACAGATTCATAATACGCGCTAAGCTCCTTCCATTCGGCCATCATTTCTTTGCGAAAAAGAGAAGGCTCCAGCACTTCACAGCTCGATCCAAAACTTCGAATCCAAGGCTTGATTTCCAGTGTTCCATTGACCATGATTTCGAAAATAAACCAATCCTCGGTCTCTTCCGTAATCACTCCCCATTGTCCTTGAAGAAGAACGCGATCCTTAATGAAATCTGCCGGACCTTGGTTCGGCTTGAAAAACTTTGCTTTTACGCGAACCGCGCGTCCGGTATCGATGACCCAACTATGGGCGATGAGACCTTCCAATTCGCTGCGCTTTTGCTCAAAAAAATCGGCATCTACCGCCTCGCCCAGTTCGAGTTGTGTCATGCCTTCCATCCTGAACTTCTTGATGCCTTGACGAGAGTCATGGGTGAGCAGGTACCATCTGCCGTACTGGTGATCATAGACAATCTTAATCGGCAGGGTCATCTGAGACTTGCCTTCCATTTCGCGTTCAAATAAGGGGTTCGTATTTTTGGAGGAATAAGATTGCCCGTTTTTGGGTGAAAAATAGAAGAAAGAAACTTTACGCCGCTGATGAATGGCCGACAGCAGCATCGCAAGATGCGCTTCATCCAAAATACGTGAATGATAATGATATTTATAGAGAAAAGGCTCGATTGACGTTAACTCCGCTGAAGTTCGATTCATTTGCTTTTTTAAGCCGTCGCGCAGCAAATAGCCTTGGACGGAGGGCACTTGCGTATTGGACATAACATCCACGTAATCGTAGAGATCGACAAGTTCATCGAAGGTTAAACCCTGGGTGACATCATTATCGATCCGATAACGGGAAGGGCGTGGTCCAGGAACTTTTTTAATAACACCAACGTCCTCCAAATACTTCAAATCGTTGCGAATGGTTTTCTCATCAGGAAGCGAAGAATCGGCGTGCGTATCTTGGCAGCAGGCATCCAAAAGCTCCATGGCCGTGAGCGGGTCACTTGTCAGAGCAGCGAGCAGGGTGGATATACGCTGACTTTCCGACTCTTTCAATGACTTTGCTCGAAACAAGAACAACAGCATCGGGTCTGTGGAATCAAAATAACTGTAGCGCAGCATCTCGGTGAATTCTTTGCGCTCTTCATCGGGGAGATGCTGGTGCATGGCAGCTACGACTTCTTTCAGGCGACGCAATGTTTTATCAAAGGTATGGACGGAAATGCCCAGCCGCTCAGCGAATTGTTGACGATTATACGCGCCGCTCGTGAGTACCAGCATGCGCAGAAACTGAATTTCTTTATCAAAGCTTTCCTTAGCCAATGTAATCCCTCGCTCTTCCTAACAACCTTATCCTATTGTAACAGCGGGATGTTCGGGAGAAAATGGAAACTTTGTGCGGGTCGTCATACATTCACCATGTTCGTAACGTGCAAAATAAGCGAAGATAGGGTCATAAGAACAATGGAGGTAACCTAATGGACATGAAAACAATAACGCATGGCAACAATCACTACGAAATGAATCTGGAACATGGCGACTTGCATGTATTTGCGAATACGGAAGTGTTTCAATCTTTTGAACAGAAAGTATTCGAGATGGCGGATAACAATCTGCGAATCCCGCGTAATAAACATATGAGCTACACGCCTGACGCCCACGTTGGGATTGGGACATGTATTGGAACAACGGCTGTTTGGAGCATGAAAGATGGTTTCGTCTCCCCCTCCATAGTTGGTGTGGATATTGGCTGCGGCATGCGTGTGCATACAACACCTTTGCACAAAACAGACATCCAAGACAAAGGAGTCCGCAGGGCCCTGATTAGAGCTATTGAACAATATGTGCCAACGAATGAACGGACTAATACGAACTACTCAGATATTGATATCATGCAAGTCGTTCAACTTGGCTTGAAAGGGCTCCCCGATAAATATGTCCCTAACGAACAATGGTTGACGCATGTGGAGGAATCTACCTTCAAATTTGATCACGCGTATTTGGAAAATCTGCCTCCCAAAATTAGAAAGTATGCCCATGGTCAGCTTGGCACGCTGGGTGGCGGGAATCATTTTATTGAAATTCAATATTTGGAAATTGCGGAAAAGCAGCAAGAATTGGCTGCGAAATGGGGGTTGTTCGACGGTCAAGTCGTGGTGATGATCCATTCTGGATCCCGCGCATGGGGGGCTAACCTGGGGCAAGAATTCACGAAGGTATTCCGGGAAGTTATGCAAAGCTGGGGCATTGAAAACCCGGATAGAAATCTGTTGTATGCCCCTATCGTGAGTCAGGAAGGGCAAACCTATCTGAATTTGATGTATTCGGCTTTGAATTTTGCAGTAAGCAACCGACATATGATTGCTTATGGTGTTCGTGAAGCGTTCCGGGACGTCTTTGGTGGAGATCTGGAGATGCCAGTCCTCTATGATCTTATGCATAACTATGCGCTAAAAGAGTTTCACCGGAACGAGCCGATGCTTGTTCATCGGAAGGGGGCGACAAGAGCGCTGCCGCCTGGGCATTTCCTGAATACGGCCGTTTACAAAGAAACGGGCCATCCTGCGCTGATCCCAGGTTCGATGGGAACTTCCTCCTATATTATGGTTGGGAGAGACGAGGGAGTGAAGAACTTCTATTCCATTTGTCACGGTGCAGGCCGGGCTAGATCGAGGAAAGCAACGAAGGAGCTTGTTACTGTCGATCAGTTCGCTCAGTCGATGAAAGTAGGGACCGAAGATGAGATTCTAGTGAATCATCGTTCCTTACAGACCATTTTGGATGAATGTCCGCAAGCTTATAAGGATGTCGATCAAATTATTGATAGTGTGGTGGGTGCTGCTTTGGCGGATGTAGTGGCGACTTGCAAACCGATGATTGCGATTAAGGGAGTTTAGACAACAACCCGATAACATTTTTTTATAAGAATGATCACTATAATTAATCTTTCCGCCGCAAGCGGATTGACAGCTGCAAGGTTTGGCTCGTATGATGATTGTAAATGAATGGAAAGGAGGCCGACGATATGATTCGCAATCAAATTTCTATCAATACCCTGACAATTGAAAAGCAATTCTTACCATCGGTCTCAACCGGACGATTGACGAATACGTAGGTGCGCGCAGCGGGTGCCTCGTTTAAATTTTGTGATCTTAAAGCCGTAGACGATTTTGGTCTATGGCTTTTTTGTTTATCAAACAAAAGGAAGGGGTGAGTCCCATGACATTGACTAGAAAACAAATCGATAGTGAGCTTAAACGGATTGAGCTGGAGGAAGGAGTGCGAATCCTCTATGCCTGTGAATCAGGCAGCAGAGCTTGGGGATTTCCCTCCAAGGATAGCGATTACGATGTCAGGTTTATTTATATCAGGCCGACCGACTGGTATTTATCTATATTTGAAAAACGAGATGTGATCGAGTACCCGATCAGCGATATGCTCGATATCAACGGGTGGGATTTGAAAAAAGCGCTCAATTTGTTTCGCAAATCGAACCCGCCGCTAATGGAATGGCTGCAGTCGCCAATCCCCTATCTTGAGCAGTACGGTGTGACAGAGCGAATTCGCCAACTGCTGCCCCTAACGTTCTCCCCAAGATCCAGTATGTACCATTACTTGCATATGGCCAAAGGGAACTTTCGCGAATATTTGCAAGGTGAGTATGTGAAAATCAAAAAGTACTTTTATGTGCTTCGCCCTGTGTTAGCCTGCGGGTGGATTGAGGAGCGCGGCAGCATGCCGCCGATGGCATTTGAACAATTAGTTCAGGACATGGTGCCAGACTCGCTTTTAAAACAAGAAATAATGACACTGCTGACGCGCAAAAAGGCTGGGATCGAACTTGATCTGGAGCCGAAGATCACGGTGATCAACGAATTTTTAGAACGACAAATTGCTTATTACGAAGAAACTGCCAAACAGATCGCAGTCGCTGGAGAACAACAGGATGCTGCTTTAGATATCTTATTCCGAGACGCGTTGAAGGAGGTTTGGGGTTCATAGAGAGGGTTAAATATATGAAAGAATATATGCAGAAAGTCCAGCTCCCATCAGGTGTTGTGCATGTTTATGCAGGGCCGGAGTTATTTGGAGCATTGGATTATCAAGTATTTCAAATGGCCAACAATAATTTGCAGATTCCGAATCAAGTCTATATGAGTTATACGCCTGATGTGCATGTGGGTGTCGGTACTTGCATTGGCACGACAGCCGTGTGGCGATCAGAAGATGGGTATGTGTCGCCATCGATTGTGGGCAGCGATATTGGCTGCGGGATGCGGGTTCATCTGACGAATCTGCACAAGGATGAATTGAAAGATGTGAAGCTGCGCCGCAAACTGGTCAAAACGATTGAGAAATATTTGCCTGTGGACGATCAGGCGCGCGGACATTTCTCGGATATTCGTGTGGAACATATTGTGACGAAGGGGCTGCATGGATTGCCTAAGAAATACATCCCTGATAGCTACACGCCACGTAAATCGACATCTCTGACACATGTAGAGAGCAGCAGGTTTCACATAGATGAGAATGTATTGAATCGTTTTCCGGACGCTGTCTGGCATCGTTCGCACCGGCAGCTGGGGACATTGGGCGGCGGCAACCATTTCGCCGAGATTCAAGCGATTGAGATTGCCGAGGAGAACCGGGAGGTGGCGGAAGCGTGGGGATTGTTTGACGGCCAAGTGGTCGTCATGATTCACTCAGGTTCTCGCGCCTGGGGCGGTTCAGTGAATCAAACCTGCAGCAGCGATATGCAAAGAGTGATGCGCCAGAACGAGCTCGGGACGGCGGACCCTAAACTGCTGTTTGCGCCGTTGGAGCATCCTGCTGCTCAAAACTATGTGAATCTCATGTATTCAGCGCTGAATTATGCGGTAGTCAATCGTCATCTGATTGCCTATGCGATTCGGGAGGCGGGCAAAGATCTGTTTGGCTCCAAGTTTGAAATGACGACACTGTACGACCTGATGCATAACTATGCATGGGAAGAGGAGCATGGCGGTCAGTCGTATTTTGTCCATCGCAAAGGGGCGACGAGAGCGCTCCCGGCGGGGCACCCGGACAACCCGCAGCCCTATATGGCGACAGGCCATCCTGCGCTGATTCCCGGTTCCATGGGAACGGCTTCCTACCTGATGGTAGGGGCGCAAGGCGGGCAAGCAAACTTCCACTCCATTTGCCACGGAGCCGGACGCATCCGTTCGCGCAGCGCGACGAAGAGGGTGGTCACGTTGAATGAATTTGCCTCGTCCATGCGAGTGGGAACCGATGAGGAGATTGTCGTGAATCAGAAGTCATTGGAAGCCATTCTCGATGAATCTCCGCAAGCTTATAAGGATGTAGATCAAATTATAGAGAGTGTTGTTGGGGCTGGCCTGGCCGAAGTGGTGGCGAAGTGCAAGCCGATGGCGACGGTAAAAGGTGCAAAATGAGTCCAAAACAGCATATAAGAATTATCGACAAAAATGAGGCGGCGGTTGCCGCTCCTTCCACAACCGCAAACGGTTCATTAACAGCTTACAGGGACTACGCTTACGTGTTGGAACGAATCCAATTTGTCCTGGGAGATCGATATGGGAAGCACTTTGAGCCCTATATTAGCGATGATGGCAAAGAAGAATACTGGGAAATACTGGAGCAGGATGTGAGGTCAGGCAGCCAAGACGTACAGGTAGTGACCAAAATTTTCGATCACATGGAGTCACGCGCATTCGGGATGAATGGGGAATATGAAAGCTCAACTTATCGGATGTTTCCGACACTGCGAAATAACGTTTTTGCGTATCCGGCATGGGGAATCGCGTTGGCAAGAGTGCCTATCTTTCGTCCGCATGGCATCGGTATCGAGGATTTCGTTTTTGCTGTGAATGATGACAGTTTGCAGTTGTTTCTGGAGCATTCACGGCAGCGTCGAAGAGATTTGGATGGCAGACAAGTCACTGTATTCACGGATGGAGACAATGGCATGGAGAAAGAATTGATGCCGATTACCCGTATGGTGGATCGGGTGGACGTTATCATGAAGGACGAAGTGAAAACGGATATTTTTCGCTCTATTGATCAGTTTTTTATGGAGGATCGCGCTTTTTTCAAAGAATATGACCTTCCTTACAAAAGAGGGATCTTATTATATGGCAAGCCGGGAAATGGGAAAACGACGCTGGTCAAGTCGATCGCGGGCAGCGTGAAAGCGCCGGTTGCCTACTGGCAAATTACAGAACACACCTGCAGTGAATCGATTCAGGCCGTGTTTCAAGCGGCTGCTGGTATGGCGCCTATGATTCTCGTTATTGAAGATATTGATGCAATGCCGCAGCGAGTTAGATCGCATTTCTTGAACATTTTGGATGGCGCGACCTCCAAGGAAGGGATCTTTCTTATTGGGACGACGAATTATCCGGAACAAATCGATCCAGCTTTGATGAATAGAGCAGGACGTTTCGACCGTGCGTATGAAATAAAGCTTCCTGACGAATCGCTAAGACACATATACCTGGAGAAAAAAGGGATAGGCAAGCTTCTGAATGAGGAGTTGATTCGCTTGACGGCGAAGCAGACAGAAGGGTTTACATTTGCTCAGTTGAATGAATTGTATGTCTCTGCTGCTCTTCAGTACCATTATGAACAAAGTGTAAATATCGAGAAGCTGGTAAAAACAATGAAGTCTGATCTTCATAAAGGGCAAGCGATGTCCTGGATGCAGACGGATTCTGAGATTCGAGTTGGGTTCTTGGTAGATGAAATATAATAATTTAGGAAGTGTTAACCTTGTTGGATGAGAAAAAATATACAAAATTAAGTAAATTTATGAGTAAAATATTACGGCATGCACCGGAGGAATTCGGGCTTAGTCTCGATCCTGTTGATGGTTCTTGTGCGACGGACGATTTATTGAACGTGCTTCGTATACAAACGAAATGGTCGGAGATTACGCGAACTGATGTGGAAGAGGTTGTAGCGCGATGTGAAAAGCAGCGCTTTGAGATTCGTGGTGATCGTATACGAGCCCGATACGGGCATAGCCACGACAAAGTCAGCTATCCCGCTGCTGTGCCTCCTAAGGTTCTTTACCATGGCACGAATGTGAAGGCGGCGCCTCTCATTCTAAATCAAGGACTGCGCCCCATGCAGCGGCAATATGTTCATTTGTCGGAAGGGCTTCATTTTGCAACGCTTGCGGGAGAACGACGGGGGGAACTAGTCATCCTGGCCATTGATACAGAGGCGGCTTCCCGCTCGGGGGTTGAATTCTATTACGCGGGCAACGAAGTTTGGCTTGCAGATCACGTTCCTGCGAAATTTTGTCGGCAGGATGAATTTGCGAAAGAGGTGAAAGCAGATGAATGAACCGCTTATTGATATTGGCGTTAATCTAATGCACCGCTCATTTGATCAGGATCGGGATACCGTAGTCGCAAGCGCGATTGAAGCGGGAGTATCACCGCTGATTCTCACGGGAACGAGTGTAAGAAACAGTGAGAGCGCCTCGCGCTATGCCGAACAATTTCCGGGGAAATTATTTGCAACGGCCGGTATCCATCCTCACGACACTCGCCACTGCACGGACGCAGGCCTGCATAAGCTGCGGGGGCTGGCGAAGCTGCCGCATGTTGTTGCGATTGGGGAATGCGGTTTGGATTATAACCGGGATTTCTCGCCGCGTGATGTGCAGCGCAAATGGTTTGAAGAGCAGATTAAACTTGCTTGCGAGCTGCAGATGCCGCTGTTTCTGCATGAGCGAGAGGCACATGTGGATTTTGTTCGTCTTTTGAAGCCGTATATAGGGTCTATGAACAAGGCGGTTGTCCATTGTTTCACAGGTACGATGCAAGAGCTTCAGACGTATGTGCAGCTGGGATTTTATATCGGAATTACCGGCTGGATCTGTGATGAGCGCAGAGGCAAACATCTGCGGGAGTTAGTTAAGCGAGTTCCGCTGGATCGGCTCATGTTGGAGACAGATGCGCCCTTTCTGACACCGCGTGATCTCAAGGTGAAGCCGCAAGATGGACGCAATGAGCCGCGCTTCCTGCCCCACATTGCAGCTGCGGTGGCTGCATGCTTGGGCAAATCGGTCCAGGAAGTGGCGGAAGGGACGACTCAGACAACGAAAGATTTTTTTGGAATTTCTAATTAATCATATCCCTATGGATTTCAATCTCCTACATAATGAGTAGGTATTTGAAGTCAATAGGGATTTTATTTTGCGCTTCTAATTGAAGCAGAATTGCCATATCCTTGAAAAGGAAATTCATGGACTGCGTGGAAACTAAATGTATGACCGAATGTTTAGCCAAATCAATAACTAAATGTATAACCAAATGATGAGGAGTACAAGATGGATCACTTAACGGAATCGTATGTCGATAGTTTGGCGCTTAATAGCAGTGCAATTAAGAATGGCAAGGATTTGGTGAAGAAAAACAGCTTCCCGCTGCTTTGTCAGTCGGAGGACAAGTCCCTTATTTTTGGAGCGTGCAAAGGTAGTGGAAAAGAGCCCTATCAATGCTCTGTGGATATATCCAAAGAAGCAAATCCGGTTTTCCGCTGCACGTGTCCCAGCAGGCAGTTTCCGTGTAAGCATAATTTAGGCTTGATGTACGCTTTTACGTCAGGCAAGACATTTGTGACCGCGCCTGTTCCGCAGGATATTGTTGATAAAAGAGAAAAGGCGGAGAAGCGCGAAGAGAAGAAAAAGGAGTCTCCCGACCCTGCTGCGCCAGCGGTTAAGCGCAAAACGAATAAATCAGCACTATTGAAGAAAATAACCGCTCAGCTTGAAGGTATCAGTATCGCCGAAAAGCTCATCCTGCAAATGGTTCAGTCCGGAATTGGAAGTCTGGACAATAAGGCTTTGCAGACGGCGCAAGAACAAGCCAAACAACTCGGGAATTATTATATTCCGGGCATTCAGACGGCGATTCGCTTGCTGCTTCTGCAGTTCCGTGAAGAGGAAGATCGGGAAGCCATGTACGGAAAAGTCATAGAACAGCTTACTACGCTGCAAGCGTTGCTTAAGAAAAGCAACGAATATCTGACTAGCCGATTGGACAATCCGGATCAGCCGATGGACACGAATTCGACATTGGAGGAATGGATTGGCCATGCCTGGCAAATTGCCGAGTTGAGAGAATACGGCCGCGTACGCAGTGAAGCTGAATTGCTGCAGTTGTCATTCAGATCCTACACGGACAAGGCGAGAGGGGAGTTCGTGGATGAAGGCTATTGGGCGGACCTTGGAAACGGGAAACTGCACCTAACCCGCAACTATCGCCCATTCCGCGCTGCCAAATACATACGTGAAGATGACTCTGTCTTCCGGATTGTTCAGGCAGGGGAGCTGGCTGAATATCCTGGCGAACTGAATACACGGGTGCGTTGGGAGGAATCGGCATTCAGAGAAGTGACGAGCTCAGATTTGCAGCGTATCCGTGAAGCGGCTCAATCCTCATTCCCAGAGGTGATTAAGCAAGTTAAGAATCAAATTAAAAACCCTTTGTCAGACAAACACCCTGTCGTACTTTTGCCTTTTACCGGCATTCAAAGAACAGATACTTCCTACGTTTTGGTGGATGCACAAGGCAAACAGCTTCCTCTGGCTGACATTCCCTATCTTAGTGAGCCTACGACACATTTGCTTTCATTGTTAAACAAAACGTTCCTGAATAATCAGGTTATGCTGGTTATGTTCGAGCAAGATTGGCAGCAAAACAAGCTGGTAGCGCAGCCTTTAAGTGTGATTACAGCAGATGAAATTATACGCTTACTTTATTGAATGATGGAATTAGGAGACGAACCTTATGAGTATAGATCTATTGTTTGAATTGCAGCAAGACGTGCGACGATTGTTTATTGCTGGCAGCGGAATGGCTTCGGGGGATTTGCGCTTGCAAAAAGTGCTCCCGCAATTGCAAAAGCTGGGAGAGTCAGCGCCTGTATTCAATCGAATGGCGCAGGCTGTCAGTCAAGTGCTGGAGGCAGAGACAAGCGGATCAGCGACAAAGCTCCTTGAGCTTGGAACTCTGCTGAGTTCAGTGCTCTACACACAGGGGAAAACAGAAACGAAAGAGACTCTGCTGCCTGTTGAGGGATCGGATACAAAGCTTAAGACGTTGATTCCGTACCGCAAGCTGCAGCCATTCATTGAAGCTTTGACGCAGAAAGGTCAAGGGAGAATGGAACAGCTCCGTCAAGGATACGAGGAGGAATTATTCCGTGATTTCCGCGTGATACCTGCCGTGGTTTCGGCTTTGGATGATAGCTATGCAGAAATCCCTGATTTTCTCCAGATGAAGGTGCTTCCAGCAATAGGCGTAGAGGCTCTGCCGGCACTTCAACAACAGCTTAAGCTGGGTGGAGGGAAAGGGGACGCTCGAAGGTTGGAGCTTATCCATGGTCTGCAGCCTGCTTCTAGCTTAGATCTCTTGCTTCAAGCCGCTGCAAATGGTTCTACAGAAGTCCGTTCTGCAGCGATTGAGCTGCTGGGAGACTATACCGAACAAGAAGAATTTCTATTGGAACAGGCAGAAGACAAGAAGAAAGATATACGCAGAGCCGCTTTGATGGCCTTATCGCGTTTGGGAACAGAGCAGGCTATTGCCCGTTTGTACCAAGCGCTCAGCTCCAAAGATCAAGACATAGCCATTGAGCCTATTCAATTATGCAAGGCGAATGCGCTGACGATCAGCATTATAGCACATGCTGAAGGTTTGCTGGAGCAAATCAAGATGTACCACCAAGTCGAGCCAAATACCCAACAACTGATGGCTGATATCAGGAGCCTACAGGGGAAACGGGTGCCAGAGGTTGTTGAGTTCCTGGAGAAATTGCTGAGTACTCCTGAGTTTATTATTGCTGAAACAGAACGCGTGCAGGAAGCCGCTGTGCAGTTATTGCTTGATTTGGATTTGCCGGAAGCTGATCACTTCGCGGTTACCCTTCATGAGGCTTACAATCGTAAATTTATTGCTTACAGCTTTCGGGCAGCTGTCAAGATTTCACCTCCGGAAGATGTGTATGAACGCTTCTGCCATGATCTTAAGGATAAAAAGCAGTTACCGGCTAAGGAGCTTCTGCGTGTACTGGATGAGTTGACACCTTCGATGTATCATTTCATTCATTATTCTTCGACTGATTTGACGGATTCTGTTCAATGGGATCCAAGGTGGGGGCATCTGCTCGTAAAGTTAGATGAAGAGGAGCTTGTCTGCCGGTTTGCGCAAGAGCCTGATCCAAAAATAATCGATTATTTGGTCAAAAAATGCCAAGATCGTCAAAATTTCAATCTCAATAAAACGACGCATACCCTCTTGGTCCTCTTTAACCATCGTTATCCGGATGCGCCAGAGCTGTTGATGACTATTTTGGAAAAAGGCGGAACTAAGCAGTTCTATTATCTGGACCGTGTTCAGCTTGCGCTGCTCCATATGCTGCCTAGGCCTTATGCCGGCAGATTGCGGCAATTTGCAGAGGGATTATCGTATCAAGGCATGAAGACGCAGCTGCTTGAAATTGCAGAATCGATTGAAGCAAAGCCCGAGCAGCAAGAAATATCAGATCAGGAAGAGAAAGGACAGGGATTATGGGGATGGATCAAAAGCAAGATGTTGTAAGATTGCCTGCGGAGCGGTTGTATGCGGAGGAACTTGAAGCTTTGAAGAAATTAGATCAGGATGCTAAGCCGGCGGGATGGCAGCTGTCTCCTAAGGCAGTGCTGACGTTCTTAACGGGTGGACAAATCAAAGGAGTAACCATTACACCTAAATATATAGGTAATAAGCGCTTGGTCGAAATGGCAATAGCGACTTTGTTGACAGACAGAGCCCTGATGCTAATCGGGGAACCGGGGACAGCGAAATCGTGGCTCTCTGAGAATTTAACGGCAGCTATCCATGGGGATTCAGGCAAAGTTATTCAAGGAACCGCAGGCACCAGTGAGGAGCAAATTCGTTACTCATGGAACTATGCGATGCTGCTCGCGCAAGGGCCTTCTGATCAAGCTATTATCAAAAGCCCGATTTTCCGTGCTATGGAAACCGGCGGCATTGCTCGGTTCGAAGAAATCTCTCGTTGTGCATCTGAGGTTCAAGATGCGTTAATTTCGATTCTCTCGGAGAAAACGATCTCGATTCCAGAGCTGGCCAGAGAAGTATCCGCAGTCCGCGGTTTCTCCATTATTGCCACGGCCAACACGCGAGATCGCGGTGTGAACGATATGTCGGCTGCCTTGAAGCGGCGCTTCAATATCATTGTATTGCCTTCGCCTTCGGATATCGAGACGGAAGTGGAGATTGTACGCAAGCGTGTCAGCGAGATTTCGGCGAGCTATCAGCTGCGGGCTTCGCTTCCTGAAGAGGATGCTGTACGCAAAGTGGTCACGATCTTCCGCGAATTGCGAAGCGGGATGACGCTTGACGGCAAAGAGAAGGTGAAGGGAACGAGCGGTGTCATATCGACGGCTGAAGCGATCTCTTTACTGACGGGCAGCATGGCACTTGCCGGCAGTTTTGGCAGCGGCCAGATCAGTGACGAAGATATTGCAGCCGGTTTGCAGGGAGCGATTGTGAAAGATGAAGAGAAAGATCGCCTTGTGTGGAAGGAATATTTGGAAAATGTGATGAAAAAGCGGGGATCGACATGGAGAAATCTGTATTTCGCGTGCTCGGAGATGAACAAGTAGGAGCTTCCCCAGGCGTTCATGTTTTTGGAATACGACATTTGTCTCCAACAGGCGCCTATCAACTGCTTGCTTTCTTGGATGAAGTGAAGCCTACAGCAGTTCTGGTAGAAGGTCCGAGCGATGCGTCGGCGTTTATCGCGGATTTAACCTCGTCAGGCGTTGTGCCGCCTATTGCCATTCTGGCCTACACAGACCAGCTGCCAGTTCGGACGCTGCTGTATCCCTATGCGGAATATTCGCCGGAATATCAGGCGTTTCAGTGGGCTAGTCGCCATGGCGCCCAAGCTCTTTTCATCGATTTGCCTACCGACCATGCGCTGGCTTTATATGAGAAGCGCAAGCGAATCCCGCTATCGGAAGAAGACGGCAATACGGATGATGATTTTCAAGCTTATATCCGTGGACAGAACACGATCTATCAGCAGCTTGCTGACTATGCGGATGAACCCGACTATGAGGCCTATTGGGAAAGACATTTTGAACATAATTTGCAAAAAGGGGCTTATCGCTCTAGTATTTATCAATTCTCGCTTCAAATGAGGGAACTTTCCGCACGGCAAGAATGGGAATATGCGCCGCAGGAAGCTGCTTATAATGAGATTCGAGAAGCTTATATGCGGCGGAAAATTCAAGAAACAATACAGGCAGGCCATTCGCCTGAACAGATTGTTGTCGTCACTGGCGCGCATCATGCCTCTGCGCTGGATATGCGATTGCCGATGCTGACCGATCAAGAGCTTAAAGGGCTGCCCAAAACAACAACCAAGCTCACATTGATGCCCTATTCGTACTACAAGCTATCCTCGCATTCCGGCTACGGCGCTGGGAATCAGGCGCCTGCTTATTATGAGATGTTCTGGCAATGCTTGCGGCAAGGTGATCTGGACAGACTGCCTTCCTTGTACTTTTCTCAACTAGCCGTACATTTGCGGGAACATGGTACTTTTCGTTCTACGGCGTCGCTCATTGAAGGCGTAAGGCTGGCCCAGGCGCTTGCAGCTATGCACGACGGCAATCAGCCAACGTGGAGAGATCTGCGGGACGCGGCTGCGGTTTGCCTTGGCCATGGGGAGTTATCGACCATAGCGGAAGCACTGGCTAGAACGGATATCGGCACGGCTATCGGCCGATTGCCGGAAGGCGTCAGTCAGACGCCGATCCAGGATGATTTGAACAGGGAGCTTAAACGGCTCAAGCTGGAGAAATATAAGTCAACGGTTGCTGCAACCCTTGAATTGGATTTACGTGAAAACCGGAGGGTCAAATCGGAGGAAGCGGCCTTTGTTGATTTAAAAAGATCCGTCCTCTTGCATCGCCTGGAGCTGCTGGGTATCCCATTTGCGAAGAAGCAAAGAGTCAGCCAGGATTCCGCATCTTGGGCGGAGCATTGGGTGTTAAGATGGACGCCGGAAGCGGAGATTCAGGTTGTGGAAACGACCTTGAAGGGAGAGACCATCGAACTGGCTGCCGCTTTCGTTTTGAAGGAGCAGCTTGACGCTTGTGCCGATATTGCCGGGGCTTCGCGCATCATTCGAAATGCTTGCGACTGTGCGCTGCTGGACCTGATGGAGCAGGCTAAAGCCGTGCTGCAAGGGCTTGCTGTGGAAACGGGCAACTTCGAGCAAGTCGCTGCGTCGGCTTATGAGCTGGGGGTGTTGATCCGATATGGGTCTATTCGCAGAATGGAGACGGATACGTTAATCCCGCTTCTTCAGCAATTGTTTCTGCGAGGAACGCTGCTGCTTATTCAGGCAGCAGGCTGCAACGATGATGCCGCACAGGGGATGGTGAAAGCTATTCAATCGCTGCATACCATTGCGCAGGATCATTTCGAGGTTGTTGATGATGAACTGTGGATGAAGAAATTGCAAGAACTGGCATCACGGGATGATCGGAATGCGAAGCTGTCTGGATTTGCCTTTGCTATTATGCTAGAGCGCAATGAAATCGCCAATGATCAGATTGCCCAGGAGGTCTCTCGCCGTCTATCTCCGGGGATACCTGCCGATCTGGGAGCGGGCTGGTTCGAGGGCATCTCGATGCGCAATCGATATGGACTTCTCTCGCGCGTATCGTTGTGGCAGCATCTGGATACCTATATCAGTTCATTGGAGCCGGAGGCCTTTCATCGCTCGCTCGTGTTTCTGCGCCGTGCTTTTGGGCTGTTCGAACCCCGGGAAAAGGCCGCTGTTGCGGAAATGATGGGGGATATTTGGGGCATGGGGGCGGATACGATCGGCGCTGCGCTGCAGCAGCCGCTAAGTGAAGAAGAGAAGGAGAAGTTGGATGAACTCAACGACTTTGATTTTGGGGATTTGTAGCCTATGACAACAATAGATCAGGAGCAGTTGAAACGTTGGCGCTTAATCCTTGGGGCAGCTTCTGAAGAGAAGCTGCAGTCTTATGGTGCTGGAGGCAGCATGCTGGACCCGGAATCTGTGCTCATGGATGAGGCCCTCGCCGCAATCTATGATGGTACCGCTAGTGGCTATATCGATGACGGAGCGCCTAGCTCCGGCAATTCCCGCAAAGCGGGTTTGGGGCCTTCTGCCCCCAAGCTGGCGAAGTGGTTGGGCGATATTCGAAGCTTTTTCCCGCCGGATGTGGTTTCTGTCATTCAGTCCGACGCCATTGAGCGCAAAGGCTTGACGCAGCTGCTCTTCGAACCGGAGCTGCTCGCTCAAGTGAAGCCCGATATTCAGATGGTAGCCACGCTGATGGCGCTCAAAGGCAAGATACCAGAGAAGACGAAGGAAACGGCTAGACAATTGGTCAAAGCAGTGGTGGATGAGATTGTAAAGCGGCTTTCTGAAGATTTGCGACGTGCCGTAACGGGCGCCTTGAACCGCAGACAGCACTCGCCACTGCCATCGGCTACCGGATTAGACTGGAACACAACCATTCGCAAGAACCTCAAGCACTATGACAAACAGCGGAACCTGTTGCTGCCGGAGAAGGTTTATTTCTTTGATCGGGCGCGGCGCAGCAAGGAGTGGACAGTAATCTTGGATATCGACCAAAGTGGCTCGATGGCGGGCTCTGTCATCTACGCCTCGATCATTGGCTCTATTTTTGCCAGTATGCCATCTTTGGAAACGCGCGTAGTTGCTTTTGACACGGAGGTAGTAGATTTAAGCGAGCAGTGCGCCAATGACCCCGTCGATATGCTGTTTGGGATACAGCTTGGCGGTGGAACGGATATTAACAAGTCCATTGCGTACTGTGAGACTTTTGTGACGGAGCCCAAGAAAACTTTGTTCATACTGGTTTCCGATTTATATGAAGGCGGCAACCGGACAGAAATGATTCAGCGATTAGTGGATATGCATGAAGCAGGTGTGAAAACTCTTTGTTTACTGGCCTTGTCCGACCAAGGCGTACCTTCCTATGATGATGCGGTTGCCAAAAAGCTGGCCCAATACGGCATTCCATGCTTCGGCTGCTCGCCGGATAGACTTCCGGAATTGATGGAGGGCGCTTTGAAAGGGCTTGATCTTGCAGCGCTTGCGGAGAAAGTAAAGCATACAGGTAATTAGATTAGTTGGGAGGCTTGATTTCGTAGTATAATGTTCCTAATGACAAGTGGAGGAACTCAAATGACTTTAATTAAACAAATGCAAGCACCTGACGAATTTGTCGGTTTTTATCTGATCAAAGAGCTGGAAGTAAAGCAAACGAACACGACCCCCGCCAAGGATTTCATGGATATCGTACTCTGTGATGCGAGCGGGCAAATTTCTGCGAAAATGTGGGATGTCAGCGCGGCCGACAAAGAAACCTTTTTCCCTATGACACTGGTGAAGGTGCAAGGCATTATTCAGACCTACCGCGATAAGCTGCAGGTGAAAATTGGCCGGTTGCGCAAGGCGCTGCCCGAAGATGGCATCCAGATGACGGATTTCATCCGTTCAGCGCCGATTAGCCCCGTTGATCTTATTCATACGATAAATCAAGTGTTGGAAAGCATTGCGAATCCGGCGATCAAGTCGATCGTTTCGTTCTGCGTGACCAAGGTGGCGGACAAATTAAATCATTATCCGGCTGCCAAGACGCATCATCATGCTTATTTCGCGGGACTTGCTTATCATATTGTTCGCATGCTCGAAATTGGCGAGTTTATTTGCAAGCAGCGTCCTTTCCTCAATGCGGATCTGATTAAAGCGGGCATCATTCTGCATGATATTGCTAAGCCGGAAGAAATGATTGCACAGCTCGGTATCGTCAGTGATTACTCTTTGCAAGGGAAGCTGCTTGGTCACATCTCGATGGCCTCGAACTGGATTACTGAAGCGGCGATACACGAAGGCATCGATCTTCAATCTGATGTGGTCATCGGTCTTCAGCATATTGTGTTGTCCCACCATAATTTGCCGGAGTGGGGAAGCCCGGTACTGCCGCAACTTCCGGAAGCCGTTGCTCTGCACTACATTGATTCTATGGACGCGAAGCTGCAAATGGTAGAAGATACGCTGCTAACGACACCGGAAACGGAAGCATGGACGCCGATGATTCGCGGACTTGAGAATAAGGCGATATATCGCTTGAACTTATAATTAGACTATTGAAAAAACTGCGTGAGCCAGTAGGCTTGCGCAGTTTTTTTGAGTTTATATGTTTGGGAGTGAACGCGGAGTTATTCCAGCTGCTTCGAGCGAAGAAAAGGGAACTACAGTCCGCTATTTTGGCGAAAAATGGAATTATCGCGGGGGTGAGCATTCCTGTAGATGCTAATATTTTGGTTTTGCAAAAAACAAGCACCCTCTGTACATTAAGATCATGTCACCGGCCAGTGACTAACATGATCTAATAACAGGAGAGTGCTCACTATGAAGTTTAAACAAAGACATTCGGAAAATCAACGGATCGAACGAATTACCACGAATCATCTTATCGTTGGTGTAGATATTGCCAAAGAAAAACACGTTGCTCGGGCTGTCAACTTCCGTGGGATCGAAATCGGACGACCTATTTCGTTTGAAAACGGAAGAGAGGGTTTCGAAAAATTATTTCGCTGGATTCAAAATTTACTAGCCCAAAAAAATCTCACTTCGTTCCTCATTGGACTCGAACCAACGGGGCACTACTGGTTTAATCTTACTGACTGGCTAACGCAAAACAACCATGAAGTCGTTCTGGTCAATCCCTTAACCACGTATAGAAACAAAGAGAATCGAGACAACAGTCAGTCCAAAAACGACTTCAAAGATGCTTTGGTTATCGCAGATGCGGTCTGTCGGGGATTTTACTTTCCTTATTATCAGCATGGGGACGTTTACCAGCGCATACGTATGGTCATGAATGACCGGGAATACTGGGTGAACCAGCAAACAAGCCTAAAAAACCGCATCTTCCGCTTACTTGACATCCACTTTCCCGAGTACTGCCGTGTTTTTGAGGACTGGACAACCGTCCGTTCCCTGGCCTCACTCAAGATCTTTCCGTTGCCGGCAGACGTAAGACTATTAACGCCGCTGGAGATGGTATCTTTATGGAGAGAAAAAGGCGGAATGAAGCGAGCTGGAGATGGTATCTTTATGGAGAGAAAAAGGCGGAATGAAGCGAGCTGGGGGTAGAACCGGCATGGAGATTGCTACCAGACTCATCGCAGCAGCCCGCAATTCCGTCGGCAGTAAAGTAGGGTACGTGGAAGCGCGAAATGATCTGAAAAGGCTTCTTGAGGACTATGAGCGCTTGGCTGAACGACTGCGAGAGTTCGAACAAGAGCTGGAAGGGCTGCTTGAACCACTACCGGAGGTCCCCTTACTACGGAGTCTGAAGGGTTTGAGCACGTTGATGATCTCGGCATTGTTGGCAGGGTGCGGGGACCTAAGCAAGTATGCGCACGGTCAACAAATCCTCTCGCAAGCCGGGATGAACCTCGTGAATCAGAGTTCAGGCAAGCATCAAGGTAAAGTGACCCTTTCAAAACGTGGAAGGCCCCAATTGCGAAAATATTTGTATTTAGCGGTACTCACACTTGTCAACAATCATCCGAGTTTTCAGCAGTGGCATATCCACAATGTACAGGTCATGAAGATGAAAAAGCACCGCTCTATTTTTAAATTAATCGGTAAATTAGCACGTATAATCATCGGTATGGTAAAACGGCAAGAAGAATTCAAATCGGACATGGAGCAGCAGCAAGCTGCTTAGTTTATCCTGGTCATTGTTTATTGTGCTCCGCTGGAGTGTCAGAAAGTTGAAGGAAGCAACGCTTTTTAACTAGGGGCGTATGTTGGCCCATTCGTAGGATCACGCATGACGAAAAGCACGGAAGTACCGAGTAGTAGTTCCCAAAGGGCACAGACCCGTTACTAGAGCATCTCGGCCTCCACCTCTTGGACAGGTATAACGAAGGAATGTAAGGGCTGCGACCCGTTGAGTCATGGGAGGGTAAACCACCAAGAGACCGTGGAATCAAACGTGCATATATGGGAAAATGAGGAATTAATAGCACATCCTCTATTCCCGTATGCCCTCTTGATGATTTTAGAGAAACAGCTCCCTTATCTTCTAGAGAACCCTGCTTCAAGAATGTTGTATTCCTACGAATGGGCGAGTATATGTAAGAAAAACGCTAAGAACAGAGGGAGGGAACTACAGTCCGCTATTTTGCTGTTTGATGGGAAAATCAGCGTTTTTCGAGGAAATAAGACCCTGTAGTTCCGCTAGGACCCTCGCATCCCTGCTATTTGCCTAAATAGCGTACTCTAGTTCCCTTAATCGGTTTTGCCGCTAAGAAGAGGCTCATCTCTCTGGGCGGCGAAGCCGTTTTTTTTGTTCTGTTCTGTTATCCACCAACCCCGGTCCAAATGTCAAAGTTCCAACCCGGTTCCTTGTTTAAAGCGTTTAATTACGACTTGTGTGTTGACGCGTACAACCCCTTTTAATTTATAGATGTTTTGATAGAGAAAATCTTCCAGAGCAGCATCATCTTTCAGTAAAGCGTGCATGTGCAAGGAGCTGGAGCCTGTCATTTGATAGATACTGATGACATTGGCATCCTCCGAAAGTGCATTTCCAACTTCTTCGGCAAACCGCGGCTCCACTTCCACTTCGAAGAAGGCGCTGACCACTTTTCCTAATTTTGTCGCGTTCAAGCGAATCGTAAAGTTCTCGATCACATCCTGTTCGATCAGGTTTTCAACTCTCTTTTGGATGGCGACGCGGGATAAATTAAGGGTTTCCCCAATTTTGGCATAAGACATTCGCCCATTTTCATGCAGTAGTCTAATGATTTCTTGATCGACTTGATCGAGGTGAGGGAGGTCTAACATGGGCATGACTCCTTTGTATGTGAAAAATATATACAGTTGCAAGCAATATCCTTGATTTAGATAAAAAAAAGTATTTCAACGCTGAGAATGAAAGAATTGTTAACCAAAACATCTATTTTCTGTTAAAACGGATACTTATTCTTGGATTTCAATTTACAGATAGAGTTGACTGAAAATTCGAACAGACCTATAATCGTGTAAATAAACATAACATAATAAAACGTATTTTTAAACTGTGTTACGTTTTATGACATTTATGTATTGGGGGAATGGTTGTATGGCGGGCAAACTCATATATAACGGGACGATATTAACCATGAATGCCACCAATCAGATTTTCAAACCCGGTTACGTGTATATGGAACATGACATGATTATGGAAGTCGGGGAATGGCAGGCAGACGGAAGTCTGGATCATCTGATAGCGAAGTCCTCTTTCACCTACAATGCGGCTGGCAAAGTGGTTATTCCGGGTATCATCAATGGTCACACGCATTTGTTTCAAACGTTCATGAGAGGCGTCTCGGATCACTCTCCGCTGGCACAGTGGCTGAAAGAGATAATTTGGCCGATGAGCTTGGCAATGGAACCGGAGGATTTCTATTTAGCCGCCTTAATCGGATGCATTGAAAATTTAAAATCAGGCGCTACCTATATGATGGACCATCATTATATTCATACGTATCCAGAGAATGACGCAAGTGTCCTGCGGGCGATGGTCGATTCGGGTATTCGAGGGCATTTGGCGCGCGGAGGCTCTGATCTTGCCGGCGAAGTACGATTGCGCGAAACGGAAGAGCAAATTTTCGCCAGCACGGATCGCTTGTTGGATGAGTGGGATGGCGCAGCTTCCGGCCGGATCCGGATTGCCCTCGGACCGCTGAATTTATACGGATGTTCACGAGGGTATCTGGAGAAGGCGGCGGTTTTTAGCCGAGAGCGGAATTTGATTTCACACGTGCATGTTGCCGAGACAAGCGAACAGATTGACACGACGTTGGCCCGCTATGGGCTGCGTAATCTGGAGCTGCTCAATGAGGTTGGCTTGCTTGGCAACCAAACGCAAGTTGTACATGGAGTTTGGCTGGATGATCGCGAACTGGCCTTGATTCGTGACCGTCAAGCATCGGTTATTCATTGCCCGGTTTCAAATATGTACTTGGCCTCCGGTGTGGCAAGGGTGCCTGAAATGCTGGAAATGGGCATTAATGTGGCCTTGGGCACGGATGGCCCTGGCAGCAACAATTGCCAAGACAATCTGGAGGTGCTCAAGTTCACAGCCTGCTTGCACAAAGTCAATGAACTGGATGCTACGCTGCTGCCGCCGATGGATGTTCTGCGGATGGCGACAGTGAATGGCGCCAAGGCTGTAGGGCGGAGCGATGATTTGGGCAGTCTGGAGCCTGGCAAGAAAGCGGATCTCGTGACGGTTGATATGATGAAGGCGCACATTAGCCCTGTGCATCGTGCCTCTTCGGCTCTTGTTTATAATGCCAATGGCAATGATGTTGACTTGGTCGTCGTCGGCGGGCAAGTTGTCGTAGAACATGGGAAAAGCACTTGGATCGATGAGCAGGAGATTTTACAGCGAGCACAAGCAAGGGTAGATCATCTGCGCAGCAAGCTGGCAGGGCAGTATCCTATTTTCGCCAATACCCAATAATATAATTGATACATGGAGGATGATTCGTATGGCATTAGAGCGTCTGCATGATCCGGTTCTTGAAAATGATTGGCACGCCGTATATTTGGCATCTGAACTGAAAGAACAACCTGTGGGAGTTATTATTCTCGGTGAACGAGTTGCGATCTACCGGTCCAGCCAAGGTGTTCATGCGATGCAAGATCTCTGCGTTCACCGTGGGGCTATGCTCTCGAAGGGATGGGTCAAGGATGACACGCTGGTCTGTCCTTATCACGGGTGGCAGTATGATTCATCGGGTCAATGTGTTTGTATTCCTGCACAGCCCAAGGGGGAGAAAATTCCGGCCAGAGCCAAAGCGCAAGTGTTTGCCTGCGAGGAGAAGTACGGCTTCGTTTGGGTATGTATAGGTGAGCCAGCGGCACCTTTGCCTCATTTCGAAGAGTTTGCTAATCCTCTCTATCGTCCATTGCCCTGTGGTCCTTACAAAGTGGCTGCTGCAGGAACGAGAGTGATCGAAAATTTCACCGATTTCGCTCATTTAATGTTCGTGCATCAGAATCTGCTTGGACACCCGGATTATGCAGAGCTGCCTGATTTTGAAGTCGTGAAAGAGAAAGAACGGATCTATATCGAGCAAATTCCTATCTTTCAGCCTGTTGCGCATTCGGGCTCGGACAAAAGTGAGGGTACGACTTATGTATATAGGAAGGAAGTTTATCGTCCCTTATCGGCTCGCTTGTCCAAAGCGGATCCAAGCAATGGTCAAACGTTGTGGATTATGCTGACAGTACTGCCTGTGGCTGCTGAGGAATGCGTGGTGTTCATGATGGTATCCCGCAACTATGCCTATGAGGTAGATGATGCGAATTTCATTCATTTCCAGGATATTGTTTTCGATCAAGATGCCAAAGTTATTGAGACGCAGAAGCCGGAATTGCTTCCTCTTGATCTTCAGGTTGAGCTTAATCATAAAGTGGATCGTTTCTCCATTGCGTATCGACGTTGGTTGAGAGAACTTGGCGTTAAAGTAGGAACTATATGAGTAATGTTCGTTTTTTGTGTAAATATAATGTAAATAAATTCTATTGACCTTGGAAATGTAATGAAAAGACGTACTATTTATTGTGAGAAAATACAAAACGTAAGTATTCGCGTTGACGCATAGGCATTGTAAATTCTATATTTGTCTAAAGGTTGGTAAGAGCTTTTGTATAGAAAACCAAATATGGAGGGGAAGTTTAAAATGAAACCATTCAAACTTACGAGTCAGCTTGTCGCGAAACGCCCGGTCGTAATGTCTCTCAGCTTAATTATGATGACAAGTATGCTAGCCGCATGCGGCAGCACAAGTACACCGGTTTCAACGTCATCCCAAGCTCCCGCTTCACCATCAGGAGCGACGACTTCCGCATCTCCGGCAGCAACAACGGCTGCATCAACAGCGCCCAAAGCTGCAGTGCCGGCTACTGTTGTCCTAAACTGGTTCGCAGAACCGGAACACGGCGGAAACTTTGCAGCTTCGGCCAAAGGGTATTACAAAGAAGCCGGCTTCGACATGACGCTTATGCCAGGTGGTCCATCGGTTTCATCTACACAAATTGTTGCATCCGGCAAGGCGCAATTCGGTATGGCAAATGGCGATGATATCTTGGTTGCCAGACAAGAGGGTATTCCGATTGTCGCAATCGCAACGTCGATGCAGAAGAGCCCGCAAGCATTGTTTTACCATAAAGATTCTGGGATCAAAGATTTCTCCGATCTGAATGGACACAAGGTCTATGTCGCCTCGACAGCCAGCTTCTGGCAGTTCATGAAGAAGAAATATAAATTAGACAGCGCCCAAGAAATGAAATATACAGGTCAATTAGTCAATTTCGTCAGTGATAAAAATGCCCTCACACAAGGATATGTAACAAGCGAGCCATTCACGTTGGAACAACAAAAAGTCGAATTCGGCACGCTGCTTAATGCAGATTCCGGCTATAACATCTATGCGGGTGTGTACTTCACAACCGAGAAAATGATTGCCGAGCACCCAGACCAAGTCAAAGCTTTCGTTGAAGCTACCGTTAAGGGCTGGGATTATTACAAAGATCACTCCGAAGAAATCAATCCCAGCATTAAAGAAAAGAATCCGGACATGGGCTTGGATATGATGAAATACAGCGCGACCAAAGAAATGGACTTCGTATTTGGCGGTGACGCAGCGACCATGGGCACGGGCATTATGACCAAAGAGCGTTGGTCTGAAGTACAGAAACAGCTAGTGGATGTAGGTATACTGAAAAGCGCAGAGAGCATTGATAAAGTGTTCACAACACAATTCCTACCGAAAAAATAAAGGAAACCCAGGAGGTGGCAGCATTGGCTTCTATGAAGAATTTGGATTTGGTAAACGTTCGATTACCTATGGAAGATGAAGGCTGCCTGTATCGCTTAACGATTCGAAATGGCCGCTTTACACAGATTCTGAAGCAAGAAGCTGATGCTGCTCAGCCTGCTAAAGTGTCATTGGAACAATGGAAGACCTTAGAGACCAGGGACCATTTAGACGAATCAGGCATTGTGATCCTGGATCTTGAGGGGAAAATAATGCTGCCTGGTTTTGTGGATGCCCATATGCATCTGGACAAATCGTTTTCCTTAACGACTGTAGAGAATCAAAGCGGCACTTTGGAAGAAGCCGTACGCAATTATTCCATCGCGTCGCCTTCCTTCAGCAAAGAAGTAATAAAATCAAGAATTATGCGTTCCTCCTTGCAGGCTTTGTCTTATGGCACAACCCATATTCGAACGCATCTGGATTTTAATCTGAGGGTTTCTCGCCAAGTGGCTTTGCGAACCATTGAAGCTGCGCTTGAAGCCAAAGAAGCTTTGGCACCTTATGTCACTTTGCAATTATTTCCGATGTGCCCATACAATTTCATGGCTCTGGATGTTGATGCGGTGGAGGAAGCTTTGAGGATGGGTGTGGATGGCATTGGCGGTGCGCCGCATCTGTCCTTATCCCCTAAGGAAGATATTGATTATATGTTCAAATTAGCTCAGAAATACGACGTGCCGATCGATCTACATTGTGATGAAACGGATAATCCGGCGATGCGAACGATTGAACATATTTCTGGCAAAACGAAGTCAGAGGGATACTCCGGAAGAGTGACCGTAGATCATCTATGCGCACTGGCTTCAATGACGGATGTGGACGCACATGGCATTATTGAACGAATGGCGGATGCAGGACTTAAAGCAGTATCCTTGCCAGCGGTGAATCTGTACTTGCAAGGCAGGCACGATAGCTTTCCCGTACGTCGGGGAGTGACCAGATTGAAGGAGATTTGGGAAGCTGGGATACCCATCGCCGTGGCTTCAGACAATATTCATGATCCTTTTCACCCGTTTGGCAGAGGTGATTTGATACAAATAGCTCTGATTGGCTCCTATGCAGCTCATATGGGGAGACCGGCTGATCTGCGCACATTGCTCCGTATGATTACGGATGTTCCCGCCGAGGTGCTGGGGCTCCGAACGTATAAGATTGAGCCTGGCAACGAAGCGAATTTTGTTGTCGTCGACGCCAATACGCCAGAGGAACTTTTCACCATGCAGCCTGAACGCCGCTGGATATACAGTCAAGGAAGTTGGGTACGCATGGCGGCCAGTAAAGCAGAATGGAACCATCCAACATTAGCTCATTTCTGGAAAGAGGCAAGTGAGAACGTCTCGTTCCGCACGCCGGCATTCGCGAAAGGGTGAGGTTTGAAATATGGCGAATCTATTGGTCATTTATTACAGCGCATTCGGCCATGTCTACCAAATGGCACAGGCAGTTGCGGATGGAGCCAGCCAATTCGGGACCCATGAAGTGAAAATCGTTCGAATTCCCGAGATGGTTGCGGAGCAAAATCGGGTGATTCAGCAAGATAAACAGCGTTCACAGGTTGGGGATGAGAAGCAGGCAAGCACGAAGGTGTTATCCCATCAATTCCGATTAACGGATCGTTACAGCAAATATGAAGCTACGCTAGAATTGCAGCAAGATATCCCAATTGCTACGAATGACGATCTACGCTGGGCGGACGGCATTCTGTGGGGGTTTCCAACGTATTATGGAACGATGCCTGCGCAAGTGAAGCTATTTCTTGAAATGGCCGGAGATCTGTGTATCGAAGGTGCTTTGGAAGGAAAACCGACTGGGATATTTAATAGTACAGCTTCGATTCACACAGGCCACGAAGCAGCAATTTTGACATCCATGGTACCGCTGTTTCATTTTGGTATGATTTTCGTTGGACTGCCGTATTCCGAGAATCCAGAGTATTTAACAGCCGATGCCATTGGGTGTTCCCCTTATGGGGCTTCTACATTGGCAGGGCCTGACAGCTCGTTATCACCAGACCCGAGGGAACTATTGATGGCTGCTAGGTTAGGCGAAAGAGTTGCTGATGTAGCTGCTGCTTTACAGATGTTCCAGACGCAGAAATAGGATCGCAAGGAACGTTACTTTGAAAGTTTAAGATCCACCCTTCACTCATGAGGCGGGATCTTTTTTCATACGAAGGATGTGCATACCCTGCACACAGAGGGAGGTAGTCAGCATGGCATACAGTCGTTATACAGGAAAAGCATGGGATCGCCACTTTTTTCCGCGCTTAAGCACAATGGAGGTTGCTGACGTTCCTAAGGAAGATGCGCTTATCGTGCTGCCGGTTGGCGCTGTGGAACAACATGGACCTCATATGCCTGTCTTTACAGATACATTGATTTCCGAAGTGCTCTTAACGGAAGCTTTCGAGCAACTGCCTGATGAAGCGAATATTTGGCTGCTGCCAGCGATACCATATGGGAAAAGCACCGAACATCTTGGCCATGCAGGCACGATCACGCTGTCGGCAACGACTTTAATGGCTGTCGTGATGGACATTGCCAAAAGCCTCAGCAAGAGCGGGTTTCACAAATTAGTGCTTGTAAACACGCACGGAGGCAACACGGATTTATTGAATATGATGGGCAGGGAAATCCGCATTGAAACTGGCTTGGCTGTTTTCCGATTAGATCCAGGCGGACTTGGTGGTGCGGATGAATGGCTGACACCGCTTGAGAAGCAGGCTGGTATACATGCCGGGGACATGGAAACCTCATTGGTGATGTCAGCAATGCCGCATTGGGTGCATATGGAAGCAGCGCCTACGGAATATCCGAATTATCCGGAGTCGCGCTATTTGGCGCTGCGCAGTCGTGCATTTGCATGGGTGATGAATGACCTGTCCGCATCGGGCATTTCGGGCGATGCCACACAGGCAACAATCGCCAAGGGTCAAGCCATGACGAGGAATTATGGGGCAATGATTGCGGAAGCACTGCTGGAATTCCAGACTTTTGAGATGAAAACATTAAGGATTGACCGATAGCAGCAATTACGACCTGTTTCAACCAAATCACTTGATTGGGAGATGAAGCTAATGGCTATGAACTCTTCGCAGCTCCTCATACCAGGCATGGATGCCTCCGATGCCAAATTCGTTACGATGGCCAACCTGTCCAAGACGTATCCGAACGGAACAATAGCTCTGCAAGATGTGAATTTAACGATCAAGGAAGGCGAGTTCCTCTGTTTCGTGGGTCCGTCCGGCTGCGGCAAGTCAACGATTTTCAAAATGATTACAGGCTTGGCTAAGCCGAGCAAAGGGACGTTGGATGTGTTTGGCACAACCCCCAAAGAAGCGCGCAAGCAAAGCGACATTGCCTTCGTTTTCCAAGATCATACCTTGCTGCCGTGGTCAACAGTTGAGGCCAATGTGAAATTGCCGCTAGAATTGCGGGGAGTTGACAAGAAGACGCAGCAGAAGGAAGCGGAGCGTGTGCTGGAGCTTGTCGGTTTGAAAGATTATATGAAGGTACTGCCTCGAGAACTCTCAGGCGGCATGAAAATGCGGGTATCCATCGCCCGGGCGCTAATCTCACGGCCTAAGCTGCTGCTCATGGATGAGCCATTCGGCGCTTTGGATGAGATTACACGACAAACGCTCCAAATGGAGCTGCTGAGCATTTGGCAGCAGGACAAATCCATGACGGTATTGTTCGTTACACATAATGTATTCGAATCTGTCTTTCTATCCACCAGTGTTGTCGTCATGACACCACGCCCGGGCAAAATATCAGCGACAATCGATATCCCCGTCCCTTTTCCAAGAGATGAAAGCTATCGCACAACGACGCAGTTCAGCGATTTGGTGAGAGATGTTAATGCGGCGCTCGAACATTAATGCGTGATACGAGAGGAGGAACAGATTATGGCTATGTCGATAAGTTGGGAGCAAGAGATCCAAGATCAGTTCAGCGAAGAGATCATCCATATGGATCAAGCCACAAGAGAGAAGCTTTCCAAGGATTATTACTGGTATTCCCCTGTTCTTAATCGGCAATTGGGGCATATCAAAGCAGCAGATGCTATTGTGACACCCCGCAATGAGACGGAAGTGGCTGAGATTCTGGCTTTTGGCTATCGGCATGACATTCCCGTCACGGTACGCGGTGCTGGCACAGGCAATTATGGTCAGGCTGTCCCGTTGCAAGGCGGTATTGTCCTTGATTTAAGCCGGATGGACGACATTGTGGAAATTGGACCTGGCTTTGCCCGTTTACAGTGCGGGGTGAGATTAGGTGTCATTGATAAAAAGGCGCGCGAAGCGGGTCAAGAAATTCGCATTTATCCAAGCACCTATGTGAAGGCGACGGTTGGAGGCTTTGTAAGCGGTGGTTCCGGCGGCATCGGATCGATCACGCATGGGAATCTATGGGATGGCAATGTACTGGAAGCCGTCATTTATACGATGGAAGAAACGCCTCAGCGTCTGGTTGTTTCTGGTCCTGACTTGTTTAACTATATTCATAATTATGGAACAACAGGCATTTTGACCGAGGTCACCATTCCGTTATCCCCTCGAACCGAGTGGGCGCAGGCGATTGCGCAATTCGACACCTTGGAGCAAGCGATGCTTTTTGGGGAGGAACTGGCGCAAGAAACAGCTGTGCTGAAAAGGCTTGTGGCCCCAATGGAATGGCCAATCCCATCTTATTTTGTACCTTTCGCGAAAGTGATTCAAACGGGGAAAGCAGCTGTCATGCTGGAGTTTGCGGAGATTAGCTTGCCGCTTGTGGAGCAGTTGGCGAGCCGCTTTGGCGGTCACATTGGCCACTTCATTGCAGCAAATCACTATCGCAAAACGATTGGCGTATCCGATTTCACATGGAACCATACGACATTATGGGCAATGAAAACCGATGCCTCAATGACTTATCTGCAAGCTGGCTTTAAGCTGGAGAGCTATATGGAACAAATCAGAGAACTGAAAGCCAAATTCGGCGATGAAGTGTATCTGCATTTCGAATGGGTGCGAAGTGGTGGCTTGCTTACGCCTACAGCACTTCCGGTCGTTCGCTTCCAGAGTGAAGAGCGATTATATGAGATTATTTCCTATTGCGAATCCATTGGTGTCCGAATATTCGATCCCCATACGTGGGTGCTGGACCATGGCGGACGCGGAGAAGTTAATAGCATGGAGCTTAAGAAACGAGTGAATGATCCTAGAGGTCTGCTCAATCCAGGCAAAATTATCGTTGAAATGTAAGTAAAGGGGGACATGAAAATGGCCGTAGATTCCAAATACCTGCAAATCCTGCCCGATGAAATATTCCCTGCTCGCGAGCGCATAGCTTGGACTAAGCGGCTTGAAGACGGAGTGCCGCCTAGCCTCCGATTGCTGCTGCTTTTCAAACATTTACTGCCGCCACTTGTTGCCTTCGTTGTGTTCATTGGCGGGTGGGAACTTATTGCCTATATAATGAAGGCGCCCGTTTATCTCGTGCCTAAACCGTCCGATATTCTGGCGGCAGCGGTTGAGAATAAATATGCATTATGGGTGTCCGTCAGGACGACCACATTGGAAGCTGTTCTTGGATTCTTCCTGAGTATTATCTTAGGCGTTGCCGGAGCGATTCTTCTGGCCAGCTCCAAATGGATTGAGAAGAGCGTGTACCCCTATGCCATCATTCTACAAACGATTCCGATTGTTGCAATCGCGCCTTTGATCGTCATCTGGTTTGATGCCGGTGTCAATGCGATCGTGATTATTACGTTTTTGATCGGATTTTTCCCGATGCTTTCGAATACCCTAATTGGTCTGAACTCCACGGATCAGAATATGAGCAACTTGTTCTATTTATACAATGCCAATTCGTTTCAAACCATGTGGAAGCTGCGTATTCCAGCTGCTCTGCCATACATTGTTGCGGGGTTGAAAATTTCCTGTACCTTATCTGTTGTCGGAGCTATTGTTGGGGAATATATTGCTGGAATTGGAGGCGGACAAGGCGGCCTTGGCTATGCCATCACGTATGCGGCTGCCCGTTTGAAAACTCCCTATTTATTTGCCTGCGGACTTTCGGCTTCTGCACTTGGGATTTGTTTCTTCTTGCTCGTAAACGGATTTGCCAAATGGATGCTCAGCTCATGGCATGAATCCGAAATGAAGAAGGACAATTAATTAGGCGCGAAGCGAAGGAGGTGAGGGAACTGCTGGATCTTGTTTTTCGTCAAATACGGCTGTTGGATGACTCCGAACATCAAGTGCCGATGGATATTGGAATAAAAGATGGCGCAATTGCCATGATAGGCAAGTTCGACGAGCGAGGAGAGCGGGAAATCGATAGCACCGGGCATCTGGTGCTTCCTCCGTTTGTAGAGTCCCATATTCATCTGGACACGGTCTTAACAGCAGGTGAACCGGCATGGAATGAGAGCGGCACGCTGTTTGAGGGTATTCGGCTTTGGCAGAAGCGCAAAGAGACCTTGACGTATGAGGATGTGATGAGCCGAGCCGAGCAAGTGCTGCAGTTGCAGCTGGCGGCAGGAATCCTTCACGTACGGACGCAAGCGGACATCTCGGATCCGGATCTGACCGCCCTTCATGCTCTTCTTGCCTTGCGCGAGCGCGTCAAGTCCTACATGAATTTGCAGGTTATCGCGTTCCCGCAAGACGGACTTAGGGCCTGCCCGGACAATGTGCAGCGCCTTGAACAAGCGCTCAAGCTTGGCGCCGATGGCATTGGAGCCATTCCGCATCTGGAGCCTACGCGCGAGGAAGGTTTAGCTTCGCTTGAGATTTGCTTTGCCATGGCGCAGAAGTATGGATGTTTCGTTCACGTGTTTTGTGACGAGATCGATGACGCGCACTCTACCTTCCTGGAGAGTACGGCCCATCTAGCGATTCGCACCGGACTTCGTGAACGTGTAACGGTGGCGCATGCGAGTGCTTCAGCTTATTATGGTGAAGCGTATTTTCACAAAGTGCTTGGCTTGCTGGCTCGTTCAGGTGTGAATGTGGTCTGCTGTCCACTTATTAATAGTGCCATGCAGGGCCGGTTTGACGGGTACCCCAAAGGCCGAGGCATTACTCGGATCAAGGAGTTATGGTCAGCAGGCGTTAATGTCAGCATTGCGCATGATGATATCCGGACGCCCTTTTATCCGATGGGGACAGGAAGTGTGCTGCAAGCTGCGCATATGGCGGCTCATCTAGCTCATATGATGGGACGCGATGAGGTCGCTGAGCTGGTCCGCATGATTACTACTCGCGGAGCGAAGACGCTGCAGCTTGAGGATTATGGCCTGCAAGTGGGGAATCGGGCCAATTTCATAGTGCTGCCAGGCAGAGATGCCATGGATTTAGTTAGCAACCAGCCGAGCTGCCGCTATGTGGTTAGCCAAGGCCGCATCGTGGCGGAAACATGGCCTGCGAGGAGTCAACTTTATACACCAATATAATGTAGATTAATGTTTTGGATTTGGGGTGAGCGAAGCTTACCCCGATTTTTTGTTTGAGTGACTCCTTCGCCAAGTTTGTACTGTGGGAACCCCACCATGAAGGCAGGAAATAAGCCTAACCAACGCCAAGCCCAAGCCCAAGCCCAAGCCCAAGCCCAAGTCCAAGCCCAAGCCCAAGCCCAAGCCCAACCCATCCGCATCCCTAGTAACAAATTGTAATGAACACCGCCGCAGGTCGCGAGGTGTCCCAGAAGTCAATGACTCCTGAGTCAGGCCACCTTACGAACTCAACACCCCTTATTTGATCAAAATCGTCCATTTTGAAAATCTAATGAATTCCCGACGCGTTATATCATGAAAATGATCACCATTCCGCCTGTAAGCTACTCGATAACGCCAATTCAGTTCATTAGGTTTTCAAAGTAGCCATTTTCTTGTCAATAAGCATCATCCAGTCCGTTAGAATGATAGATTGATTAGGCCGCGGCTCGGCAGGTCGGCGACTTGGTTTTCGGTTGGCTTTTACGAACTCAACACCCCTTATTTGATCAAAATCGACCATTTTGAAAATCTAACGAATTCCCGACGCGTTATATCATGAAAATGATCACCATCCCACCTGCAAGCTACTCGATAACGCCTATTCAGTTCATTAGGTTTTCAAAGTAGCCATTTTCTTGTCAATAAGCATCATCCAGTTCGTTAGAATGATAGATTGATTAGGCCGCGGCTCGGCAGGTCGGCGACTTGGTTTTCGGTTGGCTTTTACGAACTCAACAACCCTTATTTGATCAAAATCGACCATTTTGAAAATCTAATGAATTCCCGACGCGTTATATCATGAAAATGATCGCCATTCCACCTGAAAGCTACTCGATAACGTCAATTCAGTTCATTAGGTTTTCAAAGTAGCCATTTTCTTGTCAATAAGCATCATCCAGTTCGTTAGAATGACAGATTGATTAGGCTGCGGCTCGGCAGGTCGGCGACTTGGTTTTCGGTTGGCTTTTACGAACTCAACACCCCTTATTTGATCAAAATCGACCATTTTGAAAATCTAACGAATTCCCGACGCGTTATATCATGAAAATGATCACCATCCCACCTGCAAGCTACTCGATAACGCCTATTCAGTTCATTAGGTTTTCAAAGTAGCCATTTTCTTGTCAATAAGCATCATCCAGTTCGTTAGAATGATAGATTGATTAGGCCGCGGCTCGGCAGGTCGGCGACTTGGTTTTCGGTTGGCTTTTACGAACTCAACAACCCTTATTTGATCAAAATCGACCATTTTGAAAATCTAATGAATTCCCGACGCGTTATATCATGAAAATGATCGCCATTCCACCTGAAAGCTACTCGATAACGTCAATTCAGTTCATTAGGTTTTCAAAGTAGCCATTTTCTTGTCAATAAGCATCATCCAGTTCGTTAGAATGACAGATTGATTAGGCTGCGGCTCGGCAGGTCGGCGACTTGGTTTTCGGTTGGCTTTTACGAACTCAACACCCCTTATTTGATCAAAATCGACCATTTTGAAAATCTAACGAATTCCCGACGCGTTATATCATGAAAATGATCGCCATTCCGCCTGAAAGCTACTCGATAACGCCTATTCAGTTCATTAGGTTTTCAAAGTAGCCATTTTCTTGTCAATAAGCATCATCCAGTTCGTTAGGATGATAGATTGATTAGGCTGCGACTCGGCAGATCGGCGGCTTGGCTTTTACGAACTCAACACCCCTTATTTGATCAAAATCGTCCATTTTGAAAATCTAACGAATTCCCGACGCGTTATATCATGAAAATGATCACCATTCCACCTGTAAGCTACTCGATAACGCCTATTCAGTTCATTAGGTTTTCAAAGTAGCCATTTTCTTGTCAATAAGCATCATCCAGTTCGTTAGAATGACAGATTTGATTAGACCGCGGCTCGGCGGCTTGGCTTTCATTCCAATCATCTCACAAATTTATTATTGATATTTAGGCTTGATTTTAAATGTTTACAGGTAGATAAGCAGGAAAGCATCGAACCCCGTCGAAATAATGTTTATGTAAATTACTGTAAGATGTTATCGGGGAAGGTGTTTGAATGAACCACTTGTATCAAATGCTTTGGAAATGGTTGCTGATTGCAATAATCAGTATCGGATTCGCGGCTCCTCATGCTTATGCGGATCAGCCTCAGGAAGCGCTAACGATTCCAGAGTGGAGTATTATGTGGGGTGACCCACCTGGAGGACTGGAAGGTGTAAGTAAGGCTCCCGCCGATGAATGGATTCACGTTAAAAACGGAAAATCATCTCCTGATAGCCCGGAAGCCGTCAATACAACTTGGATTCGATTTAAACTTCCATCCCCAATTCCTCAAGACTATGGCATATATATTGAAGGGATTCATACGCAAGACCTCTGGGTGTATATAGGAGATCGTTTAGTACGAGAAAGCAAGTATAATTTTCCATACGATGCACAAAGAACTTTATTTCCAATTAGCAGTGAAGATGGTGGAAAAACCGTTTATTTAAAGATGGAGACATCGATGTATCGCTTAGGTATCCATTCTGAGATTAAGTTGGATAACTATGTTGCTCTAACACGTTCCTTTGTCCTTCAAGACTTGCAGGATATTATTCTGGGAAGTGCCTTTATTTTAATGGCAATTATTATGCTGATTGGTTCTCTGTTTCTCAAAAAAGTTCAGCTTACAAGCTGGATTAATATCAGTGTACTTAATTTAGCGATGGGCATTATTTTTATTACCTATTCTCCGTTCATCTATGCCAACTTCACAAGGTATGGTGCTGTATCTTCTGCTCTTTTTGATATATCACTCGCAATTTTTTTACCAGCACTTACCTATTATTTTGAAAAAATATTTGATGATGGAAAAAATAGACTAATTCGCGGGTTTAGGAAGTTTCAGGTTTTATACTCAATTTTTTTAATACTGTTTATGTTTATAAATCTAATCAACAGCTACACATTTAACAAAACCTACTTTTTCTTCTCAGTTACGATTTTAGGACTTGTTATGGTCTTCCAATTTATTTTAATTATTGGCTTATCGGTTAAACTTGTCTTAAAAGGAAACAAGGAAGCTGTTATTTTTTCAGTTGGGTTTGCCTTGTTGGCTTTGATGAGCACGCTAGATTTAATTTATTTCTATGCGAGTTCGCAACAGTATCAATTTTCTTTGTGGAAGTGGGGAGTTGTAGGGTTTATTATTGCCCTTATCGTCATATTAGGCAGGCGTTTTGCTATTAATCAAGAACATATGATCAATTATTCCAAAGAACTTGAGTTTTACAATCATCAGCTTCAGCTCTCTGAAAAAATGGAAATCATCAGTGCCTTAGCCGCTTCAGTTGCCCATGAGGTCAGGAATCCGCTTCAGGTAACCAGAGGATTCTTACAGCTCGTTGCAGCCAGAACGGATGATAAAAACAAAGAATACATGGGAATCGCCATAGAAGAATTAGATAGAGCTTCCGTTATCATTACGGATTTCCTGACATTTGCCAAGCCACAACTGGATGAACTTGTCGATTTAAATGTTTTCAAAGAGATTAGCGAGATTGAAGGTATAATTGTGCCACTAGCCACTTTACACGGTGGAAGAATAACCGTAAGTATTCCTAATGATCTGCATATCCGTGGAAACGCTTCGAAATTAAAACAAGTATTGATAAATATTATTAAAAATAGTATTGAAGCCTTTCAGGTTGATGGTCAAATACATATTTGGGCGTATGAGAAGCAGGGAGAGGTTTATATTCATATTAAGGATAACGGAGAGGGGATTGAGCCTGCGCAATTGGTTAAATTAGGTGAGCCATATTATTCAACGAAAACAAAGGGGACAGGACTTGGATTAATGATTACATTTCGAATCATTGAGGCCATGCAGGGACAAATTAAATTTCAAAGTCAAAGGTATATAGGGACAGAGGTCATCATCTGTTTTCCCTCCATCTCCGCAAAATAAAAAGAGGTGCTGCGCTAAACAAAGCGCAGCACCTCTTTTTATTTATTTTACCAGTTACTTTCAATACCATTGGAAGCTACTAATACCTTAGCAGGATTCGTAGGAATGACGAGAACAAATTCCGTTGAAGTTTCTTCGACCGCTTTAATTTTGATATCATCGGGGAGTGTAATGTTAAAGGCTTGTTTCAGAGCGGCTTTGGGGTTCGTGATAAGCTGGTTCTTAAATGCTTCATCTTCCCAAGCTTTTTGAATAATTTGCGCCTTCAGAACTTCATTGGATGACATTGATAACCACTCCTAATCAATTGGGTATTTTTACCTGCAAATTTATTATAGCATGAATATTCTGAATAATCTATCAATTATTTCTGCTTTCCGACAAAAAATAGTAGAATCCCCCTGAAGCTAACTTTTTCCGCTTTTCTTTGATCTCTTGTTCGACAATTTGAATGTTAGTCACTAACGACTTATGAAAACTAATCATTTGGGGTAGGGAGGATTGGAGATTGAATAAGTCCTCATGATGGGCTGCGGCAATTTGTCCATATGTCTCTAAGAAATCTCGGACAAATAGTTGATCCTTAACTGTTTCAGCCGTAATGATGCTATCCGCCGGAAGCTGCATACGCTTTCGCATCGAAGCTAACAAACAATTGTAAGAGCCCTCTTCGATGTCTTCCTCCCAATCAGCCCAATCATCCAACATTTGCAGGGTCACCAATACTTGTTCCACGGCTTCCGTTACAGCAGGAATGAGAGCAGCTTGTTGGCTGAGCAGTAATGCCGCTGTGCTGGCATTTTTGACCGGGCTAGCTTTCTTGGCGATCTTATTCCGATCGGTATGGAAGTAATCGGATGTCTGCTCATTGGAGACAGCTTCCGACCACTCCAGTATGTAGGTTTCATAATATCGCCAGAACGGAGAGCTGGATGGGAACATGTCTCGATAGATTGCTGAGAACTGAGTATGAAATAAATTGGCAAGCGGCAGCTTGTCCTTGTGCTCTCCCTTGGCAGAATCCATGATATCATCCTGAATGAAATAATAAAGCATGATAAACACATTAGCGAGAGAGAGCTTCTGGATCTCAGTCGCAGGCAAGTTACAGGCGTCTTTCATCCAATAGGGGAGCAAGTAGCAGATATAATTCTTGGTTGTGCCTTCTTTGCTGGCATCGAATTTAGCCAAATAGGCCAGTCCCAGTAGGTTGAGAGGTGCTGGAAACGTGCTTACGATTTGATTTGCTTCTGCAAATACGTCATCTAGCTCCTGCTTATGCGCGTTCAACCAGTCCATAGGTCAATTCCCCCTCAAATGGTATATTCTTGAAACTAGACTAGCACGAATTCCCCAAGGATACAATTCCTATTTTTCCTCGCCAGAACCAGACGGATATTCACACTTGTTCATGGAAGTTCAGATTGTTCATATGTCATTCCACAAATTCGTTCACTTATCGCAAGAGGCTTCACTATGCGCTTAGTGTGAGTCCGATTATGATCTTCTCAAGACATATCGCTTGAGGGGGATCGCTTCAACCATGATTAAACGACGAGGTTTTATTTATGGAAAAATCTCGGGTACAGCATGGTCATTTATTTGGCGGCCATTACAGGCATTAGTGAAGAATATTATGAAGCTGCCAAGATTGATGGGGCTAATATATTTCAGCGCGTCTGGCATATCACGGTTCCCATGCTCAAGCCGACCTTTGTCGTTCTGCTCCTCTTTTCACTGGGAAGTATTAATGAAAGGCCAATTCGATTTATTTTACTAATTAATTGGGAATAATGGTATTCTTTTTAACGCGACTAACTATTCAGATTGACAGTACGCGATTTTTTATATACATTTGAAGCAAATCGATTGTTCACAATATGAGTGTGAAAGGAAACGAATGTGATGAGCAGCAGTGAGTTTTTAAAATTGGAAAATCAGCTGTGCTTTAGTTTATATGCCAGCTCTAGAGCGATCACTCGAATGTACCGTCCGTTTCTTGAGGATCTTGGGATTACGTATCCGCAGTACTTGGTACTGCTTGTTCTTTGGGATCAAAAGGAAAGTACAGTGAAAGAGCTGAGCGAGAAGCTGGATCTGGATTCTGGCACGCTAACGCCGATGCTTAAACGGATGGAAGCGCAGCAGTTGGTGCAAAGACAAAGATCGGTCCAGGACGAACGGGTCGTGAATATTCAAATTACGGAAGCGGGTCTTGCGCTGTATGAGAAGGCGCTATGCATCCCGCAAACACTGCTTTCTTCCAGCGGACTGTCACCGGAAGAAATCTTCAATTTCAATGAACAGTTGAAGAACATCATAAACAGCGTAAACGCATTTAAATAAGGAGCGATTCCTCCATGCCGAGACTTATAATCAGAGGCTTGACCGTTGAACAAGTATGCCAGATAAGTGTAAGCCTAGTCGATCAATTAGCCTTGATTTGCGCATGCAGCCGAGAGGATTTTACATTGGAGTGCGTCCAGCACCCAGCCATCTTTGACGGTCAAATCGTGCCAACATATCCCTTCATCGAGGTGGCTTGGTTTGAAAGAGGCGAGCAAGTTCGCGAGCAGGTTGCTGTTGCGTTAACGAGCCATGTGCATGGATTGGGTATTCCAGAAGTTGAGGTAGCTTTCATAACCTATAGCCAAGATGCTTATTTCAACAATGGCATTTCATTTAAGTGAGGACCTGCAATGAATTATTTCTTCTATATCTTGGTGAATAATATCGTTCCCATCAGCATTATGATTGCCATTGGCGCGGCGATGTACCGTGCCTTTCAAATTGACATTAAGACGCTCTCCAAGCTTAACTTTTATGTATTCTCGCCTGCATTAGTGTTTGTGAAGCTATATGAGTCCGAAATGAACCTGCATGTGCTGATGCAGATTCTGTTGTTTTTTGTGCTTTTCTTCAGTCTTCTTTTCGCGTTGATTGAGGTCTACATTCGGCTGAAAAAGATGCACCGCGGCATGCGCATTGCCATGCGCAATAGTGTGATTTTCTACAACAGCGCCAACTACGCCTTACCGCTCAATCAAACCGTTTTCGGCGGGAATGCGTATACGTTATCGATTCAGATCGTCATTATGATTATGCAGACGCTGATCCCCAACACCTATGGCATCTACACCTTAAACGCACATAAATCAACCTGGAAAGCGACACTGCGTACGATTCTGTCCCTACCCGTGATTTATGCTATACCCGTTGCGCTTCTGCTGCGCTATTTTCATTTGCCTGTCCCGCAATCCATTGATATTCCTTTGAATTACATTTCCAATGCCTTCATGGCGACGGCGCTTCTAACTTTAGGGGTTCAACTCGGCGGCATGAAATGGGAATTCCACTTCTCGCATGTGCTTGTTTCCAACATTCTGAGGCTTGCCGCCGGACCGCTGCTTGGTTTTCTTGTGGTTTGGATACTAGGGATCGAAGGTCTTACGGCCAAGGCATTGATTCTCTCCTGTGCGGTGCCTACCTCGCTGAGCAGTGTGCTTCTCGCCATTGAATATGAGAATGAACCTGAATTTTCTTCACAGGCTGTGTTTACCTCCACGTTGTTTAGTATGTTTACCATCCCTGTCGTCATCTATTTGTTAGGTTTTATGTGAACATTCTGGGGAATCCTGAAACTAGCAGGAGTTTCGACATTTTTCGGCGAACACATTACATGATTGTTTTATTACTAAATTAAGGGGGTATTTACAAATGCGTTACCAATTCTGCCAGTATGTGACCATCGTAGACATGAATGAAGAAATTTTGTCCGAAGTATTGTTTGAACATGGGGTATTTGAATCCAATGCGTTGTCTATTGGCTCATCCGTGGTCATCTACCAGCTAGGACTTAAACAATTCGATGTCGTCTATGATAAAAGAGAAGGTAAAACCGTTCGCAGTAAAGTCGTAGATATTGAGATCAATCTAATCACACAGCCAACGGAAACTCGAGTCTACATAGAACCTGTTCGATTGATCGTAGGTCAACATGATATAGGTGAAGTCGAATGAAACTTTTTTTATTGCTGGGCAGCCTGAATGCCTTTCTTTCAGTTGCTCTAGGTGCATTCGGCGCGCATTCGTTGAAACAAAAGCTGACGCCAGACAAGCTGGACGTATTCCAAACCGGTGTTCATTATCACATGATTCATGCGATCGCGCTAATCCTGATTGCTTTACTGTCGGATAAGCTAGTGAACAGCAGCTCTTTGGTCCATGCATCGGGTTGGGCTATTTTTATCGGTATTATCCTGTTCTCGGGCAGCCTGTATGCCTTGAGCATAACAGGTCTCAAAATTTTCGGTCCTATTACCCCGCTTGGCGGCCTAAGCTTTCTGGTAGGCTGGGTCTTACTGGCTGTTGCTGCGTTCAAACAATAAGAGAAGAGTCGGGACTATCCGACTCTTTTTCTTCGATTTGTGCCTTCTTAGCAGGAAAAAGCACGTAACGTGTAGAAAGTACTGAGCGACGGATACTCATTCTTCCTTAATTGAAAGGATGTAGCGCATGGCTAATTTCAAGGGGAACCATTCAGGATCGGGTAAGCCAAGAACTTCGGAATCTAAGCTACTCTCAAGCCATGAGCTATTTCATCATTCATTTGATTGTGCGGAAATGGCAATGTCCATTGTCAATTTGGATGGCAAGCTGCACATGGTAAATTCATCGTTATGCCAGTTATTCGGGTATGCGAAGGAAGCGTTGATCGGAGTAAATGTACAGACATTATTCGATATGGATGATGTGGAAGTCGATGCTCAGTACTGGGAGCAAATCTTTCTTCAAGAGCGCCAATCATTTCAAGTGGAAAAACGTTTTATTCATCAGGACGGTTCAGTCATATGGGGCAGTCTATCGGTTTCCTTGGTTCACGATGATGAAGCTACTCCGATTTGTCTAATGATCCAAATTCAAGATATTTCTGAACGGAAACGTTACGAACGCAAGCTAGAGATGAGCAAATGCTGCTATGAATCCCTCGTTACATATAATCCTGATATGATCTTTATGCTGGATGAGCTGGGAAATCTCGTTGAGGCCAATCCTGCTGTGGAAGCGATCTCTGGGTATTCAGAACGGGAACTCAAGGGAAAATCCATCCATTTTTTGATTGTTCCTGCGTATTTGCCACAGCTCAAGGAACTGTTTGAGCAAGCGAAGCTAGGTGTCACTGGCAGTTCAGAAGCGCAGATTCTTCATAAACATGGTCACACGATGATGATTGAAATTAACTTTGTACCTAGAATGGATCAGGAACATGTGAGTGGCATCTATCTCATTGCCAAGGATGTAACCAAACGCAATCAGAATGAAGCCATGATTGACGAGTTGCATAACAAAAATCAACTCATTCTAAATGCTGTCTCCGATGGGATCTTCGGGATTGACGAGCATTTAGGAACTATTTTCTGGAACCAGGCTGCCGAAAGGTTGACGGGGTACACCTATGAGGATATGTTGGGGAAGAATCCTTATCATATTTTGACGCAATCAAGTGGGGGAGAAGCCTTATATCGCACGATTCGTGAAGGCGTCTATGATTGTGATGCGAATGAGATTTTCTACAAAAAAAATGGCGATTCATTCCCAGTTGAATATATGACTTCACCTATTTATGATGACAATCAAATCATCGGTGTTGTTCTGACCTTCAAAAACATAGCGGAGCGGCAGCATACGGAAGAAATGCTTCGCAGATCCGAGAAGCTCTCAGTTGTGGGACAAATTGCCGCAGGCGTTGCGCATGAAATTCGAAATCCGTTGACCTCGCTCAAGGGTTTCACGCAATTTCTGCAGCAAGGCGCTGCAAACAAAAAAGAATATTATGAGATTATGATGGCTGAATTAAATCGTATTGAATTGATTATTACTGAAATGCTGGTCTTGGCTAAGCCGCAATTGGTGCGTTACCAGCATAAGAGCCTTGAAAGCATTATTCAAAGCGTCATAACCTTGCTCGAAACGCAGGCGATCATGAGCAATATTCAATTCGACGTTGTCATGGAACATCAGCTGCCGCTTATTCATTGTGAAGAGAATCAGTTGAAGCAATCATTTATTAATTTGATCAAAAATGCCATGGAAGCGATGCCTGATGGGGGACAAATTGATATTCACCTGTTTTTGGCGGATGAGAAAGCCATACGAGTCATACTCAAAGACAGAGGAATAGGGATAACGGAAGAAGTACTTGCCAGACTTGGAGAGCCATTCTACACTACCAAAGAAAAAGGGACCGGGCTTGGCATCATGACATCATCCAAAATTATCGAAGATCATCATGGCCAATTCGTCGTGAAGAGTAAAGTGGGAGAAGGAACAGTTGTCAGTGTGACGCTTCCTATCACCTAGAGTGAGCAGTAAGAGGAGGCTAATTTTTGTGAAAAACCGGCTCTATATTGGCGGATATATGTTACTTGTCATATTCGTTAGCCTTTACGTAAAGCCGTATGCTGCGTGGATTTGTGTACTTGCTTCCCTGTTGCTGCTGTTTGTACTGTTGCGAAAAAGGGGAAGTACTCATACATTCATAAATGGAATGCCACAGGATCATGCTTATCTGAATGTTCTCGATTCCTTATTTGAACACAATCCGAATGCGATCGGTATTTTTGATCAAGAGGGTAAATTCATCCGCATTAATTTGGCCGCAGAAACGATTCTCGGATATGCCGTGTCGGAACTGCTGGATCAACCTTTTATCAGCTTTGTCACACAAGAACAGTGTGAGTCCACCTGGATTCAGTTGGAGCGTGTGAAAACAGGTACGCCGGTTACATTTGAAACAGCTGTGCTGCACAAGAGCGGCTATCGTGTTGATTTGAATGTAACAGCAGTTCCTGTCGATTTGAAGCCTAACGCCAAAGGGAATATATTGATTTGCCAGGACATCACAGAACGTAAGCGCGGCGATGAGCAAGTCCGCTATATGGCCTATTATGATGATATGACGGGGCTGCCGAATCGCCGGATGTTCAGAGATCGTCTGAATGAACGGCTAAGCGTCACCAAGCCGCTAGGGCAAAAGGTCGCAGTTTTCTATTTGGACATTGACGGCTTCAAACTCGTGAATGACAGTTTCGGGCACGATTACGGCAACATGCTGCTGCTTCAATTAGCTGAACGTTTCACGCGAGTTGTCACCGAGAATGATTACTTGGCCCGGACGGAAGGCGATGAATTTGCCTTCTTCTACACGAACGTTGCGAATCCGAATGATGCCATTGCTGTAATTGCCGAAATCAACCGGGTACTGGAAAAACCGTTCCTTCTTGAGCAATATGAGCTGCATATTACAGCAAGTATCGGAATCGCCATCTCCTCCGAGGATACCGAGAATGTAGAAGATGCGGATATGCTTATGAAATATGCGGATATCGCCTTAGCCAGAGCGAAGGAGAAAGGCCGCAATGATTTCCAAATCTTCAACACCGATATGAAATCGGTCTCCATCAACCGGCTTAAGCTCGAAAATGAGCTGCGTAAAGCGCTTGCCGGGGATGAGTTTATTTTATTCTACCAACCGCAGGTCGATATTGAAACAGGCCGTATCGTTGGCGTAGAAGCCTTGATTCGTTGGAACCATCCGGAACGAGGCCTCGTTTCACCGAATCAGTTCATTCCTTTTGCTGAAGAATCCGGACTCATCGTACCGATTGGCGAATGGGTGCTGCGAGCTGCCTGCAAGCAAAACAAAGCATGGCAAAAAGAGGGCTATCCGATGATGCCGATATCCGTGAATTTGTCTATGCGGCAGTTTTTTCAACATAATCTCAAAGGGAAAATTCGTCATGTTTTAGAGCAAACGGGGCTGGAACCGCAATATCTGGAGCTTGAGATTACCGAAAGCATGACCATGGATGTTGACCACGCCATTCAATCCTTGCTGGAGCTCAAAGAGCTGGGTGTCAATGTCAGCATCGATGATTTCGGAACAGGCTATAGTTCGCTCTATTACCTCAAAAAATTCCCGATCGATAAACTCAAAATTGATCGCTCCTTCGTGCGGGACATCATGGTAGATCCCAATGATGCGGCAATCGTTGCCACGATCATCGCCATGACGCATCACTTGAACTTAAAAGTGATTGCTGAAGGCGTAGAGACCGAAGAGCAGCTGAACTTCTTGCATCAGAACCGCTGCAATGAAGTGCAAGGCTACTGGTTTAGTCCTCCTGTTAGCGCTGCTGATCTCGAAAACATGCTTAAACATGGCATGACTACCGCATAAAAAGAGGGTGTTCCTTGAACGTTCAAGGACACCCTCTTCTTTATTAAAAAGCGACATAATCGTCGATTTCGTTTAATTTGAACAAATACACCTTTTTTTCATCCACGTGATACACCGTTACATTTTGATTGCTGTTGTCATAATTCAAGATCCGGCAGGGGAGGTTGAGCTTAATCCCTTGTGCTTTGATGACCGTCAAACGAATCAACGTATTATTGGCTTTGTAGCCTTCCAACTGATTGATGATATCTTCAGCAGCTTCGTGGTTGGCCGCTATTTTGGCGGCAGCTGCAGGGGCTGTTTTTGGTGTTTCTACTGCCTTTTTACCTGTATGTGGCGGAGGCTCGCTCTCTTTTTTGGTGTTTAATGCAATCAATTTACCTAGTTCGATGCCTTTAACAATATTGTAATCTTTCACAGTATCGACGTTCAGCAGACGAAGCAGCTTTTCCATGGCAAGGCCATTCGTGGCATCTTCAATCAGAATCTCAACTGTGAACAAGTGTCCATTCGGACTTGTATTTATTTTTCCCTGACTCATATGGCCTCCTTGCGGCAAAAAAATGCTCGTATTCTAACTATATCATGATATTCTACCCAAATATAGCTTGCTTTTCGCAGGGTTTCGGAAAAAATGTTGGAGAGATGGGTGGTTTGGGGTTTGGTTATATGACCAAGGACGACCAACCCAAACCTTTTTTACACCGAACTAGCAGGGGGCGCATATACTACCGTAAGACTGCGAAGAGGAGCTGTGCAGAGCATGATGCGCGTAGAACCCATTCTCCTTGAAGGACATACAGCCATTGCCATAGAGGTAAAGCTGCCCAAAACAACACTGCTGGTTATAACGACGGATAAAGGCTATATCATGTGCGGGGCTCTTGATGTCGGGCTGCTCAATGAACGCTTGCGAGACAGAAACATTGTGGCAGCAAGAGCGACAGGTGTCCGCACGATTGAAGAGCTGCTGGATGCACCGCTGGAATCGGTAACCTATACGGCTGAGGACTTGGGTATTGTAGCCGGTATGACGGGTAGAGAAGCTATTTTGAAAATGATGTAGCGGGTTGGCTTTGCGAATAGGATAGGTTGACGTCGGGATCAGAGATCTCGGCGTTTTTGGTTTTTGGGTGAGCGAATCGGCGGAAATAAGCACTTCTAGTTTGCCTGTTAATCGAAAAGTGCGGTGACCTTAAGCGATTCAGACAAAAGTTTCCTCGCTTTTTGTGCACATTCATAAAAATATGCAGACGGAGCAATTTCCTGTATTTTCCGGCCGAAAATACGGGGGATGGGCGTTGTTATTTTATTGACCAAGTGTTAAAATATGATTCGTCCAATACATAGCATGGGGGGAAGTATGATGAAAAAATTAATGATGATTGTTTTGGCTGTCGGATTAGCCGCAACATTAGCGGGTTGTGGCTCCAAGGATAGTGGCGGCACGAAGTATAAATTTGCGACAGATGCAGCTTACGCGCCGATGGAATATATGGATAAAGACAAGATGACCGGTTTCGATATCGATTTTCTAGCCGAAGTGATGAAGGAAGCTGGCCTTTCCTACGATGTGACGAACACAGGTTGGGACACGATGCTGACAAGTGTGAAACAAGGGAAAGAATATCAAGGCGGAATTTCCAGCGTTTCCATTACAGATGAGCGGAAGCAATCTTATGATTATTCCATTCCTTATTTTGAATCGAAGAATATGATTCTTGTCAAAGAAGGCAGCCCGATCAAAAACGCGACAGACTTGAAAGACAAGAAAGTGGCTGTGCAAATTTCTACAACGGCAGATACGCTGATGACGAAAATCCTGGGTGAAACGAATAAATCGTTGAAACGTCTGGACAATAACACGCTGGCACTGCTTGAGCTTGAGAACAACGGTGTAGACGCGGTAGTTGCGGACATTGCGATCGTTCGTGAATATATCAAAAATAATCCGAATAAGAAATTAGTTTCGATTGCAGATCCTACGAATTTTGAATCCGAATACTACGGTATTCTGCTGCCAAAGGGCAGTGAGCTGAAAGCTAAGATTGATCCGGCGATTAAAAAGGTGATCGAGAACGGTGCCTACACGAAAGTGTACAAAAAATGGTTCGGTCAAGACCCGGACACGAAGAAATTACTTGAACAAAAATAATACGGTCAACAGCATGCGTGACTTCAACCTTACGCATGCTGTTGTTCTGTTACTGGCATAATAACCAAGGAAAGGAAGTGTATAATGGATTTTCGGTTTGATATCATTCTCGATTACTTGCCGTTGTTGATGAAGGGTACGCTTTGGACGATAGGAATTTCCATACTGTCCATTTTAATGGGGTCCGTTTTGGGGCTTGCGGTTGGTTTAGGCAAAATGTCGCCCCGCGGCTATTTGCGCTGGCCAGCGAGCATGTATGTTAACTTTTTCCGTGGTACACCCTTGCTTGTTCAAATCTTGCTTGTTCACTTCGGTGTTGTCCCATTATTTTTAGGCACGACCAATGCAATCATTGCTTCTATTGTTGCTTTATCTTTGAATTCAGCTGGCTATATGGCGGAAATTTTCCGGGCGGGCATTCAGTCGATTGACAAAGGACAGACGGAGGCGGCGCATTCGCTTGGCATGACGCATTTCCAGACGATGAAATCGGTCATTTTACCGCAAGCGATCAAGCGGATGATTCCTCCTTTTGGCAATGAGTTCATCGTGTTGATCAAAGATTCTTCCTTGTTCGCGGTCATTGCCGCACCGGAATTGATGTATTGGTCCAATGCCATGCGCAGCCAATATTTTAAAGTGTGGGAGCCTTATCTCACGGCAGCGCTTATTTATTTCATTCTCACTTACTCGCTAAGCAAGCTGCTTAGTTATATTGAAAGGAGAGTGTAGTGAAATGGCAGCGATGATCGAAGTTAAAAATTTAAAGAAATCTTTCGGCGAAAATGTCGTCCTAAAAGATATTAGTGCTGAAATACAGAACCAAGAGGTTCTTGTAGTAATTGGACCTTCGGGATCAGGGAAATCAACGTTTCTACGATGTTTGAATCTGTTGGAGCCGCCGGATAGCGGTCATATTTTGATCGAAGGCAAAGATATTATGGACCCGCTGAACAAAATCAATGAGATTCGCATGGAGCTCGGCATGGTGTTCCAGCGCTTTCATTTGTTCCCGCATATGAAAGTCATCGATAATATCACATTAGCACCGATGCAAGTGAGAAAATGGCCAGAGGATAAAGCGCGCAAGAAAGCTTTGGAACTGCTGGACAAAGTAGGTTTGGCGGATAAAGCGAATGCGCTGCCAGACTCGCTGTCAGGTGGTCAAGCGCAGCGTGTAGCGATTGCGCGCGCACTCGCGATGGAGCCTAAGATTATGTTGTTCGATGAACCTACATCCGCGCTTGATCCAGAAATGGTCGGCGAAGTGCTCGGCGTGATGAAGCAGCTTGCCAAAGAAGGGATGACCATGGTCGTGGTTACCCATGAAATGGGCTTCGCCCGCGAGGTTGGCGACCGGGTTATGTTTATGGAACAAGGCGTGATTGTCGAGGTGGGCAAACCGGCTCAAATCTTTGAGAATGCCCAGCAGGAGCGAACGAAATCATTTTTGTCTAAAGTATTGTAGGGATTTTCTGAATAACGACTTCTAATCGTTTAGCAAAAGGGCTGTCTCTAAGGTTGCAAGACCTTGAAGACAGCCCTTCGCTGCCTCACAAATAACAGTCTTCAGGGGCTCATATATGCACGAAAGATGCCCCTTTTCCACGAATAGGAGTCTTTGGAGCTTTGGAGACTCTTAGCGTAAGTGAAATACACAAAAACTCCCCCACAGGAAGCAATAAGGGTCTTCAGGAGCTCTTATATGCACGAAAATTGCTCCTTTTACACGAATAGAAGTCTTTGGAGACTCTTATCTGGCGGGAAAAACGAGCCGCACTTCTAAGTTGGTAATAACAGCATAAGGAGCAGCCAAGAGGATCTATCTACTTTTGGTTGTTCCTTTTTTTTGTATCTTTTTAACAAATAATAGCTTTATAATGAGGGTAATGATCATATTACGGATATAGGTGATTCATGCCCTCGCTATTTTCAAATTTGTTTAATCGTTTCCAACTTCGTGTGTTTCTGTACTTGCTGATGGTGATGCTAGTGCCTTTTTTACTTATGATTTATGTCTTGAATCATCAATTTTCTGTCTTTAATGAAAACGCATTCAAGAAGACTGTGGATCAAAAGCACGATCAGATGCTAAAGAACATGACGCAGGAGCTTCGCTTTACGGCAGAAAGCACGCATCGCAGCGCCATTGATTTCGGGATTATCCGCTATGCGAAGCTTGCGAACTCCGCGCTTAATGCTAAGGAAGTCACTGAGCTGAGCGACTATGCGAATAGCTTGCTTTCTCATCAATTGGAGCAAAACCATTTTGCCGAACAGGTCTGTTTAACGATCTATACGACAAACCGAACCGTTTGTGCTCAAAGCTCAGAAGGAAAAGAAGCGCTGGCGACGCTTGTCCAAGGTCAAGGTCCCTACCAACGGTTTGAGCCGCTGGGAACAGGGAGCAATAAGTTTAATGGATATATGCTGACCTATACGGAGCAAGTTCTGGATAAGCCTGGTATGCAGGAGCTTGGGAAAGTAACACTTTGGTTCAATATGAGCAAGCTGTGGCAAGAATTGTTGGTGCAAACACCTGTTCAAGCCTATGTTCTTTTGGATCAACAACAGCGAGTCATATACCGCAATAATGTGGGGAACGGGAACACCGGGGACGAAATTCTTTGGGGGAGGCAGCGCGAGACGGACAACTGGAGTTCCAAGCAGCTAACCGTTCATTCGTTTAAACAGGTTGATTGGCAGGAAGGGAGCAAGTGGGAATCTGATTACGAAGCCCCGATCCCTTCGCAGCTCATTCCCTATTATCACACATGGATTATCGGCGTAGTCGCGTTCCTGATATTGCTATGTTTAAGCAGTTCGCTGCTTTTCAGCAACTATGTAACGAAGCCTTTGCAAATGCTGAAATGGCTGATGAACAGGGCTGAACGTGGCGATCTGAGAGCCTACTGGACAGCCAAAAGCTCAAGTGAATGGACGCAGCTGGGTCAAAGCTACAATCAGATGCTGAATCGTTTGGAAGATTTGATTAAACAGGTGAAACGGGAAGAATCTCTGAAAAAAGAAGCGGAGATGGAAGCTCTGCATTATCAGTTGAACCCGCATTTTCTCTATAATACGCTGAATACGATTAAATGGGTGGCGAAGATTCATAAAACGCCGCAGATTTCCGAAGTCGTCAGCGCACTGGTTCGCTTGCTGCAAGCAAGCTTAGGGAAAAAAGGCGAGTTTATTACACTTCGTGAAGAAATTAGTCTGATGCAGGATTATTTGGAAATCCAGAAATTTCGTTATGGCGACCGAATTCAGGTGGTTACGGATGTGAATGAGTTAACCCGCAATTGTTTGGTTCCAAGGATGCTGCTGCAGCCGCTCGTGGAGAATGCGATTATTCATGGTATTGAACCAGCGAAGCGAGAAGGCATAATTACGATTCGGACTTGGTTGGATCGTGACCTCTTATTTTGCCAAGTCGAAGATAATGGGATTGGGATGCAGGTGGAAGAAGGCGGCTCGGGTTGGGGAGTTATCAGCTCCCAAGAGGAAGCTTCAACGGGCAAAATGCTGAGGGAACGCATGAGTGGCGTAGGGATTACACATATTCGCGAGAAAATTAAGCTCTACTATGGGCCACAGTTCAAAATGCATATAGGCAGCAAGCCGGGAGAGGGAACAACGATACGCATGTCGCTTCCGATCCATCAAGACGAGGAGTGAGAATGAGATGAATGTGCTTATAGTCGATGACGAACCGATCATTCGTCTTGGTTTGCGAACGCTGGTGGATTGGGAAGCCAATGGATTCACTTATGCCGGTGATGCTGAGGATGGTTTGGAAGCTTGTGAGCTTGTCGAGCGATTAGACATCGATATTGTCATTACAGACTTGATCATGCCGCGAATGGATGGATTGGCCTTCATTCGTAAGATCAAAGACAGAGCCAAACCGATTAGTACGGTCGTACTGAGCTGTATGGACGATTTCACCTATGTCAAAGAGGCGATGAAACTCGGGGCCAAGGACTACATTCTGAAGCCGACGATGGAGCCAGAATCTCTGCTTGAGATTCTCACGAGCGTTCGGCTGGAACTGGAGCAGCACCGCCTGGAGCTGAGCGACAGGCAGGAGAGACAGCAGGCGCTGGAATCAAGCAAGCTGATGCAGCTTTCGTTGAGGCTGCGCCAGTATGTGCAGACCGGACAAGGCGGCGAGCCTGCGCTCGAGGCCGCCTTGTTCGAAACCAGCAGCCTGGTCAGTCTGCTGCTGCATACCGGGTCCAGCGAGGCTGACGCCGACTGGCGCTGGACCGGCTGCCTGGCGGCGCTGCCGCTGGCCGCCGGCAGTGTGCTGCTGCTCGTGCCAGCAGCTGCGGAAGTGCCTGACGACGCCGACAGCGTCGTCTATGCGGCGGCCGCGGCGCTCGAGCGCGCCGCGATCGTCCGGCTGCCGCAGGCGCCGGACTGGTTCATCGGAGCCGGCGTCGTCCTTCGCCGGCTCGCGCAAGTGAAGCCCGCCGCGGCGCAGCACGCGCGGCAGCTCCAAGAGCGATTCTACAGCGCGAGCTGGAATCGCATCGTGCAACCTGTGCCGGAGTCCAAGATCCGGCACAACCCTGCGCTGCCGTATGACATCCGCAGCGATCTATTGCGCTGTATCGCGCACGATAACAGCGAAGGGTATGTGCATCAGGCGGAAGCGCTCTGCCGCAGATTAAAGGAGCAGCGCCCGGAGAAGGATAAAGTGGTTTCCTTTATCCAGGAGCTGCTTGCGCTTGCAGCCGGTTACGCGCGCGAGCGCGGCCACGCAGAGATCGAACGTTATGAAGAAACATTCGTATATAGTCAAGCACTCCAAGCTTGCAGCCGATTCGAGCAAGTAAGGGAGCTGCTGCTGCAAGCGATGAGCCGTCTGATGGAGAATCGGCCGCCTTTGGCAAATGAGCCAAGATTACGCTCGCATAACACGTTTATCCGCAAAGTATTGACGTATATGATGGATAATTATGCTTCCCCGATCAGTACTTCAGATATGGCCGATCACGTCCGCCTAAGCCGCAGCTACTTGAGTGATTTATACAGCAAAGAGATGGGGGAATCGCTCAGTGAAACGTTGACGCGGATCCGTATGGAGGAGGCCAAACGCAGGCTGCGCACTGGGGAAATGAAAATCTATGAAGTCGCGGATGCGGTCGGCTTTCCCGATGCCAAAACATTTGCCAAAACGTTTAAACGAATCGTCGGTTGTTCGCCCAAAGAATTTGAAAAACCTATATAGCGATCTAACAAATAGACACCATTTCCAACATGGACTGTCTATTTTTTTGTAAAAAAAAGGGTTACAGTTAGATGGTTACATCAATACGCTGATGAACGAGGTGCTGACTTTGAAAGCGATGGAAGAGCAAGTGCCGATGGTGCAAGCCATTGGGGTTACGCGTGTTTTTGGCAAAGGAACGGGTGCCGTGCATGCCTTGCGAGGAGCTCATTTAAGCATCCCCAGGGGCAGGCTTGTCGCTTTGCGGGGGAGATCCGGATCGGGGAAAACAACGCTTCTCAATATATTGGGAGCCTTAGACCACCCTTCAGAAGGGGCAGTTTATTTGGAAGGGATGGAAATCAGCAGTTTATCGGAGTCCAAGCGGAATGAAGTCAGACGGAAGCAGATCGGACTGATTTTTCAATCCTTTGCTTTGGTTCCCTATATGTCTGCCTACGAAAATGTAGAATTTGGCTTGCGCATATCAGGGGTTCATCCCAATGAATATCGGGCGCTTGCTGAGGAAGCGTTAGATTTCGTTGGTTTGAAACCCCGAATGAAACATCGCCCCTACGAGCTGTCAGGGGGAGAGCAGCAGCGGGTTGCGATTGCCAGGGCTATTGCGCATAAACCGAAGCTGATTTTGGCAGATGAGCCCACAGCGGAACTGGACAGCCGGATGGGTCTGCAGGTTCTTAAATTGTTCAAGGATTTGGTGCAAGAGGGCATGACGATTATCATGACTACCCATGACCTTGCGATTATGGAAATCGTAGATGAAGTATATGCATTGGAGGATGGGACCATTGTCGATGAAGGCTAATAAAGTGATTTCAGGGCTTGTCTTGCTGACAGGTATTGTCAGTATACTTGCGGGCTGTTCCTTGCTGCCAGTAGAGGAGGAGGCGTTGAAGCCGCCTTTGGTCAAGCCGGTCAAAGAGAACTTTGAACTCTATGAGGTGAAGAAAAGTACGATTGTCAAAAAAGCCAGCTTAGTCGGCACCTTCAAATCCAGACAAACAACGAACTATTTTTTCAAAGAGTCTGGTCATCGGATTGCTGCCATGCGCGTTAAACTTGGCGATGCCATTCAACCTGGCGATGTTCTGGTCGAACTGGAAAAAGGAGATTTGGAGACGCGGATTGCTTTGCAACGATTAAATCTGGAGAAAGCGCAGATTGCGAGCTCGCAGATTCAACAGACGGAACCGGACAGAGCTTATGATATTCGGCTAAAAAAGATCGATGTGGAGGCTGCACAGCTGCAATTGAATGCGCTGCAAGATCAACTGGAGAAGACGAAATTAATCGCCTCGTCAGCTGGTATCGTGACTTATATTACGGATGCGCAGCAGGGGAGTGTGGTCGATGCTTTCAGCACGCTAGTAATCCTCTCCGACCCAAGCAAGCTGCAATTAGCTTATGAATCTTCGGACAGCGGATCACTTACAGGGATAGAAGTCGGGATGAATGTAGACGTCAAAATCGGCTCCGAGGAGAAAATGATTCAAGGCAAAGTCTTGCAAACGCCTTCAAGTGCGCCGCTTACAGACAATAAGGCAGCAGCAGAGAGGAATGCCAAGACGCTTATCGTCAGTGTTCCTGAAGGAACGGAAGGGGTTAAGTTTGGCAACTCCGGCGACATGACCATTGTGCTTGAGAAGCGCGAGAATGTAATTGTTATTCCCCGCACAGGCCTTCGCAGTTACTTGGGACGGGATTACGTGCAAGTGCTGGATGGCGAAAGCCGCAAGGAAATCGATGTGGAGAAAGGTCTTGTGACGCCGACAGAGATTGAAATTCGCACAGGCCTCAAAGAAGGTCAGAATGTTATTTTGAACAACTAACACTCTCTAGGAGGATTGCAATGGCTTTATTTCTGATGATTCTCCGCAAAATGGTCAAGAACCGTTGGCTGGAGCTAAGTCTCTTGATCGGACTCATTATTTCTGTCGCGCTCGCGAGTTCCATGCCGATTTATACGCATGCTATTTTGCAGCGCATGTTGATTAAGGATCTGGAAGTTCTCCAGACCGATTCCAATCAGTTCCCGAGCCAATTGTATGCCTACGGGTATTTAACTAGTCCTCCTGAGAAAGAAGAGGGAGATAACCGATTATTGACGGAGATGGATGCTTTTCTGGCTGAGCAGAGCAAGCAATTTGGATTGCCAATTAGGCTTTCCTCTCAGACAAGAAGCACATTGACGTTCGAGTTAACACCAAGTGATCCGAGTAAAATAGATCCCAAGGTAAAGCGTGCAGCAGAGCTCACGGCCATGTCTGATTTGGAAAAACATATCCGCATTGTGGATGGTGTCGCGCCTGCATCTGAGCCCGTTAATGGTGTTTATGAGGCTTGGGTATTCCCTGAGCTTTTGACCCAATTGAAAATTGTGCTCGGCAATGAATTTACGATCGTCAATAAAGATTTGAAACAGACGATCCGCATCAAGCCGGTTGCCGTGATTGATCGCTCGGATTATGCGGATTTGTATTGGACGAATCATTTGAATGATTTGCGTACGAAATTTTTCATTCCGTATTCACTGTTTGAGAAAGATTTCATAACGACCCCTACGTTCAAGAATTTATTTACCTACTGGAACTATGTACTGGATTATCATCAATTGAAATTGGAAGGTTTAGACACTTATATCCAGACGAATGAACGAATAGAGAATGTTTTAAACAGTCATTTCAGCTCCTACACACTCAAGAATCCGGCTATTGCGACGTTGAAATTGTATGGGGAGAAAGAGAAAAAGCTGAGGACTATGCTGTGGTCGCTGAATGTGCCTGTGAGTATCTTATTGGCTTTCTACTTATTCATGGTTGCCAATCTTATTACGGATCGACAGAAAACGGAGATTGCCGTCCTGCGCAGCAGAGGCGCTAGCCGTATTCAAATTTTAATTGGCTATGTGGTGGAAGGGATGCTGTTAGGGGGTATTGCTCTGCTGGTTGGCCCCTTTCTCGGACTTCAATTAACCCAAATATTAGGAGCCTCCAACGGTTTTCTGGAATTTGTCCAACGTGCCTCCATGGAAGTTAAATTGAATAAAGAAGCCTATCAGTACGCAATTTTTGCTGTCATTGCCTCGGTCTGCATGACGCTTGTACCCGCTGTATTAGCCACTCGTGCGACAATTGTCGGCCATAAACAAACGCTGGCAAGGAAGAACAAGCTCTCTTTTGTGCATAAAACGTTTCTAGATGTCATTCTTTTGGCTGTATCCCTCTATTTATTGCAGAGCTTCCATCGCCGCATGAGTGATTTGGTTGCGCTTGGCCTGGATTCCATGGATATGAAAGTAGATCCGCTGTTGTTCCTTGTTCCGGCCTTATTCATTTTTGCTATGGGATTGTTCCTTCTGCGCGTCTATCCGTGGGTCATTCAGTTGATTTACCTGATTGGTCGAAAATGGTGGCCGCCCTATCTCTATTCAACACTGCTGCAGGTGGGCAGATCGACAACGCAATATCAATTCATTATGCTGTTCATCATCATGACGCTGGCAACAGGATTATTCAGTGCCAGTGCAGCCCGCACTATGAATAAGAATGTAGAAGAGAAAATTCGCTACAAAAATGGGGCTGATATTGTGCTCCAATCCCGCTGGGAGAATGATGCTCCGCCACCGCAGTCTGGGTCGTCAAGCGGCTTCGAAGCATCGGAGAAATCGACGCAGCCGCTGGTCAAGAAGCGGGTTCAATTTACCGAGCCGCCGTTTTTGCCATATACCCAATTGGCCGGTGTTGAAGCTGCAGCGCGGGTATTTACGAAGAAAGACGCTTTCTTATCGCTGGGTAAAGTGTCAGACAAAACGGTGATTATGGGCATAGATACGGACGATTTTGGTCGTACGGCTTGGATGCGCGATCAACTGCTGGATCACCATATCAATGAATATTTGAACCTGCTGGCAACCAATTCGAAGGCGGTGCTCATTTCCAAGTCGATTGCCGATGAAATGGGCGCAAAGGTGGGGGATGTGGTGCGAATCGCTTGGGATGGGATGGAGGGTGCAACCTGTATCGTCTATGGCATCATTGATTACTGGCCGAGTTGGAATCCCAATCCCATTCTGACGGCAGAGTCGAGTGCGGGGAGCAGCACGGCTTCCAGTTCGAGCAAGCAAGTCAAAGCGAACGCTCCTAAGCTGGTCATCGGCCACCTCGCCTACATTCAAAATAATATGGCTGTAGAGCCCTATGATGTGTGGATCAAGCTGAAACCGGAGACGACAAGCCAAGCTTTATATGACGACTTGGCGCTCAAGCATATTCCTATTGTGAATCTAGTGGATACCAAACAAGGGCTCGTTCGTTCCAAAAAAGATCCATTTCAGTTGGCTGTCAATGGCGTGATGACGCTCGGCTTTTTGATTGCAATAGGGATTAGTTTTATCGGCTTTCTGTTGTATTGGGTGCTTTCCTTGGCAGGACGCATCTTGCAGTTTGGCGTCCTTCGGGCGATGGGTATTTCGTTCGGCCAACTCATTGGCATGCTGATTGCGGAACAGCTTCTGACCTCAGGCGCTGCGGTCCTCATTGGGATGATTACTGGTACCACGGCAAGCCGCTTATATGTGCCCTTATTCCAATTGACCTTTGACTCGTCGAGTCAAGTGCCGCCTTTCCAAGTAAGCTTTGATCCGAATGATCAATGGCATCTGTATGTCATCGTCTTGGTGATGATCGGCATAGGGTTGCTGCTGCTTGGGACGATGCTGTCCCGAATCAAGATTCATCAAGCTGTTAAGCTTGGGGAGGATTAACTATGATTCACTGCGAGAATTTAGTTAAAATATATAAGGCTGCGGACATTGAAGTTGTTGCTCTGCAAGGACTTGACCTCCATATCGAGGAGGGGGAACTGATGGCGATTATCGGCAACAGCGGCAGCGGCAAATCGACGCTTCTCAATATGCTCGGGGGTCTTGATCGGCCTTCAGCAGGCAATCTGCATGTGGATGGAAAAGATTTATTGAAATTCAAGGAATCCGATCTGGTGACCTATAAAAGAGAAACGGTTGGCTTCGTCTGGCAAAATAATGCGCGAAATCTGATTCCGTATTTAACCGCATTGGAAAATGTGGAATTGCCGATTTTGCTGCAGGGCAGGCGCAAACGCCACCGAGCTATGGATTTGCTGGATGCCGTTGGGCTTGGCCACCGAAGGAATAACAGGCTGAATCAGCTTTCGGGCGGCGAACAGCAGCGCGTCGCTATTGCTATTGCGCTTGCTAATCAGCCAAGGCTGCTGCTTGCCGATGAACCGACGGGCTCCGTGGATACGAAGATGGCGAATCAAATTTTGGATCTCTTCCGGGAATTGAACCGCAGCTTCGGTTTGACGGTGGTCATCGTTACGCACGATCCGCTCCTGGCGAAGAAGGTGGATAGGGTCGTGGCGATCCGTGACGGCAAAACGTCTTCCGAAATTCTGCGGCGTAAAACGTACCAAGAAGAATTGCTCGAAATGGAGATGGGCATCTTCGCCGCCGAAGAGGAATCGCATGTGGAATATGCGGTGGTCGATAAAGCGGGCAGGCTGCAAATTCCGGCCAATTTCCTTGAATCCATCGGGGCTTCCGGCACGAACAAAGTGCGTGTTGCTGTGGAGGATGGGCGAATTGTGCTGTTGCCCCCAGATAAAATGTGATAACACAACGAACCCTTCCGGCATGGTGGGAAGCCCGCAGCGCAAATTTACCGCCTTCTGTCTATATCATTACCAACCTCGCGTGTAAGGGACAGGAGGTTTGAGCTCAGTATGCAATCGACTGGCAGCCGTCCGCACCCAATAAGGCTCTCGCAGCAGCACACGACCGAGGAAGATGAGGTCTGCTCTACCGCTTTGCAAAATCTCCTCAGCTTGCTCTGGCTCGGTGATGAAACCGACGGCTCCAGTGGGAATATTGGCTTTGGTTCGGATTTGTTCAGCGAAGGGTACTTGATAACCCGGGTACGTCTTGGGAACTACGGGGAATGTACCGCCGGAGCTGGCATCAATGAGGTCGACTCCGAGTTCTTTCAGCTTCCCAGCGAAATATACATGATCTTCCGGCGTAAGTCCGCCATCCAAGTATTCATGTGCTGAGATTCGCACAAACAAAGGTCCGTCCCAGCGTTGTTTGACAGCGATAATCACCTCTTGCAAGAAGCGGAAACGTCCGTCTCGCTCTCCGCCGTATTCATCGTTTCTAAGGTTAATGAGCGGTGACAGGAATTCGTTGATCAAATAGCCATGTGCGCCATGGATCTCAATAACATCAAAGCCAGCTTGTTTGGCTCGGTAGGCTGCATCCGCGAAAGCTCTAATCGTTTCTTGGATTTGTGGAAGCGTAGCTTCATCCGGTGTTTTGAAAGTCTCCGAGAAAGGGATCGCAGAGGGGGCGATGATCGGCGTTTCGAGTACGGCTTTTCGGCCTGCATGGGCAAGTTGAATACCGATATGCGAGCCTTGACTGTGAACCGAATCAACGACTCGCTTCAATCCTTCGATATGGTTGTCGTGCCAAATTCCGAGATCCTGTGGAGAGATGCGGCCCTGTGCGGTGACGGCGGTGGCTTCCACGATAATAAGCCCCACCTGCCCGACAGCCCGTGTCGCATAATGGATATGATGCCAATCTTTCACTTCGCCCGTATCATCAGACGCATACATGCACATGGGCGACATGACAATGCGATTTTTGAATGTAACCTGCTTAATGGTGTAAGAATCGAACAGCATGAGAGCACTTCCTATCTAAAAGGATGTAGAAATATAGGTCAATGTGATATATTGACTAGGACTAGATTTTTCCATTAAAATAATTGTATACTATTCCAGTAGGAATTATCAAGTATGGAGAAACTAAACCACTATCTTACTATTTATCCTAGGAGGCATGTTCAATGTCAGGTTCAGAACGCCAGTACTTACCGGAAACACTCGCGATTCATGCAGGTCAAGTGGTTGATCCAACAACTAATTCTAGGGCTGTCCCGATTTATCAAACGACATCCTATGTGTTCAATGACACGGACCATGCGGCAAATTTATTTGCCCTCAAAGAATTTGGCAATATTTATACGCGTATTATGAATCCTACGACAGACGTATTTGAGAAGCGTATCGCTGCACTCGAAGGCGCGCCTGCTGCGCTTGCTGTTGCTTCCGGTCAAGCTGCGATTACTTTTTCCATCTTGAACATTGCTGAAGTTGGTGATGAGATCGTTGCGGCTTCTTCTTTGTACGGCGGTACTTATAACTTATTTTCCAATACATTGCCTAAACTGGGGATTACGGTGAAATTCGTGGATCCAAGCAATCCAGAAAATTTCCGCGGGGCAATTACTGATAAAACGAAAGCAATTTATGCAGAGTCCATCGGTAATCCAAAAGGGGATATTCTTGATATTAAGGCAGTTGCAGCGATTGCCCACGAAAATGCCATACCTTTAATCATTGACAACACGTTCCCAAGTCCCTATTTGCTTAAACCGATTGAGCATGGCGCGGATATAGTTGTTCACTCTGCAACGAAATTCATTGGCGGTCATGGCACTACAATTGGCGGCGTCATCGTGGACGCAGGTAAATTTGATTGGGCTGCAAGCGGTAAATTCCCTGGTTTGACGAAGCCGGATCCAAGCTATAATGGCGTTGTTTATACAGACGCAGTAGGTCCTATTGCTTACATTATCAAAGCGCGCGTGCAATTGCTTCGTGATTTGGGTGCATCTTTGTCTCCGCAAAGCGCATTCTTGTTGCTGCAAGGGTTGGAAACATTGCACCTTCGTATGGAGCGTCACAGCTCGAATGCCCTCAAAGTTGCGCAGTACCTCGAATCTCATGAGAATGTGGAATGGGTTAGCTATGCAGGCCTAGAAAGTCATCCGTCCTATAAGCTTGCAAAGGAGTACTTGCCCAAAGGTCAAGGCGCTATTCTTAGCTTCGGGATCAAAGGCGGCGTTGAAGCAGGCAAGAAGCTGATTCATTCCGTTGAATTGTTCTCTCATCTTGCGAATGTCGGGGATTCCAAGTCTTTGATTATTCATCCTGCCAGCACAACGCATTCCCAGTTGAATGAACAGGAACAAGTGTCTGCCGGTGTTTCACCAGGACTTATTCGTCTATCTGTTGGAACAGAAGCGATTGAAGATATTATTTATGATCTGGGGCAAGCGATTGCGGCAAGCCAAGCGTAAACTTGTAACCGCACATCATAACGCATAAAATATATGAAGGCTGCGATTTAGGCGCAAAACCTATTTCGCAGTCTTTTTGTTTTTTTAAATCAGGGATTTTCGCATCGGTTGCAACTTTTGACCCGGAGTTAAAGTCTATTTCATGAGAAATTTGTTGAACGTTGAGGAGGCTCTTATTTACATGAACACTAAAATGACCTATTCGCTGACCTTATTTGTGGCGTTATCCATAGTAACAGGCTGCAGCAGCAAGTCGGAATCGACGCCAACGCTTAGTCCAGCAGCCAGTCCAACTACACAGGCTACCGCTACAGCAACGTCAAGTAGTCCAAGTCCATCAGCAACGACAGCTGCATCTGCAACACCTAAGGCAACACCCAAAGCAACAGCTGGTGCAGTCGTTCCGCCGACTGCTTCGCCTGCGCCGTCCAAGAACGGGGACATTCAAGTCGTAGCCAAGCCGGAAAGTGTAACCGTACTGGTCAATAAGATGAACTCGCTGCCCTCCAGCTATGAGCCGACGGATTTGGTCTACCCGGATATTCCTTTTATTTTCGCAGAGAAAATAGAAAAACGGAAAATGCGCAGTTCCGCAGCTAAAGCGATTGAGAAGCTTGTGGCAGGTGCCGAGAAAGATGGCATCCATTTGGCTGGTGTGTCTGCTTACCGGTCTTATGCAACGCAGAAGTCGGTCTTTCAGCGTTATGTCTTGAAAGATGGCGAAGAGAAAGCCAAAACTTACAGTGCGGTTCCGGGAACAAGCGAGCATGAAACGGGACTGGCTATTGATGTCACAGGCAGCGATGGCAAGTGTGCGGCTGAAGATTGCTTTGGCGGGACCAAGGAAGCGAACTGGCTGGAGAAGCACGCGGCAGAGTATGGGTTTATTATCCGCTATCCCAAGGGCAAGTCAGCCATTACAGGCTATCAATATGAGCCTTGGCACATTCGCTATGTGGGCGTAGATGTTTCTAAGGACATCGAGGCTAAGAAGGTGACAATGGAAGAATACTATAATGCAGTGCCAGTTTCGAAATAGAGTTTGGGTGTCGTTATTTTGCACCCTGATTTGTCGTTAATTCGAAATTTATCAAGCTGCTTTGTCATGTTACAATATTCCCAAGTCACTTATTTGGAGGGTAACATGATAAAAGTAGCAATGTTAAGTTTTTGGCACGTACACGCAGGGGATTATGCTAAACAGGTTACCGAGCATGCCGATACGGAAATCGTCGCTATTTGGGATGAGTTGCCGGCTAGAGGGCAGCAAGAAGCTGAGAAGCGCGGCGTTGCTTTCTATGCAGATTTAGCTGAATTGCTGGCCAATCCAGAGATTGATGGTGTTGTCGTGGATACGCCAACAAATCTGCATCGCGAAGTTATCGTTGCTGCTGCGAAGGCGGGTAAACATATATTCACAGAGAAAGTGATTGCGCCTACTGTGCAGGAAGTCAATGAAATTTTGGCTGCTGTGGATGAAGCTGGTGTCACCTTAACGGTTTCGCTGCCTCGTTTGAACGCTGCAACTACACTTGCTATTCAAGAAGTTGTGGAGAAAGAATTGCTCGGTACACTTACATTAGTTCGTACACGCTTGTCGCACAATGGCGGGATTTCGACGAATGCGAATCCGCATGGCTGGCTGCCAGAGCATTTCTACAATGCCGAGCAATGCGGCGGCGGAGCGCTGATTGATCTAGGTTGTCATCCGATGTATTTGACACGTTTGCTGCTTGGTTTGCCTGAAGCTGTAAGCGCTTCTTATGGGTATGTAACAGGCCGAGAAGTGGAAGATAACGCGGTTGCAACGCTGCAATATGCGAACGGTGCTTTGGGGATAGTAGAAGCAGGATTTGTTAACGCTTTTTCACCATTTGTAATTGAAGTTCACGGAACCGACGGCAGCCTGCTGTACTCCGAACATGACGGGAAAATTTGGCTGCGTACCAATAAGCTCGAAGAAGCAAGCCAGCAATGGACGGCATATGAGAACTGGCCGCAGGCCCAAGTCTCGGCTTTTGACCAATGGGTAGCCCATATTCAAAGTGGGACCAAAGCTACAACCAATATTCAGCTTGCTGCTGATTTAACGAAATTAATGGAGGCTGCGAACCAATCTGTTGCAACCAAACAGCAGGTTCGTCTTGATTCCTTAACCCAGTAGCAGCTGTCCATTAGGAAGGATGGTCACGGATGAGTCAGCCCTTTTATTTTGAACCCATGCTCGAAAATCCGATGGCTTTGGATCGTTTGGATTTAAGCTTTCGGTGGGGCTCCTATGGTCTTCGAGTTTTGCGCTGCCACCTGACATCCTTCTCTGCGGGCACTATTATCGATTTCCACCAGCACTCCGAATACGAAATTCACTATATCCCTTACGGCAAAGGCAGCGTGATTCTGGATGACGTTACACATGTCTTGCAGGAGGGTATGCTGTACGTGACAGGTCCTGGTGTCATTCATCGTCAAGAAGCCGATAAGGGCGAGGAGATGGGCGAACTCTGCCTGCATGTGGATATTGTTAAGTTGACGGATGGAAATGATCAGGGAACGCGTTCAGATGTCTGGGGAGAAGCTTGGGAAATTGCTGAAGCCGATGCCTGTATCAAGCAGCTCAGCGAGCTGCCCCATATTCCTGCGCTTGACCGTCAGGAAGCGATGAAATGCTTTCTGGTTGCCTATGAAGCCTTGCGCAGTAATCAGCTAGGGCAATACACCATAATTAAGCAATCCATTGTACAAATGCTGCTAAGGACAGTAGGCGCTTATAAAGCGGATCCCCACGGATTAAATCTGCCTGCCCGTGATATGAAAAGCTATCGCTATCAGCTGGCTGTTCAGTTTATAGAGGATAACTATCACCGACCGTTAACGTTGGAAGGAGTTGCCGACCGGGTGCAAATCAGCTCAAGGCAGCTGCAGCGGATCTTCAAGGAGCAGGCAAACCTCTCCTTCAGCGAGTACTTAGAACAAGTGCGTTTGAAACATGTCTGCAATGAGCTGCTCCAAACGTCGCTAACGCTTGAAAAGATAGCCGAGAGCAATGGCTTCGCCTCCAGCAATTATCTGCACTATGTGTTCAAAAAAGCGCATGGCGTAACCCCGAACCGTTATCGGGATCAAGGATTGCACCAGAGATAAGAGAAGGCAGTTCCCCGTAGGATTTACGAGGGGACTGCCTTTTTTGGCAATTTTATTGGCGTCCACCACAGACTTCTTTGCTTTGGAGGCTTTGGGCCTCCAAGGGCATCTAATGAACTGTATGATGCTTATAGACGGGAAAATGGCTGCTTTGGAGATGTAATGAACGGAGTTGGCGCTACCCGGCACTTTTTTGGTCGAATGGTGATCATTTGCTGGGAATAGCGCATCTGGCATTCATTAGATTTTCAGAATGAGCGATTTTAGCCAAATAAAGGGTGTTGAGTTCGTAAGGAGGCTTGTCAAGGTTTGTTGAATGGGTGACCTAGCGGCAGGCTAGGTTTTTTCGCTTTTGGAGGCTTTTATAAGGCGGACAGCTATGGAGGTAGAAAGAATGATTTTTCACTGGTTTGGATACAATGTATGCAGCTTGCTATGATATACTAATTGTAAAGACTGGAGTGTGATCACATGGAATTGCTCGACGCGCGGAATGACTTTATTTTCAAAAAAATATTTGGCAGTGAAAATAACAAGGATGTGCTGTTGGCTTTTCTTAATAGCACGTTCCTAGAAGCAGGCGAACCTCCTCTTACTGAAATTACGTTATTGAATCCGTATACGGACAAAGAGGACCCGACGGAAAAACAGTCAATCCTAGATATTAAAGCCAGAACAACAGAAGGTAAACTGATTAATATAGAGATGCAATTGTTCAACCCCTACAATATGGAGAAGCGTACGCTGTTCTATTGGAGCGAAATGTACTACCATCAGATCAAAAAAGGTGAAAACTATAATTTATTGAAAAAATGTGTCACCATCAACATTTTGAATTATTCCTGTTTGCCCAATGATCGATACCATAGTATTTTCCATCTGCGAGAAGATGTTACTGGTATTCCTTTGAACGATGATATCGAAGTACATGTTATCGAATTGACGAAGTTAGAGGATCATGCCGTTTCCATGACAGGCGGTCTGGTAAACTGGCTATTGTTTCTGCAGGGGGTCGATCAACCAAACTGGGAGGCGTTAACCGTGAATGAACCGATGTTGAAAAAAGCAATGACCACGTTGGAATTTCTGAGTCAGGATAGGGCGACACGCATGGCGTACAATGCTCGTATGAAATATTTGAGCGATGAGGTTTCCCGCACTGAAGGAGCATGGGCGGAAGGAAAAGCTAGAGGGGAAGCGGAAGGGAAGGCAGATATGGCCCGCGATCTTTTTGCCCTTGGCGTAGATATCTCCGTGATTGCCAAAGCTTCCGGCCTTTCTGAAGAAGAAATCAAAAAAATAGTGAGTCACTGATGGATCGACGGTTAAACAAAAAGAGTAGGCCCATGCAATTGCGCATGGGCCTACTGGATTTAGATCTGAAAGTTATAATCGAGTTCCTCGAAGCCGGAATTATTCGAAAAGCTTGCGCAAGTTCTCGCTATAGGGAGCTTGCACGATTCCTTTTTCCGTGATAATCGCAGTCACGTATTCATTAGGTGTTACGTCGAAGGCAGGATTATATACCTTCACGCCTTTGGGCGCTGTACGTTTGCCGAAGCCTTGTGTAATCTCATCTTCGTGGCGTTCCTCAATCGGAATATCTCCGCCAGTTGGCGTATTGAGATCGATCGTGGACAGCGGACTCGCCACGTAGAAAGGGATGCCGTGCGCCTTAGCCAACACGGCCACACTGTAGGTGCCGATTTTGTTGGCAACGTCACCGTTGGCAGCAACGCGGTCTGTTCCAACGATGACCGCTTGGATCCAGCCCTTCGACATGACCGCTCCGGCCATGTTGTCGCAGATCAGCGTCACGTCGACGCCGGCTTGCTGCAGTTCAAAGGCCGTTAGCCGCGCGCCTTGCAGCACGGGCCGAGTCTCATCGGCGAACACTTTGATGTTCATGCCTTGTTCCTTAGCCAAGTAGAACGGCGCTAGCGCCGTGCCGTACTTGGCTGTTGCCAAACCGCCGGCGTTGCAGTGCGTCAGCACGCCGAAGCCATCTTCGAACAGCGTCAACGCATGTTCGCCGATAAGGCGGTTCGTCTCCTCGTCCTCCGCTTGAATCTTCTGCGCTTCGCCCAGGAGCGCTTCCTTGAAAGCAGCCGGGCTAACGCCCGCGGCTGCCAAGCTAACCGCATGCGCTCTGATGCGATCGAGCGCCCAGAACAAGTTCACGGCTGTCGGACGGGACGTCGCCAGATAATCCGCTTGCTTCTGGACTTCCGCCAAAAGTCCGTTGGCCTCGGCATCCAGCTCGCGGATGCCGAGATACACCCCGTACGCGGCGGCGATCCCGATCGCAGGTGCGCCGCGAACCTTCAAGTGCTGAATCGCTTCCCACACTTGCGTGGCTGTGTCCAGCGGCAAATATACGATCTCTTCCGGCAGCAATCGTTGATCAAGAAGATCAAGCTGTTGTCCATTCCAACGCAAGGACTGCAAAGCGCCTTGGATCTCAGTTGTTAAGTTCTCATTAGTTATGTTCTCAGTTGTTAAGTTCTCATTAGTTAAGTCATTAGTCGAGTTGTTAGCGTTTGTCATAGGGCAAATCCTCTTTCTGCAGCTGCTTCTTTGGTCGCGATGGCAATAAGCTCATCGATGGATGTGATTTGACGATTGGTGCGAATGTAGGAAGTACCGATCGCAAGTGCTAATCGTTGAGCACGCTCTCTTGCGGCAGCATCTTCAATTTTATCAATATCAGCAACATGCGCAAGTCCGACGATGCGGCGGACCATTTTGGCGCCGGTGAAACCGACCGTATCTTTGAGCAGCTCAGCCAAGAAATAATCTTGATATCCGGCAGCTTGGAAAACACGATCTACGCCATGCTGATTCCAAAGTGCGCGGAAATTGGCTTCGAAATGCGTCCATACGTCTTTAACCGTTTGCAATAGGTAGGCGCGATAGGCGGTACGGTTTTCGCTCGTTGTGCTCCAGCCCTCTTGCCCCGCGAAATTAAGAATGAGGTTTGCTAATACCGCGCCGATGTCGAATCCCATTGGGCCATAGTAAGCAAACTCAGGATCAATGACTTTTGTCGAATCAGGTTTAATAAAAATACTGCCTGTATGCAGATCGCCATGTAGAAGCGCTTGAGCACTGGTCAAAAATTTGTTGCGGAGAATGGCTACTTCAAAGTGCAAGTTTTTATCAGCCCAGAGCTGTTCAACAGCATCGCGAATTGGAGCTTCGAAGCTGTTCGTTTCGGCATCGCGGTAAGGATCATCGAAAATCAAATCCTCGGTTATTTTGCAAAGCTCAGGATTGATGAATCGACCTTGCTGGATTTTCTTTTCTTGCTGGTTTTTGCCCAAATCGGAAGTGAAGAATAGGGTGTTGGCCAGGAAACGTCCGATATGTTCAGCAAAAAGCGGATATTGGTTGCCTTCAATCAACCCTTTACGCATAATCACGTGATCGCTTAAATCTTCCATGACCGTTAACGCAAGATCAGCATCATAGGCATAAACATGCGGTACGAGATCAGGATTCAATGCTTCTTCAATGATAAGCGCTTCGCTTTCTATACGCGCACGGTCCAGCGTCAGCGGCCAGGATTCACCAACAACTTTGGCATAAGGGAGAGCTTGCTTCAAAATAATACTTTTCCCGGTCGCAGTTTCAGATATGCGAAAAACGAGGTTTAAATTGCCGTCACCAATTTCATGGCTTGCGAGATCGGAATCTGCTTGGAACAAATTCGGGATTTGACGTGCATATTCAATAGCTTGAATTTCCGATAAAGGATGATAAGTGGACATATCGAAAGCCTCCTATGAGTCAGTGGAATTAATTCCAACTAAATTACTCTGTATTATTCATCTTTCCCTAGTATAAGACAAATTGTTGCTGCTTGAAATACTAACTTCTTAAATGTTGCACAATCTACATAAAATAACGGTCTCTTACGTAAATTAACGTGTACAAGCATGTGATTTAAGACAACTTAGGAGGCTACGATCATGACGACGACTTTAACACAAACGATTCCGGCTGTTCTGAATAGGCAAATTGCCAATTGGGGCTTGCTGTTTGTGAAACTGCACCATTTCCATTGGTATGTAAAAGGCAACCAATTTTTTACGCTGCATGTTAAATTTGAGGAGCTGTATAATGAAGCTGCTCTCCATGTGGACGAGCTGGCTGAACGTTTGCTTTCTATTGGTGGAAAGCCAGCGGCAACCATGAAGGCTTACATCGAATTATCCTCTTTGAAAGAAGCTTTAGGAAATGAAACGGCCACTAAAATGGTCGAGGCTATCATTGAAGATTTTACAATTCTTACTCAAGAATTGAAAGCCGGGATGCAAGCTTGTGAAGAAGTTCAGGACGAGACCACTTCAGACATGCTGCTGGCCATCCAAACCTCTTTGGAAAAGCATCGTTGGATGCTGCAATCTTTCCTCGGCTAGCGGCAAATTTACAAAATCTTTAATCGGTGCAAACATGAGATTGATAAATGGTGGCTATACTGAGAGCAAAACAGTCCGGAGGATCTCATCGTGATGAAATTTCTGAACGTCCTGCTTGTTCTTGCTGCTTGCTGCTTTCTTCTTATGATCGCCTTTGCCGCGGATTCGCCAAGCGATATGACAGATCCGAATCCGATGAAACAGAATCAAGAACAGTTTGCCCGCATGCAGCCGACCTATTATGCGGAGAATGCTAAATAGAAAAGGCAAAGGGATGACCCCTATCGGTTCATCCCTTTGTGCTGTTCTTAGGCGCTTTTTTGGCGCCAGTTTGTTTTGCTTCCCAAAATTCCTTATAATAAATGGATTAATGAGGAGAACGAGGAGTTGGCGTCATGGGGAATCCAAAGGCTCTTAAGGAATGGGCTTCAGCAGTTCAAGCACTCGAAAATGGACAACAAATCTTCATTATGCGTAAAGGAGGTATTGTTGAGGAGACGAGAGATTTTCAAGTCGAATCGAATGATTTCTTTCTCTATCCGACTTATGAGCACCAGAGAAGGGAATTGTTGAAAGAAATGTATCGCGGTGTCATCGACGAAACCTTAGCGGGCTGGAGCGCTGATGATGCTCAGGTGAAGATCAGCACCTTTGCCACGATGGTCGAAGATATTGAAATCAGTGATCAAGAGCAGTTGAATAAATTGTTTCCTTTTCACATCTGGACGGAGAATTTCACGGAAGAAAGACTGAAGTGGAAGCGCAAGAACCCTCTACATATCATGCTGTTGCGAGTGTATAAATTGGAACAGTCTTTGGAGATTCCAATCGAACAAGCCTATTTAGGCTGCAAGTCATGGATCGAGATTCCGGCAGATGTGATGGGAAATGTTTCTATGACGCCAATTTTGAGCGATGAGGAGTTTGTGCGGCAAGTTGCGGAAATTAAACGTGCTTTGTTGTCATAAAAAAGCAGCATTTTCTGAAAATGCTTGCCTTTTTCACCCAACTGCCCTTTCTTGATTTGTCATAGTAAGTTATAATAGAATTATTCTAATGAGAATCAGTGATAATCAGTCATGTCGGTTGTCATTCATGCTAGTACATTTAAACATTATGGAGGCTTAAAGAAATGGCGAATTCATCAACATTTACAATAGACGGTCTTAAAGCGAACGTCGAAGGAAAGGAAATTTTGAAAGGTCTTAGTTTGGAAATCAAAGGCGGAGAAATTCATGCCATCATGGGACCTAACGGTACTGGTAAAAGTACATTGGCTTCCGCATTGATGGGGCATCCGAAATATGAAGTAACTGAGGGCAGCGTTACTCTAGACGGTGAAGATGTTCTCGAAATGGCTGTTGACGAAAGAGCGCGCGCAGGATTGTTCCTGGCTATGCAATATCCAAGTGAAATCACGGGCGTTACCAACGCTGACTTCTTGCGCAGCGCAATGAATGTTCGTCGTGGTGAAGGCAATGAAATTTCTTTGATCAAGTTCATTCGCCAAATGGAAGCGAAGATGAAACAACTTGAGATGAACCCTGAGTTCATGCACCGTTATTTGAACGAAGGCTTCTCCGGCGGTGAAAAGAAACGTAACGAAATTCTGCAAATGCTGTTGCTTGAGCCGAAATTCGTCATCTTAGACGAAATTGACTCCGGTCTTGATATCGATGCTTTGCGTATCGTAGCTGAAGGCGTGAACGCAATGCGCAGTGAAGATCGCGGTTTCTTGATCATTACGCATTACCAACGTTTGCTTAATTACGTTAAACCTGATTTTGTACATGTTATGATGCAAGGTCGCATCGTAAAATCCGGTGGTCCTGAGCTTGCAGAGCGTCTGGAAGCGGAAGGTTACGACTGGATCAAAGAAGAACTCGGCATCGTGGATGAAACCGTTGGTCAAGACACGGAAGAATTCAAAGTTCCTATGAACACGCCAGGACCGAAGTACTAAAGGAGGAGAGACTTTGGTCTATGACCAAAGGTCCATATATTAGGAGGAATACCATGAGTACTCAAACAACACTTTCCATAGATTCGAGCGCTGTCATCGAGCTCTCCCGCAGCAAGCAAGAGCCGGAGTGGATGACTGCCCTTCGTACAGAAGGGTTAACGCTAGCGAATTCTTTGGAATTACCTGCACTAGAGAAAACGAGAATTGATCGTTGGAGCATTTCCTCTTACGGTTCCTATAAAACGCAAGCCCCATTGGCTTCTATTGATGCACTGCCGGAAGCAGCCAAAGGTTTAGCAAATGCAGATAACTTGATCGTTCAGCGCAATTCAGGGATTGTTTACAACCAAGTCTCTGAGGAGTTGAAAAAGCAAGGCGTGATTTTCACGGATCTGGAAACGGCGATTCGCGATCATGCTGATCTTGTGAAGCCTTACTTCATGAAAGCGATCGAAGCGAACGAAAATCAACTGACAGCTCTGCATGCAGCTCTTTGGAACGGTGGTATTTTCATCTATGTTCCCAAAGAAGTCCGTGTAGATATTCCGCTTCAAGCGTTGTTTGTTACTGATGATGCAGAAGCTACATTTGCACCGCATGTCCTGATTGTGGCTGAGCAGTTTAGTTCAGTAACGTATGTAGATAACTATGTTTCTGCACTATCCGGAGCTCCGCTCGTGCAAAACGGCGTCGTCGAGATCTTCCTAAAACCGGGTGCGCGAGTGAATTACGCATCTATTCATAATTTGGAAGAATCCGTAACGGATCTGACTTACCGTCGTGCTATTATCGACAATGATGCCAGTATGCAGTGGGTTGTTGGCGAAATGAATTACGGAAATACATTGTCCGATACAACATCGATTCTCAAAGGCAAAGGTTCTGATTCCGATGCCAAAGTGATCTGTGTAGGTACACAAGAGCAAAAGCTGAACCTGACAACACGCGCTGTTCATTGGGGGAAAGCTTCGACAAGTGATATGATTACTCGTGCCGTTATGAGAGATGGCGCAACAGCGATCATCAACGGGATTACCAAGATCGAAAAAGGCGCAACAGGCTGTAACGGTCAACAAACAGAGAAAGTGCTAATGCTCAGTCCCAAAGCACGTGGCGACGCTAACCCGATCCTGTTGATTGATGAAGATGATGTAAAAGCAGGTCACGCCGCGAGCGTTGGTCAAGTGAATGCAGAGCAAGTTCACTACTTGATGTCCCGTGGTATTACCAAAGAAGAAGCTCAACGCTTAATTATTTACGGATTCTTGGCACCTGTTGTATCCGTTATTCCAATTAAAAGCGTTGAAGAACAGCTGCAAAGCTTAGTGGAGAGGAAGCTGGGACAATGAAACCTGCTGAGATACGTGAACTTTTTCCCATTCTCAAACAAGAAGTGAACGGTCATCCTCTGGTGTACTTGGACAGCGCGGCAACTTCCCAGAAGCCAATTCAGGTCATTGAGGCACTGAAGCACTACTATGAGTGGGACAATGCGAACGTTCACCGCGGGGTTCATACACTAGGTTCTCGTGCTACAGATGCTTATGAAGGGGCTAGAGCGAAGGTTGCTAAGTTCATCGGAGCATCCAGTGAGCAAGAGATTATTTTCACTAGAGGCACAACAACGGCTATTAACATTGTGGCGAGCAGTTATGCGAAATCGGTATTGCGTGAAGGCGATGAAATCGTCCTCACGCCGATGGAGCATCACAGCAACCTAATCCCTTGGCAGCAAGCTGCCAAGGCAACAGGAGCCGTTCTCAAATATATTCCTTTACAGCCTGACGGTACGATTTTGCTGAGTGACGTTGAAAATGTAATTACAGACCGTACGAAGATCGTATCGATCGTATATGTTTCCAATGTTCTTGGTGTCATTAATCCGGTCAAGGAAATCGCCCAGATTGCCCACAAACATGGCGCGAAGATCATGGTTGACGGCGCGCAGAGCACACCTCACATGAAAGTGGATGTGCAGGATCTCGATTGTGATTTCTACGGACTTTCCGGTCATAAAATGTGTGGCCCTACCGGAATCGGGGCATTGTATGGGAAGAAAGATTTGCTTGAAAACATGGAGCCTGTGGAGTTCGGCGGCGAGATGATCGATCATGTTGATCTGTATGAATCGACATGGAAAGAGCTGCCTTGGAAATTCGAGGGTGGAACACCGATCATCGCGGGGGCTGTCGGTCTTGGCGCGGCGATCGATTTCCTGCAAGAAGTCGGCATGGACAACATTTTCAAGCACGATATGGAACTCACGAATTACGCAATGGACCGCATGGCTCAGATTGAAGATTTGACCATTTATGGACCATTGAAGAACCGTGCCGGACTCGTAACCTTCAATCTCGGGGATGTACATCCTCATGATGTAGCCACGGTTCTGGATGCGGAGGGAGTTGCCATCCGCGCCGGTCACCACTGTGCACAGCCTTTGATGAGATGGTTGGAAGTAAGCAGTACAGCTCGAGCAAGCTTCTACCTCTATAATACCGAAGATGATATTGACCGTCTTGTGATGGCCTTACAAAAAACAAAGGAGTACTTCGGCCATGCAATTGGATGATTTATACCGTAGAGTGATTATGGATCACTATAAAACACCGCGCAACCGTGGGAAGTTTGAGTCAGGCGAAGCCGTTACGATTGATCTGAACAATCCAACATGCGGTGATAAAATTTCACTGCAAATGCAGGTGGAAGAGGGCATCGTGAAAGCGGCCAAATTCACAGGCGAAGGCTGTTCGATCAGCTTATCCTCAGCATCTATGATGACGGATGCGGTCAAAGGCAAGACGATCGAAGAAGCACTGAAGATGGCTGAAAATTTTTCTGGCCTGATGAAGGGCGAATCCGTGGAATTTGAATATGAAGATATAGAGGCTTTATCTGGGGTAAATAAATTCCCGGCGCGGATTAAATGTGCAACACTAGCATGGAATGCGCTCCGCAAAGGTATCGAACAGTCCCAAAAGACGGATAACTAACGCGCAAGCGATAAATAAGCAGTTGATTAAGCCATACAATAGCACTAAGGAGGAATGAATCATGGCAAAACAAATGCCGGATCTCGAGGATTATAAATATGGTTTTAGAGATGAGCACAAATCGATTTTCCAATCGGGTAAAGGCTTAACTCGTGAAATCGTCGAAGAAATCTCCCGTATTAAAGGCGAACCAGAATGGATGCTGGAGTTCCGTCTGAAATCATTGGAGCAGTTCTTCAAAATGCCAATGCCGCGTTGGGGCGGCAACATGGATGATCTTGATTTTGACGATATCCAGTACTACGTAAGACCTTCTGAGAAGCAAGGTAAAACGTGGGAAGAAGTTCCAACAGAAATCAAAGAAACGTTCGACAAGCTGGGGATTCCAGAAGCAGAACAAAAGTTCCTTGCAGGTGTTTCAGCGCAATACGAATCCGAAGTTGTTTATCACAGCATGCAAAAGGAACTCGAAGACCAAGGCGTTATCTTCACAGATACGGATACAGCGCTTCGTGAATATCCAGAGCTGTTCAGACAATATTTCGGAACGATTATTCCACCAAGTGATAACAAATTCGCTGCGTTGAATAGTGCGGTTTGGTCCGGTGGTTCTTTCATTTACGTGCCAAAAGGCGTGAAATGTGAAGTTCCATTGCAAGCTTATTTCCGTATCAACTCCGAGAACATGGGTCAATTCGAGCGTACATTGATCATTACCGACGAAGAAAGCTTCGTGCATTATGTAGAGGGCTGTACAGCTCCGATCTACAGCACGAACTCCCTTCACAGCGCGGTTGTTGAGATCGTTTGTCTCAAAAACTCCCGTGCTCGTTACACAACCATCCAAAACTGGGCACCTAACATCTACAACCTCGTTACCAAACGCGCAGTTGCAGAAGAAGGAGCTACAATGGAATGGGTTGATGGCAACATCGGTTCCAAGCTGACAATGAAATATCCGGCAGTTGTGCTTAAAGGCCGCGGCGCTAAAGGGATGGTTCTTTCCATCGCTGTAGCAGGCAAAGGCCAGCACCAAGATGCAGGCGCCAAAATGACGCATCTGGCTCCGGATACAACATCAACGATCGTTTCCAAATCGATTTCCAAGCATGGCGGTAAAGTAACGTACCGCGGTCTGGCATCCTTTGGACGCAATTCCCAAGGTTCCAAAGCAAACATCAAATGTGACACGTTGATTCTCGATAACGAGTCGACGTCGGATACAATTCCATACAATGAAATCATGAACGACAACATCACGTTGGAGCATGAAGCAACAGTATCCAAGGTTTCTGAGGATCAATTGTTCTACCTTATGAGCCGTGGTTTGACTGAAGCTGAAGCAACGCAAATGATCGTTATGGGCTTCATTGAGCCTTTCACCAAAGAGCTTCCAATGGAATATGCCGTTGAGATGAATCGTCTCATCAAATTCGAAATGGAAGGCAGTATCGGTTAACCGATCTGTTTATCAAAAAGCGTGCCCGAGGAAATCGGGCACGCTTTTTTCAATGGCTGCTGATAAACCGCGAAGTTGGCTGAAATAAGATCATCATCTAGCTTATGCGCGGAGATAAGGGAACTACAGTACGCTAATATAGCCAAAAGTGTCATTATCGCGGGGGCGAGGGAACTACAGGGCGCTATTTTGCTGTTTGCTGGGAAATTCAGCGCTTTTTGTGGAAGTAAGACCCTGTAGTTCCGCTATTGCCCTCGAATCCGTACTATTTGCCAAAATAGCGTCCTACAGTTCCCTTAACAGGATTCATCGAGGCTGCTCATCTCTCTGCGCGGCGGAGCCATTTTAATTATTAAGTCGTTTGCGGTTTTGGGAAGCTAATGAATGAATTGCGACATAGAAAGGTTGAAGATTAAATTTTTTGCCAAACTCAAATTTATAAGTGGCTGTTTTGGCGTCGTTGGCTTTGTAATACGGAGAGGTGATGTAGTGGATCGTTAATTCACTGTCATCAAACCCTGTACCGGCCGTTTCCATCGTCACTTCATAGATAGAATCAAGGTCAATGGATGCAATTCTTGTTTTCTTGCCTGTGACCCCTTGATGATCAATAAGGATGATTCTTTCGTCCGTCACAATAAAGGAGTCACGAACCAATTTAAAACCTGTAGTCACCTTCTCACCTGGCATCAGATAAATGCCATACTGTCTTGTTAGTTCCTCGATAGAAACCTCTGAGAAATTGCCTAATAGTCCATTCAAAAAACCAGCCATTGCGATCACTCCTCCTTTTAATACTACACCCACTATTCGACATATAGAAGGAATTCCCTTCTTCTTCCATCCGCCTCAAGACCGAGAGATATGCCTACTGCAGACGGTTTTGTGAATCTGGGGTTATTGCTATACTTAAAGCAAAGAAATACCTGGGAAACAGGTTGAGAAGCGAGGGTGCAAGTTATGAATAGCAAGAACTGGTTTAATGGGATGTGGGAGAGCCGAGGCTGGAATCAGCGGGAGATCGATTACCAGTGGCCTTCTCCTTCTTTTCCGGTGATTAATGTTCGATCAGGCGGCATGGGTGGTGGGCGGAAGCGAGTAGCCATAGGGGTTATTGCTGTTGGCGATATTGCTATCGGACTAGTTTCAATTGGTGCTGTCAGTATCGGTGTGTTTTCATTGGGGGCCGTTGCTATCTCTTGGCTGCTGTCGCTGGGAGCGGTTGCGATGTCCAGCTATTTGGCCGGGGGAGCCGTAGCGATATCGAATTGGTTGTCTGTGGGAGCTGTAGCTGTTGGAGATTTGGCATTAGGCGCAGTAGCTATAGGTCGAACGGCCATTGGGGCTGTAGGTATCGGAGAGAGTGCATACGGGGTAGTTGTGATTGGGATACACGGGCTTGGCTTGATCCCGATTACGGTCGACGCGGTCAAGTGGGTAGCCGGACTATTTAAATCCAATTAATACAATCATATACGCTAAAAATACTGGGAACATGCTCCACGGAAGTATGTCTATATTTGATGCATATTTATATGCTGCTTTTCTCACTCTATTAAGGATCATAAATGCGTTCTTAAAGGAGAAGAGTAGGTATGTGGAAAAGGCTCAAAGTAGCGGCAATAGGTAGCATGGTCGTCATGATGGCGACTACGACAGCTTGTGGGAGCAATCATGTGAGCCCCAATAACACGGTTCCCCCCCTTAATTCACCGACTCAATCAGGTACGGGCAATCCAACAGCCCAGAGCTTATCGCAACCGGGTGGCAGTGTGAACAGATTAGGTAATAACGATGCTGTAATCCCAATTAAAGTGATTAACAATGTCAATTATGTTGATGCTCGTGAACTCATCCAAACGCTTAAATTCCAGTCAGATTTGGATGCAGCCAGCCAAAAGCTTTTGATCGGCGATAATGATGCAAACTACGAATTGCAATTGAACTCAACGAAAGCGAAGAAAGACGGATACGACATTAAGGTCAGCCAGCCTTTTGTCAAAGAAGGGGATGCTGCTTACTTGCCAGTTTCCTCGCTGGCCGATTTATTTCAAGATGACATGTCGTATGAAGTGAGCGGCAATCAGGTGAAAATTCATCCATCTCCACTCGCCCCGATTGCCAATGAAGATGCAGATGACCCGCGGGGCAATTCGCCGGAACTTGCTTTCGGAGAGGATCCTGACGATCCTTTCAAAGGAGAGGGAAAGGGCGTGCACCCCGCTTCGAAGAATGTACAAAGTGAAGACGAGCTCCAAGTATGGTCACCTTCTGGGCAAGAGGAAGTAAGACCTGTGCTCAAAAATGTTGATATCAATGGAATGATCAATAAAGGCAAGCAATATATGGGCGTAAAATATAAGTTCGGTACCGGTCCCTATCCACAAACAGGGAAATTCGACTGCTCCACATTTACGCAGTATGTATATGGGAAGTATGGCGTTAAGCTCCAGCGGCTTGCCCGCCAACAAGCAGCGGAAGGTACATTAATAAGCCGAAAATCCTTGCGAAAAGGCGATTTGATGTTCTTCTATGTGCCAGGCCGATTCAAGAGCAACAAGACGGTTGGACATGTAGGGATTTACATTGGAAATATGCAGATGCTGCATGCATCACCGGAACCCAAAGATGGCGTTCAAATCTCAAGTATCGATAAAGCCTATTGGAAAGCAACCTTTCTTAAGGCGAAACGTTTTGTATATTAACATACAAGAGGCTGTCTCCAAAGGGTGAAAACCTGAGGAGCAGCTTCTTTGCTATGTTAGCGTTAGATTTTTTGAATGCACCATTTTGATCAAATAGAGGTTATTGAGTTCGTAAGGGTACGCAGCTCAGGGTCCAAAGGCTTTTTGAGGCGTCCCTTTTTATTATTTTACTGTCATAATGAAACAAATCGGTTGCTCCTGCGTTTTACTTAGTATGTAGTTATGGTTAAAGGAGGAACAATCGGATGACTATTACGCTCTACGAAAAATTGGTGGACGGACAGCTTCAGAAAATCAGTGATCGTCCTTGGGATGATAAATTAGTTCAAGCGTTAAATGCAGCTAATTTCGTGCTGGTTGGGGGCAAGGAATATGAAATGATTGAAGGCAGGTTGAATTTGGATTTGAATGTGTTTGAAATTTTACTCGTGACGGTTAGTTTAGATGGGGGCGTGGATCGGCCGTGAAACGACCGCTTAAAGTCCTTTCCGCGTCATTAAGCCTGTTCATTGCTGGTCATCTCTTACTGCTTCCGGCACATGCCGCGGAGTCCCCTAACCCCAATACGGGGGCAGCGAAGCTGGTGGAATGGTCTTCAGATGAGGTGAAATCCTATTTTGATCCATCGACGGATTGGAACATTCCTTTACTGTCTGCTAAGCCAGCTGCTACTCCAACACCCACGGGCACTGGTGGGACGGTTGGCAGTACTGCTCCCGTAATCGTGAATCAAGTTAGTGGCGGAAGTGGTTTTGGTTGGGATGATCTGTTGCTTTATGGCTTGATTATCAATAGCGTAAGTCCTTATTCTTCAAGCAGTTGGGGAAATAATCACCGTTCTTATTATTATCGTTCCAATACACCTTATGTGACCAAAACGTATCAACCGAGCACCTTCTCCAATCGCTCCACGACGAAAACACCGACAACTTCAAGTGGTACGGGGACTTTTACAACGAATAAATCTTCAACTAGCAAGACGGGATCGACGGGCACCTCCGGAACGGCTGCTGGGTCTAAGTCGCCTACGGGTGCGGTTTCAGGAACGACGGGTACGGCAGGAACTACGGGAGCTGCGACAGGGAATACGGGGTCATCGGGGACAACAGGGACAACAGGAACATCAGGAACAACAGGAACAACAGGAACAACGACAGGGAAGTCAGGAGCGACTGAGTCAACAGGAACTACAGGAACAACGACAGGGAAGACAGGTTCATCAGGCACTTTAGGATCGGTCAGCAACTCCGGAACATCCAGTTCCAAATCAACATCAACGTCATCCGGCAGCATAGGCGGCAAATCAAGCGGCTTCAGCTCCTCATCCGGCTCCTCGTCCTCAGGGGGTTAGTTCAGTGGTTTTTGAAGTGAGGGGCACACCGTCCCCAGAGAGAGAAGCAAGAGTTCGCCAGCTGGCAGAGTTGGGTTTTACGTGGGCTGATTTGGAAGAAGAGACATACTGGATTGATCAGCTCGTGATGATGGAACGAAAATCATACGATGAATTAATTCATGCCGCTGAGCATCTATGGCGTGTGTTTGATAAAGCAGTTCGGTATGTCATAGGAAATCGCGATTACTATGAACAATTATCGATTCCCGAAGTTCTCTGGGATGGGTTGGATCGATTAGAACTTAACGTGGAAGGATTCATCAGCCGCTATGCGCGGTTTGATTTTACGGTGAATCAAGAAGGCCAAATTAAATTGCTGGAGCTCAATGCGGATACACCAACTGGCTATGTGGAAGCCGCGATAGCCACACCGTGGTTATGTCAAGAGCAAGGCTTCGACTCGCCGAATGAAGCGATGAGGGATTTGATCCGAGCTGCTTGGGAAATGGAAGCGCCTGATCACGCGGCTTGCATTGCATATGGCAAGCATGTGGAAGATACAGGGACCCTGGATGCCTTGGTTGCTCATAGCGGAAGACAGATAACATGCGTGGACTGTCTTGACCTATGGATTGATGAAGGGGTTGTTAAAGTTGGCAAGGATCAAATCATAACGAAAATGTTTGCGCTTTATCCCAAGGAATGGATGGGGGTCGATGAAGGCGGTGAGGCGTTCTCTTATGCGATTGAAGAGCGATTCATCGAATTATTCAATCCTCTGCATGCGGTAATTATGCAATCTAAAGGGCTGCAGGCTTTCATATGGGGCTTGCACGAGGAGCATTCGGCTTATTTCACAGAGGAGGAGCATCGTTCCATACAAACGTATATGCTGCCTACCTACACAGCACCAAAGCTCAAAGGAGACTATGTATCCAAGTCGATGTTCGGCAGGGAGGGCGGCTCTGTAGAGCTTTATGACGCTCAAGGAGACATTGAAGTCAAAGATGAAGTAGGCTTTGACACAAGTGTGTTCTTTCGTCGCGTGTATCAAGAGCGTGCTGACTTGCCTGAACTCACTTTCGCCCACGGGAAGAGGCATCTGCTAACAGGACTTTTCGTTCTGAATGGAACGCCCTGTGGGCTTTTAGGAAGAGCAGGTGGCATTATTACAGGAAATTCGAGTCAATTTGTAGCGATTGGAGTGAAAGCAACTTGAAAAAAAGACGAATTTGGATTTTGATCGTCGTCTTCATCGTACTTATTCTAATCATTCGTGCATGCAGTGTAGCTTCTAATAAGACACCATCCGTGCTCAGCAAGGGAACATCGGGAAATGCAGCAACCGTAAGCGGTGCGAGTGGGGAAGTGCCTTGGGATTATCAGGTCCAGCAAGCGAAGGTAGGAGATCTGTTGGATGGCGATATGGTGCTGCTGCCGAACAATGAACGGATTTCCAATGATCAAAGTTTTGCAACGGGAGATCAAATTTGGGTGCTTACTTATATGCAAGCGACCATGAAAACAGATAGCCAAGGGAAGAATGATGTGACGTTGTCACAGTGGAAACCGATCAAGACGTTCAAGACCAAGGAAGAAGCAGATAAGGATCTGGCTGAGCTGAAAGTGGAGATCAAAACAGATGTGAAGTTAATTGGTGTGTATAAAACGGAGTTGGAGGGCAAATTTCGTTATTTCGCGGTGGCCGAAATGCCAACAGGACAGAAAGTGAAGCAGCCTATTCCAGAGGAACGCTACCAGAGCTTTAAAGATAAAAAGGAAGTGCCAGTTGTTTTGGAAGAAGTTCATGATTTCAGCAATTATGATCAATCGATGGCGAAATTTCGGGGGTGGGCGGAATGATAGTTTTGAACGTTGTGATCAGTTTATTCGTGATAGTGCTTCTCCAATTTGGAGGTATGTATATATTTAGTTTAATGACGCCTTATCGAGATATGGAGGAGATCAACAAGGGGAATGTCGCTGTTGGCCTTGCCATGGGCGGGAAGTTTGTTGCGACCGGGATCATATTAGGGATTGCTGCTTATACGAATTCGTCAATTTGGCATATGAGCATGTGGTTCGCTGTGGGGTATGTTTGTTTAGTAGCAACGTACTGGGTTTTTGATTGGTTGACGCCGGGCGTGAAGCTGTCGGATCAATTAAAAGAGGGGAATGTGGCGGTTGGCACCCTGCTGGCTGCGGTCTACATTGGCATTGCTATCGCAGTCAGCAGTTTGATTATTTAATCGCTGAGGTTCACTATTAAATCGCAATTTGTGTTATTTCGATATCCTGCAGCTGGGACAGATCTAAGAATTCATTGTTAATGTTAATGAGCGGTCGGAAGAAATCGGAAGGATTGGTCATAACAATCCTTCCGATACGTCCATCGCTCAAAGACACCTTTTTGCCGATAAAATTGGGAATCATGTTGCGGATAAACACTTGGGTAATCTTGGGGTCAAGCTGCCCGAAGCTCATTCGGTGAAGTTCTTTGAGCACGATAAGCAGATCGCGTTTCTCCTGGTATACGCGTTTGCAGATCATGGCGCTGTAGACGTCCGCAACGGCAATAATCAGAGAAAATGAATGGATTTCCGTACTTTTTTTGCGCATTGGATACCCAGAGCCATCCATGCGTTCATGATGTTGAAGCGCGACAAGGGCGAGTGTGTTGTCCTTCATCGAGCTTTTAATGATTTCATAGCCGTAAATGGTATGTTTCTGGATTTCATTGTACTCATCATTGGTTAATTTGGCAGGCTTATTCAGGATATCCGGGTCGATTTTGCATTTGCCGATATCATGCAGATAGCCTGCTTTTCCTATGTAAAGGGCATCTTTTTCGCTTTTGTTCATCCATTTAGCAATATAGTAGGAAAGCATCCCGACTTGAACACTGTGCTGGTAGGTGTAATCGTCTTGACTAGTTAAAGAAAGCAGCAAAGAAACAACGTCTTTCTCTTCCTGAAAACTATCGATAAGCGGATTGAAAGCGGATTCCACTAAGTCGTTGTCAATAGATCCGCCTGTGCTGACAGAATTGAAAATATCTTTGATGGCTGTGATCGAGTTCTGGAAATTCAATAATTGCGATTCGTTGGCTTGCCGATTTGGAATCTCGCTATGCTCTGTCAGATCTAGCCCATTCGCTCTGGGCTCGATATCGACATAATCTACATTGTGACGATTGAGCATATGAATATCACTTGCATCCAAAACCGTTCCGGCTGAAAGCAGATGAAGTCCTACCGTATTGTAGGAATCAGAAAGCAGTTTATCACCGACGATTAATTGCAAGACGTGTATACGCATAGAAGTTCCTCTCCTAGTCCTAATATCAGTAGGTATTTGGTATTAATACTACATCCCAATATAACGGCTGTAAAGACTTTTGGCCTGAATTAAATCATCCGTTCCCTGAATCAGAACACGGCCTCCCGGGAAAATGATCAGCTGCAAATCAGGAGCGGCATGGAACTTCAATAGAAAGCGGTTTTTCTCAACGGGTCCTAGCGGTTTCAAGCGTTCTTCCCAATATTCAAGCGGCTTGGTGGAGGGAACAACGGGATGGATTTGAACGGAATTTCGTCCGCATAAGGATTGGATCGTGTCGCTTTCTATGCTAGCTTCCAAGTAGTCATATTGCTTCATAGCGCAAGCTGGACAGTCTGGTTTCTTAGCACTATCTACACGGATGGCGGATTGCTGATTAAACCATAGGTCCCATTGCTGCATTTTGAGATTCAACTGTTCTTGGGCGCCTACAAGCAGTTTAAGAGCTTCGGTTGCTTGATGGGAAGCAACGATATGAATGATTCCGCCGATCACACCGGCTGTATCGCAAGTTTCTGTCGTACCTGCTGCGGGAACTTGTGTGAATAAGCAGCGCAAGCATGGCGTTTGCCCAGGAATAATTGTCAAAGAGACACCTCTGGAAGCGACGGCACCGCCATAGATCCAAGGTATCCCCAGCTTGATACTGACATCATTAATAAGGAAGCGTACCGAGAAGTTATCTGTTCCGTCCAGGATGACATCTACATCGCTTAACAATTCTTCCGCGTTCGTAGCGTTAAGATCAGTGACATGAGGTTCAATGCGAACCAGAGAATTAACAAGCTCGAGCCGTCTTGCAGCAGCTATGGCTTTGGGCGTTGTTGTGTTGGCGTCCTCTTCATCATAGAGCATTTGTCTTTGTAAATTGCTGGTATCTACGAAGTCGCGGTCAATTAAACGCACGTATCCAACTCCTGCACGTACCATATGATTGGCAAGTACCGTCCCAAGCGCCCCCATGCCTACGATAGCGATCCGGCTATTCACCAGCTTGCGCTGTCCTTCCGTACCGATAGGGGAGAAAAGAATTTGTCGGGAATACCGAGAATCTACTTTATCGTTCTGTTCGCTATGTAAATGTGTGTCCACGCGGGATCATCTCCACTCTTATTATTCGGATAATGGCGTCTCAAGCGGGTTCCAAGGGCCAGTTTGACTGCCTTTCCATTCGGAACCGTCTTCCCAAATTTCTTTTTTCCAAATAGGTACGATTTGTTTTAACCGTTCAATCGCATAACGGCTGATTTCATAACAATCTGCTCGGTGCGGAGAAGATACCGCTATGACTACGCTGGCTTCAGCAATTGCTACCTTGCCCAAACGATGGGTGATAGCGCACAGCGTGCCTGGCCATTTGGCATCGACTTCTCGGCCGATGGTTTCCATTGTTTTCAAGGCCATGGGCGTGTAGGCTTCATATTCCAAGAGGACCGTACGCTGTCCATAAGTCATTTCCCGGGTTGTGCCGATGAAGGCAAGGGAAGCTCCGTGATTGGGGTGGTTGACTTTGGCTGTCACAGCAGCAACATCAATCGGTTCGTGTGTAATTTCATATAAGACGGGCTGTCCGCCTGAAACAGGTGGAATGAGAGCCAGTTCATCGGAGGCTGTGACTCTTTCATGGTCGCCTGCATAGGCTTGATTTCTGGCGAAAAAGCAAGATTTCAGTTGTTCGGCAGCTGCGGGATAGTGGGCGGCGATCTGGGCTTTAAGGTCTTGAATAGCAATATGTTCTTCCTGAATTTCTATGAGTAGGACAGAAGTCCCGAACAGGTCAACCAGACCTGCGAATAATTGGATATGTAAGTTCATGGGTCTACTCCTAATAGCTTATAGGGTCGCAATCCCTTACAGCATACCATATTTTCTTCTGAAAATGGTATAATGGGTCAATCCCTTAGCGGGGCAAAGCCAGACAAGAAGGACGAAGGGGGAAAGTAATTTCATGTCATCGGAAACGTACATACGCGTGTCAGACACACATATAGCAGCAGAAACAATGACCGTCTCAGAGATGGTTAAGCTAGCGGGGCAGACGATTGCCTTGGAAGATCGCGTGCCGAATGTTCAAGGGAATGCCTTTGATCTGAAAGACTGGTATCGCAGCTGGAAAAGCGTGCGCAACCAAGAGTCTGCTGAGCCTACGCATGTAAAAGTGGAAGCCGTAGATGAGTTTCAAGCGCTGATGCCCTGGGCAGAGCTGGATAAGGCATTATTCCTATACGCCCAAGCGGGTGAGCCGCTCAAAAAAGGGTACCCCATTCGCCTTTATGTCCCCGACGGCAGCAGCGAATGTCTGAATGTCAAAAGCATCGTCAGCATTTGGTTTCTTCATGATCCTTCGCTAAGCGCAGAAGCGACCTATGGGTTTAAGAATAAAGTGACCGTCGATGAATTGAAAATTAGGAAGTGAGCTGTATTGTGGCCGCATAAGATTAGACAGGGGTGGATCTGGCTAAAACCTGGGAAGAGAGGTGAATGGTCTGTCAGAGCACTTGCAACGACTCGTTATTCTGCATACGAATGATCTTCATAGTCATTTTGAACAAATGCCCAAAATCAGCGCGTATTTTGATCGTGTACGCCGCTTATGGTCGGCTGATCAGGTGCTGACGCTGGATATCGGTGATCATATGGACCGGATGCGTCCTGAGACAGAAGGGACGAATGCGATTGCCAATCTGGAAATCATGAATGCAACTGGCTATGAGGCCATGGTGATCGGCAATAATGAGGGACTGACGTTTACACCTGATTTATTAAGTGCGGTTGTCCAAAGACATGCTGCATTCCCGGTTATCGGCAGTAATATTATCGATATGGCAACGGGTCAAACGCCGGAATGGATGCAGGCTTCGCTTATTCTAGCGAAATCCGGGCTTCAGATTGGGTTGATTGGCGTCACGGCGGCGTATCAAACCTATTATGAGCTGCTCGGCTGGCAGGTGACAGACCCGCTTGAGGCGGTAGAAGCCCAAATTCGGCTTCTGCGCCCTCAGGTGGACATCTTGATTGTGATGTCCCACTTGGGGTTGAGGACGGACCAGCGGATGGCTGAGGAGCTGCAAGGCATCGATGTGATCCTGGGCGGACATACACATCATGTTCTGGAGGAGCCGCTGCTGCTCAGCGGCACCTATATTTGCGCGGCCGGCAAGTTCGGACAATATGCCGGCCATCTGGAACTTGCCTACGATGCGGAGGAGCGCCGCATCGTAGAGCTGACCGGCCGCGTCGTCCCGATGACGGACGCGAGCGAAGAAGACAGCAGCGTGACGGCGCTGCTGGAGTATTACCGCATCGCCAGCGCAGCGGCGCTGGACGAAGAAGTGGCGCAGCTGCGGCAGCCGCTGCGCCTGGATTGGTACGGCGAATCCCCGCTCGGCAACTTGCTTGCCGCAGGGATTCGCCGCTGGACCAGCGCCGAGATCGGGCTGGTCAACAGCGGCCAGCTCCTTCAGGGGCTGAAGGAGGGCCGGCTCACCCGCGGCAGATTGCTGGAAATCTGCCCAGGGCCGATCAACCCCTGCCGCTTCCTGCTCAGCGGGGCTGATCTCCTGCAAGCGCTCGAAGAGTCGCAGCTTGACGAGTTCATGGAGAAGCCGATTCGCGGCTTAGGCTTCCGGGGCGAGGTGCTGGGCGTGCTGAATGTAGACGGATTAACCGTCTGCGTGGACAGCTCCCGAGCACCCTATGAACGCGTTCTCGCCGTTCACGTGGGCGATGAACCGCTTGATCTCAACCGTGACTATATCGTCGGCACGATTGATATGTTTACGTTCGGCTCTGGCTATCTATCGCTCAGCCGCGGCAAGGAAGTGGCGTACATGCTGCCGGAATTTATTCGCGATGTGCTAGCTGTCGAGCTGCGTAACGAGGATGCGATTGCCAGCAGCCATTTTGCCAGATTTACAGATCGGAAAGCATGTACAGTGAGCGAAATAGACTAGCTTGGCAGGTTTTTTGCCGGAAAAGTTGTCAGAATCACCAAGTTGCAAGTAGAATAGATAATTGGACAGGCCTTATTCATTCAACTCTCACCAAATAGGGGGAAACCATGCACACTATTTTTGAAGCGATTATCATCGGGATCGTAGAAGGATTGACCGAGTTTTTACCGGTGTCTTCTACAGGGCATATGATTCTAGCGCAAAGCTTGCTCAACACACAAAATGATGAAGTGATGAAAACCTTTGATTTTGTTATTCAGCTTGGAGCCATTATGGCTGTCGTGATCATTTACTGGAAACGTATTTTATCGTTATTTGGCTTGGTAAAAAGAAAGAGTCAAAGCAGAACCGGCAAGAAGCTGAACTTGCTGCATATTCTGATCGGCATTATTCCAGCGGGCATTATCGGCGTCTTGTTTAACGATATTGTCGACGAGAAGTTGTTTAACACAACCACTGTCCTGATTGGTTTGATCTTGGGCGGTATCCTGCTTATCATTGCGGAGAAGAAAAAAGAGCAGCCCAGCACGGCAGTTTTGGATGACTTGACGTATCGTCAAGCTTTCTTCATTGGCTTATGGCAGCTGGTATCCATCTGGCCTGGATTCTCGCGATCGGGTTCTACGATTGCCGGGGGCATGCTGTCAGGTGTAAGTCGTGCAGCAGCAGCTGATTTTACATTTATTATGGCGATTCCGATTATGTTTGGCGCATCCGGTGTCTATTTTCTGAAAAACTATGATGCGCTCTCTTCCAATGATTTTGCCTTCTTCGCGGTCGGTTTTATCGTGGCATTCATCGTAGCGCTGTTGGCAGTCGTTTCTTTTATCAAGTTTGTGCAAAATATGAAATTAACGTATTTTGCTTACTATCGATTCGCTGTTGCTATCATTTTCGGACTTTATATGTTCTTAAAGTAACTTTAATTTAATCTTTTAGCGAACCGCGTCGAATGATGCGGTTTTTTGTGTTGAACTTTTTTGTGAAATCTATTACATTTAGATAGAAAATAACGCTCAGCTAGCGGGGGTCCTTAAATGCTGTTAATGCCGATCAACATGTGTCATCCTGGAATGAGGCTGGCCAAGAATATTTACAACGACGATGGTATGGTGTTGTTGGCCGTTAACGTGGAGCTAACTCAGAGACTAATTGATCGGCTTTTTTCATATGGCATCGATTATATCTATATTGAAGACTCGAGAACGGACGACGTCATTCAAGAAGATGTTATCCAGGACGAGACTCGAACCAGAGCTGTGATTGAAATTCGAAATACGTTCAAGAAAGTCATGGAAGACTCGAATAAGCGCGGGGCTGTTAACTACTATGATATCGGACGTAACTTCCGTGATGTAATGAACATGATTATTGATGACTTGAGCGCTCATGAGGGTGCGATGGTAATGCTCAATAATATGAATATTAAAGATAACTATCTGTTTCAACATTCCGTGAATGTTAGTATTTACGCGATTATGCTGGGAATTAGTTATGGCTACAGCCGCGAAAATCTGGAAACACTTGGATTAGGGGCTTTATTGCATGATATCGGCAAGACCAAGGTCCCTCTCGGTATCTTGCGCAAGCCATCCCAGTTGACGACAGAAGAATTTAATGAAATGAAGAATCACACCCACTATGGCTTCCAAATTCTAAAAGACGAACCGAATATTCCGCTGCTATCGGCGCATTGTGCGCTTCAGCATCACGAACGTGTGAACGGAAGCGGATACCCTCGAGGTCTTCATGGATCGGATATTAACGAATTTGCCAAATGGATTGGACTTGTGGATTCGTATGATGCGATGACGACAACGAGGGTCTATCGAAGACCGCTCCTGCCTCATGAAGCCATGGAGCAGTTATTTGCGGGTTCAGGCACGATGTATGATCAAAGCCAGATTGCGCTGTTTCGCGACAAAATTGCCATTTATCCTTTGGGAATCACCGTAAGGCTGAATACAGGGGAATACGGCATTGTGTCCAAACTTAATATGGCTGTGCCGCATAGACCGGTCGTACGCGTCTTGCAGAATGAAGCGGGGACTGTGTTGAAAGATCCCTACGAAATTGATCTATCGACGAAACTTTCCATCTTAATTTCAGAAATTGGGGAGATTAAAGTGGACGATTTGGATGCTGATTCGCATATACCTACACTCCTTTGAGATACAATAGAGATAACAAATTTGAAGAACCTGGGATCCCAGGTTCTTTTTGCAGATATGGGGGATGCTTGTGAGAGAAACAATGGTCAAAGGGAATTTCTGGAAGTGGGGATTTGCCATGCATCGATTCCGGTGGCTCGTCCTTGGAATCTGTGTGGTGCTGCTGCTCAGTTTCGCTGTATTTGCGAGAGCAACGCCGGGGATGTTGAAGGATAACGGTTTTACGCCCAAAGGAAGTGAGTCCGATCGGGGCTTCATCCAACTGCGTGATGATCTTGGCGTTCCGCTGACGATGTTGAATTTGGTTTATCAAGGCGAGGGACTGGACATGACGTCCAAAGACCAACAGCAGACGATTATGGAATCGCTAAGTGAACTCAAGAAGCTTCCTTATGTGGAAAGTGTGAAATTCGTTGCAACAGCGCGAAATGAAGGGTACAGCGATGTTCAAGCAGTTACGGTTTCGCTGAAGCTGGATACAGATCCTGCTCTGGAGAAGTATCCGGAGCTCAAGCAAGCGGTTCATTCGCCTCCGGGCATGAAGGTTTACGTAACGGGCGGCCCAGCTATTCTGCATGATATGCAAGAAGCAAGCAAACACGATATTGCCAAATCAGAAGCCATTGGTCTGCCTATTGCCTTGATTGTTTTATTATTTGTTTTTGGCACCCTGGTAGCGGCAGTGCTGCCTATGATCGTGGGGATCATGAGTGTAACCTTAACACTAGGGATTACCTATTTTATTGCGCAGCATCAATCCTTATCGAACTTTCTTCCCAATATGGTGACGATGCTGGGGCTTGCTGTCGGCATTGACTATGCCTTGTTCCTGGTCAGTCGGTTTCGGGAAGAACTCAAGGTGCAGAACAGTGTCGCAGAGGCTGTGGCGATGACATGTCAGACGGCGGGGAAATCGATTTTCTTCTCTGGCATTGCCGTGTTGATTGGGTTAATTGGCATGTTGTTCGTTGATTTAACCTTTTTCCGCTCGTTATGCTTGGGCGGCGTCATTGTTGTCTCGATCTCAGTCATTGTAGCCAATACAATGCTATTGTCTTTGCTCGGGATCTTGGGTCATCGGATCAATTTGCTGCAAGTAGTTCCTAAGCGATTCCGCAAGCAGGAGACATCCCGCTTCTGGGAGCGGATTGCCTATACGGTCATGAGACGTCCGGTCCTGTTGGTTGTTCTTGTAGGGGGAGCGCTGCTCTATACGATGACTCCGATCGGACATATGAAACTAAGTGTACCGAATGCAGAAGTGCTGCCTCCTGCTTATGAATCCCGCTATGGCTCTGATCTGATGAAAGCAGCCTATGATCCGAGGATGATGGGTCCTATCCAAATCGTCGTCCGGACGGAGGCAGAGGTATGGGATGAGGCCTCTATTGGGCTCATTCGAACGTATAGCGACAAGGTTAAAGCGATTTCCGGGGTCAAAGAAGTTCAAAGTTACTTAACTTCACTTGGGCAGCATACGGATGCCCAGTTAGCAGAAATGCTTAAGAATACGACGGCAAAATCGCAGCTGGAAGACAATAAGCTGGCCAAAGGGCATACGGCTCTGCTTGTTGTTGTTCCAGAGAAAGCTACGGACGATCCTTCCACGGATGGTCTGGTGCGCGAGCTTCGCGGCTTGTCGATAAGCGGGCTGGATATCGCGGTGACAGGCGGCCCTGCGTACCGCTTGGATATCATCGACCGCATTCAGAAGGAAATTCCGGTCGTGCTTATTTTCGTCATGGGCGTTACCTATTTCGTGCTGTTGTTTGCTTTCCGCTCCGTGCTGCTGCCGTTGAAAGCCGTGTTGATGAACATGCTAAGTCTTGGCGCAAGCCTTGGAATTGTTGTGCTCGTGTTTCAACAGGGGTATATGGCAGATATGCTGCATATTACATCGATCGGCTACGTCAGCGCTACGCTGCCTGTTATTATATTCTGCGTGGTCTTCGGTATCTCGATGGACTACGAAGTTTTCTTGATTTCACGGATTATGGAGGAATATGAAGAGAGTGGCGATAATGATAAAAGTACAGCAGCCGGGCTGAGGAAAACGGGGAGCCTCATTACGAGCGCCGCGTTCATTCTGGTTGTTGTTGTGGGTTCTTTCATTTTCACTGACATCGAAATTATGAAGGCGCTCGGGCTTGGCTTAGGTCTGGCGGTTCTCATTGATGCCACGATTGTTCGTGTGATGCTGGTTCCTGCTCTGATGAAGCTGCTTGGGGATGCCAACTGGTGGGCGCCCAAGTGGCTGCGAATTAAATCGCATAAGGCCGCTGAGAAGCGCTAATTGAAGCATACGGTCCTTGTGGCCGTTTTCTTTTTTTTCAATCATAAGTTACAATAAAGGGCATAGGTATAGGCATGATAGGAACATTTTGCAAGTGAATAGGAAATGATAGGTCAGGTGTAAACAGCATGAATATGAATGGAACACACTCCATCTTACCGGAGTTAACCCCCTCTTACGACCCTTGGGATCCGATTCGGTCTTATCGGAAATATGGGAAGCATGTATTAACCAGCATAGAATTGACAATAACAAATTTGTGCAATATGCGTTGCGAACATTGTGCAGTAGGGGATTCACTAACGATGACGGAGGGACCTCACATTCCCTTGTCGGTCATTTTGAATAAGCTTGATCAGGTTGAGCATCTGGAGACTATCAGTTTGACGGGGGGAGAGCCCTCCTATCATATCAAGATTGTCAAAGACTATATGCTGCCAATCCTGAAATATGCGCGTGAGCGAGGCATTCGCACACAAATCAACTCGAATTTAACGCTGGATCTTGAGCGTTATGAACTGCTGGCTCCTTACCTCGATGTCATGCACATCTCATTCAATTACCTGAATGCAGATGACTTCCACCAGGTGGGCTTCGTGAACGCCCAGCGCACAGTTGGCCTAGATACGGCGACGCGGATGTATGAACGCATGGTCAATAATACGATTGCGCTCAGCAAGGGCGGACTGTACGTGTCAGCTGAATCGATGATTAATACGCGAACGCATGAGAAGCTGCCGCAGATTCATAAGTTAATCGATGAAATGGGCTGCAAACGTCATGAAGTACATCCGATGTATGCCAGCTCGTTTGCTGCCCATCTGCCCATGGTTTCTCTGGACGAGTTAAGAGCAAGTATCCATGGATTGCTCGACAGCCGCAATCGTGACATGTGGATGCTGTTCGGTACTTTGCCCTTCTTTGCCTGCAATGAGTTGGAAGCCGACCGGTTGTTGGTCAAGAGGCTGCGCGAAGAGCCGAATGTAACGGTCCGCAATGATCCCGATGGCCGCAACCGATTGAATATCAGCACATTTACAGGTGAGGTGTTCGTCACGGATTTTGCCAACGAACCGCCTTTGGGCAGCATTCACCAAGATGAGCTGGATACGATTTTTGCCCGTTGGGAAAGCAATCCATTAAATCAGCGTGTCAACTGTTTCTGTACGGCAGCCTCCTGCTGCGGACCTAATCTGTTGGTAGCGGACTCGTACTACAAGACGGTTGATTTCAAGAAGCGCCAAGCACTTATCTAACGTCATTGACTCTGAAGGAGATATTCGCTCTTGCCACATACTTCCTTTGATTTTGGATCCATTGTGTTTAATCTGGTTTTGGTCATTATCCTAGTCTTATTGAATGGTTTCTTCGTTGCTGCCGAATTTGCGCTTGTGAAAGTGCGGCATTCCCGTATCCAGCAGCTAGTGAATGAGGGCAGCGGCAAAGCTAAATATGCCAGCAAGGTGACATCTCAGTTGGATACCTATTTGTCAGCCACGCAATTGGGGATAACCCTGGCTTCACTAGGCCTAGGCTGGGTAGGTGAGCCAGCTATTGCGGATCTGATCATGGAGCCTCTTTTTCACGCATTAGGGATAGGGACGTCCGTCTACACGGGGGCTTTATCTTTCATTGTTTCCTTCGGCTTCATTACGTTTCTACATATTGTACTTGGCGAACTGGCTCCCAAGTCCTTCGCTATTCAGAAAGCCGAACTAACCTCGCTCTGGCTCTCTGCGCCGCTGCTTTATTTCTACAAGATCTTCCGGCCAATTATCTGGCTTCTGAATGGAGCAGCCAATAAATTATTGTCTCTGTTAGGGGTAGAGCCTGCGAGTGAGCACGAAGCGGCTCATACGGAGGAGGAAATCCGAATTCTGATGGATGAGAGTGTGAAGAGCGGACATATTGATCAGGATGAAATGGTGCTGTTCGATAATATATTCGAGTTCTCGGAACGAATTGCCCGGGAAGTTATGCTGCCGCGGACCGATATGGATTGCTTATTCCTGGAAATGAGTTTTATTGAGAACCTGCATATCGTCCATATGACCAAACATACGCGTTATCCCGTAGCGACGCAGGACAAAGACACGATTGTCGGTTTCGTACATATTGTTGATTTATTAACGGCTGATCCGGATGAGGAACAGGAGATCAAAAATTTCATTCGACCTATTCTCAACGTGCCGGAATCGATGGAAGTTAGTCGCGTATTGAAACTAATGCAGAAAAAGCACTCCCAACTGGCTATCGTTGTTGATGAGTACGGGGGCACAGCGGGACTTCTCACTCTGGAGGACATCATGGAGGAAATCGTCGGAGAACTGCACGATGAGTTCGATATTGACGAACGCCCGGGTGTTGAGGTGAAGGAGAAATACACATCGGTTGATGGTCGTGTATTGATTGAAGATTTGAACGACATGCTTGATCTGGAAATTGAAGATGAAGATGTAGATTCTATTGGCGGATGGTTGTTTAAGAAGCTTGAAGGCGCTCCAGTAAAGGGGAAAACCGTCTCATTTGGCAATCATGTTTTTGAAATTTCGGAAGTCGATCGCTTGCGAATTGTACGCATCCATATTACGAAAACGAATCAAGTTAAACCGGGAAATGAATAAGCGGAGGAATCCCTATGTCGCCTAAGACAACCATAATTATGGTGATTGGCTTACTGTTGCTTTACGGATTGTTTACCATAGGGCTTCCCTTTTTACTTGCGCTTGTGACAGCTATTTTCTTGGATCCATTAACGATTCTCCTGATGCGTGCCATCAAAGTGAATCGGTTTATTGCGGCCACGATGATCAGCACCTTATTTACACTGCTGACACTGACGTTATTTTATTTCATTGGATTGAATGTCGTTACTGAGGTTATTGATCTCGGTCGTAAAGCGCCCAATTACATGGAAGAGGTGAATAAGTATGTAGACCAGGCTGTTCTGAGAACACAGGTCTTCTACGATTCCTTGTCGCCTGAAATGGCTGCGCAGGTACAAAGCTGGGTGGAAAGCAGCACACAAACCTTAACAGGTGCGTTAACGGATGCGCTAACAGGCCTCTCGGGTTTCTTCCTCAATATGGCGGGCAAAATTCCGAACCTGTTCATGCTGCTGATCGTGTATGTGATCGCTTTGTATTTATTTATGTACAGCATTCCCAAGCTGAAAATTGCCTTCCTCTCCATGTTCGAAGAAAAGACCAAAGAGAAGATGGAGCATGTGCTCGTTTATTTGCGCGAAGCTATTTTTGGATTTATTCGCGCTCAGCTCATTATGGCGGCGTTAACGTATTTGGTGACTTTCATGGGATTACTTTTGTTGAATGCAGAGTACCCGCTGGCGATTTCGCTTCTCGTCATGGTGATGGAGTTTGTGCCTGTGGTGGGAACGGGGCTCGTCTTTATCCCCTGGTTGTTGTATCAACTGCTGGTTGGGCATACAGGAATGGGTGTGGGCTTGTTAATTCTCTTCCTTGTTCTGACCATATTCCGGCGAATTGTAGAGCCTAAGGTGCTTAGTGATGCCGTTGGCATCAACGCGCTTGCCGCTTTGATCAGTTTATATCTAGGCTTTGAGCTGCTCGGGATAACGGGGCTGTTTCTGGGACCGCTGGTTGTTATTATTTATCAAGCCATGCGCAAAGCAGGATTATTGAAATTAAATATTAAGCTGGACTGATGGGCAAGAAGAAGTGCTTGGCAGGACCCTATTTATAGGAAAAGACCTATTTTGCAGTATACATTCTGCTAGAGATCAACTACATTTAAATAACAACCAAAGGACTGGTGTAAGCCAGTCTTTTCCGTTTTATTTGCCAGAATTGAAGCTGCCTTAAGCGAATATTGTCTCTTTCAGCCGGGATAAAGGAGAGAATAACCAGCATGAATATTAGATTGCTCTTTGGAGCAAAGGCTTATTTTATAAAAATGGTGCTATGGATCAGTATGGCCATCTTGATTCTTGTTGTTGTGCTGTCCACGGTTGTGTATATCAATTCGCAAAATCTTTTGGTCAAAAATGAATACGCAGCCAATCAAAAGATACTTTATCAGGTCAAGTACAATATGGACTTCATGGATCAAACGATTAGCAACCTGAGCAAATTTCTTTATTTGAATAGCGATGTAACCGCTGTCATGTATGCGAAGCAAGAGAACATGGTGGACGTGGCATACCGATTGAATAAAATCGTTAGTTCTGTAACCTCAGCAAACCCGTATATTCACTCAATCAGTATATATAATCGAAATTTGGATCAATCTTACAGTACAGGCTCCCCGCTGTTTTTTAAAGATCAGATGCTCTACGATTTTATTAATTCGAATAAAGCGCTGCCGAAGCTAAAACCCATTTTTCGGGATATCAAAAAGCTGGTCAATGGAAAAACAGATCCCGAACATGTGTTTTCATATTTCGTATACGAGACTTTGATCAATGATGCAAAGCCGGATGGTGTCGTCGTCATCAATGTGAAACCGGAGTGGCTGCTTGAAAATATTAAACAAATCAATATGATTGATAAGCGCAAGGGAGATAATGTATTTATTCTGGACCAGTATGGTGAGTACTTGGATGATGGAACTAATGATCGTGAGATCATGTCGTGGATGAAGAGCGACTTCATGCTCTATAAAACAGCTCATCCTCAAGCTGAACCGGATGGTTTTTTTCAGAGCAAGCACAACGGAATTCAATATTTGGTGACGTTCACGAATCTGGACAGCGCCGGGATGACACTGCTCAAAATGCAGCCTGTTCTTGAAATTTATAAGTATATTAACAGTTTAAAAACGAGTATTATCTTCATCACGATCATTTTTCTTGTCATGGCCATTGTCATGTCCATTGGCATCTCCCAGAAAATTTATCGACCGCTAGGAAAGCTAGTGAATTCCATTATGTTGGATCGGGTGCGCCGATTAAATAAAGACGAAGTCGTGGATGAGATCTCTTATTTGAATACGGTATATCAACAATCGATGGAAAAGCTCGACCACTTTGATAAGGAAAAATATCAATATAAAGATGTGATGAAGCATTATTGGTTAAGCAGACTGCTCACGGAGAGCTTCTCGATTGGCGGCTCCGAATTAGAAACTATTTTTCAAGACATGAGGTTTTCTATTTCTTTGGACGGTTCCTATGTCATCTGTTTATTGAAAATAGATAACTACAAGGAATTTCAGCAAACGTTCCAAGCCAAAGATAAAGATACCATTCGTTTTGCTTTAATTAACATTGCTTCAGAGATTGTGGCAAGAGAGTACCCTAACGAAGGACTCGATATGAAAGATGATCATGTGGTATTGATTGTTAGCCTCCCAGAGGAAGATGATCAGTTTCCTAGGCGAATCGTTTCTCTCATGGAAGAAGCCCAAGAGAACGTTTCACGGCTTTTCAAAGTATCCTTCACCGCTTCTATCAGCGATAAGGCAAATCATAGGAAGACATTGCACAGTTTGTATAACAAGGCGCTCGATCAGTCGATGTATCGCTTATTGCTTGGGCATTCTTCTGTTATCACGCACGAGACTGTGAAGAAGCATGTTGAAAGCAAAAAAACGGGGTATGCCAGAAATCTGGAGGAAACGTTTCTAGAAACCATCAAGTCAAGAAACGCTGGGGCGTTGGAGGAGGTTTTGGCTCATATTTTTGCTGAGATTAGCACGCTCAACTATCACAACGCCTTAGTCTCTATCATCAGACTAGTGGATGCTGGGATCGAGACGCTGGAAGAAATGAAAGTGACGACTTCACCGTCTCTGCACATTTCCTCCATCAGCCGCAATATTTTGGAGAAAGAAACCATTGTCGAAATTCATCGGATCATTGTGGCCGCACTTCATGATTCGTTGCAACAAGGCCAAGGGGAAACTACGAATTCATTGAATTACTTTGTGGTAGATGCAGTTACTGAATATATTCATAACCATTATCAGGATCCTTCCTTGAGTTTGACTTCGATCGCTTCCATCATGAAGCTGTCCACAAGAAATTTAAGCAAAATATATAAAGAAGCTACACAGATATCGATTCCTGATTGCATCAACGAGTTTCGATTGGCCAAAGCAGCAGAACTGCTCATCCATGAAGATCTAAGCGTGTATGAAGTTGTTGAAAAGGTTGGGATCCTCAATGAAACTTATTTCTTCAGCATGTTCAAAAAGAAATATAAGGTAACGCCCAAGGAATATGCCATTCGAAGGAATATGAATAATTTAAACAATAAGGGATAAAAGGCAATCGAGTATTTCACATCAGTTGATATTCCGCAACGGATAAGCTGGCATAATCGCCTACCTGATCTCCCAAGCCAGAAGGAACGACACGGCAGACCTGCAGGGCAAGAGGGAGCGCCTCCCTTTGAAGTTCCTGCCAGGCATAAGCCTCAAGCAGGCTGCGTTGTCTCGCATAAATACTCCCAATGACGATCAGCTCTGGGTTCAGGATGTCGACGAGTACAGATAGTCCTCTCCCAAGCTGTACAGCCGCGGTATGGAAAATCTGCAAAGCAGAATCGTCTCCTGCATGGGCAGCCTCAGATATCTTCTGCGCTGTGATCCAGTCCAGTTGCGACTCCGATAAGCAATAGCCAGGAGGTTGGCCAAGTGCCAGTGCCTCCATGGCTTTCTGTCTTCCCAATTGGACAATGCCGCCTCCGCTGCAGAAGCCTTCAAAAGAGCCTGATTTGCCGTAACCGACAGGTCCTGTTGGCTCCAGCCTCATATGACCAATTTCACCAGCCATATCATTCGTTCCGGCGTACAGCTTGCCATCTAGAATAAGACCAGCCCCCATGCCCGTGCCGAAAGTAAGGAATATCATGTTGCGGGTTCCTACGCCAGCCCCATATCGCCATTCGGCCAATGCACAAGCGTTGGCATCGTTCTGCAAGCCGGTGGGAACACCGAATCGTTCCTGGATAGGAGCTATCAAATTGATGTGATCCCACCCTGGCAAATTCGGTGGCGAAAGGATGAAACCGCGCTTGCTGTCCAAGGGTCCACCGCAGCTGATGCCAATCGCTGCGAGTGAACCGCCTTGTTCTACCAATAATTTCTCTAGGACATTCATAATTTCAGCGATGGCCTGAAGAGGTTCCTTGGGCGTAGGAAACTGAACTTTCCCTAGCAGGGCAATACCCGTAGGAGCAAGCCTTCTGCCGAGAGTCACCGCACACTTGGTTCCTCCAATATCGATGCCAGCGAGCAGTGTCATCATCCGAAAAACTCCCTTTCCAGCAATAAGCATAGGGAATGATAAATAGGCAGGTGACGTTCCTGAATATCCGGCGTACTGTCCCATGGCACTGTGATGGTTACATCGCATAACTTCTTAAGCTGGCCTCCGTGTTTCCCAGTTAAGCCGATGGTAGACATACCTATAGCTTTGGCGGTCTGCACAGCACGAAGGACATTCGCTGAATTTCCGGAAGTCGTGAGCGCCACAAGCACATCCCCCTTTTTCCCATACCCATACACTTGTTGTGCAAAAATCATTTCCGGTTCTACATCATTGGCATACGCTGTAAGCAAAGCTGAATGATTGGCTAGTGAGATGGCGGGCAATGCCTGCTGTAGACGATCGGCGATGTAGCCCCCGTCCAATTGATCCCATTGTTGCACCAAAGAACCCCGAAAGGATAACGGAACAGGCCGTTTGGACAGGAAGCCTTTCATAAGCTCGCCGACAATATGATCGCAATCGGCGGCACTTCCCCCGTTGCCGCAGAGCAGCATTTTACCCGCGGAATGGAACGTATTCGCACATAGCTGGAAAGCCTTGAGAAGGTCAGATGTACAGACTTCCAAATCTGGATAACGTTCTGTAAGCTGCTGCATGTGAGTTTCTAATATCCTTATATCCATCCTGTAAATTCCCCCTATCGACCGATCTCATCGGCCCGAAAATCGTTCGAAAGCGCAGCAATTTGCGGCAGCCAACCTTGGTAATCCGCCAAAGCGAATGCCGGAAAGCCAAGCAGATAGTGATTCCCATAGGTGATGCCATCCATAGTCCATTGGATAAGAAACAACCGTTTCTGCGAATGAGAAATAGGAATTTTGCCAAGCTCGGCATTTTCATTGGCTGCCACATGAAAACGGCCCTCCAAGAGAGTTTCCTGCGAATCCGCATCCCAAAGGCGATAAGTGCCCGTTGCCGCTTCTCTGGAATCGTTTCCTGCTGCTACACGCACGTGCCAGTTAGAGGGTTCGTCGACCATGATGCAAACAGGCTGCTGAACTCTGCGGATATAGTGAAAGGCAAGCTTGGCGCCATAGTAGTAATCTACGACAGCATCGGAGAACTGCGGCCATCCGTCGATCATGTTCCACCAGAGAATCCCGGTTTTGCGCCACTTCTTGAGCCGAGTCATCTCGATGAAAAATTTCTTGGCCTCTTCTTGGGAAATTTGTGAAGCCAGTATGAAATTCTCCAAAGAGTCAGGAATGGTTCCGAACAATTCTTTAATTTGATTTGCCATTAACTGAATCCGTGTCGCGTTAGGTCCTTGTGAGCCGCTAACTTCTGTGGCATGCGCGACCCATTGCTCGTTGTTGCTGTCGAAGGGCCAGAGCTGCTCGTCATCAATAAACTTTCTCATCGAAGATAAATTAGGACAGCCATGATAGCCAATTTCACTGATGAAATGGTCGGCGCTCGTTTGATAATAGGAGCTTTTATAATAATCGCGTGGGCCCCAGAGATGCCGTTCAGGCGCCATATTCATATTCCCGGCTCGGATAACGTCTGGAGACAGATAGGGAGAACTAGGCAGATACGCCCGGTGTGGATCATACTGCTGAATGATATCCGGCAGCAGCTTCCGGGTAATCCCATTGACGGAGGGATCAGGCAAGCCATACCACTGATAAGCCTCATCACATTCGTTATCACCGCACCATAAGACAAGCGAGGCATGATTGCGCAGCTTCTTGACCACGGATGAAGCTTCAAGTCTCATGGCTTCGAAGAATTCGGGCGTCTGCGGATAGACGGCGCATGCCATCGCGAAATCCTGCCAAACCATCAATCCATGCTGATCGCAGAAATCAAAAAAAGCATGGTCTTCGTAAACATTCCCTCCCCAGCAGCGGATCATGTTGCAGCCCGTTTCACAGAACAGTTGAAGCGCGGTCTCGTAACGGCTGGCATCCCGGCTGTGGAACACATCCATCGGCACCCAGTTCGATCCTTTGCACATGATTGGCGTGTGGTTGACTTGGAATAGAAATTCCCCGCCTGCTTCGGAGGTGGTCGTCTCTGTGCGAATGAGCTGCGCCTGTCTAATGCCAATTCTTTCCGTCCGCGAAGCCAGTACGCGTCCTTGATGGAGCAGCTCGGTTGTGACTTCGTACAGCTGAGCTTCCCCGTATCCACTAGGCCACCAAAGGCGGGGATTATCCACGGATATGGTTAAGGTGCCCAGATTGAACAATACAGGCTTGCTGATCTGAAACTTTGATTCGCCCGACGATCCCGTTATCCTTAGCTCCAAGCCATCATAAAAAAACTTGGGATCTGTGGCTACTCTGAAAAATAACCCAATCTGCGCGTTCGAAAAGTCCTTTTCTACGGAAATCGTATGAAAATAAAGATCGGTCAAGGCGTGATCCTGGATGACGTTCAACGCAACGGATCGCCAGATGCCTGCCGATACGGCTCGCGGCATGATGTCCCAACCGAAGCTGTGCGCAGCTTTTCTTACGAATAGTTGTTCACCATTGGTAATTGGACCGTAACAAATGGTATCTGTACTTCGCTTCATGGCTTCTACAATTGGTGAACACAACCTTACAAACAGTTTGTTTGGACGATCGAATAGGAGGGAATGCGTTGTTTCAAGATGAACCTCAATAAACATATTGTCGCTGGAGCCGAGCTTATCTCCATTAAGCCAATAGGTGGCAAAGCAGTCTACACCCTGAAAAACGAATTCCGTGCGCAAACCTTTCATATCCGGCGGTGCGGAGAATTCCAGACTGTACCACCATTCATAATGTTCCAACGGGCGAAGCTCGTTGATATGAGTGCCATGAAAGGGCTCAGGCAGCCGTCCGCTGCTGACCAAATCCAGCTCAACATTGCCTGGAACTGCTGCCTGAATGGCAGGTATAGGCAAGCTGCTCAAATCATCGGGATGATGGATAGGCCATTGATCTTGAGGGAAATAAACAAGCTGCCACTGGCCGTTCAGGCACAGGGTATCGATCATATAAAAACCTCCTCGTAACGATGGGGACTTACGAACCCATTGTACAAGGAGGTTGATGATTAAACTTGTCTTATGTTCAGAAACATAGCACGATTTTCGGTTTTTATTTGGCGTGACGGGCTGCTTTCGGGGACAGCCCGTATTTGCTTTTAAAACAACGAATGAAATAAGACAACGAATTAAAGCCGGAAGCCAGCCCAATTTCAGTCATCGGTAAACTGGAATTAAGCAGCAGCCTATGGGCAAATTGAAGCCTCTTCTCTTGCAAATACATTTGAAACGATTGACCGATGACTTTGCTGAATTTTTCACTGAAATAGTTGGGACTCCATGGAGTGAGCGCCGCAGCTTGCTGGAGAGTTATCGGTTCACGAAAATGATAATCGATATAATGCAGCGCTTTGCGAAGTTGAGTCCATTCAGGGACATCTACTCTCGGATGTTTGAATAAAGCTTTGGGATCCGTGGGACAAGACCGCAGGATATCGACCAGCATTCTGTTCAATGTTGCCCGAATGGCTTGATTCTTGCCAATCCGCGATTCGGCGCATTCAGCTAATAATCGCTGGCATTCCAATTCGATGCCAGCCAGAAGTGTATCCTCACAGCGGATAGATATCCGATTGGGTTGTTGAAAAAGAAACAGGCGCAGCTCTTCATCAAGCCACTCCTCGGTAAATTTCAGATTAATTAGTCGAAGAGGAAATCTTGGCTCCGGAATAATGGTGTGGAAGTCAACAGGTGTCAGAAGGTAAATCGCGCCAGGGGCGAGAGGGGAGGATTCCCCGTTCAAAATTTGTGTGCCCCGGCCGTCCAAAATAATCTCCATCTCAAAAAATTCATGCCCATGCAAATCATGAACACGGTGTACCTCATACTCGGAGATGCTGAAATGAAAGGATGGAGTGAGAAATTCATCAATCATATAGCGATAAGGCAAGGGCAGTTTCCTCATTTCCTGACGCTCCTTCCCATTTCTACAATAGTTTTAGTATACAATATCAGGCGATCTTTCGTGGAGGGGGCTGCATGATAATCACTGCCGAATGCGCAGTCAATAGAAATTTGCCTGGAATGCAGTCGATTCCTTCGCTGAAAAAGCAGTCTTGGGAGCCGTTTTTGAAGGAAAATACCTATAATGCAATATACTTTGCCGGATTCATGGCCTAGTGTTGAGGTATGGCAAGATTTTAGAAACGAGGTTATGAGATGGCAACGAATTATTATGAGCTTAACCGCCATATTCCCCTCTACGATCGTGCTGACTTGGTCGTAATAGGAGGCGGGCCATCGGGTGTTGCGGCAGCGATAGCTGGCGCCCGTTGCGGGAAAAAGGTGATCCTTCTTGAACATACGGCACAGCTCGGAGGAATGGGAACGATTGGAAATGTAAGCATTTTCATGAAAGTTGGCAATTGTACAGGTATATATAGGGAAATCATTGCTGAATTTGCTGCTGCACATCTGCCAAACGGGCATGAAGAAGGGTTAGAGCATCAGTTCAGTCCTTTTCGCTTGCGCTATTATTTAAATCAAAAGCTGGAACGCGAAAATGTCAAAGTATGCTACCACACGAGCTTTGTTTCATCGATTATTGTCGATAAACAGATGAAGGCTGTTATTATCAATTCCCGTGAAGGGTTGCGGGCGGTTGAAGGAGCGGTGTTCCTCGATTGTACCGGAGATGCTCGTGTAGCCATAGAATCTGGAGCTTCCTACACGTCGGGGAGGGAATCTGATGGGATGACTCAGCCCATGACCCTTATGTTCATGATGCAAAATACAGGAGAACCTGTAAAACCTTATTTGCCTGAAGGCTGCTATTACTATGACAAGCCGGAGGACCTGCCCCAGGGTCGCCACTTATATTGGGAACGAATGGGCGATGGTACGCTGCTCGTTAACATGAGCCGGGTGAAAGGCAATGGCGCCAAAATCGAAGATATTAATTATGCGGAGAAGGAATGTCTGAAGCAGGCTTTTTCCATCGCTCATTATTTGCAGCGCAATGGCTTTGAGAATTACGCGATATCTCATGTTGCATCGCAAACTGGGGTTAGAGAAACGAATCAACTGGTAGGTTTGTATACGTTGACGGAAGACGACCTAACGGCCGGTCGCCGTTTCACCGATGTGGTCGCGCAAACGAACTACGAGATCGATATCCATAGTCCGGATGGTTCGAAAGTTACTGATGAGCGGCATATTGATGGATACGATATCCCCTATCGTTGCCTGGTGCCTGTCAGCGTCGAGGGGCTGCTAGTAGCGGGCCGGGCCATTTCGGCTACCCATGTGGCGATGTCATCCATGCGTATTCAAGCCACTTGCTATGCGCTTGGTCAAGCAGCGGGAGTAGCTGCTGCTATCTCGATAGACAGCAATTGCCAACTCAGGGATGTCTCGATCGATAGGCTTCACGAAGAACTAAGGAAACAAGGCGTTCATTTTGTTCAACGCCCGAGCTGATTCTTCACGATGCTCTTTCATGGGGGAATGGTACCCTCCTATATTCTCATGGTGAAATGGCTGGGACTCAGAAACAATGTTCTGGCGCTCATATTGCCTTATCTGATTAGCGGCTGGTTTGTGCTTCTGATGAAAGGTTTCCTGCAAACGATACCAGAAGCGATTATTGAGTCAGCGAAAATGGACGGTGCAGGCGAGTTAAGAATTTTTGCCCAAATTGTTCTGCAAATATCAAAGCCCGCACTGGCTACCTTGGGTCTGTTCTTCGCACTCCAATACTGGAATGATTGGTGGCTGACCTTGCTGTATATGGATCAAGATCATTTAATGAAGCTGCAATATTTGCTTATTCGCGTTCTGAAGAATATGGAGTACTTGAATTCGTCGGAAGCTATACAGTATGGTCTCGTTAAACCAGGCACACAGGTTCCATCATTAAGTGCACGTATGGCTATGTGTGGCTATGTGTATTTTGGCAGCAGGACCCATGCTTCTCGTTTTTCCGCTGTTTCAGAAATATTTTGTGCAAGGATTGACGGTAGGTTCTGTAAAAGGTTAAATAAATCCAGGTGCAGGTTACCTGCTCTGTATCTCTCAATTATTGAGGAAAGATCATATAAGGGAGGCCATCCAAGTGAAAGGTCAAAAAGCCAAAGCTGCAAAATGGATTGGATCAGGAACATCTGTCTTACTGGCGACAACAATTGTTATTAGTGGCTGCAGCACGAACGAGAAAACAAAAGAAAGCGCAAGTCCGATTGCAAGTACGGGGGCAAGTACGAGTCAGACCAAAGATTTCGTTGATATTAGCTGGTTCATGCCAAAGCCGATCGACAATTTAAAGGATCAGGAAGCGGTTGAGGCGGTAGCAAACAAGCTCATTAAGGAAAAATTGAATGCCAATGTACACTTTAACATGATTGACAACGCGGGCTGGGAAGATAAGATCAAGCTGAAGTCAGCGGCTGGCGAGCCCTACGATCTCGTATTTACCTCCAATACGTTAAATAATTTGAATGGCAATGTGCAGAAAGGCGCCTTCATGCCGCTTGACGATTTATTGCAGAAGTATGGTCAGAATATCCTCAAAAAAGTTGATCCGCGCGCATGGAAAGCCGTCACCTACAAAGGGAAGATTATGGCGATTCCCGCTCAGACACCGTATAGCCCGGCGAGTGCCTATGTATTTAAAAAAGATTTAGTTGAGAAATATAAATTCGATTATAAAAGTGTCAAGAGTCTTAGTGATCTGGAGCCATTCCTGGAAACAATTAAGAAAAATGAACCGAATATGATTCCAGTCATTGCAACGGCTAATGGAGCTACTTCCGGAGTAGGATTACCCGATTATACATCTGTAGTAGCTGGCATCTCTTTTAGTGAAAAAGACGGTACCTTCATCAAAACGCTTGATATTCAGCAAAATTATGAAAATTATAGAATTATGAATGATTTCTATAAAAAGGGCTACATAGCCAAAGATGCCGCGATCAAAACGGATTATCTGGCTGAAGCCAAATCAGGGAAATATGCTGTGCTTCGCGACTCCGGAGGTTATACGGAAGACGGGTCGAAATCGACAAGCACATATGGCTTCCCAACCGTTGAAACATTCAGTTCACAGCCAACCATTTCAACCAGTTCCATGACAGCAGCTGCGACAGCGATCAGTGCAACATCCAAGAATCCGGAAAGAGCCATGATGCTGCTAGATTACATTTGGAGCGACAAGTACTTATTGAATACACTAGCGTACGGGGTTGAAGGTAAAAACTATACGGTGAAATCAGGTACCGTCAAAGACGATAATCCAACGATAGAAGCCAAAAGCGGTGCTGAACAAACATGGGCAATTTGGCATAACTGGCTTGGGCCGCTTTGGGATCAATGGGATTCAAACTGGAATTCAACGAAAGCGTTGGAAGCAATGAAAAAGACGAACGATAACGGCAAGGCTTCTCGTCTGCTCGGATTTATTTTCAATACGGAGCCGGTCAAATCGGAGATTGCGCAGATCAACGCCGTCAATAAAGAGGTGAATCCAATCTTCACGACGGGTTCCATGCCGGATTACCCGAAATATGTTGAGGATACGAAGAAAAAACTGGTGGATGCAGGAATTGATAAAGTTATGAGTGAGATCCAGAAGCAATATGATGCTTGGAAGGCAGGAAATTAACTAACAACATAAAACAATGACGCTGCTGACTATAGCAGCGTCATTGTTGTCAAGAAGCTACTCCAATAGGAAAGGGATTTTAGTGATGATTAATAAGATCTTAGGGACGATCGTTTTCTGTCTAGCGTGACAATAAGGCGCTGAAGGTGCTCACGCAGAAAATTTTGAATGTCAATACACGCGCTTGGCCCCCATAAATTTGGGTCCCCAATATGAATTCATCAAAGCTTGCGGATAAATCCCCGCCGACCGGGTGGCGGATAAGAACTGACCGTCACCCATGTAGTAGCCTACATGATCGATAACCCCCGGCGTAGCAATAGCGAAAAACACTAAATCGCCTGGCTGCAAAGTGCTTGTGCTGATAGAAGTGCCGCTATCGAATAGCGCCTTAGAGGTTGTCCGTGTCGCTGGGATGCCATGCTTCTGGAATAAGTAGTAAATAAAGCCGGAGCAATCAAATCCTTGCGGCGTAGCGCCGCCCCAAAGATAAGGAACACGCAGATATGTAAGCGCATCCGCCATTAGGGTGCGTTTCGTCAATGCATGGGAAACACTGGTGTTCGTTACGGCGTCAACCATACCTGTCTGCGGGAGACTGTAAGCTTTCTGGTAGTCTTTTACCGCTTGTGTCGTTATCGTGCCAAAGTAACCGGTAGCTGTCGGGTATGTAAAGAACCCAAGCGTTTTTAAATTTTGTTGAAGCTCCGCAACAGAGGAACTTGTCATACCTTGCGCAAGCATGGTGCTGGATGTACCTGCAGCAGTTGCAGCGGAAACAGGCGAGATGGGGATTACACTGCTTAAAGATACTGTCAAGAGCATAGCGGCAGTTGCGAAAACCAGCTTGGATCTAATCATCGTCGTTCCCTCCTGTTGGTAGTCTTGGTGTCATTTCGTGAACTTTTCTTATTTTAACAATGAATCGTTGAATCAGACTAGATGGAAATCTTGGAAATCCAGTGATTTTGACCAAGTCCTCCTGCATATAACGAGCATATAGGCTTATGCCGCTGCGCCTGTTGAATGTTGTGTCGTTCATGAAAAGAGGAGGAGACGCATGTACTCGCAATTCAAAAGCTACTACCCTTACATCAGTCCCTTTGATCCTTGTCCACCGATTCGAGTGAAATTCTATAACACGCCGCCCCAGTTGTATATCCATTTTCAACCACCAGGCTTGCCGCAGTACAGCCCTTATGAGGCGTTGAAAAGAGGTACCCTCTGGCCCTCATTATTCGGCCCCTATGAAGCCAAAGATGTCGAAGGAGAGCGATAACGATGAGTCAGCCCGTGCTGCCAGAGTCGTACTACAGACAGTTGCATGATTTGCAAGCTGTTGATTTTGTACTTGTGGAGTTGACCTTGTATTTGGACACCCACCCTGATGATTTAGCTGCTCTGCAGCAGTATAATCAATTCGCCCAAAAAAGAATGCACCTTGCGAATGAGTTTGAATTGGCTTTCGGACCCCTCATGCCATTCGGGCATGCCTACAGCAAACATCCCTGGCAGTGGGTGAATACTCCCTGGCCTTGGCAAGTCTGAGAAGGAGGAACGCGCATGTGGATCTATGAGAAAAAGCTGCAGTATCCGGTCAGAGTCAGCAAATGCGACCCGCGAATGGCCAAACTCCTGCTTGAACAGTATGGAGGGGCTGACGGAGAACTTGCCGCAGCATTGCGTTACTTGAATCAGCGTTATACGATTCCGGATAAAGTTGTGGGCTTATTGACGGATATTGGAACGGAGGAATTCGCTCATCTCGAGATGATTGCTACGATGGTCTATAAGCTGACTAAGGATGCGACGATAGATATGCTGAAAGCTGCTGGCTTGGATGATCACTATGTGAGCCACGACAGGGCGCTCTTCTATCAGAACGCATCGGGGGTTCCATGGACAGCTGCCTACATACAAGCGAAGGGAGACCCGATAGCTGATCTCTATGAGGATATCGCGGCCGAGGAGAAAGCGAGAGCGACGTATCAATGGTTGATTGATCTGACAGATGATGTCGATTTGCAGGACAGTCTGAAATTTCTCCGGGAGCGGGAGATCGTGCACTCCCTGCGGTTCCGGGAAGCGGTGGAGATTTTGAAGGATGACCGGGAGGCGCAGAAGGTGTTCTGAACGGGGAGATGCAAGTCGAGCGAGTTTGAGTGGATTGATTGGATTGGATTGGAGCGAGTGGATTCGATTGATTGGATTGGATTAGAGCGAGTGGATTCGATTGATTGGATGCGATTCAGTTCATTTCGATTCGAGTTCTAACGAACTGTATTGTGCTTATTGGCCCGAAAACGGCTTCGTTTTCAATCTAATGAACTGAAGAGGCGTTATCGCACCGTTTAAGCATGAAATGCTCATCTATTTATTGAAATAACGCATCTGAAGTTCGTAATAATTTTGAACAGAGGTATTTTGATCAAATAAGGGTTTCTGAGTTCGTAAGGCGTAACCAGTACTAGGATGGGGTTCATCCGTTCCTGGCCGCAAACAAGCCCAAAAATTCCTTCAATGCAATCCCTGTAACAGCCAGACCGCTTGAAGAAGGGACGAATTTGCTGAAGGTGAGCTCCTGTTTTTGCTGGGAGATGTAATCCGTTGGATAAGGAATAACCGCCATTTTGAGTTTCTGAAACTGCTTCACAGACCTCGCCATATGGAAGGCAGAAGTGATGAGAACAGGCTGTTTCCAGCCATTCTTGGTGAGAAGGGCAAGCGTATGCTGGGCATTCTCTTCGGTATTGCGACTGGTGTCATCCATGTATATCGCTGTTTCGGGAATACCAAGCGCGAGCAGATGCCGTTTGGCAATCTGAGATTCATTGCCTGTGTCGCTGAATACCTGACCGCCGGAGAGGAGGATGGGCAGCTTCGTGCTTCGATAAAGCTCGGCAACGGTGAGTACACGAGCAGCTGTGTTGGCTGTTAGGTAGCCTTCTCCATGCGTAAGCGGGTCAGCCGTGTCTAAGGTTGCCCCTCCTGTCAGCATCACCAGGACATCGCCTGAAACCTGCGCTGGAGGTGAGTATCTGCTCTCTATGCTATTTAGCAAAGCATTGCTGAAGGAAGGCATGGAACATACTGCAAGCAGCACCGCGGCCAGCCCGACGAGAAGAGTACTGATGTACTCTTTTTTCTGTTGCAGCCAGATAGCGATACAGAGCAGGAGCAGAATAATGATTCCCGGCGGGAAAATCAAGGTATAAGCGATTTTAATAAGATAGAGCATTGGCGTATCATATCCTTCCTGAGAAAGCATGGGGCTGTGGCATACAAATCATTAACGTTGTTCGACATTCAGTCAGTGATTCCTGCCTTTTTACAATAGCTCCATGAGGGACTGCTGCAAAAAGAGGCTGCTCACCAGGTGTTAACCTGATGAGGCAGCCTCTTATCTAATAAGCATCAACCACGGATTTCATTGCCGCGAATCCAAACCTGCTCCAGCGCGAGCTCCGGGCTGACGAGTACTAAGTCAGCCTGCTTGCCTAGCGCGATCGAGCCGTGCGTCGCCTCGAGCTTCAGCAGCCGCGCCGGGTTGCCGCTCGCGAAGCGGCTCGCGTCTGCGACGCTGACACCGACCTCGCGCACCATAAACCGGAGCGCCTCGATCATCGTCAGCGTGCTGCCGGCGAGCGCGCCGCCTTCCGTCAGCCGGGCAACGCCCGCCTGTACGGTGACGGCTTGCCCGCCCAGCTCGTACTCGCCGTCGCCGAGCCCGGCGGCGGACATCGCGTCCGTGATCAGCAGCAAGCCATGCGGCTGCTTCACCATAGCCAGCAGGCGAATCGCTGCTGGGTGCACGTGATGGCCATCGGCGATGACCTCGCCGCTGATGCGGGTGTCGGTGAGCACCGCACCGACTGTGCCAGGCTCGCGATGATGCAGCGGCTTCATCGCGTTGTAGGTGTGCACCGCATGCGAGAGCCCCGCGCCAACCGCCGCCTGAATCTCGGCGTAGGTGGCGTCCGTGTGGCCGCAGGCGGCAACGATGCCGTGATCGCGCAACCACGCGATCATCGCAAGGCCCCCCTCGCGTTCGGGGGCCAAGGTCAACTGCTTGACGAGCTGCGGATAACGCTCGTTCCAGTCTTCGAGCCATGGAAGCTGAGGCGTCACCATGAGCTTGGGATCCTGTGCGCCTGCCCACTTAGGCGAGATGAAAGGGCCTTCCATATGCACACCCAGCAGTTGGGCATAGGGCATAGGTTGCTGCATATAAGCGTGGACTTCACCAAGTACGCGGTCGATGTCTTCACGCAGGGCAGTCATTGTTGTAGCAAGCATTCCCGTTGTCCCGTTAAGCGCATGAAAACGCGTGATGATCGCTAATGTTTCTGGATCAGCATCCATGAAATCAGCGCCGTATCCGCCATGCACGTGAACATCGATGAAGCCAGGCAGCAGCCAACTGCCGCGAGCATCAAGAAGCGTGGCGTCAGGGGCTGCTGAAGTTTGATCCCAAGACGACATCTCGCCGATAGCAGCAATTACGCCACCTTGGATATGCAGATATCCGTCTTCAATAGTGCCTTGTTCGGTTACGATCTTGGCTCCCGTGATGACGAATGAACTCATTCGAACAACCTCCCAGCCTCGGCATCAAGAAGCACGACAAGGTGCGGGTGTGTTTGCAGAAGCGTTGCAGGAATTTCAGTCGTAATCGGACCTGTCAGAGCGCGATGAACGATTTCTGCTTTGTCAGCGCCGCGAACGATCAAGAGAATTGTTTTGGCTTTGAGAATCGTACCGACCCCCATGGTTAAAGCATGAGTTGGCACTTCGTCAATCGTATTGAAATAACGAGCATTGGCTTCGCGCGTTTCTGTTTTCAACTCCACGCGGTGAGTTCCGCTGACCAAGGAATGGTCGGGTTCATTGAATCCGATATGCCCATTATGGCCTAGACCGAGAATTTGCAAATCAATTTGTTTTGCTTCATCCAGAAGCTCATTATAACGAGTGCATTCAGCTTCTAGATCAGCAGCATTACCATTAGGAATGTGTGCTTGTGAAGCTGGCAGGTCAATATGGTTAAACAAGTGCTGCTGCATATAAGCATGATAGCTCTCGGAATGATCAACCGGTAAGCCAACGTATTCATCGAGGTTGAACGTAGTGACGCTTTTGAAGCTTACACGCCCTTTATCATAGGACTTCACGAGTTCCTCATAAATACCGACTGGTGTTCCGCCTGTGGCTAGGCCAAGAACGGATCTAGGCTGCATCTGGACAAGGGAAGTGATAATGCCCGCTCCGGCCTCGTTTAATTCTTGTTGATTTTGAAAAATATGAAGATTCATGATGGTATTCCTCACTTTCATGGACAAGTTATCAATGGAATTGTGATCAAAAAAATAGAGTATAGCTGAATTCTGAAACTATTTTGCTTAAAAATATCATTTTTCAATCGAATTATACACATTTCAATCATAACTGAAATTTATCGCTACGGCAACAGGCTTTTTGCCAAATATGAACATTGACTTACATGGGTATGTTTGCCATTCTTATCTAAGATCATTACTTTTTTTAGAATATTTTCGGAATTCCTAACGGAGAAGGAGCTAGAGCGATGACAATTCAGAGAAAACAACCAGAAGCTATGCTTTTTGACTTGGACGGGACGTTGTTTCAAACCGAAACACTTCTTCTGCCTGCTTATCATGCGACATTCGATGAACTTCGGGCCAAAGGCTTGTTTACAGGAGAAACGCCGCCGGAAGAACGGATCCTGGGAGCGCTTGGCATGCTGCTTGAACAGATTTGGCAGCGGGTCATGCCGGAAGCTTCTATAGAAGCGCGTAACGAAGCCGATAAGCTGCTGCTGAATTATCAGATGAATGGCTTGCACGAAGGTCAGGGCGATTTATATGAAGGCGTTGCCGAAACGCTGCAAGCTTTGCATGACCGAGGGATTCGCTTATTTGTGGCGAGCAACGGGCTGGAAGACTATGTGAGAAATGTGATTGCCGCTAAAGGACTGGGGCACTTGTTTGAAGGGTTGTACAGTGCGGGGCAATATCAAACGAAATCGAAAGTCGATTTAGTTCAAATCCTGCTTGAAACCCATCAAATCCAATCGGCTTGGATGGTAGGTGATCGTTCCTCGGATGTGGAAGCAGGACTTCGCAATCATTTAACCGTTGCGGCTTGCGATTATGCAGGATTCCGGGAATCCGGGGAGCTTGAAGGGGCGCATATTCGAATCCGCAGCTTCGCGGAGCTGCTTGAATATCTGTAAATTGCGATTGCAGTAGCAAACAGTTGGAGATGGGCATACACTGTTATCACATTGATAGATAAGGTGCTGATCAGAATGCCTTCTTTTGTAGGAATATTCAACATTATTAGAAATGAAGGAAATCTGGTAAATGGAGATACGTTCATCATTGCTCCGACTAGCGCATCCAAAACCAATTCCGGCGGCGGGGGCGGAATCACCGGCGATTTCGCGGTATCAACGACCCTTTTTAGCGCAACGGTTACGTTCGATCCCGACGGCATAGAAGCAGGAGCGAACAAAATAGCCACAGGAACGTAAGTCCTGATTGCCAATGAGATCGATACTTGCTCGCAAGAAGAGCGAATGTGTCGGTCTTTTTTTGTTTGTTTAAAAGGAAGGAAAAGGCTTGACGCTGATTGTTTGAATCCGTATTATATAATATATGAACAAGTGCTCATGTATTCATGTGTTGAATGAGCAGGAATATTTTGCAGGATAACACTCCATTCTAAGGGGCAGAGCGCAAGGAGGAATTGCTATGCATCAACATTCATCACAAGTACACTCACATGATCATAAGGATCATACAGCTTGCAGCGATCAGGGAACTCGCAAAGGCCACAATCACGCACATGAAGGCCATCATCATGGGCACGATCACGGGCATCACCATCATGGGCATGGGGGAAATAAACAAGGACTGCTTATTGCACTTATCATCACAGCAGGCATTATGTTTTTGGAATTTATCGGTGGTTTATGGACGAATAGCTTGGCGCTGCTCTCGGATTCTGGACACATGCTGAGCGATGCCGGGTCGCTTGCTTTAAGTCTTGTGGCGATGTGGTTCGCAGCCAAGCCTACCTCTGCCAAGAAATCCTATGGCTTCCATCGGACCGAGATTTTGGCAGCCCTCTTCAATGCGGTGACCCTCTTTGTTATTGCGGGGTTCATCATTTGGGAAGCTGTCGGGCGATTCCTCCATCCTCCTACGGTGGCCAGCGGTTCCATGATGCTGATTGCCAGTGTAGGTTTGATAGCCAATCTGCTGAGCGCATGGACTCTCATGCGCAAAGGCGATGTGCACAGCAATTTAAATCTGCGCAGCGCTTATCTGCATATTCTTGGAGATGCACTGGGTTCTGTCGGAGCGATCGCAGCTGGAGCTGTCATGCTGATTTTTGGCTGGTATGCAGCCGATCCAATAATAAGTGTCCTTGTATCGCTGCTGATTCTAAAAGGAGCCTGGGGAGTACTGAAATCGACCATTCACATTTTAATGGAAGGAACGCCGCAGAGCGTCTCATTAGGGGATGTCCAACAAATGCTTGAGGGGATTGAAGGTGTCATTAATGTGCATGATTTGCACATATGGACGATCACATCAGGTCTTGATTCACTTAGCTGTCATTTGCTCATTGCCGATCACTTGGATAGTCAAGCCATTCTGCAGCAAGCCATTCATCTGCTGGAGGAACGCTTCCAAATCACGCATGCGACGATTCAAATCGAAAATTCAACAACGATCCATGCGGAATTGAAAGTATAGGAAAGAAGGGGATTGAACATATGTAGATCGGAAGTTACACAGCATGTGGCTGCTGCTTCCGATGGCTTATTCACGATTCGGGCCTTTCGGCTTTTCTTTCTTCCGCTTTTTTTGAATTTTGATTCAGTATCCACATGGCATATTCCAGCGGCCTTGAAACCGCCTTCTGATAGGTGGAGCTTTCGCCAATTTTGCGGAATACTTCTCTGGAAGGTTTGGGATTGACTTCGAGCAGCCAGATATGGCCGCCAGGATCTATGGCAATGTCCAACCCAAGCTCAACTAGCTTGCCGAATTTATTTTCTAGAAACTCAGCGAGTGTGTGGGCAAAGGTGTTCATTTCGTTCTTGATGGCATCAATTTTGCTTGCTGATGAGAAGCGATAGGATAATAATTTAGTTTGACTAACTGCGCTGCCGCCGCCGTGCAGGTTCGAGGTGATGCTGCGGTGTGGGCCGATGCGGCCTGCACACCCGGTAACTTCCCATTCACCCCGGCCATTTTTCTGAATAAGCAGGCGATAATCATGGACACGGCCGTCTTTCAACGTTAAGCGGATTCCTTGCTGCACAACATAATCAGAACTTAGTTTCAGTGTATGCAGCTTAACCATAAGCTGCTTTTCTGTTGCTTTGTAAGGGGCGATGATAGTTCGCTGCTCATTCCTTCCTTGCAGTAAATAGAGATCTGAATCCAACTGCTCTATGCGCAGAATCCCTCTTCCTCCCGTGCCATTCTTGGGTTTCGCATAGATGAGCTTATGTCTTTTCAAAGTTTTCACTAAATCTTGCACGGTGCTGAAGCGGACTGTTGCCGGTAAATAAGGACGAATGCTTTCACTCTCGGAAAGAATTTGATGCATCGCCCATTTATTTGCCAAGGGTCTGCTCAGGAAAATTAGCTTCGAATGACGGTTTCGAAATGCTTTGAGCATGCGGTAATTCGCCGCGGCTTTGTACCTGCAGCGATCATAGATGACGGGCGGCATAGTGGTTCGCCGCCGAATCCATTTCCTCAAACCGGGGTCGAAGGTTAAGGAGCGAACAGTATTGCCGCTTTCCACATCAACCGGGGAGAAAACTTCCACTTGAACACCGATTTTATTCCCTTCCTTGCTTAGCCTCTGGAAATAAGAGAGCTCCTCCAGCCGTGATTTGCCTAAATAAATAGCGAGTACGCCCAGTCGTTGTGAAGACAAGCATAATCACCTTCTTCTCCCATTATTCATTAAGTAGAGACTGTATCTAATAATACGTTCCAATGATTTCTGGCGAATGTTCGGTTCATCGAATTTCATCGGTTTGGAATTGGCCTCGAAGAACCAGATATGCCCGTTCGTATCCACACCGATATCCATGGACATTTCACCGAGCTGGTTCCCGGACGATTTTTCGATTTGTGTAGCAAGCGTAACGGCAGCTTTCCGAACGCGCAATAAAATGCTTTTGGCTTCTTTGGCTCCGAAGGCAGCCGTCAACAGTTTCAGCGGTTCGTCGATTGAGCCGCCGCGTGGGACGTGGGTCGTAATGCTGGCTTTGCCTGCAACGCGGGCACCTACACCGGAGACGCTCCATACACCTTTGCCCGTTTTTTGAATCAAAGCACGCAAATCGTATGCCCGCTGTTTATAGCGGGTTAACATGATTCCCTGCTGAACGATATAGTCGTGGGAACCTCTGTGTTTATCCCACTCAGTCCAGATATCATCAGCCGAGCTGTGGTAACTATAGGTCATTTTCTTATCTTCCTGACGACTTAACCTGTAATGAGATTGGTCGTTTTTGGTCGTTATTCGCTCAATACGCATAATCCCTCTGCCAGCTTTGCCTTTGACAGGTTTCAGATAGAGCACAGGATGCTTGCGCAGCAGCTGCGTAATGTCTTTGGCTTCGCTTAATTGCAGCGTATCAGGCATATAGACTTTACTTTCCTTGGCGCTGTTCAACCAACTAAACAATGTCCATTTGTTGAAGAAGGATGGATTGAATAACTGCACGCTGGAGCTGCGATTACAGGCTTGAATGGTTTGTTGGACTTCAGGCTTCATTTCCATTTTACGATATGGTATACGATTATAAACAACTTGCGGAGCGGGAACGAGTTCCCTGCTCCATTTCTTAGCTGCCGGTTTAAATCTATAGCCATAGATATCTGAACCCGAGAGGTTAAAATCTTTGGTTGTGACGACATAGACGTCAACACCGAGCCGCTCGCCCGTTTGAATCAAATCGAGAAAGTTGTTTAGATTACCGCGGAAGACCCGATTGCTATCCTTAACAGTGAGAATGCCAAGAGTAGGCTTTTGTCCTCTCTCATGCAGGATGAAGCCCATTAGTTTTCCCTCCTTGAGCGGAAGCGACTCAGATAGAGGCAGTGCTCGTAGATGTTTTGGATCGTGGCGATGTCCCCTTCTTTCAAGGAAGGGTGCTTAAAGATGGATCTTCCCGGTTTGGCATTGGCTTCGAACATCCAAATTTTCTCATTCTGATCGATCCCAATATCGAATCCCAGCTCTCCGAGCAAATGGTTGTAGTTGTTCTCGATGCCTTCGGCGAGTTTAATCGCGGTCTCTTTGGCATTCGTCAACACTTGTTCCGCTCGATTGCCATAGATCTGACGGAGTACTTGCTCCGGTGTCATTAACTGGCCTCCATTGCGAATATGGGTAGTGACGCTGCCTTTCCCTGATTTTTTGGCGCCAATGGCGGCAACGACCCAGTTGTTGCTCCCATTCTTCGTCAGGTGGAAACGGAAATCGATAGGACAGCTGTCAATTTCAATGAGGCGAATGCCTTGTTGGGCGACATAGTTGGTGAGGCGTCCGCGACCCGTTCCCAGCATTTGCATCAAGCCATCAAATTTACCGTAGCGTATGAGCACATTTTTGCCGCCTTTGCGATAACGGACGAAGTAACCGCGTTTTGGATTATACGTAACACGGAAAATACCGATCCCCAAGCTGCCTGCGGTTGGCTTCAAGTAAATGAATTTGTGCTTATCCAGCATTTCTTTGATTTGCTCGGCAGATGGGTTAATCCGTGACTCCGGAACGAAGCGGAAGGCATCGTCACCATCCAACATTTTATAGACATCCCACTTGTCAAAAAAGCTCCAGTTGAAGAGGGGGATGCCTCTTCGCACAAAACGATCTTTGAAGCCTTCCATGCCTGCCGATTTTTCTGCTTTCCGACTGGATAACCGGTTGTAGACGACGTCTGGCAAAGGAAAGGTTTTACGAATCCAGCCGCCGCCTTCTTTGGGAATCATTCCTGTTACGGTTTCTTGAACCCAGTTCACATTCTTGGGGCTGAACGCGAAAACAAAAGATTTGTTTGAACCCATATTGATAATCTGGCGAATAAAGCCTGTTTTGGTGCCGAAAGGGGACGCGCCACTCTCTACATTCGTAAGAATGCCAATGATAGGGCCAATGCGAAGTTCTTTATTGCTCGTATTGGAAACCAGAACGCTTCCTGCTCGCGGAATTCGCAAAGTTGCCATTAAAGAAAGCGGGATGTACATATGCTGACCACTTTTTTTGATCAGGCGGATCGGTAGATTGGTGGTTTTACTGCCGACCTTTACAGTAATCGATTTATTGCCGGTTAACCGTAAAGCTTTGACGAGTTCACTTGTTAAGTAGACCGATCTATCTGTTCGTTGTACGGCGTGGAGCATACACGTTGTCAAACTCATTAGGTTACCCTCCTAAACTTGTTGCCCTACGGGGCTTTCCGTGTCAAAACAGGCAGACATCACCCATCTGCCTGTTTTGACACTTACCAGCGAAGCCAAGCTCAGCTCAGCTTTTTGTGTAGTAAAAATCCAGCATAATGTATGGGGTTTGCAATTGCTTTTGTGCTTGCTTTGTCATTGTGCATGCGGGCAAAAATCGTCCGACCAGGCTTTGAGTTCACTTCCAGAATCCATACTCGCCCGTCGGCATCAATGCCGAGGTCGATCCCCAGCTCAGCCAGACGTCCATGGTGGGTTTCCAGTACATGAGGAATACGGCTGGAGAGGCTCCTTAGCGTTTCAATAAGTGCCGCCGCTCTAGCTGCTCCGAATTCTTTGGTAAGGAACTGGGAGACTTCCTCAGCGGTGCCGCCTCCGTGCAGGTTGGATGTGATGCTGCCCGGCTTGCCGATCCGCACGGCCATTCCTGTGCTTTCCCATAAACCCTGGCCGTTTTTCTGCACAAGGGAGCGAACATCATAGGCCATGCCCTGAGAGGAATGTAGGGTCAGATATACTTGGATAAGGTAGGGACGTGTTCCAATCGTCGTGCGAAGCCAGCTCCAGCAAGCATCGAAATGATGAAATTGATGCTCGATAGAACGGTTATGGGCATCGCGCCCTTTTATATGAAAGGTCTCATTGCCTTCCGTTGTCCTTAGATGGTGAAGGTGCAAAGCGCCTCGGCCCTGACTGCCGCCTTGAGGCTTAAGGAAGATATCGCTCCTTGTTTCGAGCCAGCGTTTTAACTGTAAACGGCCTGTAAGCAGACTCGTTTCGGGTAAATAGAGGTGCAGATCATGATCTTTCTGCAGGATTTGACCTACTTCCCACTTCCCGCTTAAACCATAGCCAAGAAAGCGAATATGAGGCATTTCACGAAGCTTGCTCACATGGTGACGGTATTGCTGATAGCTGCGCTTATTGCTGAAGAAGCAACGATCATAGATGAGGGAGGGGAGTGGGAAGAGCTTCATGATCCATTCTTTTTTTTCAAACGCATAGCTGTACCCTCGCACTAAACCCTGCTGCCAATCGATACGATTCGGAGAGAAAACGAATACCTCCAACCCCTCCTTGGCACCATGATACGTAAGATGCTTGTAGAAGTCCGAACTTGCAAAGGGCAGCTCTCGATTCAATTCCGTCACCATAATCCCCAGTAAGGGACGTTGTGCGCTTTGCCGCATGATTTCACCTCAGAATTTCGCCAGATACCGTGCATACTGCACGATTTGTTTGACGGATGGCCTTATTTTGCGTTCATTATTCAGTGCGGTATTGTCATCCTTGGATGGTTTGGAGTTGACTTCGAGCAACCAGACTTTTCCCGATTTATCAACAGCCAAGTCAATCCCGAGTTCGCCAAAATGGAAAGGGATTTGGGTTTCGATGCCTTTGGCGATGTCCAAAGAAGCTTTGCGCAAACGGGCTGTAATAGCGACGCGCGTGGCTGAGGAGAACGATGTTTTGGCAAGCGCGCCTGAAACGGTAGTCAGGCTTCCGCCACGCGCCAGGTTTGAAACGAAATGCTGAGTGCCTGCTATGCGTCCAACGATGGAGGTAATGTCCCATTGACCTGTGGAGCCTCGCTGAACGAGTGCTCGGAAATCGACAGGATTCCCATCGGCTGTGATGAGATCAAGCCCTTGCTGCAGTTGGTATCGTTGTGCCTTGAGCTTGCCGGACAAGGCTTGGAAGACAGCCGTTAACGAAGGGAAGGCCTGCCTGCGAACGCCGGAGAGATTGGTGAAATGGCAGGCATACGAATCTGCCGCCTCCCTGCGAATACGGATAATGCCTTTGCCCAGGCTTCCGGTAATCGGTTTAAGGAATAGGACCGGATGGCGGGCTGCCATAGATTTCAACATCTGATAGTTTTTAAATAGATAAGATTCGGGTAAGTATCCATGTAGGCTGTTATCTTTGCGCAATGCTTGAAATACTTCCGTTTTGTCTAAATATTTTTCATTGAAGATTTCCGTTTCATAACGGGTTTTGACATCTTTCATGAATAGTTGGACATTCGCTCTGTTCTCGAATCTGCGCGATGTTAGCCGATTGTAAATTACATTGGGAATCGGAAACGTTTTTTTGCTCCATGAACCATTGGAATACGAATAGGCGGAAAGGGATTGGGCATTGGCCCGCATTTCATCTGGTGGGAAAAAGCATACAACAGCACCAAATTGTCCACATGCATCCGTCATTTCTTTACAAAAAGCGGTGATAGCACCGAATGGGCGATCCTGTGAACTCGCATAAACGCGGCTAATCATAACGCCAATCAGAGGTCCAATCGACAAGGTGCCCGTACTTTGCCTATAATGAAGATTAAGGCGAGCTCCTTGATGCAGACCGATTTTGGAGGCGATCACAGGATTTAATCGTAAGCTGTTCGACGTAGCGGCTGTAACCACTTTGACATCCTGTTTGGCTGAGCCAAATCGCATGGTAATCGTTTGATTGGACGGAACTTTCCATTTTTTTGCAATGGCTTCACTTAGAACAACGGTCCGATCATCCAAATAGATGCTGGTGCCTTGAATGGATATTCCAACTTTCGTCCTGGTCAATAGCGAACACTCCTTCCAGCATGAGAAACCCCTATCGAGGCCATTCAAGGATGATCGACCGCGTTTAAAGGTAGGGTTTATTGCCAACAAGCAAAGTAAACTACTCCATCATATGAGGACATATATCCCTTGGTGCTTATGTATATGCCTGAAAGTGCAGTAGGAAAAGCCCAACCATAAAGGAGACAATTGAGGAGGAAGTCGAGTATGAATGTACATGATAAAGCGTATGAATTGGCTAATGCCATCAAGACCAGCACAGAATATCAGGATATGAAGGAAAGCCGCGCTCAAGTTGATCAAGATTCATCCAGCAAAAGTTTATTGGAAGATTTCCGTTTGCGTCAAAATGAGCTTCAACAGCAAATGGCTGGAGGCCAAATGCCACCGCAAGAGGAGATGGAACAGCTGCAGAAGCTGTACGAGCAGCTTGCGCTAAACCCGCGAATCAATCAGTTGTTCGATGCGGAGCGCAGGTTATCTGTGGTGCTGGAAGATGTGCAGCGAATTATCGCAGAGCCTTTGCAAGCGATGCTGAAATAAAGAAGAGGCTATCCGTTAAGTAGTTGATCTACTACTTAACGGATAGCCTCTTTTCAGTTAATTTTCAGTTACTATTAAGGGGAAATTCAGACGATCTAAGATCGTATTGATTATAATGAAATCAAGCCCATGCAGGCAGAGCGGAGGTACGATTGCAATGAAGAAAACCAAATGGACCAAATGGCAACTGGGAATTGTTATCGCAGCTATTCTCTTTTATTTATTCCAAGAAGTTAAAGCAAGTCCTCAATTTCTTGCAGCTGTCACAGCCGCTAGTTTGTCCCAAGGGCAGAAGGCCCCTGTAACCGTGCAAAAGGAAACGGATACTACGCGGGTTACGGGCCGCACGAATACGAGGATTAGGAATCAGGATCAGGCGGCGAGCGGTAGATCGGAATCTTCGCCATCAACGATGAAAGCCCATACCAGAAGTCAAGCTTCTTAATCATCAAGGAGTTGAGGGGACATGCATCAAACGATAAGCTTTCGGGCGATGAATACACAGATTCAAGTTCTGGTTGAACCCAAGAGTGAGGGAGTGAATCTGGCGTCGCACATCAGGCAGTATTTTGCAAATGCGGAGGCAAGGTTCAGTCGATTTCTCCCGGATAGTGAATGTTCGCATCTTAATCGCCATGCAGGGAGTCGCTGTTTGGTTTCGCTGGAGATGGCCGAGCTGCTGGAACAGTCTCAATATCATTTCGAACGGACAGAAGGCATATTCACGATTGCCATCCTGCCGGCCCTCGAGCGTGCTGGCTATGTTGGCAGCTTCGAAACGTTGCAGCAGCATGAGATAGAAAAGTTCAGCGGTTCCGATCCGTTGATCCCCGTTTCTGCCAAACACACGCACCTCGACTATGATAGAAAAATGCAATCGGTCCTGTTAACCTCACAACAGCGAATTGACCTAGGCGGTATTGGCAAAAGCTGGACCGTGCAAGGATTGGCTGCCGATCTTCGCAGCGACTGGCAGGTTCAGAGAGGGCTTATACAGGCTGGCGGAGATGTTGAAGTTTGGGGAGGCGCTGCGGATGCGGAGCCATGGGTGATTGCCGTTGCTAATCCGCAAAGTGAAGACCCATTGGATGAAGCGCTGCTTTGGATGAGAGACGGAGCTATAGCGACATCCAGTACACAGCGTAGGCGCTGGGAGACGAGCGAAGGGAGCAAGCATCATCTCATTGATCCTCGTACGATGGAGCCTAGTCAGTCTTCCGTGGTTCAGTGCTCAGTAGTCGGAGCGCACTTGGTGGATTGCGAAATTTGGGCCAAGGTCATGTGCATCCTAGGTATCGAAGAGGGGATTGCGCTCTTTAAACGGAAAATAGAACGAATGGAAGCTGTCATGTATACGAATGATGGGGCAGTTCATCATGTAAAGCCTGCTGCGAAGTGGTTCTATGGGGAATGGATAGGTCTGCGCGCAGATGTCGTGCACGAATAAAATAGGAAGGGAGGACATTAAACATGATTCAATGGCTGGTTGATTTACCTACATGGTCGCTTATTCGTGTATTTGGCATCCTCTCCTATCTCAGTCTATTTGTAGGGATGGCTATCGGAATTTCCTATAGTCTTCCATATTGGAAGGGCCCGAAGAAAGCGCAATTGCTGCGCTGGCATACATATGCCAATTATACGGGGACATTGCTTGCTTTAGCGCATACGATCCTGTTAGTTATAGATGCGTTCATGCCTTTCGAGTGGAAAGAAATTCTGATTCCATTTACCGCTAAGCAATCAACAGGGTTGAATGGTATGGGGACAATCGCGGTATATGGCTTGCTGCTGCTCATTCTAACAACGGATCTTCGCAACAAGTTACGAAGGAAGCTGTGGTTGGCTTTTCACATGCTGTCGTATCCGATCTTTCTTCTAGCTTTACTGCATGGATTGTTCATTGGAACTGACAGCGCGAATGTTTGGATCAAAACCATGTATGTCAGCACCTTTCTCCTATTGGTAGGTTTAACAGCTGCTCGCGTGTTTATAGGGGCCCGCAAACGTCAAGTCGTCAAGCCGAAAGTGTATCAGGCATAGTCAATCAAGCGTTCCTATTTCTACAAATAGGGACGTTTTGTGCGAGTGGATATTGCGAAACATGCCGGAAATGTCTATAGTTAAAGGGTATTTATGAGGAAAAGAGGATTTGAAACCGACATGGCTAAAGCAAAAATCACGGAGCTTGATATCGTAAGAGCATTTGCCATCCTTGCTGTCGTGCTGATTCACGTGACAGCTGATTGGACAGTGGATCCGGCTCTGAAAGGCAGCAGTACACAGCTGCTCGCATTATTTGTAAACAAAATCAGCTATTTCGCAGTTCCTGTTTTTATTTTCTTGAGCGGCATCGTCTTGTTCTATATTTATACAGACAATTGGAGCGCAAAGCAGGCAGGCATCTTCTATTGGAAACGTGTTCGGCAAGTTTTGATCCCTTATATTGTTTGGTCATTTTTCTACTATTTATATAATCCTTGGTTATGGACGCCTGAACATCCGGTAAAGCTTGATTTCAGCGTGTTTTTGGAGCAGCTGAAATGGGCGGATTCCGGGTATCACTTGTATTTTATGATCATTATCGTCCAATTTTATGTCCTGTTTCCATTGTTGGTTTGGGCAGTCAGGCAGGCAGCATGGTTCAAGCGAACATTGGCTTTGTGGGGACTAGCCATTCAAGCTGGCGTGTATATTTATAGCCATTGGTTCGGTACGATAAGTCACAAGCCAGAACTGTGTATCACGTATTTCGGCTACTTCCTCATTGGCGGTGCCATCGGTATCAACTATGGAGCCTTCCGCGCCTGGTTGGATCGCAACAAAGCATGGGTGCTCCCGGCAACACTCCTTATCGGGCTTACGTATGCCTCGCTGTATTTGCTTGGATTAAGAGGATATCAATTCGAAAATACCTGGTTTGAACTATTATGGCTGTTATACAGCGTAGGCATTGGTGTCAGCTTTATTTGGATCGCCAAATGGATGCAGCAGCAAATGGCTGGCTTAGCACGCTTCTTTGTTTCCTTGGGTTCCGTATCATTCGGTGTATATCTCATGCACCCAGCGCTGCTGTCTTTATGGAAATACAAAGTTCATGTGCCTGGCTCGATTCTTCTGTTCAATTTGTACAATGTAATCGTGTTTGTGCTCATTGTGGCAATTCCTTGGATATTAACACTGGTATATAGAAAAGCAAGGAAATGGTTGTCTATTTGAAGGAAGCTATGGAACGTAAGCCCTTCAAGCTTGCGTATTGAGTACAGATTGAGAGAGAACCTAGCCTGCGGCCTGCGGCTAGGTTTTTTGTGAATATTTTATATGTCTTGGAGTGATCGAGGAGTTAGCCGAGTTGCTCGAGTTGCCGGAGTTGCATCGTGCAGGGAGGGAACTACAGTGCGCTATAGTAGCAAAAAGTGACATGATCGGGAGGGAGGGGGAACTACAGTACGCTATTTTGCTGTTTGCTGGGAATTTTCAACGCTTTCTGTGGAAATAAGACCCTGTAGTTCCGCTATTACCCTCGCATCCCTGCTTTTTGCCTAATTAGCGTCCCCTAGTTCCCTTAATAAGATCTGATACTAGTAAGAGGCTCATTTCTTAAGGCAGGATGGCCGGTTTTCTTCATACCTATTGACATTCGTGAGCAATAAAAATACAATGAAACCAAGAAATATACTCGAGTAAATTACGAGGAAGGAGGATGTATGGTTACACGAAAAGATGTTGCAGAGCGCGCTGGTGTCTCCGTTGCTGTTGTATCCTATGTGATGAACAATAAGAACAATGTCAAGGAAGCTACGCGCAACAAGGTGCTGGCTGTTATTAAGGAATTGGATTATCGACCCAACCTTGTAGCCAGAAGTATGAAAACCAAGAAAACCCAACAGCTCGCTGTGCTCGTCAATAACCTAGGAAACCCTTTTGAAGCAGGGATTCTGATTAGTCTTGAGCGAAGCGCGATGGAACGCGGCTATTTTCTGTTCTTTCAAAAATTCCAATCCCAACAAGAAGAAATTCTCAAGTCGTTGTTTGCTGGAAGAGTAGATGGGATTATTCTTTTGGGTCAAAGTCTAGCGATGACAACGATTGAATATTTCCAACAACAAGGTATCCCTATTATTTCAATTATGGAGCCTAGCTCCAACGAGAAGGGCATTGTTCCGTTTCTTGATATTGACTGGGCCTCTGCGATGAAACAACTGTTTGTACATTTGAAAAGTCGCGGCTACCGTTCCATCGCTTATCTGACAGCAGGTCAGCAAATGAGCTCACAGCATTATGAAGTGCGTAACCGAGCATTGATTCATGCGGCTGGCGAAGAGGATATACAACTCGATGAATTGTTTGAGGTCGATTCCTGTAATTTCGAGACGGCTTACAGGCATTTGGTGGCCAAATGGACGTCGCAGTCCGATTTTTCTTATCAAGCGCTTTTATGTGTCAATGATTTAACGGCTGCAGGTGCTGTTGCTGCTTGCAAACAGCTGGGAATTGCTGTACCCGAGCGGTTGGCAATCGTAGGCTGTGAGGATATTCTCATGTCATCCCAGACATCGCCGACAATTACCACGATTCACTACCCAAGAATAGCCATAGGAGAGGCGACGCTTGAGCGGATGCTTGCGCTTATTCAAGGTCAAGCGGTTAAGAATGAAATCTTAAAGAATGAGTTGGTTGTTCGTGAAAGCACGTAGGAAGTGCCCCCAGAAATAGGGGGAATATTTTTTAAGTTAAAATTTACTCGAGTAAATAATGCGAATCCATGGAGGAATACGAGATGAATCAACGTACATTGGAACTTGCGCCTTTAGTTAAACAGTTTAATCAAGACGGTTATCTAATCTTGCGGAATATCCTTTCCAGTGAGCAAGTTGCCCATTTGAATGGGGCCATTGACCATATTCTCTCGGAGGAGAAACAGTCTCTGGCTCACAATATTTATCATAGCGTGGAGCGGCATCCGGCGATTGCTTCTCTCATCGATGAACCGACACTGCTGCCGCTTATCGTAAATTTGTTGGGGTATAACATTCAGCTGCATATTTCTCATTTGACGGTTCGGGAGCCGAATCCTAGTGATCTGAAGACGGAGACGAATAGTTTCATCAATTGGCATCAGGACGGTCCTAGTCCCCATTTTCCAACGATCAATGGACTAACGTCCATGTATTATATCAAAATCTGCTATATCCTTAGCGATATGTCTGAGCCGGACAGAGGCAATACGAAGATCATTCCTGGCAGTCACCGGATGCCTGATTATCGTCCTGTTCAGGGCAATGTTGATCTGCCGCTCGAAGGCGAGACGCAGGTATGCGGCAAACCGGGGGATGTGTTTATTTTTGCACAGAACCTGTGGCATGCGGGGGGCGTCAATCGCTCGGAGTTTACGCGCAGACAGCTGTTCATGGGCTATAGCCCAATTTGGATGAGACCGATCGATTACCACAAGGCGTCAGAGGATTTGCTGAAGAACGCGTCGCCCGAAGTCCGTCAATTGTTAGGGGATATTAGCCCGAATCCCTTTAAGCATTATGTGCCGGATGCAGATAGTGTGCCTTTGAAGAAGCTCTTTGTATAGCAAAAAGATTGCCAAACCACCAGTCCCTTAGGCCGGTTGGCTGTGGCAATCTTTTTTTGTTGCGGTTTGGCCCCCAGATAAGAGTCTCTAAGAGTCTGTCCGACGAAACAGGAATTAGTCAAACAATTCCGAATAAGTAGTAATAAGACTTCAAAAGGATGTGTCGTAGGCATGGCTAAATTCAAAGCATATACCACAGAGCAAGGTGAACTTCTACCTATCTATTTAAGCGAGTGGGTAACAGATGATCATGAAGTTAGACTTGTCAGCGACATCGTCGAGCAGTTAGACCTATCTGCCATTACTAACAAATACTCCAAGCGTGGAGAAGAAGCCTATCATCCTGCCATGCTGCTCAAACTGTGGTTCTATGGGTATGCGACAGGCGTCTTCACGTCTAGGAAACTTCAAATAGCTACGAAAGAAAGCATTCCTTTTCGCTGGTTATGTGGCGGATACCTGCCAGATTTTCGTACGCTGAGTGACTTTCGGAAGAACCACCTGGATACCCTTCCAGGTTTATTCAAACAAGTCATACAAATCGCTATGGAACTGGGCTATATCTCGCTCGGGCATGTGAGCATTGACGGTTCTAAAATAAAGGCAAGCGCCTCTAAACATAAATCGATGTCACGTGAGCGTATGCAAAAACGCCTCGTTCAATTGGAAGACGAAGTCCGGCAAGCATTGGAGTATTCTGCTACCGAGGAAATGTTGGAGGAACCCCATCCGACGAGTCCTTCCCTATCGTTGGAGGAACGCTATGCCCGCATCGCGCAAATAAAATCTGCGCTGGAGAATTTGGAAGAACAGCGGCCAGCGGAACAGGCCGAATCTCCTCAGAGCGATCAATTTAATTTTACCGATGCCGACTCTCGCATCATGAGCACGCGGAACCAAGGTGTCATTCAAGGCTACAATCCACAAATTGCCGTAGACAGCGATCATGGCTTCATCGTTGGACTTCAAATGAGTAACCAAACAACCGATCAACAGCAGTTTGAAAACGTGCTTCATTCCATGAAAACAATGACAGGAGATAGGCCTCAGAAGCTGAGTGCTGATGCAGGGTATTTTAGTGCGTCCAACATTGCAGCGGCGCTGGAGGCTGAAGTGGATGCCTACATTGCTGCCGATCGCGAAAACAAAAAAAAGAATAATGCCTACGACAAGACCAACTTCACTTATGTACCTGAGCTAGATTATTATCTCTGCCCTGCTGGCAAAGAGCTTACACGGAAACGAACCGTGCATGCGAATGATGCAGATAAGCCAACGACTTGGGTTTATGAATGCAGCGTCTGTAGCGAATGTCCTTTTCGAGACGAGTGTGTAAAAAGTAAAACAGGGAAGCGTTCCATCACACGTAGCGAGCATGATCCCCTGCGAGAGGAAATGCGAACGAAAGTGCAAAGTGATGAGGGAACAGCCGTTTACCGAATGCGTAAGGCGATCGTTGAACCGATATGGGGGCAGTTGAAGGAGGTTCAAGGATTTCGTCAATTCCATTTGCGGGGCGAGGATAAAGTATCTGGGGAGTTCATACTGCTCTCTCTAAGCCACAACATCCGCAAATTGCATGCGGCGAAGTATCCCAAACCAGCCACTTTGTACAAACGGGAGAGGTCTGCCCGTAAACAAAGAGTGGCTGGATGAGAGGGAGTAGGCTACGGAAAAACCAGATTGAACAGGGAAAAGCTACAAAGCTACACATAAAGAGCACTCATCGTTCAGTTTCACGATGGAGTGCTCTTTTAATTCTTTTCGTCGGACAGACTCCTAAAGACTTCTATCCATGTAAAATGGTCGCTTTTTTCGCAAATAGGAGCTGCTGGAGACTCTTATTCCTTCGTTTGTGGGGAGTTTTGCGTGTTTCTTCGGCGATAAGAGTCTATCGGGACTTCTATTCATGAAAACTGCCCCTTTTTTCCGCAAATAGAAGCTGCTGGAGACTCTTATTTGCCAATAGAGGGGCTGCTTCTAGGCTATGTGACTATTGTGACAGCCTTATCTTAGTAGGCCCGGATATACGGCTGCGGGATGCTGGTGTGATTGCTTTTCAAGGCAACAGCAGCATGTGTTGCCCAGTAAGGGTCACGCAGCAGGCCGCGCGCAATGGCAACCAAATCGGCATCTTCGTTGCCGATAACGGATTGAGCGAGCGCAGGATCCTCGAGCATGCCGACTGCGATGACAGGGACTTGCAGCGCTTCACGAATCTGGCGCGCGAACGGCACTTGATAACCGGGATGGTTGCCCGGTTTTCTTTGGCCGGCAGGGCCCTCTCCTCCTGTGCTCACATGAAAAGCATCGACGCCAGCAGCTTGATAGGCTTTGGACAGCTCGATGGCATGATCAATATCATAGCCGCCGTCCGCATACTCGACGGCAGAGATGCGGAAGATGAGCGGCATATCTGCCGGCATTTCTTTTTTCACCGCCTGAATGACTTCTACGCCGAATCGGGCGAGATCCTGACCGTAAACATCTTCCCTATTGTTCGTGAGCGGTGATTGGAATTGGTGAATCAAGTACCCATGAGCGCCATGAAGCTCAAGTGTATCTACACCAGCTTGGACTGCGCGGCGGGCAGCATCGGCAAATTGGCCAACCACTTCCTGCACTTCGCTTGTTGTCAGGGCATGGGGCATTTTGTAAGGAGCGCCTGGAAATTGGATCGCGGAAGGAGCTACAGGTACTGCCGCATCTTCGGCTTTACGTCCCGCATGGGCAATTTGAATGCCGATTTTGGCGCCATGCGCATGGACGCCATCTATGATTCTGGCGAATGCCGGGATATGTTCATCTGACCAAATGCCCAAATCACCATCGGTAATTCGACCGTCGGGATGTACATCCGTCATTTCCATGATTAAGAGCCCAGTACCGCCAATTGCGCGGCTTACATAATGGACATAATGCCATTCATTCGGTTTGCCATCTTTTTCGGTAACGGAATATTGACACATCGGCGCCATCACGACGCGGTTTTTTATATGGAGACCCTTGAGGTCATAAGGTGTGAATAAATCTTTTTTCATGCGAAATTCCTCCATCCGATAAATCGTGCTCTTTTTCTCTAGTGGCAAGTTGAGGTTCTGGTGATTATTGCGGATTGGTTGTCCAAATACCCGCTGTTTTAATGAATACACGGTCAGGCAGTTTCAAAGTGGCCATGAGGAGTTCAGCTACATCCTCAGGCTGCATCATGCGATCTTCGTCTCCGATGGGAAGTCCGGTATTGACGGCAAGATCAGTATTAACTGTACTAGGCGTTAGGGCAGTAACACGGATGTTCGATTTGCGCACCTCTTGCATCAGGGCTTCTGTCAAACCAAGGATGGCGAATTTGGAGGCGCAATAAGCAGAACCTGTGGCAAATCCGCGCTCTCCTGCGGTAGACGCTATGTTGACAATGCTGCCGCTGCGCTGCTCGAGCATGGCAGGAAGAACAGCCCGTGTTACATAATAAGTTCCCATGAGATTGGTTTGAATGATGCGCTCCCACTGTTCAGGGTCCATTTCAACCAAGGTGCCGAACTGCGCTACGCCTGCATTATTGAGCAGGATGTCAACGGATCCCAGGTCCTGAATAAGACCTTCAATCGCTCGATCAGCCTCATCCTTATTGGAAATATCTGCAGTGGCGATATAAACATTAACTCCGTAGGTGGTTGTTAGATGCTGTTTAAGAGCCTCCAAGTCACTTTGACTTCTGGAAAGCAGTCCTAGATGCACCCCTTCTTTGGCTAATGCAATGGCAGCAGCTTTGCCGATACCTTTTCCGGCACCAGTTAGAAGTGCTTTTTTATCTTTTAAATCCATATGTTCACTCCTTCTCTGTTGTCCGAAAGCCTATTTACTGGGATTCCCCAGCAGGTCTGACAACTATGCATTCTATTATCTGCTGTTATATAATTAATAACAAGTACCCACTTTTTTGTAAGATAGTATCTTTTAGTATACTTTAAGGAGTCGCTTGCTGTGGTTGAACGATTTTGAAAGTCATGGAGCAACTGGCAGTCTGTTTACGGGAATTAGAGGATGATGCAAGGCAGAGCGCGAAGACCATGTTCGGTCGTCATGCAAATCTAGAATAAATTCAGACAAGCTTCTGAAAGCTAAAGGCGAATAGGCCTAACGCTGCCGAAGTTTGTTTTTTTGCTTATTTCGTATTATTAATTTACAAAAAGTAAGAAGATGCTTATAGTCATATAAAAACGGAGGTTACCTGTATGATTCCTTTTTCTATTCTAGACTTGGCTCCTGTCATTGTTGGCGGGACGCCTCGAGATTCTTTTCAGCGTTCGCTGGATTTGGCTCAACATGCCGAGAAGTGGGGCTATCACCGCTATTGGCTGGCAGAGCATCACAATATGCCGGGCATCGCCAGCTCAGCGACGTCTTTGATTATCAGTCATGTTGCCAGTGGGACAAAGAAAATCCGTGTAGGCTCTGGCGGCATCATGCTGCCTAATCATGCGCCACTCGTCATCGCCGAGCAATTCGGCACCCTGGAATCGTTGTATCCAGGTCGTATCGATTTGGGCTTGGGACGAGCGCCGGGATCCGATCAACCTGCTATGCGAGCATTGCGCCGTGGTCTTGGCAGCGATGGTCATGATTTCCCCGAGATGCTTAGTGAACTGCGCGGCTATCTAGACCCATCCTTAGGGACTGCTATGCCGGGCGTGCGAGCTTTCCCTGGAGAAGGCATGAACATCCCGATCTGGCTGCTAGGTTCCAGCGGTTTCAGCGCACAATTGGCAGGTCAGCTTGGTTTGCCGTTTGCGTTTGCCAGCCATTTTGCGCCTGGCTACTTGCTTCCAGCACTTGACTTGTATCGGAGCAGCTTCCGCCCTTCGGATGTGCTCAGCAAGCCTTATGCAATGGTAGGAATCAACATCATCGCAGCGGATACCGACGAGGAGGCTCAGAAGCTGGCGACTTCGCAGCTGCAGCAGTTCCTGAATATTATCCGCGGGCGTACCGGACTGTTGAATCCTCCAGTTGACAGCATGGAGGAGCTTTGGACACAGACAGAAAAAATGTACGTTCAGCAGCAATTAAGCTATTCGCTTGTCGGGAGCCGAGAGACAATTCGCGCGAAGATGCAGCAGGTTCAGCAGCAAACGCAGGCTGACGAGTGGATTATTGCTGGACAAATTTATGACCATGAGGCACGATTGAAATCATACCAAATTGTGGCTGAACTGAGGGAAGAATTGAATCTCTCAAGCGAATGAATAGAGCATACAGTTGATCTGTCGACCATACCCTTGGAGACTTTCTCATATAAGGCACTTTATAGAAGGAAGGTTGTTATACGATGAATGAAATCATTTCTTTACTGCAAAATCACCGCTCGATTCGTAAATTTACGAATCAACCCGTAAGTCAGGATCAGTTGAACGCGATTCTGGCGTCGGCGCAAGCTGCTTCGACCTCAAGCAACATGCAAGCTTACAGTGTTATCCATGTCACAGACGAAGGGCTCAAGAGCCAATTGGCTGCATGGGCCGGCAATCAATCCTATGTCAGCGAGTGTCCGCTATTTCTCGTTTGGTGCGCTGATTTGCATCGCTATGAGCAAGCTGTTCAGCGTCATGGCGACACGCCTGTCAACGGTAATGCGGAGAACTTCATCGTTGCCACTGTCGATGCGGCACTAGCTGCGCAGAACGCCGCTGTTGCGGCCGAGTCGCTGGGCTTCGGCGTGGTCTACATCGGCGGGCTGCGCAATAAGCCAGCCGAAGTTTCCGCGCTGCTAGGCTTGCCGCAGCTGGTGTACCCCGTCTTCGGCATGTGCATCGGCGTGCCGGATCAAGAGCCGCTGCCAAGGCCGCGGCTGCCGCTTGAGGCCGTATACCATGAGAATCGGTATACGGATAACAAAGTCGCGGTCGACGAGTACGACGAGAGCATCCGCGACTATATGCACGTACGCTCGGACGGCAAAGTCGATACGACCTGGTCCAAAGAAATGGCGGCCAAAGCGCAGCGGCCGCGCGAGCACATGAAAGCGTTCCTGAGCACGCAAGGCTTCGAAGTGGAGTAGATCGCTAATCTTACGCTTGGACTCATATCTCGAGAACTTGTCTCATACAATGAATGGAGTAGGAGACAGGTTCTTTGATTTCCAAGTGAAAGGAGTGTGGTCATGGTGAAAGGCTTCAAAAATGTGGTGTATATGAGCTTAGCGATTGGCATGTTGTTCTATTCTATTCCCCAACTGAATTTAACGGATATGGGATCATTGCCCATGATATTTAGTGTGATTTGGATCGCTTTGGCGCTTCTTGTTATTGCTTCTCACTTGCATCAAATTTTGGGCGTTGATGAAGAAAAACGCAAAGAACTAAGCCGCATCAAACGGATGAAAAAGTGGCAAATGGAGCAGCTCGTCCAGGGACGCAGAAAAATGCTGCAATTTCGGAAGTAAGGATAAGGATAAGGGCACCGACACCGACACCAACACCAACACCAACACGAACACGAACACCAACACCAACACCAACACCAACACCAACACCAACACCAACACCAACACCAACACCAACACCAACACCAACACCAACACCAACACCAACACGAACACCAACACCAACACAATCACCGACACGATAAAAATTAGAGATTTCTATTTTGACTTCGAACATATGTTTGGTATACTGTGAATAGAGCATCCAATCCAATAGGATTGGATTTTTTTAAATTATAGAGTTTTTATGTTATGGAGTGAACGCGGAGTTGCTCCAGCTGCCTCGTGCGGACGTAAGGGAACTATGGTGCGCTATTCGAGCCAAAAGTGTCATTATCAGAGGGTTGAGGGAACTACAGTACGTTAATTTGCTGTTTCGTGGGAATTTCAACGCTTTTTGTGGAAATAAGACCCTTTAGTTCCGCTACTACCCTCGCATCCCTACTTTTTGCCTAATTAACGTCCCCTAGTTCCCTTACAAGGTTTTGCCGCTAAGAAGAGACTGATCTATCAGGGCGGCGAAACCGCTTTTCTTAGAATAATAGTATAAAGGTGGATTTAAGGAGTTCTACCTTTTTTGTTGACGTCCACCGCAGGCCTCTTGTTGCTTAGGAGGTTTTCGGTCTTGAGTGGTATCTAATGAACTGTAGGATGCTTATCGAAGAGGAAATGGCTACTTTGGAAATGTAATGAACTGGATTGGCGTTACCCGGTGCTTTATTGCCCGAATAGTTATCAATTGCTTGAAATAGCGCATCTGGCATTCATTAGATTTTCAGAATGAGTCATTTTGGCCGAATAAAGGTTATTGAGTTCGTAAGAAGGCTTGCGAAGGTGCATGGACTTGAAGACCCCGCCGCAGGCTAAGTCTTTTTTAAATTCAGGAGCATCACTTGCAATTGTTCTTCCTCTTGGGAACGCGTATACTAGTAGTACAGAGTAGTACAGTGACCAGTAAGAGAGGTGTAACAGTTTGGACTCACAATCTGCAGATACATTAACGAAGCATGAACAGATTTTGCGCTATATTGAGACGCTCAAGCTTGGCAGCCGGATCTCCGTTCGGAAGATTGCGAAGAACATGGAAGTCAGCGAAGGCACCGCTTATCGCGCCATTAAGGAAGCAGAGAATCAAGGTCTGGTTTCAACCAAAGAACGGATCGGAACCGTCCGGGTTGAGAAAAAGCTGCGGCAAAATATCGATAAACTGACTTTCGCAGAAGTCGTGAATATGGTGGATGGACAAGTCCTCGGCGGCTCGCGCGGTCTTCACAAAACGCTGCATAAGTTCGTCATCGGTGCGATGGAGCAAGATGCTATGATGCGTTACATTGAGGCAGGCAGCCTGTTGATCGTCGGCAACCGGAACAGGGCTCATATCTGTGCATTGGAGCAAGGTGCGGGCGTCTTGATTACGGGTGGTTTTGATACCAGTTCCGAGGTTAAGCAGCTTGCAGACAAGCTGGAACTTCCTATTATCTCCAGTAGTTATGACACTTTTACGATTGCGTCTATGATCAACAGAGCGATTTATGATCGCTTAATTAAGAAGAAAATTATGCTGGTAGAAGACATTCTGGCATCCGGCGCTTCCCTTTACGCCCTGAAAGCCAACAGTACGCTGAAGGATTGGCAGCGGCTTTCCGAAGATACCGGCTACAGCCGATTTCCCGTTGTGGACGAATGGAACCGGATCATAGGTGTCGTAACGTCCAAGGATATGGTTGGAGCAGGTTCTCTGCAAACAGTGGAAAAGCTCATGACACGAAGTCCGCTAACCGTAACGCCGCAGACCTCGGTAGCATCAGCAGCGCACATGATGGTATGGGAAGGTATTGAACTGCTGCCTGTTGTGGACACGAACCGCAAGATGGTCGGGGTGTTGAATCGCAGCGATGTCCTTAAAGCGATGCAGTATATTCAGAAACAACCGCAGAATGGGGAAACTTTCGAGGACTTGATCTGGTCTGGCTTGGAAGAAGTTAGGGACGAGAAAGGGGCGCTGCAGTTTCATGGCATCATTACTCCGCAGATGACGAATCATTTGGGTACCGTTTCTGAAGGGGTACTAACGACCTTGATGACGCAAGCTGCCTATCGAATCGTTCAGGAGCACAAGAAGGGCGATTTGGTCATGGACAATATGTCGACCTATTTCCTAAAGCCGCTGCAAATTGATTCCAAAATAGAAATACGACCCACCATCATTGAGGTGAGCCGTAAATTTGGCAAAATCGATGTAGAAATTTATCACGCCGGCGCGCTGGTTTCCAAAGCCATGCTGACAGCTCAGGTTATTTAACGCTGCATACGATCGAAATGTCCATGGTTGCGAATGCCTGCAAAGACGTTGAATACGCCCAGCAGCACGAGAACGGTGCCGAAGATCCGACGGAAGCTGGATTCACTGAAGAAGAAGATTTGTGTAACGGCAATCAGAATGAGCATGAGACCCATGCAAATATTCATGCGGGCCGAGTACAAACCTCGCTTCGTAACATCCTGTTCACGTCTGGAGCGAAAGCTGAAGTACACGGAGAGCGCCAACATTAGGCAAATAAGAATGAATAAAGTGATTTGTATCGCATACATGACCGCAATCCGTCCTTTTAGGTAAGTTTACTGTCTACTTTAGCGATTTTGGCCATAGATTGCAATCCTAGGTGCGTTTTTCTTGCGCCGTAATCCAGACGGTCAGTTCTGTTTGGATCAAGACGATAGACTTCACTTCAACGATATATTTTTTATCATGCAAAATGTACGTGCGACCTGTGATTAGCCGCTCATAGAGGGGCTGGGAATCCTTGACGTAGGTGGCTTTTTGACCAATGGCGAGCTTTAGCTCATTTTTCACATCACCTTCAATTTCTTTCTGAATATCTTCGCTGATTAGATCATCTTGATTTTTGGGAAGCAGATGCACGTTGATGATATTGATCAAAGACTGTTTATTGCGGGTTTTGTTCAAATTCTCAATATCCAAGCGAAGCTCCCGGTTTTCTTCCAAATATTTATGCATCTCCACATAGAGCTGGTTATAGGTATGCTGGTGAATGCTCATATAAATGGCGCTCCCTATGATGGCTCCCGAAACCATCAGTCCAAAGCCCATTAGGTGACGTTGATATCGGGAAAAAGGAGGGATTCTCAAGGCTGAGGATCCCCCTTGCAAATCATTTGAATGAGTGAAGTTCCCATTTGTGCGCCAATAAAGGCGATAACAATGAGAATGACTTGTTTAATGGCCGGATTCAAATGCCCTACAGCGACGTGGCTTTCAATAAACCGTATCGGATCAATGGTGCCGCCAACGGCTGCTACCATGGCCCATATTTTAATATTTTCGGACACCGCCATCATTTTCTCTGTGGGTGATTGAAGGGTCAGCACTGCGGCAATGCCGCTCAACATACTGCCTCCGAACACAACCCCAAATGCAATGCAGAAATACAAAATAATATTTGCCCAAAAGACATACATGTCTTTATCGCTTCCCTTCCAGCTAGAATAGGAGGACAAACTCTCTCCTCTTTTACTGTATGGGACTGCCTAGCTGCAATATGATAAAATATAAGGAATAAATGTACGAAGGGAGGAAATGCGGATGAGTTCGTTTGTCCATTTGCACGTTCATAGTGAATACAGTTTATTAGATGGTGCAGCACGTATGGAGGAGCTTGTAACACAAGCGGCTGATCTGGGCATGACCTCTCTGGCGCTCACGGATCACGGGGTAATGTATGGCGCAATTGCGTTCTATAAAGCTTGTAAGCAAAAAGGCATTAAACCGATTATCGGCTGTGAGGTTTATTTCACGGCGGGTTCGATTCGGGATAAAGGGACGAGACAGGAACAGCCTATTTATCACCTGATTCTGCTTGCCAAAAATAATGCAGGCTATCAAAATCTGATGAAGCTCTGTTCGATCGGACATTTGCAGGGCTTTCACTATAAACCGCGGATTGATCTGGAACATTTGGCCAAACATGCCGAGGGATTGATTTGCCTAAGCTCCTGCCTGGGGAGCGAGGTCTCCCAGCATTTGCTGCACAATCGCCCAGATGAAGCTAGGAAGGCGGCCGAGCGCTACCGCGATATCTTTGGCGAAGATTTCTTTCTTGAGATTCAGGATCACGGCATGATTGAGCAGAAAAAGGTCATGATCGCGATGATCGAACTCAGTAAAGAAACAGGTATCCCGTTAATTGCTACGAATGACGTGCATTATGTCACAGAACCGGATCATGTGATGCAGGACATTCTGATCTGCATCGGGACAGGCAAAACCGTGGAAGACACGGATCGGCTGCGCATGGGAACAAGCCAGATGTATCTCAAAAGCGAAGAAGAAATGAGAAGATTGTTCGTCCATGTCCCTGAGGCGCTTGCCAATACATCTGTCGTCGCTGATCGCTGTCAGCTGGAACTGGAGTTTGGCAAGTCCATTCTGCCGCGTTTTCAGCCGATTCCCGAGCCGCTGACGGCCGGGGCTTATTTGCAGCAGCTATGCAAGCAAGGGCTGGAGCAGCGTTACAGCTCTAAACCGGAGTGGCTGCAGCCTGATTCGGCGCTGCGCAGACAAGCGGAGGAACGTCTGGCCTACGAACTCGGCGTCATCGAGAATATGGGCTTTTCGGATTACTTCCTGATCGTCTGGGACTTCATCCGCTTCGCTCATGAGAAACATATCATGACAGGTCCCGGCAGGGGATCGTCGGCTGGAAGCCTGGTTGCCTATGTGCTGAAAATCACCAATGTCGATCCGCTCCGTTATAAGCTTCTCTTCGAGCGGTTCCTGAATCCGGAACGGATTACGATGCCTGATATCGATATCGATTTCAGCGATGAACGACGGGATGAAGTGATCGATTACGTGGTCCGCAAATATGGACATGAACACGTGGCGCAGATCATTACATTCGGTACCATGGCGGCCAAAGCTGCCGTCAGAGACGTAGGCCGAGTTCTCAATGTCCCTTATGGAGATGTAGACCGCGCAGCCAAAGCCATACCGAATCAATTGGGCATGACGTTGGCAGAAGCTTTGCAAGTGAGTACTGACTTGAAAGGTTTAGTCGCCAGACAGCCCAAGACAGCGGAATTGCTGGAGATGGCGATGCGCGTAGAAGGGATGCCCCGTCATGCCTCTACGCATGCTGCGGGTGTGGTCATTTCAAGAGAACCGCTGACGCAGTATGTGCCTCTTCAAGAAGGCACAGCACAGACGGCGCTTACGCAATATACGATGGAGCATTTGGAAGCGATCGGGCTTCTCAAAATGGATTTCCTCGGTTTGCGCACGCTTTCCATTATTGAACGGACGGTCGATTGGATTCAGCAGATGGAAGATGTGAAGCTGGATTTTGACAGCCTGGACATGGATGAGGATGCTGTTACTTACGGAATGCTTAGCAAAGGCGAAACAACCGGCGTTTTCCAATTGGAGTCGACGGGCGTTCGCAAAGTGCTAAAGGATTTGAAGCCTTCCGTCTTCGAAGATATCATCTCGGTATTGGCGCTGTATCGGCCAGGCCCGATGGAGTTTATTCCTAAATATATACATGGCAAACACGGGCAAGTGGAAGTCGTCTATCCGCATCCAACGTTAGAGCCGATCCTGCGCGATACGTACGGCATCATCGTCTATCAAGAGCAAATTATGCAAATTGCTTCTTCAATGGCCGGCTTCAGCCTTGGGGAAGCAGATCTGCTGCGGCGTGCGGTTTCCAAGAAGAAGCGGGAAGTACTTGATGAAGAACGGACACACTTTGTATCCGGCAGCTTGAAACAAGGCTTCCAAGCGGAAGATGCGAATCATGTGTACGATATGATTGTTCGGTTTGCGGACTATGGCTTTCCACGGGCGCATGCAACGGCCTATGGCGTTCTCGCGTTCCAAACAGCCTATCTCAAAGCACATTATCCAATCTATTTCATGGCTTCGATGCTAACGGCCGTGATGGGCAATCACAGGAAGGTAGCTGAATATGTGGATGAATGCCGCCGAATGAAGCTGGCTGTGCTGCCGCCGGACGTGAATGGCAGCAGAACCGTGTTCACGCCGGATTCGTCAGCCGGAGCGATCCGTTTTGGTCTTGCTGCTATCAAGAATGTAGGTACACAGGCGATTGATGCCATTCTGACCGAACGCAACAAAGACAAGTTCGAGAGTTTGCTGGATTTCTGTAGACGGGTGGATTTGCGCGTCTGCAACAAAAGGGTGATCGAATCGCTGATTCAGGGCGGAGCTTTCGATACGCTTGGCGGTCATAGAGCTCAGCTCATGGCCATCTTGGACGAAACCATCGCTTCTGCTACCAAATGGCGCAAGGAACGGGATGATTTGCAGCTTCATCTCTTTGGCTTCGTAGAGGAGCCGAACTGGGAAGTGGAGGTTCCGAACATTCCGCTGATGCCGCAAAGCAAGCAGTTGGAGCTCGAGAAGGAGCTCCTTGGTATGTATATCTCGGGTCATCCTCTTGATGCCTACACCCAGCAATTGGGGGAAATTGAAGCCGTTATGCTGCACCAATTGGAGGAACTGCCGGACAACAGTGAAGTGATTGTCGCGGGGATGATTCTGTCCAATAAGACGATCGTCACCAAGAAGGGCCAGCCGATGGCTTTCATGGAGCTGGAGGATCGGATAGACAAGGTCGAGGTGGTGCTATTCCCCGAGACCTGGAAGAACGCGGCTCCGCTCGTGCAGAAGGGCAGGCTCGTCCTTGTGCGGGCGAAGCTGCAGCTGCAGGACGAGGACCCGCCCAAGCTGCTCGCGGAGCAGGTGGTCGCGCTGGACGACCCTGCGGGTGTCCAGCGGATTCGGCGGCAGCCTGGGGCGCCCAGGCGGTCAGCTGACTCTGTCAGCGACCGGTCAGCGCGCGCGGCGGCTGCCGTTCAGGCGGCCCCGGCAGCGGGCCGCCAAGAAGCTCCCGCTGCGGAGCCGAAGGCGCAGCGGGTGTTCGTCAAGATCACGGCTGACTGCGAGCAGCCGGATAAGCTCTTGCAGCTGAAGGCGCTGCTGAAGCTGTACAAGGGGCCGCTCGCGGTTGCGCTTTTCTACGAAAGCAGCAACAAGCTCTTGGCCCTGAGCGACCAATATTTGGTCGATCCCTCCAGCGATCTGATCCGCATGATCGAGACGATTATGGGGAAGGATTCCGTCAGAGTGAAATAAGCTCAGTGCCAAATTTTACCTGCAATGGTGGTAAACAAAGATTCCTCCGCATATGAATAGGAACCCGGTTTTTCGGGGCTATCCATGGATAGGAGGAGGACTTATGACCGAACAACATATGATTCAATTGCTGCAAAGGCGTGGTGTGACCGTCGAACAAATTTCCGAAATTGTATATAAGCTTCAGAAGCCATACAATAATCAGTTAACCGCTGAGGACTGTACCGAAAGTGTGCTCGCTGTGCTCGGCAAGCGGGAGGTGCAGTACACGTTATACACGGGGATAGCGCTGGATGAACTAGCGGAAAAGAAGCAGCTCCCCGAGCCTTTGCAATCGATTTTGGACGCAGATGAGCCTTTGTTTGGGGTCGATGAGACTTTGGCTTTAGGTATTGTTCATGTCTATGGGATGATCGGTTTAACCAGCTTCGGATATTTGGATAAAGAAAAAATTGGCATTATCCGAGCTTTGAATGATGATCGAAGTGCTGTGCATGTTTTTCTGGATGATTTGGTCTGTGGATTAGCCGCAGCCGCGTCCGCTAGAATTGCTCATCAGAATGAGCATGCGCCTGATTATAGCAGTAAATTGGGTCTGGACTAGCTTCAATAGTTCAGACTTCACTTTTTTCATGAAAGTGCTCTGTTGCGGGAAAAAGATGAATTATGATATCATTATTCCATTGTGTGCGCCTGTGCTTATAGAAGGATGTTTACTATCATCGCTGCAAATTGCCCTAATCCATGTAGTTGCACTTCATAGGAGGTTTTTTTTCATGTGGACGGTGATATATATAGCTCCTACCGCAAAAATCGCAGAGCGGATTAAACAGAGGCTAACGGAAGAAGGATTTCTCGTACAAGTTCGAGGGATTTCATTATCCAAGAATCAGTTTGAAATTGTCGTTCCCGAAGGGGAATTGGAAGAAGTGCAAGAAGTGCTCAATTCTATTTTACATAGATAGTGAAAGTAGAAGTAAGTAACGTGGCTTGTAGCGGTACACGATAAAAGCCAAGTAGAGGTGGAAATGTGCTAAAGGATTTATTTCAAAAGCGTAAATATGCAACGATTCCTTCTGAAAAAACAAAAAGGGAAATTCCCGAGGGTTTAATGAATAAATGTCCGAAATGCGGAACGATTCAAACCAGTAAAGAGCTAGAGAAAAACCTGAAAGTCTGTACGGCTTGCGGCTACCATTATCGATTGAGCGCATTGGAACGCATTCAGATAACTTTGGATGAAGGCCATATTGTGGAATACGATGCGGATATGATTTCTGAAGATCCTCTGGAATTCCCGGACTACGTCGAGAAATTGGATAAGGCCAAAAGCACAACGAAGCTGCAAGATGCCATTATGACTGGCGAAGGTACGATTGGCGGCTATCCAGTGATCATTGCTGCGATGAGCTTTGACTTCATGGGTGGATCGCTAGGCTCCGTTGTTGGTGAAAGAATCACAAGAGCGATTGAAATGGCGATTGAGAAGAAATTTCCGATTATTATTTATTCCACATCTGGTGGAGCACGGATGCAAGAAAGCATTCTGAGCTTGATGCAAATGGCCAAGACAAGCGCAGCCATATCCAAGCTGAGCGAAGCAGGCGGATTGTTTATTTCTGTTATTACGGATCCGACTTTCGGTGGCGTATCAGCGAGCTTTGCCATGCTGGGCGATATAATTATTGCGGAACCAGCAGCACCGTTCGGCTTCACAGGCCGCCGGGTTATTGAGCAAACGATCAAACAAAAGCTGCCTGATAATTTCCAGACATCTGAATTCAATCTCGAGCATGGTCAGCTCGACAAGGTCGTCAGCCGCAAGGATATGAGACCTACGTTAATCAAGCTGTTGGACATGCACGGCGTGAAGGAGGAGGCGACTTATGGCGAGTGATATGCTCTTTGAACAGCCACTGTTTGAGTTGAAGAAAAAGATTGCCGAGCTCCGTTCGTTTGGCGCCGAGAAGCAAATTGACTTCTCCGAGGAAATTCGTCGCTTGGAAGAAAGATATGCGCAATTAGAAGATGAGTTGTATGCAACGATGTCGTCAGCTGAGAAAATGCAGCTTGCCCGTCATCCGCAAAGGCCTACAACAATTGATTATATTAGTACCATTTTCACAGACTTCATTGAGTTTCACGGGGATCGCCTATATGGAGATGACCTGGCAATCGTTGGCGGCCTTGCCAAGTTGAACGGCATACCGGTGACGGTTGTCGGTCATCAAAAAGGGAAAGATACGAAGGACAATATCGCCCGCAACTTCGGATGTCCGCATCCGGAAGGGTTCCGCAAAGCGCTGAGAATGATGCGTCAAGCGAATAAGTTCAAGCGTCCGATCGTAACATTTATTGATACCAAAGGGGCATTCCCTGGGAATGCTGCAGAAGAGCGCGGTCAAGGAGAAGCGATTGCCAGAAATTTGCTGGAAATGGCCTCTTTTCGTGTGCCGATCATCTGCGTTGTTATTGGCGAAGGCGGCAGTGGCGGCGCCCTGGCGTTAGGTGTAGGCAATAAGGTGTTAATGCTGGAGAATGCGATTTATTCGGTTATTAGTCCCGAAGGCGCGGCCTCCATCTTATATAAAGATGCTTCCAAAGCGCTGCACGCGGCAGAAGCGATGAAAATTACTGCGGATCATATTTTGGAGCTGGGCGTAATCGATGGCATTATTCCCGAGCCCAAAGGTGGCGCACATCGCGACCCAGCAGCACAAGCCGAATTTATTAAAACAGCGATCTGGGAACAGCTTCAGCATTTGCTAAGTATGAACGAACAGGAGCTGTTAGAGGACCGTTACCAGAAATTTAGAGATATTGGGCGGTTCACATTCAACCAGGAGGGAAACCATGCGTAAAACGAAAATTGTCTGTACCATTGGACCTGCAAGCGAATCACAAGAGAATTTGAAAAAACTTCTAGAAGCGGGAATGAATGTTGCCCGTCTTAACTTCTCCCACGGAGATTTTGAGGAGCACGGCGCACGTATCCGCAACCTTCGCGCAGCATCCGCTGAGACAGGCAAAATAGCTGCTATTTTGCTTGACACCAAAGGACCGGAAATTCGCACAGGCAAGTTGAAAGAAGAGCCGATTGAGCTTGTTCAGGACAAGCATATTATTCTGACAACAGAAGAAATCCTAGGCGATGCAGACCGCATCTCCGTCACGTACTCGGAATTGCCGCGTGACGTTGCTGTTGGATCAACGATTCTTATTGATGATGGCTTGATTGGCCTTACGGTTGTTGATATTCGTGGAACGGAAATCGAGTGTCGCATCGTGAATGGCGGAACGATTAAGAGCAAAAAAGGCGTTAACGTACCAGGTGTCAAAATCAGCCTTCCTGGCATCACAGAAAAAGATGCGAACGATATCGTATTCGGTATCGAGCAAGGCGTCGATTTCATTGCCGCTTCTTTTGTTCGCAAAGCAAGCGATGTTATGGAAATTCGTGAATTGCTGGAGAAACACAATGCTTCCCACATTCAAATCATCAGTAAAATCGAAAACCAAGAAGGCGTTGACAACTTAGACGAAATTCTTGAAGTATCCGATGGTCTGATGGTTGCCCGTGGAGATCTCGGTGTTGAAATTCCGGCGGAAGATGTTCCGGTTGTTCAAAAACAAATGATTAAAAAATGTAATATCGTAGGGAAACCGGTTATCACGGCAACGATGATGCTGGATTCCATGCAGCGCAACCCGCGTCCTACTCGTGCAGAAGCGAGTGACGTTGCGAATGCTGTATTCGATGGCACTGACGCTGTGATGTTGTCCGGAGAAACAGCTGCTGGGAAATACCCGGTTGAATCCGTTCAAACGATGGCTCGTATTGCAGAGCGTGCGGAAGCAGCTTTGGAATACAAAGAGATTTTCCTTCGCCAAGCGCAAGCGCAGCAAGTGACAGTTACGGAAGCCATTTCGCAAGCCGTAGCGAACTCTGCTCTGGAGCTTGGTGCCAAAGCGATTCTGACTGCAACGGAAAGTGGATATACAGCACGCATGGTATCCAAATACCGTCCCAAATCACCAATTATTGCCGTTACGCCTAGCGATCAAGTCATTCGCCGCTTATCCCTTGTATGGGGTGTTATTCCGGTGAAGGGAATAACAGCGAAAACAACGGACGAGCTGTTCAATCTTGCGGTAGACAGCAGTATCAAAACAGGCTTGGTTTCCCTTGGCGATATCGTCGTTATTACAGCAGGTGTCCCAGTAGGACGCTCTGGAACAACGAACTTGATCAAAGTTCACCATGTGGGTGAAATGATTGCCAAAGGTACAGGTATCGGCATGCAAACGGCGACGGGCATCGTTGTAACTGCTCGCACACCGGAAGAAGCGAATGAGAAAATGGTTGACGGCGCTGTTCTTGTTACGGTTTCGACCGATAAAGAATATATGCCGGCTGTCCAACGCGCATCAGCGTTAATTACCGAAGTAGGCGGCATCACATCCCATGCGGCTGTTGTTGCTTTAAGTCTTGGCATCCCGGTTATCGTCGGCGTTGAGAACGCAGTGGAAATAATCAAAGACGGTACAGAAGTTTCGATCTATCCAGAAGTAGGCGTTATCTACTCTGGACAAGCTAGCGTACTGTAAGATATAGCAAAAGAGTGAAGCGAGAGTATTCTCGGCTTCACTCTTTTTTTGTCCAGAGATAAATCAGCAAGCAAACAGGGATGGCATCTTCAAAGCCAAAAGCAATTTTGCTAAGCCATCTTCCCATCATGTCATTCTGTGTGAAGGAAGGCATGAATAGCAGTGTGCCAGCTGCAAGGATCAACCAAATCACCCGCAACGGATTGCGGTGATCTGGTTTGCCTAGCATCCAGCTTACGCAGAAAGCCGATGCGTGGAAAGTGGGGATCCAAGACAAGGAGAACATAAATAAATAAAAGGAGATAAATACGACTTCGATCCGCTCGATAAACTTAAACTCGATGTTTTTGAGTACATTGACGACAGGTTCGTTATATTCCTTAATTTCACTAGGGCTGAAATAGACGAAACAAATCAGTGAGATCATTAGGAACACCAGCATCGACACGGTGTTCGAGATGGCGACACCTGCGAACGCTTGCCGCTTGTGCAGCAGGAAAGGATACAGGACCATTGTAATTCCGATCCCTGAAAAAGAGAGGAAGGCGATTTCTGCCGCGCTGAGGATAGGCAGCCAGCCTTCTTTGAGAACCGGCAGCAAATAGAGCCACTGAGCATCCTGAAGGGGCAGCAGATAAGCAAAAGGAATCCATAGGGAAATAAAGAAAACAAGTTCCGCGTATCGCCCAACAATACGAAGACCATTCCGGGCAACTGTGTAAGTGGGGATGAGAAGCAATAACATAATCTGAAATGTGGAAGTTTGCGGTAGAAGCCACTGCTTGACATAGAGAATCGTTCTCGTGATGCCGACGTAACCATATAAAAAGAAGTAAAGGGCAAGAAGCACAGCGGCGATTTTTCCCACCCAGCGGCCACAATAATGAGTTAACAGGTCCATCATGGTTCCTTGCGGATAGCTACTCATGACGCGGACGATGATTAAATTCGCTATGACAGTAAACACCCAAATGAGAAGAAGGCCAATCCATCCGTCCGTTCCTGCCCTTTGTGCAAGACGCTGCGGAAGGGCTAGCAAGCCTACGCTAAGTTGAACGCCTGACAGGATACAAATAAATTGCATAAGGGTTATCTCGTTATAAGCATATTTCTTCACCTTGGTTGCCCTTCCTTCCCGCAGATTACTTGACAGGTCCCATAGCGTCTATCTTTATTTTTACTTGAACCCGAATGTCCGCGCTAGACAGAGCCTTTCCCCAATCATTTTTTACAGCTTTATATTCCTTATATTCAAAAGCACGTGCGTGCAGGCCAAGTCCAACCGGATCAATGGCGTGTTGTTGTATTTTTTTTATAAGTTTTTCGAACTGCTTTTGCATCTCTTCACTAAGCAGTTGCTCAAGCTCGGGAGTCTTATTCTCTATATCATAGGGGAATAGGACTTCGAATAAACTTATTTTCATTTTAATGATGATATCGAAGTGAAATTCTCCTTGGTGGGTAGATGTTATTGTTTTCGTTTCTGTTCTTGTCTGGTCGGTGGCAAAGCTGATTTTATCCAGATGAAATGGCTTCTGTTCCGGTTCACCTGGCATAGAAAGCGTAATACTAGCAGATTTTTTGACCTTGTTTTGCAAGATTCGCAGAAGAACGGTCTCGGAAGTATCCAAGGAAGTGACATATTTACCTTGATGATTCAACAGTGCCGTTCCGTTCAGCTTAATATTCTTTTTGGCGTCCAGACGAACCTCAGAGATAGAGGGCGTCATGCCAGATTCAAAAAGCTGGCGGTGCAGTTCCTGCAAATTCGTATTTACCGTTTCGGATTTGCCGCTCTTCGTATCTACCATGCCACGCAGAAGAATCGGCAGCAATGGTTGGTCTTTGGGATTTAAATAAATGATATCGGCGAGCGGGCCATCGAAGACAATAACCCGATCCGATACAGTGTTTTTGGAATCACGGAAGATGACATCGAGCATCTGAAACCAATTCTCCTGCTCAAGCATCCGCTTGCCGATCAGGAAGACTTGATAATTCCTGCCTGAGAAAACACCGGCTGAATGGGCATCCTGTTCTGCTCTTGATTGACGGAAGGTCCGTGCGCGCGCAGATGTTTCTTGCGTTTTCTTTTTGGAGTTTTTGGTGAAAACAGGGAAGGTGGAGTACATGACGGGCTCGTTGTCTTGTCCAAGATCCAGCCCGAGTGTCAAGGGAATCGAAGCGTTCTCCATATCAAGTCGATCGGCGCACCCGGTTAGTAGTCCGGTCGTGGCGGCAAGCAGCAGGATAGGAAGAAGCAGTTTATTCATCGGCATCGCTACCTTCTTTCTTTATTATCACTTGATCGTTCCCACTCCCTCTATCGTCACTGTGACGGACAGGTGGATGTTTGCTTCGGATAGCGCTCTTCCCCACTGATCTTCCACTTTTTTATAGGGTTTATAAGTGAAGGCTTGTGCATGAATGCCTAATCCAATCGGATCGATTTGATGGGACTGGATTTTGCCGATCAGGCCCTCGAACTGTTTCTTAAGTTGCTCGGCAATGGCCTTTTCTAACACGGTGGATTTATGGTGCATATCATAAGGAAATAATCGTTCGGTTAAGGCAATTGACAGGTGGACAGCCAGATCGAATTGGAAATGACCATCATGAAAAGCTGTTTTAATATGGGTTTTTGCCTTGTTTGTACTGAAACTTAGCTTGTCAGTATTCAGAGGGCCTCGTTTGGCCTGTCCTGGTATTGCGAGTGTAAGGCTGACTGCGTGTTTAGCTTGGTTTTGCAAGATTTGCAGGAGGATCGTCTCTTGTGCGTCCAGAGAATCAGCATATTTCCCCTGATGATCCAATAAAGCAGTCCCGTTTAGTTTAATTTCATTTTCCAAGCGGATTTCTGCTATAGAAGGTGTTTTACCTTTTTCAAATCGCAGGCGATGCATGTCTTGAAAAGTTGTTTTTACCGTTTCAGATCTTCCGCTCTTCGTATCCACCATGCCGCGGAGCAGCAATGGAAGGAATGGCTGATCCTGTTGATTCAAATAGATAACCTCGGACAGTGGTCCGTCGTACATAATCATTCGGCAGGTTAAGGGGTTCTTCGCGTCTCGTGAGAAAACATCAAGGATTCGGAACCAGTCAACATGTGCCAAAAGGCGTTTGCTCACAAGGATCACCAGCATTTTGCGACCTTGAAAAACAGCGGGCCAATAAGCATCTGACTGTTGTCTTGCCTGTTGGAGAGTCTTCGCTCTGACGCCCAGCTCCTGCGTTTTCTTCCTGGCACTCTTGCTAAACTCGGGGACGGTCACATAAGTTAGTAAATTATTCTTCTCGTCGAGATCATAGCCTCCCAGAAGGGGGAAGGCAGCATCTTCGAGATCCAGTCGATCGTTGCACCCTGAAATCAGCAAAACGGAGATGGCAATGAAGACATGGAGCCAACACTTGCTCATGCCTTTTTCCTCCCCGAAAACCGGTCGTGTACCGAAACGTAAAGGAGCAGGAAGATAGGAAGGATATATTCAATAAGGATTCCGAGCCTAAGAAAGATTTGCTCGATCATTTCATTTTGATGGAAATCTGGGATGAAGAAGAATGAACCGATGGCCAGTAAGAGACAAAAGAAACGGACGTGATTGCGTTCGGCCTGCGTATTTCTTAACCAATTGGTACAATAGGCGCAGATGTACAAGGCGGGAATCCAGCCCAAGGAGAAGACTAACAGATAGAAAGCGATAAAGATTACCTCGATCCTTTCGATAAATTTGAACTCAATAATTTTCAAAACGTTGATGGCGGGTTCATTATATTCCCGGATTTCGTCTGGACTAAAATACACATAGCAAACTAAGGTTACGAACAGATGAGCGAGCAGCGTCAGGGAATTGGAGACAGTTATAGCCATGGAAGCTTGTGATTTATTTTGTAAAAACGGATAAAAAATAAATGTGGATACGAAGCCTAGAAAGCAATAAAGCGAATAGGGGACACCAGCGCCTATTGGCTGCCAACCTTCGCCTGCAATAGGAAGCAAGTGCAGCCAGTGAGCTTCTTTCAGTGGAAGTAAATAGACGAGCGGAATCCATAACGATACGAGGGTAACAATCTCCGCGTATCTGCCAATAATGCGAATTCCTGAGATGGCTACGATATAGGTTGGGATCAGCAGCAGCAGGATAATCATATAGGCAGATGTTTGGGGGAGAAGCCACTCTTTCGTAATCAGAGCGGTTTGTACGAGACAGCTATACCCAAAGTAAAAGAGATAAAGGAGTAGGCATACAGCTGCTGTTCGTCCGGCCCACTTGCCTCCATAGTGTGTTAAGAGATCGAGCAAGGTCCCCTCTGGGTATCTGGCCATGATTTTGACGACGATCAGGCTTGCAGCCACCGTGATCATCCATCCAATGATGAGCGAAACCCACCCGTCAGTGCCAGCCTGTTCGGCTAATATTCGTGGCAATGCGAGAAAGAAGACACTCACCTGCAAGCCTGAATTAATGAGAATGTATTGTAAATTTGTTATTTTGCTGCTAGCAGATACATTCATTTGCCATCCCCTTCTGGATGATTATCTACTTGTCTAGTGGATTGAATGGGTCTTGCGGATAGAGGCCGCTTGCGCATTTTCCACACGGGCATCCGAATGAAGGTATCCTTCCAATCCGCGAAACGCATCGGGGCGAAAGGAGTCGTATAGGGCGTGCCAAGTGATTCCAGCGAAATCAAATGACCAATCATGGTCATCATGCCAATAATGATGCCGACAAAGCCAAACATGGCAGCCGCAATCATCATGGCAAAACGGATGAGCCGGATAGCTGCAACCATATCGTAGTTGGGCAGGATGAAGGAAGCGATAGCGGTAAACGCAACGACAATCACCATAATGTTATTGATGAGTCCAGCTTGCACAATGGCTTGTCCAATAACAATACCGCCAACTATCCCAACGGTTTGACCAACCGGGGCAGGCAAACGCACGCCTGCTTCACGCATCATTTCAAGAGTGATCTCCATAATAACCGCCTCAACGAAGGGAGGAAACGGTACCCGCCCTCTGAACTCGCCGATCGTAAGCAGCAGCTTAATCGGGATAATCTCGAAGTGATAGGAGATAACGGCAATATAGAATGCGGGTAAAAAGGTTGCAATGAAAAAGGCGAATACGCGAAGAAGGCGTATAAAGGTTGCGATCGACCAACGCGTGCTGTAATCGTCTACACTTTGGAAGAAGGAAGTGAAAGTAACAGGGCCAACGAGTACGCTAGGGGAACGATCCAGTACGGCGACGATTCTTCCTTGCAAAATTTGTGACGCAGCCGCATCGGGCCGTTCTGTCAAAATAAATTGCGGGAATGGAGAGTAAGGATTATCCTCGATATATTCAGCCAATTCTCCTGTATTGATCACTGTATCAACGTCCAGCATCTTAATCCGGTCTTCAAACTCCTGCAGCACTTCTGGGTTCGCAACATCTGCAAGGTAAAGGAGTGAAACAGCTGAATTTGCTCGGAGTCCCACTGTTAATTCCTTCATTTTCAGCTCTCTGTTGGAAATATAACGTCTGATTAAAGCGATATTCTGGGTACCTGTTTCTACGAAGCCCTGGTGTGCGCCTTTTAATGAAGCCTCAATTGCTGGATCTTCGATTGCCCGCTGGGGCCATCCCTGTGTATCCAATGCAAATGTCTCAAGCCGTCCATTGACGAAAAGCAAGCTGCGGCCTTGGAGGATCGCATTTTCAACAAGCGGCCATGTGTTCAATCTGAGAATTTGGCCGATTGATAGGCGGAAGCTGCCATCCGTGTCGGTAATATCTGTATCGAATTGCAGCGGCTTCAATACATTGTTGTTGATTGAACTCTTATCGACCAGCCCCATCAGATAGACTAACGCTGCTGGCTCCCCCGTATGTTTAATTGTAAATTCTCGAACAATGAGATCGGGTGTATGCGTGAATATACTTTGCAATACCACCAAGTTCTGGGCTAAAGATGCGTCTATGAAGTCGGTATGAGCTTGTTTTTGAGCTTTTGTTTGAGGAAGTGTACGGTACTTTTTCCTGAAAAACCAACTCGAGTATCGCATAGTGGATAACTCCGTTCTGTGCGGTGTTTTTTGTATATGTTGTTCTAAATTGGTAAAATTATTCTGCTTAATCATGATCTTTACGGCACGTGGAGAAGGTTTGAAATGTGGTATAATAGCTCTTATACCACTTGTCACTAGGAGATGTGCATGAACATGACTCAGGAGCGTTGGCATCGACACCAGCTTCGTGTGCGATATGAAGAAACGGATCAAATGGGTGTGGTCTATCATGCCAACTATTTGACATGGTTTGAGATTGGACGAACGGAGTTCATTAGAGGGTTGGGGTATTCGTACCGCCGAATTGAAGATAAGGGGCTTTTTCTGCCTGTTGTTGAAGCGGAGAGTAAGTTCAAGAAGCCAGCCCGTTATGATGATCTGGTATGCATCTATACACGGGTGGTTGAGATGAGCAGTGTAAGGCTTCATTTTGCTTATGAAGTTCGCAAATTGCCAGAAGCCTTATCTACGGGATTACCGGATTCATCCGATTTTACAACAGAACCTGAGGGTGAATTACTTGTCATCGGCACAACCAAACATGTTTGGGTGAATCCTTCTTGGAAGCCAATACGTATAGAGAAGGAAGCGCCGGAATTGTGGCAGCTGCTAACCGAGTATACTTAAAAGGGGCTGAACGTATGTTTCGAATCATCATTGCCATATTAATTCTTGTACCTGCTATAGAAATCACACTTCTATTCACCCTGGGGCATTATATCGGCGGCTGGATGACCTTTGCGCTGATCTTGTTGAGCGGCTTCTTGGGTGTCTATTTTGCTAAACGGGAAGGGCGTAAAGTTCTGGCGTATGCCAAGTTTGAATGGTCGCAAGGGCAATTGCCTGCACAGCATTTATTGGATGGGATTTGTATTTTCTTAGGCGGTATTTTATTGATTACCCCAGGGTTTATAACTGATATTTTTGGATTTCTACTCGTTTTTCCATACACAAGACCGATATTCAAAGTTCTGCTCCTTGCCTTGATTCAAAAGCAAATCAGCAGAGGCCGTATCAGCTTAATAAATCGCAGATAACTCGAATGCTGAAGGATTGCAAAAAAAGGCTCGATGCCCCCTACTCAGGAGGAATCGAGCCTTTATGTATGTAGGCCGCGATATCATGAAAGATGCGTGCGCGATAAAAGGCGGAAATCAGAATGAGTGACACGGGGCCGATGATGAGTCCCAATAGTCCAAAAAGTTTGAGTCCGACGAACATGGCAATTAATGTAGCAAGCGGATCTAAGCCTACGGAAGAGGCAAGTACCTTGGGTTCCATGATCTGTCTGGCAATCACGATGGCTCCATATAATACACTAAGCCCAATTCCTAAATAAATATCGCCTTGCGCGAAAAATACATAAAGGATCCATGGGACCATGACAGCGCCAGTTCCCAAATAAGGCATGAGATCGGCTAAACCCGTTAGTAAACCAATCGTAATGGCATAATCTACGCGTAAAACCAGCAGTCCGATAATGACAACTAGCGCTGTTAACGAAACCAGAATCAACTGGGCGCGCAAATAGCCGAACAAAGCCTTCTGCAGATCGGTACGAATTAATTGTGTTGTTTTCACGATCATTTCGGAGAAAATCCCTTTGTAGCGTTTAATCAGTTGGTACCAGTCTTTACTGATGAAAAAAGTAGCCAACATCACAATAATCGTAATGGTTGCGATGTTCGGCAAAGACGTAAGGAACCTTCTTAAAGCGTCAAAGACATAACTGATAATAAATTTGCTAATGTCGGCTATTGAACCTGCGGTTGAAGACAGATTGTTGTTGACCGTTTCTTGGTATTTGGGGTTATTTTCAAAGAAATCATTGATTCGTTCAATCCACTCTTGGAATGCTGTTGAATTAATGAAAACATTGAATTGTTCGACCCAACGGTTAATTTGCAGCTGCAAAGTATCCGCAAGAGAGCCTAGTTCCACCACAATATTGGCAACTAATAACGTGATCGCGGCAATCATAGCGCTTATAAATAACAGCATGGAAAGGGAGACAGCCAGCCACCGTGGAAATTTCAATTGGAACTGGAAAAAATTAACCACAGGATTCAACATAAGCGCCAGCACCCAGCCAAAAATAAAAGGATAAATGAGTGGAATCACAAAATAGAAAGCAAAGCCGATTAGCAAGATGATAAGCGCCACCCACATACCCCTGAATATCTGATGGACTAAGCGGGGATTCAGGATTCTCATGGTTTTTCTCTCCTTGGTTGAAGTGTTTATATTGTAACATGAAGTTGGATAAATACGGAAACGAACATTCATTTACAAAATCTTAATATAATAGATGTAGGGGTTCTGCATTGTCGGTGCACAAGACACATAGTACAATGTAGATATTACTATTGCAAAATAGATTATACACTTTGGAGGCTTTATGAGTATTGCAGGAGAACCTGATCTGAAAGAACTTAAAGAGATGAAAGAGATCAAAGAAGTCAAAGAGATTTCGACCAAGTACCTGAACCGTGATTTAAGCTGGATCGAGTTCAATTGGCGTGTTCTGGAGGAAGCGCAGGATGCGAGTACTCCACTGCTTGAACGTATGAAATTTCTGGCTATCGTATCTAGCAATCTCGATGAATTCATGAGTGTTCGCGTGGCTGGGCTCAAGGATCAAATTAAGGCGGGCTATACCAAGAAAGACTTCACAGGCTATACCCCCGCTGGACTCATCAAGCGTATTATGAAGCGTACGGCCAAAATGGTGACGGAACAGTACAAAACGTATCGGGAAGTTACAAGGCTGTTAACCAAAGAAGGTATTGTGTTTACGGAATATGAAGACTTGAATACGAGCCAGAAGAAAGCCATGGATGCGTATTATCACGATATTATTTTTCCAGTTCTAACGCCGATGGCTGTCGATCAAAGTCGTCCATTCCCACTCGTTCATAATCATTCTGTCTATTTGGCTGTCTTGTTGGTGCGAGAAGGCGATGATCTGGATGATGAACCTTATTTTGCCATCGTTCAAGTGCCAAGCAACTTATCCCGATACATCTCTGTACCCACAAGAACGAATAGTAAAAAACAAGAATTTATTTTGTTGGAAGAATTAATGGAGCATCATATCCAGTCCTTGTTCAGCGGCTATATTCCGATTTCGGTCCATGGATTCCGAGTGACTCGAAATGCAGATCTAACGCTGAATGAAGAAGGGGCCGAGGATCTGCTGGAGGAAATTGAGAAAGAGCTTAGACGCAGGCGCTGGGGCGCTCCTGTGAGGCTGGAAGTGCAAGAAGGGATTCATCCTTATGCGCTTGCCCAGCTTCAGGATGAATTTGAGATTGAAGAGCAGATATTCGAAATCGACGGGCCGCTCGATATCACCTATTTGATGAAGCTGGCGGGCACGCTGAATGGATTTGAGAATCTGAGGTATCCGCGCGTTAATGCCAAATATCCGGTTGAGTTCGAGGATACGGTCGATTTCTTCGACGTACTCAAAAACAAGGATGTGCTCGTACATCATCCGTATGAAACCTTCGATGCCGTGACCGATTTCATCGTTCATGCCGCTTATGATCCACACGTGCTCGCGATCAAAATGACATTGTACCGGGCAAGCGGTAACTCTCCGATTATTCAATCGCTCGCAAGAGCCGCGGAATCTGGCAAGCAGGTTACGGTAGTAGTTGAGCTTAAAGCCCGTTTCGATGAAGAGCGCAATATCGCGTGGGCTCGGATGCTGGAGAAATCAGGCTGTCATGTTGTATACGGCCTTGTTGGTCTCAAAACACACGCCAAGATAACGCTTGTTGTGCGTCAGGAAGAGCACACACTTCGCCGATATGTACATGTCGGAACTGGCAACTATAACGATAGCACAGCACGTTTGTATACAGACGTTGGCTTATTTACCTCAAACAGCGTCATTGGTGAAGATGCATCAGCACTCTTCAATGAGATTACAGGCTACTCTGCGCCGCATGATTGGCAGTCTTTTGCCGTGGCGCCAACCGATCTCAAAGATAAGCTCTTCGAGCTGATCAAGCGGGAAACCGAGCACGCCAGAGCAGGCAGACCGGCGCGTATTATCGCCAAGATGAACTCCTTATCCAATCAGGAGATGGTGGATGCGTTATATGAAGCCTCGCAAGCCGGCGTGAAGATCGATTTGATTATCCGCGGCGTATGCTGTTTACGGCCTGGTGTAGTGGGTCTAAGTGAGAATATTACGGTACGCAGCATTGTAGACCGATTCTTGGAACATTCGCGGATTTATTATTTCGAAAATGGCGGTTTGGTCGATGTTTACTTATCATCAGCCGATTGGATGACTCGTAACTTGACTCGTCGAATTGAGTTGATGTGTCCTGTACTTGATCACGAAATGAAGAAAATGATGATTCAAATTCTGAACGTAAGTCTTAACGATAACGTCAAAGCGCGGGAACTCATGCCTAACGGGATGTACAGCCGCATAAAAAATGAACTGACCCCTTATCGGAGCCAGTTCGAGGCATTGAAGATTACGTCTTGGAAAAAACTCCGGCTTGAGTTTTAAGCTTCAAGCTCCAAGCTTTCTCGAATTCTTTGCTAACCACAGCGAGTTCCTTTAACTCCAAGATCGGATTGTGAATGCACATCAGCTTTAGGGTTAGAGCCGTTTCACTTTTCGTGAGCTGAAGTTCCTGAACCGGCTGAGTTTCACTGTAATCCAAAGCGATTGCTAATTTGAGTAACGTACCTAATTTAATGATTAATGCCTCGTCGGTTTCCGTCAGAAGGTCCTTGTGCGCAAGGGCTTGCTGATGGATCCGGCTTTTTGTTTTGTACGTCGCAATGAAGGAGCAAATCACAATCTCACGGTGGCTGAGACCGTCGATATGGGCGTTAGCCATCATATATTGTGTATGTTTAAGATATTGATAGTAATGGATACTGGCGCCGATCCGGTGGAGAAGTGCTGCTGCATGCAGATAGCGTTGGGAGCGTTCGCCTAACTCAGCTTTGTCTGCCAGCTTCTGATACAACTGCATAGCCATGCGATCAACATGCCTGACATGCTTCTCAGCCGCATTGGGATGGAGCGCAAGCAAATTGTCGATGCTGGCCTCCAGTACATGATGTTTGATTGGATGCTGTGGATCGAACGTTTCGTGAAATAGACCATCGCGAAGGCCGGAACCGCTGATAATACAGGCAGATGCCTGGGTGGCTTCAAAAATGGTAGCCATAATCATCAAACCAGGCACCATAATATCAGCTCGTTCCTTGGAGAGTCCGTCTATCTTCTTTCTTTTATCTAAAGGCAATGAGGATAACAACGTAAGGAAAGCCGGGAGCTCGCCTGACTTCAGTACGTAATTATGAGCGAGTTGAAGCGAATATTTATTGCGCTTTTGACTCATTTTGCCCAGCGTTCGAATGGTTCCACCCAAACCGATCATTGGCAGATTCGGCGACTCTTTGAGCCAAGGATGCTCCGAGATTGCCTCCTCCACCATCCGGCGAATATCGGCCATTTCTTGTACGATTAAGTTGTTATTTTTCATAAATTGACGCGTCGTATTTACAGCCCCGAATGGGAAGGACACGCTGTGTTTCAGCTTGCGATCACGGAATAGAGTGACCTCCGTACTTCCACCGCCTATGTCAATGATGAAACCATCCTGGATATCGATGGAATTGATGACTCCCAGATAGCCAAATCTTGCTTCCTCTGTCCCGCTCAGCACCTCAATATGAAGGCCTGTCTGTTCTTCGAGTATCCGTACGATTTCGGCTGAATTCGCTGCATTGCGGATAGCTGCCGTCGCCACGGCACGAATGGTTTGCACTTCATGTACCCTACATAGCAGGGCGTAGTGAGAAAGAATAGGAACGATGGAAATAATATCTTTGCTATGTAAAATGCCATCGTATCCGATGCGCTCACTTAGTCTTGCTGAATCTTTGTGCTCGCTCACAACACGGTAGGCCCCTTGGGCATTAATTTCGTAAATGACGAGCCGAATCGAGTTCGATCCGATATCGATGATGCCGATACTTGTGCCGCTGCTCATGTATTTGCTCCTTTGTCAGAGAAAAATCACTGGTTCTTTGCCTACATTGTATCAATCTGTGTGCTTCTCGACAAACTTTTCGTTGTGTGGTTGTATTCAAGCTTGGAAAATTTCAACCACGCCTAACGGCTCTAATTTAATGGCGTACTGCTCATTTAATATGATATACAAGCCATATTTCTCCAAATAGCGGCCAATGGCAGCTTGCAGGAATTCTTCCGTTACACCAAGGAATTCGGCAATTTCATAACGTCCCTTAACTCGGGCATTATGTGCATCAACAAGACGCTCCAATGGAATCATCTTATGGTGTGCCCATTGTCTGGCAAGAAGCTCCTGCTTTCTGTTGCGGACGTCCGACTGATCGGTGATATCTCCAACACTGGTGTGGTGATGTCCTAATTCTTCAGCGAGAATACAGCTCTTCTCTACACGGGTGGATAAGCGCTTGTTGATCCAAATGGTATTGTCTGCATAAAGTCCGTGAGTAGTTGGTAATAAATTTCGCTCCGATACATCAATGGATAAAGCAGCTGCTTCTTTGAGCAGCTTATCGTAAAGCATAAGCTAATCTCCTTGAAGTTGGCGTTTGGAGCGTACAAAGGCTTTAAACCTTTCAAGCTCCTCCAACTCTTCTTCTGTCCAATTATCCCCTTCATGATGGGCAGCAATCGTTTCTGGCTTCTGTATTTCAGCCATAACGACTAGTTCTTCAACGGTAATATCTAATGCCCGGCAAACTTTGATGACATTATCAATGGAAGCTCTTCCAACACCGCGGCTGAGCATAGATTGGAGTGTTGTTGGGGGAATGCCAATTTCCTCAGCAAAAGCCCTTCTGCTGCCCCGTCTATCAATCAATTCAGACAAAATTTCAGCCTTTCTATCCACCGGACACACCTCTCAAAATGAGTTCAAATAAACGCTTCTTCGTATGTATTGCTATCGTAACTCATTGAAAATACATTGTAAAGACAGGTTTTGTACGTAAATGCGTTTAAAATTCAATTAAAATGTTGACTATAAACGCAATAGCGTTTAATATTGCGATAAACATTGACGCAAATGCATATACTCAAATAGAGAGATTAAGGGTAATCGTTTGCAAAAAAAACGAACATATGTTTCATTGATTGAGAGGAGGAAAGAAATGGATCAGCAAATAAACAGCTTTAATGCGTATGCTTCATTGAACAATTATTTCGCTTTGACGCAATGTAATCGACCTACGGAGGAGCAAGCGAAAGCTGCCGTTCTCATGTTGTGCAGGTTATATGGAGGAGAGAGCGAGGCAGACATTTTCAAACAAGCAGATATAGAACTCATCCAAAGCTTTTTGGATACGAAGGCCAAAATTATGGAACGGTTGAATGGCAAGGACAGAGGGGGACCTTGGTTGGACAGTATAAGTGAGCTTCGACGCACTTATCGGGAGACATATCAACGATTGCTTCAAGCGAAGGGGGAGGTGAATCGGACGAAGAATCAGGTTTCCAAAAAAATAATTAATGACATGATATCCGATGTAAACTTTGCCATTGAGTGGATGGATACAGCGAGAAGACCTGGGAATAAAAGAGGGATCGAACGCAGGTCGGCCTATCAGCGAAGTATTCTTGTCGATCCAATGCGTTTGCAAGCCATTAGCGACCGGGCCAATGAGATAAGTTCTCCCCAGCTCTCTGAAGCACAAAGAGATCAGGTTGAGGCTGCGATGGAATTGCTTTCGGAGAGGGAGCGGGCTTGCTACACGATGGCTTATGGAGAAGGATTTTCAAGAAGTTATATTGCTGAAATGCTGGGTGTAACGAAGGATAGCGTGAAAGTATATCTTGCTCGGGCGCAAAAAAAGTTTTCAATAGAATTGCAAAATGGCTTATTTTTCTAAAAATGAGCTCATCCTTGTCCCCCGAATGCCACCTATATATGAGAACGTTAGTTCGGTATTCTTACTGCCCTGCCAAATGGCTTTAAACTGGGTTATATAATTTACTGAATTCATTAGGTTAGAGATGAGGTTGATGATCATGCAAAAAGTACGATAGCAGGTAGGAAGTTTTAATTAAGGAAAAATAGTTAATCAGGATTACGAATTTGAGGTGGTAAAGTGATCGAAACGCTAAATGGAATCAAGGGAAAGTTACATGAACTGGAACCAGAGATTCCGATCTACAACGAACAGGTGGGGGAGGGAAATCAGGGACCTGCTTTTCTGGTGATGCAGATCAAAAGCGAACAATTGAACGGTTTGAACGGCAGATATATTCGCACTACGCAATATGATGTCGAGTATTTTCCCGATCTGAACAGTCCCTCGAAAATAGAAGACTGTCGAAGTATGGGGGAGCGACTTTATGAAGCATTAGCGTTTATCAATGTTAATGGCCAGATTCGTGCCAAAGCTATGAGTTACGAAATCATAAATCGCGTGCTTCATTTTCATGTTAACTTTACGGTTACACTTTTTGAGGAAAAGCCAGTGGAACCCAAAATGCAGAAGCTAGAAGAGGAGGTTCGTACATGAACAAAACAAAGCTGCTGAGAGATGTGAGTAGTCCTTTATATGTAAAAGAACAGTTTGTAGGCTCTGAGCGATTCACGGGTACACAGAAAGATGTTCTGAGCGCTTTGCTTGAAGAGGGAAGAGGCTATACAGAAGAACAAGTGTTGGAAATCATGAATGGATATTTAGAAGGGATGGTGCAGTAAATGGCGGGTGGAACATATACGGTACAAAATAAGGTTCGTCCAGGGGCCTATTTCAATTTTACTACGAATGCTTCGTTAGGCACACTTGGTGACAGAGGGATTACTACTATGGCGCTTAAACTGAGTTGGGGGCCTGTTAAACAAGTTTTAACAATTCATGCTGGTGATAATATCAAAACATTGCTTGGTTATGATCTCACCGATTCGAAACTTATGTTGATTCGTGAAGCTCTCAAGCGTGCAGGTACGCTTCTTCTTTATCGATTAAATGCTGGTGTCAAGGCTTCTGCTACAGCAGGCGGTTTAACGGCTACAGCAAAGTATGGCGGTGTGAGGGGAAACGAATTGAAGGTAATTGTCCAGTCGAACGTCGATGATGCTGCCAAATTTGATGTCAGAACGCTGCTAGGATCCGAAGAGGTAGATAAACAGGTTGTTGCCGATATTTCTGGACTCATTCCTAATGAATGGATCGTATGGAGCGGAACAGGATCGTTGACAGCGACGGCTGGTGCATCACTCACAAGCGGTGCTGATGGAACGGTGTTGAATGCCGATCATTCGGATTACTTAAGCGCGATCGAGGTCTTCGATTTTCAGACTGTGGCGCTTCCAAGCAATGATCCGACACTGAAGTCAGTCTATGCTGCCTTCGCGAAACGGTTGCGAGAAGACGAGGGTAAGAAGATCCAAGCGGTGCTTGAGAATTATTCATTAGCCAACTATGAAGGTGTCATTAGTGTCAAAAATGGCGTTGTACTTTCTGATGCGACAGTTATTGATTCCGTATCAGCTACCGCATGGGTAGCAGGAGCGACGGCTGCGGCACGTGTAAATGAGACTTTGACATATCAGGCATATGATGATGCTGTTGACGCTAATCCCCGCTATACGAATAGTCAAATTGAGGCGGCACTCAAAGCCGGAGAATTCGTATTTACACAAAATCAAGGTAGAGCTCTTGTTGAGCAAGACATTAATTCCTTAACGAGTTTTACAGTTACAAAAGGAAAGCCATTCTCCAAAAATCGCGTGATTCGAGTGCTGGATGCGATCAACAATGATTTAAAACGAACATTTGAGTCTTTCTATATCGGGAAGGTAGACAATAATCCGGACGGTCGAAACCTGCTCAAAAATGAATATGTTAAATATTTGGAGTCTTTGCAGGCGATTGGTGCTTTGAAAAATTTCAACTCTCAAACGGATATTACCGTCGTGCAAGGTGAAGCGTCAGATAGCGTGTATTCTCAGGTTGCTGTTCAACCAGTAGATGCTGTAGAGAAAATTTATACGAAAGTGAAGGTGAGCTAAGATGGGTTTTCTCCATGCAAAGGATACGATCTCAGGACAATCTGCTAAGGCTTATGCCACGATTAATGGACAAGTAGAAGAAATGTTCTACGCCAAAAAATTCGAAGCCAAAATCAAAAAGAATAAAAAAGAAATTAAAACATTGGGTAAACTTGGAACCCAAAACAAGGCCAATGGATTTACCGGCACAGGCACCATGACCATTTATTATGTTACCTCTGCTTTTCGTCAGTTGATGTTGAATTACACGAAAAATGGCATTGATAATTATTTTGATATACAAGTTGTGAATGACGATCCGAGTTCATCGGTTGGCATTCAAGACACTGTTATTAGAAACGTTAACCTAGACGAGATCACGATCGCCTCGTTTGACGTTGAGTCAGAGTCATTGGAAGAAGAAGTGAGCTTTACCTTCGATGACTGGGATATGTTCACAAAATTTAAGCAGCCTACACTAAACTAAAAACCGGAGGAGGAATAATTGATGAGTGATATTAGCGTTTTTTTGGCCGGAAATGTTTCGACGGAGACGTCGGAGGAAGTGGTTGTTTCTGACCGTTTCAAAAATAAGGACGGGAAGCCTGTTTCTTGGGTTCTTCGTTCGATTACAGAAGAAGAAAATGACACTATTCGCAAAGCGGCTACGAAACGCAGCAAAGGCAAGGGTGGCCAACAAGTGACAGAAATCGATCAGACCGAATATTTGTCCAGATTGGCAGTAGCTAGTGTTGCCTTCCCAAACTTGAAAGATGTCGAGCTGCAGAAATCGTACGGCGTGCTTGGAGCTGAAACATTAATTCGGAAAATGCTGCTAGCTGGAGAGTATGCCAATCTCATCCTCAAAGTTCAAGAAATTAATGGATTCGATAAGGATATTAATGAGCTGGTAGAAGAAGCAAAAAACTAATCGAGGGGGGATACGATGAGTATGGGGAAAGGTGTGACCCCGACTCCACTGCTATTCTCCTCTATTACGCTCTTTTCAAGCTTCGAAAACTTCCTCATGAAATTATGAGGCTTCCATTAAACGAGCGAGCATTCGTGTTCGCCGCTATACAGTTGTATTCGAAAAAAGAGTCGGATGCGGCTAAAAAAAGATAAATGATAAAGGAGGCTGACTCAGAAGGATACAAACCTAGAGAGCAGCCTCTATTTTTCGAAATGCAACTACTCTTAGAAGAAAGGAGTGAATATATGGCGACCGTTGGATCTGCGCTCAAACTATTTGATCAAATCAATAATACGATTAAGAAAGTTATTTCCTCGAAAGAAATTAAATTAACCGATGAGTATATAACTATACAAGCAAAGTTGAAATTCGTGAATGATGGTAATCAAGCGCCACAGGCGCTTCAAAATGCCATATTTGCAGCGGCAAACCGTTCTGGAAGCGATTATGGCACGATGGCAGGCATGGTTGCTAAATTAGGGCAGACGGCAGGCGGGGCGTTTAGCGGTAATAAAGAAACCATTTCATTTACTGAGCTCATCCAAAAATCATTGAAAATTGGTGGTAGTTCCAAGCAGGACCAACAAGCAGGAATGTCACAAATTACAAAAATTATGGCATCTGGAAAAATGCAAGGTCAAGATTTTGGAGCCTTAATGGAGAGCGCACCCGTTTTGGCTGAATCTATTGCTAATTTTGTCGGCAAATCAAAAGAACAATTGAAGACAATGGGTACCGAAGGCACTATTACTTCCACTGTTCTTAAAGGTGCTATTTTTAAGGCTGCCGATGATATTAATAGTAGGTTTGATAAGCTGCCTAAAACCTTTGAGGATGCGATGACCATTTTCAAAAATAATGCTTTACAAGCGTTTGGCCCTGTCATGGAGAAAGTAAATAATTTGCTTAATTCATCAGCTGGGGGCGAATTGTTTTCTGGCATTTCCATAGCACTGAATTTTGCTGCGGCTGCTGCAGGAGGATTTGTGAATGTAATAAGCGGGCTGATTGGATTAATTCAAGCGAATTGGCCATTTGTTGTAGGATTGCTAACTGCAGCTGCAGTCGTAATCGCAGGCCTGATTATTCCAAAACTGTGGGCAATGATACCTCCACTCTGGGGGCAAGTTACTGCTGCGTATGCTCTTGCTGGTGCTTGGTTTGCTCTTAATTTGCCTCTTTTAGCAGTTGCTGCATTAATTGGCGCCATTGTTTTTGTGTTATTAATGAGTGGGGTTACTGCTGAGCAAGTTGTTGGGACCATTGCGGGATGCTTTATGATGCTCGTGGGGTCAGTTAGCAATTCATTCGCTTATTTATACAATATTATAATCGGATATGTAGAATTTTTCAGAAATTTGTTTATTGATCCAATCTATGCCGTACAAAATATGTATTACAATTTGGCAATGAATTTTGGGAATTACATGTTAAATATGATCCTAAGCACGGAGAACTTTGCCGGAAGTTTTATGAAGTCTATTGTGCGAGGGATTAACGGGGCTATTGAAGGGTTTAACTGGCTCGCGAGTGCAGTATCTGGGATATTTGGAAAAGATTTTAAAGGATTTGAGTTGTTGGATGAATCTAATATGCACGCTGTTAGCGATACAGTGAAAAATGTGATGGATATGATGGAAAAACCAGTTAGTGATAAAGCGGTAGTCTCCATGCAAAGAATGGGGTTCAAAGACCAGAAAAATGAATTCGACTACGGCTATAAATCAGGCGCGGGAATTATGAATAAAATTTCTAGCATTGGAAACGGGCTTAAAGACAGCGGACTTAAAGATAAGGGATTTAACGACAGCTTGCCACTTAGCAACAATACGTTAGGCAAAGTGAACGAGGTTGGAGCGATTAATGACACGGTTGATATCTCCAATGAAGACTTAATGCTCATGCGGGACGTAGCGGAACGCGATAGTATCAAAAATTTCGTTTCACTGACGCCTACTGTAGCAGTTGGGGACGTTCATATTCACGATACGACCGATGCAGATGAAATGATTCGCCGGATTACTGAGGCGGTAGAGGTCGAAGTCACTAACCATGCTCAGGGGGTGTATGCAGGATGAGTTATGGCATTTATTTAAGTTTTAACAACCAAATGGAAGGATTCCAAATTCCCGTTAATCCGGAGACGATCGACATTTCGGGAAGTGGAAACAGCAAAACGTACGACCTTATCGGCCGCGGTGGCGGGACAGAGGAAACAAGAGCCGGTGAAGTGAATGTCATTAAAAATCCGAAACTCCGTGAAGTTTCGTTCAGCAGTTTCTTTCCGGCAGCCATTTACCCGTTTATTCAAGCGGATATCGTGTTTGAGCCGATGCATTATATTCGCCTAATTGAGAAATGGATGGCAACTAGGCATCCGATTCGATTCATTTATACGGGTAGGCATTCAGATCCAATGTTGGTGGATAGCCAGGGAAGGAAAGAACTTAATTTCCCTGCTTCCATTGAGAAATTTGATTGGAAAGAAGCAGCCGGTTCACCAGGTGAAATAGAGTATAGCCTTACCCTGAAAGAATACGTATTTTATTCAGCCCGCAAGCTAGAAATAATAACCGCTGTGGACGGCAGTCAGGCAACAGTATCAGCAGCGCCGAAAAGACCCGACGAGCGAATCCGTGCCCAATTTTATCGATTGAAGAAAAATGAAACCATTGTCGATGTCTCCATGAAGTTTTTTGCTGACGCTGTTGGGAAACCAGATAGCACGCGGTATCGTGAAATTCAAAGGATAAATGAATTATCAGATAATCAAGTGAAGCAACTAAAAGAAGGCGATATGCTGAAAATTCCTCCATATTGAGGTGATGACATGCTAACAGTTGAAATAGACAACAAAGACGGGAACATGTGGGAGCTGCCCATTAGCGCATTGCAGTTCAGCTCGACCAGATACGGCAAGCCATCCAGCTGCTCGATCACGATGTTACGTGGCGGATGGTATGAAGAGAATGCATTTAAATATAACAACGGGGATGTTGTACGAGTAAGGCTGAACGGGAAGCCCGTGTTTTATGGGTATATTTTCTCCATAGAGTCTGGTCGGGATGAAGAAGTCAAGCTAATAGCATATGATCAACTCCGCTATTTGATGTATAACGAGACTTATGTGTTTAAGGACGCCAAGGCTAGTGAAGTTATTAAACAAATTGCAGGAGATCTTAAACTTCAAATTGGAGAGATCGAAGATTCGGGTTACGTTATTCCATCGATTATTGAGGATGGGACCAAATTGATGGACATTATGTGTAAAGCCTTAGATAAAACGTTGATCTCCACGAAGAAAATTTTTGTCTTGTATGATGACTTCGGCTCATTGCGGCTGCGTGATGCGGATAAATGGGTGATGGACTTTGCTCTCGGTGATGTAAGCCTTGTCTATGACTACAGTTTTAATCGATCCATTGATACGGATACGTACAACAGAATTAAGATCGTTCGTGACAATAAGGAAACGAATAAACGCGAAGTGTATATCGATCAAGATAGCAACAATATAGCGAAATGGGGCAGGTTGCAGCAATTTCGCAAAGTGGAAGATAAGATGAATGAAGCTCAGATTACGGAGTTGTTAAAACTGATGCTTGGCGCCAAAAACCGGGAGACCAAAACCTTTTCATTGAATGCCATCGGCGATATCCGGATTAGAGCAGGCTGCCGTGTATTTATCAACATCGAAGAAGCTGGAATCAGCCAGTTTTTTCAAGTGGAAGATTGTACGCACAATTTTGAAGGATCTGAACATACGATGAAACTGGATTTGAAGGTGGTCTCATGAACAATGTAACGAAATTGGTGCGAGCTTTAAAAAGCGCCAGTGTTGGGGCTGTGGAAGCCGGCACGCCCGTTCATATTACGTTTGGCGAAGTCATCAGCATCCATCCTCTCCAGATTACTGTGGATCAACGGTTTTCATTAGATCAGGATTTTTTAATTGTTCCAGAGCAGTTAACGCCTTATCAAATCATGATCGAAGGTCAGCCTGTTGTCATTAGACGTGGTTTGGAAGTTGGTGACAGTTTGCTTCTTTTACGTATGCAGGGCGGGCAAAAATATGTCCTTTTGGACAAGGTGGTGGAGGCATGATTCCGCAAGGAGGGTTTGGCAATTCACTTTTTCAGCAAATACAGCTACCAAGCAAGAGTTATCAGATTGATTCTGTCAATCGACGGATTGTAGGCCATGTGGACGGACTAGAGGCTGTTCAACAAGCTGTTTATAAAATTTTGCAGACGCAGCGATTTGAGCATTCGATTTATAGTTCCAATTATGGCAGCGAATTATCTTCTATTATCGGGCAAAATGCTGATTTTGTTCAGTCTGAGCTAAGCCGACGCGTTCAACAAGCACTTCTGCAAGATGAGCGCATTCAGGCTGTAGAGAATTTTAACGTTACCTTCACAGGCGACTCGGCATTAATTGAATTTCAAGTTATAACCCAATATGGAAGCTTTGAAAGTGCAAAGGAGGTGTGACACTATGTTTGAATCACAAAGTTATGCAGTTATTATGGAGCGTATGTTGGAACGCGTTCCTGCCGACATGGATAAACGCGAAGGAAGCGTCATTTATGATGCCATTGCTCCTGCAGCGCGCGAGTTGGCAAAGATGTATGTCTCGGTGGACGCGAACCTTCGAGCCGTTTTCCCGCATACAGCGACCGATGAACATTTGGATGCAATTACGGAGCCATTTGGCGAATCTCGCAAACAAGCTACGTATGCCGTGCGCAAGGGGCTTTTTTACGGAACTCTCAATATGCCGATTGACGTTCCATTAGGAAGTCGCTTCTCCATTTCCGGTGTGAAGTACACCGTCGTTCTTAAGCTAGCTGTCGGACAATTCGAATTGCGCTGTGAGACAGCGGGAAAAGTCGGCAATCAGAAATTTGGCACCATGCTGCCATTGGATTATTTGGACGGTCTGGTAAGTGCCAGTTTAACGGATGTGCTGATTCCCGGAGATGACAAAGAAAGCGATGACGAATACAGAGTCAGATTTATGCAAAAAGTACGGCTCCCGTCAACAAGCGGGAATAAAGCAGATTACAAGAAGTGGGCGCTAGAGGTTGATGGTGTGGGGGCTGTTCAAGTCATCCCTTTTTGGAACGGAGGCGGAACGGTCAAAGTGGTTATCATTGACACTGACATGAAACCAGCAAGCACTCAGCTTGTGCAGAACGTACAGGGGTATATATCCCCGGCAGCAGGTTATGGCGAAGGCATGGCACCTGTTGGGGCAAGCGTAACGGTAGCAGCTGCCGCTTCGGTGCTGGTTCAGGTATCTGCGAAAGTCATTCGCAATGGAACGCGAACGATTGCTCAAATCAAGGGTGACTTTGAAAAAGTATGCGAGGACTATTTGGCTAGCCTTGCATTCGGACAAGACCCTTCTGTGAAATATGCAAAGGTTGGAGCCCTTATGTTAAGTATTCCAGGCGTTCAGGATTATACAACATTTCAGTTGAATGGAACGACGGGCAATATCGCGGTGACGGAAGGATCGGTTGCGGTGAGGGGGACGGTGACATTAAGTGAATAATTTTGGTATTGTTAGTCCGTCTGGGGAACGAATGCTGGATGCGCTGCCGAGTCTATATGAGGATATTTATGAAATGCGAGTTCTCATGGAAACCGATGGTCAAGAGATGGATCTCATGACAAGCAAAATCAAGGAAGTTCTGGACCAGTCGACAATTGATCTAGCCACATGGGGGCTGGATTATTGGGAGTATTTTCTCGGTATTAAGACAGAGTCAGGGAAACCACTCGATCAGCGCAGGTCGGTTATAAAGTCGAAGATCCGTGGCACAGGTACGGTGACTTTGAGCCTGTTGAAGCGCGTCGCTGAAGCTTATGACAATGGTCAGGTAGAGGTTACCGAAGATGCCGCGAACTACAAGGTGATCATAAAATTCGTCAGCACGCATGGTATACCGACGAACTTGGCTGATATTGAGAAGGCTTTACTTGATATCATGCCTGCTCATTTGGTCATTGAATTTGTGTTTAGTTATCTTTCTTGGGGGGCGTTCGACACACATGGATTTACTTGGGAATCGCTTTCCGCGATGAATTATACATGGGACCAACTTGAACGGTTGGCCTAAGGAGGGATTATTTATGTCTACAACAACACCAAAATTGGGTTTGCCGCGTCCGGTCGCTTCGGACAATGTGACTTTGGCGAATCAGCAGGCTTTGATTGATGCGATTGATAGTGGGGTTGCTGCATACGTAAGGTCAGTAAACAAAAACATTGGTGATACGAATACGGATATTGTCAAGAACAAAGCAATCTGGCTGGATATAGATACGCGAACAACCGTAATGACCTACACATCCGGGAAACTAATGAAGGTAGAGGAGAAAGACGCATTATCCGTTGTTAAATCCACAGTAATGACTTATGACGGAAACGATCGATTATTTACCATAGCAGAAACAGCCGGCGGCGAGACAATCACGAGAACGATTACTTACGATAACAACAATAATATTTCAACAGTAACAAAGGCGGTGTCTTAATGACGATTGATCCAGCGGCTTTAGCGGAGTTAATACAAGTTAAAAATAAAATCGGTACAAATGCAGATACTTCAGGTACTAACACGTTGTTTGCTAGATTAGCCCAGATTGCTGCATATGTCGACCAGGTGGAAGGTTACACGGACACGCTTGAAACACTGCTCGGATTTACGGGCGATGCTGCAAGCGGAACCGGTTCGGTTATGGCTCGCTTGGCTCAGTTAAATTCATTTCTCGGGACGGTAAACACCAATGTAAATACGGCTAATACAAATATTACTGCAAATGGTTCAAAAATCGGTTCGAATACAGATTCTTCTGGTACAGCTACTCTGTTTGCACTACTGAAAAAGCTAGACGCAAAGGGTGTGGGACAAACAGAAATACAACCAACTTATACAAGGACTGCTTCCATACCAGGCGGACAATCTAATCTAAGAAACCCCCGAGTTTGGTATACAATAGCTGACATACAGAATAAAAAAGGGGTAATAATGGCCTGTTATGCTTTTGGGAGTTGCGGTTCTTATGATTCTGGAGGAGACAGCACTTTGGTTGGTGGAATTATATCTTACAGATTAACAATAGATGACCAGGTGGAAACGATAAACTTTGGATTTGGGCCGGGCCCATTCTCAAATACCAACTATTATGAGAATTATGGATTTGGCCTGTATATCATAGATGATAACCAGTTTTATGGAGGGGACAACACATATAGAACTTTTAAAAGGCAAGATGCTCTCTACTTCTCTAAGAATTTTAAATTCGAAGTCATGATAAATCCCACTCAAACAGGATTTACGAATAATCAGGTTCTATTAACCACTAATATTGTTAGGTATGCTCTGCATGTGGGACAATAAGGAGGTCATTGCCATGAGTGAAATAACAACATATACCAAGTTCGAGAATATGGTAATCAGAAGGGTTTCAAAAGGAGACAATAAAAACAGTTACGTGGAAGATACCTTCGGATTAGTCAATAAAATCGAGACGATCAGATTAAATACTATGACAGTTGTAGATATCTCTTACGTGTTTGATTTTGAATTGAGTGTTTATACTGAAACAGGAAGAATTAACCGAATTGAACCGTTACCGTCACAACCAGAGACAGTCGATCAAAAGATAATTCGGTTTGAAGCAGAAAACGCAAAAAATAAATCCGATAAAATTATGATCATGGAAGCTGTTACTGAAGTTTACGAAATGTTACTAATGTTTCAGGAAGGAGTATAACATGGTCCAACTTTATTACAATCTAATTAAAGAAGGTTATCGAACAATTAACCAGGTACCCGAGAAACACCGAATTGATGTTCAAACATTACTTGACGCTGATCAAGCTCAAGTAGGTGACTAATGATCTTTATTATTAGGGATCTTTTTGATGCTAAAGTGGTATAGTCTCCCTACTCATCTGTTTTTGCCACATCAGATAAATATTATCAAGGCCGACCACCACCAGCAGTGAGGACTTAGAGGGTACCAAGAATCAATGAAGATGTTGGAGTTTTTTATAAGTTGCGTGATTTTTCTTAAGAATTTCATACTGTATTTCATCAGCCCGAAAAGTGGACGATTTTAACAAAACAGCCCGCTTCCCGGGCTGTTTTCTGTTTATAATGGAGTAGGCAAACAGCTGTGCTAACTATGAAAAAGTCACTCAAACAAAATACATCATAATTATGTTTTTTCAAGATTCATTTTGGAGATAGTAACAAGAGAAAATTACAGAGCACAAGAATGGATGAGTGTGGAATTTTGCAAGTTGCAGGTAGATAGCATATCTTTATGATAGTGATAATGAAGTTTTATGTGTGCTTTTGTTCACTTACTAAGCAAAATACTTTATTATTAAGTTAGGAAAAAAGCAATTTTTTGCTAATAGAGTAGCTAAGGAGAGATTCCCATGTCTGCAACCAAAGGTTTAGAAGGAATTGTAGCCACGACCTCGTCGATTAGTTCCATTGTGGATGGAGTACTAACGTACCGAGGGATTGATATTGATGACCTCGCAGAAAATGCGACTTTTGAAGAAGTTATTTATTTGCTTTGGTTCGGCAAACTGCCAACGCAAACTGAGCTTGAGAAACTGCAAAGCGACCTGAACGCTTACAGCAAGGTGCCTGACGCGGTTATCGCTCAGTTAAAAGCATTCCCGAAAGATGTTAATTCGATGGCAGCTCTTCGCACAGCTGTATCTGCTCTTGCTCTGTATGATGACGAAGCTAATGACTTGAACCAAGAATCCAACGTGCGTAAAGCGATCAAGCTGCAAGCGCAAATTCCTGGTATCATCGCAGCATTCGCTCGTATCCGTGAAGGCAAAGAACCTGTAGCGTCCCCAGGGTATTCTTCCGTAGCTGCGAACTTTCTGTACCAACTTACTGGCAAAGAGCCGGATAAAGTGGCAATCGAAGCATTGGACAAAGCATTGGTTCTGCATGCTGACCACGAGCTGAACGCTTCCACATTCGCGGCGCGTGTTACTGTTGCTACATTGACTGATATCTATTCCGGTATTACGTCTGCTATCGGCACGCTCAAAGGACCTCTTCACGGTGGAGCGAACGAAGCGGTTATGGCGATGCTTGAAGAAATCGGTACTGTAGAGAACGTTGTTCCTTACATCAACGATAAATTAGAGCGTAAAGATAAAATCATGGGCTTTGGTCACCGTGTATACAAAAACGGCGATCCGCGTGCGAAGCACTTGCAAAAAATGTCCTATGAGCTTGGTAAATTGACGGGCAACCTGAAATGGTACGAAATGTCCATTAAAGCAGACGAGTTGGTATCAGGCCTTAAAGGTTTGAAACCAAATGTTGACTTTTACTCAGCATCTGTCTATACAACATTGGAAATCCCTCGCGACCTGTTCACGCCTATCTTCGCGATCAGCCGTACATCCGGTTGGGCTGCCCACATTTTGGAGCAGTACGAAAACAACCGCTTGATCCGTCCTCGTGCAGAGTACACAGGTCCGGTTAACCAAAAATATATCCCAATTAGCCAGCGCTAATTAGATCTTCACGGAAGCTCAAGGTGCGGGCAGTTCGGTACCCAACTCAGGTCGATTCTGGGGAGTACCGCGACTCCCGTCACTTTTTGTGTGCCTATGACTCTTCATATCTCTCTACGATGACGAGTTGCATTTGTGAAAAGGGTACTCGTTGTAGTAATGTAACTAGTGGACTGCTAAAAGAACGATGGCGTTTTGCACCAAAGTTTATTCATTTGTATTATTCTAAACAAATCCAAGGAGGAACTATTTCATGCCACAATTCGAATCCTACTCACTTCCAACTGAAGGTCAAAAAATCACCATTGAGAACGGTGTACTTCAAGTACCTAACAACCCAATCATCCCTTACATCGAAGGTGACGGTACGGGCCCTGACATCTGGGCGGCTTCCGTTCGCGTTCTAGATGCTGCTGTTGAAAAAGCATACAAAGGCGAGAAGAAAATCGCTTGGTACGAAGTTTTTGCAGGTGAGAAAGCTTTCAATAAATTCAACAACTGGTTGCCTAACGATACGTTAACAGCTATGCGCGAATACATCGTGTCCATCAAAGGACCTCTTACTACGCCAATCGGCGGTGGTATTCGTTCCCTGAACGTTGCACTTCGTCAAGAATTGGATCTTTATGTATGTTCCCGTCCAGTTCGTTATTTCGACGGTGTTCCATCCCCAGTTAAACGTCCTGAGTTGGTTGACATGGTTATTTTCCGTGAAAATACAGAAGATATCTACGCGGGCATCGAGTGGGAAGCTGGTTCCGACGCTGTTAAAAAAGTCATCAAATTCCTTCAAGACGAAATGGGCGTTAACAAAATTCGTTTCCCAGAAACTTCAGGGATCGGTGTTAAACCAGTATCTTCCGAAGGTACAGAGCGTTTGGTACGCGCTGCAATCGAATATGCAATCAAGCATGGCCGTAAAACATTAACATTGGTTCACAAAGGCAACATCATGAAGTTCACAGAAGGCGCGTTCAAAAACTGGGGTTACGAGTTGGCTGAGCGTGAGTTTGGTGACAAAACATTTACATGGGCACAATACGATCGTATCAAAGAAGCTGAAGGCGCTGAAGCAGCGAACAAAGCTCAAAAAGATGCTGAAGCAGCTGGCAAAATCATCGTTAAAGATGCAATTGCTGACATCGCTTTGCAACAAGTATTGACTCGTCCTACTGACTTCGACGTTATCGCTACATTGAACTTGAACGGTGACTACCTGTCTGATGCACTTGCTGCACAAGTTGGCGGTATCGGTATCGCTCCAGGAGCAAACATCAACTACATCACAGGTCACGCGATCTTCGAAGCTACGCATGGTACAGCTCCTAAATATGCTGGTCTTGACGTAGTTAACCCAGGTTCCGTTATCCTTTCCGGTGTAATGTTGCTTGAGCACCTTGGCTGGTTGGAAGCGGCTGAACTGATCTACAAAGGTTTGGAAACATCCATCAACAACAAAACCGTTACTTATGACTTTGCTCGTTTGATGGAAGGCGCGAAAGAAATCAAATGTTCTGAGTTCGCGAACGAAATCATCAAAAACATGGCTTAATCCTTTTCCACGAAGCGTATAACCAACCAAACTATTAGGAGGCACATCTCAAATGGCGATCCGTCGTAGTAAAATTACTGTCGTTGGTGCTGGGTTCACGGGTGCAACAACTGCTCTTATGCTAGCTCAAAAAGAACTCGGTGACGTTGTTCTTCTTGATATTCCACAATTGGAAAACCCTACAAAAGGGAAAGCACTTGATATGCTGGAAGCAGGTCCGGTTCAAGGCTTTGATGCTCAAATTACTGGTACTTCCAACTATGCGGATGCTGCTGATTCCGACATCGTAATCATCACAGCGGGTATTGCTCGTAAACCGGGGATGAGCCGCGATGATTTGGTTAACACGAATGCAGGTATCGTGAAATCCGTTTGTGAGAATGTAAAAGCAGTTGCTCCTAACTCCATCGTTATCATTTTGAGCAATCCGGTTGATGCTATGACTTATGTGGCATTCCAAGCTCTTGGCTTCCCTAAAAACCGTGTAATCGGCCAATCCGGTGTACTGGATACAGCTCGTTACTTGACATTCATCTCGCAAGAATTGAATGTATCCGTTGAGGATGTTAAAGGGGTAGTTATCGGTGGTCACGGCGATGACATGGTTCCTTTGGTTCGTTACACATACGCTGGCGGTGTTCCAATTGAGAAATTGATTCCAGCTGATCGCATCGAAGCTATTGTTCAACGTACACGTACTGGCGGCGGCGAAATCGTTAACTTGCTTGGTAACGGTAGTGCTTACTACGCACCAGCTGCGTCTCTTGTCCAAATGACAGAAGCGATTCTCAAGGATAAAAAGCGTATCATCCCTACAATTGCTTTGCTCGAAGGCGAGTACGGCTATGATAATTTGTTCATGGGCGTTCTTACGGTTCTTGGCGCTAACGGTATCGAGAGAATTCTTGACATCGAGTTGACTGCCGAAGAGAAAGCCGCTTTGGACAAAACAGCAGAGTCCGTTCGCAACGTAATTAAAGTTGTAGCGGGCTAATGAAGAAATCAAAGAAGAGTTGATCTCCTATTTACTAGGGGGTCGGCTCTTTTTTTGATTGAATGCATCGACATTTGTTTCTTTTGTAAAATCACGCAAAGGGGGTATTGCTAAGTCCACGACCTGTGCTACGATACAACTAAGCCTAATATTGGCTAAATATTCCATGTGATGGAGGGATTTGATGTTGAGAAGTTTGTTCGGAACTAAGAGTTGGAAAAGTCTCGCTTTAACAGTAACCTTGTCGGTGTCCTTGTTAGGGGCTGTTCCTCAGGCTTTCGCCGAAGGACCGAGTGATCCAGCGCCATCCATTACGCCGACTACGGCGAATGGCAAGAAAGTGCTTTTTGACAACACACACGGTCAAACGGCAGGTGCGGCGGATTGGGTCATTGACGGCGGTTTCTCAGATTTCGCCAATGCATTAGGAAATGCGGGTTACTATGTCAAAGAGCTGCGCAAAAGTACGCCAATCACGCTCTCTGATCTAACGGCTTATGATGTATTTGTAATTGGCGAAGCGAACATCCCTTACAAAACATCGGAGCAAAGCGCCATGCTGCAATATGTACAAGGTGGCGGCAGTATCTTTTTCATTGGTGATCACTATAATGCGGATCGGAACAAGAATCGTTGGGATGCTTCCGAAGTATTCAACGGCTATCGCCGCGGCGGCTGGGCGAATCCAGCAGTTGGTATGAGCACAGCAGAAGCGAACTCAGCGGCGATGTCAGGAGTGGCAAGCTCAGACTGGCTATCTACGAACTTCGGGGTTAGATTCCGCTACAATGCGTTAGGTGATATAACGGCTAATAATATCATCGCACCTGCGCAAGCTTTCAACATTACAAGCGGCGTGTCGACAGTCGCCATGCATGCTGGCTCTACACTCGCGATTACCGACCCTAATAAGGCCAAAGGGATTGTTTATTTACCAGCAACGACAACTAGTTGGTCAAATGCTGTGGATCAAGGTGTTTATAACGGTGGAGGCGTGGCGGAAGGACCTTTCGTCGCTGTTTCCAAAGTAAGCGCAGGGAAAGCGGGCTTCATCGGTGACTCCTCGCCTGTGGAAGATGCAACGCCGAAATATTTGAAAGAAGAAACAGGCGGTACCAAAACGACATATGCCGGTTTCCAAGAGCAAAATGATGCTGCCTTGCTAGTCAATATGGTAAACTGGCTGGCAACCAAAGAAAGCTATACAAGTTTAACGCAAGTATCGGGATTAACATTAAGCACTGCAACGACCCTATATACGTGGGAGCAGCCTGCCAATACGACGGAGCCGCAAACAGAGCCGTGGGCAACGCCTGCAGCAGGATACAAATGGTATGATAGTTCCACGTTCAAAGCGGGTTCATACGGTTATTCTTCCTCTACCAATACAACGGATCCTTTTGCTTTTGTTCATCAAGCTCAATTGCCGAATCAAGCTACGTTTCAGGTGAAGATAATTGTTAATGGATTAGCCGCTAATGGAACGACAACAGGCTATAATCTAGGCATTTACAACGGCTCAGGGACGCAAGTCGCGAAAATTCAAAACAGTGATGGCTCCTGGCCGGCCTCCTACGGATACAGCACTAGCTTTTCGCTAACTGCTGACAGCAGTGGTCATGCGGAGAAGATTGTCAGTATCCAAATCAACTCAACAGCTTCAGGCGCAGCCAACATGCGTTTGAGACAGAACACGACGGCTAAGTTCACAGAGGCGGTTACGATTGCCAATGTACCGGCGCAGCCGCTCCCTTAAAGGCTCTGCTTAAGAGCAGGCTGTAAAAAATATACCCTTGCGAATTCTGTTTAAGACAGAGGACGTAAGGGTATTTTGCTATAGGCTGCCTTTGAAGTTTCAAAGAGGTATGTTACTATAAGGCATTAGAATTTTAAAATAGGTGAAAAGCCAAGATGCAGAATGTCGTTAAAAGTGAAAGATTACAAATGTTGATTATCGCTATGGCGACGGCCATTAGCGCTCAATTCAAGATAAATCCGTTCAGCCATGATTTCTTTCGCATTGGGCTAGGCGTAAGTATTTTTTTGTTTTTTTTATTGCTCATGCCGCATTTGCCATATGTGAAAACGGGTATACTGACGGGGATTGCAAGTATGATCGTGCAGTCGGGGGATTGGATTACGCATGTTCATTCTTTCACACTTATGGAGAGTTTGCGCAATAATGTTGCTGCAGGATGCTACTATGTTGTTTTTGCAATTGGAATGAGCAAGGTTCAAGGGAGAACTAACGAACTTCAACCACTTATATTGGGTGGATATATTGCTGTCATCGACTTCTTTTCAAATGAAACGGAGCTCTTATTACGTGGCGTATTCATCGGCACCAATGCGTTCTATTTGAAAGAATGGTTCCTTATCTTGGGCATTGCTGTGGTTCGCAGCTATTTTGTAATTGGGCTGTATAACAGTATTGCCATCAATCAGATGCGGTCTCTTCACGCTGAGCAGGAAAAGCGGATGGAGCAGATGCTTAACATCAACTCAGGTCTGTACGGGGAAGTCTTTTATTTGAAAAAAGCAATGGATACGATAGAAGGCATTACCGCGGACAGCTATGATCTTTATCGGAATTTGAAGCGGGATCAATTGGATAGCTATGGTTTGCGTACGCTGCGGATCGCTCAGCAAATCCATGAAGTAAAGAAGGATTCCCAACGCATTCTGGCTGGTTTACTGAAGTTATTCGACAGTGAGGTAGCGGTCAATATGAGTCTTTCGGAGATACTGCACTTCGTTGTTAAGGGAAATCAAGAATATAGTGAGATGTTGAAGAAAAAGATCAGGATTGAAACAGAACTGACCGTTCATTTGGAAACTTCCGAATATGTGCCTTTGCTGACGATTATGAATAACTTGGTGGCGAATGCCGTTGAGGCAATCGAGAAGTACGGAACTATAGGCATTCAGATGTTTGAAAAAGATGATGATATGTATTTGATTATTACGGACTCGGGAAAAGGTATTCCCGATACGAAGAAGGAGCTTATTTTTGAACCGGGGTATACGACGAAATACAATGAAGAAGGGATCGCGGCAACGGGGATTGGACTTTCGCATGTACGCGATATTGTTCATTCCATGGGGGGAACTATCACGATTGCTGTATCTGAGCAAGCTAAGGAGACTCAATTTATTGTTCGTCTTCCCCAAACAATTCTAATAAAAGAGGGCAGAGTGGATGGCACTTTCGATCATAATCGTAGATGATGATCTCGTCTGCAGGAGTATGCTGCAAGATATTATTGAGGAATGCGGCATTGGCGAAGTAATAGGAATGGCAGAAGGCGGCATTGAGGGAGTTCATATGATCCTTAAATCGAAGCCGGATGTTGTATTGATTGATCTATTAATGCCCGATCAGGACGGTATTGAGACCATCAAACGCTTGAAAAGCATGGATTACAACGGAAAATTTATTATGATTTCGCAAATTGAAAACAAAGACATGGTCGGAGAGGCTTATCAAAAGGGGATTGAATTTTTTATCCATAAGCCGATTAACCGAGTAGAAGTAGAACATGTATTAAGTAAAGTAAATGATCAGTGGAAGTACGAGCGCTATATTACAGAGATCAAGCAGTCATTGGCCAAATTGGATATCACTGAATTAACGACTGTCCGGAAAGTGCGCAAAGTTCGTGATGTTGTGAAGCCGATTCTGATGGATTTAGGCATTATCGGGGAGATTGGCAGTAAGGATATTGTGGCCGTTATGGAGTATGCGATCGAACAGAGACAGGTAACCAGCTTCCCTCCATTAAAAGAATTGTACGAGTCAGTTGCTCATACCTATAAGCAAAGCCAGAAAGAAGTTGACAAAGAAAGCAAGGCGATTGAACAGCGCATTCGGCGAACGATTATGTCTGCTCTCAATCATATGGCGTCCATTGGACTTACGGATTACAGTAATCCTAAGTTTGAATATTATGCCCCGCTGTACTTCGATTTCCAGGATGTTCGGATGCGGATGAAAGTGATGGACGAAGAACAATCTCCCGAAAAAGGAAAAATAAACATCAAAAAGTTTTTACAAGTTTTTTATATGGAGACGTTGGAGAAGGTAAATCATTAAGAATGGAATTCATCTTTCGAGTCTGGAGGCAGTGGACTAGGAGGGGGAATTCCTTTTTTATTTCACTGTGATATATCATCACATCAAAAACATATCGGATAGAAATGTAATCGGATACAAATTTATGTAGATGGAATGAGACGATTTTCATGTAAACTATATTTTCATGTCGTGTGATTAGTTTTGTAGGATTCTGTATGTTGCTGTAGAGCAGGGGGTAGAGTGTATTTAGCAAGTGATCCAATCATTCGTACTTACAAATTAATTAGGGAAAAGGGGTTCTTATATGAAAAAAGGTTTATCAGTCTTATTGGGGACGGTTATCATTATATCTCTTACTGCATGTGGAAATAGTGCAACTACAGCTAATCCATCTAAGGAATCCTCGCAACCTGTTTCAACAACGGTAAAAAAATACACGTTTGGTACGGATGCGACATATCCCCCCTTTGAGTTCCAAAAAGATGGCAAGTACATCGGAATCGATATTGATTTACTGAATGCAATTGCCAAAGAAGAAGGTTTCGAAGTTGAAATCAAACCAATGAATTTCAAAGGAATTATTCCTGCAATTACGGCTAAGCAATTGGATGGCGCTGTAGCCGGTATCAGTATTACAGACGAACGCAAACAGGTTGTAGGACTTTCGGATTCCTATTATCAAGCGGGGCTTTCGCTAATTGTTCGTGAAGATAATACAACGATTAAGACACCTGAGGACCTCAAGGGAAAAGTCATTGCGATAAAAAAAGGAACTGCTGGATCTAAGCTTGCCGATGAATATGGCAAAAAATATGGTGCCCAAGTGAAATATTTCGATGATAGCCCGTCCATGTATCAAGAAGTAGCGAACAAAAATGCAGATGTTACTATAGAAGACTATCCGGTGATCTCCTACAAGATTGCCATTGATCCCAATTCCAAGCTGAAAATTGTAGGTGATCGTCTGAACGGTGACAACTATGGTATCGCGGTGAGTAAAGAGAATGAGGAATTGCTGAAAAAAATCAATGATGGACTCAAGAAGCTGAAAGACAACGGGAAATATGATCAGATCATCAACACATATATGGGGAAATCCACAAAATAGATCACACATGCGCTAACTTTCAGGCAACCTAAGTTTTTCCATTGGGTGGCAGAAGGTTAGCGCCATGATGAATTCAATCAAGGAAGGTTGGGGATCCGGTGACTTCATCGTTGCAGGTTATTGTAGATGCACTACCTATGTTGTTGAAAGGCGCTCTAATTACTTTCAAAATTGTTGTCATCTCGTTGCCGATAGCTTTTTTAATAGGCTTGATTACGGGATTGATGAATGTATCATCAAGTAAAATTCTACGAACGATAGCTACTTTTTATGTGGATATCATTCGGGGGACCCCCTTGTTAGTACAGGTCTTCTTTGAATATTTTGGCATTCCGGCTTTCTTAGGGATTCGAATACCCGCAGAGACCGCAGGCATAATTGCCATCAGTTTAAATGCGGGCGCCTATATCTCGGAAATTTTTCGTGCTGGAATTATCTCTATCAGCAAGGGACAGATGGAGGCGGCTCGCTCCTTGGGATTAAGCAAATGGTTAACGATGCGGTTGGTCATTTTGCCGCAAGCTATTCGCCGAATGATGCCTGCTTTTGTCAATCAATTCATTGTAAGTATTAAGGATACATCGCTATTGTCGGTCATTGGAATTAACGAATTGACACAGAGCGGGGAAATCATTATTTCATCTAATTATCGTGCTTTTGAAATATGGGGTGCTGTTGGCATCATCTACTTCGTCATTATCTATCTGTTATCCCGCTTATCCCGCGCATTCGAGAGGAGGTTCGCATCCCAATGATCGTCGTACAGCATTTGAAAAAGAAATTCGGGACGAATGAAGTGCTGAAAGATATTTCAACAACGATTCGAGAAAAAGAAGTGGTTTGTGTGATTGGACCCTCCGGATCAGGCAAGAGTACCTTTCTGCGATGCTTGAACCTGCTTGAGGATGTGACATCCGGTAACGTGGTAATCGGCGATGTCGAAGTGACTTCACCCTTAACGAATATTGATCAATTGCGCGAGAATGTAGGGATGGTGTTCCAACTCTTTCATTTATTCCCACACCTGACCGTTCTGGAAAACATCATGCTGGCTCCTAAACATATTAAAAAGAAAAATAAGCAGGAAAATGAGCAACAGGCATTGGGACTGCTTAAAAAGGTTGGATTGGCTGCGAAAAGGGATGTTTACCCTGATCAATTATCTGGTGGACAGCAGCAGCGTGTAGCGATTGCCCGGGCCTTGGCGATGAATCCGCGTGTCCTGCTATTCGATGAACCGACTTCCGCGCTTGATCCCGAGATGGTCGGCGAAGTGCTGCAGGTTATGAAGGATTTGGCTCTAGAAGGGATCACAATGATTGTCGTCACACATGAAATGGGCTTCGCTCGCGAAGTGGCAGACCGCGTTATCTTCATGGATGGGGGGTACATTGTAGAAGAAGGAACACCTTCCGAATTGTTCGATTCACCCAAGCATGAACGTACGCAAGCCTTTCTGAGCAAAATTCTTTAGATTTGAATGAATGACAATGTATCCAATAACGTTAGGAGTTTATTATTCATCATGAGCAACAATCATACAGCGGGACAAGTTGAGAGCAAGAAAAAAGGAACAGTCGAGCGCTTCACGAAATCTGGTTTTATTTTGGCTGCGATTGGCAGTTCGGTAGGGTTAGGCAACATGTGGAAGTTTCCCTATATTACAGGGAAGCACGGCGGGGCAGCCTTTTTCCTGTTGTTTATTATTTGTTTAATTATTGTAGGGTTACCCATATTGCTTGCGGAGATGACAATTGGCCGCGGAGGCAGAGGCAATGCTTCGGTATCTTTTTTTAATCTGACTGGTAAAAAATATTGGGGGGCATTCGGACTGCTGTCCATCCTCACTGCATTCATGATCATGTCCTACTATGCCGTAGTCGCGGGTTGGACGTTGCATTATACAGTGGAGTCTTTCAGCGGCCTGCTATTTCAAGAAGGCTCCGACTATAAAACCAAGTTTGTGTCCTTTGCTTCAGGCTACTGGCCGATCTTCTGGCAGGCTGTGGTTATGCTGATTACAGGCTGGATTCTAGCCAAAGGGGTTTCTGGTGGTATTGAGAAATTCAATAAAATTTTGATTCCCGGTTTTCTTGTCATCTTGTTGATTCTCATGGTTCGTTCGCTTACGCTCCCAGGGGCAGCAGAAGGTGTGTCCTTTTTCTTGAAACCGGACTTTTCCAAGCTGGATGCAGAATCTGCCCTAGTTGCTTTGGGACATGCGTTCTTTTCCCTATCCCTCGGGATGGGCTGTATGTTAACTTACGGTTCCTATGTAGAAAAAAGACAGTCGCTTGGCGCAGCGACGCTAGCTATTGGTTTCGGTGATCTGGTGTATGCCTTCATCGCAGGTCTTGTTATTTTCCCTACTGTGTTTTCCTACGGGCTTGAGCCAGGCGAAGGCGTAGGTTTGGCGTTCATGGCGCTGCCTGCAGCATTCTCACAAATGCCGTTTGGCTTCTTCTTCGGCGGTTTATTCTTCTTGTTGCTTGCTATTGCAGCGTTAACTTCCGCCATTTCCATTCTGGAAGTGCCCGTCGCGTATGCGATGTATAAATGGCAGTGGAGCCGCAAAAAATCAGCTATTATCTTATCAGTCGTTTGCTTCTGCGTGGGGGTTCCGGCAGGACTATCGGTTGGCGGCGTGCTGGGGGACTTTCATCCAGGAGGCAAAAGTATTTTTGATTGGATGGATTTTATAACGTCCTATGTGCTGATGCCATTCGGTGGTTTAGTCGTTACTTTATTTACAGGCTATGCATGGAAGAAAGCTGGCGAAGAAGCAGGATTGAAAGGCTTTTGGTATGCCGCCTGGATTTTCCTGCTTCGTGTGGTAGCTCCAATCCTGATCGTTTGCGTGTTCTTGCATTCGGTAGGGATAATCAAGTTTTCATAATCTCGAACATTCCTTATTCACTATAAATAGACACATTTATGTGTAGTTATCGTGAATTTGGTTTATTCATGGGATCGCTTTCTTGTGGTGAACATTCCAATTCGGGTATACTGAAAAGGAAAACATTTCATTACTATTGCGGAGGGTGTTTCATGTTTCAGACTATGATCTTTTTGCATGTTGTCAGCGCTCTATTGCTTGGCGCTTATGTGGTGTTCCCTTTCATCGTAGGACGTGCATCTGCGCTGTCCGGAGCAGCACAAGAGAGTTTTGCGGGCTTGCTTTCCACGTTTAACCGGGTTGGCCAGTTCTCACTGATTGTCAGTTTCCTTACAGGTGGCGCGATGATCAGTCAAATCGATCCTAGACCGTCTGTGCTTTGGATGATCTTGGCTGTCGTTCTTCTTCTGATTGTCGGAGCAGTAACAGGAATGATTGGTGGAAGAATTAAGAAACTAATCGCCAACGCCAAAGCTGGCAAGAGCACAGCAGCCGATGCTGCAAAAATTAAGACTTTCAGCTGGATCGCGGCTGTAGCGGTTATCCTGGCTGTTTTGTTTATGACAAATCCACAATTGCTGTCTTAAAAGACAGGGCTGTCCTTGAGCGCGTATTTCGGCTTGGTGGGCGGCTTTTTCTTCGGGTCGGTGCAAAAAACCTCAATTCCACAAAGAAGAGTGGAATTGAGGTTTTTCTGATGTTAGGTTTCATTGTTTGTTGGGGGATTCAGGGTGATCTCGTCCAGTGTTTTCTCGAAGGAGGCGCTCATATGCTCAAGGAAGTAGTCGACTTCCGGCATGTTCATGTTGCGCAAGCTTTCCAGGACTTGCTGTTTGGCGACGACGAATTCGCGATTGCCAGTAGAAAGTTCGGTTAAGCATTTGATATAGGCTTCGATCAAGTCAGCAGCTTTCACCCAACGATATAGTTCAGGATCAGGATCCTGGATTAAACTCCGATACGTACCGCTGATTTCCGGTGGGATAGTCTGGATTAAACGTTCGACCGCAACATCTTCAATTTCACGGAAGTTTCGTAGAATTTGCTCATTGTTATGCTTCACAGGTTGTGGAATATCTCCGGTCAGAACCTCGGAGGCGTCGTGGAACAAAGCGATGGAAACCACGCGATCTGTAGGCACATTGCGGCCGTAAACTTCATTGGCAATCGTACAGAGCATATGAGCGATTGTGGAGACGTAGAAAGAATGCTCAGCTACATTTTCTCTGCGCATGTTCCACATGAGACTCCACCGATCAATATATTTGAGACGGTATAAATAAGCAAAAAAATGATGATCCATTCCGTTTGTTGCACTCCTTTTGTTTCTATGATTTGACGTTCGGCGCCACCCGCGCTGCCACCTTGCCGGTGGCTGGGGTGTAGACGAGCGGCTGCCCGATCAGCGCGGCGAGATCGTCCAGCGCGATCGTGATCTGCCCGTGCTCACGCAGCACGGGCTCACGCAACTGCACGCGCGCGTCGCCGCGCGTTGCCTTGGTCGCATTCACCTGCAGGGTGAATGCCTCTTGCCCCAGGCGGAAGCGGAGCGTTCCGCCTTCGGCACTTGCGCTGCCGCCGAGCTGCGAGGCAGCGGCAGCCGCATCCACGCGCTGCTCGGCGCTGCCGGGCTGCGCGGTAACCCTGCGCTGGATCGAGCGGTGCAGCAGCTCCGGCGTGATGCCGGGGCTGCCCGCGTTGATCCGCGGGATAAGCAGATGATCGGCGCTGCGCGTCGCCATCTCCGGCGAGATCGTGAAGGCGTAGCGGATGCCCGCCTGCTGGATCAGTGCCGTCGCCGCAGGCGTCGTGATGCCGTACGGGTACGCCATCGCGTCGAGCGGTGCGTCCGTCAAGCCCGCAAGCTTGCCGACGCAAGCTTGCGTATCGGTCAGAACACGCTGCTGATAAGCGCTATCGCTTTCAGCATCCAACCGACCTACCAGAGCTGCCTCTCCGCTCGGCAGCTTATGGTGGAGATTATTGGTGTGACACCCAATATCGATAAAGTTCGTCGCGTGTGTCATCTCGCTGACTTGAGCTTTGGACATGGAAGGAATATAGGATCCCATCGGATTGGCGAGATCATTGGTTATCACGAAATTGACCGCAGGAATTCGCAGGCTTTTCAGAATCGGATAAGCGGCCGTATAAAAGCTCTGGTATCCGTCATCAAACGTAACCAGAACCGCATTGGAAGGAACCGATGCACCATCCATGTACATCTTGAATTCATTTAGTGAAATAAAATGATAGCCTTTGCTTAACAGGGATTGCAGCTGCCTCTCAAAAAGCGCAGTCGTGATCGTGCTGGAGCTGGTATCTTGATCATGAATGTGATGATACATGAGGACAGCAACCTGATCTTGATAATAGATATCTTGAGATCGCTTCGCCTGCAGCGGCGTAAGCAAGAGCGAGAGGCCAATAAGGCTGAGCAGAATCGTAATTGCGATTCTTTTGGACATGTCAGGGTATCTCCTTGTATGGTATAATAGTTTGTAATAATTATTAATTGCAAGTTGAGAGGAGTCATTTTCAGTCATGCAGCATTTCTATCAAAGCGTCTACGATTTAATTGTCGAAACGTCAACAAACCTTCCGGGTGATGTGCGCCGTGCCGTGCAAGCGGCTCAAGAGAATGAGGACAAAGGAACTCGCTCTGCATTATCCCTTTCCCGAATTGCCGATAACATTCATATGGCGGAATGCAATGTATCTCCGATTTGCCAGGATACAGGCATGCCAACGTTTATTATACACTGTCCGGTTGGAGCAAACCAAATTATTATGAAGAAGCAAATTCTCGAAGCTGTCGCCAATGCTACCAAAGCAAGCAAGCTTCGCACGAACTCCGTGGATTCCTTGACAGGAGCTAATAGTGGAGACAATCTAGGACCTGGTACCCCGGTTGTTCATTTCGAGCAATGGGAACGCGAAGACGTAGAAGTTAAGCTGATCCTCAAGGGCGGCGGTTGTGAGAATAAAAATATTCAATACAGCCTGCCAGCTGAGCTTGAGGGCTTAGGCAAGGCTGGGCGCGATCTGGACGGCATCCGCAAATGCGTAATGCATGCTGTATATCAAGCACAAGGTCAAGGCTGCAGCGCTGGATTCATTGGCGTAGGCATCGGGGGAGACCGAACTAGCGGTTACGAATTAGCCAAGCATCAATTGTTCCGTCATGTTGACGATGTGAACCCGCATCCAGAGCTTCGCAAAGTAGAAGAGTATGTCATGGAGCATGCGAACACGCTTGGTATTGGCACAATGGGCTTCGGTGGTCAAGTGACTTTGCTAGGTTGCAAAGTTGGCGTTATGAATCGTTTGCCAGCCAGCTTCTTCGTTTCTGTAGCTTACAACTGTTGGGCTTTCCGCCGTCAAGGCGTGATTTTGAACGCAGAGACAGGCGAAATTAATGGCTGGTCATACCCAAGAGGCGTGGAAGTTTCTTTCCAGGAAGCGTTCGAAGCAAGTGCAGAGGAAGCTAGAAATGTACCGCAAGATGAGCGTCGTGAAATTGTCTTGACAACACCGATTTCCGAAGAGCAGATCCGTAGTCTCAAAGTCGGGGATGTTGTCGTGATTAATGGAACGATGCATACAGGGCGTGATGCGCTGCACAGTTATTTGATGACCCATGATGCTCCGGTTGATTTGAACGGAGCGGCGATTTACCACTGTGGGCCTGTTATGAGCAAAGATGAATCCGGTGAATGGCACGTCAAGGCGGCAGGTCCGACCACAAGCATTCGGGAGGAGCCTTATCAAGGCGAAATTATTAAGAAGTTCGGTATTCGCGCTGTTATCGGCAAAGGCGGTATGGGTCCGAAAACATTGGCTGCTCTCAAAGAACACGGCGGTGTTTACTTAAATGCAATCGGTGGTGCTGCCCAGTACTACGCGCAATGCTTTAAGAAGGTAGAAGGCGTTGACTATATGGAATTCGGCATTCCTGAAGCTATGTGGCATTTGGAAACAGAAGGTTTCGCTGCAATAGTAACGATGGATTCTCACGGAAATAGCTTGCATGCAGAAGTAGAGAAGAACTCTCTTGAGAAGCTGTCTGCTTTGAAAGAACCTGTTTTCAAATAGAATAGCACGTCACCTTTACTTTATCTTTACAAAAAAATAACTGGATTAGGCACGAAGAAAAGGGTTACTATGAAGAGTAGCCCTTTTCTTTTTATTTCCTACTCCGGAGGTTAGCAGACAAATGACCAAGTTCCGTGCCAAACTTACCTTTATTCTGATTATGTTAATCGGCTGTTCGATGCTTATTGCCGGTATCTTCATGGCCAAAGTGCTGGAGGATTCACACGTCAAGTCTCTCCAAGACAATATGGAACGTGAGCTGCAGGTTATTCGAGTCACATCGGACTGGAACCGGATGGGATCCGAAAGCGATTTGGTCGCTTCTTACTCCGCACAAATTAAACGCATTAAAGAAGCCACCTACGAGCGTTTGACCTATGTTCGGGCGGACGGTAAAGTTTTGGGCGACTCGGATCAACAACCCGAGCAAATGGATAATCACTTAAATCGACCGGAAATTGCCGATGCGGCGATCCATGGAGTCGGTTATACAACACGCTATAGCGACACCCTCAAAGAGAAAATGCTGTATGCAGCCATAGCGGTCAAGAATGATGCCAAGGAGACCATCGGTTATTTGCGTATTTCTATGAGCCTCAGTCAAGTGGAGAAGTCGGTTCGCAGTTTGTGGTATTTCCTTGGGATTGGACTACTCTTATTGTTCCTCATAGCGGGTCTGGTCAGCTATCGGATTGCCAGAGGCATGACGCGTCCAATTGAAAGGATGACCAAGGTTGCGCAGCAAATTACGAATATGAACTATGAATCCCGGGTGCCGGCATACAGTAATGATGAGGTAGGACAACTCGGGCAAGCCATCAATCGGATGTCAGAGAGCCTGCAGCAGCAGATGGCGCGGATACAAGAGAATGAGCGCAGATTGCAAGGCGTCATGGAAAATATGATGAGCGGCATTATGATGATTGACCGGGATGAGCGAATCACGCTCCTGAATCCTTCGGCGGAATATATATTGGGTTTTTCATCCCAAGAATTGCTGGGCAAACGGTATAACGAAGCCAAACAGCAGATTGATTTCACGAAGCTTATTCAGGAATGCATTGAAACCCAGGATCCTATCCGTGATGAAATGATTTTTTATTACCCTGCTGAACGAATATTGGACATTCATTTAAGTCCGATTGCTCATGAAGATGAGGAATGGTCAGGTGTTCTTATTGTGATTCATGATATTACGGCTGTTCGTAGACTAGAGCGAATGCGCAGCGAGTTCGTAGCGAATGTTTCACATGAATTGAAGACACCGATTGCAGCAGTCAAAGGGTTTGCAGAGACGCTTCTTGCAGGCGCCCTCAATGATAAAGAAACAGCGGTTTCCTTTCTGCAAATTATTTTCGATGAAAGCGAACGGTTAAATCGACTGATTGGTGATATTCTGGAATTGTCCAAGATTGAATCCAAGCGGATTCCCATGAATTTTTCGCCGATTTACTTGCCGGAATTTCTCGATAGATCCTGCAGCGTTTTACGAAAAGAAGCCGAGAAGAAGCATATTGAGCTGACCTTGCAGGTCGACGATGATATGTATATTGAGGCAGATGAAGATCGGCTGCGGCAAATTGTCATTAATCTGCTTTCCAACGGGATTTCCTATACCCAGGATGGGGGCAAGGTCAAAGTCCGCGTAGAACCGCTGGATATGAATGCTGATGGCGACTATGAACGGCTGCGTTTGATCGTTTCGGATACTGGAATGGGAATTCCCAAGAAAGATCTGCCGCGTATTTTTGAACGGTTCTATCGGGTGGATAAAGCGCGTTCGAGAAGTTCAGGCGGCACAGGCTTGGGCTTATCGATTGTCAAACATTTAGTGGAACTGCACAAAGGGACAATACGGGTCGACAGCGAGGTCGGTATCGGGACGAAGTTCACGATTGAATTGCCTGTAATTCACTAATTTACGTAGGGATGATGAAACATTTACATTCTCTTTACAAAATTGTGGTACAGTAAGGGAGTGCAATGTTAATAAACTGTAAATGCGGGGGATCCCATGGCACAAAACATACTAGTCATTGAAGACGAGCCGACTTTGGCCCGATTGCTTTCGTACAACCTTTCCCAGGAAGGGTATCACACGAAGGTAGTCGATCATGGCGGCGACGGGCTTCAAGAAGCGATGCAGCAGTCCTATGATTTAATCATTTTGGATATTATGCTGCCAGGACTGAACGGATTCGAAGTATTAGCGAAACTAAGACAAAAGGGAAACAGCACACCCGTTATCATTCTAACGGCACGCAACGCAGAAGATGAAGTGGTACAAGGCCTTAAACATGGCGCTGATGATTATATAACGAAGCCCTTCGGAGTGGCGGAATTGCTGGCCCGAGTCTCTGCGGTGCTGCGAAGAACCCAGTCTGAGGAAGCAGCTGCGGATAAATTGAAATCCAATGAGAAAGTGATTCAAGCCGGTGAGTTGTTCATCTATCCGGAGAAGTATGAAGTGGTGCTGAAGGGGGAGTCCATTCCTCTGAGACCCAAGGAGTTTGAGGTTCTGCTCTATCTCGTACAGCGTCCAGGGGTAGTCGTAACGAGAGACGATTTGATGAATATCGTATGGGGTTTCGATTACATTGGCGGTCAGAGAACCGTAGACGTGCATGTGAGCTCGCTTCGCAAGAAGCTGGAAATGAATCAACAGTCGGTCCAGATCGATTCCATTCGTGGAGTGGGTTACAAGCTGGTAGCAAGTATGGTGAAAAAATAATGAGCCTAGGGTGCTGATCAAACAGCAACCCAGGCTCATTTTTGTGCTGTGACGACGTAGACATCTTGGCCAACTTGCTGTGAAATGGCATCCGTCGCATGCTGCTGCAGCCATGCCATCAACTCTGAATGAACCATGTAGAGTTCAACCTGTTCATGCATCATCGGCAGTTGAGCGGCTTGGGAGGAGATCAGATTACGGAGGAAAATCTCTTCGCTCTCAGGAGCTTCAAGCATATAGTCGGTAAGGCAGATGATGCCGCCAGGTTTTAATACACGCAGCATCTCTCGCCAAGCGAGCTCTCTTTGGGGTTCGGTGAGATGATGGAGAGCAAACGAGCTGACGACGACGTCAAATTCAGCATCCATGTACGGAATAGCGAGCACATTCCCGAGTTTAAGCTGGATGTCTGCAAATTTAGCCGCGCAAAGCTTGAGCATTTGCTGCGATTGATCGATTGCTGCCATAGTTAAGCCTGCTTGCTGCAGCTTGCCTGCTAAGTTGCCTGTACCCGTTCCAATATCAAGTCCTTTGCGGCCCGCATAAGGGGCTATCAGCTCGACAACTTTGGTTTGAGCTGCATCATAGGCTGTTGTCATAAGCGGATTTACACTAGCAATTGTGGAATCCGCACCTTTCATTTCTGAGGCCGGCACGGAGAGCAACTGCTCATCGAATTGTGAAGCTTTATGGTCGAAATCCCAATGATCGCGCCAGCTGGAGCGCAGCTCTCTGAGTTCTTTATTATGTTTGGCTAATTCATATAATAGCTCGGTAGGCAGCTGATCGCTGCTATCGGCGGCTTCAATCATCTGATCCATTGTTGCAATGATTTGCTTCATTTCTGACCATTGCTGGAATAGCATAGAGCGCTGTAACTGCAGCGCATTAAGGACTTCTTCCTGTCGGTTCAAATCGGTTTTCGCCAAGGTAAGACGTATATCTTCCAGCGTCATTCCTACCTCTCGCAGTGAGATGATCGTCTGCAGACGCCAGGCATCGTGATCCGTGTAAATCCGGTAGCCATTCTCCTTCTGTTTGGCCGGGGCGAGCAGCCCTTTCTGTTCATAGAATCGAATAGCTCTGGGTGTGATCCCCAGCTTACGGGAAATCTCGTTAATCAACATGAGTTGTCCTCCATCATGGCACAATCGGATACATTTTTCACCAGATCAGAAATATTATTTTTACTGATTTTTGGTATACTCTTATATAGTACTAGCTATAAGATGATGTGAAAAGGATCGAAGTATTACATTAGGAGGATCATCATGTCCAAAACGTATCGGATTGCCATTATTGGCTGTGGAGGTATTGCCAATGGCAAGCACATGCCGAGTTTAAGCAAGCTTAACAATGTAGAAATGGTCGCTTTCTGCGATATCATTTCCGAGAAAGCGCAAGAAGCCGCTGAGAAGTACGGAAAAGGCGAAGCACGTGTATATGAAGATTATCGTGAAGTATTGAAAGATAGCTCCATTGATATCGTTCATGTCTGTACGCCAAATGATTCCCATGCAGAAATTACGATTGCGGCACTGGAAGCGGGCAAGCATGTCATGTCCGAAAAACCGATGGCCAAAACAGCGGCTGATGCACGCAGAATGGTAGAAGCGGCTAAACGTACAGGCAAAAAATTGACGGTAGGCTACAATAACCGTTTCCGTACGGATAGCCAGCACTTGTATCAAGTTTGCGCTGATGGCGAACTTGGTGAGATTTACTTCGCTAAAGCCCATGCGATTCGTCGCCGCGCTGTTCCAACTTGGGGAGTATTCCTTGATGAAGAGAAGCAAGGCGGTGGCCCATTAATCGATATCGGTACGCATGCGTTGGATCTTACCCTGTGGATGATGAATAACTACGAGCCTAAAGTCGTTCTTGGTACGTCTTATCATAAATTATCGCAACGTGAAAACGCAGCGAATGCATGGGGCCCTTGGGATCCCTCCAAGTTCACAGTGGAAGACTCTGCTTTCGGTATGATCACAATGAAGAATGGCGCAACGATTATTCTTGAATCCAGTTGGGCATTAAACACGCTGGAAGTGGATGAGGCCAAATGTACGCTTAGCGGTACAGAGGGCGGCGCTGACATGAAGAATGGCTTGCGCATTAATGGTGAGAAACACAGCCGCTTGTTCACGACTGAAGTTGAACTGCAAGCTGGAGGCGTTGCTTTCTATGATGGCAAAGCTGAGCAGCCATCGGATTTGGAAATGCGTCTATGGATCGACGCGATTGAGAATGATACAGATCCGGTAGTTACACCGGAGCAAGCTTGTGTCGTTTCAGAGATTTTGGAAGCGATCTATGAATCAGCCAAAACAGGTAAAGCGGTCTATTTCGACTAATTTAGACGGACTTAGACTATTTCCTAGGAAATAAATAATCCCCTTTCTTTGATGAGGTTTCTCACATAGGAAGGGGCTTTTTCTGTTACTCTATGGTTTTAATTATGTCATAATGATCTTCCTTGCCATTCCTGATGACGGAATTTGCCAGGTGGCAGCTTTTTTTCTTCCATAAAAGTCCGAGAAAAATAATGAACAGAAGAAAAGCCGGTCCTCTCGGCAATTTCTTTAATGGAAAGCTCACTTGTCAGCAGCAAGTGGGCTGCTTGTCGTACCCGCTCACTGCGAATGAAATCGGTATAGGTTTCATGGATACCTGCTGAGAACAAACGGGAGAGATGACGCTCAGACACGTTGAGATAATTGGCGACATGACCTAGATGCAGAGGCTGCGATAAATTGTCGCGGATATATAATTTAGCTCGTTGTAGAAGCATACTCGTATTTTTGCGAGCAATGAAAGGTATACGATATTCCCTGCCAAATAAGCTCAGGAAAGAGATCAACAGTGCATAGGCAGTAGAACTAACAGCAGAAGAAGGAAGACTGTTCCTATCATTCCGCAGGAGGAGCGACTTCCATAATAGGGCTGTAGGATGATCATTCCCCTCATGGATGCAGACTTCGGCATGATCCATGAGATGACGGTAAGCCTCTCCCATAGCTTCGTTACTTTGTGAATCATCCAATTCAAAAGCTACAAAAACAATGGAGAGTCCTAGTTGTGTACGAATTTGATGTTGAATGCCTGGCCTTGAACAAAAGAGCGTGCCTGCTTGCAAGGCAAAATGTTGGTCCGCATCCGTGTACTCACCTTCCCCGCCGAGAATGTAGCAAACTTCAAAGAAGGAGTGTTTATGAGGTTGGTTTTCGAGCAAACACTCATCCACACCCCAGTATTGAATGTTGAAACAAGCGTCAGAGCCAGTTAGGAGCGCAGCCGTTTCATTCAACATGGAAGCCGTTTCTTTCCAACGATACATAGCTATCATCCTTCTTTGATAATGTCCTTATTTTACAAAAACTCGTCCTTTGGTGAGAAAGACGGCAGACTGCCAATTCCCTATAATTATAAATGTGAAAGCGCGTTATAAGCAATCAGGATGAAGGAGGAAAGGGATATGATCACACCGAAAGATGTACAATTTTATAAAGATAATGGCTACTTGCTAGTGAAAGGTGTATTCAATCAGCAAGAAGTGGAAGAGATGAGAAAAGCCGTAGAAGGAATCATTTTACGTGCTGCGCAGTCAAAAGCCGATTATAATTCAGCATGGCAAGGGGACTTCCTGCCTCCTCAAGAGCTGAAGAAGCTTGTCTTAAAAGGTTTTCATGATGTACATTATCATGATGCGTCCTTCATGCGAGCCGTCATTCATCCGAATATGACCGCTGTGCTGACGCAGATTATTGGACCTAATGTCCAATTGCACCATTCCAAGATGCTGGTAAAGCCACCGGAAAACGGCGCTGCATTCCCGATGCATCAAGATTATCCTTACTTTCCGCATGAGAAGCATACGATGCTCGCGGCAAGTGTGCATCTGGACCATGCAGATGAGGAGAACGGATGTTTACGCGTTATTCCGGGCTCGCATCAGGTAGGGTCCCTGCCGCACGTCGGTTCTTATTTTTTGAATCATAAGGAATATCCGATTACAGAGGGGAAGCCGTGTGTTGCTGAAGCTGGGGACGTGTTGTTTTTTAATTATTTGACGATTCATGGTTCTGAGGTCAATCGAAGTACAAGAACAAGAAGGAACGTTCTATTCCAATATCGGGAAGCAAGTGATTTTCCGACAGAAAATACGCATTTTGATTGGGGAATGGGATTAATGGTCAGCGGAGAGAATCCAAATTTCACGAAAGTGAAGCCTGATTTTAAAATTATTTAAGCAGACGAGTGTTCTGTGAAAATAAAGTCTTAGACTGGGTCCAATAAATAAAGCAGCGACAGAACAAGACTTGATAAATAAAGTCTTAGACTGCCGCTGTTGTTGTTACTTAACATGTATTTCCGATTTGATATCACTTTGACTTAAAAATTTCATTAAATCATTGCTCAGCTGCACAATCTCATTGTTAGCATTATTCGCATAATCCGGCAACATCATATCCCTAACCATTTTAGTTCGCAGCCATGTCATAAAGAAAAGATCCAAAAATAAGTTTGGGAATTTAAGCACCATTTTAAGCATTGGCGGATCAATTGAAACGCCAGCTTTTTGTATTGCCTTTAGATACGCTTTTAAAGTGACTGTTATTTTGCGTGCCGTCGTTCTGGTTCTGGCTGTTTTATTGTCAATTATCGTATTCTCAGCATACAAAACGCTCAACATGGCAATGTCTGATACGGAATGTGTGATAAGATACGCTTGCATATCCTTTTTAATAACGTAGGGAAGCTTTGCTGTTTTAAATAATTTTGCGAGGTTTTCTACGCGTTCTGTCACTACACCATTAATTTCTCCAAATGCAGTTGCCACTATAATCTTTGGTAGAGATCGAGCATGCAATACTCCGTCTTTAATCTGTCCGCCGAAGCCGGGAAAAGCCGGTATAAGTCTATCCCCTACGATATCCAGCCACGCAGAAAATCCAATTGAATTACTAGTCATCGTAACTATATGTTTGCTTTGATTATCTTTTAGCGCTAACAACGCTGATTCGGACCGATCATAACGAACGGTAACGAAAATAAAATCGTATACATCGTCATTTTCGAGCGTATCAATGACATTCACTTGTATCGATCTAACTGTGCCTTTTTCTTTATATTGCAGGCCATTTTCTCTTAATGATTTATATCTATTAGAATGTGCAAACAAGCTAACGTCAAACCCTGCTTCAATAAGCTTGATTGCGTAAATGCTCCCGATGACACCTGCACCAAAAATTAAAATTCTATCTTGTTTTGCTGACATTAAACCACCCCTACGTAGCAACTTTTCCTTTTGAATATCCGACAACATGTTGTATGATGTGATTATAAATCTTCATTATTCCTTGATCAACCATCAGTTTTTTATTATTTGTCGGATGATATTCATATTCGCTAGTAGGAGGGAAACATGAAAAAGCAACCCCAAATAACGGAGAAAACAAGACAAAGGCTTGTAGAAGTTTTTTGTGAGTTATATAGCCAAAAGCCGATTGAGAAAATTTCGATTCAGGAAATTGCGAATATGTCAGGATATAACCGCAGCACCTTTTATCAATATTTTACGGACATATACGAATTGTTAGACTCTGTTGAAAATGACTTATTGAATGACATGAAAAAAGAATTGGCGAATAAAGAGCTATCGATGCATACGGTTCAAGATTCGCTCTATTGTCTGGACAAAAGAGAACATCTCCTGGTTCTTAATGCCCTTTTGGGTGATTATGGAAGTGCCCGTTTTTTAAAACGCTTAAAAAAAGAAATCACTTTGGATCAATTAGAATTAAACGTTCCGCAAAACCATTCCTTAACGCCATACTTCATTGAGTTTTACCTGACAACTTCCCTTTCTTTATTTCGTCTTTGGCTCCAGCGTCAACAGGATTTATCGTCAGAAGAATTTTTTAAGTTAGTTGAGAACCTATATTCAAGAGGGATTACACCCTATTTTGAAGAGTGAGTCTGTCATTCAAACCAAATCCATATGTTTCTCCTTACAACAAGGACTTCTAATATTTCCCTTAGTGCAGTACGATAGATAGTGATGATGGTATCGTTAAGGGGGATGTTAGGTGTATTGGACTCGGAAAGAGCTAAAAACGCGGGCAAAGGATGTACTTCGAACAACGTACTGGAAAGCATTTCTGGTCAGCTTAGTTCTAGCTGTACTTAGTGGTGGCGTTTCCAGCTGCTCGTTTAATTCAAGTGGCGGTACATCTTTAAGTGTGCCGGGTATTACTGAGTCATGGAGCGATGTCGCGGAGAGCTCCGTACTGGCAATGGTGATTATTGGCTTTATCGTTTTGGCACTTATTATTGGATTATTGAGTATAGCTTTTCAGATTTTTGTAGTGGCTCCATTCGAAGTGGGGGTAAAGCAGTATTTTAAACAGGCTGCGCAGGGCGATGTCAATATGAATTACCTTATTTATTCGTTTAGCAAAGGGAACTATCTGGCTGTCGTCAAAGCGATGCTGTGGAAAAACTTCCTTACCTTTCTGTGGTACTTGCTGCTCATCATTCCGGGAATTGTCAAGACGTATGCGTACGAAATGGTTCCCTATCTGCTTGGCGATAATCCTCAGATTGGTACGAAAAGAGCCGTACAGTTAAGCAATCAGATGATGAAAGGTCACAAATGGAAGATGTTCGTTCTGGATGTTTCATTCATTGGCTGGTACTTACTCGGCACGCTGGCTTTAGGCATCGGTGTACTGTTCGTAATGCCATACTACAACGCGACTAAGGCAGAACTATACTTGGTTCTTCGCCAGCAAGCCTTACATGATGGGTTGACTACGGATAAGGAATTGAATGCATTTGTATAAAAGGGAAAGAGCAGTCTCCTATGTAGATTTATCTACTTAGAAGGCTGCTCTTTTTTTGTTAGCTAAGCCTCATCTGCTACGCCTGAAGGATGGCCAGCAATTCGCGCAAGGAGGAAATTTCATGAGTCGGAATTTGGTGAGCAGGCGCTATCCGTTGATGATGATTGATCCAAACGCTGCGCAAGCCTGCCTGCAAAGCGCCTATAATATCAGTGTTCAAATTATCACCGACCATCAGCGCTTCTGCTGAGGTAACATTCAGCAGCTTCAGGGCATGTTCGAAAATAGCAGGCGCCGGCTTTCCTTGACCAAACGTGCCTGAAATGAGGATATGATCGAAATAATCCGCTAATCCAGGAATACTATCTACTTTCTCCTGCTGTAGGTCAGGCGCTCCATTGGTAAGCAGCAGGAGTTTGTAGTTTGGATGCAAAGCATCCAGCACCTCGAAAGTAGCCTCGTACACCAGTGGACGCTCTCTGCGCTCTTGAGCGAAGCGCACAGCAAGCACTTGTCCTAATGCTGGATCATCAATACCTTGTTGGAGCAAGCTTTGAGTCCAGACATTTCTCTGGTAGAGAGGAGCAAGCTCTTCCAGTTCCCTGAAAGTCGGATGCTGGCTTGCATCAAAGCGTCCCCACAGTGCTTCCAAATGTGTGACTTCAATCATTTTGGCAAATTCATAACAGGTCATTTGAGCGAACAGTTGCTCGGAAATTTCGTGAACGGCATATTCAAGAGAAAGGGCATCCACGCCCACCCTTTCGTTGGCTAACAAGCAGGTAGCTTGAAAGGCTTCTTGAATGCTTTGCTCATCCCAAAGTAACGTATTGTCTAGATCGAAAATAATGGCTTTGATGGGTTCCATACAGGTTGTTCCTCTCATGTGTAGTATCCCTAATTTGCTTGAAAAACAAAAGGAAGTCAACAAATTTTAATAGAAAAGTAGTAAAAATTATGTAAATTAACACCTATAAAACAATTAAAACAAATTAAAAGAATATAAATACACAAAATTTACATGGATTTAATCCTGCGATTACATTTCTTTTATAAGATGGATTTAGTGGTAAGCAAGTCAGCGTGCACAGGCAAATCAGTCAAACAGGAGGATTCATGATGATTCAAGCAGTTGTTTTTGATTGGGCTGGAACAATGGTAGATTATGGTTGCTTTGCGCCTTTAAATGTTTTCATGGAAGTTTTTCGGAGGAAAGAGATCGCGATTACAATCGAAGAAGCAAGGGCGCCAATGGGGCTGCTCAAGCGGGATCATATTCGCGAAATCTTACGTATGGAACGCGTAGCTGGGTTGTGGCTGGCACGTTATGGCCAGCTTCCACAGGAAATGGATATAGATGAACTTTATGCGGATTTCGAACCGATGATGTTAGCCGTTGTACATGAATATGCGGAGCCAATTCCCGGCTCTCTCGCACTTGTAGATCGCTTGCGCCAAGCAGGTATCCGAATAGGCTCAACGACAGGCTATACGGCCGAGATGATGGCGATTGTAACCGTCGAGGCTAAGAAGAGAGGGTATGCGCCAGATCATGTTGTAACGCCGAATGATGTGCCAGCAGGCAGACCTTATCCATGGATGATGTATGAGAATGCAGCAGCGTTGAACGTGTATCCTACGTATAACATGATCAAAGTTGGGGACACCGTCAGTGATATTCAGGAGGGTGTTAACGCCAGGGCGTGGACGGTAGGTGTCATCCAGGGGGGCAGTGAATTGGGCATGAGCGAGGAAGAAGTTGCCGCTTGTGATCCCGAACAACTGCTTATGCGTATGGCTGCAGTAGCTGAGACATTCCGAGCGCATGGGGCTCACTATGTGATAGATACCATTGGAGAACTGGATACGCTACTTCCGCTTATTAACGAGAGACTACTTAAAGGAGACCGTCCATAATGATTAATTTGAATCAACTCCCCGATAATCCTTACTTGCTGTTAACCCCTGGTCCCCTTTCGACTAGTAAAAAAGTAAAGGCAGCCATGCTGCGCGACTGGTGTACATGGGATCAAGATTATAATCAACTAGTACAGTCTATCCGCAGTCGTCTTGTGACAATGGCTTCTAGTAAGCCAGATGATTATACAACAGTGCTTATGCAAGGCAGCGGCTCATTTTGTGTAGAGTCCGTCATTGGTTCTGTTATTCCCCGCGACGGTAAATTGCTTGTTCTGAGCAATGGTGCGTATGGGAAACGAGTGGCAGAAATGGCAGGGATTCTGGGGATTTACTCCATCGTTCTGGATTCGGGTGAAACGAATCCTGTGAGTACGAAGCAGCTCGAGGAAGTTCTGAAGGTCGATGCCTCCATCACGCATGTGGCTGTGGTGCATGTTGAAACGACTACAGGCATGATCAATCCGATTGCGGATGTAGCACGTATTGCCAAGTCCTATGGCAAAACGGTTATTGTGGACGCGATGAGCTCCTTTGGAGGAATTCCGATCGATATCGCAGAGCTTGATGTTGATTATTTAATCAGCAGCGCTAATAAATGTATTCAAGGTGTGCCTGGCTTTGGCTTTATCCTTGCACGTAAAGAGGCTTTGTTGACCTGTAAAGGGCTTGCACGTTCCTTATCACTGGATCTTTACGATCAATGGGAAACGATGGAACTTGGGAATGGCAAATGGCGCTTTACGTCACCGACGCATACCGTTCGTGCTTTTGACCAAGCCTTGCAAGAATTAGAGGAAGAAGGCGGCGTTGCCAGCAGATACAAGCGGTATAAAACCAATCAAGAGACGTTGGTTGCAGGCATGCAGCGCATGGGATTCGAAACGCTTTTGACTGCCGATCTTCAGTCGCCAATCATCACTTCCTTCTTGTATCCAGATTCGGCTGTGTTTTCTTTTGATGCGTTTTACTCGCGGATGAAACAAGAGGGCTTTGTCATCTATCCAGGTAAAATAACGGCTGCCGCTACGTTCCGTATTGGAAATATCGGAGATGTGCATCTTGTGGATATTGAACGTTTGTTAGCAGGTATGGAAAACCAGTTATTTTGGAAAACAACTTAAAAACAACTAAAAGAATATAAAAACAATTTCTTAACGTGCATTTAATACTGATTTTACAAAACTAATTTATAATCGAGTTATCAGGAAGCAAGAACCAACTGATACACATTAAAGGAGTGGGATGAGAAACGATGAAAAGATCTATTGGAAGTACAGCAGCTCTGCTAACAGTTGTATTCACGCTAGCGGCTTGTGGCGGTAAAGCGACAAGTACAGAAGGTGCTAAAGCAAGCACAGCGCCAGTAGCAAGTACAAGTGTAGAAGCAACGGTAGACACGAAAAGCAAAGATTTAACCGTCTATACAGCACTGGAAGATGATCAAATCAAAACGTACCTGACGACTTTTAAAGCTAAATATCCAGATGTGAAAGTAAATATTGTTCGGGATTCAACGGGGATCGTTACAGCTAAGTTATTAGCCGAGAAAGATAACACACAAGCAGACGTTGTATGGGGATTGGCTGCAACAAGCTTATTAGTCCTTGATCAAAATACGATGCTGGAGCCATACGCGCCCAAAGGGGTGGATCGTATTCTCCCGGATTTCAAAGACAAGAATGCCGTAACCCACTGGGTTGGTATCGATGCTTGGGAAACGGCCTTTATTGTCAACAAAGTAGAAATGGAGAAACGCAAGTTGGCGATTCCTCAATCTTATGAGGATCTGGCGAAGCCGGAATACAAAGGTCTGATTACGATGCCGAATCCATCTTCATCTGGTACAGGCTTTCTAACCGTATCTGGTCTCGTTCAATTGAAAGGCAAAGATGCTGCTTGGGATTATATGAATAAACTGCATGACAACATTGCGATGTATGTACATTCCGGTTCCAAACCGGCTAAATTAGCTGGTACGGGCGAGTACCCAATTGGTATTTCCTTCGGATACCGCGGTATTCAAGAGAAGAAAGCTGGTTCCCCCGTGGAAGTCGTATTCCCTAAAGAGGGTTCCGGTTGGGATGTAGAAGCCAATGCCTTGATGAAGAAGAAAGTTGTTAAACAAGTTGCGAAAGACTTCTTGGATTGGGCAATTACGGATGATGTCATGAAAGAATACAACAAGAACTATGCCATTCTGGCGATTAAAACAGATTCAGCCAAAGTGCCGGATGGTTACACCGTTGATCCAATCAAACAATTAATCAAAAATGATTTAAATGATGCAGCGAAAAATCGCGATGGTATTTTAGCTGAGTGGGACAAGCGCTTTAACGCAAAAAGCGAACCGAAAAAATAGAACGAAAACTATAAAACGGCTGACTGCGAACCAAGCTTTGCAGCCAGTCGTTTTCTTGCTTAACTTAACAAAACGATAACAATCGAGGCTTATACTTATCATATCCAGAAGAAGGAGGCTGCTTGACGATGACACAAGCGTACCTGTCCATTCAAGGTGTAAACAAATCATTCGGCTCTTTCAGCGCTTTGAAAGAGATCAATATTGATATCCAAAAGAATGAGTTCATTTGCCTGCTAGGTCCGAGCGGCTGCGGGAAGACTACGCTGCTTCGCATTATTGCCGGATTGGAGAAGCCGACTCAGGGGCGTATTACGGTTGGAGGCAAAGACATTACTCAACTGCCGCCAGCCAAAAGAAACTTTGGGATGGTGTTCCAATCTTATGCTTTATTTCCTAATTTGACCGCCTATCAGAATGTAGCTTATGGGCTTCAAGGCAAGAAGTTTTCGAAGAAGGAAATCGACGAGAAGGTCAAAGAAGTGCTCTCTTTAGTCGATCTGCTGCATCTCCATGACCGATACCCCGCACAGCTTTCCGGTGGGCAACAGCAGCGAATTGCTTTGGCCCGCGCAATCGTCCTTTCGCCGGATTTTCTTCTTTTGGACGAGCCGTTATCAGCTCTGGATGCTAAGGTACGTGTAAAGCTTAGGGAGCAAATCTGCGAATTGCAAGAGAAACTGGGCATCACAACGGTTATGGTTACGCATGATCAAGAGGAAGCTCTCACGATGGCGGATCGAATTGTCGTAATGAAGAATGCCGAAGTCGTACAAATCGGAACACCCGAACAAGTGTATGATGAGCCTAGTACTCCGTTTGTTGCTGATTTTATTGGATCTATTAATTTCTTGAAAGACGAGCAGCAAGCAGGCTCATCTCTGCGAACGAATCTTGCTGTTCGGCCAGAACATATTCGGATAGCAGCAGCAGGCTCGCAAAGCGGTATGCACGCAGTTGTTAAGCATGTTGAGTTCAGGGGAGCGTTCTACCGATTGCAACTTCAACCTGTGGTTGGGAGCGGAAATGCTTATAAGGATATATTGTTAACCGTTGATGTCTCCGCACATATTGCCCAACATCTCGCGCTTGCGAAGCATACGGTGGTATCGGTTGAATTTCCGCAAGAGAAAATGATTTCCTTCTCACCGGATGCGATGGTAGGTGCCTAATGGATAAGCCAACAGTCATCATGAATCCGCCTTACCGTCGTAACCTGGGATCTTTCATTACATTGCAAAATGGTTTGATTGTGCTGCTCGTACTTATTTTAACGACGAGCACTCTAATTCCATTGATTCTATTGTTCAGTAAAGCGTTTCTCAACAAAGAGGCAGAGTTTATAGGATTCGCCAATTTTGTACACTACTTCTCAACGCCTTCCCTCATTCAATCGTTAACGAATACGATCTGGATTTCCGTGCTTTCAACTGTTATCGCGGTTACTCTCGCTTTCGCCTATGCGTATGGCATAAGCCGAACAGCGATTCGCTTCAAAAGTTATTTTCACTATGTGGCTTTATTGCCGCTCTTTGAACCAACGATGATGCATGGTATTGCTTTAACCTATCTATTCGGAAATCAAGGTGTAATCACGAACGGATTCTTTGGTCTCTTGCCAGGATTGCGCATCGAGATTTATGGACCCATCGGGATTGTCATCTCTGAGGTCATATATGTTTTTCCCCAGGCTTTTCTTATCTTTATCACAGCGTTGTCGATGGCTGATCAGCGGCTGTATGAAGCGGCAGAAACACTTGGCGCTAGTAAAATCAAAACATTCCTTACGGTGACATTGCCTTCTGTCAAATATGGATTAATCAGCGCGATTTTTGTTTGTTTTACAGCTTGTTTTACAGATTTCGGGGCGCCTCAGGCGATCGGCGGCAAGTTTAACGTCCTGGCAACCGATATCTACAAACAAGTTATCGGTCAGCAGAACTTGTCCATGGGTGCAACAGTGGGCATTCTCCTAACGATCCCTGCTGTCATTGCCTTCGTCGTGGACCGCATTGTGGATAGGAAGCAGCGCAACATGCTATCATCCAAATCAATGCCTTATCGTGTGCCTGATGGACGGGTAAGGGACAATCTGTATCGTGTTCTGTGCTGGATGATTTCATCGGCGATTTTGATACCTTTGATTACCATTGTTTTCGCCTCGCTGATTAAAGTTTGGCCGTATAATTTAACGTTTAGCACCAAACATTATGATTTCTCGAGTGTCGCGGGATCAGGTTTAGAACCATTTTGGAATTCCCTTCAAGTCTCGTTGATTACGGCAATCGTGGGCACTATGATGACTTTCGTGTTCGCTTATCTGATTGAAAAGTCAAGATCGATGAACGGGCTGCGGCAAGTCGGCTATTTTCTATCGATTCTTCCGCTTGCACTCCCAGGTATGGTCATTGGACTAGCTTATATTTTCTTCTTTAATAATCCGAGTAATCCGTTTAATTGGATTTATGGGACCATGGTAATTGTAGTGCTTGCCAATATCACGCATTTCTATTCCGTTCCTTTCATTACGGCCACGACCGCACTCAAGAAGCTGGATAAAGAATTCGAACTCGTCTCGGAATCCATGCGTGTTCCTTTTTACAAAACATTTCTGAAAGTTACCGTTCCTATGTCGTTGCCGGCAATCGTGGAAATCGCGATGTATTTCTTCGTTAATTCGATGGTTACCGTTTCAGCGGTTGTATTTTTGCGTTCAGCTGATATGAATTTGGCCGCAGTCGCGTTAGTGAATATGGAGGATGCCGGGGACGTGGCCGCCGCTGCGGCGATGGCAACGCTCATTGTTGCTACGAACATTATTGTGCGCTTCGTGTACGAGCTCATTTTGAATAAAGTGAAAAAGCGAACAGCTGCTTGGCAAATGCCTAAGTAAGATCATATAATTAGTGTTAATAACTAAGTATACACAGGGGGCTAGCACAAGATGTCGTTGATAGGTGAAGAGCGGAAGGATTACATTCTCAACCAGTTGAACTTGGAAGGCAAAGTTAAGACGAATGATTTGGTCGACACGTTGAATGTGTCTTCCGAAACGATTCGGCGTTATCTGGAGGAGCTTGAAGAGGAGAATAAACTGAAGCGGGTCTACGGCGGCGCCGTCAAAATTAATTTATCCCGGGAAGAGCCTTCCCATCTGAAAAGAGAAGTGCTGCATGCCGAGGCGAAGCGCAAAATTGGCCGAGCGGCTGCGACACTAGTCGAGGACAATGATGTTATCTTTATAGACGACGGTACAACAACCCTTCATATGATTGATTATTTGTTGAACAAAAAGAACCTTACCGTTCTGACTATATCGATTCCCGTGCTCTATTTACTTATCGATTATAAGAATAAAGAACTGTTTTCGGGAGAAATCTATTTCCTTGGCGGCAAAGTAAATGCTGTACATTCTCGTGTAGCCGGTTCATTGGCCGAGCAGATGGTCGAACATTTCTACGCCGATAAAGCCTTTCTTTCCGTGGACGGCATGATGCTGGATAGAGGCATTACGGGGTTTGATGAAAGTAAAGGTCGGATGACTCAGCAGTTCATGAGGCATGCCAAGCAAAATATTGCCTTGTCGGATCAATCCAAATTTGGCTCTGTGCAATTTTATAAGATTGCTGATCTCAAAGTGCTGGACATCATTGTGAGCGACGTTCCAGCACCCAAAGAGTGGGAAGCCCATTTGGCGGAGAAGAATGTCACTTGGATTGCGGCGAATTAACTGGCTGCCAGGGACAAAATGTGATTAAGAGGCTGGTCTTCAGGTTTTCAACCTTGAGAGACGGCCTCTTTTTTGTATGGAATGTACACGCTACTTTCTAGCGTGAGGGATAAGTGCGGTAAGACCCGCGATTCTTGGGCGCTTTAAGCGCGAAAAACAGCGTTAACGCGGGTCGCTCAGCCGAAACGGCCTCCGTCGCGATGAAAAACACGCTTAACGCCCTGAGAATGAGCGGAATCCGTCGGAATCCGCCATTTATTGGACTCACAGTTTAGAGAGGAATTAAGATCGTCAACTCGAATAAATTAATTAACCTTAAATTATTTTGAAATGAGTGGATAGTACTGGGAATGAGGAAGAGTTCTGGGAGAACATAGTTGAGCATATAGAATAAGGAGGTTAATTAGGTGGAGAGCAAGCAAAGTTTGAAACAAAAAAGACTGCAAGAACGTGAACTACTTGATGATTACCACCAATTTGTAACTGAAGAAGCGCTGGAGCCATTGTATCAATCGTTTGTGGAATGGAAACAAGGGACTTTGCCATATGTCGAACTTACGGATCAAATCCACGTATTCCATAAAAAGAACCAGGAGATCTATAGAGATTTTCAATACGCAGCTTACTCCGAGCTCTTACTGCTTGCAAAAATGAAATTGGACCGATTAACGGAAGAGGATATTATAGCAAATAGACGGATTTTGGAACTTTGGGGTTATGAAGACATTAATTTGAAAGATTAAATTGATCTATATCCATGAGTTCAGGTAGTCGTAAGGGGATTTTTATAGGTGGTCGTCTGCGGTACTGGACTGGCTGGGCAGAACTGTCATACGATTGATTAATTTGTAATCAAAAAGAAATATGTTCTTCATCTGGCATTAATGAAAGGGGATTATAATAAAACTCGACCCCCTTTAAAATAGAATTACTTTAAGACCCGCAGCCCGTTGCTGTGGGTCTCTTTTTTTACTTAGCGTCCACCAGGCAGACTTCTACGCGATAGTAGTTTTCGGTTTCAAAGGGCATCTAATGAACCGTATGATGCTTATATACGAAAAAATGGCTACTTTGGAGATTTAATGAACTGAATTGGCGCTATCGAGCAGATTTAAGGCGGAAAGGTGTTTGTTTGCTTGGAATAGCGCGTCTGGAATTCATTAGATTTTCAGAATGAGCGATTTTGAGCGAATAAAGGGTACTGGGTTCGTAAGGGGATTACCCAACCAAGCTGCAGCGGAGTCTCTTTTTTTGTAGATGACCAAGCCGCCGCGGGGTCTTTTTTTTGTAGATGACCAAACCGCCGCGGGGCCTCTTTTTTTTGTAGATGACCAAGCCGCCGCGGGGTCTCTTTTTTGTAGATAACCAAGCCGCCGCGGGGTCTTTTTTTATTTCTTCACAGCGTCTGCGAGCACAAATGTATCGTTCACTTTTTTCGTCGTGAAGGTGACGCCATCTTTGGTTGTGAAGCTGACTTGATCTTTCGTATTGGCTGCATCGTAGGTGATGTCTTCTTTTTTGGTAGCCAGCAAATTGGTTGGGAAGAAAGGCTGGGTATTCGTGACAATTGCGTTGTCGGCTTTCTGATCTGTCAAATAGTGTGTCGCTACTTTATCGGCCATCGCGGCATCGTAGTAGCTCGTAAGGAACTTGACGGTTTTGTCTTTGCTGTCAGCCGCTACAGGATTGAGGATCAGTTTGCCGTCTTTGGACTTGACTTCCGCGAAGAGGAAGTCGGCTTTCTCTTGGGCGATTCTCGCGGCAATATAGCCTTTCAAGTTGATCGCATCTTGACTTTGAGCAGCTGCGGTCGTTTGCGGTGCAGTGGTTGTTGCAGCGGTCGGAGCTGGGCTTGAAGTCGATGCTTTGGGTTCGGAGGAGCATGCTGCTCCAGTTACCATCAGTGTAAGCAGGAGGATGCCTGCTGCTGTTTTGTTCATTATCATCGTGGGACACCTCATTATTAGGAATGTATTTATTTGTTAAGATTTCTAAAATTAGATAAATGATAAACGCGCAAGTCTAGAATATAACGTATTTAATCCATGAAATCAATGCTTTCAAAGAACGTTCACATTCGATTAGCAGATAATTATTTTTCGAATTTGTCGGGTATCCGACATTTTAACCTAGTTTCGTGTGATAATATATGTATAACTCATCGGAATACTCAACATTAAAGTTGAGCTCATGAGGAACAAGTTAAAAGGGGACTCATCGGATGGAGAGAGAACAAGATTCAACCAAAGAAAGCATGGTAGAAGCCTTTCGCCAACATGGCACGATTCAAAGCTATAAGAAGAATGAGTATATTTTTCAAGAGAATGATGCGCCGAGCGGAGCCTATTATGTGGAAGCCGGATTAATTAAAATATCCCAATCCTCCGAGGAGGGGCAGGGAATCACTTTATTTCTTCGCTATGAGGGTGAAATCTTCGGTAATGCGGAAATCCTGACCCAGATGCCCCGGAAAAGGTATGCCAGATGCTTGGTGGACAGTCAAATTATTACGCTCGATAGCCGTAAATTTCTGGAGTTGGCCAAGGAGAATGCCGAATTTGCTTATTCCTTGGCAGTCCTAGGCGCTAGGCGCCTTTTGCAGACGCAGAAAATGGTGGAGACGCTGATTTGCCGTCCGGTAGCTTGGCGATTGGCTTGGTTCCTGATGCAGCTTGGCAAACCAACCAATGAACAACTGGAGATTAATGTGCCGCTCAGTCATGAAGAAATATCCTATGTCATAGGTTGCAGCAGGCAAACGGTCACGGAAACACTTAATAAATGGCGAGATCAGGCACTAATTGATTATTCCAAAAAGAAAATTGTTATCTATCGTCCGAACCAATTCTTCACTCAGGTATAGACGCATGACGGATAGGAGGTAATTCATGATTGCCATTCATAAGGTGAGCAAAATCTTTTCACAGCGCAAGGGAAGCACGTATACAGCTCTGGATGAAGTTTCTCTCACGATACATAGAGGAGAATTCGTCTCTGTCGTAGGGCCGTCAGGTTGTGGAAAGTCAACCCTGCTGAACCTGATTGCGGGCTTTGAAAGAGCGAGCAGCGGGACGATTACGGTAAATGGGCAAAAAATTACGGCGCCAGGCGCTGATCGCATCGTTGTCTTCCAAGAGCACGGCTTGTTCCCATGGCTGACGGTGCTGGATAATGTGGCCTTTGGTCTCAAGCAAAAGGGCATGTCGAAGAAAGTGCGGTATGATCTTGCGCTTGAGCAGATCAAAGCAGTTCATTTGAGCAAGTTTGTGGATCGGTATCCTCATGAACTGTCTGGAGGGATGAAACAGCGAGTCGCGATCGCGAGAGCCCTTGTTATGGATCCGGATATTTTGCTGATGGATGAGCCTTTTGCCGCTTTGGATGAGCAGACGCGCATTATTTTGCTGAAAGATTTGGAAGACATCTGGTTACAGACAGGGAAAACCATTCTGTTCATTACCCATAACATTCGCGAAGCCGTCATGTTGTCGGACCGAGTTATTGTGATGGCGACACAGCCTGGCAAGGTGAAAAAGGAGTTTGCCGTTCAGGCGGCAAGGCCTCATCAAATGAGTGATCCGCTCATCCATGCTCTGGAGAACAAGATTATGGAAGCCCTGACAGATGAGCTTGAGAAGGTAGTCAGAGAGGAGTTAGGTCATGAATACAGCCTTAAGAAGAACGCTGTTTCTAATTCTTCTGCTGATCATATGGGAGTTGGGATTTAGAATTTTTCAGTGGGGGTGGAAATTTCCTTCGCCGCTGCAAACATTTCAAGCTTTCTATGACGGGATAACGCAGGGGCATCTCCTTGGAGCAATTGGCGCGAGTCTGCGCCGCTTGTTGATCTCATTTGCCATCTCGATCGGAATCGGCACGGTACTCGGTTATGGATTCGCACGCTATCGTTATTTGGACGAAACCTTTGGCTTTCTCGTGGTGGCTCTCCAAACCGTGCCGAGCATTGCCTGGCTGCCCTTCGCCATCATCTGGTTCGGGCTGAGTGACACGGCTGTCATCTTCATTACGACAATTGGGGCAACGTGGACGATGGCGATGGCGAGCCGCACAGGAATTATGAACATTTCGCCGATTCACTTGCGTGCTGCGCAAATGCTGGGGACAGGCAGCGGCTATCGCTTGTTTTTTCAAGTGCAGCTGCCAGCCGCATTCCCGCATTGGATCACAGGGATAAGAGTTGCTTGGGCTTTTGCCTGGCGAGCTCTAGTCGCAGGGGAGTTGATTGCCAAAGGCGTTGGATTAGGACAAATGCTGCAGGATGGGCGCGGGCTTGGGGATACGGCGACGATTCTATGTGTGGTCATTATTATAGCGGTCATTGGTACGATATCGGATCATTTTTGTTTTAAACAGTTGGAGGACAGAATTGTTCTTCGCTTTCAGTTAAAGAAATAATCTAAGGGGGATTTGGGATGAAAAGAGTAGGTTGGGTCTTGAGTTTGGTTATGATGGTCACGTTGGTGGTATCGGCCTGCGGACAAAGTAAAGAAACAGCGGCGGTATCTACAACGGCTGCCAGTACGACTGTGAAAATCGGTATTTTGAAAAATGTCACGCACGCTCCAGGATTTGTCGCCTTGCAAAATAATTATTTTCAACAAGCTTTCGGGCCCAATGCCAAGATCGAAGTCACGCCCTTCGACAATGGAGCTGATTTCGCCACAGCGATAGCAACGGATCAAATTGACATGGGCTATGTCGGCCCAGGACCAGTGATCAATCAATATTTGAAAAGCAAAAATATCCGGGTAATCTCAGGCGTGAACAATGGCGGCGCTGTCTTGGTGGCTCGGAAGGATGCCGGCATTCAATCAGTGAAGGATCTCGTTGGCAAAACGGTGGCCGTCGCGGCCAAAGGCGGCACGCCGGATCTCTCGCTTCGTGTGCTGCTGCAGCAGCAAGGCTTGAAAGTGACGACGGATACGTCCGGCGTGCAGATTGTGACACGGGCCCCGGCGGATACGCTGGTGGCGATTCGTCAGAAAGAAGTGGATGCAACGTTAATTGCAGAACCTTGGGGAACGCAAATGATTCAGGAAGGTTCCGGAACGATCCTCGTGGATTGGAACAAAATTCCGCCTAAGGATGGGAATTATCCGTTGACGATTCTTGTTGCCAGCGACAAGTTTCTGAAGGAGCACCGCGATTTGGCCAAAAAAGCAGTGAAAGCAAATAAACAAGCCATCGATTTCATCGGGCAAAATCCGGATAAATCCTACGAGCTAATCAGCAGCGAATTGAAAGTGCTGACAGGAAAAGGTATGGAGCCAGCGCTGATTAAAGCAGCAATCGATCATTTGAAGCTTACGCAAGACATTGCGCTTGAGGATATTAATGAACAAGCCAAAATATCCTTCGATGCCGGTTATTTGAAAGTAAAAGCCGAGGAACTGGATTTCAGCAAATTTCTGGATACCTCGCTGTTGGATGAAGTGAAAAAAGAAAAATAATCGTTCAGGAACGAAGGAGGCTTTCCCTTGTATATGCAACCCCAAGAAAACCTATTGCCTGATTTTCATGAGCATATCAAAGCAGTGATCCTCGGCACAGGCACACCGAGAGCATTTTATGGCAGGGCCAAAGCAGGCGTTGCGATCCTTGCCGGAGACAAGACCTTTCTATTCGATTGCGGCGGAGCGACCGTGGATCAATTGATCAAGGCGGGGATCATGCCGCAGCGTATATCCGATGTCTTCTTCACCCATCATCACAGTGACCATAATTCCGGGTTCTTCGATGTGTTCATTACGAGTTGGCGTACCCATGTGATCGCGGACCGTGTTTTTGAGGGGCGCAAAGGCCCCATGCAGGTATACGGACCTACGACGACCAAGGCGATTATTGGCAAAATGCGGGAGTCATTCGACTTCGACGTGAATCTTCGCGTGAATTACAATTTCTCGGCAGGCGATGGGGCCGATATTCAGTATCATGAAAGCAATGAAGGCGTCGTGTATGAGCAGGACGGTGTGAAAATTACGGCTTTCGAAGTCGATCATCGCCCTGTTTATCCGGCAATTGCCTATAAGATCGAGTACAACGGCAAGGCGGTTGTCATTTCGGGTGATACGATTCCGGTTGACAGCATGGTAGAGCATAGCCGAGGAATCGACCTGCTCATCCATGAATCGTACAACAAATCGTGGCTGGACGCGCTCATTGCCAAATTCCCTGAGCAAAAGATCGGTTTGTCCAACCCAGCCAAATACCATTCGACAACGTTGGAAGTAGCCGAAATAGCCCGCAAAGCCGGCGTTGCCCATCTGGTGCTGACGCACCACATCCCGGCTCCCGCCGCGAATGAAGAGGCGGAAGCCGCTTATGCGGCAGGGATGGATGAGATTTTCCAAGGAAAAATTACCATGGCCAGAGATTTGATGGCGTTTGATCTTGGTTAAAAGCAAGGCCCGCCCCAGAAGGCTGTTAAGCTTCTGGGGCGGGCCTTTGTTGCGCTTATTTCGCGCACTCGTCGCGCCTATTCCTTACGTTTATAGAACAGCCGTGAAATCCCCACGCCCACAGCACCAAGGCCAATAAATAGCACGGCACGTATGGCTGTTGATACATCGGGCAAGTCGATGAAAATGATTTTGAGCAGCGTTATGAATAAGAAAATGATACCTACGAGTTTGGCTTTTGGCTTTTGACTCATGAAGCCAAGCACGATAAGCAGAATGGCATAGACCGCCCAGACGGCAGAGAGGATCAGATGCTGATAATCATAATCCAGTGCTCGTGTTAGCGCATTCGTGAGCTGAGTGAGATAGACGAGGAGCAGGATTAACTCCAACCACATGAATAATAGATGGGGTTTCAGTCCGTTAACCCCGTCTTGAAGTTTGGAACGGAAGAAGACATATAAGCCAGATAGGGATGCAACCATTATCAGCCAGGCAAAAGATTCTTTGGACAATACCTCATGCAGCGGGTGAGCGAATACAAACAGACTGCCTATGAAATAAGTGAAGGCACCGCTGATTTGTTGGAGCTTGCTTTTGAAAATGGCTCCCAGACATAGCGCAAGGGCGCCTTCGACAAGAATGGCAGAACCCGCTTCATCGCCCTGAAGCACATAAATGAGCCATAGAAATAGGCTTAGAGTAGCGATGGACACCTGTACGGAGAAGGTCCGCTTTTGCCGATACAGCCAGACAGAAGTGCCGCTATACAGCAGCGTTGCCAGGATAAGCATTCCTTCATACAGCCGTTGATCGTTGGAATGACCATACAGGGCATAGACCCAGGCCGTAAGCAGTCCAAAGCTTAAAAACAGAAGTATTCGCTGCCCAATTCGACTGTCTGTGGACCTGACCACGGCGATAGCAAAGAGAAGAAGATGCTGCAGCACAACAATAGTCAAGATCGCCGGACGGTCGTTGGTGACATTCTCAAAAAGCATCGAGATCAGTAAAGGGAGGTGCAAGACGCCAAAGGCCGTGTAATAAGCACCTCGAAAGGAGTAACGCAGCGATAAAATCATCATGGACATGGAGAATAATCCTTCATAACCAGCGAAAACCCATATATTCGGGTGCGATGAATCAACGAGAAACGGAACCAGATATCCAGCCAATAAGGTGATGATCATCAATGCCTGAGAACGGTGTCGGATGGCTAGGTAGACACTGAGCGCAATGGTTGCTATATAAAGTATAAACGCCAGTGTTGGAGGCAGTAGCGAAAATAACATATGAGCCGCGAACAGGGATAAAATCAGAACACCCGTGGCTCCACCCAAAAGGACTTGCCCAAGCGCTGGGCGTTTACGGCGAATTTGCCGTTCTCCTTGCCAGTACATAAAGGCGGCTGCAAAGACACCGAGTAGACAGCGTATGGGTTCAGTTATGATTCCGGCGCTTACGGCCGCCGTAAATCCCCATAATACGCCTAACAGGAATACGACGATGAAGATCCGCGGCAACCAGACGCGAGCAATGAGATGCTCCCAATCTCTGGGCGGTGTTGGTTGTTTAACTGCTATATGAGGCGCCTGCGGGAGGTGCTGCTCGGTAGCTGTTGGTTCTGGAACGGGAAGAGGTGCTGTCGCTTGACTTGCCTGAGTCCTGTCTAGATTGCGGGCACCTGCATCACGTGTGAGGAACTGCTCCATCTGTTGTTCAAGCTCTCGAATCTTCTTTTCCAATGCGGCAACGCGGTTTTCTAATTCCATAGAGGCCTCCTTATGCACATGATGTGGAAGGGATGTTTTTCCATTACACCTATGTTACCATTTGTCTGGGCAGATGTGGCGGGATTTGAAAAATTATAAATGGCGCAAGTATGCTACAATAGGAAGATATCAGATGCAGGAGTTGACCCATTCACATGAATAAGCCATTAAACGAAGATGACATGCTGCAATTCATTACGGAGAAAACGAAGGCGGATCCTAAGCAAATTCAACTGGTTTTGAAATATGAGAAAGCCTATATTACCAAAGCCGAACAATCGTCCAAAGGACAAGCTGACATTGACATTGACGATCTGATTGATCATATTTTGAGCAGACCCGATGTGTTGTTGACGGAATTGGCCGTGGATACGATTTTGGAAGTCGAGATGGATTACTTAATGAAAAATGGATTCGCCGGATATATCGATTAACTTTAGGAAATGGACACCTCTGTGAAGAGGTGTTTTTGTTTACATATTTGGAGTGAACGCGTAGTTATTCCAACTGCCTCTCGCGGAGGGAACTACAGTACGCTATTCTAGCCAAAAGTGTCATTATCGGGAGGTTGGGGGAACTGCAGTACGTTATTTTGCCGTTTTATGGGAATTTTCAACGTTTTCGTGGAAATAAGACCCTGTAGTTCCGCTATTACCCACGCATCCCTACTTTTTGCCTAATTAGCGTCCTCTAGTTCCCTTCCAAGGTTTTGCCGCTAAGATGAAACTGATCTATCAGGGCGGCGAAGCCGTTTTTCTTAACGTTTTTGGGTTTGGGGTGAGCGAAGCTTTCCCCCTTTCTTACTGATGTCCACCACAGACTTCTTTGCTTTAGGGGGTTCGGTCTCAGAGGGCATCTAATGAACTGTAGGATGCTTATAGACCTGGAAATGGCTACTTTGGCGATATAATGAACTGGATTAACGCTATCGATCAAATTTTAGGCGGAAAGGTGATCATTTGCTTGAAATAGGGCATCAGGAATTCATTACAATTTCAGAATGAGCGATTTTGGCCGAATAAAGGGTATTGAGTTCGTTAGGGGGCTTGGGTTTGCCCTCTTATCCCTGATATATGCCAAAATAGAGGATCTACGATCCCTCCGGAGTAGTGGAACGCATCTGCCATGCCTACTATTACATTCACTTTTAAGTTAATTAAATAACATGTATTGACAGCTGATGCGTCTGACATCATAATAATATTAATTAAGTTGAACTTATTTAATTAACTTTTAAATTAATATTATGGAGGTCGTATCTATCATGACTAATCAACCCCGAGCAGACTACCCCAGGCCGCAGTTCGTCCGTGACAGTTGGCTGAATCTCAATGGCGAATGGGAATTTGACTTTGACGATGAGCGCGTTGGCAGCAAGGAGAAATGGCATTTGGGCAACAAGCCTTTGTCCCAGAAAATTCAGGTGCCCTTCGCCTTTCAAAGTCAATTAAGCGGAATCGGCAGCAACGAATTTCACGATGTTGTCTGGTATCGCCGAGACTTGGAAATCCCCGGTACATGGCAGAATAAGCGGATTATCCTGCATTTTGGCGCAGTGGACTATGAGGCATCTGTTTGGGTCAATGGCGTTCTCGTAGCCACTCATGAAGGTGGACATACACCGTTTCATGCGGACATTACGGATGCCTTGCAGAAGGAGTCGAATCGTTTGGTCGTCAAAGCCGTCGACTACAGCCAAGATGTCACGCTGCCAAGAGGCAAGCAATATTGGAAAACGGACTCGGCCAGTATTTTTTATACGAGGACGACGGGAATTTGGCAAACAGTCTGGATGGAAGCGGTAGCGGCAGAGGCTTATTTGGATAAAGTAAAAATCACCCCGGATATCGATGAAAAACAAGTGGAATTTCAATTCTATATCGAGGGCCAGGAGCCGCAAGGCAAGCAGCAGGTGAAGGTCGGGATTTCATACAAAGGGGAGCTGGTCTGCGAAGATACTTACTTACTGAAGTCGAATACGGGCGCGCGGAAAGTTCGCTTGAACGATTTTAACGATCATGGGCTGGGTGCTTGGTGGACACCTGAGCATCCTAATTTATATGATGTCACATTTACGCTGCTGATTAATGAGCAAGTCGTGGATGAGGTTTCGAGCTATTTTGGCATGCGCAAAGTTTCTATTGAAGATGGGAAGTTATGTTTAAATAATCGCCCGTATTTCTTGAAAATGGTGCTGGACCAAGGCTATTTCCCAGATGGGAATTTGACGCCTCCGAGTGATGAGGCGATCAGACAAGATGTTGAGCTTACGAAGGCGATGGGCTTTAATGGCGCGCGCAAGCATCAAAAGCTGGAAGATCCGCGATATTTGTATTGGTGTGATCAGTTAGGTCTGGTCGTTTGGAGTGAAGCAGCCAATGCTTATGAATATTCCGAGAAGTATGTAGGACGCTTTACGAAAGAATGGCTGGCTTCGATCGAGCGGGATTACAATCATCCATCGATTATCGCTTGGGTGCCGCTGAATGAGAGTTGGGGCGTGCCGAATATTCAGATAGATAAGCAGCAGCAGCAGCATGCGCTCAGCATGTATCATCTGACGAAATCGCTGGATCCGATGCGTCCTGTCATTTCCAACGATGGCTGGGAGCTTGTGGCAACTGACTTATTCGCCATTCATGATTATGAGTGGCGGGAAGAAGTACTGACGGAGCGTTACAGCTCGGCAGATAAAGCAGTGCATGCGATGCCGGCGAACCGTCGCCTATTTGTTGAAGGCTACCCCTATGAAGGCCAGCCAATTCTGGTCACCGAATTCGGCGGTATCGCCTACAAGAAGAGTGAGTGGGAAGGCTGGGGCTACTCTGGCGCGGATAATGATGAGGATTACGAACAGAAGCTGCGCGCAGTCATTCGACCGCTGCTGAACTCCGGTGTAGTTCAAGGTTATTGTTATACGCAGTTAACAGATGTGGAACAAGAGATTAACGGACTGTTGACTTATGATCGGAAGCCTAAGGTTCCGGTTGAGGTTATCAAAGCGATTAATAATCGGAACTAATGCAAGAGGCTGTTCTCCAGGTGCGAAAACCGTGGAGACAGCCTCTTCGTCGTTTCCAGCGGCTACTCATCCGCATGCTCAAGCAGTACCACAACCTCATTCGATAAAACGGTACCGGAATGGATAGGCGCATTAACTTGAAAAATATAGCGGGCTGCAGCACGAAGCGGGATGCGCCTTGTATTGGAGTGATGCACGATAGCAGCCAGATACGTAAGTTCAACCGTGGTATCCGGCAGAACGACGCCAAGTTGGAGAGGTTGGTCGACGTTCAATAGGCTAATGACAGAACTGTTGATACGCAAAGAACCGGGGACAAGGTTCACGAGCTGTGAGATCCAGTCGTATAAAAGGACGTTCGTAGCGGCCAGATTCCCTGTGTTGGAGACACGGATGCGATAGGTAATGATGGATCCGGGTTCTGCGCGCTGTGGGGAAGCCGTGATCATGACATCCATAATAGGACGCAATAATTCGACGCTTACGAGATTAGAGAGAAGTCGGTTGGAAATGGTTTGTTCGTCCGGCAAACGGAAGACATAGAGTGCGGTTGCTTGACTGATCAGCAGTTGTTGGTTAACCGAGAGACCAACGGAATTTACGGTGGCCAAATACGTAACCACATACTCTTCACGTGGCTGAAGGACCCCTAAGTAGATCCCACTGGAAATGTACGCTTGGTCGTAAGGAACCCCATCGACGGTCATGCTGCCCACTTCGTAGGAGCTGCCTTCAGGAACGAAGTCAGACAAGCGTATTTCGGCGGCAATATTGCCTTGATTGGCAACGATCATGGTGAACGTTAGCGTATCACCCAAAGTGGCTCTTGGCTGAAGGACGGATTCTACCAAGGAAATCGCAGGATCATAAACATCCAATGTCGATGTATTGGAATTCGTGCGAACGGAATAGTCGCCGTCCATGAAGGTTAGGACGGCATAATTCGAAATCATTCCAGTAGAAGGAACGCTCAAAATACTCACTTGAAATTGAAGGATATCCTCCGCACCAGGAGAGATGCTTCCCAAAGGGATGCCATCCATTGGGGAAGCAGAAGGGTAGCTGACATATCCAATCTTGACACTGCCTGGAACGAAGACCGTATTGGATGGCAGTTCATCCTTGAATACGGTTTTATTTATTGGCTGTTCTCCTTCATTTTTAATTCTAAATTCGAATGTAACGGTATCTCCCACAAAGGTATAGGATTTATTAGCTTGTTTGATGAATCTGATTTTTGTACCGCCAAAAGGAATGTTGACCGTATTGGATCTGGAACTTCCCGTGACCTCTCTGCCTCCGGGCGTTTGGAAGAAGTAGGTGGTTGTTGCCTGGTTTTTCAATTGCATGGTGGGAGGAACTTCCAGAACGATAATCTGAAAAATGACGCCAACGGTTTGATTCACTTGCAGCGTGCCTATCGCAATGCCGACATCAGGCCGTGACATAGGGACAGGAACACCTGCAACAATGACACTGTTAGGAACAAAGGAGGTGCCTTCGGGCAGGGTATCCAAAAGGGTAACTTGTGCATCCAAGTTACCCTTATTGGAGATGGATATTTCATAAGTAATGATTTGACCGATGGCAGCTTCGGTCGTATTTGCCTTTTTGAGCATCATAATAATCGGACCAACCACAGGAGTATCGACGATGTTGGAGTATGCGTGGCTGGTCATTTGACCGGAACTGAATCTTACGACGGACTGGTTAAGCAGGTGATTGGTTGGCTCAGACCCGGCCGTCATACGACCGTCACCTCAAAGGTAACTGTGACAGATCCAGCAACTGGAATAGTACCGATTGGAATACCTGTACCTGGATTATAGGTTGGTCGTGAGATACCATTGACAACGACGCTTCCAGCGATAAAGAGCGTACCGTTCGGAATTGGATCCGTTACGACGACATTGTTAACCGCTTCAATCCCTGCATTCGTTACAACGACTGTGTACGTAATGGTATCGCCAGCAATAGCATCGATAACATTGGTGCTCTTCACCACGGTAACGTTCGGCGAAGAGACAGGAATGACCAGAATATTGGAGGAAACGGAGCCTGATAATTGGCGGCCATCCGGTGGTGAGTAGGTATAGACGGCTGTTGCTTGGTTGGACAATTGCTGTGGATTCGGCAAGGAGTCAACGGTTACATTGAGTGTTATCTGCACGGTGACTGAACCGCCAGGTGCGATTGTTCCCGCGTTGATTCCTGTCGCTGGATCTACCCCTGGCTGGAGAACCCCATTGACCAGCACGCTGTTCGGAACGAAGGATGCTCCTGTCGGAATGGGATCCGTTACCGTGGCAATAGCAGGCAGATTGCCGGAATTGCTCAGGGTTAAATTGTACACAATCGTATCACCGACTGTTGCGTTTGAAGTGTTCGCGCCTTTCAGCAAAGCAATAATAGGCTGGTACACAGGGATAACGACGGTGTTGGAGAACGTAGATGTACCGAAAACACCGGTTGTGAAGCTGACGGATGATTGATTGCTAAGCTGCTGGGAAGGTGGCAGCGCTGTGACAGTGACACTAAACAAGATGGTGACGGTGCCGGTTGCTATAATGGAGCCAAGCGAAATGCCGGTTGTCGGATTTGCATTCGGAGCCACGATGCCGTTGATCGTCACACTGCCAGGAACAAAGGCAGTGAAAGCGGGCAGTTGATCAAAAAATTGAACGTTATTAACGGTTTCTATCCCGCTGTTCGTAATAACAGCGGAGTACGTGACGGTATCGCCAACAACTGCATCCGTTTGTGGGGATGATTTGACGATTACTACGTTTGGCGCAGAGACAGGAATGGTGACCGTATTGGAAACAGATGTACCAGGGATAACTCGGCCGTCCGGCGGAATGAAGGTATAGTTGGCTGTTGCTGTGTTAGCCAAGACTTGCGGATTAGGCAATGTGGTAATGGTTACGCCGAATGTGACAACGTCCGTTGCTCCGGCTTGAGACGTGAACGGGATGCCGACTGTAGGATCGGCGCCAGGTTGTGTAGTTCCGTTAATGACGACACTGTTGGGAGCAAATACCGCACCGTTCGGAATTGTGTCTACGAGCGATATGGATGCGGGATAATTGCCTGTGTTTGAAATCGTTAATGTATAGATGAGCATATCGCCGATTGTGGCATTGGAAGAGCTTGAGCTTTTGACCGTGCCGATAATCGGTTGATAGACAGGCGTTGTTAACGTGTTGGAGAAGGTTACGGCAGAGAAGGCACCTGATGTAAAACTGACAGTTCCTTGATTATTAAGCTGAGCTGGATTCGGTAATGCCGTCACTCTGACATTGAAAGTGATTGTGACAGTTGCGCCAGCAGCAATTGAACCCAGACCAATCCCGGAGACCGGATTTGGCGGTACTGGTGGTGTAGGAGCTCCGGTTATGACCACACTGCCTGGTATGAAGGCCTCTCCCGAGGGCAGTGGATCTGAGAATACAACATTGCTGATTGGCGCAATCCCGTTATTCGTGATAATGAAGGTATAAGGAATAATATCATTCACTACAGCATCTACAACTGTCGTGCTTTTGACGATACTGACATCAGGTGCCGACACAGGAATGGTCAGTATGTTCGACTGCACGGATCGATTGAACGTCCGATTATCCGGAAGAATGAACGTAAGTGCGGCAGTAGCGACGTTGGTCAATAGTTGTGGATTTGGCAGCGAATCGACAATAATGGCGAAAGAAACGGGAAGGGTAATCCCCGGATTCACCGTGCCAACTTGAATACCAATGGCAGGATCAGCACCAGGAGCAGGTGTATTTCCAACGAAAACACTGTTGACTTGAAAGCTCGTATTCGCTGGAATGATATCAGTTAGCACAATGTAAGCAGGATAATTGCCTGAGTTCGTTACATTTAGCGTATAGACAACGGTATCTCCCACCGTAGCATTGATTGTGTTTGCCGTCTTGACTACAGAAATGTTAGGTTGATAGACCGGAGTCGTAATCGTATTGGAAGTCGTTGTGCTAGAGAGCGCTCCGGATGTGAAGTTAACCGAGGATTGGTTGCTTAATTGTGCAGGATTCGGCAATGAAGTAACAACAACTTTGAAGGAAACCGTGACAGATGCGCTGGCTGCTATGGTGCCCAGAGAGATACCTGTTGCGGGATTGGGTGGAACCAGGAACGTAGGGCCGTTGATAATGACGACACTTCCCGGGACGAAAGTTCCTCCGGCAGGAATCTGATCGGAAAATAAGACATTCGTAACGGCAGCAATCCCATTATTCGTTATCACAGTGGTGTATGTGATTGTATCTCCGATCGTTAATGCTGTAGATAGTGTGCTTTTGACCACCGCAACGTTCGGAGCAGAAACAGGGAATGTTACCGTATTGGAAGTAACGGCTTGCGTAATAACACGGCTATCCGGCGGAATGAACGTATAAGTGGCCGTAGCAATATTGCTGAGTACTTGTGGACTAGGCAATGTGTTAATAAGAACAGAGAAGCTCACCGTTGTAGTTCCGCCTGCTGCCAAGGTTCCTGCATTGATCCCTGAGACAGGATCAGCGCCTGGTTGCGGCGTGCCATTCACGATGGCACTGTTCGAAACGAATGAAGTACCTACCGGGATCGTGTCGGTCACGATAACATCAGCTTGCAAATTTCCTGTATTGGTTAGGACAACCGAATACAGGACAGTATCGCCGACAGTGGCATTACTCGTATTGGCTGATTTAACAGCAGCAATTTTCGGCTGAATGACCGGAGTAATGACATTATTGGAGGCCGAGGAACCAGAGAATGTTCCCGATGTAAAACTGACGGCTGATTGGTTAACGATTTGTGACGTTGGCATTGTGATTTTCACCTCAAAAGTCACGGTAACCGAGGCATTAGGAGCCAGTGTACCGATTGGAATACCGGTGGACGGATCGACGTTCGGCATGGGGATGCCATTCACGATCACGCTGCCGGGAAGGAATGAAGTGCTCACATCGGGAATACTGGTCAGCACCACGTTATTGACATTCTCGACACCTAGGTTAGTGACGACGGTGGTATAGGTGACTGTATCGCCTTGAACTGCTGTACTGACATTGCTCGTAGTCATTACGGAAACGTTAGGAGCGGAGACAGGAATGATTACCGCATTTGAAAGTGATGATCCGGCGAGCGACCGTCCATCCGTGAGAGTGAACGTGTAGCCGACAACAGCCATATCGAATAATTGCTGAGGAGTAGGCAAGGAAGTCACGGTCACTTCGAATGTGACGGTGCGCTTAACACCAGCGGCTATCGTTCCGATGAGCACGCCATCAACGGGATTGTATCCCGGAAAAGGCATATTATCGACGATGATGCTGTTGACGATGAAGGTGGAGCCGACAGGAATATTATCATAGAACGTGGCTGTCGCCGCTGCGCTGCCCGAATTGGTGATGTCCACCGTATAGGTGATGATATCGCCGAGCACCGCCAGTGCGGAGCTAGGGCTTTTGACAAGTGTAAGAACGGGCTGCTGCACGACCGTTGTTATGGTATTGGAGAAAGCGGCTCCAGAGAAAGAGCCGGACGTGAAGCTAAGGCTGGCTCTGTTCGTAAGCAGTGGCGGTGAAGGAATCGAAGAGATAGCAGCCTGAAAAACAACTTGTGTCGTAACACCGGCATTTAGAGAACCAATGAGAAAACCGCTCGTTGGATTGGCGGAGGGCTTTGATACCCCATCTATGGTTACACTGCCTGCTTGAAAAGTAAGACCTGTTGGGAGCGAATCATTCAAGACAAGATTGCTGACTTGCACAGGACTGCTGTTCGATATATTAAGCGTATAGATGAGAACTTCACCGAGAGCAGCGTATAAAAGGTTAACCGTTTTCGTTACGACAACATTAGGGGATGAGGCAGGAATATCCGTTGTATTCGAAAGGGAACTTCCTGATAACGTCCGGCCATCCGGCGGTTGATAGGTAAAGTTCGCGGTTGCCTGGTTCGTTAGCCTTGGTGGCGAAGGCAAATTTTGCAGCACAATTTGGAACGTGACCGTTCTTGTTCCTGAAGGCGCAAGAGAACCTAGTGCGATGCCTGTTGTTGGATTAGCAGACGGGCTCGCCACCCCATCTATCTTCACGCTGCCTGCCACGAATGACGTTGTGGATGTTAAGGTATCTACAATCGTGGGCTGAACAGCGATGTTGCCTTGATTATTAACAACGATCGTGTAAGTTAATGTTTGCCCGACGGTCGCATTGGCACTGTTAATGCTTTTGCTTACCGAGACGATAGCTTGATAGATCGGCGTTGTGATGGTATTGGATAAGGTCGTTCCGCTGAAAGTACCGGACGAGTAGGAGACTGTAGCTTGGTTGGATAGTTGTGCAGGAGACGGCAGTGATACAACGGTTACTTGGAAAGTGACGGTCACTGAGCTTCCGGCAGTGATGGTCCCAACGGCAATCCCGCCGCCTGGAGCCGCACTAGGCTTCGCAACACCGCCTACGATGACGCTATTCGGAACGAATGTGGCTCCTGTTGGCAGGGGATCGGTCAAGATGACATTGGTTACACTTGCTACACCAGAATTCTTAATCACGGTACTGTATGTAAATGTATCTCCAATAACGGCGTCTATAACGGAGGCGCTTTTGACGGCACTTACACTTGGAAGAGTGACTGGGATCGTTACGGTATTAGAAGCGGCGCTTCCAGAAATCGTTCGACCGTCCGGCACCTGGAAAGTATAGGTACTGTTCGCTTGGTTAACCAACTGGGGCGGGGAGGGCAGCGAGTTGACCAAAACATCGAAAGTAACCGTTGAACTGCCGCTCGCGGCAACCGTTCCAATGTTCACTCCCGTGACTGGATTGGCATTCGAAATGGTGACTCCATTGACCTTAAAGCTATTGGCGACAAAAGACGTACCTGCTGGAATATTATCGGTGACATTCAAGACGGCGCCAATATTGCCTGTGTTGGAAATTTGCAGCGTATAAGTGACGGTACTCCCAACAGATCCGTTAGCCGTGCTCGCTGATTTTACTATTCCTATGATCGGCGTATATACGGGAGTTGTTACTGTGTTCGAGGGAATAACCCCCGAGATGATATCCCCGCCGGCTACACTTTGGAAGGTAAAAGCAGCCTTTGCCTGATTGGCAACGGAGAAAGAAGCGGGCACGCTGGTCACCGTAGCTTTGTAAGTGACTGTAAAGGAGCTGCCGAAAGCCAAAGAACCAAGAGGCGCGCCTGATGTAATATCATAGGTCGGCTTTGCGACCCCGTTCTGAATCACACTCCCAGTGACGAACGTTGTACCGGTAGGCAGCGCATCAGACAATACAATGCTGGCCGCGCTAGCTGTTCCTGTGTTGCTGATCGTGACGGTGTATGTAATCACATCTCCGACGATAGATCCGCTTGCGCTGGCACTTTTGGTAACGCTAATTTTGGGCGCATTAATATCAACCTGAATGGCATTGGCGTTAACAACATACGCATCTCCTGAGGTTGTCAACTGCAAGATGGCGGATGATTGGTTGTTCACGAGCCGGGCGGACACGTCGATGTTCGTAATGTCCCAGCCTTGCCGGCCTCCGATAATATTGGTGCCGGGTGCACCATTGGTTTGATTCAGGTTGCCGAAGGTCCCGGTTGTGTTAAGCGCACCAGTATCATTATTGATCTGCGAGGCGAAGAAGTTATTGGCAAAATTGTTCGGTCCTGATAATGCTGTGATTGTTGCCAGAGTTGGGCCGAATAACGCCTGATCACCGGTTCTGTTGGCATCTCCTTCCTGAGCGCTGAACAGCGCTCTCCCGCCCAGAGCGCCGGTTACCGGCGTAGCAAATCCGGTAATCGTCGTATTCACTGCAGCGGATGTCGCTTGCACGAGCACACCGCCTACACGGAGCGACATATTGCGGAATGGCAGGCTTGGGTTCTGATAAATGACAGCCAGTGTCCAGCCGGCATGATTCGCTGTAGCATCACCGGCAATGACGATCGTACCCACTACGCCGCCGACCGTATATGTGCCCGCCATCCCTGTTTGGATAAGGGACGTCACATTCGCTGTACGTACGTAACAGAAGGCGTCATTGCCTAGGTTGAACTCGTTTCTTGTAGCTGTATCGGGCGTAATGCTGGACGTTCCGGCTGGGGTTGTGAAGGAGATGGCATTATTGATGGAAGCACTCAAGTCCACGTTGCCATTAATATAAGAGCCGCCCCAGATCAGCTCTGCATATAAGACGGTGCTGCCAGCAGGAACGGTTAGAATGGCTGATGAACTGTTCTGCGTATACAGGCTCGTTGTTCCTGACGGATAAGTCCCATACTTCAAGGCTGTATTGATCGTAGTAAATGCCCCGATGCTGTCTTGGGTCCCTGGTACGGCTATCGTGTCCGAACGGCTCAGGCCGAGTGTGTTTCCGGTGAACGTAATCGCGCCAGTTGCATTGGTTGAGGCCCTGACGACGAAAGCGATGATCTTCACCCCCTAGCATTTATTACCGCTGTCCGTTGACTGTGAGAGGAAACGGTGTGGTGATGGAAGAAATCAAATAGGCCAATGGTTTCAATGTATGTGCCGGCTTAAAGAAACTTGCGTGGTATTTTTTTCCTGTTGTGAAATGTCTTTGGGGTTCTCGGAGGTTTTGTCAGCTGCTCCTTCGTGACTGCTGCTGGGATTATCACCTTATCCTGTTCAATTAGGGGCTCCTCAGAGGGGCGTGCAGGTCTCAGAGAGGGAACCCATAGGGGTTCAGGATAGGATTGTTTGCTCATCCAGTCCCATTCAACAAGAGGCAGATCTTTCTTGATGACCACGAAATGGTACATGATTTCACTAACGACATTCGGCTGCAAATGTTTAAGCATATCGAGTTCATCCGGTTCATACATCGGAGAAACAAATGGCTGCTCATAGAACAACTCCATGCGAAGCAAGCGGAAATCAAAAGGTACGGAGTAGCCAGTGTAGCTGGGTACCGGAGGACAGATTGGACTATCCGGCGGCTGCAGGAAATGATTGGTGAGATAACGGGGCGTATATTCATCAAACTTTTGTTTGAGATAAGGATTAGACATGTGCCGGTAATGATGGGCATAGGGCGCTAAGATACAGATGATGGCTTTGTGGATGCTGACGCGGTACAGATCGGACATGATCGAGAAAAGGTCGCTTGCATAAGGCAGGCTTCGACTTGCCATGATGAATTCAACTGAATTCTCTGGCAAGCGAATCCCGTAATTGAAATCACAAACGAGATCAACGTCAGTTCCGCCAACACGGTCGATGCCAAAAAAACCTGTATGCTTATGATCGCCACATCCTAAATCGAGTTTCATCGGGTTCCCTCCCTGCTAGAGCGTGGTACGCTGTTCTACAGTGTATGGTCAAGGTTTCTCCCAGACCCTGCTTGTGCCTATGCAATCAAAACTTCCTCGAAAGCAAGAATCATAGATGCGTGTGACAGAAAAAAGGAGTTAAGCAGGTTGTAAGTGCTTAACTCCTTTGTGAACCTTATTTATCCCTTGACGGCGCCAATCATAACGCCTTTGACGAAATACTTTTGCACGAATGGATATAAGATCAGAATCGGCACTGAAGCTACCATGATGGTCGCATATTTAATGGTTTCTCCAATCTGGAATTGATCGGCCGCATTCGCTCCTGCTGACATTCCGTCGGTATTGTTCGCAATCAGAATTTCGCGCAAGGTCAGTTGGAGCGGGTAAAGTTCGCGATCGCGTATGAAGATAGAGGCATAGAACCAGCCATTCCACTTCTCAACGGCATAGTACAGAATCATTACGGCAATGACAGGCATGGAAAGCGGGATGATGATCCGAAACAAGATGACCAAATGGTTGGCTCCATCTATTTTGGCAGATTCCTCTAGACTTTCAGGAACAGCCATGAAGGCAGTTCGCATAATAATCAAATTGAAAGTATTAATGGTGAAAGGCAGAATGGTAGCCCACAGGGAGTCAAGCAAACCGACGCCTTTGACGACGAGATAAAGTGGAATCAGTCCCCCGCTGAAAAACATGGTTAGTACCACGATGAAAATGAAGACACGGTTCCACATCACATTTTTACGTGAGAGCACATAAGCCCCTAAAGCCGTTACAGTCAAATTCGTAAAGACGCCGAATACAAGGATAAACAGCGTATTGCGGTAACCTTTGAGGATAGCTGGGTTATGAAACACACTTTTGTAGGCTTCCAGACTAAAGCCAAGTGGTTTAAAGAGGAATCCTTTGTGCGTAATCAGCAGGCTGCCGTCGCTTATTGAAGCGAATGTGACATAAAGCAGTGGATATAACGTAATGATAACTAGCATGAGCAGCAAAATATGAATCAATAAGACGAATGTTTTGTCTGATGCACTTGTTTTCACTTTAGCACCTCCTTTCTTACCAGAGACTGTTTTCACTGATCTTTTTGCTGATTTTATTTGCTGTGATGAGCAAAGCCAGATTGATGACGGAGTTGAAGAGGCCGACAGCGGAGCTGTAGCTCCACCCGAATTCCAGCAAACCTTTGCGATAGACGAAAGAGGAGATAACATCCGCCGTATCGTAGGTGCTGGGATTATAAAGCAAAATAATTTTCTCGAAGCCAACGTTGAGCAAATTCCCCATCCGCAGAATGAACATGATGGCGATGGTCGGCAGAATGCCAGGCAGCGTCACATGCCAAATTTGTTTCCAACGGTTGGCGCCATCAATTTTGGCCGCTTCGTACTGCTCCTGATCAATACTCATTAATGCGGCCAGATAAATAATGGATTCCCACCCGATTTTCTGCCAAATCTCCGATAAAATATAGATGGATCTGAACATCTCGGGCTTTTGCAGCATCGCTGTGTCGTTGAAGCCAATATATGTGAACAGCGTATTGATCAACCCGCCGCTATTCGTGAAATCCTTTACCATACCTGCGATAACGATTAAGGAAATGAAATACGGCATGTAAGTAACCGTTTGCACAAAACGTTGAAACTTCTTATTGGCAAGTTCATTGATCATAATCGCCAAAATAATCGGAGCTGGGAATTCAAAGATAAGCGAGTAAAGGGAGATAATGACGGTATTTTTGAGAATTCGCCAGAAATAGTAGCTGCCAAAAAACTCCTGAAAGTGCTGGAAACCAACCCATTCACTGCCCAAAATTCCTTTGATCGGCGAATATTCCTTAAAAGCGATTAAGGCGCCATACATCGGTGCATAATGAAAAACCAAATAGTACGCGAGCACAGGCACCATCATGAGATATAAGTACTTATTCAGCAAAAAATCGCGCCTGAAGCGTGCTTGGAAGGTGGCTTCTGTTCCTTTGCGCATAATATCTCTCCTTTCGCCGTTCTTTGGGAAGAGGGAGAGCTTACGCTCTCCCTTGTGGTGCCTCTATCTTTTGTTAAAACGGTCCAAGGAGGCTTTTTTAATTTCCAGTGCGCGGCTAAGCTTCACGGAATTGAACTTTTCTACATATTTATCGAAGCTGTCTACGGGCTCTGTGCCTAAAATGATTTTGAGTGTCATTTCATCCACTAAAGTATTGAGATCTGTCATGATTTTGGCTAGTTCTGTGCTTTCTTCCGGTGTCGCTGTGATTGGTGGCAGCTTGTGCTTATCGACATCGGTTTTGGACCAAGTCGTTACCGCATCGCGCTGGGTTTGGAGCGCCAAATACTGTTCGATATAGCGTTTATCCTGTACGAAAGGACCGTTGTAATTACCGCGGATATATAGGGACAAGGCTTGTGCAGGCGCCAGTTTATCCGGATTTTTCATCAGAAGATCGGTGTATTTCGGATAGCCATTTTCCATTTTGTAAGAGGTGCCTTCTGTGCCAAAGTTGAAATACATATGGCCCTCATCGGAGTAGCCGTAGTCAAGCAGTTTGGTCGCGGTTTCGATGTTTTTGGAATTAGCTGTAATGGCAACTGAGCCGCCTGGCGAAAAGGCTGGATCTTTCTGGCCATACATCGCCGTATCGCCTTTCTTTAAGACCGGATAAGGGGCGCCGATAAGTACAGCCTTGGGGTCCTTGGCAACAACGAGCGGCTGCCATTTTCCAATGCCGCCGCCTGCATTTTGAACCGTAACCCCTGTTGCGCCTGAAGCCATGTTGGCATCCAGCGCTTTGCTGTCAGCTGTCGCGAAGTTTTTATCGATCAACCCTTCTTCATACCATTTGTGGAACGTAGCCAGGAAGTCTTTGTAGCCTTTCTCGGCGGGACCGAATTTAATGGTGCCGTTATCGATAAAGAAATCACGGGTTACGCCAAATGCGCTGGCGAAAGCTCCATTGCCCAGTTCATTGAACGGTCGCGGAACACTGACAACGGAGAAGCCAGCCGTCGCGCCTTTTTTCTCCTTGAACGCTTTGAGTGTTGTATACCATTCATCAATGGTCTGAGGAACTGGAAGACCCAGATCATCCAACCAGTCTTTGCGAATAATGGGACCTTGGTAAACACGGAGATAATCGTCCCCGCGAATAAAAGGGAACACATAGTAACTGCCATTATCGGTTTTGGCTTGTTTATCAATCTCGGGATGTTCTTTGAGATATTTCTTCAAATTCGGGGCAAATTTATCAATTGTCTCGTTCAGTTTAAGAATATATCCGTCTTTAATCGCTTTCTCAGGTCCACCTGGGAAAGCGCCTTGCCAATCGAATTCGATCATATCCGGCAGATCGCCGGAAGCGAGCATTACGTTAAGGGATTGAGCGCCCTGGTTCGTTGGAGGTGCAATGAATTTCAAATTGACGCCCGTTTTCTTTTGCCAATCTTGGAAAAATGGGATATCGGCATGAGCGGATTTAACGCCGACCACGTTGCCCGGGAGTTCTCCCCAATAAGTTAATGTTTTGTCCGATTTGATGGGATAAGTGACGGCGGCGCCAGGCGCGGTTGTGCCTCCTGAGGTTGCTTTTGGGCTGGCTGTGCCTACGGCTGATGGAGTATTCGACGTGCAAGCGACCGTTAAGCTTCCCATTATAGATGTAGCGACGAGCATCGTGAACATTTTGTTCTTTTTCATCTTTTGACCTCCTAAGATTATCCGGTTAGGTAAATCGGTTTGTGAAACATCAGAAACGCGGGAACAAGTTATGAGGTTGGGGACTTGATGTCTTACCTCAACTATATGGTAACGCTTACATTTTCACTATCTGCAAAATATCCAATGGCGTCGTGATTTCCGCCGCTATGTTCTACAAAATATCCAATTCCATCTCCAAAATAGCCAATTAGGGTCATTACAGGATGAAAAATACGGAAGGAAACCAGTATGAAGACTAGAATGAAGACCAGAATTAAGAACCCAACCGCGGGTCAGGTTCTCTAAAATTATACGCTTGGAGGTAAATAAGCAAGCTAAACGTTACTACTTAGGTAGCCAAGGAAAGAAGTGAGGAGTGTAGCGGAAGGTTCTGTTTCATAGCGTCGAAGTGAAGCTGCGGATCGTGGCCACCGGTTGTTCTCCACTTTCGACGGTACCTGCAATCTCGGTGCCGCTTCTTGTTAGCGACCCAACCTAGTAAGGGAACTACAGGGCGCTATTTAGGCAAAAAGCAGGGAAGCGAGGGTTATAGCGGAATTACAGGGGCTTATTTCCATGAAAAGCGCTGAATTTCCCGCGAAAAGGCAAAATAGCGTACTGTAGTTCCCTGTAGCCCCCGATAACGCCACTTTTGGCTACAATAGCGCCCTGTAGTTCCCTCTCCGCGAGGCAGCTGGAGTAACTCCGCGTTCACCTCAAAACATACCTTATTCCGAGCGCTCCGGACCCCTTTTTCTCGCAATTTTACCTATCGATCAACTCTTTATATTTCCCGGGCGTGATGCCTTCCACTTTCTTGAAGACGCGGATAAACGCATTGATATCGTTGAAGCCTACGCCATACGCGGCATCGCCGACAGACTGCTCGTGCTGTTTTAGAAGCTGCTTGGACTTGTCAATTCGGACTCGATTGATGCGATCGAGCAACCCTTCTCCGACATAATCTTTGAAGAGCTTGGATAAATAGGTTGCTTTACGGTCAAAATGGCTGCCGATCATCGTCACATTTAAGTTGGCATCTGTATAATTGTGCTCAATGTAAGCAGTCACTTCCTCAACCAGCTGCTGCAGCGCTTTTTGACGTGTAAGCGAGATGGCATGCTGACGTTTGGCGGCTGTGTAAGCACAGACTTGGGTTAACATCTCATTCAGTTGCTGATGCATGTCTTGCACCGTTTTACTGCAGAGAAGACGATCCAGCAATTGGGGGTTGCGGATGAACAAGCTCTCCTGAATATCCCCGGTTTCGCTGATGCTTTTCATCATCGTTGTGACCACATTCAGCATGAGACATTTGGTTAAGGAGACAGAGATATCGCGATTTGCGAAATTTTTGTCCATAATCTCATTCAAAATACGTTGTGCTTCCTCCAATTCTCCGAGCTTAACGGTATAAAGGAATTGCTGCTCTATTTGCGCAGGGTAGTCATAACCCGTGTTGGTATCACAAGCCACATTCTCTTGCAAAACGTCATACGAAAGAATTTCGCTGCCGCCCATAACCAGCTTGTAGGCCATAGAGTCAAGTGCTTCCAAGAAAGCTTGTGGCACACGCCCAATGTGTTCATGGATACTGCTGATAGCGATGGTCAAATGAATATCATAGGTGGTGGAAAGAAACGTCTGTGTTTCTTGCGCGATGCGAAGCAGTTCCTCTCGGGAACTGGCGCCATCGCCTGCTGTTAAATTGACTAAACAGGCTAACGTGTCATCAATTTCTGCCACATAGCCGCGGTGCTGCTTAGCTAATAGCTCCTCGATGACATTTTTGATAATAAACTGCAGCAGCTTCCATTTCTCGTCTTCAGACATATGGCTGACGCGATCTGTGAACGTTTCACTTTGATCGACAACGAACAGCATGACGGCATAATCCGGACGATCCAGCAACATATCGAAGGTAGTTAACGCTTCATCAATCGGGATTTGACTGTTAAGCTTGCCTTTCAAGAGCTTCTCGATAAAATGGGACCGCACTATGTGACGCTGCTGGTCCATTTTATTTTTGAAATCAGCGACTTCAATTAAGGTTCTGTCTACAGCTTCCTGAATGAAATGAAACTCATTGAACCGCTGCTGCGATGCTTGGTTCTGTTTGAGCGTGAAAGCATGCACAAGGCGGCGGACCGGATGGTAGTTCCTGCGCAGAAAGACATAAGTCAGAATACCTCCGCCAAGCAAGCTGATAGCCATGCTCATATACGTTAGATTGCGAATATGAGCTGCTTTTTGCCAATAGATCGTACTAGGCATGATAGAGACATAAGTTAATTTGGAACGTGGAGAATGTATCGTGAATACTTCATAATTCTGCCCTTCTGAGCTTTTGTAATAGAACTGTGTTGAGTTGGCTAGTTGCGTGTATGGAAAGTCTGCAGGGAGCGTATTGGTTGAGTTGGAAGCAAGTATTTGATTCTCCTCATTCAAAATAAGCACATGGCCTTTATTGAAGATCTCCATATTCTGAATCGCTCCCAGAATGCGGGACTGATCCACCATGATCACATTAGTAGCTTGCGGCTTGCCATGCTCCATCGGATAGCTGCTGATATATGCGACTGTCTTGAGCAGTTTGTTGTCACTGCTGATACGATACATCGGGATGAATCCTTTGAAATTATCGCGATTCAGAGTCTCTTGCCACGAAGTGAAAGGAAATGCATCACTTTTGTGCAGAGTTTCGTAGGCAAAGTCGATTGTTCGCACTGTGCCTGGGAGAATAACAGATTGATCTTTATTTAAATAAACATAGAAGGAGTCGATAAGTGGATAGGAGGTTTGATAGAGTGTGAAGCTGCGGGCGATTTGGTAAACATCGTATCGGTACTCTTTGGGAAAAGCATCATACTTATTGGAATAGAGCAGCTCTTGCATATTCACATTCCAGGTAAGTTCAAAGTTTAATTGCTCCATCGTTTTGAATTGGCTGTCCATAATTTCGCGAACTTGCTTCAACAAGGAATCATTCGCTTGCTGAATTTCTTCCTTCAACGTACGATTGGATTCAACATACAGAAGCAAGCCAATGGCAACGGGCAAAAGGAGAATGACAATATAAGAAATCATCCAAGTTAAGACGATGCTTTGTCTGTTGAAGGTGATTTTAGTCCGCATGGAAAGTAACCTCCTCACATTCATCAAGCAAGTAGGAGCATGAGATATCCGAATGAATGCGCTCTCAATTTATTGTATTTCCTTTCTATCGTTCAAGTCAACGATAGAAAGAACCAATTTTAACCGGATTCTTCTACGGGTTTAAAGCGATCTTTTCCGAAAAAGAAATAAAATAAGTACGAAATAAGGGAGTAGACGACGGCAGTGATACAGAAGGCATAAGCGTAACCGTAGTAAGAACCGTAATGCAACACGAGGCCTGTACTAACAGGAGATGCGAGAAACCATCCCAGATTAAAAACCGCTTCGCCTGAACTGGAGGCCAACCCGCGAAGCGAGCGGTGAACATAACTCATTTTGATCGAATTGTAAAAAGGATTGGCGGCATTCATCAGGGCTTGTCTGAACAAATAGCCACCCGAAGATAAATAAAAGTTAGCGGAGAAAGCCGTCAACAGCAGGAATGGAATCGAGCTTAGCTGTAAGTAAACAACCGACTTGACTTCCCCATAACGCTTCACAATCATAGGCCCGATAAGAAAGGCGATTGCCGTAGCACCCTGGCCCAAAGCGACAACAATTCCGATCGCGGACTTGGAAGCTTCGAATCGATCCTCGAAATAGACATTAAGGTAGGGGACAACCATCCCTCCGGCTGTTGATGACAGGAGTCCCAGCAAGCAGAATATGCCGATGACCTGAATCGAAGTCTTATGATTACGCCACAGCAGCTTGATTGCGAGTTTTTCCCGGCGCGGTTGAATTTCTTGTTCGTTTTTTTCAAACAGAGCCATCGGAATGACGCCCAGTGCGGCTATGCCGACACCGATTAATAAAGTAAATCGAAGACTATGAATTTCATCCAACCCGATCAGGAATTGGAAAAAGTCGCAAAGCACACCGCCAAGCGCAATACCGATGACATTGGCAAGCATAACCAAAGCCATATTGAAGCTAAATAAGTGTACGCGCTGCTGGGGCGTTGAGTTATTGGCCATGAATGGCAGAATTGTCGCCGAAACGACCGCGAGTGCCATACCGCCTAAGAAGGCGCTGACGAGCATGCCCTGCTGACCTTCAATCAAGGAACGTGCTGTCAAAGCGGCAATCGTGAACATAAGTCCAAAGGTAATAACACGTTTCGGCCCTAACCGATCGTTCATGATCCCAGCTGGAATTAATATAATTGCAGAGGCAAGCGCAGTCATCCCCACGATACTTCCGACCGTTGTTTGCTCATACCCCAAGCTTCTGACATACAGATTATAAACAAGACCAAACATGCCTAAGCCTAAGTTCCAAACAAAATTAAACCAAAAGAAAAGCATAATATTACGACTGTATCCGTGAAATTGATTTTTCCATTCTTGCAGTAAATGAGTCATCTTGTTGTTCCTGCCTTTGGATTCTGTGTCTAATTTGTAACCGCATTATCCATTCTACCACTGGTAAATAAATTTGAACACGGGAAAGACTTGATATTCGAATCGATCTGTATAATAATAAGTAGTCTAATCTATGAAACAGGGAGAACATAACTGAAATGTCTACATCAACGAGTACCGTGACGGAAGAACAGAAGCCAGAAGTCGAACAAATTGAGATTTGGAAATGTAAGGAGACAGATTGTAAAGCATGGATTCGCAAAGAATTCGTTACGGAAGCTTTACCAACTTGTCCGTTATGTAAAAATCCGATGGTGCGCAGCTATAAGCATGTGCCTGTGGCGGCTAAAAAAGGGAACAAAAAGTTTCTAGTAGGAAAAAAGCGGTTTTAAGTTGATTGATATAACTGTGAATGACCAAAGCATCTTCAGCCTAGCTTGAAGAGAGATGCTTTGGTCTTTTTTTTATTTGGAAAGAATCCGGGTAGACAAGCATATGTTGGTAGAAAGGGGGAAGTGTCTATGCAAAAATGGCCGGAACTTAATCTTAGCGACGATGCGAACAAGCTGTTGGAAGAACTCAAGGCTCGGAAGCAGAAATGGGATAAACTCAAAGCGATTCAGCCTGTGTTTGCCATCGTGACAGCTGCCTTCGTTTTCTTTTTTATTTATACGTTTTATAGAAAAGTGTTAGTGATCTCTGGCGGCAATGCGCTGGCCATCCTTGATTTGGTCATATCCAATCCGCTTTTCTCTGGCTCGCTCCTGATCAGCATATCGCTATTTCTTTTTACAAGGAACCGGATGAATCAGATTGAAAAAGCGAAAAGCAAATATGAGGATTTGCGTATAGAAGCGATAGAAAGACTAGACACCTCCTGGTTAAAAGATGTAAAGTCGGAATCAAGAGATCAAATTTCAAGCTTTTTACATCAGGAATACGATATCAATATCGTTCACAAAAGTTAAAGCTGGAAAGCATCTGAAATAAGATATCAGACAAGGAGCGTAGGAGGGCGAACATGAGATATGAATGCAATTATGTAGAGGTGCTTAATGACGGGCCAATCGACTGGGCTCAGATGCCTGCCAATCTGTTATGTGAAGTTGTAACTGGTGCGGCACCGCGATTGGAAACATTTTTTCGTGCTTGCTGGAGCGAGGAGGCCATCCATATTCGTTTCGAATGTGAGGATGATCACATTGTGGCGACCATGGAGCAGCGGGACGATCCGATTTATTTGGAAGATGTGGTTGAAGTATTTATCGATACCGTAGGTACTGGCAAGGTTTATTATGAGTTCGAGGTAAGTCCTCGGAACGTCCTCTTTGATGCGATCATTCACAACGATCTGGAAGGTGGAAAAGAGATCGATATTTCGTGGGATGCGCCAGACTGGCGAACAGATGTAACGCAGCGAGCGGATGGTTGGCGGGTATATGATCTGATGATTCCTTTTGCAGATTTGGATCATGCCGCTCCTCGCCCAGGCGCGGAATGGCGCTGGAATCTGTACCGCATTGACGACGATAAAGAAGGAAATCGCCACTATTGGGCCTGGTCGCCAACCCAAGCAGTCAATTTCCATGTTCCGCAGAGTTTTGGGACGCTGGTTTTCGTGCGAGCTTAGAGCGGCCTGTAATTAGGCTATGGATAAGAGTCCCTGGGGGACTCTTATTTGCGTTAAACTCTGTGACCCGCGTGAGCTGTGTGACCTGCCCCCGTGCCCCAGGACTCCGGGTGCACCCAGTGACCCCGGTGGCTCCAGTGCCTCCAGTGGCTCCAGTGCCTCCAGTGGCTCCAGTGGCTCCAGTACCCCCGTGCCCCCAGTGACTCCGGGTGCCCCCGTCCCCAGTGACTCCGCGCCCCTCCCACTTTTCCGCGAATAGAAGCTTGCAGGGTTCTTTTGTCTTAGAGTAGCTGTAATTTGAAGGAATCTGCCTGAAATAAGAGTCCCCAGGGGTTACTACTTACCTTCTTCCAAACGCGGAAAACGAAACTCCCCACGAAAAGTAACAATAAGCGTCGAGAGTACAGGTAAATTTTGTTTACGAAGGGTTGAAATGAAGCCGCGCGCGCGGGCGAACTGATGAGCCCCGTCCCAGGTACGGAATAAGCCGGAGACTTTGGCTTTGACCTTGGCCATCCGCAAGTCTCGTTCGGCGACATTGTTGTCAAAAGGAACACGGACATCTTGAATAAACCGGAGAATCGGTTCCTTGTGACGACGGAAACGTTCACCCAGATTGGCCGATTTACTTTTGCTTTGCCTGCCTTGCGGTCCGGTTTTGGCTTTGGTACGCCCTTGATTCCATTCCAGCTCGCCCTGCTGCAGGATGTCATCGTACCAATTCTCTAGCCATTTAACCGTACTCGGAGCTAAGCAGCACAAGACTTTACGGGCGGCTAGCGTGAGACGCCAGGCTACTTGTAGCAAGCGTTTCATCTGCACGGCCCACTGGTGATGATCATAATCGGCGATTCCTTGGCATTCCCGCAGTAAGTGCGCATTGCATAAGGCATGCTGGAACGTGTATTTTTCTTTAAAATACGGCCCGTTGCAGTCATGCACTAGAATGCCCGAGTAAGCCGGCAGCAGACCGATGGCATCAAAAGCGAGGGTGCCCCGGTTTTCGTGAACCGCCTGGAACGTCCAGTCCACATTAGAGAGGGTGTGCAGCCATCGCTGTTTGCCATCGACGTGAATGCCGGTTTCATCAGCGTGCAAAACATCGGCATTCAGCAGGTTTTGGCGAATTTGTTCCTCATAGGGACCTAGCTGCTTGTGCGATTTCTTCAAATGGGCGATGACCGTAGCCTCGCTCAGCGAATGCCCGGTCAGGTCCGCAAACATCTCGCTCACCCTTTTCAGTGGAATCATATGGTACGCACTCACATACACGATCCAGCCCGTAACACCAGCTCCATATTGGACAGAGGCGCTGACATGCGACGGAAAAGCAGCCTGATGAACCCCGCTACACTGCGGGCAGCAGCTCGTATGAGCGCGAAACTCGGTTGTCTGGATGCGTGGTTCAGGCAGATCGATCTGCTGACGCCGGTCGTAGCCTATACAGTTCTCCTGGTCCATTGGAGCATGACACGCAGGGCAGGTAGTTAGGCAAAAGTCGAGGATGGCATCCGGATCATCCACCATACTAAGTGTGTGTCCTTCATGACCTAGGGGTGCTCCCTTTTTGCCACCAGCGATGCGGGAGTTTGCGGGCTTACGAAACCCGTCACTTGAAGGCGGCTTGCTACTATTCTTGCTGTTAAGCCCTAGCTGGCGCTCCAACTCGGCTACTCTGTTTTCCAGTTCAGTGATCCGTTCTAGCAGTTTCGTAATGACCTTCTCGATTTGATCTGGACTACTGTGGCTAATTTGTTTGATTTCTTCGAGGCTCATTTTCATCCTGATCCCTCTTCTCCATTAAATTCGTTAAGTATTCTTAACCAATTTTTAGGGGTTTGAATAAGGGGACCTAAGTAGTAACCCCCAGGGACTCTTATTTCACGCCAAACCCCCACTTTTCCGCGAATAGGAGCTCCCAGAGACTCTTATATCTTGGAGTAGCTGTAATTAGAGGCATATTTCCATGGATACGAGTCCCTAGGGACTCTTATTTCGCGCGAAGCCCCCACTTTTCCGCAAATAGGAGCTTCCAGAGACTCTTATGTCATAGAGTAGCTTAGTATGGCAAGTGGGAGTCTTGGTTGGCTGGTTTAAGGAATAGTTTAAATCCATAGGGACTCATTTGACTGGATTTACTCCAGTGAAACATAACACAGAACCTCATCCAGTCCCTGTCTAGGAGGAAAGAAGAACATCGGAAACTTGCTGCCAAGCCCAATCCAGTTCATCCCTAGTGATCGTCAGCGGAGGAGCCAAACGAATAATATGCGCATGCGTTTCCTTGCATAGCAGTCCTTTAGCTAATAACTTCTCGCAATAGGGACGCGCGGGAACCGTAAGGTCAATCCCAATGAACAGGCCGCGGCCCCGCACTTCCGCGATGACGGGGGACTGAATTTCCTTCAGCCGCTGGAGGAAATACGTGCCCAGTTCATCCGAACGCTCTGCGAGCCGTTCGTCTTCTATAACCTCAAGGGCCGCGACCGCGACTGCGCAGCCGAGCGGATTGCCCCCGAACGTCGAGCCGTGGGAGCCAGGCTCGAACAGTTCAAGAACCTCCCGATCCCCCGCTACGGCGGAGATCGGGAATACACCGCCGCCGAGCGCTTTGCCCATGACATACAGGTGGGGGGTGACCCCCTCCCAGTCACAGGCAAAGCGGCGGCCCGTGCGGCCGAATCCAGTTTGGATTTCGTCCGCTACGAACAAGACATTATTCGCCTGACATAGCTCATAACAAGCCCGCAGGTACCCTGCCTGCGGGATAACAATGCCAGCCTCGCCCTGGATCGGCTCAACGAGAAAACCCGCCGTGTTCGGCCCGATGGCCTCACGGAGCGCCTCGGCATCCCCATAGGGGATGATGCGGAAGCCAGGCGTGAAAGGCCCGAATCCGCGCTGGTACTCCGGCGAGGAGGAGAACGATGTGATCGTGACGGTGCGGCCGTGGAAATTACCGTCACAGACGATAATTTCGGCTTGGTCGTCCGCGATGCCCTTCACATCGTATCCCCAACGACGCACCGCTTTAATGGCGGTTTCGACCGCTTCTGCACCGGTGTTCATCGGTAAAATCATCGGTTTATCCGTATATAAAGCCAATTTTTCATAGAAGGTGCCAAGTGTTTCACTGTGGAAGGCGCGCGAGGTCAACGTGACCTTCTCGGCTTGTTCATGCAGCGCTTGGAGAATATGGGGATGTCGATGTCCTTGATTCAAGGCGGAGTATGCACTTAGCATATCCATGTACCGATTGTTTTCCGGATCTTCAACCCACACGCCCTGAGCTTTGGCAATGACAATCGGCAGCGGGTGGTAATTGTGCGCACCGTATTTTTCTGTTTGTTCAATGATCCTAGAGCTACGCGTATCCATAAAGGATTCCTCCTAAAGTCAATTGACTTGGCCTTTGCTATAGTGTATTCCGGAAATCAGATATAAAATCATGGACCAAACGTATATCCACGGCAATTAAGCTAAAAATAACCATGGTCATAGTTTTCGCTGCGCGCTCACTGGGTATTCGCCTAATTTTAATTAACCGGTGATTGATAAATATAACAGAACATGTTAGATTTGAAATGTCCACATGTGCATCATACTTTAATTAAAAGGAACGGTGTGTTCGATGACCTATCGTGTTGAGAAAGACTTTTTAGGTGAGAAACAAGTTCCAGCTCAAGCGTACTATGGGATTCAAACGATGAGAGCTGTAGAAAATTTTCCGATTACGGGCGTCAAAATTCATGCTGAGTTGATTACGGCTCTTGCTGAAGTGAAGAGGGCAGCTGCGCTTGCGAATATGGACACCCATATGCTTCCTAAGAAAATTGGAGAGCAGTTGGTGAAAGCCGCTGAAGAAGTGCGGCAGGGCCAGTTGGTGGAAGAGTTTATTGTAGACTCTATCCAAGGGGGTGCCGGTACTTCGATCAATATGAACATGAATGAAGTGCTCTCCAATCGGGCGTTGGAGCTTATGGGCGAGGCGAAAGGGAACTATTTTCAATGCAATCCGAACAACCATGTGAATATGTCCCAATCAACGAATGATGTCATTCCCACTGCGATCAAAATTGCCGCTTACCGATTATCTGAACAATTAACAGAAGCCTTAACTTCTTTGCAGAGTGCTTTTGCCCGGAAGGAAGTTGAGTTCGATGATGTGATAAAAATGGGACGAACCCACTTGCAAGATGCGGTTCCGATTCGATTAGGTCAAGAATTCGGCGCCTATGCCCGTGTGCTGCAGCGTGATATTAACCGGATCCGTCAGGCCTCCCAAGGGCTGCTAACTGTCAATATGGGAGCAACGGCCGTGGGTACGGGGCTAAACGCCAAACCGGAATATGTCGAACGGGTTATGTTTCATTTGAAAGACGAAGTGGGCATCCCGATTGTGTTATCTGAGCATTTGGTGGATGGCACGCAAAATATGGATGCCTATACAGAGCTTTCTGCTTCTTTGAAGGTTTGTGCCGTTAATCTTTCCAAAATATGCAACGATATTCGCTTAATGGCTTCCGGGCCACGTGCCGGACTAGGGGAGTTGAAGCTGCCGCCAAGACAGCCAGGATCTTCGATTATGCCGGGGAAAGTGAATCCGGTTATGCCAGAGGTTGTGAATCAGGTGGCGTTCCAGGTCATTGGAAACGATCATACGATTTGTTTGGCCTGTGAAGCTGGGCAGTTCGAGCTCAATGTCATGGGTCCTGTACTGGCCTTTAATCTGCTGCAATCTCTTAAAATACTGCGCAACGCAGCAGATGTGTTCGAACGCTTCGCCATCGAAGGCTTGGAAGCCGATCGTGAACGCTGTGCGAACTATGTGGAACAGAGCTTCGGTATTGTAACGGCCCTGAACCCGCATCTGGGCTACGAAGTCGCCGCGCAATTAGTGAAAGAAGCCGTACGTACCGGAATGACGCTCAAAGAACTGATCCTGGAGCGCGGGCTCCTCACCCAAGAGGAGATCGAAGAGATCCTCAATCCGATTCAAATGACGACGCCAGGCATAGCCGGCGAGAGACTATTGCAGCTTACGGACTAAGCGCATAGAATTATAGCAAAGGAGCTGTCTCACAAGGTTAACTTGGAGAGCAGCTCCTTTTTTTCTTGAACCGATATCTCGTCAATACGCCTCCGCACGATGAAATAAGAGTTCCTAGGAGCTCCTATTCTCCTGAAAGTCAGCTTTTTATAGGTAATAGGAGTCTTTGGGGATTCCTATCACTAGTCAATTCACCCGATACCGCCTCAACACGATAACATAAGAGTCCCTAGGAGCTCCTATGCGCGCAAATGTTGGCTCATTTTATGGAATAAGAGTCTCTGGAGACTTCTATCCCTTCACACCAAACGAAGAGGACATTCCCTCTATTCCCTCTAATCATCTCCTTGGCTCGTCTTACGACTATTTTCCCATTTTTAGAGGCGCTGATCCGATTTTGCATTTGTTCCCAAGCCATTGATCATGAAGTAAAAGGTGGCGTAAACCAGCATAACGGAAAGGCCTACCACGAAACAGAAGAGGAAAGATTCTCCGCTCAAGGTCATTCGCAAAACACCCCAAATGTTATTGTCCAACAAGGCATCCCAGCTGTTCAAACGATATTCTCTGCCTAGTAGAATGCCATACCCGCACAGGAGTGAAGTCACTCCGATCCCGATCCATGACAGGAAAGCATTGAACATTCTTCTCGCGATAAGATGCATGATGTACATGGAACTGCAGCCCAGCAAGAGGCCATTCCAGGCAAATAAAAAGATGGTGTAGAAATCATACCAATAGCGATAAGTGAGGGTGCCATTCTGTGCATACGTATGCTTCATAATCGTTAAGTGGATAAAATCCGTCAACACATAAGGTGAGTTAGGGAGAAATAACAACCATCCCAGCGCGAAAATCATCAAGAGGCTTACTTGCATAATCGTAGATTTGTGCTTGTGAATATAGGAGGCTGCCAGAGCGAGCAGATAAGGAATCCAGGCAAGGAATAGATTCCAGATCAGAAATTCATAATACGTTTGATCTTTGAAAAATGCGTAGACGCTTACTGTAATGAGCGAAAATAAACCTAAAAATATAAATAGGTACTTGTTATTCAAAGTTTTCATTGTAGACTCCAAAGTGTGTTTATTTCTATTTGTTAGTGTAATTCCCTTTATAGTTTACCTGTATTTTCCATACCCGGCAAGCCAAAAAAATCCCCCGGGTGCGGGGGACTAAAACCTCATAGAATTTGCTTGCCTAACAAGGAACTAATTAAGCCTACAGCCAAATGGGACGTTTTGTTATTATCATCCAGAAGCGGATTTACTTCGACGAATTCAGCGGAAGTTACAATGCCTGCTTCAGCAAGCATCTCTACCGCCAAATGAGCTTCGCGGAAATGAAGGCCGCCTTTGACCGTTGTTCCTGTACCTGGAGCTTCCAATGGATCAAGAGAATCTACATCATAACTTAGATGAACACCGTCTGTTTTGGCACTTATATAATCAATGGCTTCCTGCATCACATGTGCCATGCCTTTGCGATCAATATCATACATGGTGAAGCATTTGATTCCGAGAGAACGAATGAGTTTCTTCTCGCCTTCATCCAACGAGCGTGATCCGATGAGGACGATATTTTCTGGTTTTATTTTCGGTAGCTTATGCTGGATCTCTGTTAATAACGGATGTCCCATGCCTAGGCTAACGGCTAATGACATCCCGTGGATATTGCCCGAAGGGCTCGTTTCCGCTGTATTCAGATCCGAGTGAGCATCAATCCAGATGACGCCCAGATTCGTGTAATGCTCGGATAATCCAGCTATCGTTCCAATAGCTATACTATGATCGCCACCTAGAATAAGTGGAAAATGCCCTTGCTGAACGACTTTGGATACTTCCTTCGCCAACCTTGTGTTTACTTCAACCACTTCTGCCAAATACTTGAGATTAGTATGATTCACTTCAGCGGCTAAGGGAGCAGCTTGGTCATCAGGCAGCCTAATTTCACCCGCATGCTCGGCGGTGATGCCCATCTGCTGCAAACCGCGCAACAATCCCGCTTGCAGGATGGTTTTGGGTCCTTTACTGGCTCCGCGCCGGCCTGCCCCTAGATCAAATGGCACGCTAATCGCACTAATTTTCGGTATGGTACTCATACGATCAACTCCTCTTGACTAAGATTCCCAGTAAACAAAAAATCATGCTGTCTTATCGCTATTAGATTACCATTTTATTCGTGTGTACGTATATGTTTCATTATATGAAAGGCTACTTCCATTGGTTATTGGAATTCAATTTGTTTTTGAGAAGGCCAACCTCGTGCCGATATGTTATACTATTATGAGAATGATTATCAATGATTCAGTGAAGGTGGGATTTGACTTGCATAGCGGTTTAAATCAAGAAGCGTATCTAGCGGGCACCTTGCTGGAACTGAGCAAATTAGACGTGATCACCTATTCAGCTAGTTGGAAATTTGAAGTGGAAAAGGCTGATAAACATACATTGCTTTTTTTCGTAAAAACAAGAGGTCAGCTTCTTATGAATCAGGAAGAGATTCCGATTTATGGTAAAACGCTCTGTTTGCTGCTGCCCGGAATGAGCGCGCAGACGATGAATTTGTCTGGCAATGAACATAGCTTGATTTATCAGCTTGAATTCGAATTATTTCGCATGGGGGAGAAAACGGATTTGCGCAAGGTTTATGACCGCGTGCTTGATTTCCCGGTACAGGGCTTGCTGCAAGCGGATCTACTGCTATTTCAGCGTAAAATACAATTGCTTGCATCCGCTTATGCCGTATCCAGTGTGAGAGAACATTTGCGTCAGCAATATGTTTATGAATTGCTGGAGCTGATTCTCAAGGAACAACCGCCAGTGGTAACTACACCTAAGGATGCGGATGCTTCGATCCAGTTGACCATCCAATACATGCAAGACGCTTATGCAACAGATTTGAATTTGGATACCCTTGCTGAACTTGCCGGCATGCATCCGGCTTATTATTCGCAGCGTTTTAAACAAAAGATGAATAAAACGCCGATCGAATTTCTTACACAAATCAGGATGAATAAGGCGAAGGAAACCTTACTCGTGTCTGCGCCTAAGATTAAGGATTTGGCTGGACTGGTTGGGTACCGCGACGAGTTCTATTTCAGCCGCCGCTTCAAAGAAAATAGCGGCTGTGCACCCAAGCAGTATACGAGCGAGCAGCTTGAGAGCATTGTGTCGTTATCTTATCCGTATACCGATCATCTGACAACGTTAGGCATTGTTCCTTCGGCAGCGCAATATCACCGTGCAGCGTATTTACCCGTGGAGGCAAAATCATTAAATTTGCCGTTGCATGCTGTTGAGGCTTGGGAAATAGGCAGACAGGCCTTCTTGGAAGCCAAGCCAAGCTTGGTGATTTGCAAAGATAATGTCGTTCTGAAAGCCAGAGAGCATATCAGTGATATAGCTCCTATCATTTCCATTCCATGGGCTACCCTGGATGTATTTGATCACTTAGAGGAAATTGGACAGTTGGTTGGGCGAAGACAGGCAGCCAAGGAATGGATTCAACGCCATGAATATATAGCGGAGCTGGCAAGGAAACGGGTTCAGAAAACTTTCGGGAATCCGACCTTGACGATTTGCCGGATGACAAGCAAGGGGCTGAGGCTGTATGGTGCAAGGAATGTGGGGCATATTTTTTATCGCGCTCTGCAATTCATGCCCCCAAGCCGTCTTAGTCAAGCGATGAGCTTGCACCGTGCAGGGACTAACTTTAACTGGATATCCATGACGCCAGAAGAATTAAACCAATATGAGTCCGATTACATGATTATCTTAACATCGTCGGAGCAAGCTGCTTCCAAGCTGCGCCACCAGTTAGTGACAGATCCAGCATGGCTGCGACTGCCTGCGATCAGACAGGGACGCTATTTCCTTTTGCAATGGGATGAATGGATGGTTTATGCACCGCAAGCGATTGAGCAGCTTCTTGAGAAGGCGACTCAGATGCTGATCAGTACTCCGCTGACCCAAAGCCGTTTGCAGCTCTGAAGGAAATCTTTAAATTATCCAAGGATTTATTCTTTGAAAATGACATGGACGAAAGCAAGATACATTTCTATAATTATTTTATTGATAATGATTATCAGTATTAATGAGAGGTAAGGATTTTACTCATGGATTCGAGTCGTCCGAGGATGAACGGTATTACGCATGGAGGGATAGGTCTCGCAACGATTGCTGTACTGCTGTTTATTATGTTTACTGCTATTTCGTTCGGAGCTAAGGATTTAACGCTGGGGACCGTATGGTCAGCCGTTTTCCAGTATGACCCAACGCTAACTTCACATCAGATTATCCATGAGCTGAGGCTGCCGAGAGTAATAGGCGCAGCTGTGATCGGAGCTGGCTTTGCCGTTGCAGGTGCTCTCATGCAAGGCATTACTCGAAATCCATTAGCGGATTCCGGCATTCTGGGAGTCAACGCAGGGGCTACAATGATGGTTGCCCTGAGCTTCGCCTTTTTCCCGAATCTGCCCTACTCAGCGCTTATGTTCGTTTCTTTTATTGGTGCTGTGGCGAGTACAGCTTTCATTTTCTTGCTTGGCGCTTCAACTCCAGGCGGCTTAACCCCGCTGCGTTTGACGTTGGCAGGAGCCGTAGTAGCTGCCATGCTGCATTCGCTGAGCTCTGGGATTGCGATCTATTACGATCTTAATCAGGATCTTGCATTTTGGTATGCAGGCGGGGTTTCGGGTGTGAAATGGCCCCAATTGAAGCTGCTTGTGCCTGTGATTGCTCTCGCCATCCTAGGTGCGATGATGATCAGCCGCTCTGTTTCCTTGATCGCTTTGGGCGAAGATGTTTCCGTTAGTTTGGGCGTTCAAACAAAACGCACACGCCTGATAGGAATAGCGCTGGCTGTGATTCTTGCCGGGGTAGGCGTTTCCGCCGCAGGTTCCATCGGATTCGTTGGACTCGTTATTCCCCATATCGCAAGAAAGATCGTGGGGGTAGATTATCGCTTCATTATCCCATTATCGGGATTACTCGGAGCCATCTTGCTTGTGCTCGCTGATTTGGGTGCTCGTATGGTTCATCCGCCGAAGGAACTGGCGATCAGCTTGATGGTAGCGATGGTCGGTGTGCCCTTCTTCCTGTATTTGGCCAGGAAAGAAAGGAGGGCTTTATGATGAGCTCACTTAGGCGCATTCGCCGGAGGAATCTAAGCCTAACGGTAGGGCTTTGTCTCCTGCTCATTAGTTTGCTGGTCATTCTGATTAGCTTGAACACAGGCTCGATTCGGCTCTCACCATTTGAGGTTTGGCAGACTTTTGTAGGCCAGGGGAGTCCGGATAGTCAACTGGTGTTGTTCGAATACCGACTGCCCCGCATATTGATTACGATGCTTGCGGGCATCGGTTTAGGCGTCTCCGGAGCGATTCTTCAAGGGATCACCCGCAATGGGCTTGCGGATCCCGGTATTCTGGGGCTTCATGCGGGAGCAGCTTTTGGATTGATTGTATTTGTTAGCTTTTTTCATGCCATGAAAGGCATGCCGTCTTTACTCATTCCAGTTTTTGCTTTTGTCGGTGGCATTGTGACGGCTGTTCTCATTGTCATCTTGGCCTATGACCGTCACAAAGGCATCGTACCTATTCGCCTGATTCTGGTTGGTATCGCGATTGCGGCAGGGTTCAGCGCGGTTACGTTATTCTTGTCGCTGCGGCTGGATGAAGCGACATACCGTTTTACGTCCAGATGGCTGCTGGGTAATGTATGGGGAAGAGAGTGGATCCATGTCTATGCCCTATTGCCGTGGATCCTTGCCTTCATTCCGTACACGTTCTCCAAGTGGAAAGTCATGAATGCCTTCTCGTTGGGGGATGAAACAACCGCTGGTATGGGCATTGCAGTGAACCGTGAACGCATGCTGCTGTTGATGAGCGCTGTTGCGCTCTCCAGCGCCAGTGTCGCGATGGCTGGAGGCATTGGTTTCCTGGGGCTGGTCGCGCCGCATCTGGCGCGGCGACTGGTCGGTCCCATGCATCAATATCTGCTGCCGATAGCAGGGTTGATCGGGCTAGTGATTCTAGTGAGTGCCGATACCATCGGGCGTTCAATCTTTCAGCCTAATGCGATCCCGGCCGGTGTCGTTGTAGCAGCCGTCGGGGCTCCGTATTTTTTGTATTTATTAATAAGAACGAAATAAGGATATTGAAGGAGTTTAACGATGGTAAAGAAAAATATTGCACTCATGAGTATGGTCAGTTCGCTATTCCTATTAGCGGCTTGCGGCCAATCCGCTGCCCCTCAAAGCGCAGCAACGAAGACACCAACAGCAACAGCAACAGCAACAGCAACAGCAGCAGCAACTGCGGCGACTACAGTAAAACCGATTGAGAAAGAGCCACGCATTGCCTCGTTGTCTATTCATTTGACGAATGATCTGCTTGCACTCGGAATTACACCAGTAGGTTCTGTTATGGGAGGAGACCTCAAAGCTTTCCTGCCGCATGTCGCTGATCGCCTGCAAAATACGAAAAAGCTGGGTGTTGTGACGGAACCTGATATGGAAGCTTTGCTGGCTTTGAAACCAGAAGTGATTTATTTGGATCAACAGTACGCTGGCAAAGATATAGCCAAATATGAAAAAATCGCAAAATCTGAAGTGTTTAATCTCGATGACGGCACATGGCGTGACCATTTGAAAAAAATCGGCAAGCTCGTTAACCGTGAACCGCAAGCGGAAACATACATCAAGGATTATGAAGCGCAAGCGACGAAAGTGAAAGGGCTCATTAAGGATAAAATCGGGGATGGCAAGGCCATGGCAATCCGTGTGACAGCCAAAGAATTGCGCGTGATGGGCATGAAGCGTCCATTAGGACCGCTCCTGTTCACGGATTTGGGTTTGAAGCCGGCGAACGGGGTGGAGAAGATCGACAAAGCTTATGAAACGATCTCCCAAGAAGTTCTGCCTGACTATGATGCTGACGCCATATTTGTCATTGTGAATAATGAGGATGCGGCTAAAAAGGTCTTTGAACAATTGTCTGCCAACCCCATTTGGAAAGGGCTGAAAGCTGTTAAAGCCGAGCATATTTACCCGATCGCCGACCAACCTTGGCTAGATTACTCAGCTATCGGCAACAAAATGGCGCTTGACGCAGCGGAGAAACTATTCGCCAAGTAACACCCAAAGAGGCTACCCTAAAGTCAGTTATCTCACTGGCGCTAGGGCAGTCTCTTCTTGTTCGTGCTACAGCAAGGAGCAGCAAAAGTCGGATGGCCGGATGTCATTCCTGATATTCTATGGATAAGGAGGTAAGGGTCATGGATTTGCTTACGAACATGAATGGCGCAATTGCGTATATGGAAGACCATTTAACAAGCGATATCGATTTCAAAGAAGTTGCCAAGCAAGCTTTTTGTTCAGAGTATCATTTTAAAAGAATGTTTTCCTTGCTTTCAGGCATGACGCTTTCGGAGTACGTCCGCCGCAGACGTCTAACGCTTGCCGCATTTGAGCTTAAAGGGAGCAGCATCAAAGTTATTGATCTGGCCATTAAATATGGGTACAACTCAGCTGATTCGTTTGCACGAGCTTTTCAGCAGTTGCATGGGATCACGCCGTCTGAGGCCAGGCTTCACGGTCATTCCCTTAAAGCGTACCCGCGAATGTCGTTCCAATTAACCATCAAAGGAGGTAGTGAAATGAACTACCGGATTGAAGAAAAAGCAGCATTCCGCATTGTCGGCAAGAAGAAGCGAGTTCCGATCATATTCAGTGGGGTGAATCCGGAAATTGCCGCTATGTGGCAAGGTCTGGATCAGACTACGATTGAAACTCTGAAAAAGCTTTCTGATGTCGAGCCCATAGGACTGATTAGTGCATCGACGAATTTCTCGGAAGGCAGGATGGAGGAGAAAGGGGAGCTGGATCATTATATTGGAGCAGCTACGATGCAGGCATGCCCGGAAGATTTCTCCCTGTTGGAAGTCCCTGCCTCCACATGGGCAGTATTCCAAGCGGTCGGACCTTTTCCGCAGACGCTGCAAGAAGTTTGGGGGCGTATTTATGCCGAATGGTTCCCATCGTCGAACTATGAGCAATTAGAAGGTCCGGAACTACTGTGGAATGAGAACAAAGATATATCCTCGCCAACTTTTAAAAGTGAAATCTGGATACCGGTGTCAAGACGGTAGTTATAAAGATAAATAAGGGGTTAGGCTTGGCTGCTTACCCCTTATTTTTTGTTTGAGCTGACCCGTTAGCGGATTAAAATGCCCAGTTGCCTTGGCGGAAGATTGGTTCAATGCGGCCATCCGCGTGCTCGCCATCAATATCCATTTCGGCAGAACCAATCATAAAGTCAACGTGAATCAAGCTATCGTTAAGACCTGCTTGCGCTTGCTGCTCCTTCGACATCTCAGCGCCACCCTCGATACAGGTTGGGAAAGCTCTGCCCAAAGCCAAATGATTGGAAGCATTCTCATCATACAACGTATTAAAGAAGATGAGATTTGAATTCGAAATCGGAGATAGATGCGGTACGAGTGCGATTTCGCCCAAATAATGCGCTCCTTCGTCCATCTCGATCATGGCTTGCAAAGACTCGTAGCCTTCTTCAGCTGTATAGTGGACGACACGCCCGTTCTCGAAGGTAAGCGAGAAGTTGTTAATAAGATTGCCTTGATAGCTCAAAGGCTTCGTACTGCGAACGGTTCCTTGGGTCCCTTGACGCAGCGGTGAGAGGAAGACTTCTTCTGTTGGGATATTCGGGTTAAACTCGAAGCCCCCGCGGCCATTCGTTGCTGATCCGCCACGCCAAACGTGATGCTCAGGGAGTTGTACGGTAAGGGCGGTTCCAGGTGCGCGGTAATGAATTTTGTGGAATTTCTTTTCATTCAGCTGTTCCCTTTTGCTGCGAAGTGTAGCGTTATGTTCCTGCCAAGTTTGCACAGGATCCTCTTGATCAACACGGGTAGCTTTGAAGATAGCGTCCCATAAGGCGTTGATTGCTGCTTGTTCTTCCAACTGCGGGAACACTTTTTTGGCCCAAGCTTCGGAAGGAGCGGCTACGATCGACCATGTCATTTTGTAGGATGACATATGTTCTCTCCACTTCACTAATTTCGGACCTGCGGCTTTGGAGTTAGCGGAAATGCGGGCAGGATCAACATCCTTGAGCAATTCAGGATCATCCGCATCAATCCATAAATAAGCCCCGTTATTGTCGGCTAATTCGCTGAGCGCATCCGCTCTCCACGTGGGATATTCATTGAAAGCATCGTCAGGAGCGTTGAGATATCTGATCTGTGTGCAGATTTCATCCTGCCATTCAATATGTACATGCTTGGCCCCGGCTTTATAAGCTTTGGAGGAGATCAGGCGTACCAGCTCAGGCTGCAGAATTGGAGCGTTAATCCAGAGTGATTGACCGGACTGAATATTCAGGGAAACACGGACGATAAGCTCTGCGTATTTATCAAGATTACGTGCAAAGGTCATGATGAATCCTCCTTATTTTAAATCTTGCTAGCAGTTTATCCTGAGATGAGCCGACTGTCAAATAAATTTTACCGTTGGTTTTTGATGAACGTAGAGGGGGTCATCCCATGCCATTTGCGGAATTGATTCGTAAAGTGGTTATAGTTTTGAAACCCTACATCGTAACAAACTTCCGAAGCACTTCGGCCCGTATGCTCCAGCATTAACACGGCTTGTTGAATCCGCATACGATTCAGGGTATCGATAATGGACAGGCCTGTGCTTTCTTTGAACAGATGCGATAATCTTGAAGGGGAGAGTCCGACGGTTTGAGCTAGATCCTCGATCCGAATCGGTTCACGCATGAGCTGTGAGAGCAGTCGGAGCACTTCTTCAATGCGGGGGTCCATGTAGCGCTTGGTTTTCTGCGCCATGATCAACAAGATTTCTCGCAGCGAGCCACAGCACAGCTCGAACCAGTACTCGCCGCGTTCACGGGAATCCGCCAGAATCCGGCTGAATGCCTGGAATATCCGTTCACGCGTAGATTCATTCTCGATGGTCAGATAAACGACTTCTTCCTGTGGAAGCAGGTTTATTTCCGAAAAAAAGGCAGGGAAATGCGCCCATACAAACTGCCACGTATGGTTCTTCAGTGTGCCATAATGATGAGCGGTTCCCGGTGCCAATAAGACGATATCGCCTGTTCGGCAGACGTGCTTCTCCTCGTTATGGTTAACATAGCCTTTCCCGTCCAGCGTAAACATCAATAGCCAGTCCTGCCGCCCATGAGGACGCTTGACGACATAGGATTCCGATTCATTGAAATGTCCTGCCAAGAGCTCTTGTACGTCTAACTTCATTTCCGTCGATTCCTTTCGCTAGAAGCTTTGGGACATCTTCAGTATATCAATAAATAGCAGGATTGTATGAGTATTTAGCACTATTATTACTTCTATGCCTGCTTGCTTTCCGTTATGCTGAAGTCAGGGAACAAACATGATGATAGGGGAGGGGAGCAGGATGAAGCCATCCTTGCTTAAATTGACGAAGGAACAGAAGCAGCATTTTGAAACAGAGGGGTATGTGATCGTGAAGGGGTTGTTTTCAGAGCAGAATCTCGCGGAAATTGATGCAACCTTTGAGGCGATTAGTGAACAAACGATTCCGGGCCATTTTGAACCTGAGCGGCAGGCTGAAGTCATGGATCCGTTGAAACGCTACCCGCGAGTGATGCATCCGCATCGGATTAACGAGACAGCCAAAAGATATATGCTGCATCAGCCCGTACTTGAAGTGTTAGCAGATTTGTATGAGGAAGAGGCGTTGGCTGCGCAAAGCATGTTTTATTACAAACCGCCAGGATCTCGCGGGCAAGCGCTGCATCAGGACAACTTTTATTTGCAAGTGGAGCCTGGCAATTGTATTGCGGCCTGGACGGCGATTGATGCGGCTGATGAGGAGAATGGCGGCCTGCTCGTGGTACCCAAAACGAACACTTATGATATTTCGTGTCCAGACATTGCAGATGCCAAAGAATCGTTTACTACACATTATGTGAAGCCGCCCAAAGATGAAAAGGCTATGCCAGTCATCATGGAGCGCGGCGATGTTCTCTTTTTCAATGGCAATCTGATTCATGGTTCTTATCGCAACAAGACGAAAGATCGCTTTCGTCGGGCGTTTATTTGCCATTATGCTAACGCATCAGCCACGCACATCAGTAATCATTACCGTCCTTTGTATCGACAAAACGGTGATCAGGTTGCCTTAGAGGTTAACCCTAACGGCGGACCGTGCGGCGAAGAATTTGAGAATGTCTATCCTCATTAAGCATTAACATGTATTATGGAGAATCGTTCCAAGGCCGGGAGACTGGCTTTGAACGGTTCTTTTTTCGTGCATGCGTATGGAATGATGTCAATTGTTTACAATAGGGGAGGGGTGAATAACAATATGATGATGGGATGGATGGCGGGATTGCTGCTTTTCTCGCAGCAGGTAACCGTGCCTGAGCGTTTGACACTTACGGATAATAAGGGGCAAATCACAGCCAATGTGGATAAAAAAGCCTACTCGCTGGAGTATTTGGATATCCCCTTAGTTGATAATGAACGATTGCATCAGCTAACCGACGAGGTAGGGAAGAGGATCTATCGAAAGCCAATCAATGCCACCATTAATGACAGCGGCGCTATAGTCAAAGAGATTCCAGGCGTTCAACTGAATCAAAGTGCGTTTGTGAAACAATTTTATCAACATTTTTATGATTCAAATTCGCTGAGCTTTGAGGTGCCCCAAATGGCGGTGTATCCCAGAGTGGATAGTGAACTATTAGCGAGCATTCGTGTGCGTCCAATCGGTTATTATGTCACATACTTTAACTCAAATAATAAGCATCGGTATACGAATATTAAACTTGCTACCCAAGCGATTAATAATTATGTTGTTCAACCGAATGAGACCTTCTCGTTTAATCGAGTTGTGGGCGTTAGGACGCGCGCCAAAGGCTATATGTCTGCCAAAATTATTGTGAGAGGTGAATTCTCCGAGGGGATTGGCGGAGGGATTTGCCAAATTTCTTCGACTTTATTCAACGCGGCGGATCGAGCCGGCCTTAAGATTGTGGAACGATTCTCTCATAGCAGATCAGTACCGTATGTTCCTTCGGGAAGGGACGCTACGGTCAATTGGGGTGGGCCGGATTTCAGCTTCAAAAATACGTATAATCAACCGATTCTGATTAGGGCACATGCCATGCCAGGTCGCGTGTATGTGAGCATTTCTTCCTCCGAAATGATTAACTACAAACCAAGGCATGTCCCGAGTGCTTCGGAAACGTTGCCGGAAGAAATTAACGCTGGAACGGACGTGGATCAAACGGTCCCCTAGCACTCGAAGGTCAATATATGCACATATTTGTATAAATAAAAGCAAAAAATCACAAGACTTCGAGTCCACCTTTCGCTAGAATAAAGGGCAGATCATTCAGCTTGAGAAGGGTGGAAATCAGTTTCATGAAAACATTTTTGGATGAGAATTTTTTGCTTGCGAATGAGACAGCGGTTAAATTATTCCATGAATTTGCCAAAGATTTGCCGATCATTGACTATCACTGTCATCTAAGTCCTAAGGAAATTTTTGAAAATAAACAATTCAATACCATCACTGAAGCTTGGCTGTATGGCGACCATTACAAGTGGAGAATGATGCGTGCCAATGGCGTCGAAGAGAATAAAATTACGGGAGAAGCGAGCGATTATGATCGTTTTACTGCCTGGGCCGCGACACTTCCGATGGCGATTGGCAATCCGTTGTACCATTGGTCCCATATGGAGCTTCAAACGTATTTTGGCGTTAATGACTTAATTAACGAGCAGAATGCGCCTGTTATATGGGAAAAAGTAAACGCGAAGCTGGCTGAGGGGAACTCGCGCGCTCGCGATTTAATTACGAATTCCAAAGTTACGGTCATTTGTACGACTGATGATCCGGTGGATTCCTTGGAATATCATATCAAAATCAAAGAAATCAAAGATTTCAATACACAAGTATTGCCGTCCTTCCGTCCTGATAAAGCATTGGAAATTAACCGGGCGACTTTCTTGCCATGGATCAGCCAATTGGAGAAATCGGCAGGCATCACGATCAACTCCTATGATGATCTGTTGGCGGGACTTGAAAGCAGAGCCGAATTTTTTGCTTCTGTTGGCTGCAAAGTATCTGATCATGCCTTGGATTATGTGCCATTTGCGGCTGCGACCAAAGAAGAAGTAGATGAGATCTTCAAAGCTGGATTGGCAGGTAAGGCTGTCAGCTTGGAAGACGAGAAGAAATATAAAGCGTTCACCTTGCTGTTCCTGGGCGGCATCTACAAAAAGCTGGATTGGGCGATGCAGTACCATATCAATGCTTCCCGGAACAATAATGGGCAAGCTTTCGCTACATTAGGACCGGATACGGGCTTTGACTCCATTAATGATAGCTCGGTTGCCAGCGCTCTTACAGGCTTGCTGTCGTCTCTGGCGGTTGCGGATTCGCTGCCGAGAACGATCCTTTATTCCCTGAACGCGCGGGATAATGAAATTCTCGCATCGTTGATGGGCAGTTTCCAAGGCGATGGCATCCCGGGCAAAATTCAGCTCGGCGCGGCTTGGTGGTTCAACGATACCAGAGACGGCATGGTGCAGCAGATGAAATCGCTGGGGAACTTCGGTTTGCTAGGCCGCTTCGTAGGGATGCTGACAGACTCCCGCAGCTTCTTGTCCTACACGAGACATGATTACTTCCGCAGAATCCTCTGCAACATGTTCGGCGAGTGGGTCGAAGCGGGCGAATTCCCGAACGACGAGCAGTTGCTGAAGCAGTTGGTTCAAGGGATTTCATATCATAACGCGAAGCAATATTTCGACTTCTAAAATAAGCTAACCTCCGCGCTTGCGCTGAGGCTGCTGAAATCGTTGATTTCAGTGGCTTTGGCGCAGGGTGGAGGTTTTTTGTTTTTTTGGTGGGCAGCAGGGGGGCGGTGCTGGAGTATGAGTAAGAGTAAGAGTAAGAGTAAGAATAAGAGTAGAAGTAGAAGTATAGGAGGAGGTCTAAAAGTGACTAATTTGTTGAACATCTAGGCAGAATGGAGGGGGATGAGGAGTTGCGAGTGGTGAGTTGTACATGAAAAGGAACTATAATCCGCTAATTGACGGGAACCGGGCTAAAAGCAGTATGAAAGGGAACTGAGGTACGCTATTCAAGCGGAAAATGCTGATTTCGACGGGGAAATGGTGATATAGCGGATCGTAGTTCCCTTTGGAGTGGGATTTGGCGGTTTTCAGCCATATAGCGGATCGTAGTTCCCTTTGGACTGTGCGATGGCACGGAACGTAGTGGGAAAAGGGTGTAGGGTGACCAATTTGTTGAACATCTAGGCAGAATGGAGGGGGATGAGGAGTTGCGAGTGGTGAGTTGTACATGAAAAGGAACTATAATCCGCTAATTGGCGGGAACCGGGGTAAAAGCATTATGAAAGGGAACTGAGGTACGCTATTCAAGCGAAAAATGCTGATTCCGACGGGGAAATGGTGATATAGAGGATCGTAGTTCCCTTTGGAGTGGGATTTGGCGGTTTTCGGCCATATAGAGGATCGTAGTTCCCTTTGGACCGTGCAATGGCACGGAACGTAGTGTGAAAAGGGAGTGGGGTGAAGGTTTTTTGTTTTTTGCGTGGGCAAAAAGGAGGCCGGTGGTGGGGTAAGAGTAAGGGGGAGGGTAGGAGTAGAAGTAGAAGAGGAGGAGGTCTAAAAGTGACTAATTTGTTGAACATCTAGGCAGAATGGAGGAGGATGAGGAGTTGCGAGTGGTGAGTTGTACATGAAAAGGAACTATAATCCACTAGCCTTGCAAAGAAGCTGACATCAGATCATTGTTTTGCTTAAGGAATATTTTTACAGTTTATTGTTGTGAAAAAGAACAAAAACAGTAACATTCAAATACGCATAGACAAATTACCATTTTTTTCAATTTACTCTTCAATTGTTTTAGTTCTGTTCAAGTTTCTTTTTCTGCGCTTTTTTCTTGATAGGATGAATTCGAGGACGCCCGCCCTTATTTTTCTTTCGACGTCCTTTTGAACTTCGCGTGGGCGCTCTGTTTAAAGCAGCAAGGAACTTTTCCCAGCTCATCATCACGTAAATGCGAACTAACTTCAGCACTTCCCATGTACTTTTTGTTGTTTTCGTTTGCAACTTGACCAGGATGCACAGTCCGTAGGCTAAAAGTGTCATGTAGATTTGGTTCCATACCGCATCAGGTTTATAGCTATAAAGTTTAGCCAAGTGAAGGTGCTGCTTCATCCATTTAAAGAACAATTCGATCATCCAGCGATCTCGGTACAAGTTAGCGATTTCTCGTGCTGAGAGATCCCACCTTGTTGTAACCACGCGGTAGATTCGTTTTTTGTCATCTTTGAATTCAACCAATCGGAGCGTTACTTTTTGATCAGGGTGCTTCGGAACCACCATTTGGACATCAGCATCTCGTAAAAGGCCAGGATCATCTTCTGGAACAGGTCGTGCCTGGATGACGGTTGTCTTACTATTTGCTTGTATTCGCACGACAAAACGAATGTTTGCTTCTGCCCATTTCTTGAAAAAGGCGTAGTTAATGTATCCGCGATCCATCACATACGTTGTGTTTTTATCTGTGAGAAGTTCGATCGCTACTTCCGAGTCAGCTACAGCTCCCGTCGATAAAATAACTTTGCTGGGATAGGCCATATCCGGGAAATCTGTGCAGAGGTAGGTATGCATTTTTACGCTATTTTGCATTTTGCTGCAGTAGGCCCACTGACCGTGAAAGTTGGGTAAAGAGATGGTGGTAGAGTCAATGATCGTTAGCTTTTTTACATCTCGCACCTTTACATGGGATGATTCTCGTAAGGTCTGTGCAATACGCCGATTGATTTCTTGAAAAGCGTACTGGAGTAAAAAAGTAGGTAACTCGTTCAATTTACGCGAGAAACGGGAGGCGCTAATCGATTTTGTTCCTACAAGAGCCTGCAAATTTTCGTTAGAACGCAAATGCTCCTCAATGGCAGTCGGCTCTTCGCGCCGTGCCAACTGAGCTTCGATGAAAAGTAGGATTGCACTGCGAACGGTAAGTTTTTGAGTCCGATAATCCAAAATGTCGCAGACTGCCTTTGGTAAATCCAACAATTGAAGACATTGACTAATAACGGTTTTATCTGGTACGATACCCATGCGATTTCTCCTTTTGATGAGGAAATGGGTAACATGCCTATTCCTTAACATTAGGGGATTTTTTTATGTCTTACCAGATAAAATAGTGAAATATATTCATAATATAGAAATTATTATATCTATAAGTTTTCATGTCAGGTTCGATGCAAGGCTAGTGACTATAATCCGCTAATTAGGACGGGGGTGAAGTAAGAGTAAGGGGGAGTGTAGAAGTAGAAGTAGAAGTAGAAGTAGAAGTAGAAGTAGAAGTAGAAGTAGAAGTAGAAGTAAAAGTAAAAGTAAAAGTAAGAGTAAGAGTAAGAGTAAGAGTAAGAGTAAGAGTAAGAGTAAGAGTAAGAGTAAGAGTAAGAGTAAGAGTAGAAGTAAAAGTAGCAGTCGCAGTATAGGAGGAGGTCTAAAAGTGACTAATTTGTTGAACATCTAGGCGGAATGAAGGGGGATGAGGAGTTGCGAGTGGTGAGTTGTACATGAAAAGGAACTATAATCCGCTAATTGGCGGGAACCGGGGTAAAAGCAGTATGAAAGGGAACTGAGGTACGCTATTCAAGCGAAAAATGCTGATTCTGACGGGGAAATGGTGATATAGCGGATCGTAGTTCCCTTTGGGCTAGGCGATGACTCAGAAAGTAGTGTGAAAAGGGTGTAGGGTGAAGGTTATTAGCTTTTTGGGTTGACAAAAAGGGGGGCCGTGGGTGAAGTAAGAGTAAGGGGGAGTGTAGAAGTAGAAGTAAAAGTAAAAGTAAAAGTAAAAGTAAAAGTAAAAGTAGCAGTGTAGGAGGAGGTCTAAAAGTGACTAATTTGTTGAACATCTAGGCAAAATGGACGGGGATGAGGAGTTGCGAGTGGTGAGTTGTACATGAAAAGGAACTATAATCCGCTAATTGGCGGGAACCTGGCTAAAAGCAGTATGAAAGGGAACTGAGGTACGCTATTCAAGCGAAAAATGCTGATTACGACGGGGAAATGGTGATATAGCGGATTGTAGTTCCCTTTGGAGTGGGATTTGGTGGTTTTCAGCCATATAGAGGATCGTAGTTCCCTTTGGGCTAGGCGATGACACAGAGCCTGGAGGGAAAAGGAACTATGGTTCGCTAAAAGGCGGAAAGGAGGCCGGGGACGGCGGGGACGGCCGGCATACCGTCGCGTAGTCCTCCGTCGTCACATGGCGTATCAGCTTTCAGCCCGCCCCGCCCCGCCCCGCCCCGCCCCGCCCCGCCCCGCCCCGCCCCCGTCACCTCAAAGCACGTGCCGCATCAGCTTCCGGCACTCCAGCGGCGTCTGCGAGGTGACTTGTTTGAACACGCGGCCGAAGTGGGCGACGCTGTCGAAGCCGGATTGCTCGGCGATGTGGATGACTTTGAGCTTCGTCTCGCGCAGCAGGCGCTGTGCTTCGCGGATGCGCACGTTGTTCAAGTATTCGACGAACGAGAAGCCGGTTGTTTCCTTGAATGAGCGGCAGAAGTAGCTCGGGCTGATATAAAAGGTTTCGGAAATCGAGGCGAGCGTCAGCCGATTGCGAAACTGCTCATTGATGTAGGAGACAATTTCGTACATTTTGGGATTGTGCGGTTGGGGCTGTTCGTCCACCAGATTTAGTTTATCTGTGAGCCGCGAACAGATAATCAGCAATTGCGTGAATAAGGCTTTGCTGTTAAGCTGCCAACCGCTTTGTTCCTGCTGCTGCTCTCGCAAAATATGAAAGAGCAAATTCTCTATAGCAGTGCGATTCGTGCCCGTGAGGGAGAAGACATGATGGTTTTGCTGAAAGAGCAAGAGCAGTTGTTCAGCGGCATCTTCACCAATGGATCGAATGAAGGAATCATCAAAGTTAAGCAGAATACGTTCGTGCGGCGCTGCATCGACATTTCGAGTTTTGTGAAGTACGTTTTTATCGATACAGACGAGGCCGCCCTCTTCAATATAATAAGAGCGGTCTTGTATAAAATAATGGCGTTTCCCGCTGAGTAAATAATAAATTTCATAGGTATCATGGAAATGGTTCACGTTCATGGAGAAAGCATGATCTCTGCGAAGTCGTTCAATCGCGAATTGCTGCAAGGCTAACCACCTCTTGTCTTAATCAAATAGGATCTTTTTATTATAGCAAGATATGCAAGGAAAGAAACTATAAAGGTAATATTTGATTAGAAACACAGCAAATATTGTATTAATCTTGAAGTAAGACATATCCATATTCGAGAGGGGTACAAACGGAATGAAAAAACGTTACGCAGTAGTCGGCACAGGTGGAAGAGCAGAATTTTTCTATGGGGCGATTGTGAAGGATTTTCAAGAAACGTCCGAATTGGTTGCGATTTGCGATATGAACCAAACGAGAATGAATTATACCAACCAACTACTGGTTGATAAATATGAGTACAATGCGGTACCAACCTATAAAGCAGATCAATTCGAGGAAATGATTCGCAACGAAAAACCTGATTATGTCATTGTGACATCGGTAGACCGGACACATCATACTTACATTATCAAAGCGATGGAGCTTGGTTGTGATGTGATCTCTGAAAAACCGATGACGGTGGATGAAGAGAAATGTCAAGAAATTCTCGATGCCATTAAACGTACGGGACGCCAGCTTCGCGTGACGTTCAATTACCGTTATGCTCCGCATAATACCAAAATTCGCGAGCTGATTATGGATGGAACCATTGGGGATGTACATTCGGTACATTTTGAATGGCTTTTGAATACCGAGCATGGCGCTGATTATTTCCGCAGATGGCACCGTGATAAGCGCAATGGCGGCGGGCTGCTGGTACACAAGTCTACGCATCATTTCGATCTCGTTAACTTCTGGCTCGGCACGACTCCTGACACGGTATTTGCGATGGGCGGCCTCATGTTCTATGGCCGAGAAAATGCAGAAAAACGCGGTGAAACGAAGTTCTATCAACGAGCTACGGGGAACGAGAATGCCAAGGATGATCCGTTTGCGCTGCATTTGGATACGAATAAGCATCTAAAAGGGATGTATTTGGATGCGGAACACGAAGACGGCTATCAACGCGATCAAAGCGTTTTCGGCGATGGGATTAGCATTGAAGACACGATGGGGGTTATGGTGCGCTACAAAAATAAAGCCATTCTCACTTATTCACTGAATGCCTACATGCCATGGGAAGGCTTCAATGTTATGATCAATGGCAGCAAGGGCCGTATTGAATTGCGGGTAGTTGAGAAATCATACGTGAATTCCGGTGGGGACAAAGCGGACGAAGGCGCATTAAAGGCCAAATCAATCAAGGTGTTCCCGATGTTCGCGGCCCCTTATGAAGTGGAAATTGAAGAGCTTGCTGGAGGACATGGCGGCGGTGATCCGATCTTGCTGCGTGATATCTTTGATAAGGCATCCGACGACCGCTTTGCCAGAGCAGCTTCCCATGTGGATGGAGCGATGTCCATTCTGACCGGCATAGCCGGGAACATTTCATTGCGGACGGGACAGCCTGTTGCTGTAGACAAATTGGTCACTTTCTAATACAAGGGGCGAGCGGCATGTGGAATCCGGATGCTATCATGGAGAACCTTTATAACACTTATGCCGACAAGCGGCTTCAAAAGCAAGAACATGAAACGGCTGCTTCGTATAAGCTGCGGTTAAAGGAGAAATTGACTGGCTCGCTGACGCTTCGAGAAGGACAGGATGATCTACATCCTGTCCTTCTTGAACGTACAGAGCTCAGTGATCATATTCGCGAGCGAATTGAAATTGGTACATACATGGGCTTCCGAGTACCTGCTTATGTATTGATTCCACGAGGTTTGAAAGAAAAGAGAGCTGCTGTACTAGCTCTGCATGGTCATGGGTTCGGGAGCAGGCAGATCGTAGGATTGAATGCGGATGGGACTGAGCATTCTGGTGAGCCGGACATTCACGACAATTATGCGCTGGAACTCGTTAGGCGCGGCTTCATCGTGATTGCTCCTGAGATTATAGGCTTCGGGGATCGAAGGCTAGCTGAGGATCAGAAGGACGGAAAAGTAGGGAATTCCTCCTGCCAAACCCTAGCATCACATTTGCTTTTATACGGGATATCGTTAGCGGCATTGCGCGTTCAGGAAGCGAGGCGAGCGCTCGACTACGTGTTGTTTCGGGATGATGTGGACAGCAGTAGCATCGGCTGCTTTGGTTTCTCGGGAGGCGGGCTTATCGCTGCTTATACAGCAGCTATCGATGAGCGGGTGAAAGCGACGGTTCTGTGCGCCTTTACCAATACATTCAAAGGCAGCATCATGCCTATTCGCCATTGCATCGACAATTATTTGCCGGGCGTGCTAACATACGCGGAGCTGCCTGAATTAATTGGTTTGATAGCTCCTCGCCCCTTGTTTATCGCATCTGGCAAACAAGATCCCATTTTTCCTGTAGAAACGGTAGAGGTTGCTGTTGCGTATTTAAGGAAACTGTATATACAGAGTGGTGTGGAAGACCGATTGCATGTTCATCTCTATGATGGGGTTCATGAAGTGGACGGGAGCCGGGCTTATCCTTGGTTGGTTGAGGCACTTGTACAGTTATGAGGTTAAATGCTGTTGTCTGTTCCGTTTAGTTTCAAGGTGTCGTACTTGCGGATTTCTTCACGCCAGGAGAGAAATCCGCTTTCCATTGCGCGAATCAGCATTTCTGCCGTCGCAACATTCGTAGCCAGAGGAATCCGCTGAACATCACATAGGCGAAGCAAAGCAGAAATATCCGGTTCGTGGCCGAGCGCTGACAGCGGATCGCGAAAAAAGATCAATAAATCAATATCATCCATCGCAATCATAGCTCCGATTTGTTGATCTCCACCAAGCGGACCTGAACGCAAACGGGTCACCTCTAGTTTGGCAGCCTCACTTATTCTTTTCCCTGTCGTTCCTGTTGCAAAAAGCGTATGCTTCTGGAAGATATGTTTGTAAGCGATAACGAAGTCTACGATTAAGTTTTTGTGAATGTCATGAGCGACCAATGCGATATTCATTTACTCTCCACCCCTATTATTGTGTTATATTATCTGACATACAATTGTTGTTGAATTCAGATTATCCTAAATTATAAATTAATTCAATCATTATTTTGGTTATTTTGATCAATATGCATATAATGTGTCATGTTTTCGAACATTAATATTACACCGAATGAGCTAATCAAGCAGTTTGCAGCTTGTTTCCTTCCTTTCTATAGGGAGCTAACTATGTTAATCTGTAAGAAGTGTCAACAAGGCGGTGGTCATTTTTTGAAACGAATTTTGATTACAGGGTACAAAGCATCAGAATTGGGTATTTTTTCATTAAAGCATCCGGGAATTCCGATTATAAAAAAAGCGATCCAGAAAAAGCTGATTGCTCTAGTTGAGGAAGGTTTGGAATGGGTCGTCGTCAGTGGGGGTTGGGGTGTAGAGTTGTGGGCGGCCGAGGCGGTGCTTGAGCTTAGAGCGAGTACATGCCCGGAGCTGAAATTAGCGATCATTACGCCTTTTGTGGAGCAGGAAGAGAAATGGAGCGACGATAAGAAGAATTGTTATACGAGTGTGATAGAGCGTGCTAATTATGTGAACAGCATAACGAAGACCAAATATGAAGGTCCTTGGCAGTTTAAGGAACGCGACAAGTTCCTGCTTCGCAACTCGGATGGCATCCTGCTTGTCTATGATGAAGAGACAGAAGGCTCTCCTAGATTCATGAAACAGCAAGCTGCGCAATTGGCAGCCAACCACGCTTATCCGATCTTGACCATCAATGCGTATGATTTGCAAAATATAGCAGAAGACGAGCAAGGGGAGCAGCACGGCGAAGAAGACTTGAGCGGAGATCAATGGGAAGATCTAGATACGTATAAGGATAATAAAGATTTCGAGGAAATCTAAAAAGGGGAAGCCAGGTCCGATGCGGACTTGGCTTTTTTTCCACAATAGAAAGTATACGTTTTCGGTTCCGAAAACGTCTTTCTATTTGGCGATAAAACCTACCTCTAAACGCGGTCGCTCATCCTCGAATGGCCTCGATAGAGGTTTTCTCATGACGGGTACGTTAAGATAATCTTAAGAATTGTCCCCACAATCTGTTAAGATTCAGCGTCTATACTAAGTCTCATGATAGCTATCAACATTTTGGTTGTATTTGCCAGACCAACTTGATACGTTTATGGATATCAGCAAAGCGCAGTACATGGGCTTAAAACTACTTCATACTTACACATGTAAAGGAGGGGACCCGGAATGGCACAAACTACAATACTCCTTGTCGACGACGAGAAAGAAATCATAGATATGCTGGCGATTTATTTGAAAAATGAAGGGTATCAGTTGCTTCGGGCGTCCGATGGCATGGAAGCCCTGCAGGTACTTCAGAAGGAAGAGGTAGATCTGATCGTCCTCGATATCATGATGCCGAAAATGGATGGGATCGAGGCTTGCTTTAAAATCCGCGAGCAAAAAAATATGCCGATCATCATGCTCTCTGCCAAGAGTCAGGATATGGATAAAATCTGGGGCTTAAGCTCAGGCGCTGACGATTACATGAGCAAACCATTTAACCCCTTGGAGCTTATCGCGCGAATTAAATCGCAGCTGCGCCGTTACACAAGGCTTAATGTGCCCCATGTGAACAAGGACCACGAGCTTGAAGTGGATGATCTGACGATCAATACACAGACGCACGAAGTCAAGCTGGAAGGCAAAGAAATTAAGCTAACCCCAAGAGAATTCGCCATTCTTGAATTGCTTGTCCGTAACCGCGGGATGGTGTGGAGCTCAGAAAAATTGTACGAAACCATTTGGAAGGAAGCCTATTATGACTCCGACAATACGGTCATGGTCCATATCCGCAAAATTCGTGAAAAAATTGAAACAAATCCAAGAAGCCCGAGATTTATAAAAACAGTTTGGGGGGTTGGCTACAAAGTTGAATAAACGATACGATATCGATCCTTACTCTAGACTGAACCGATTCCCATTTAGCATTTTCCCTTTTACCCTGCTTCGAAAGCTGATTATTTTGCTTCGGACGCTGTATAAGATTAGCATAGGTCATGTGAATCGGAGCGTACGGATGCAGTTGATGCTAACCTTTGTCATCTGTTTGTTGGCAGGATCGATGACTTATGGCATTTGTTCTAATCTATTCGGAGAAATGCGGCGGGCGGCTGTTATTGACTATAAGTACGGAATTGAACGAATAGATAGCGAAGCCCGCAGCCTGGTTAATGAACTAACATCCCTCCAAAGTCAACGAGATCTGTCCGGTGGCGGAAATTCGGGCGGGAGGCCGGAATTTTTCGAAAATCATGTAAACCGAATGAATGATCAGAAGTTCAAGGTTCTCATAACGGATCTGGAAGGCCGAGTCGTCTATCGAAGCCAGAACGCTGCGGAAACGAATGTCGAAATTCACAATGTGATAGGCAACGCGATGAATGCCCGGACGGACCAGGATTATGGCCGGAAAGAATTTTCCAGTTTTTACCCTGTCAACTATATGGGACAAAAATCATATCTGATTGTCTCCGGCATCCCGGAACCGCACATTACGTATCAGAAGGGTGAGAGCCCGCTGTCCTTGTTGAGCGCTGTGGCTGTTTTTATCCTGCTGTTCTACTTCATGACACAAAAGAAAATGCGCCATATTGAGGAATTGGCTGGTGGTCTGCGCATCATTGCAACGGGGAATTTGGATTACCGTGTCGTTGAACGCAGTCAAGATGAGCTTGGTTCCCTAGCACGGGATCTGAACTTCATGGTAGAGGATTTGCAGAAAAGGATTGAAGAGGAAAGAAGGAGCGAACGTTTGAAGCGCGAGCTGATTACGAATGTTTCTCATGATTTACGCACGCCTCTGACGCTCATCATGGGTTATTTGCGACTGCTGCATGATAAGGGCTACGAGACACCTGAGCAGGCGTCTGGCTATGTTAGTATTGCTTATCATAAATCCGAAAAGTTGAAGCTGCTCATTGATGACTTGTTCGAGTACACGAAGTTGTCCAATCGCGATGAGCCTCTTTACCGAGAAGGTGTTGTGATCAACGAACTGTTAGACCAATTACTTGAGGAGTTTGTCACACCGGCTGAGGAACAGCAACTTACGATTATTCGCACAATCCCGAAGGAGAAGCTATTGGTTCGCATCGACGTGGATAAGATGATTCGCGTCTTCGAGAATCTGCTGGGAAATTCACTGAAGTACAGCTTGAAGCCGGGAGCAATTACTGTCAGTTTGCGCCATGATTATCGGTATGTCACCCTGCAAGTCAGCAATAAAGCAGAATTGCTTAGTGATGACGCCTTGCATCAATTATTTGATCGGTTCTATCGGGTCGACGCTTCGCGTTCTTCTAATACGGGAGGGTCGGGCCTAGGGCTCGCCATCGCCAAAAGTATTGTAGAGTCGCACGAAGGCGCCATTTGGGCCGAGCAAAGCGGCGGGCAGATTCATTTTTTTGTGAAATTAAAGCTTATTTGATGGAATTAGGAAAAGGAAGATGAAAGGGGTTTTGCTATGAAACGATGGATTGTATGCTTGATGTTAGTAAGCTTGCTAGGGCTAATAGGGTGCTCGAAACCTATCGAATTTACCGGGAAAACGGAAGAATGGCGGGTGGCGTGTTCGGTAAATCCATCCGATCATGTCAAAGAATATGCGATCACGTATATTGGCAAAGACGGTCAGTCTGTCAAAAATGTCAGTTACTCTTTTATGGATAGTGGAAATTTTAATCAAAGCGGCACTAGCGAATCGAGCTCGAAAAATTTGAAAATAACCGGAAAGTCAACCGTAGAAACGCCTTTTGTTGAGGAAGATAGCTTTAAGCTTCATATCAAATGGAATGGCAAGGAGGACACGATACCTGTAGTGAAAAAAGCTTAGCATCACGTATATGCACACACAGCCGATTATTGCCCCTAAGGTAGAATCGGCTTTATTGTCATGCCATTTTTTAGGTGTCCAGTGCAGGGAGGAGTAGAAAAATTGACGAAGTTAACGGAGTTTTCCATGAAAAATGTTGCGGCTGTATGTATTGTGATATGGCTGCTGATTGCTGGGGGATGCTACGCTGCGACAAACTTGAAGGTAGAGAGTATGCCGGATATTACCTATCCGATTGTTATTATTTCGACTGATTATACAGCTCCGCCTAAAGATGTCATGGAGTTGGTTACCAAACCGTTGGAGAAATCAGTGGCAGGAATGCAAGGGCTTTTGAATATAAGCTCCAGTTCGCAGGATAATTACTCGCAAATTGTTATCCGACTAGAACAAGGCAAGAAACCAGAGGATGTTAAAAAAGATGTGGAAAGCTTGATTGCAAATGTGCGGCTTCCGCAGGGCTCTGAGAAGCCTAAGGTATTAACGGCGGGCTTCGCTTCCGAACCAATCTATCATTTGGCGCTTTATGCAGAAGAAGGAACGAATCAAACGGAGCTCGATCAAGCTTTCAAAGATATGATTTTACCTGGATTAGAGGGGATTAAAGGTATTGACCATGTAGATTCATTTGGCAATCGGGAAGCCGTGCTTACAATTAAGCTGGACGGTGCTGCAATGAACCGATACGGCCTTACGCCGCCGGAGGTATCCCGCTTTATTCAAGGAGCGCTCGTGTCCAGTCCGGCTGGCACGGTTGATTTTAACGGCAATCATCAGATGCTTAGGGTAAAAGGACAGCTGGATTCTATTTATAGTCTGGATAATATGAAAATAAGAACACCTGAAGGCGAGATGCTTCTGCTTAAGCAAATCGCGAAAGTGGAAGCGATCAGCGAGTCCGCCAATACAGCCAGACTAGATGACAAACCGGCGATCACTGTGCTGCTATACAAGACGAAGGATGCGAATACAGTAGAATTCGCTGGAGAAGTGGATAAACAAATAGCATCCTGGCAAAAGTCATTGAAAGGAGTGAAGTTTCATCTTGTGCTGAATGGAGCGACGTCTGTGAAGGAATCTATTCACGGGATGGTACAAGAAGGCGGGTTAGGGGCGCTTCTCGCTTCACTGATGATCCTGATCTTTTTGCGGAATGTGAGAATGACCCTCATTGTATTGGTCTCAATTCCGCTTTCAATTCTGATTACGCTGCTAGTTATGAACCCGCTCGGCATTTCATTGAACATTATGACGCTCGGGGGGATGGCGATTGCCATTGGACGGGTCGTTGATGACAGCATTGTCGTTATTGAAAATATATACAGCCAGATTCAGAAGGCGCAGGAACGCAGCGAATCGGTTATCAAGCTGGCTACGCAGCAAGTTGCCTCGGCGATTACTTCGTCAACCCTTACAACTGTTGGTGTTTTCGCGCCGATTGGATTCGTAAGCGGCACTGTCGGCGAAGTATTCCGTCCGTTTGCATTGACTTTGATTTGTGCGCTTCTGTCTTCGCTGCTCGTTGCCCTAACGGTCATTCCGATGCTGGCGAAGCTGATGGTGCTTAAAGGAAATAGCATTCCGCCTCAGAATGAGAAGCAAGCGACTTTGTTCATGCTTCGCTATCAAAAAATGTTAGAGTGGTCTTTAACTAACCGCATAAAGACGTTGTCGTTTGCAGCGGTTTTGTTTGTGCTTTCCATTGTGCTTACGGTGCCGCATCTGGCAACATCGTTTATGCCGGCCAACGCGTCGGAGAGGCAAATGGTTTTTACGATTCAGATGCCTCGCGGCACATCGCTCGAAATGATGAATGCCCAGTCCAAAGACATCGAAACGTTGTTGAAAAATGCCAAGAGCGCCTCGGGCCAGTCCGTCTTTAGCTACAACGAATCGATCATGGGGGCTGATTGGGCCGATATTTACACAGAATCGAGTACGCAAGAAGATGCTAAAATGGCTTTTAAACAATATAAGGAAAAAATTGCTGAACTGCTTCCCAAAGATGCCAAAGTGAACGGTAAAGTATTTAGTTTTGGACCTGGCACGGGAAGCGGTGTAGACTTCTCCTACTTATTAACAGGAGATGATCAGCTGTATTTGCAGCAGGCTGCTCGGCAGATTGAAAATAAACTGAGAGAGTTTCCAGAGCTTGCTGAGATTAAAAACAGCTTAAGCGAAACGAAAACAGAAGTCGAAATTACCGTTGATGAAGGCAAGGCGATGTTGTACGGCTTCACAGCGGCCCAAGTTCTAGAGAACGTGAACAGTTGGATCAAAGAAGAAAAGCTGGGTGATCTCACATTTAATCACATCACTTATGCGACCAAGGTGATGCTCGATAATAAATACAAAGATTCGATGGATAAGCTAGGCAGCTATATGCTTAAGTCAGCCAATGGCAAGCGTGTGCAAATCATTGAGATTGCCCAAATTAAGCAAATCAACGCGCCGGTCTCTATTAGTCGGGAGATGCAGGCTCAGGTGCTTACGGTGACAGCTCAAATCGACAGTGCCGATAAAGGCGGAATTAGTAAAAGAATATCGACGGAGCTTGCCAAAATTGAGTTGCCCGCGGGCGTAAGCCGCGAAGTGAAGGGAGTATCGGGTGATATTAATAAAAGTTTCATGGAAATGTTCATGGCCATGGGAGCATCGATTTTTATCGTGTATCTGGTCATGGTGCTCGCATTTGGGAATGCGAGAGCACCATTTGCAATTCTGTTCTGCTTGCCGCTAGCTGCAATCGGGGGGGTATTAGGCCTCTTCGTTACCGGGGAATCACTCAACGTTACTTCCTTGATCGGATTTCTAATGCTAATCGGCATAGTTGTGACGAATGCCATAGTTCTCATCGACAGGGTCCAGCAACTGGCTCAGCAGGGGTATCCGCTGCGCCAATCGTTGATTGAAGCGGGGATGACACGCTTGAGGCCGATTATTATGACCGCAGGGGCGACCATTATGGCTTTGATGCCATTGGCTCTAGGTCTATCGAAGGGGACGATCGTCTCGAAAGGTTTGGCCGTCGTAGTTATTGGGGGCTTAAGCACCTCGACACTGCTCACGCTTGTCGTTGTCCCTATTATGTATGAATGGATTTATTCCATTAAAATACGTCGCAAGATGGGATGGCAAAAGACTTCATAGTTGGTTGTGGAAAGGACTGTCAGGGTGTTTACTGGCAGTTTTTTTGTTGGGGGAAGCGAAGCTTTTACCTCGTGGGATTTATATGTTCGGAATGATTGAAAAGGAACTATGATCCGCTAATTGGTGGGAACTGGAGTAAAAGCAGCATGAAAGGGAACTGAGGTATGCTATTTAAGCGGAACATGCTGATTCCGAGCGGAAAATGGTGAAATAGCGGAACGTAGTTCCTTTTGGAGTGGAATTTGGCTAGATTCAGCATTATAGCGGATCCTAGTTCCCTTTGCGCTATGGGCATTCTTCGATCCATACAATTCGGAAGCTTCCGCGAAACTGTGCAAGAATTATGTATGTTAAAATCAATGTCATATAACATGACGTTTATTTGAGGGAATTCAATATATGTGAGATTTTTTTGTTCCTCAATCCAAATTAATGGTGAAAATTTAGCTCGATAAACAATAATGTGCTTGTTTGTGTTAGAAATATTGACGCTAATGACGCGTGGACATTACGATCAGGTTACAAACAACAGGGGGGATCGGAATGGCTAACCACTTGGACTTGATCATTCGCGGCGGCTCCATCGTTCTCAGAGATGAAGTTCGCGTGCTGGATATAGGTGTTAAGAGCGGGAAGATCGTAGCATTGGGTGAACAGATTGGAGAGGATGCCGAGACGATTGTGGATGCGCGAGGCATGACGATGATGGCAGGGATGATAGATGTTCATGTTCATCTGAATGAACCGGGACTTGGGGATTGGGAGGGTTTCGCTACGGGCTCGGCAGCTTTGGCGGCGGGAGGATGTACGACCTATTTGGATATGCCTCTAAATGGCGTTCCGCCAACCGTTACGCTTGCGGCCATGCAGATGAAGTTAGCAACAGCGGAGGCGCAGTCACACGTGGACTATGCGTTATGGGGCGGCCTCGTTCCAGGCAATGTGGATGATCTGGAAGCCCTGAATGAAGCAGGGGTTATCGGGTTCAAAGCGTTCATGTCCTCACCTGGCGACCCGGGGGAGGACGCATTCCGCGAGGTGGATGATCTCACCTTGTGGGAAGGGATGAAGCGGATTGCCCGCCTGAATCGTGTGCTTGCTATCCATGCCGAAAGCGAATCGCTCGTCTCGCAATTAGGAAGAATTCGCCAAGTAGAAGGAGCTGTTTCCGCCAAGGATTACTCCTCTTCAAGACCGATCCTGGCGGAGTTAGAGGCTGTAAATCGTGCTTTGTTTTATGCCGAGCAGACGGGGTGCCCTTTGCATTTCGTTCATATTAGCAGTCCGGCAGCGGTCATGGTCATAGCAAAAGCCAAGGAAAGAGGCGTTAATGTAACTGTGGAAACGTGCCCGCACTATTTGACGTTAACTGAGGATGATTTGGAACGGATTGGTCCCAAAGCCAAATGTGCGCCTCCGCTGCGGAGCAAAGAAGAACAGGATATGCTCTGGCATGTACTGCGGCTGGGCTACATTGATATGATATCGTCGGATCATTCTCCCTGTCCGGGAGATTTGAAATTATTAGACAACTATTTTGAAGCCTGGGGCGGCATAGCCGGGGCGCAAAGCTCACTGGAACTGATGCTGGACGAAGGTCATCTTAAGCGGAATATCCCGCTAACACAACTGACCGCCATGCTGTCCTGCGCACCAGCCAAACGCTTTGGGCTGCATCCGCGAAAGGGTGAAATTCGTATCGGGGCTGATGCCGATCTCGTCATGATTCAACTGAATAAGGCTTATGAATTGACGGAGGAGCAGCTGCTTGATCGGCATAAGCAAAGCCCCTATGTGGGGAAGACCTTCTCCTGCAAAGTCGCAGCCACATGGAGCAATGGGAATCTTGTGTATGAGCAATCAAGCGGCGTACAGCCGGTGAAGAGGGGAAGTTGGCTGAGCGGAATTAGCTAGTTGAGGCTCATCTTGATTCAGGCAGCATGGCCATGAAGGTGCTGAGCGAGCTGCTCACGAAGGCATCTTTGCGGGTAATGAATTCCGTATGGATGTGACGATAGTGATCAGGTATTTCAAAAGTACGGATCAAACCGTCCGCCTCATGCTTATGAACGACTGCTTTGGGCATAAGGGAAATGCCGAGTCCCGCAGATATGCCGCCAATAATGGCTTCTAACATCCCGAACTCCATCAAGGTGGGTTGCATCTTGCCGATGGATTGAAGCCACCCTTCCAACACATCCCGATAGGAACAGCCTGAGCTGAAAACAAGGATGGGCTTCGCCAAAGCTTCTGCCAGATTGGCCACATTAGGGCCAGCTGCAATGACTAATTCCTCTTGGAAGGCAGGAATGGATACCAGTTCGGGATGCGTGCACGAGCAGCCAATGAATGCGCCGTCCAACTCGTAATGAAGCACTTTTTCGATTAAAAATTGCGAGTGGCCTGTAGTTAGAGAGAGCTGAACATTCGAATGCTGCTCATAGTAGCAAGCAAGCAGTTTAGGCAGTCGAACAGCTGCGGCAGTTTGCGTAGATCCAATCAGGAGCGGGCCGCTAGGTTCCCCGGAAGATGAGAAGGCGAGGAACGCTTCATCCAGTAAGCCGACGATTTTATCTGCATAGGCTAGCAATGTTTTGCCGCTTGAAGTTAATGACATACCACGGTTATGCCGGTAAAAAAGCACGGTTTGCAGTTCCGATTCAAGCTGTCTGATTCGAGCTGTAATGTTGGATTGCACATAACCGAGCCGCTGAGCGGCCTTGGTGACGGAGCCTTCACGGGCGACCATTTGAAATACGCGCAAATCTGGACTTTCCATCTCGCAACCCCCTTGTAGGTATATTTCTTGCTATCATTCATTCTGATACCTAATATCATTAACAATCATTATACATAATAGAAGCCCTCCCTTACAATTAGCGTACTGTTAGTAAATGGAGGGTTTTCTCGATGAATAAATTCAAATATATTTGCCTTATTCTGGTTACCACTTTTGTAATGGGAGTTGCATTTCCGGTAGGGAAAATCGGCATGTTGTACGCGACACCTTTCTTTCTGATGGGAATCCGCTTTGTGTTCGCAGGAGGCTTGCTGGCTCTGTTAGTTGCCAAAAAACCACGCCCGCGTGGTGGCAGACAGTGGTTGAAATCAGCCATAATCGGCATTTTTCAATCTGCGGGTGTCATGGGGTGTGCCTACTACAGCATGCATTGGATCACCTCAAGTGAATCTTCCATTATTACTTGCACGAACCCGCTGATCGTCATTGTTCTCGGAACTTTATTGACTGGAGCCAAGTACCGTGGCCGTCAATGGCTAGGTGTTGCCATTGGTTTTGTTGGGGTCGCGATGACCTTTGGGCTCCAAATGAACTTCCAAATCGGCACCTTCATCGGCTTCGCAGGTGCGGTTTGCTTCGCTGCAGCTACGCTCCTTATCAAACGCTGGGGTGCTGAGTTTGACATGACGGTCCTGGCAGCTTATCAAATGTTGGCTGGGGGAATTGTGTTACTTCTATTAAGCGCGTTTACGGAACATGCCTACTTTACGTTTACAGGAGCCTCTGTGTTAGTCATGCTATGGCTGGTTATTATGGGTTCCATCGTGCAATTTTCCCTGTGGTTTTACTTGCTTAAGAACGGGGATCCGGCCAAAACGAGCGCCTTTTTGTTTCTTGTTCCGTTGTTTGGCGTCCTTTCCAGTTGGCTGCTGCTTGGCGAGCAAATCGCTTGGTATGTTTCGGCGGGCGGAGCTTTTATCTGCCTGGGTATCTTTTTGGTCAATTGGGAGGGGAAATGAATAAGCCGCCAGACACAAGGTTCCCCGAGTGTTTAGCGGCTTTTTTCAATACGGCTTGAGCTGAATAAGGTCTCTATGATGCGTGGCTAGTTGAGTTAAATCCTTTGACGATAAGCCACACGGCCAAAATCATTTCATAAGCGAATACCGGTACAGCCAAAATAGCTCCCCATGTTGAAAGTTGAAGAATGATGCCAAACATTTCTAATAAGGTTGCTATGAAAATGAGGGTTGCTCCGGCAAGGCCCATGATAGAAATAAAACGGGGAACAAGTTTGGATTTGTAGAGTAGGTAGCTGCACATCATCGTATTAACCGCAAGCATGAAATTGGGTCCTAGCATGAAAGTCCAGTCATGTACAGCTTTGAGCAAGATACCTGAAGTTTGAAAAGAGGCCGTATTCGGAGTGGATATTTTTACGAATTCCTGACTTAATGTCAAGAGGGAGAGCACGCTGATAACACCAACAATAATGATGGCCGCTTCAAGGAGCCTGAAGCAAACATAACCAAGAGCAAGGCTTTCATTTTGCTTTTTTAAGAATGGAAACAGAGTAATCGAAGTGCCAACAACGGAGCAGGCAAGAATTAGCTCCAGAAGAGCTCCGAGAATCACTTGGTTTGCATGTTCGGAGCCTGTGACAAGGGAATTGGGCCCATTGAGAATGGGGTCGTACAGAATAAGACCGATGATCGACGTAACTGTCGCAAGGATAAATAGTACCCCCACAATAAAAGCTGACTTTCTGTTGGCGGTCATTTGTTGTCTCCTTTTTAATGGAATTTGCCGCAAAGGTTGAGCATTTATCCCTGGAAAGAGAAAATCTCCTCTAACGGTAAGTCAAATACACGAGCGATGCGAAAAGCCAATTCCAGCGTAGGCGAGTATTTCTCATTCTCGATGGCTACGATGGTTTGCCGAGTTACCCCTACCTTATCAGCTAATTGCTGTTGGGTCATTTCGTCATGGTTAAAACGTAATTTTCGAATGTTGTTGCTGACAAGACTTTTCCCCATCTTAGACTCCTTTCCGATATAGGTAGAGTTGCGTACCAGTTCCAACTACCTCTGACACAAACCCTGATAGTAATAGCATAACGAACATCACGGAAGGCGACATATCCATGGCAAGCGGTACCATCGATAAAGCAAATCCAATAGCAAACACATAATGCGAGTTTCTTATTGCTTTTAATTCAATTAATTTGTCAAGCTCATCAGAGAAAGAGGGTTCTTTTTCTTTCGTTGCTATTGTATGGATGATGCTAAATACAATATGAATAATGATCCTGGATACAATCGCAATTGGAATTAGGGTTAGAATCATAACCCCCCAGAATTTGAAGGTGACCGTCGAATCTACGGCTGCTTCTTGGTACCTTTGGAAGACATAGATTCCATAAAGCATAGAAATGAGTACATTACTAATCAAATAGACAATATTCTTTTTTTCTTGAAAGGACATTTTCCTTTCCTCCTGTCTGACTATCTTTACTTGTAGTCAGTTATTATATACACAGTGTAAACAATTCATTACTACATGTCAAATATTTTATACATGTAAAACGAATTTAAATTAATAATCCATTTAAGCTGTGCTGCTGACCCCTTCGTTTATCTGTATTTATTCAAACTAAAACAAAAATAAAATAATTATTCAAAAATAAACAAAGATATGATATGATGAATCCATCAAAAACAAACACTTACTCATGGGAAGTAAACATTAGGAGGATACTTATGGTTGCGAATTTGTGGGAAGCTTCAAAAGCGAATGCTGTCTCAAAAGGGGTAGAGGAACTGGTTTATCGTTCCAATTTGTTGGGGACAGATCGCGCAGTTGCTAACTGGGGCGGTGGGAACACTTCTTACAAAACGATTGAGAAGGATTTCCGCGGTCGCGATGTAGAAGTCATGTGGGTAAAAGGAAGCGGTTCCGACCTTGCGACAATGAAAGCAAAGAATTTCACAGGTCTTCGTATGGAAGACATCCGTCCTTTGTTCGAAAAAGACGAAATGCCAGATGCCGAAATGGTTGCTTACCTTGTGAACTGTATGATCGACAGCAAACACCCGCGTGCTTCTATTGAGACGCTTTTACATGCTTTTCTGCCATTCAAACACGTGGATCACACGCATCCGGATGCGATTATCGGTCTATGCTGCGCTCACAATGGCCGTGAGCTAGCCAAAGAAATTTACGGCGACCGTTTCGTATGGGTTCCTTATGTACGTCCTGGTTTCACACTTTCCAAAATGATCGCCGAAGGCGTCAGAAACAATCCGAAAGCTGAACTTGTTTTGATGGAGAAGCATGGTCTTGTAACTTGGGGCGAAACGTCTGAAGAGAGCTACCTCAAGACGCTGGCTATCATTCAAGAAGCAGAAAGCTTCATCGAAGCACGCGTTAATGAAGACAACCTATACGGCGGAGCGAAATATGAATCTCTTTCGGTATCCGACCGCGAAGACATTTTGGCGCAAGTGCTGCCAATCGCACGCGGAGCAGTAAGTCAAGAGAAGAAAATGATTCTGACAACGGACAGTGCAGATGATGTTTTGAAATTCGTCAACAGCAAAGATGCAGGCGTTCTTTCCCAAGTTGGCGCGGCTTGCCCGGATCACTTGGTTCATACCAAAATGAAGCCATTATACATTGATTGGAATCCAAATTCCCGCGATGCAGCTTCCTTGATTGAAGCTTTGAATGCAGGGATTGCAGCATATAAAGAAGAATACCAAGCTTACTTCGATCGCAACAAAAATGAAGGCGACGTGATTTTCGAAACGGCTCCGCGCGTTATTTTGATTCCGGGTATCGGAATGATTAACACAGGCAAGAGCTGGGCGATGGCGCAGGTTAGCGGTGCGCTTTACCACCGTGCGATTTCCGTTATGAGAGGCGCTACAGCGCTCGGAACGTTCGTATCTTTAAGCGAAAATGAGTCTTACAATGTAGAGTACTGGCCTCTTGAGCTTTACAAATTGACACTCGCTCCTGCGGAAGCGGAATTCTCCCGTAAAATTGCTTTCATCACGGGCGGAGCAGGCGGAATCGGAAGCGTAACGGCTCGTCAATTCCTCAGAGACGGTGCGCATGTTGTTCTGGCCGACCTTAACCTAGAAGGCGCACAGAAACTTGCCGCTGAACTGAACGAACAATATGGCGAAAACAGAGCCATTGCCGTTAAAATGGACGTAACGAAAGAAGAAGAAGTAGAAGCAGCTTACCGCGAAGTGATCTTGAGCTACGGCGGAATCGACATTATCGTGAATAATGCGGGTCTCGCGACTTCGAGTCCTTTTGATGAAACATCGCTTAAAGAGTGGAACTTGAATATGAACGTGCTTTCCACGGGTTACTTTTTGGTAGCTAGAGAAGCATTTAAAATTATGAAAAAACAAAGCATCGGCGGCAGCATGGTATTCGTCGGTTCCAAGAACTCGGTATTTGCCGGCAAGAATGCTTCAGCTTACTCGACGGCTAAGGCAGCTGAGATTCACTTGGCGCGCTGTATCGCAGCTGAAGGCGGCGAATTCGGCATTCGCGTGAACTCCGTATTGCCAGATGCGATTCTCCAAGGATCAGCAATCTGGAATTCCGGCTGGCGCAATGAGCGTGCAGCAGCTTATGGGATTGAACCGGATCAGTTGGAAGAGCACTACCGCAAAAGAACGACTCTGCTTGTTAACATTTTCCCGAAAGACGTTGCAGAAGCCATCGTGTATTTCTCCTCTTCCAAAGCAGAGAAAACGACTGGCTGCATGATCACAGTTGACGGCGGCGTTCCAGCAGCCTTCACACGTTAATTCACCTAATAGGAGGATACGAATTCGATGAGCGATAAAGCATATGCATGGTTTGAGGAGCAGCAAGCAAATAGAGGTATTGATTTGGCTGCGGTTAAAGCTAAAATCAAAGCACTGAAAGTCGAAACCCCTTCGTGGGGTTACGGCGATTCAGGCACACGCTTCAAGGTGTACAAGCAAAATGGCGTGCCGCGCAATCCTTTCGAGAAATTCGAGGATGCTGCGCAAGTTCACAAATTGACGGGTGCTTGCCCGTCGGTTGCGATCCACATCCCTTGGGACAAAGTGGATGACTATGCGAAGCTTAAGCAGCACGCGGCTGATCTCGGTGTATCCATCGGTGCGGTGAACCCGAACCTGTTCCAAGAAGATGACTATATCTTCGGCAGCGTAACGAACTCCAATGCAGCGATTCGCCGCAAAGCGACGGATCATTTGCTGGAGTGTGTAGATATCGCGAAGACGGTTGGCTCTGATGTATTCAGCCTCTGGTTCGCGGATGGCTCGAACTATCCAGGTCAAGTAGACATTCGTGCCCGCAAAACTTGGATGTACGAAGCGCTTAAGGAAATGTACGAGGCGATGACGCCAAGCATGAGAATGCTGATCGAATACAAATTCTATGAGCCTGCTTTTTATCACACAGATTTGGCTGACTGGGGAATGGCGTTCAATTTGGCGAATAAATTGGGTCCGCAAGCTGAAGTGCTTGTAGACACTGGGCATCACCCGCAAGGAACGAACATTGAGCATATCGTGACGTACTTGTTGGACGAAAATAAACTTGGCGGCTTCCACTTCAACTCCCGGAAATACGGGGACGATGATTTGATCGTCGGTTCTGTAAATCCGTATGAATTGTTCTTGATTTTCTACCAAATCATCGATGCAGCGAACGATAAAAACCCGCAAATTCGTCAGGCTTCTGACAATATTGCTTATATGATCGACCAAAGCCACAATATCGAGCGTAAAATTCCAGCGATGCTGCGTTCCGTGCTTAACGTTCAAACGCAATATGCCAAAGCATTGCTGATCAACCTGGATGAAGTGAGAGATGCTCAAGAACGTCAAGACGTTCTAGGCGCTGAAGACGCGGTTCGCAAAGCATTCGAATTCGACGTAACCCCACTGCTGCATGCGGTTCGTGAAGAAATCGGCGTGCCGGTTGATCCAATGAAAGCTTATTTGGAAAGCGGCTACGATGAGAGCATTAACGCAAGAGGCAAGGGCGGTGCCAGCTGGTGAGTAACTTTTCGAGCGTTCTGGCTTTTGATTTGGGAGCAAGCAGCGGCAGAGCGATCGTCGGACGCCTTGATTCTGAAGCGGGCTGGATTACGATCGAGGAAGTTCATCGCTTCTCCAATGATCCAGTGAAGGTGGGCGACCGCCTTCATTGGGACATTCTGAGATTGTTTCATGAATTGAAACAAGGTATTTTACAAACGAAGCATCTTGGTTATACGGATATTGAGAGTTTGGCGATTGATTCCTGGGCGGTAGATTTCGGGCTGCTTGCGGCAAATGGCGAACTCCTTGGAAATCCGTATCATTATAGGGACCACCAAACGGATACCGTCATGGACAAGGTGATTGCAGCGATCGGCCGTGAAAACCTGTATGCCAAAACAGGACTTCAGTTCCTGCAATTCAACTCTATTTTTCAATTAATCGCTATCCAACAAAGAAATCCTGAGCTTCTGAAGCGGGCAGAAACCTTTTTGATGATACCGGACTTGCTCCGATATTTCCTGACCGGTGAGAAACATAGCGAATTTACCAATGCGTCGACAACTCAGCTGCTGAATGCAACGACTAAGGCGTGGGACACGGAACTTTTGGAGCAATTAGGCTTGCAGGGAGAAATTTTGCTGCAGCCCGTTGCTTCAGGAACGCGGGTCGGTGCTTTGACTCCAGACATTTGCGAAGAGCTTGATGTGGCTTCAATTCCAGTTATCGCCGTGGGTGAGCATGATACCGCTTCCGCCGTTGTTGCTGTTCCAGCGTTGGATGAAGATTTTGCTTTCCTCAGCTGCGGCACTTGGTCCCTCCTGGGAACGGAAACTGACGCTCCAGTTCTTAGTGAACAAGCGCAAGCTTGGAATTTCACGAATGAAGGCGGCGTGTATGGCACGAATCGTTTGCTCAAGAACATCATGGGGCTTTGGCTCATTCAAGAATGCAAGCGAACGTGGGACAAAGAGGGTAGAAATATCAGTTTTGCTGAACTGGTCAAGTTGGCCGAACCTGTGAAGCCTTTCCAATTCTTCATTGATCCGGATGATGATATGTTCTTGAATCCTGCGCACATGCCCAAGCAAATTCAGCAATATTGCCGCGATACGAATCAGACTGTCCCCCAAACAGAGGGTGAAATCGTTCGTTGTATTTTGGAAAGTCTGGCCATGAAATACCGCTTTATTCTTGAGCGAACGGAGCTGCTTTCAGGCAAAGCGTATCAAGGAATGCACATTGTAGGCGGCGGCATCCAGAATGAACTGCTTTGTCAATTCACGGCGAGTGCGATTCAGCGTGAGGTTTGGGCTGGACCTGTTGAGGGTAGTGCCTTGGGAAACCTTGTAGTACAATGGATAGCACTAGGGTATATCGCGGATTTGCGCGAAGCCAGGAAGCTGATTCGGAATTCGTTCCCGGTCAAAACGTATACCCCACAGGGGAGCGCGGGTTGGCAGGAAGCGTATGCAATATTTGAACAGGTGGCGTCCCGATCGACGGTGAAATGAGGGAAAACGATGCTGGTAGCGGAAAGATGGCAGAGAATCGTTCAGGCAGTGAATGAAAGAGGCAGTATTCGTGTTACAGAGCTCAGCGAACTCTGCCAAGTAACGGAAGAAACGATACGGCGTGATCTGGATCGGCTTGAAAGCGAAGGCAAGCTAATGCGCAGCCACGGCGGTGCTGTCAGTGTGAAGGAAGCGCAGACCGAGGTCCCTTTTATGGAGCGGGAAACGGCTTATGCCGACTTCAAGATCAGCATTGCGAGGGAAGCGGTATCCTATATTCGCGAGCATGACCGCATCATTCTGGATGCTAGTACAACGGCTTGGTACATGGCTAGATTGATTCCGGATATGTCGCTGACGATCATTACGAATTCGATGAAAGTGGCTTTGGAAGTAAGCGCCAAGGAGAAGATTCAGGTCATTTCCACAGGCGGACTCCTCTCGCCCAAATCGTTGTCTTACGTAGGACCACTAGCTGAAAGATCACTGGATATGTACCATGTTCATAAATGTTTTCTGTCCTGCAAAGGGGTGCACATCCAGCGTGGAATCAGTGAATCCAATGAATTGCAGGCGCTTATCAAGCGCAAAATGATCAGCATAGCTGACGAAACCTATCTGCTGGCGGATCATAGTAAATTCGGGATGCAATCTTTGACGCAAGTGGCAGGTTGGCCTGAGATCAAGCATGTCATCACAGATGGACAAACCAATAAGGAAGATGTGAATCGGATCCGCGAGATTGGTGTGAACGTGCTTCAATTAGATAAAGGTTAAAACTATTGTTCCTTCCATCACCAGTATGTTTCTTGCGTACTGAGGATGGTTTTTTGTATAGCCAATCACATCTTTGGTGGGGACAATTAAGGAAGGGAGTTAGCTGCAATCATGAAAGTATCTATGTTCATAACGTGCTTGAGCGATCTTGTGTATCCAAAGGTTGGCGAGTCTATCGTGCAGTTGCTTGCCAAATATGGCGTTAAGCTGGACTTTCCTGCCAAGCAAACTTGCTGCGGTCAACCGGCCTTCAATAGCGGATACTGGGATGAGGCCAAGGGGGCGGCTTTAACGCTGCTTGAAGCGTTTGATGATAGTGATTTTGTCATATCTCCTTCGGGTTCCTGTACAAGTATGATCCATCATTATTATCCTAAGCTTTTTGAAAATGATCCTATCCATCTAGCCAAAGCTAACCGACTCGTAGAGAAAACGTATGAGTTTACACAGTTTCTTGTGCAAGTCATGGGCGTTACAGATTTGGGTGCTGTGTTCCCGCACAAAGTGACGTATCATCCGTCCTGCCATGGCAGCAGACTGCTCGGGGTCAAAGCGGAACCGATGCAGTTGATGCAAAATATCCGTGGAATGGAACTAGTTCCACTCCCTCACGCCGAGGATTGCTGCGGATTCGGGGGTACTTTTGCGGTGAAAATGTGCGATATTTCCGGGGCGATGGTTGCTGAGAAATCCGACCATGTGCTCGAAACCGATGCCGAAGTGCTAGTTGGACTCGACATGGGCTGCTTGATGAATATTGCCGGTAATTTATCCTACCGCGGGACACCTGTAAAGGTGATGCATCTGGCTGAATTATTGGCTGAGGGAGTGAAGTTGGCCCATGAGCGAGCATAAAGCAAGCGGTACCGTCAAGGAAAGATCCAAGGTAGCCTTGAACAATGATTTTCTACGAAATGCGGTTAAGTTCACGACGGAACGCTTGAAGAACGGCAAGCTTGCTGCGGCTGAAGAGATTGGAAACTGGGAAGAGTGGCGTGAACGAGGGCGCGAAATTCGTCTCCATACCATCGCACACTTAGACTACTATTTGGGCAAATTTGTGGAAAATGCCAGAGCGCAAGGCGTGCATGTCCACTTTGCGGCAGATGCAGCGGATGCGGTTCGCTTGACGATGCAAATTGCCGAGCATAAGAAAGCTAAAAGCGTCGTGAAATCCAAGTCCATGGTTTCGGAGGAATTGCATATCAACCATGCGCTGGAATCCATCGGGGTTGAAGCGATCGAAACGGATCTGGGCGAATATATTATTCAACTTGCTGGAGAAACGCCATCGCACATCATTATTCCGGCGATTCACAAGAATCGGTATCAGATTGCCGATTTGCTTTCCGAAGATGCCGGCGAGAAGCTTGAGCCAGATACCGGTATTTTGGCTGGGTATGTGCGGAGGAAATTACGCGAGAAATTTCTGGAAGCCGATATTGGGATGACGGGCTGCAATTTTGCCATTGCCGAGACAGGTTCCATTGTTCTATTTGAAAATGAAGGAAATGCCCGGATGGTCAGCACGATTCCCAAGACACAAATTACGTTCATGGGGATGGAACGAATTATTCCAACCCTGGACGATCTCGAAGTGATGGCAACTCTGCTGCCTCGTTCAGCGACAGGTCAGAAACTGACCGTCTATATGTCCGTGATTTCCGGTCCGCAGCGGGAGCAGGATGGCGATGGGGCGGAGGAAATGCACATCATTATTTTGGATAATGGTCGTTCCTTGCAGCTCGGAGATCCGCAGTTCCAGGAATTGCTGAACTGTATTCGCTGTGGCGCGTGCCTCAACGCATGCCCGGTGTATCGCCATATTGGCGGCCATGCTTATGGCGGCGTGTATAGTGGGCCGATTGGTGCTGTATTGACGCCAGCTTTGAATAAAAATGTGGACCAGTGGGACGACATCGCCAGCGCATCGAGTTTGTGCGGGGCTTGCTATGAGGCTTGTCCGGTGAAAATTCCGCTGCATGATATGCTTGTCTATTTGCGTCAACGCAAGGTCGAACGAGGTTCGACGGATTTAGGCGAGAAGCTGGGTATGAAAGGGTTTAATTTCTTGATGTCCGATGCCAAGCGTGTGAAGGCTTTGATCCAAGTTGGCCGCATCGGACAAAAGCTGCTCGTTCGCGACGGTCATATTAAAGCGAAAGTAGGACCGCTTAAGGGATGGAACTCGCATCGATTTGCGCCAAGCATAGCGAAGAAGACGTTCCGTGAATCGTGGAAGGACATCGAGCAAGGGCTTGAAGGAACTTTCCCTGAACTGGATGCCGCGATGAAGGCTCGGATGGAGAAGCTGGTCGCAGATCGCAAAGAAGGCGGAGGAGGACATCATCATGGCTAAATCAGATCCAGCTTTTCTCCAAAATCTGCATCAGGAAGCCCTCAAGGATCAAGAGGCCTTCTTTGCCAATATTGCTGCAAGGCTGGGGAGATCCAAGCCTATGCAGAGCGCTCCCACGCACAGCATGAAAGGGGCTCCTGCATTCTGGGAGCAGGTGGATCTTCCGCTGGAGCAGCGCACCCAGCTGTTCATGTCGAACTGGCAGAAGGCGGGCGGCCATACGCAGCGCCTCCAAGGGATGACAGAAGCGCAAGCGTTCATTGCCGATTTCATCGGCAAGACGCAGGCAAAGCATCTGATCATCCAAGATCAAGCGGAGCTGGCAGAGCTGCGCGCTGGACTTGCCGCGGAAACAGAGACGGACATCACCGTCTGGAATGCCGGCGGCATCGATGCTGCTTCCAAGGATGAGCTGGTCGCGAAGGCGGCTGGCGCTGACATCGGCATCGTGGCTGTCGAGCATGCTGTGGCCTACACGGGGTCGCTCGTAGTCACATCCGATGCCACGCGAGGCCGAAGCGTCAGCTTGCTGCCGACGACCTTCATTGCGATCATCCCTGTGGATCGCTTGCGGACGAAGCTGGGCGAAGTGCTTCGCCCGTTTGACGGCCTTGCGCGTAAAGACAGGCCGGCGGGCATTCACTTCATCTCAGGACCGAGCCGTTCGGCTGATATCGAGAATGATTTGACGATCGGCGTGCATGGACCTGGTATTGTGTATGCCCTAATTATTGAATAATTCATGAGGCTGTCCCAAAAGTCAATTCATTGACTTAAGGCAGCCTCTTGCTTTCAATATTGCACTACATGGAAAATCGAAATTCCTGTTAAATTTCGCTCCAAATCGAAACAATATAGAGGCTGCTCTCTAGGTTTGTAACCTTTTTGAGTCAGCTTCTTTTTCTATTTCGTGTTTCAATACGTAAAATAAGCACATTTAGCTTGCTTGTTCTTCCTCGAGCACCATAGTGTAGTGCACTTATCGGGTAATTTCGCATGCCGGCGGAACGTCGATCCCTCGCTTGCTTAAAATCATGTCAACATCATTCATGACGAAAAGGGATTTTGATTTGATTGAACATGAAAGCGCTTTTGCTTTACGATAAGAACATGAAACAAACAAAGGGAGGTTATCCTAGTGAGTACAATTGCTGCGCAGAAGCAAGCAAATTCCGGAGGATTCCGGGTGAAGGTACAAAATTTCGGTCGTTTTTTGAGTGGTATGGTGATGCCGAACATTGGCGCATTTATTGCTTGGGGACTCATTACGGCTTTATTTATTCCGACAGGCTGGATTCCAAATGAGTATTTGGCCAAACTAGTCGGCCCTACAATTACTTATCTTCTTCCCCTGCTGATTGGCTATACGGGAGGAACGATGATACACGGTACGCGCGGCGGCGTCATCGGCGCTGTCACGACGATGGGTGTCGTGATCGGTACGGATATACCGATGTTCATGGGAGCCATGATTGTAGGCCCATTCGCCGCATGGGTGCTGAAGCAGTTCGATAGGTCGATTGAAGGCAAAATTAAATCCGGCTTCGAAATGCTCGTGAACAACTTCTCATCAGGCATCATTGGAGCTATTCTAGCCGTTCTAGCCTATACGGTAGTTGGTCCTGCGGTTCAAGTGGTGAGCAAGGCTCTCGCGTCTGGCGTGCAAGCGCTTGTCAATGCTGGCTTGCTGCCTCTGGCTAACGTACTGATTGAACCAGGGAAAGTGCTGTTCCTGAACAATGCCATTAATCATGGCGTGTTAAGTCCGATCGCTCTGGATCAAGCATCCAAAACAGGCAAGTCCATCTTGTTCATGCTGGAGTCTAATCCAGGCCCAGGTCTTGGCATTCTGCTTGCTTATTGGTTTGTTGGCCGCGGCGCGGCGAAACTTTCGGCACCGGGTTCTGCCATTATTCACTTCTTTGGCGGTATTCATGAAATCTATTTCCCTTACATTTTGATGAATCCACGACTGATCTTGGCTGTTATTGCCGGCGGTGTGACAGGGACGTTCACGTTCTCCTTGTTCGGCGCAGGGCTGGTTGCTCCCCCCTCACCGGGAAGCATTTTCGCTTATATCGCTATGGCTCCCAAGGGGAACATGCTGCCGATTTTCTCAGGGGTGATCACATCAACGATTGTCTCCTTTGCCGTAGGTTCTCTGCTGCTCAAAACAAGCAAGCAAAGCGAGAGTGAAGATCTGGATCAAGCTACTGCACGAATGAAAGAAATGAAACAAGCTCCGGCTGCTGCGGCAGCGGAACAAGTGGCTGCTCCGATCACAAAACCAACAGCTCATGTGCAGAAAATAGTTTTCTCATGCGATGCTGGCATGGGCTCAAGTGCCATGGGCGCTTCGATTCTGAGAAAGAAAATGAAAGAGGCAGCTATTGATATCACAGTCATTAATACAGCAATTAGTGAGATTCCAATGGACGCAGATATCGTCATTACGCATAAATCATTAACGGATCGAGCGCGGAACAAAGCTCCGCAAGCCGAACATATTTCTATTGAGAATTTCATGAAAAGTCCGGCTTACGATGAGCTTGTGAAACGATTGAGTTAAACGGAATAACTTAACGCTGGCTGATTGCCGGCGTTATCTCCATTTTGTTCGTGAGGAGAATCGACATGGGCCTGTCTAACAGGCATCGCCAAATCCTAGAGCTGTTAATGTACCGGGCGGATGACATTACAGCAGGAGAAATCGCTGCCGAAATCAATGTAAGCACACGTACCGTTCATCGAGAGTTGTCTGAACTCGAGGCGATTTTGGCTGATTATGGCATCGGGTTGCAGAAGAAATCAGGCAAGGGTATTCAGCTTCAAGCTGAGCCTGAACAACTGGAAGCATTCAGACAGATGCTCTATGGCAGGATGGCTGTTGAGTACTCCGCCGAGGATCGCAGGATGATGATCCTATGTACTTTGCTGGAAGAAGAGGAACCTGTGAAGCTATTCGCGCTATCGCACGATTTGGGCGTAACTGTTCCTACGATCACTCATGATCTGGATGAGCTGGAAGGATGGGTGAAGCGGTCTAACCTCACGCTAGTTCGTAAAAGAGGCTATGGTGTCGGCTTAGTCGGCACAGAAGCCAACAAGCGCAGGATGATTGCCAGATTGGCTAAGAACGGACTGGATGAATCGGATCTGTTTGGCAAGAATGAAACGCCTCAATCTCAATCTCCGGTTGTCCAGAAATTACTTGAGCTTATCAGCAAAGAGAACTTCACGCATGTTGAAGCTGCCTTGTGGCTAGCTGAAGATGAAGGCTTGAGCGAGCTTTCGGAAGAGAGTTACACGAATCTGCTTATTCATATATCCATCACCATAGCTAGAATTCAGCAGGGGCGCTCGATGGAAGGTCCATTGGAAACAAGTCCACCTGTGGCAAGCAAGCTGCTAACGCATACGGTAGAGCATTTGACGAAAGTCCTTTCAGTGGAACTATCATCCGCCGAAATCGCCTATATTGCTGAATTGCTGGAGCCAAAGTCTTTGAACCATCCCAATCATCTGCTTCCTATTGATGAACTGAGTTATATGGAGATGGTTTGGAAGTTGATACGCTGCATGGAAAAGAGTCTGGATATTCCGTTCAGTGAGGATCGCTCCTTGCGCGATGGCCTTCTGTCACATCTGGAATCTGCAATCAAGCGGCTTCAGGCAGGAGCGAACATTCGCAATCCATTGCTGGCGCAAATCAAGAAAGATTATGAGTTCTTATTCGATGCGATACGGCATGCCGTCAATCAGACGATCGAAGAAATGGCGATCCCTGATGAAGAGATCGGGTTCCTGGTTATGCATTTCGGAGCCTCGATAGAAAGACAGAAGCAGTTTAAAAGAAATGTAAGAGCTATATTAGTCTGCACAAGCGGAATCGGCACTTCCAAAATGCTTGCTGTGCGTCTAACGAAGGAGCTTCCGCAAATCAATATTATCGGGCACGCCTCGTGGTTTGAGGCAGCACGTATTCCTGAGAAGGACTACGATCTGATCATATCTACCGTCGATTTGCCTCTGGAGCCTAATCAATACATGAAGTTAAGTCCGCTGCTTACGAAAGAAGAAGCAGAACGTCTGAGGCTTTTCATCCAAAATGTCACCTTGCAAAAACAGCCGGAAGAACGCATAGAAACGCATCAAGAGGAAGATTCAACAGGTCGATTGCATCGCATCCAGCTTTATATAAATGAAATCGTCAGCATCATTGATCAATTCAAGGTGCATGCCATTGAGCAAAGCTTTCATAGTCTGCAGCAAGCTTTAGAGGTCATTTGTGGCTACAGCAGCCGAACAGGTGTTATTGAGGAAGTAGGGCCTATAGTCAATCTTTTGTTGGAAAGGGAGCGACTGAGCAGTCAAGTCATTCCGGAAACAGGGCTTGCCCTTTTTCACATTCGAAGCGAACAAGTTTTAAGGCCTTCCTTTACACTATTTCGATTAAAAGAAGATTTGCCTCTGGATAGCGGGATACCCTCCGAAGTCAAGCAACTGCTGTTGATGCTCGGTCCCCAGAAGCTTTCTAAAGAAAGTCTGGAAGTTCTAAGCGAAATAAGCTCTTTGCTATTAATTCCGGAGATGATTGAACTGCTCAAATCGGGGAGCCAAGCTGAAATTAAACAGTTTATATCCCAAGAGCTAGCTGCTTTCTTAGAAGATAAAAAATAAATCGGATATAAGGAGAGATCAATTATGAGTATCTTATCAACGAACAAAATTAGGCTGAATGCGAAGCCCAAGGATAAATTCGAGGCGATTCGGATGGCTGGACAACTGTTAGTAGACGCGGGTCATGCATCATCCGCTTATATCGATAAAATGTTGGAAAGAGAACAGACACTCTCTACCTATATGGGCAATGGCCTCGCCATTCCGCATGGCACGCAGGATTCCAAATCACTGATCATTTCTACAGGGCTGTCGATCGTACAAATCCCTGATGGCGTTGATTTCGGAGAAGGGGAATTAGCCACTTTGGTGATCGGGATTGCTGCCGCAGGGAATGAACATTTGGACATTTTGACGAATGTGGCGATGATTTGTTCCGAGGATGAGAATGTCGAGATGATCATGAAAGCGACGACGCCGGAAGAGATGGTCAGCATTTTTGAAAGCGGGATGGAATCATGAAGGCCGTTCATTTCGGCGCAGGGAATATCGGACGCGGATTCATCGGTCTCCTTTTGTCGCAGGCAGGCTATGAAGTCTTGTTCTCTGATGTGAACGACAGCTTGGTGGAGCAGCTTAAGGAAAGGAAATCGTACACGGTTCGCTTGGCCAATGAGGCACAGGAGGCGTTCCACGTTTCTAATGTGTCTGCAATCAATGGGAAACAGGCAGACGATGTCGCAGAGGCGGTTGCACAGGCCGATCTGGTCACAACCGCCGTTGGCGTGAATATCCTCAAACACATTGCGGCAGGCATCGCCAAAGGGATTGAGCTCCGCTTGAATCGCGGCGCCGCGCCGCTTCCTATCATCGCCTGCGAGAATGCGATTGGCGGCAGCACGCAGCTCAAGGAACATGTGTACAGTCATTTGAGTGCGGATATGCGTGAAAAGGCAGATGCCAGCATCGCATTCCCTGATGCAGCAGTCGACCGGATCGTTCCCTTGCAGCATCATGAAGATCCTCTGCAAGTGACGGTGGAGCCATTCTATGAATGGGTGATTGACGAGTCTCAAATGCTGGAGGGCTTTCACCGGATTGAGGGTGTACATTATGTGAAACAGCTAGAGCCCTACATCGAGCGCAAGCTGTTTACGGTGAATACAGGGCATTGCAGCGCGGCTTATCTTGGTTATCTGCATGGCTTCGATACCATTCAAGCAGCAATGGCAAACCCGCAAATTGCCGCTTTGGTGCGCCATGTGATGCAGGAGACAGGTTCCTTGCTGATTAAGAAGCATGGCTTTGATCAGGCTCAACATGACAGCTATATCGATAAAATTTTGAACAGATTCTTAAATCCTTATTTGATCGATGAGGTTGCCAGAGTTGGCAGATCGCCGATTCGCAAGTTATCCGCCAATGATCGACTCGTGCGGCCTGCTTTACAGGCTTACGAACTGGGGATGAAGCCCGCTTATTTAGCTATGGCGATGGCAGCAGCCTTTTCTTTTAAGGATAAGGAAGATCCTGAGGCTATTCAGATTCAAGCGGATTTGGCGGCAATCGGAATCACGCAAGCGATAACTAAATATACAACGATTCCTGAAGATCACCCGATCCATGCTATGATTAAGACGCAGTATGAACAATTTCAACAGGTAGAAGTTTCCTAAGAAAGGGGAGTTTCCAAGATGGCTAAAATGATGTCCAATCGCTTGACTGGTATAGCTGCTTCCCCCGGCATTGCCATAGCTAAAGCTTTCCGACTGAACAATGCTGATGATTACGTTCCAGTTGCTGACAAAGCAGCGGATACTCATATAGAAGTAAATCGATTTCGCAAGGCTGTTGATGAAGCCAGGCAGGAGCTTGAAGAGATCAGAATATTAACGGAACAGCGCATAGGAGCTGCCAAAGCGGAGATTTTCGAAGCCCATCTCATGCTGCTGGAAGATCCTGATTATGTAGATGCGGTGATTGAGGGCATCGAAGAGGAAGGCATGAACGCCGAATTCAAGCTGCATGAAATAGCGAACAGCTTCATTGAAGTGCTCAGCGCGATGGATAACGAGCTGCTTAGGGAACGTGCGGCGGATGTGAAGGACGTTACTGGCCGCATCATGAGCAAGCTTCGTGGCGTCTCCTATGCGGCGATTGCGGCCATTAATGAACCTTGTATTCTAATCGCGGAAGACTTAACCCCTTCGGATACAGCTCAGCTTAATCTGGATTATGTACTCGGCTTTGTAACGGAAATCGGCAGCCGTACTTCGCATTCTGCGATTATGGCTCGCTCGCTTGAAGTGCCGGCTATCGTTGGGGCTGGCACAGCGGCAGGAGATATCCAGACAGGGACGATGGTTGTCATGGATGCGTCGCTAGGGACGGTTCTTATCGCTCCAACCGAAGAAGAAGTAGCGGATTACCAGTCGCGCAAGCTTGCTTATGATCAACGCCGAGTTGAACTTCGCAAGCTGCTGGATCAGCCAACGCTTTCAGCTGACGGGCAGCATGTTGAGCTTGCTGCCAATATCGGCAGTGTGGAAGATCTGCAGAAGGTGTTCGCGAACGGAGCGGAAGGGATCGGGCTGTTCCGCACGGAATTTCTGTATATGGGACGCAGCGCGATGCCAAGTGAAGAGGAACAATTTCAAGTGTATAAGCATGTTTTGGAGCGAATGAATCCTAAACCTGTCGTCATTCGTACGCTGGATATCGGTGGCGATAAAGAATTGCCTTATATGAAGCTTCCGGAAGAGAGCAATCCATTCTTGGGGCTGCGTGCGATCCGCCTATGTTTAAGCAAACAGGAGATATTCCGGACTCAGCTAAGAGCTTTACTGCGGGCAAGCGCTTATGGGCAATTGAAAATCATGTTCCCCATGATTGCTGTTATGGAAGAGCTGAGGGCTGCGAAGCAATTGCTCGAAGAGGAAAAAGGGAAGCTGGTACAAGAAGGAGTCCCTGTACCTGAGAACATCGAGGTAGGCATTATGATCGAAGTTCCGGCTGCTGCCCTGGGAGCGGATTTCCTCGCCAAAGAGGTCGACTTCTTCAGTATCGGAACGAATGATTTGATTCAATATACAATGGCGGCAGATCGCATGAATGAAACGGTCTCCTATTTGTATCAGCCTTGCCATCCAGCTGTTTTGCGTTTGATCCATATGGTCATCCGGGCAGCGGAGCGGGAAGGGAAATGGGTTGGCATGTGCGGGGAGATGGCAGGCGACGTGACGGCGATTCCGATTCTACTCGGTATGGGCCTACATGAATTCAGCATGAGTGCCAGCTCGATTTTGCCCGCTAGAGCCTTGATTAAAGAGGTGTCGAGAACAGAGTGGGCAGGTTATACACAGCAGATTCTAGCCATGAGCAGTCAAGAGCAAATACAACAATTCGTCAAGCAGAAATTAAGGAGTGACTTGCAATGAGATCGCAAACGTTTACGATTCTAAATCCATCGGGTTTTCATGCCCGTCCCACCAAAGTGTTCGTTCAGAAAGTCGGGACCTTTCCCTGCAAAGTAAGTGTAAGCAAAGGCGGGAAGAAGGTTAACGGTAAAAGCTCGCTAAGCATGCTTACACTAGGCATTCAGCAGAATGATGAAGTAACATTGGAAGTGGACGGCGAGCAAGAGGAGCAGGCGTTGCAAGAACTTGGGGCGCTGCTTACTCATATTTTCGAAGAATAGCTGTATCTCATAATAAACAGAGGCTGACTCGAAAGGTTGAATACCTTGAGAGCAGCCTCTGTTTCTGTTTCTATTAACGAACGTACCACTCGCCGGAAACCCAATCGGTGGATTTCCAACGCAGGACATCGGGGGTAGCCAAATGCATGATTTCTTTGAGAAAAGCAAGCTGCTCGAGTTCGGTCATCGGTGTAAAGCTTTTGGCGATGGCCAAGTTTTGTTCGAGCTGCGCCATCGACTCCATCCCGACAATCGCTGTCGAAATAGGGAGTGAGAACGTATATTGCAGCGCCTTCTCATACCAAGGTGCAAGCTTGCCAAGAGCCATGACCTTCATCCCGATGATGGCCACACCCTTTTCAATCGCCTTGGGCAGAAATTCGTGAGCGAAGCTGTACACGAGATGGTCCGCTGCCGATAGAGCAACCAGCGCGCTGTCGAAGGCATAGCGTTCAATCGCTTCCAGTTGGACGAGCGGATTCGTGTGTCCGCTGATCGAGATGTGCTTGATCAAGCCTTGTTCCTTCGCTTCGAGGAGCGCCTCCAACGCGCCGCCTTTGGCGAAGCACTTGTCGAGCTCTTCCATGGTCATAATGTTATGTAATCGCCATTCATCCACATGATCCGTCTGCAGGCGCTTCAAACTTGCTTCCAGCAGCTTCAATGAGCCGTCACGCGTGCGATCGTGTGTCTTGGTTGCAATCCAGACTTCATCCCTGCGACTCCGGAGCGCCAAGGCTTTGCCTAATCGCTCTTCCGATTGACCATCCGAATAGCTTGGTGCTGTATCGAAATAAGTAATGCCCTCGTCAATCGCCCGATTCACAATGTGAATCGCTTCCTCTTCCGTACAGTTGTGTTCATCTACAATGCGCTGAGCGCCAAAGCTCAGGATTGGAAATTGCTGCCCAGTTGAACCGAAAAGCCGTTTCTCCACTTCATCCACTCCTTTTTATACTCATTTTTGCCAAAAAGGTGAAGAGATCATACGCCATTCACATTTGAAATCGCTTACTTCAAGCTAGAGATCGCATTAAGCAGGAATTTGCCCTCTCTAAGTATAAAATAGGTAAGAGCAGGATGCCAGCATTCGTCAGAAGGTTTGTTTATTCAACAAATGTTCATGACTATTGTCCTATATATTCGACAAAAAGTGATTGTAATTTATAGTAAATAAACTTATTATATGTACATATACAACTTTCTGTCGAAATCATGGAGGGTCAATGACATCGGAACAGGGAAAGCCTTATGACAGCCCAGGATTTCATCTCTGGCAGGTCACGAATCAATGGCAAAAAAATCTTCGCCATGCCCTGCATGACTTGGATCTAACGCATGTTCAATTTATTTTGCTGGCAGCCACGCAAGGATTAAACACACAGTCACAGCTCGAGGACATCACACAGGTACAAATTGCGAGTTATGCGCATGTTGATCCCATGATGGCGTCGCAAGTGCTCCGTCACTTGGAGAAGAAAGGGTTTATTATCCGGAAGGAACACCCGACAGACACAAGGGCGAAAGCGATCTCCTTAACGCTGGAAGGGGAACGGATAACTGCCCAGGCGCTGGAGATTGTCATGGAAGCCGAGAATATCTTTTTTGCTAAGTTGGGGGAAGAACAGGAAACATTAGTAAACTTGATGCGTGCTCTAGGAAATGAAACAACTCAAGATAACAATTAACATGAAAATGACCATAGGAGAGGTGCCTTGCACATGGAGAAATCATCAGTTATTGGCATTGTTTTAGCATTTATATCCATCGGTGTGGGGATGGTGTTGAAAGGCGCGAGTTTAGCAGCTTTGCTGAATCCGGCAGCGGCCTTAATCATTTTCGGTGGTACAGCCTCAGCGCTTTTTATCGCTTTCTCACTGGAAGAAATGAAGAAAATACCGGCATTATTGAAAATTATTTTTACCGAACAAAAGTTGATGCCTAAAAAAGAATTGATCGAAACCTTTATCGAATGGGTATCCATTACTCGCCGCGAAGGATTGCTTTCTTTGGAAAAACAAGCGGAAGAGCTTTCCGATCCTTTTATGAAAAGCGGTATGCGCTTGATCATTGACGGGAATGACGCTGATTTCGTGCGTGACGTATTGCTCGAAGACATCGCTGAAATGGAAACAAGACATAAAAAATATGCGGGTATTTTTACGCAAGCAGGTACATACGCACCAACATTGGGAGTGCTAGGCGCCGTAGTAGGACTTATTGCCGCACTAGGCAACCTGAGTGAAGTAGAAAAGCTGGGACATCTGATTTCAGCAGCCTTCGTTGCTACAATGTTCGGGATTTTCCTTGGTTACGTTGTATTCCATCCGTTCGCTAATAAGCTGAAACAGAAGTCCAAAAAAGAAGTTGAAATCAAGTTGATGGTAGTCGAAGGCCTGCTCTCCATTCAATCCGGCGTTTCTGCCAATTCCGTGAAGCAAAAAATGATGATCTTCGTAGCCAATAGCGATCGAGCGGCTTATGAAGAAGAATCACCAAGGGAGGCTGCTCCACAGTGAGTAAAAAAAAGAAGCATGAGGAACATGAAGAACACGTTGATGAAACCTGGCTCATTCCCTATGCCGACTTGCTTACCTTGCTTCTAGCTCTATTTATCATTCTATTTGCATCCAGCCAGTTGGATTCGAAGAAGTACGATTCGATTATGAGATCTTTGAACAATGCCTTCTCGGGTGGCGAAGCCCCCTTCGCAATGTCGAATTTAATCCCGATTGATGATGCGGCGAATTCAACGAAAAATAATAATAAAAACCAGAATCCGCCGAACAAAGAACAAAGCAAAGAAGAGAGCCAACTAGCTGCGAAGCTGCAAAAAGAAGAGAAAGATCTCGAAGAGCTGAAGAAAAGCATGGATGCTTTCATCAAAGACAACAGCATGAGCGAGCAGTTGACGACCAAGCTGGATAATGAAAAATTGACGATTACGATCAGTGACCGTGCCTTGTTTGACTCCGGATCAGCAACGATCAAACAGGATTCACAGAATCTGGCGCTTGCGATGTCCAACCTGTTGGCCAGCTATCCCGGCTATCAAGTTGAAGTAGGCGGGCATACGGATAACATTCCCATTCATCGCGCCGATTTTGAAACGAACTGGGATTTGAGCGCTAAGCGTGCCGTCAATTTCATGAAAATTCTTTTGAACAACGGAAAAATCGATCCCTCATCCTATTCGTCGGTCGGCTTTGGAGAATATCGCCCGATTGCACCAAATGACACGACAGAAGGCAGGGCCAAGAATCGCCGCGTTGAAGTAAGCATTCTGCGCAATATTAAAGCTACGGATGAGATTGCCAAGTAAAATGGTTGTATTCAGGTCAAGAGCCTAGGTCAAGAGCCTATAGGCTCTTGGCTTTTTTTTTGATATATAAGAATTTATATGTTCTGGAGTGAACGAGGAGTTGCCCGGGCTGCTTGAGCGGGGATAAGGGAACTACAGTCCGCTATTCTAGCAAAAAGCGTCATTATTGCGAGGTTGAGGGAACTACAATCCGCTATTTTGCTGTTTTCTAGGAAATTCAGCTCTTTTGGTGGAAATAAGACCCTGTAGTTCCGCTAATACCCTAGCAACCCTGCTTTTTGCCAAAATAGCGTCCTCTAGTTCCCTTAACAGGTTTTGTCGCTAATAAGAGGCTGATTTCTCAGGGCGGCGAAGCCGTTTTTCTTACGGCGCTTAAAGATATTCCGCTGCGAGAAAGGGGATGCTAAAAAAAACGAAAAGAGGAGAACAGACCATTGGATGCTACATTCGAGCATGTTTACATTCCCTTAACAACCGTATCGAGCGGAGAGGGTCAAGAAGTCAATATCGATATCTACTGCTACTGCATCCAGTTCGTCAATATTTGTTTGTTGGGTAATCAGACTAGCAAGACGAAGGAGTGGTTCTTAATCGATGCTGGCTTGCCACACTCGGCAGACAACATAATTCGCCTTGCGGAGGACCATTTTGGGTCGATGACGAAGCCTCAAGGCATTATTTTAACGCATGGACATTTTGATCATGTTGGCGCTATGGGGGAATTGTTGGAGCATTGGGATGTGCCCGTTTATGCGCATGAATGGGAGATTCCCTATCTAACAGGGAAAGCCGATTATCCCAAAGGCGATCCAACTGTAAATGGCGGTCTCATTAGCGAGCTTTCTCCCTTGTTTCCTAATCACGGCATTAACCTGGAAAACCATGTACAGGCGCTTCCAGCTGACGGCAGCATTCCGGGATTGCCCGAATGGCAATGGATTCATACACCGGGGCATACGCCAGGGCATATTTCTCTATTTCGCGGTAGAGACCGCTCGCTCCTTGCAGGGGATGCTTTTGTCACGGTGAAACAGGAATCATTGTACAAAGTCATACTCCAGACGAAGGAAATCAGCGGACCGCCGAAATATTTCACGACGGACTGGCAGGCGGCGGAAGCTTCCGTAAGAAAACTTCAAGCGCTCCAGCCGGTCTTGGCCGTAACAGGCCATGGAAAGCCGATGCGCGAGGAGGAGCTGACGAATCAGCTCAGCTATTTGGCCGAGAATTTCGCGCGTGTGGCCGTGCCGAAGGAAGGCCGATTCGTGCATTAGCGGATGTGAAAAAATGAGGCTGTCTCAACAGGTTGAAAACCTGGCGAGCAGCCTCTTTGTTGCGATCAGGAGCGAAATCTAATGGGGATTCCTCCCTATAATTCGAGGGAAATTCGCTATTTAGCGAGAAATGAGCAGAAATAACAGAAGGTTTTGTTTTCCAGTTAACTATACAGTAGGGGCAAGAGATGAGGGGGTGATGCTAACCTATCAGCACCGGCTCTTTTTTCTCCTGTCCCTTCGTAGTGTCTGACGCCGACTCCGTTTTACTCTTCGCGGACTCGTCGGTTGAACTTGGCGCTTCAGCTTGCTCCTCATCGCGTTCCGCTCCCTGCTCCGTTTGCATGAGAACTTCATCGGCAACGTCATCCGAAACAGTATCCGAAGTTGCTGTGCGAGACGTTCCCTCAACAAAATTCAAGGGTGCCGTATTATCTAGCGAACCATCCAGTTTCTCCTCCGCATTATCATGCTTCTCTACCGAACCATCCAGTTTATCTTCCGAATCATCATGCTTCTCCTCCGAACCACCCAACTTCTCCGCCTCTTCCTCGTTGATTCGGAATTTACTGATCTCGGCGAACAACTGCTGCGCTAGATCCAGGATATCATCCGATTCTTCGGCGATGCGGCGAATCGAAACATCCTGCTGGATGGAGGTCGAGTTAACCTCCTCGACACCTGCTGCTGTTTCCTGGGCAATCGCGGCAACGAATTGCACAGAGTCAACGAGCTCGTCGTTCTTCGAGCGAGCTTGTTCGATCTTCAGATGGATTTGTTCAATCTGAAGTTTAATGCCCTGCATCGAGTAATCGATGCTTTCGAAAGAGCCAAGCGTGTCAGCGACACGGCTGTCTTGAGCCAGCGCCGAGTCGCGCGCTTCGATCAAGGAGCTCTGCAGCTCCTTGATCTGCTGTTGCAGCGTTCCGATGATGGCGCTGATCGTCTTGGACGATTGGTTCGTCTGCTGCGACAGATGACGAACTTCGTCCGCGATCACGGAGAAGCCGCGTCCGTGTGCGCCGGCTCTTGCCGCTTCAATCGCGGCATTCAAGGCCAACACGTTCGTCTGCGTCGAAATTTCCGTGATGGAGTGAATGATGGCGCCAATTTGCTTCGAGCTGGCGGCCACGGTCTGCATCGCGGCATCTACCCGCTGCAGCAAATCTTGCGAATGCTCGGAGGAAGCTTTCAGCGCTCGGACCGAGTTTGTGCCTTGCTGCGTACCTGCTGCCGCTTCGTCGCTCGCACGCTTCATTTCATATGTATATGCGGTGATGTCACGGATCTCTGCTTCCAGCTCTGCAATGACGATGGAGCTGTGCTCCGTCTTAACAGCTTGTTCATCGGCGCCATGGGAGATTTCGTGAATGGCTTTCAGAATATCTGTGTTCGCCGATGCAGTCAGCTGTGAGAAGCGATGAAACTCATGCGAGTGCTCGGACAGGGAGGAGGCGATATGCTTCGTTGCGCTGAGCATGTGGCGTACCTGAACAATCATATGATCGAAGCTGTTGCTCAGAGCGCCAAGCTCATCCGTTGATTTGGAATTGATTGTCTGGGTCAAATCCCCCTCTGCGATGAGCGTGACTGCTTTCTGCAAGCGGGAAATCGGTCTGATAAAGGAACGAATTAAGAGAATGGCAATAGCGATGGTCACGGCGAGCACGACAACGGCGGCAATCATCATAACTTGACTCGTGCTATCGAGCGCTTTGGTGGAATCCGCAATAGCCTGATCAGCCGAATTGGCGTAGGTCACATAGAACTTATCAACGAGTTCGAATATTTTATCCTTTAATTCTTGCGATTCATTATATAAGTAGAGCAGATTAATCTCCAGGTCTTTGGGATTTGTGCCGTTGCCTTGAATCATTTGCGCCGCGGAATCGAAATTGTTGATGTAATCGACAGAGATTTGGATCAGTTGGCTGCGCCATTTGATTTGATCGGGTGTAGTGGCGGTATCGCCAATTTTTTTAATGAAATCATTATAAGGTTGTCGTTTGCTGTTATATTTCAGAATGAATTCAGGTTTCTTGGAAATCTCCAAACCTGACGCAATGATGTTCATTTCCTGCACCATTTCCTTTAACTCCAGGGCAAGAACTTTCAATTCCACTTTGTCATTCTGATCGTTCATATTTTGTTTGATTTGACTAACCTGATGCAAATTGAAGAAGGCAACTGCCAGAAAAATGAGAAGCACTCCACCAAAGCTAGCAATCAATCGACTCCGCATGGTCATATTGAACAACATCATCTTGCGCATTGTCATCCCTCCATTAATAAGACAAGAACTGACTTTATTCTTGCTTTTGCTTATTAATATAGGTCTTCTGTATTAAATAGAGCATCGAATTATGTAAACCAGTTGTAAATTTATCCATAAATATAGCTGCTTAGGACCCAAATAAAAGTTTTACATTACGTTTACGTTTCGTGGGTTTGGAATTTACAATCGATTGTTACGATAGGAGAGTAGTTAGCAGGGCGGACAAACAAGAAGACGCGGAGCTAACAAAACCAGTAACATAAAATCAAAGGAGGACATGCTAACCATGTTCAAGTTCATGTCGAAAAAAGGAATTACATTATCACTTTCCGCGGTATTAATGATGGGGTCATTGGTTGGTTGCGGTACTAAAACAGAGACGAAACCCGCAGCATCAGCAACACCAGCTGCTAGTACAGCTGCTTCAGCTTCTGCAAAACCTTCAGATGCTCCAAAAACAGAGCTTAGCGGTACAGTAACAGCTTCCGGTTCCAGTGCACTTCTTCCTTTAGTTAAACAAGCGGCAACAGAATTCATGGAAAAGAACCCGAAAGTAACGATCAACGTTACAGCAGGCGGTTCAGGTACAGGAATTAAAAACGTAGCTGATGGTACTTCTGACATTGGTAACTCCGATGTTGAGCCAGCTGCTGAATATAAAGATAAAGGTTTAGTTGATCACCAAGTAGCAATCGCGCCTTTCGCACTCATCGTAAACAAAGATGTGAAAGTAGACAACGTAACAAAAGCACAAGCAGCTGATATTTACATGGGTAAAATCACGAACTGGAAAGAAGTTGGCGGCAATGACGCGAAAATCGTTCTTGTTCACCGTCCAGACAGTTCAGGTTCCCGTACGCTTGTTAAACAAATTATTCTTGATGGCAAAGAATTCACAAAAGACGGTATCACACAAGAAAACAGTGGCGCTATGAAAACAGCGGTAGTTGGTCAATCCAGCTCCATTGGTTATGTGGATACGCCTTATATCGATGACACTGTAAAAGCATTGAAAATTGATGGTGTAGCTTTCTCCGAAGAAAACATCAAAAACGGTACTTATAAATTGTTTGGTGTTGAGCACATGTATACAAAAGGCGAAGCAAAAGATCCAGCTAAAGCTTTCATCGCTTACATCTCCAGCAAAGAATTCCAAGGCAAACAAGTTCGTGATTTGAAATTCTTGCCTGCAGATCTGCTTAAAAAATAATTAGCCATCCCACCAAGAGCGCTCGCAAGTCTGAGCGTTCTTTTTTTATGCTCAGCCATAAAACTTTTACATTCCCTTAACATTTCATTGATGATCCAATGACAATCGTAACCTATTCTAGAAGTAAGGTATGCGAAAGACATGCGTGTATTAATAGAAGGGGGATTAACCCATTGAATTCAGTAGCAGACAAACTATCAAGCACGAATTCGGAAAGAAGTCGTCCACTTACTTCCAAATGGACCCAAGGACAACATAGACAGGACAGCCTCATGAGATGGGTGTTTGTAGGCAGTGCTGCCCTAGTGTCAGCGATTATTTTCTCTATCATTGTTTTCGTAGGTATGCAAGGTATTAAGACGTTCCAGGATGTCAGTGTGATAGAGTTTTTCTTTTCTACGGATTGGACACCAGGCCAAAATAAATTCGGAGCTTTTCCTTTTCTATACAGCACATTATTAATGACATTGGTTTCGGTTGTGTTCTCTGTACCTCTAGCATTATCCGGTGCATTGTTCATGGCGAAAATTGCTCCCAAATGGATGCGCGAAATCATGCGTCCAGCCACGGATTTGTTCGTAGGTATTCCTTCCGTCGTCTATGGTCTGATCGGGATGACCGTGATTGTACCTGCCCTCGGTAAGTTCACAGGCGGAATTGGCTACGGGATTCTACCTGCCTCGATCATTTTGGCGATTATGATTCTACCGACTATTCTCTCCATATCTGAAGATGCTATCCGAGCTCTTCCAGGGCGTTTGGAAGAAGCGTCACTAGCCTTAGGCGCAACACGCTGGCAAACGATGTGGCGGGTCCTCCTGCCAGCGGCCAGACCTGGTATTCTGACAGCGATCATTCTCGGCATGGGCCGCGCTATCGGAGAAACAATGGCCGTGTTCATGGTTATCGGAAACTCTCCTCAAATGCCTAAGTCATTGTTGGATTCCACAACCGTACTAACAACAGCGATCGTGAAGGATATGGGGAATACGAATTATGGATCTGCATGGAACAATGCCCTTTATATGATGGCTCTGCTTTTACTAGTGATCTCCTTATCCTTAATCCTAATTATTCGTATCGTGGCTAAAAGGAGTGAACTGAAATAATGACTAGCAAAACGACAGATCGTATAGCCACATTTTACTTTTGGGCATCAGGTGTCATTATCATTGCCATTCTGGCTTGGTTCCTTATTCGTATCCTAGGGGAAGGGATTCCTCATCTATCCTGGCACTTTATCTTTGGCAAACCGGAAGAAATCAAAGCGGGAGGCGGCGTCGGGCCGCAGTTGTTCAACTCCTTCTACGTCTTGTTTTTATCCTTATTGATTTCCATTCCTATCGGATTATTCTCAGGAATTTACTTGGCTATCTATGCACAAAAAAATTGGTTCACTGATCTGGTGCGTATTTCCGTTGAAGCTTTATCATCCGTTCCTTCCATCGTATTTGGGTTGTTCGGGTTTCTGCTCTTCGCGAATCTGCTTGGTCTGAAATTCTCCATTATCGGCGGTGCTGCGACTGTTGCCCTTCTGAACTTGCCGGTTATGGTGCGGGTTACGGAAGAATCCATTCGTACAGTACCGGAATCTTACTGGGAAGCAAGCTTGGCGCTTGGATCGACCAAATGGCAGGCCATTCGCAAGGTGCTTATACCTGCTGCACTGCCTAGCTTAATCACCGGAATTACTTTGATTGCTGGACGTGCCTTAGGTGAATCAGCGATTCTCATTTATACAGCCGGGTTATCGGTTTCCCGTTTCTTCCCGGACTTCAACCCGCTCAAGATGGGAGAGACACTGTCAGTCCATCTCTGGTATGTAGGGGCTGAAGCGCTTGTGCCGGACGCCAAGGATATTGCCAAAGGCAGCGCCGCGCTGCTCCTGATCGTCGTCTTAATTTTCAACCTGCTTGTTAGCATACCAAGCCGAATCCTACAAAAAAGACTTTCCGGGGGGAAATAATCGTGGCGACTAAACATAAAATCAAAGCGGATAAATTGAATTTGTTTTACGGGGAAAATCATGCGCTTCATGATATTGAATTAGCCATTGAAACAGGAACGATTGCTGCCTTGATCGGGCCGTCAGGCTGTGGGAAATCGACCTTCCTGCGCACCTTGAACCGGATGAATGATCTCATTGACAGCGTGCGGATTACAGGGAATGTAGCCGTTGACGGGCACAATATTTATGAGGCTGATTCTGATGTGGTTTCTTTGCGCAAACGTGTGGGCATGGTCTTCCAACGCCCTAATCCATTCCCGATGAGTATCTATGATAACATCGCCTATGGACCGCGCATTCACGGCACCAAGAAAAAAGCTCATCTGGATGAAATTGTCGAGCGCAGTCTTGTACAAGCGGCTCTCTGGGATGAAGTGAAGGATCGTTTGCATAAATCGGCACTAGGTTTGTCAGGCGGTCAACAGCAGCGTCTATGTATCGCTCGTTTGCTTGCCGTTGAGCCAGACGTTCTGTTGATGGATGAGCCGACATCTGCACTAGATCCGATCTCCACACTGAAGGTGGAAGAGTTAACGCAAACCTTGAAAGAGAAATATACGATCATTATCGTTACGCATAACATGCAGCAAGCAGCGAGAATTTCCGATATGACTTCCTTTTTCTTAAATGGGTATCTAGTCGAAACCGACAAAACAGATAAAATCTTCACTAATCCGAACGACCAACGTACGGAAGATTACATTACGGGAAGATTCGGCTAACCACTTCGAAAGGGGACAAACAAATGGATGCAAGACCAGGGTTTCATCAATCGTTAGCACTACTGCAAAAAGAATTGCAAGATATGGGAGAAAGCGTAGAGGATTTGATCTTCAAATCGGTCGAGTCCTTGGCAAAGCTAGATGAGAAAGCTGCAGTCCAAGTTATTAAGACGGATGACCTGATTGATGACTATTTAACGACCATCGACGAACTGTGTCTGCGACTCATCGCTCTGCAGCAGCCAATGGCCAGTGATTTGAGGATTATCGGCACGGCGCTCAAAATTGCCACAGATTTGGAACGCATCGCAGACCATGCCGTTGATATCGCCAAGATTACAATACGCTTCGCGGGGGAAGAACTGGTGAAGCCGCTTGAAGTCATCCCGCAAATGGCGGAGATTGCTATCGAGATGCTGCATGAGAGCCTTCTTTCCTACACGGAGCGCGATGTACACCGCGCGGCATCGCTTGCAGAGAAGGATGACCGGGTAGATAAGCTTTACAGCACAGTGATGCAGGAACTGATGAGCTTGATGAGTTCTGATTACAACCGCAATCGCCAACTGACACACTTGCTGTTTGTGGCTCACTTCCTGGAGCGCGTCGCTGACCATACAACGAACATCGGTGAAGGCGTTATTTATATGGTGACAGGAAAGCGCAAGGATTTGAATGTATAGATAAATCAATTAAAAAGAAGCATATGCTATTTAAAAACAGATGTGATGTAAGCTGTTTTTTGATACATATGCTTTTTTCTTATGTAAGTTTGATGTGGTCAAGAAAGTCATAAACTATTTAAATTGTTTCTAGTTCCTGATCGTTGCATACATACTTTCGCCTTCATTGGATAAATCCAATGAAATTGGCTCTAAAGCTGTTGAAATCAACCTTTCACTGGATTTATCCAATCTTTTAACAGGGAATCACTCTATAAGAGCTGATTATGGACATCCCATTGGAAATATCCAATGAAAGAGGGTTCTGAAGCACAAAAATGAGGAAAACACTGGATAAATCCAATGTTTTCCTCAACTGAAGGAGCGGCTGCGGAGGGGCGTAGCTGCTAGGCGTGCCCCCTAAGAGGTAGTGTCGCTCACCACTCCTCCTCACCGCACCAAGCAATTCGCTTCGCGCCTCTGCCGCAGCAAGCAACTCGCTTCGCGCCTCTGCTGCACCAAGCACCAACTATTATAGATTGAACTTTTGTTTGCAGTCGAACACAGAGCCGCACATGACTTCCATGGGTTGGCTGCGCCTTGATAGCTGCGTATGTAGCCATTCAAGGTCTTCTCCGATGCGTTGACCATCTTCCTATTAAGAATCGGCGCCATCCTCAAGAACGGGGAAGCGAATATAAAAAGTTGTCCCTTTGGGGCTGGATTGAACTTCAATGGAGGCCCGATGCCTGGCCGCTATACTGTAGCAGATTGCCAGACCAAGTCCAGTTCCTTCGTCTTTGGTGGTGAAGAAAGGCCGGCCAAGCTTCTCGAGATGATGCTCATCGATGCCTGTCCCCTCATCCCCAATAAGCAGGACAACGTGTTCTGGTTCACGGTAGGTCTCGATCCGCAGCTTGCCGCCGATGCTCATCGCTTCCAGACCATTCATGCACATATTTAAGATGAGTTGGCGGATTTCTTTGTCGTCGAGCTGAATGATCGGACAGTCCATGATCTGATACTGCACATGCTTGCCGGACATCACAGCCTCAGCTTGAATCAACGGCAGCAGCATTTCGATGATCCGGTTAATCTGATCGGGATGCTGATGGGATTGCTTATTTTTGGCGAGGGATAAATATTCGGTGATGATCTCGTTGGCACGATCCAATTCTTCGAGCATGATGGGAATGTACTGTTTCTGCATACGGCCATCGTTTTCGCGAAATAACTGGAGGAAGCCGCGGATGGTGGTCATGGGGTTGCGAATTTCATGCGCGATGCCAGCGGCCATTTCACCGACCAGATTTAACTGGGCTAGACGGGCCATTTCTGCTTCGAAACGCAGGCTTTCTGTAATATCTACAGCGACCTGAAGCATACAGCTCTCGTTCTCGATATCAATGATTTCTGTCGACATGAGCGCTGTCCGCATTTCCTTGGATTTGGTCTCATATCTCACTTTCAAGTTATGGATGACCTCATCGCATTTCATCGGTTCTCCCTGTTCCGTTCGCAGGAGATCCATCGAGGTCCCAATAATTTCGTCCCCATAACCTGTATACTGCTTCCAACTCTCATTAATCTCCAGATAAGTGAGATCAGGCAGGCGCCGGATCGCCATCAGGGAGGGAGAGAGCATAAACATTTTCTTGAAATGCTCTTGGGATTTCAATAATTTCTGGTGAGCGTCGACCAGTTCGGACGTACGTTCTTCGACCCAATTTTCCAATAGCACATTCTGTTGTTTCAGCTTTTCTTCCGCTTCCGCTAATTTCCGATTCGTTTCTTCAAGGTCCAGTGTCCGCTTCTGCAAAAGCTCGCTCTGCGATTTGATTTTCTGGTGATTCAAATGCATGTTAACAAAAGCATCCACTTTCTTGCGAAGCATTTCGGGATGCACAGGTTTAAATAGGTAATCAATCGATCCCACATGATAGCCTTTGAGCACATGTTCAATGGACGTACTAAGGGCTGTCAGGAAGATGATAGGAATATCTTGACAAGCCTTGCGCTGTTTAATCAGCTCAACAGTCTCGAACCCGCTGAGTCCCGGCATTTGCACATCCATGAGAATGACGGCAATATGATCGGCAGATTCCTTTAATAAATATCGAAGAGCCTCTTCACCGGATTGCAAGCCAATCACTTCATAATGGGGAGAGGCCAGAATACTGTTTAGAGCCAGCAAGTTCTCGTAGCGGTCATCTACCGCCAAGATTTTGACTTGTTGTTCCATGTCAAATCCTTTCCGTGCTAGTAAAGACTGTTAAGCACCTTGCGATTCTCCTTTTCTCTTTTCGTGGAAAAAATGGAATTCCCTCTTTTTTATTTGAAGTCTTTACAAAGATTTTACATAAGGATAATAAAGGAAGCTATTTGGTTTGATAGACTGATCATATACGGAATAACAAATAAGGGATGATGGACATGAAGGCTCAGTCAGAAATGCTTGACCAGTTTCATAAGATAATCAGGGAGCAGCTCTTGTACTCCGTTTATCAACCCATTGTATCTTTACAGGACGGACAAGTAATGGGTTATGAAGCTTTAATTCGAGGGCCCAAAGAGAGCCCGTTCCATTCCCCGCTAGCGATGTTTCAATTCGCAGAGCAAGAGGGTGAACTTTATCCGCTTGAACAGTTGGCTCGTGAAAAAGCCATTCAGGGATCCATTTTGGAGCATCCTCAGCAATTGCTTTTTATTAATATTTCTTCGCAAGTCTTGTATGACCCAGGGTTTATTCCAGGCAAAACACTGGAGATTTTGCAGCGGCATGGCCTGAATCCGAGCAACGTTGTATTTGAAATAACGGAAAGAAGTTCAATTGAAGATTTTTCGTTGGCCAAAAAAATTCTTGAGCATTACCGCAAGCAGGGCTATCGGATTGCCATCGATGATGCTGGGGCCGGGTATTCCTCTCTTCAAGCGATCGCCGAGCTGCAGCCTGATTTTATAAAAATTGATCGTTCGCTTATTGAACATATTCATAAAAGCAAGGTGAAAGAGTACATCCTGGAAACCTTCGTTACTTTTGCCCAAAAAATGAACATTTCCCTGATTGCCGAAGGGATCGAACATGCGGATGAATTGATTAAATTAACTAGACTCGGTGTGCATTACGCGCAGGGGTTTTTGCTGGGCAAACCCGAAGTGTCCGCCGCCAAGGTGCATGACCATTTGGCTATGCTGATCTGGCAGCACCGCAAAGTGCAAGGTCTCAGTATGACGTGGAATATTGGCGATTTGGCTACACCAGTTCAGGTATTTGACAAAAGAGTGCTGATTTCGGAGGTCGCGGATTATTTCAAAAAGAATCAAGATGCCGTGGGTGTTGTCATTACGAGCGAGGAAGTACCCGTAGGTCTCGTGATGAGAGAGCGCCTGTTTCAGCATTTGGCAGGTCAATACGCCTTCTCTTTATTTTGGAACCGGACGATTGATGGCATCATGGATGAAGCCCCGCTTATTGTGGATGAGTTCATGTTTGTTGAGCAAGTTTCCCAAATGGCGACTTCGCGCTCTATTCATCATTTGTATGACCTTGTCATCATTACAAGCTACGGGAAGATGGCGGGAGCAGCTTCCATAAGGACCATTCTGGAAAGTATTACGAATGTGCGGATGGAATCCGCGCGTGTGGCGAATCCGTTAACAGGACTGCCGGGCAATTTGCAAATCAATCGGGAATTGACCAAACGGATCAATGAAAGCAAGCCATTTCACGTGGTGTACGCAGATCTGGATTATTTCAAATGGTTCAATGACCGTTTCGGTTTCCAAAAAGGGGATCAGTTGATTCAATATACCGCAGATATTATGCAGCAGGCGATTGCCGTATGTGGAACCCCGCACGATTTTGTGGGGCATGTGGGAGGCGATGATTTCATTGCTATCTCTGTCACGCGGGAACCTGAGCAGTTGTGTCGGGAGATGATTCGTCGCTTTGAACAGGGCGTTAAGGTGTTTTATGAAGAGGAAGAATGGGAATATGTTTGGGACCGGAGCGGGAATAAGGTAAAAAGCGAGGGAGTCACATTATCGCTTTCGCTTGTCGTATGCAGCTGTGAATCTCCCATTTCGCTCGAACATATTTCACACACGGCCGCGACGCTCAAGAAGAAAGCCAAAGCGCATCAAGGCAGCATTTATTATTTTCAAAATATTGGCTGACAAACAACGCTTAGAAGGTATAGACCAGTTGTTTAAAAGAACGAATGATAATGACTTTCTGCTTGCCGATGCGCCGCTCGGAAATTTTCTTAATATTCCCCGGATGAATCCAGATGGCATCCATGCCGCTTGAGGCGGCCCCTACGACGTCATTCCGCCACGAATTACCGACCATCACACATTGGCTTGGAACCGCGCTCATGGACCTTAAAGCACTTTCGAAGATCGCAGGGTGCGGTTTGCGCGGACCATCCTTTTCGGAGCTGAATAGCCGATTATGGTCAATCCAAGGTGTCAATTTCATCTTCTCCAAATTATTCTGCAGTCGCCTTCGATTCCCATTGCTGATAATCGCAAGCTGATAGTTCTGAGATAAGGCTTCCAGGGTATCCTCGACACCCGGGAAGAGTGCCACGAAGTTATCCTCCTGTTCTTCCACCTGTTCAAAAAAAGCCCTCGTAAACATGGGATTCACATTCACTGGCAAGGTCTGAAGCGCTTTGCGCAAACAAATATGACGCAGCTCATCCGGAGAAATCGGACTCCGGATCGGCGCTTTGCGGTGACGGCTCCATTCCATCTTGTAGCTCTGCAGAGCATCTTGCGCGGAGAACTGCGACTCATCCGGCTCCCACCTCGCCGTGTAGTCGTTCATAACGTCAAGAAAGGCCGAGTCAAAGCATTGTCTGCGATCCAGTATCGTATTGTTCATATCAAAAAAGATGAATTTTTTACGTGTTGGTGAGAAAAAAGGGCTCATACGGAGAACCTCCTTCTGAAGTCCTAGCCATCCAATCATGCTTTCCTTTTATGTTTATGTGCGGAACCGTTTTTTTATTTTAATTTCGTATGCTATGATGAAGGAAGTATGTCAAAAATCGGGGTGCGAACTTATGGATAAGCTTATTATTATTGATGGAAACTCTATTGCGAATCGAGCATTCTATGCCTTGCCGCTGCTAAGCAATTCAAGCGGATTGCATACCAATGCGGTATATGGGTTTACAACTATGCTGCTCAAGCTCATTGAAGAAGAAAAACCGACACATTTTCTTGTGGCTTTTGATGCGGGGAAAATAACGTTTCGACATAAAGAATATACGGAGTACAAAGGCGGCCGAGCCAAAACGCCGACGGAGCTTTCCGAGCAATTCCCACTGATCAAAGAACTTCTGACGGCTTTCAAAATTACACAGTTTGAACTGTCAGGCTATGAAGCTGACGATATCATCGGTACGCTGACCAAGGCAGCTGATGAAAAGGGCAAGAAAGTGCTGCTGGTTTCGGGAGATAAGGATATGCTGCAGTTGGCCTCCGATCATGTGACCGTAGCCATTACGCGCAAAGGCATCACGGAAGTAGAACTGTATAATCCGCAAGAGATCAAAGATAAGTATGGGCTGACGCCTGCGCAAATCATTGACCTCAAAGGTCTAATGGGCGATACCTCAGATAACATTCCGGGGATTCCGGGCGTTGGCGAAAAAACCGCGCTGAAAATGCTGCATGAGTTCGGTTCGGTTGAAGAAGTGCTTGCCAATACGGCAAGTCTCAAAGGCAAAATGAAGGAAAAAGTTGAAGAACATGCCAAAGACGCGATCATGAGTAAAGAACTCGCGACGATATTCCGTGAGGTCCCCATGGAAACCGAGTGGAATTCGTATCGTTATGACGGCTTTGATGGACAAGCTTTATCCGGGATGTTTCGCAAACTCGAATTCAAATCGCTCCTAGAGAAGATGGATTTCGGTCCTGGCGCTGTAGCGGAAGATCAGGTTGTGGAGAGTTTGGAAGCCGTTGCTGTGACGGAAACGAATGTAGCTGAACTTGTCGGGAAATTAAGCGACAGCGCTGCGATTCACGTGGAAGCGGTTGGTGAAAATCCACATCAGGCTGCGCCTGTTGGCGTGGTATGGTTTGTTGATGACGGCGCGGAGAATAAATCCTATTACGTGCCGATCTCGTTGCTGAAAAGCGAAGCGGGAGAGCCGCTGCGCACGTGGCTCAGCGACGAGTCGAAGAAAAAGCAGCTCTTCGACCTGCACCGTGCCCGTTTGGTGCTGGCATGGCAAGGCATCACGCTGGCTGGCGTGGATTTCGATGCGCTTTTGGCCTCTTATTTGCTGGATCCGACTGAGTCGAATCTGAGCTTAAGCGGCCTGACCTACAAATACGGTTTGCCAGGCGTTAAAACCGACGAAGAAGTATTCGGCAAAGGGGCGAAGTTCCGCCTGCCGGAACTGACAGCGCTTAGCGACCATCTGGGCCGCAAAGGGATGGCGGTTGCGCGCATCGTACCGGTGCTGCGCGAAGAACTGGAGAAGAGCGGCATGCAGAGCCTCTTCTACGAGCTTGAACAGCCTCTGGCGGGTGTTCTTGCCGAGATGGAACTGCAAGGCATCCTCGTGGACGCTGAGGGCCTTAAAGCGCTTGGTGTCGATTTGGTGAAGCAGCTCGACACGATCATGGCCAGCATCTACAAGCTCGCTGGCGTCGAGTTCAACATCAACTCGCCGAAGCAGCTTGGCGAGATTCTGTTCGAGAAGCTGGGGCTGCCAGCTTGGAAGAAGACCAAAACCGGCTACTCGACGGATGCCGAGGTGCTGGAACGTCTAGCGCCCTACAATGAAATCGTAGGGCAGATCCTCCACTACCGTCAGCTCGCGAAGCTGCAATCGACGTACGTCGAAGGGCTGCTGAAAGAGGTGCGGCCGGAGACCGGCAAGGTGCATACCTATTACCGGCAGACCATTGCCGCCACAGGCCGGCTCAGCAGCCAGTTCCCGAACCTCCAGAACATTCCGATTCGTCTGGAGGAAGGGCGCAAGATCCGCAAGGTCTTCGTTCCATCCGAGCCTGGATGGTACATTCTTGCCGCGGATTACTCGCAGATCGAGCTGCGCGTGCTTGCGCACATCTCGCAGGATGAGAAACTGAAGGAAGCGTTCCTTCAGAATATGGACGTTCATACGAAGACGGCGATGGATGTCTTCGGCGTCGAGGAGAGCGCCGTCGATTCGAACTTGCGCCGCCAAGCCAAGGCTGTTAACTTCGGTATTGTTTACGGCATCAGCGGCTATGGTTTATCTCAGAACTTGGACATTTCCCGCAAGGATGCAGAGCAGTTCATTGAACAGTATTTTGCTGTCTTCCAAGGGGTTCGCAAATATATGGACGATATCGTGAAGGATGCTCGCCGAGATGGGTTTGTGACCACCTTGCTGCAGCGCCGCCGCTATCTGCCCGAGATTACGGCATCGAATTTCAATCTGCGCTCCTTTGCGGAGCGTACGGCGATGAACACCCCCATCCAGGGGACTGCGGCCGATATTATTAAGCTGGCCATGGTACAGATGGCGGACCGCTTGAAGCAAGATGGGCTGAAGAGCCGCATGCTGCTTCAAGTTCACGATGAGCTCGTCTTCGAAGTGCCGGAAGATGAACTGGAGACGATGCGCCGTCTCGTCCCTGAAGTCATGGCATCCGCGCTTGCACTCGACGTTCCGCTTAGCGCGGACGTTGATTATGGACTTACTTGGTACGATGCCAAGTAAGCTATCAACATTACACCATAAAGAGGTGAACATCCGTGCCTGAACTACCTGAAGTCGAAACGGTCAAACGGACGCTGAATACTTTAATTACCGGAAAAACGATTGCACACGTTCAGGTCAGATTGCCGCGCATTATTCAGAAACCTGATGATATCCAAGTTTTTGAGCTTTTGCTGCAAGGGCAGACCATTGAAAACATCGAACGCAGAGGGAAATTCCTGAGGTTCATTCTTACCGATTATGTGATGGTCTCCCATTTGCGAATGGAAGGCCGCTACGGGGTATATGACGCCGACGATCCCTTAGAGCTGCACACCCATGTGTTGTTCCGTTTCACGGACGGCAGTGAACTTCGCTACAAGGATGTGCGTCAGTTTGGAACGATGCATCTGTTCCCGCGAGGCGAAGAATTAACGCAGCCACCGCTGCATAAGCTGGGGCTGGAACCGCTCGATGAAGCCTTCACCTTCGAAGCTTTCCGCGAGCGGATTGCTCATAAGTCCACCAAGATTAAACCGCTCCTGCTGAATCAAGAATATATTGTCGGTATCGGGAATATTTATGTAGACGAGTCCTTATTTCTGGCGGGCATTCACCCTGAACGGGAAGCATCGTCGCTGAGCAGGAAAGAACTCGTCCTCCTTCATGCAGCCATCATCAAGACGCTGAGCGACTCGGTGGAAGTGGGAGGCTCTTCGATTAAATCGTATGTGAACGGACAAGGGGAAATTGGCTTGTTCCAGCATCAATTGAACATTTATGGCAGACAGTCGCAAGCTTGCAACAAATGCGGGACAGAAATATACAAGACCGTCGTTGGCGGCAGGGGCACGCATATCTGTCCGCTCTGTCAGCCGCTCAAACGTCAGCGTATTCGAAAGAAGTTAGAGAAATAGGCACGTGAGACATACCCTTCCCATATGATATGGAGTACTTAGCCCAGATAAACAGCTTCCATAGCGCGTTTGCCGGGTAACACTCTTAGGAGGGGTATTATGCTTCCTGTCATTTCTTTACTTATTCTGGCTTTTGCAGTTTCATTGGATGGTTTCGGTGTTGGTGTGATGTATGGGCTGCGCAAAATACGTATTCCGCTCCTCTCCATTGGCATTATATCACTATGGTCTGGTATCATTATTTATAGCTCGATGCAAATTGGTGTGCTGATGTCTTCTTTCATGTCACCTATCGTTGCTCAGCGGATTGGCGCTTTTATTCTAATCGGAATTGGCGTCTGGGCCTTGGCGCAAACGAGGCAAAAGTCTCAGGAAGAGTCCAGCAAATTGACGGAGCAAGCTTCTGTTAGCGGCGTGCAGGCTGATTCAGCCATGAGAACATTGGGTGCTAACGAACTCGCTTCCTATGACACGCTGCAAAGAACCAAGGAAATTTTGAACATAGAATTGAAACGATTCGGTCTGGTGATTCAAATATTGCGCACACCCTCAATTGCCGATGTCGACAAGTCTGGAAATATTTCAGCGTCTGAAGCTACACTGCTTGGTCTGGCACTTTCGCTCGATGCTTTTGGCGCAGGAATTGGTGCGGCTTTGATTGGTTTTGTGCCTTTATTGACGGCTTCAGTGATTTCGATTGCGAGTGGTTCCTTTATTGCTCTGGGACTGCGGATTGGCTTCCGCTATGCAGAGATGAAGTGGATGAAGAAGCTGTCGATTCTCCCGGGATGTGTCCTTATCGTGATGGGTCTTTTGAAAATGTTATAGTCTAATTAGGAGAGAACTGCCCATGAATATCGGGTTAACAGGAGGAATCGCCTGCGGCAAAAGCACGGTCAGTGCCATGCTGGTTTGCCGCGGCGCTCTATTGGTAGATGCGGATCAAATCGCCCGTGATGTTGTCGAGCCCGGCAGCCCTGTTCTTGAACAGGTTGCAGCCCGTTTTGGACAAGCTGTTCTGCAACCAGATGGTTCTCTTCATCGCAAAAAACTAGGTGAAATCATCTTTGGTCAGACAGAAGCACGGAAACAGTTGGAAAGTATTTTGCACCCCCCTATTCGTAAACAAATGCGGGAACAGATGGAAGCCTACGAGCAGCAGTATCCGAACAGGTTGGTTGTGGTGGATGTCCCTTTATTGATAGAATCAAATTTGAGCTTTATGTTTGAAGAAGTCTTAGTCGTCTATGTGCCGCGTCATGTGCAGTTGGAGCGACTTATGCACAGAGATGGTTTAACCGAGACCGAGGCTAATAAGCGGATTAACTCTCAGATGTCGATTGAAGAGAAACGCCAAGTGGCTGATATCGTGATTGACAACAGCGGGTCATGGGAACAGACCCAATCTGAAGTAGAGCGATTTTGGCTAAGGAAGGGGCTCTCATGACGTTTTTGCGTAAAAAACGCGTTTTTGCCCTTTTACTCGTCTGTTTTATCGTGGTTCTCTTTATGAACAGTTCATTTATCGGGAGAAAGCTGTATCCCATCTACTTTGAGCAGGAAATCAGGCAGAGCGCGGCGAAACACCATATAGATCCTTTTCTTATTGCTGCGATCATTCGCGTCGAGACGAACTATAAGCACCATTTGGAGTCCAAAAAAGGCGCGTTAGGTCTGATGCAGCTCATGCCGGATACGGCAGACTGGATTGTGGAATCGACAAATCTAGAGCCGCATGCACAAAAGGATTTACTCGAAGTAGATGTGAACATTAATTTGGGGTCATGGTATCTGAGTTGGCTGCAGAAGCATTACAATGGCAATTTGGTTTATGCGATTGCTGCTTATAATGCGGGTCAGGGTAATGTGAATAAGTGGAAGCAAAATGACATTTGGGACGGCTCCCAAGCGAACATCAATCAAATTCCGTTTGGTGAAACGCGTCATTATGTTCAGCGAGTTTTGTATTATTATGAGAAGTATACGAATCTTTATTCCGAGCGCTGGGGAGCTCTCCCCAAACAAAACAAAGAAGCATTGGACTAGCTCCTTGTGGGGGCCTAGAGTCCAATACTTCCTGTTTGGCAGATTCAGAAGCTAATCTTCAAGATTACTTGAATTGACCAGCCAAAGATTGTTCTGCGATTTGTACCAGGCGACGAGTAATGTGACCACCGATGGCACCAGTGTCACGAGTAGCCATATTACCGTAGTATCCATCTTGTGGGATAGAGATACCTAGCTCTTGAGCTACTTCGTATTTCAACTGATCCAACGCTGCGTTAGCTTGAGGAACGACTAATGTGTTGCTGCTGCGGGATTGTCCTGCGCTCATGTCTGTTCACCTCCTTGTCGGTTGGTACTAGTATTGTGCGCAAAACGGCGAAGTTCATAACTTGTAACATATGGTAATCCTTCAACCATTCAACCAGGAGAGAAAGGAGTGAAAAGCGAATGAAATGTCCGTTTTGTGACTATTCCGGTACGAAAGTGCTTGATTCCCGTTCTGCGAATGAAAATAAATCGATCCGTCGGCGTCGTGAATGCGAAAAATGCGCAAGAAGATTCACAACCTTTGAGATGGTGGAAGAAACTCCGCTCATCGTGATTAAAAAAGATGGCAGCCGGGAAGAATTTAGTCGAGAGAAAATTTTGCGGGGCTTGATTCGCGCCTGTGAGAAGCGGCCTGTTTCGATGGAGCGACTGGAAATGATCGTATCCGAGGTCGAAATGCAGCTGCGCACGACAGCTCATGCTGAAGTCGAAAGTCTGGGCATCGGAGAAATCGTTATGGAGCAATTGTACCCCGTCGATGAAGTGGCGTACATTCGCTTCGCTTCCGTCTATCGGCAGTTTAAAGATATTAACATGTTCTTGAAGGAGCTCACGCAAATTCTGGGAAAGCATGATTCCGGATTGCTCCGGGATAAATAAATAGCTGTAAGTTGCACCCGCAAGAATAAATCACAGCGGCAGCGCTCGCGGTTTGCAACTACGAAATCTGACAAAAAAGTAGAAAAAGACAGCGGGTTTCCCGTTGTCTTTTTCTTTTGCAAGCTTATAAATTCAGCAATTACTTGATTATCATGAATTGAAAAAAAATATTTTATAGACACCAACCGACTGTATTTTTGATTGCGTTGTTGCATAATTCTTTTATTGAGTACGATTGTCCAATTCACTTCGCAGAAAATGTATAAATCGAATGGATTCTTCAGGGGTTAAAAGATTGTCATCAAACTTAAAGGAGAACATGTCCAGAATATCGCTCTCAGGAAGATGCAAATGTTCAATCAATTGCCTGACATCCAAACTCATTGCGCCATCTAACGTGATTTTACCCATCATTATTATCTCCTCCTAGGCTTTCTACATGAATCGGACGGAGGCTATACCGGTAGCTGGCTGACATCTTGACCATTGTGACATGTCAATTTAGTCCCTATAGCTTTGCGTCACCACTTTTCAATGGTTTTGCCTTTATCGTACCGATTCATGCTTGTATCAAAACTATATCACATTTAAGGATCAGGTTGCATTAATTACAATTACATTTATTCGAAGGATGGTTGAAACATATGTCCGTCAATTCTAATCCAATCCCCCATATTTCTTGCGAGTTAGATATCGTTAAGGTTGCTTATTCACTGGGAATTGATCAAGATCGCTTACTGGCTTATGTGTACTCAAATGTGCAAGCAACCAAACAAATCGATGACAAGGAGCTATCGCCGGATTATCAGAGTTGACGGTTCGCATAGGTATGGATGCAAAAAGATCCTCAATTCCACAAAATCGGGGAATTGAGGATCTTTCTTTATCTTTCTTCCGTTAAACCATGATTTTGCAAATATCGTTTGTGAATTCAACCGGATCCTGCAGCGGCAGGCCTTCGATCAAGAGCGCTTGATTGTAGAGGAGAGCTGTGTACAGGTTCAGCTTATCCTTATCTTTGGCAAGGGCGTCTTTCAGTGAAGCGAAAACGTCATGGTTGATATTGATTTCCAATACCTTCTCAGCTTTCACATTCGGATTGTTTGGCATCGCATTTAAGATTTTTTCCATCTCAATGGTTACATCACCATCCGTGGATAAGCAGACAGGGTGAGTTTTCAACCGCTTGGATGCTTTCACATTGGACACTTTGCCGGATAACAGGTTCTTCATGTAGTCAAAAAGCTCCTGGTTTTCGTTCTTGTCGGATTCGTTTTCCGCTTCCTTGTCGTCTGCCTCAATGCCCAGATCGCCGCTGGATACGGATTTAAATTCTTTTTCTTTGTAGGTCATGATCATTTTGATCGCAAACTCATCGATATCGTCTGTGAAATACAAGTATTCGTAGCCTTTTTCAGAGACAATTTCCGTTTGTGGAAGCTTATCGATACGCTCGATGGATTCCCCGGAAGCATAATAGATATACTTCTGATCTTCTGGCATTCTTGCGATGTATTCATCCAACGTGACGAGCTTCTTCTCCTTGGAGGAGTAGAACATCAGCAGGTCCTGAAGGACGTCCTTGTGAGTGCCGTAGTCGCTGTATACACCGAATTTCAATTGACGGCCGAAGGCTTTATAGAACTGCTCGTACTTGTCTCTTTCGTCTTTCAACAAGCTTTGCAGTTGGCCTTTGATCTTGCTTTGAATATTTTTGGCGATCAGCTTCAATTGACGGTCATGCTGCAGCATTTCTCTGGAAATGTTCAGTGATAAGCTTTCAGAGTCAACCATACCCTTCACGAAGCTGAAGTAGTCCGGCAGCAAATCAGCACATTTATCCATGATCAAGACACCATTGGCATAGAGCTCCAAACCTTTTTCGAACTCTTTGGAGTAGTAATCAAAAGGCATATTTTCCGGGATAAAGAGAATGGCTTGGTAAATCACAGCACCATCGGCGCTGACATGAATGTGCTTGAGCGGCTTATCGAAGCCGTAGTGCTTCTCATGATAGAACTTTTCGTAATCTTCCGGTGTGAGCTCGCTTTTGTTTTTACGCCAGATCGGCACCATGCTGTTCACGTGCTGTTCTTCTTCATAATCCTCGAATTCACTTTCACTGCCTTCTTTCAAGCGTTTGCCGGCAATGTCCATTTTGATCGGATAGCGGATGAAATCAGAGTATTTTTTGATAATCGCCTTTAAGCGGTACTCGTCCAAGTATTCATCATAGTTGTCATCTTCGCTGTTATCTTTGATTTTCAAAACAATTTCCGTACCCACAGCATCTTTCTCGCAAGCCTCGATCGTATACCCGTCAGCGCCCGTAGATTGCCATCTGTAAGCCACATCACTGTTCAGAGCCTTACTGGTCACGGTAACGACATCTGCGACCATAAACGCCGAATAGAAGCCTACACCGAACTGACCGATGATGTTGTGTCCGTCTTTCGCTTCGTTTTCCTTCTTGAAGGCAAGTGATCCGCTCTTGGCAATGATCCCTAGATTATTCTCCAGGTCTTCTTTGGTCATCCCAATTCCTGTATCGCGAATCGTTAAGGTACGGTTAGCTTTGTCAGCTACAACTTTAATGAAATAGCTATCTTTATCAAAGACCAACGCATCATCCGTCAATGCCTTGTAATAAATCTTGTCGATGGCATCGCTTGCATTGGAGATGAGTTCTCTTAGAAAAATCTCTTTTTGTGTGTAAATGGAGTTAATCATCATTTCCAAAAGTCTTTTGGATTCAGCCTGAAATTGTTTCTTTTCCACGGGGAGATCTCCTTTCAAATTTGAACGATGTAATAGGTTCATAAGTTCCTGCGAATGACTGCGTTAGCACTCTCTTACTTCGAGTGCTATTCAATAATTTTATAACATTGTTACATTATTATGTCAAATGAAAGATCGTTGAAATTTCAAACTCCCACTTAACCATCCTAGAAAATGGAATGGTTAAGTGGGAGCTAATTAATTATTTTTATGGAAGAAGTGAACCAGGGAATACAGCAACGGATTGATAATCTCCGCCGACGGACGCAAATGCTGTCCATGTTGCTCCAGTGGAAGATGAAAGTATTGTTCCATCGTTACCCACTGCTATAAATTTGCCTGTTGATTCATCATAAGCAACAGCATTTAAATTGCTGGAAGTTGCAGGTGATGCTGCACTCCAAGTAATAGCGTCTGTAGAATACAGGATTAACCCACCAGTACCAACAGCTATAAATTTGCCGTTTCCATAGGCAACACCATTTAATTGCTTGTTATAGTAGCTATTGAGTATAAGCGGCGAAGAACTCCAGTTGGTGCCATTGGTTGAAGAATCAATGACTGGACGGAAAGTTCCTGTACCTGTTGGGTACATGCCTACTGTTACAAATTTACCATTACCATAAGTAATCCCATTGTAATTAAGTGCAGTAGCTGTAAGCTGGATTGACCAGTTAGATCCATTCAATGATGTCGCTGTATAACTTAGGTAATCCGTATTCCCGATAAGAACGAACTTTCCATTCCCATAAACGCCGTCTTTAATAATCCCCATAGCGTCACCACTGTTGTAGTTTGCGTTAGCATTTCTGTATCCATCTATTGTCTGCGTGAAGTTTGTTCCATCCGTCGAAGTATAACCGATTGTACTTGTGTTGTTTCCAATTCGATATCCTCCAGCAACGACATATTTTCCATTGCCATATACAGCAGCGTATACAGGCATTTGTTGTGCGTTATGATTCCCGTCTAAGGTTACAATAGGAGTGGTTCCGAAGCCGAAGCTATCACTAAGATAGCCATAGCCGATAAGACGGTCATTTAATGCAGTACGGGTTCCCAGTGCAAGCATATTGCTTCCTGCTGTGTAAAGTTCCATGTAGTTTAAGCTGTCGGGCGTGATATCAGCCCAACTAGCAAGCCCATCTTCAGAAGTGAAGAGTCCAGTATTCCCGCCAATCACAACGGAATGATTTGTAGAATTGTAAGTAGTTACTTGAATTGAATTACTTGGAGAAGACACATTTCCTTCTGCATCTCTTGCGTAAACTGTGAATGTATAAGTCGTTGACAATGCTAATCCGCTGACCGTATATACATTGCCAGACACGGTTCCAGCAAGGGAACTATTTACATAAATATCGTAAGCTGCAACGGCAACATTATCTGTTGAAGCTGTCCAGTTTAATTCTACAGTTGTTCCACTGTGTGCGTTCGAAATCAAACCACTAGGTGCGGTTGGTGGGGTGATGTCTGGAGCAATGGGAACGACAGATACAATGTTCGAATTCCCGATGTCCCCAACAGCATCGATGCCAGTAATTTTGTAGTAATAAGTAACGCCACCAGTAACACTGCTGTCTGTAAAGCTTGTGGAAGTTGAACTTGAAATTGTTGTATAGGGACCTGTTGAAGCAGCAGCTCTTTTGACCTGATACTCCAAAGCATTAGGGATAGGATTCCAGGCTAGCTGGACAACATTAACCCCTGGAGTAGCAGTAAGCTGTGAAAAAAGAGTCGTGATGGAAATAGTATTACTGTCTAAAGATAAATTGTTCGCAGAATCTTTTGCTTTAATTGTATAACTATACGTTGAGCCGGCACTAAGGCCGGCTAAAGAATATGTAGTCCCTGCGGTTGTACCTATTAATGCGCCATTCTGATAAATATTATAGCCAGTGACGGAATAATACCCAGCTGCAGATGGGGACCATGTTAGTGTTGCAGAATTTGTTGTGACATTCGATTGTGTGATCGACGCAGGTGGCGTTGGTCCCAAATTCAAACTTATTGTTTGGTTGATAAGGATGGGGAGTTGTGATGATGTCGTCGTGTTGTTACCCAGTTGTCCGTTGCCATTGCTTCCGAAAGTATAAAGTTTCCCAGTATCAGTAAGTGTAATAACGTGAAAATTACCACCACCAATAGCGATAACATTGCCAGGGATGCCGGAGACTAATGCGGGAGTATAGAAACTTGAAGTTGCGCTTGTACCGGTTCTGGTGTTGTCTCCCCACGCCCTTACTTTCTTGTCAGTGCCCAAAGCAACGCTTTGCGTATTCCCCATGACGATATCCTTAACCCCTGATAGGTTAGCGATCAGTGTCGGGGAATAGGCGGTGTTTTGTGAGGGTTGACCTAGCAAGTAGGAATTATTTGTCCCCCAGGAAAGCACATTCCCGGAACCGTTGAGTGCCATGGCTCCCTGCCAAGCTCCTTTAACTTTAGTAATGTTAGATAGACCAGCAATTTTCTCGGGTGCACTGATTATATAAACACCCGAAAGATTCACAACTTGTTTGTAGAAATTGTCCCCCCATCCTGCTACAGTGCCGTCTGTCATAACTGCATAGGAATTGCCTCGAGTTGCATTGATAGATTTAGCAATCCTGTTACCAAACCCGGTATAGGTTGGAAAAACAACTTCTGTGGGGATGGAAGTGCTTCCAGTACGACCTAATTGACTAGTACTGTTGTCTCCCCATGAGTAGACTTTCCCCTGATTATCAAGTGCGAGATTATGATTCATATAAGTACTGACTTCAACGATAAAAATACCTGACAATGTTGTTAATTCCTGTGGTGTTGTTTGTGGAGATCCAGTTGTGCCAAGACCAAGTTGGCCTAAATCATTTGCACCATAAGCATAAACCTTCCCATTTGTTGTTAAGATAAGCGTATGTCCTGCACCAGTGGAAACACTTGCAACATTGGGAATCGATAAGGCTGCGACTGGGATTTTTCTATCAACGTTAGTCCCGTCACCGATTTGATAAGTAGAATTTGCCCCCCAACCATAAATAGTACCGTTGGCATCAATTGCTTTGGATGAAGTTCCTCCTCCACTAAGTGATAGCGACGGGCTAATTGCAAATGAGGTAGATGAATCGAAAAGCAATCCAGATAACAATAAAGCACTAGTAAAGAATAAGAACATTAATCTTTGTTTCAGCTTAGACATATTGATTCTCCTTTTTTGTATAATTATGGAACGGTTGAATCTATTGGTAGATTATAGATATTTATTGGTAGAATAGCAATAACAAAAAACACTCATTTCAGAATATGGAATGAGTGTTTTTTGTTATAACCTGGGTACTCAAATGTCAGAAGATTTGGTCTGTCAAGCCCGCCTTATTCCGTGGTTTGGGCACCCCATTTGAGCGACCATTTCTCCATCTCTTTCAGAGAGGATTGAAAGTCTTCGCCTTTGGCCGTTAATGAATATTCAACGGACACAGGAACTGTGGGGAAAACCTCTCGGCGGACGATGCCATTTTTCTCCAGGTGGCGAAGCGCGTCTGTTAATGACTGAGTCCTAACGATAGCCAGATCTCTGTGCAGCTGCTTGAAACGTCTTGGTCCTTTGGCCAATTCAGCAATCACCAGGAAGGACCACTTGGCCCCTAATATTTGGAGCACCGAACAAATGGCCGAGGAATTTTGTACTTCTTTTTCCGTTGATTCCATGCTTCATTCACCTGCTTACTATTATATAGGTAGTCAAAATATTTGGATAAAGACCAGTAGTTTTGCCTTCTTACCTAAAGTATGCAACTTCATTATAATACATTCAAGAGAAGTTGAGGAGGATGATTATAATGAATCGCATGACGATTTATATGCTTACAATTGGGGTGTTTCTAACAGCTACTGCTGAATTAATTGTCTCTGGTATTCTTACGTATATTGCTGAAGATTTGCATGTATCTTTAGCCCTTGCTGGGCAATTAATTACCGCTTATTCTTTATCCTTTGCCGTAGGAACTCCTATTTTGGTCTCATTGACTTCCCGAATGGGTCGTAGAAAGGTACTCATTGGCTCACTGTTCGTCTTTATCATGGGAAGCTTATTGTCGGCTATGAGCACGACTTTCATCCTGCTAATGTTATCTCGAGTGGTGCTTGGGATCAGTGCTGGAGTCTATTTCGTCACGGTGTTCGGGGCTGTCGCGAAGCTGGTCATTCCAGAGAAATTAGGCAGTGCGATTGGCACCATTGTTCTTGGCTTTAGCACAGCAATGATCTTGGGAGTGCCCATGGGAATCTTGATAACGAAATGGCTGAGTTGGCAGGCTATATTTGTCATACTGAGTTTGCTTAGCTTGTTGATTGCTTATAGCATCTATCGACTTGTACCGGAAATTGAGGGGGATGCGCCTATTTCTTTTATGAAACAATTTAAAGTATTGGGCAGCTTTGCTATTGTAAGCGGGCTATTCATTACTCTTTTCAAAGAATCCGGAAGCTCCATCCTATTCACATATATGACACCATTTATGCAAGAGATTCTGGGGCTCAAAGCGACCGCGATTAGCTTCCTCATGCTTGTTCTTGGTGTTGTTGGCTCAATTGGTTCCAAGTTTGGGGGATATGGTGTTGATAAATGGGGGGCTGCCCGCATGGTTTCGATGAGTTTAATTGTACAAATTACAGCTGCGGCCTTGTTGCCCATCGCCGTTGGTTCGCTGCCGCTTAGCCTGCTATTGATCGGCTTTATCGTGTTGTCGATGTTTGTCAGCGGTCCTGCTGTGCAAAGCTACTTCATTCAGCAAGCTCCGCAATCCGCCAATCTTGTTCTAAGTTTGAATACGTCTATCGTACATCTAGGATTGGCAGCCGGAGCGGGAGCAGGCGGATATTTGTTAGATTCGACATCGACACTGTTGTATCATCCTTGGCTGGCGGGAATTGTGCTTATGCTAGGATTAACCGCAGCTATCTATAGCTTCTACCCTAGACATAATCGCAAAACGACATGGTCTGCCAAATGAGGTAGTTCAGCGAGTCATAACGATCTGTTATAATGGCCTAGACAGACATTTCATTGAATCTTGATAAGCTTGCGCGGGGGGTTAGAAAACCTGATTTTATAAGGTTATTTTTCTTTATCAGGATTACTGATAGATCTTATAAGTTCATTCTAATTGACCAGATCTCTCAAGCATGGTAGGTTCAGATGAGTGAATAGTGAGATATGTAAAGGGTTTCTTATCAATGCAGGCTACGAGAGGTGGATATTCTTGGAATTTCAAGTAACAAACAGTCCTTTTAACCAGGAACAAGTAGAATTGCTGAATCGTCTGTTACCGACATTGTCGGAGACACAACGGATCTGGCTGAACGGGTATCTTGCGGCTACCCAAGGATCAGCAGTAAGCGCAACAGCGGGGGCGGCTACAGGAAGTCCGGTTGTGACTTTAGCGACGAACGCGCCGGTTATTTCCAAGGAAGTAACTGTGCTTTTCGGCTCCCAAACCGGCAAATCTCAAGGTTTGGCCAAAAAAGTTACGAAAAAACTGGAAGACATCGGCTTTCAGGTAACGCTCTCCTCGATGGCGGATTTCAAGCCGAACAATCTCAAAAAAGTACAAAACCTGCTTGTTCTGGTGAGCACACATGGGGAAGGCGATCCGCCTGACAACGCTATTTCTTTCCATGAGTTCTTGCATAGCAAACGTGCGCCTCAGTTGGAAGATCTGCGTTATTCCGTGCTTTCACTTGGAGATACGTCCTATGAGTTCTTCTGTCAGACAGGCAAAGATTTCGACAACCGTCTGGCTGAACTCGGCGGTAAACGCCTAACTCCTCGAGTGGATTGCGACGTTGATTTTGATGAGCCTGCCGGAGAGTGGATCAGCGCTGTTTTGGGCTCTCTGAATCAAGCTTCATCCGCATCCGTTGCAGTTAGCGCGGTCGGTACGGCAGGAGAGAGTGGAGCTGAGTCCGAATTTTCGAGAACGAATCCGTTTCAGGCAGAAGTTCTGGAGAATTTGAACTTGAACGGGCGTGGTTCCGACCGTGAAACACGTCACCTTGAGATTTCGCTCGAAGGATCAAACTTACAATATGAGCCAGGCGATTGCTTGGGTATTTACCCAGAGAATCACCCGCGTCTTGTTGAAGAATTAATTGAAGCTATGGGATGGAAATCCGATGAGCTTGTAACGATAAATAAAAATGGGGAAAAGCGTGCCTTGCAGGATGCTTTGCTTCGCAATTATGAAATTACCGTCTTGACGAAACCGTTACTGGAACAAGTTGCCAAACTTACTTCCAACAGCGGGCTGCAAGAACTGCTTGCGGCAGGACGTGAACAAGATCTTAAATCTTACCTTGTTGGACGCGATTTGCTTGATTTGGTACAGGATTATGCACTGAAAGGTGTCTCATCTGCAGAATTTGTTGGCATTCTTCGGAAAATGCCTGCACGCTTGTACTCCATCGCGAGCAGCTTCAAATCCTTCCCAGACGAAGTGCACGTTACCGTTCGCACGGTTCGTTATGAGGCGCAAGGCAGAGAACGTTATGGCGTTTGCTCCGTACAACTCGCAGAACGCATTCAAGCTGGCGATGCGCTGCCGGTCTATATTCAGAACAATCCGAACTTCAAGCTGCCCGAAAATCCAGAAACGCCAATCATCATGATTGGTCCAGGTACGGGCGTTGCTCCGTTCCGCGCATTCTTGGGTGAACGTGAGGAGCTTGGAGCAGAAGGGAAATCTTGGCTCTTCTATGGTGATCAACATTTCTCCACTGATTTCCTTTACCAAGTTGAATGGCAGAAGTGGCTCAAGAATGGCGTGTTGACGCGAATGGATGTTGCATTCTCCCGCGACACTGACCAGAAGGTATATGTACAGCATAGAATGCTTGAGAAAAGCGCTGAGCTCTACAAGTGGCTCCAAGAAGGAGCTTGTGTTTACGTCTGTGGCGATGAAAAGAAAATGGCTCACGATGTTCACGCAACCTTGGCAGCGATCATTGAACAAGAAGGAAGTTTCAGTCCGGAAGAAGCTTCTGAATATTTGACCCGCATGCAACAGCAAAAACGTTATCAAAGGGATGTTTACTAAACGCCAAGTTTACTAAACCTATGTCTCAGAGATCGCGAGAGGAGTAAGGCCGACAATGTCAGATAATAATTTAGTATCAACAAATAGCGCACCGCACAGCGATGTAGAGGAAATCAAGATCAGAAGTAACTACCTCCGGGGGAGCCTGGAAGAAACGCTGAAAGACGCGATCACAGGCTCGATTCCCGAAGACGATAATCGGTTAATGAAATTTCACGGCAGCTATATGCAGGACGATCGCGACCTGCGTAATGAAAGACAAAAGCAGAAGCTGGAACCAGCTTATCAATTCATGCTTCGCGTCCGCGCAGCGGGCGGGATCGTAACGCCGGATCAATGGCTTATGATGGATCGCGTTGCTCAGAAATTTGCCAACGGTACGATTCGTTTAACGACACGACAATCTTTCCAATTGCATGGCGTTCTCAAGTGGAACATGAAGAAAACAATTCGCGAAGTGAACGATGCCATGTTAAGCACATTAGCAGCTTGCGGAGACGTAAACCGTAATGTCATGTGTAATCCGAATCCGTTTCAATCGGATGTTCATGCAGAAGTTTATGAATGGGCCAGCCGCGTGAGCAATCATCTCGATCCCCACACCAGAGCCTATCATGAGATTTGGCTCGATGGCGAGAAAGTTGTAGACAGCTTGGAAGGCGTAGAGCAAGAACCTATCTATGGACATGTCTATTTGCCGCGTAAGTTTAAAATTGGTGTTGCTGTTCCTCCTTCTAACGATGTGGATGTTTTTTCTCAGGATCTGGGCTTCATTGCTATCGTTGAAAATGGACGTCTTGTAGGCTTCAACGTTTCCGTTGGCGGCGGCATGGGGATGAGTCACGGCGATACGTTGACGTATCCGCAAGTTGCCCAAGTTATCGGATTTATCAAGCCGGAACAAATGATTGATTTGGCCGAGAAGACGGTTATGATTCAACGTGATTACGGCGATCGTTCTGTACGCAAGCATGCACGTTTCAAATACACAATTGATGACCGCGGCATCGATTGGTTCATAGGTGAACTGACAGCCCGTTTGGGTTGGAGTTTGGAACCAGCGCGTGCTTACCATTTTGACAACAATGGAGACCGTTATGGTTGGGTAAAAGGCAGCAATGGCAAATGGCACTTCAACCTGTTTATCCAAAACGGCCGTGTGAAAGACGATGACAACTTCTTCTTGATGACGGGACTTCGCGAAATTGCCAAAGTGCATACGGGAGACTTCCGTTTGACAGCGAATCAGAACCTCATTATCGGCAATGTTAGCAGTCAGAAGAAGAAAAAGATTGAGGAGTTAATCAAAGAGTATGGACTTACCGACGGGCTTCATTACTCCGCTCTGCGCAGAAGTTCCATGGCTTGCGTGGCATTCCCAACGTGTGGATTGGCTATGGCTGAATCCGAACGTTACTTGCCGTCTTTGATCGATAAGCTTGAACCCATGCTGGATGAAGCTGGCCTGCGGGAGAAAGAAATCGTCATCCGCATGACGGGTTGCCCAAATGGCTGCGCTCGCCCTATGTTGGCAGAAATCGCGTTCATCGGCAAGGCTCAAGGCAAATACAATATGTATTTGGGTGGAGGCCACACCGGAAATCGTTTGAACAAACTGTACAAAGAGAATATCGGTGAAACGGAGATTCTGGATTCCTTGAAACCGATCATCAATCAATATGCCAAAGAGCGTGAGGATGGCGAACACTTCGGTGACTTTGTGATCCGCGCTGGATATGTGAGAGAAGTACGCTCAGGACAGGATTTCCACGCATAAAAGAAAGAAGTGCATCTGCGATTTGCGGATGCACTTCTTTTTGTTCTGGACTATGTTCTTAGTATTCTCAGCTCTGTTGCTTCTTTAATCCATTGCGGGAACTCATTGAGAAGCAGATTGTACAACGTTTCATCGGAGATGGCGGCTATATCATCGATATGAATAAAATTAGCATTGTCCACAATGCGGCCTTCCATGGTATCCAACTTCTTGAGTACTTCGAAATCAGAGCGGCCTATGCCGACGAACTGCCAGAAAATTGGCTGAACAGCCGCTTCCGTTATCACTTTTTTGATAGATTTCAAGACGCCGCCATCATTAATGAATACTAAGAATACAGGGAGGGAAGAAACTTCTTCTTTGGTGTACTTTTTTATTACATCCTTCATGACAGGAGGTTCATTATTATAACCGAATTTATGGATACTGCGATTGCTGATAATTTGATTTTGAACATAATTGTCAAAATCTGCTTCAGTAGCAGGGGATAATCTGCTGAATTCATTATCATAAACCCACACATCGAGGCTGGCATTATCGTCAAATTTACAGGCTACAGCCAAAATACGCTCGACGACCTCTTGAACCGTTCCATTGTTGTATAGATGTCTCATCGAACCTGAAATATCAAGAACTAGTCCGACTCTCGCGGTCAAATGAGTCAATTGTTTCTTTTCCAAAGTGATTTGCACAAGCTTCTTGCGCAAATCAATGGTTGAGAGCATTTTCTCCTCCTGAGGGAGTGGAAGTTCTAGATGGGCTTGAGGATTCTCCTCTACTTCCAAACCAAAGCTCGTGCATAAAGCAGCCAAACCTCCAAAAAAACCGCTCCCTATTGCGTTAAATTTCCACTCCCCATTATGCCTGTATAATTCACTTGCTACGATAGCCGTCTCCTTGTGTAAATCTGTTCCATAGTCAAAGCGGCAGATTTCTTCATTTCGTTCGTTATTGACTAAGGTGACAAAAAGATTAGACACATTTTTCATGATATAACCATGTTTTTCAGCTTCATGAATGGTGACAGTGAATGCTAATTTAGCGGCGCTCTGCGGTATTTGTGATAAGTTAATTTGGATTGATTCTTTGACAGTACTATGACCAACCATTTGCTGATGGGAGATAGCTCCATGATAAACGGACGGATTGCCGTAGAAGACGAAGTCCTCATCCTGTTCGCAACGGTTTCTGGCAGACAGCACAAAACAGGCAGCATCAATATTCATTTCTGGTACTGTAGAGGTCCAGCCAAACTGCAGACTAAGCGTAGACACGTTTGCACCTTTGGTAACGTCTACTTTTTGTCCTTTAGACAATAACATTTAGGTTCTCCTCTGTTTTGGAAATTGTTGTATAGTTTCTATCATAATGGAAAGGGTAGATTTAGAGAAGCGTTTGTGCAAATTTAATGTCATTTTCTGTGAAAAGCTTGCGAAAGAGGGAGAATATTCAGCCGCTTGTGCAAAACAAACACGGCAAAAAAGGGCTTCCCCCAAAGTTGATGAACCTTGAGGCAAGTCCCTCTGCGAACTCAATAAACGTTATTTGATCAAAATGGTCTGTTTTGAAAATGTAACGAATTCCCGATGCACTATTACATGCAAATGATCGCCATTCTGCCTATAGTCTACTCGATAACGCCAAGACAGTTCGTTAAATCGCCAAAGAGGCTGTTTTCTCATCTATAAGCATCCTACAGTTCATTACATGACAGATCGATTGCGCGGGTGCTCGGGGCAGTTCTGGGAGGTGCAGTGTCGTGCCGTGCCGTGATACAGCGGTACTCAGCTCTATTCTATGAAATCGCGACTGGACACTTCCTATGTTATAATGAAAAGAAAAAGGGAGAAACTTTATGAGCGATCCACGCAAAGAGCTTTGGGAAAAAAGAAAACAACTAGGTCGATCCAAGTACTTAATTTTGTTCGGCTTGCTCCCATGGGGCATTGGACTAACGATCTTAACGAGTATTATCGAAATTATCAGTTTCAAAGCACTCAACCCAGTCTGGATTCCGATTCGCCTGCTCGTCTTCTTTTTCATCGGTTTCTTCGTTGCGAATGCCCGTTGGCATGCCATGGAAACCCGTTATGAGCCTTATGTAAGACGACCTTAAAGGGTCGTTTTTTCTTTTTACTCAGTGTAAAAAAGTTTGATCTTCGACATCATCGGTATGAAATAGAGAAGCCGTCCGGCTCAGTTTAAAATGCTCCTCCAAATCGGTGCGTATGGTGCCAACCGCCAAAATAGCATCTTTGAATTCTTCGCGTTCCACCCACTTGCTGTGAAACAATTCGTCCGACACATCCTGAAAAGCTTCATGTAAATTGTTGTCATACCAGTCAATTTCACTTGAAGCATCTTTGCGGTAAACGTGTCTCAAATCAAAATCATGGTCCAGCGTCGCAGCGAATTCAGCGAGTAAGACACCATGCACACCGTCAGCTTTGACTTCTATATCGACGCAACGAACATCATTTCGTTCAGTGTAACGCACGATATTGGCTTGTTTGATTTTCTTCATGTTCATACCCTCCGAATAATTTAATCATAGAGAGAGTATTTCCCGTTTTACAGGTTTTATCAACCGCCTGGCGCGAACCATATTTTGCGAAAATCGACCCACCCCAGATCGTTAAGACTCACGCCTTTGATCGAGTCATGATAAGTTGTTTGCTGCGAGCGATGAAGCACGAAAAGAAAGGATTTTTCTTCCTGTAGAATTTCAACCAATTGATGAAGCTTGCCAATACGTTCCTCTCGATTTGGATTTTGGAGGATTTGATCTATTTCTAGGTCCACCCAAGCCATGCGCTGCTCGCCTAAATGGGCACGGACGTAGCTGTTGCTTTGTTTCAACGTTTGGATAATATGAAGATCATATTCACTCTCCATACAAATGTGATAGAAAATCAAGTCCGATTCCATGATCGTTGAGAGGTTCATCATGTCTGACTTGCTGCGAGTTGTCAGTTCAATGGTTATGCCTGCTCGGGCACATTGCTCACAAATCCATACGGCATCTTCGTTGTGGTTGCTATAGATGTACATGTGAAGAACTTCCCCGCGATACCCCATCTCTTCAAGCAACCGCCTGGCTTCCGCAAAATCTGTCCGATAGGGCGCTTCGGATCCACTTTGATTCAACGATGGCAAAAAGCTGCTCGCTGGGGCTTCTCGAAAGCCGCCAAGTTCCTCAATCATCCGCTCGCGATCAATAATCAAGTCGATTGCTTTGCGAAAATTAGGGTGCTGCTGAGGACCTTTTTTGCTCCTGTTGAACGTAAGCAAGCTGCAGCCGAGAATAGATTGCTCGATCTGATGCCACTCCGAATCTTTCCCAACCGCACCGACAGGTTTGCGGGAGTTATTGTGATCGCACAGCACCTGAACCATATCCCAGCTCGGACCCACTTCAGATAAATCCGGCGGCAGCAGCCAAATTTCCACTTGATCGAGATGGGGTCTGACACCAAAATAACTGTCAAAAGCACGAAGTTTGCATATATAATCATCGTTGCGTTCCAAACGAAAAGGCCCTGTACCGATGGGCATACGCCCAAAAATGTCCTCATTATCACGGCAAATTTCCTCAGGTAGAATAGCTAGCGAGGAGTGAGCTAATTGTTGAAGGAAGAGCACATTCGGCTGTTTCAGCTCAATAGCGATCGTGCTGCGGTTCAAAACCGTCATATTCTCAATCGTTTCCGTCATCCAGCCCTGGCTAGCTGATAGACCCAAATCCTTGAGCCTGGAGATCGAATAATGAACATCGTGGGCTGTCATTTCTCGACCGTGATGGAACAACACGCCTTTTCTCAAATAAAAGGTGTAATGCAGGCCATCCTCACTTATCTCCCAGTAATGGGCCAAATGGGGCTCAATCACCATCGTTTGCGAGTTATTTTGAACCAATGTATCAAATATTTGATTGATCAGATGACTGTCGAAGGCGAAAAAAGAAAATGCCGGGTCCAACGACACCAGCCACTTATAAACGGGGAATCGCAGCGTATCCTTATAACGCTCTTCATATTCGACAGCGCGATAGCCAAAGAAGCTGAATAACCAATCGATGAAGGAATCTTGCAGCGCTTCGCCCTTGCCCAATTGGTGAATCAACTCAATAGTCCCTTTATAATCGCCTTGACTGGCTAAGGCCATCGCTTGTTTCGAGATCATATCCTCAGCGGATACGAGAAAAGTTAACTCTGAGACATTCCCGCGGCCTCTGCCGGGCTTCCAAGAAATCCACTCTTGCTCACACATCTTCTTCAGCAGAATCTTCACGTTCCGCGTCGAACAGTACAAACGATCTGCAAGTTCATCCAAAGTAATCGGCTGTGGTTCCTGCTCAACGCCATGTGGAAAACTGGCCCTGAGCTCGAAAAAATGGCTTAAAAGCTGCATCGATTCAATCCTTTCCTTAAAAGGGGAAATAGTTAAACAGAATTATACACTTTTTGTTCCCCTTATTCCAGATGTAAACTAGACCTATCAGGAAAAGAAAGGAAGGTGATCATTATGCAATCAACAGACTTCTATGCATCTGAGAAATTGATGCAGTGGCAACAACAGGGTTTGGAAATCGAAGCTCGCGAGCTATGGAAATTCAAATCGGTCAAAAAAAGAAAAGTCTACATGCTGCTGACTAACTTATTCTTCTTCGTTTAATCCATCGACGGATTCCGAAGCCAATCAGGATGATGAGAGCTGCGAGAACAACACCGATGGAATCGATAGCTACATCAATCGCATGTCCGGTTCGACCAGCAACAAACGTTTGATGCCATTCATCGGATGCCGCATAAAGGATTGAAATGAAGGAGGAGGTGATCAGTGCGATGACGACTTTAACTTGCTTCGCCACAAGCGCTAAGGACCAGAGCAGGGCTAGGATAGCGAATTCGCTGACATGCCCTGCTTTTCTTATGAAGAATTCGATAACGCCGACGGGGTCCTGCCATGAGATCTTTTGGTGGTCATAGGAAAATTCAAAATGAGGCAAACTCTTTTGTAAATAATTGCTCGAGAACTTGGATTCCAGAAGCGGCCGCAAGCTCTGTTGTTCATACGATTCTGCTGATTTGAAAAAAATAAAGGCCATCCAAAGGACGGCTGCAGCTAAAAATAAATAAAAAAAAGTCTTGGAAGATGACAGCTTCACAGGTGAAAAATCCCCTTTTATGGATTCAATTTCTTACGAATACTGAACAAAGCAAAAAACTCAATAACCATCAAATTCACCGCAGAAACGCCATAGAAGGCCATTCCGAACATCATGTAGAATCCTTCCGGTGTCACGGATTTCCACCACAATGCCGCGGCAAGCGTCAACACAATATTCAAAGCCGTCGTTATCCAGAAAGAGAATCCTAAGCGATTCGTTCTCCGCATTAACCACACGCCAATCACGAATGGGATTACAAAAGCAATCCCTAAGAATACCCAATATAACACTGCATTCGACACGTTCCGTCACTCCTACACGATCAACTAGTTTATTTTACTAGGTTAGCATGAATAAGAGGCTGAAAACAACGTTTGCTCCACTTTGCAACAGAAACGTCAAATGACCAACGCAAATAATTAGGTTTCAAAAATATCTCTGTTAAGGACTTGCCTGAGTCCTATAATTCATGTATAATACGAAAAGTCGACATGAATTAATCGACATTGCGGGGCCTTAGCTCAGCTGGGAGAGCGCATCGCTGGCAGCGATGAGGTCAGGGGTTCGATCCCCCTAGGCTCCATATAGAACGAAAAAAAGAACATGTCATTGGACATGTTCTTTTTTTCGTTCAAGGAGCCCAGGGTAGAGAACCCCGGCGGGTTCGCCCGCGCGGACGGAACGGATGAGTGAGCTTTGAAAACCAGCGTTAACTGGTGGAATTGAGCGCCTAACAATCCATCTGTAATCCTTATGAACTGTATGATGCTTATAGACGAGAAAATGGCTGCTTTGGCGATCTAGTGAATGTCTTATTTTGGGCAAATAAAGGTTATTGAGTTCGTAAGGGACTTGCTCAAGGTCAATCGGACTTTGAGCAAGTCTCTTTGGTAATAGTAGGCGAACCGCTACATAAATGAGAGTGGATATGCCCACTAGTGATCTGGCTGTAATGACTATTGAAACGTACGAAAAACTGGTTGGAAAGTTCGAACTATATAAGCTGCTTGATGAAGGTATGGATGCACTGAAAATGCAAAAGGTACGATCTTTTGATGAGGCATTTGCAGATATCGAGAAAAGAACTCCGGAGTGAGGCTTAAATATCGTTTAGTTATCACTGAGCCGGCAGAATCGGATTTGCGAGAAATCGCCGACGAATTGATTGAACCGACGACAGCTCGAAAAATGATTGTCAGAATCTCTGAAGCTGCTTTTCAATGGGAGCAAATGCCTTCTAGAAATAGATTAGTTCGCGATGAACGAGTGGCAGCGAACGGCATTCGACATTTACTTGTGGACGTGTACGTCCTGTTCTATGTCATCTCGGAAAAAGAAGATACCGTTACATTTATTTGGATTATTTACTTAAAGAGGAAATAAAAATTACTGGTAGTGAATCTGACTCACTCGGGAGGGCGCATCGTTGGCAGCGATGAGGTCAGTGGTTCGATCCCCCCAGACTCCATATAAGAAAAACCGCGGTCAGTCTTCTTAGAATTCATGATATGCATACCTCTGAACACAAACTTTTCAGGCAAATGAAAGTTGCTCTTTTATTTGTGAATAATCACCACTCATAAATCTTGTGTATATACACTCTACCTGCTTCACGAAATTAAGTAACTCAGCATAAATACCAAGTTCTTTTAGCAACTCAACATCCTCTACTTTATATAACAGTATCCTCCATACCTTTTCCTTTTTTTCACATAAGGTCTTGTTTTTTTGAAGCTCTTTGAATTTGCTTTTCTTCATAAGTTTTGGATATGCATCCAAAACATTTGCAATTTCCAGATTCTCAATCAAACTTATCTCATCGCTAATACAACAACCGGAAGATTGTTGTATGCCAGAGTTGTTATACTCAAATTCAATTCTGCAATGAAATAAATGATTTAGAACTTTGCTATCATCATCTCCATTTTCTAATTTGTCCAAGTATTTTTTTATCATAGGTTCCACGTAAGATTTATTAAAATGAAAAGGATTGAGCTCTTCAAACATTTTATGCATACATCTTTCCCATTCATAGCACTTGAAATAATAAACACCGTAATTCGCATAATATATGCTCACTTCCGGCCTAAAAGCATGTCTGGTTTCAAGTTTAAATTTGTAAAAATTGTCACCCCAGAGCTCGTGATAGTACTTCTCTAGCTCATCTAATTCATCACCTTGGCTAGCCATAGTCCATAGAAAAGCATGACTAAATATAAAGAGTGGTATATGAAGAAAACGCACCCATTGTTCGTCCCGCATGATTACATGTCTATAGACAACTTCTTGAAGTGAAACATCATTTTTTAAGTAATAGTTGTAAACATCGCTAGACAAAAATTCGTTCAACCGTAAAATAGGCTCTTCCTGATATATAAATAGATAAAAGCTTTCCGCGCAGAAGTTCACGAGCTTTTTTATCAACTCTCGATTATTTTGACCGATATATGACAGCATAGTCATACTAAGGGCGCTCTCTTGCTTAGAAAAAATGCAGTCAAAATCGAACAACGAGGCGAAGAGCAGATCAATAGATTCTTTCGTTTGTAAGAAATTGAAAATATGATGCGGACTACCAGTTTCGAGTACTTGATTCATTTTCGCCTTAATTGCTGGGTTTATGTTACTTTTTAAAATAAACTCAACAATCTGTTCTTCATCTAAATACGTTTCACTTGGCCCGAATAACCATTGTTCCGCATCTTCTTTTACAATTTCATAAAGCTGTTCTTCACGATCTATGTAGTCGTGAGATGGCTTTTGAGCCACTTTCTTTTTCTGTGTAACAGCTGCTGGTTCTCTTCCACACAATGAATTTACTTTTTGTCCAAACTGTTTCGTATATCGCAATCCGAACTCTTTGAGAATATCTGGAATAGCATCAATCAGTATATCTAGCTCAAGATCCATGGAAAATTCCTGAAGTAACTCTATTTCAGAGAGTATATTATTCTTCATTCCATTTTTAAGTTTATGAAAATAAGTAGTATGAAACGCATCGTACTCTTCCGAAAACACTTCTTGAAATTTTTTCATTGCTGAATAATGAAATAAACTGAATGCAGACTCATAATATTTAGCAATGATGTCTTTACCATTGAAAGTCATCCCCTTTTTTATGCACCTGATAATTATATCTGGTAGATTATGCAGGTCTGCGTATTTTGATTCTAACTCCCCTCTATTCATAGATAGGCAATAGTCGTTTATTTTAGTTTCTAAAAACCGAAAAAGAGTAGGGTGCCTTTTGGGGTCACTAGAACGAAGTAAGTGAAAGAACCTATGAAGTTCTTCTCTCTGGTTGAAAAAATCAGTATCCACTTCCCAATTCCAACTTCCGTCGTATTCCATGAAGCTATATTCATAATCATGATAATGCAGGATGCATCGCTGCTCTATTAAACTTACAAGTTTTTCACTACAGTGTTCTGAGTAATTTTCAAGTAAAAATTGAAGCTGATTGTAGAAAGCGCAGCATTGTAAAATTAGAGGAATATACTGTTCACTGTTTTGGGTTATAAAAGAGTGAACAAAATCCTGCACTGCCGGCATGTTAAATTTCAGTAAGATTTCTTCCTCTTCGTCGCTGTAGAACGATTTGATCAATGTTTTCTCAAGTTCTGCAATGCACTTACTTAAATTCATTACTTTTGTTGGGTCGCTGGAATTATGGATATATCCCACATAGCAAGATTGCATATCTGCCAAGCGCATGGGAGTTGATGAGATTAATAGAAGCATTGCGACTATTTGTGCTTCTGGCGAGAGTTCTTCAAAGATATCCTCCCAGAATGAACCAGGGTTATCGAAATAATCACACAGTTGTTCGAAATACTCTTCGGGTGAACAATCGTCCTCTGGCCTTTTGTCCAAAAAAGTTACTATTACGCGGGGGTTATAATTCTGATGGAGTATAATTTCTTTATATTGTAAGAATATAGTACTAACATATTCGTATCTAAGCTTAGATGTGTAGAGATGTCTAAACAAGATACTTGCTTTTTCTCCTTCTCCGTACTCTTCCATTGTACAGATTATTGAATGCTGGTCCAAAGTGTCTTTTAATCCTGGATGTTTTTGTAGCCCTTGTTGAAGTACGTACTCTCTTGTCGTTAGGATTAGACGTTGCTTCCCTTCGGACTGAACGATACGTCTAATAAGTTTATTTAGTCCATTCTCCTCATTCCTGTGCCTGTGTTCCTCGTGAAAGATACTACCCCAAAAATCATCCAAGATAATGACTTGTTTCTTATCATCTTCAAACATTATACGGACATCATCGATTGAATTAGCCCAGACAAACCCATCCAATTCCTTAGGCTGCAGATAGGCTAATGCCATAAGGTAAGCCATAGATGTTTTGCCAACACCTGGCTCTCCAGAAAGAATGATGACGTTGTTTTGTGACCACTTATGCAACGCCTCTCGATAAATTCTGGTTGGGACAAATGATTTCGATTCTTTGATTGCCTCTTTCAGTTCTTCAGCTGACTCTTTATAGAGTGCGCGGTGTACGGTTTCATGTAACACTTTCTTGAATATACTAATACTAGGAACCCAGAGATTGGGATACGCCTGCACGATCCAATGGTATGTTGGTTCATTAAGTAACCTGTTTATATTCCTAGTACTTAAAATATCGTCTTTACTTGAAATATACTCACCGAACAATGCTAAAATTTTTTCTTTCTGGCCTAGACCAAAATCAATTGAAACACCTAAGATGTATCGATCTGGATTTAGTTTACGTACCTTAGGAAGTTCTAAATGCTCTAAGTTATAATACAATTTATTAAAATCTTGATAGCGTTTTGCTTGAACTATTGTTTTCTTACTATCTCTATCCGTATATGAGCCGTCAATACCCATGTCACGTCCTTCTTTGTATGTTTCTAAAAATATCCCTTCTCGCTGCTGGACAACATCACAGACCAACCCTTCGAACTCAAGTGGTTCTAGTAATGCATGAAAATCATAATTGAACATATTCCATCCTCCATTAAGGCATTTTAACGGTCTATTTATTACAATGAGTGGCTTAATTCAATAGTATATTTACTTCCAATATTATTCCATGAAAAAGAAAATAATCAATGAAAACGAACAAAACTCAATGAGCCTGACTACATTACGGAGAATGGACAAGGTAATTTGGCGTGTTGAGTATTGAAGCATACGAAAAAATGACTGGAAAGTTCGAAGTATATAAGCTTGCTGGATAGTTTTTCATTAGGCATTTGCAGATATTGAGAATGGAATTCCAGAGTGAGTATAAAATGTGGTTTGGCGATAAAAAAAACGGCAAAAACTGATATTTGGGAACTCACAAACTATATCGCGTTTGAATTGGTACTACCCAGCAAAACTTGTGAAAATTGCTAAGATCATTTATTTTTTTGGATCATCCGTGTTATTTATAGTGAAAAGCATTGAAGCAGCTTGCTTTAATTTTTGGTAGTGATACCCGCCTCACCCGGGCGGAACAGATGAATAATCTTCGAAGAATAGCTTTGCGTGCAGAAGCACAGTGTTTGAATCCACCGCTAAGGGGAGTCTGCGTCGAATTGGCTTCGTCAGCGATTAATCGAGATTCCATCCCATGGTGGATAAGCGATTTCCGCGAGAGCATTCAGTAGTGATCTAAGCTCCAGAATTGAATGAAATATTAGCAGGATACTAAAGCCTCGCCTAGGGGGAGTTGTAAACAAAACGACTCCCCCTTCGGTGAAGGAGAGAGCCAATAGCGTTTTGAACAATTTAAAACTGCGTGGCATACAAATTTGCGTACACGCCATTTCGCGCAAGCAATGCATCACGCGTACCATGTTCCGCAATACCATCCTCCGTCAGTACAATAATTCGCCCTGCATTGCGGATAGTGGAAAGGCGGTGGGCAATGATGATGGTTGTACGCCCATTTGCCAGCAATTCTAATGATGCCTTTATGATTCTTTCGCTCTCATTATCCAGTGCACTCGTCGCCTCATCCAAAATAAGAATGGGTGGTTTTTTTAGGAATACGCGAGCAATGCTTAGCCGCTGCTTCTGTCCACCGGACAGCTTGACACCTCGCTGGCCAATTTCGGAGTCATACCCTTTTGGCAGTTTCATAATAAAATCAAGGGCATTGGCATTCTTGGCTGCTACTATAATTTCTTCATCGCTGGCTGCTTGATTTCCATACCGGATATTTTCCATTACCGTCCCAGCAAAAAGGAAAACATCTTGCAGTACAAAACCAATGTTTTTTCTTAATGACGCTGGGTCGATATTACGAACGTTGATCCCATCTATTAATATTTCCCCGTCTTTCGCATCATAAAAGCGAGGGATGAGCGAGCATAATGTCGTTTTTCCCGTACCAGACGGACCCACTAAGGCAACATACTCACCCGGCTGGATACGAAGGGAAATGTTTTGTAAAACTCTGTTCAAATGTTCTTCATAATAGAAGGAAACATGCCTGAATTCAATCTCCCCGTGAATCTCCGGAAGAATTATGGCATTCGGCTTGTTTTCGATTGAAGGCTTCAAATTCATGATTTCCATAAAACACTGAAAGCCAGTGACGCCTTCTTGAAGCTGTGTGCTCATATGATTCAGTCGTTGAATCGGCTTTAAAGTGGGGGTTGTAATGCTGAAAAACAGCGTTAAGAGGCAGAGAAGAGCACTATAAATGGCAATTTAGTTGGGATAAGGTTGAAATTGCATTTAGACTTAACAGTGGACACAACGAATTGGGAAATTAGATAATAGACCTATCTAAATGACGAGGTGTCCGAGATGAATGAATTCCGCCAACGGTACAATCAAAAGTTCAAAGAAGAAACGGTTAAGTACATTCAACAACATAGTAAATCGATTCCGGATATTGCAAACGAACTGAACATTCCAGCGAAAACATTGAGCAGTTGGGTCAGTAAATATCGCCAATTTCCAGATGAGCCCTTCGTAGGAAGTGGCAATCTACGTAGCCATGACCGGATCATGAAAGACTTGGAACAACGCAACAAAGACCTAGAGGAAGAACTAGCTATCTTAAAAAAGGCGCTGCACATCTTCAGCAAAGACCCGAAGTGAGATTCAAGTTCATTGATGACCACCGTTCAACATTTCGAGTTGAGAAGATGTGCAGCGTACTAGGTGTATCCAAGAGCGGCTATTATAAATGGCGAACCACACCCCCAAGTGAGCGGAAAAAGCACCGCGAAGCGTTGGCTAAAGAGGTGGAAAAGGAGTACTTGGAATCGGATCGGAATTACGGGAGTCCGAAAATCACAAAGGAACTGAGAAAAAAAGGTTTCAAAGTCGCTGTCAAAACGGTTGGACGCATCATGAAAAAGAAGGGCTTACGCTCACAAGCTATAGGGAAATTCAAGGTACAAACAACGGATTCCAATCACAGCCACCCGATTGCGCCAAATTGGTTAAATCAGCATTTTGATGTGTGTACAAGACCGAATCAAGTATGGGTTACCGACATCACGTACATCCATACACGTCAAGGAAACCTTTATTTAGCAAGCGTTCTTGACTTGTTTACCCGCAAAATCGTTGGCTGGCAGCTGGGCAATCGCATGACCGTGGAACTGACGCTAGACGCCTTAAATCAAGCATACGAAGCCAAAAGGCCGCCTAAAGGCCTTATCCATCATTCAGACCGGGGATCGCAGTATGCATCTAATGAGTACCGTAAACAACTGAAAGAATACCATATGATTCGTAGTATGAGCCGTAAAGGCAATTGCTACGATAACGCTTGTATAGAGGCTTTTCACAGCATTCTCAAGCGGGAATTGGTGTACAGATATAAATTTCAAAGCCGCCAAGAAGCACACCAACGAATCTACTGGTACATTGAGTTTTTCTACAACAGGAAACGTACGCACAGCAAGCTTGGCTATTTGTCTCCAGACAAGTTTGAATCCCAGTACTACAAGCAAATAAAACTGATTTCTTAGCTCTTTTTTTTGTGTCCACTCTATTGACTCAGATACAAATTCAGCGTTAAAGCGGCGTCTGAGGCTAAAGTGGGAGCTGTAACGCTGAAAAACAGCGTTAACTGGTTAAACAGAGCCGCCTCACAAACAATATGTCCTTCTAATGAACTGGATGATGCTTATAGATGAAAAATGGCTACTTTGGCGATTTTATGAACTTGAAGGACGTTATGGAGTAGTCTATAGGTGGAATTGTGAATGTTTTCTTTAAATAACGGATTGAGAATTCATAAGATTTTCCCTATGAACGATTTTGATCAAATAGCGGTTATTGAGTTATCTGATAGTAAAGATGACGAAAACCTGATCTCAAGAATAACTTGATCTCAGGTTTTCGCCTTGGAGAGATACCGTTTAAATGAAGGATATGCTTAATCTAGTTATTTTTTGGAAATATCGTTGAAATACACCACTTCTTCATTTGATATCATTTTTACTAGTTGTGGCGAGGCCCAATATTGACCATTATATTTAATAACGTCACCTGATGCCAAATACTTTAACAATGAAGCCGGATCTCCTGTGCTATATTGTACCCAACCTGTTAGATCTAGCGTGCCATCAGATTTCTTTGCAGGGGAGGAGGCTTGGCTGGAGTTCTTATTTTTTGATTTGTTTGCATCAGCTACAGCCTTTGCTTTTGAATCAGCCTCAGCCTTAGCTTCGGCCTCAGCTTTTGCTTTAGCTTCGGCCTCAGCTTTTATCTTTGAATCTACATGCGCATCGGTTACTTGTATAAATGACAATAAACTTTCTTTTGCTTTGTCTTGTTTAATGTTGATTGTTTTTACTTTTGCATCATCAATTTCTTTTCGGGTAATGGATTCTTTTACAGTAGATTTCTCAGATGAAGTGAATAAAGCATCAACCATCCTTGTTGCAGTCGAAATTTGTTCTTTTTGAGTTTCGGCATCATTAATTTTAGTCATCAGTTCATTTACAAAATATGGTTTATCCGATTTCAATGTATCTAGCTGGTCTTTGGAGGACTTTATGTCAGCCGATTCAACAATTGCGCCATTTTTATCGAATAGTTTATCTATATTTTGTTTAATGTAGAACATCTTCTCCACATAACTTATGTCTAAAGAAGCTTGATTTAATAAAGTGGAAGCTTGAGGCGAAAGTTCTTTATTTTTAATATTTATAAATAAGTCATTTGTACTTTTAATCATGTCAGTATTAACATTATCTACAAGATTCATTTTGTGGTTGTCTTTATAAAGGGAGTTTACCTTCTCTTGAATCGTTGATATGTCTGTTAATATGTCCATTTCTTTCTTCGCTTTATCATCATTAATTTTCCAAATGACTAAACCCGAAATACCTGCTACTAGTAATAAAGCGACAATTGAAATAATTGCTGTTTTTTTCATGCACAATCTCCTTGGTTTTAAATAGAATTGTAATATATACCATTTATTTGTACAAGGTAAATTGTGGTTTTTTTCCTGCCGAATGTTAATCCCCTTATTTGTTTATACCTTTCACGTCGATTAAAGCTAATACTAAGAAATTCTGTGTGCTAGCATAGGCAGCGAAGAATAGCCCGCGTGTTGCTAGAATGGCTGGCATGCCTTTTCTCAAAGTAAGAGTTCCCATGGGCAGCAGTTTGCGCAGCGGATATACCATTAGTACTAAGCCCATAATGACTAAAACAAACCCAGTTATTATCGGCAGCATGCCAAGACCAACTAAGAAAATCCCCGTACCTACTGTTAATAGTAACGCCATCCATGTAGCTGCGGCACCGTTGTCCCCTTGTGTACCCTGTATTTTTAATTTTCTGAAAGCAGGTAAGCTAAGCAGAGCTGAAAGAAGCAAGATCGGTAATATTCCCCAGAAAACAAATCTCCAGGACCATTGATCTGCAATAAGACCTGCGACGTATGGACCGATCATCGACGGAAGAACATAGGCTGTTCCGAATGCCCCGAGTATTTTGGCGCGTAATTCATCGGGGTAACTCAAGGATATTGCCGTGTATACAAAAGTCATCATAGCTCCTGCACCTAGGCCCTGCATGGCTCGCGCCAAAATCCATGATATATTGTCCGATTTGTGAGGCTGCTGCCGTTTGTACGGGGTTATGTAAGAATGAGTTGAATTTATTTCAATCCATCCTCGGAAGTGATGTTCTTATCGAACGTGTAGAGCATATTTTGGCGGGTGGGAGAAATTGTGTATATAGGGTTAAGGAAAATGAGTAAGCGTGGGGAGAGGGTTCGATGTGCTCAGAATAGGGTAGCTAAAAGTGTTTGGCTACCCTATTCGTCACGCAAAAGGACCGTCAGGATTTTCCTGACGGTTTGCTGACAGCTAGAATGTTAGTGTGCTTGAATTATCTTTTTTAATTCCTCGATTGAAATTCCGGTAAACTCAGAGACGGACTCCATATCCATTCCTTTTGAAAGCATTTTGGCGGCTACTTCAAGTTTGCCTTCAAGTTTGCCTTCAAGCTTGCCTTTCAATTCGCCTTCTTCTCTTGCACCTTCCCGTAAAGAAGCTTCATCATGCAAAGCCTTTTGTCTCATTTCATAAAGCCGACGAGCTTCAGCATCCTGACTCAGGAATTCCAACACAGCCATTGCTTTACCAAGTTCTGGGTCCTGCATTTTCAAAACCTCCCAATTTTCTGTATTGTCACTTTTGAGAAAAAGCAACCAATTGACTAAACCGCCTGAAGGAGTTGTTTGCTGATGGTTGAGCTTAGAGAGTTCAAGAAAATGAATTTCCAAATCATCCGTTAGTGGGAGCCCACTAATATCCTCCCTTAAATGGAACATGTTATGATACTGTTCATTCGGAAGGATAGAGAAGTTAAGAATATTGATAGTTAACACACTTTTTTAGCTTTTTATAGGATTGTCCTTCTTCAAGCTGGCACGCGTACTGTTTACTCCAATAATACAATGTGCGTTTTTCATTATCATAGCGGTTAAATAATTGCATTTCGATATTAATCAATTTGCCTTCTGCTGTTTTCGCTTGAATGTCGAAGATGGATTGTTTATCTTGAGGCGAGTCTTTATCTGTGTAGGGGTTCATAAGTATGATTTCTGTAAGAGGAGGCTCTCCGGCATCTTGAAAGGTTCTGTTAAGAAAAGCCAAAAGGAGATCCTTGTTGTCTTCGCTGCCAAATATGCGTTTAAAGACAAAATCGATCTTTGGGTCTAGCAAATCTCTCATGAAGATCAGCTCCTATTCAGTTTAATTATATCATGAAGATTCTATAAAGCTTCATTTTTTGTCAGATCTGCTAATTTACTTGTGCTCGCATAAAGCGATTTGGCGAGCAACCACTTTTTAATAATGAAAGAAAGCTTTATATTAGAAAGTGAATATACACTTCACAAGCGAGGAGGGAGCGACTCCACGGATGCAATCCCATGGTTCTGTCGCGCAAATGCGATGCATGTACAAACCTATATCCCGAAGGCTCCATTGTCAGGTTTTGTGAATTATTTCTGGTATTTCGAAGGATATGCTCCGCCACATTCGAAGGAGCTCGCGATGCCTGATGGTTCGATTGAACTCGTGATCAACCTGCGTGAAGAGAAGATTAAATTGTTTGACCGAGAATATAAGAACCCAACTCGGACATATGGCAGCTCGGTTATTTGTGGGCCGCATTCCGAATATTTCATCATCGATACTTCCGAAGAGACCACGGTCTTGGGCATACATTTCAAACCTGGCGGTATGTATCCATTTCTTAAAATGCCGCTAAATGAACTGCATAATACACTTGTTTCCTTGGAAGCACTGTGGGGAGCAAGAGCGCATGAATTGCGAGAGAAGCTGCTGGAATCAGAGGTCGTGAATGATAAATTTCGAATACTAGAAGAGAGTCTTACAAAACTAGCCTCACGACCGCTAGTTCGACATCCGGCTGTAAGCTTCGCGCTTAATGAGTTTCAGAGTTTACCACATAGAAGTCCTCTCTCCGATGTGATCGGACAGATCGGTTTAAGTCATAGGCGATTTATCCAGATTTTCAAAGAAGAAGTGGGAATGACGCCGAAGCTCTTCTGTCGCCTTCGCCGCTTTCAGGAGGTGTTGAACCGGATAGATCGCACCAAGAATGTCAATTGGCTGGATGTCGCTCTCGCATGTGGTTACTATGATCAGATGCATTTTATTAAGGATTTCCAGGCTTTCTCAAGTCTCAATCCGACAGAGTACTTGTCGACGCAAGTCAGACATCCTAATCATGTTGGTCTATAGGGTCAATTTTTTACTATAAGCTCATGGGGGATATCGGTTAGGCTATTGATATGAGGCGGGTTCAGTCAGCATGATGGCAATTAGCGATAGGACAAACCTCATCATTTCGGGAAAAAGGAAGGTGGAACTATATGATTAATGCAACGCCATTCCTCTGGATCAAGAATGCTGCTGAGGCGATTGAATTCTATAAGAAGGCTTTTGGTGCGGTTGAGCAATATCGTTTGACAGAGCCGGGAGGCAAAGTGGCTCATGCCGAAATTACAATTGGCGGAGCCAAGATATCACTAGCAGGTGAATACCCGGAATATGGTATTCTGGGGCCGGAAACGCTCGGGAATACGACGGTCGGTATCCAACTTCAAGTCGAAGATGCGGATAAGCTGTTCCAACAGGCGATTGCGGCTGGAGCCACAGTTGTTAATCCGATGATGGATCAATTCTATGGTGATCGAGCTGGAAGTGTGAAGGATCCGTTCGGACATTATTGGATGATCTATACGACTATTGAAAACGTGAGCCCGGAAGAAATGCAGAAGCGGTTCCTCGCCATGTTTTAAAGTTAAGTGTGGGATAAATCTTACGAACTCCTACACCGGAAGAATGAAAGCACAGTTGACGGTGAAAGACTGCGATTCGTATAATTTAGCTATGACTATTCCCATTATATCTACTAAATTATATATCCCTCCTTCACGGCCAAATGTGGTTGTCCGGCCTCGTTTAATCGAGCGGATGAACGAAGGGCTGCACCGTAAACTTACTGTCATTTCTGCTTCGGCAGGATCTGGCAAAACAACACTGCTCAGCGAGTGGCTCGCTTGTTGTGATCGACCTGTTGCATGGCTATCCATGGATGAGGGGGAGAACGATCCCACCTGTTTTCTGACCTATCTATTTGCTTCGTTGCAGTCGATTGCAACAAGCATGGGAGACGGCGTGTTCGGCTTCCTGCAATCTCCTCAACTTCCACCAATGGAGTCGATGATAGCAACGCTGATTAATGAAGTCTCCTCCATTCAAAATCATTTTGTTCTCGTGCTAGATGATTATCATGTAATCAAAGCGGGACCGATTGATCAGGCGATCGCCCTATTAATAGAGCGCATGCCGCCACAGATGCATCTGGTCATCGCTACCCGTGAAGATCCGCGTCTGCCGCTGGGACGTTTACGTGTCCGGGATCAGTTGACGGAAGTACGAGCCGCAGATTTGCGTTTTACCTCTTCCGAAGCAGGTGAATTTATGGATCAGGTGATGGGGCTACAACTTTCCAGGAAAGACATCACCTTGCTTGAGTCTCGAACAGAAGGCTGGGTTGCCGGTTTGCAATTAGCTGCTCTTTCCATAAAGGGACAATCAGATGCCTCCAGCTTCATCCAGTCTTTTGGCGGCAGCCACCATTTCGTTGTCGATTATCTGGTAGAAGAAGTGCTGCAGCAGCAATCAGCGAACGTTCTGACTTTCTTGTTAAGCACATCCATCCTCGACCGATTGTGTGGTCCACTATGCGACGCGCTTCTTGATAGTGGTCTCGAAGGACACCTCGCTTCTTCATCATCCGGGCAAGAGATCTTAGAATATCTCGAACAAGCCAACTTGTTCATCGTTCCATTGGACAGCGCGAGGCATTGGTACCGTTATCACCATCTCTTTGGTGATTTGCTGAGAACGCGGCTGCAACAGAGTATGGGCGCATCCATTTCGGCAGAACTGCATATTCGTGCCAGTGAATGGTACGAGGATAATGGTCAAGAGATCGAAGCTTTTCACCATGCTGTCGCTGCCCATGATATTGAACGCGCTGCTCGTCTGGTGGAGGGGAAAGGGGTTCCTCTACTTTTTCGGGGAGCCGTGGCGCCAGTACGAAATTGGCTGGATTCGCTGTCACAAGAGGAGTTGGATGCAAGACCTTCGCTGTGGGCGATCTATGCCTCATCTTTACTGTTGGTGGGCCAAACGACAGGTGTAGAGCAGAAACTTCAGTCCGCTGAAAGAGCTCTGCAAGGAGCAGAACAAGGAACCGAACAAGACGCTAAAAATCTGGATACGATCGGACATATTGCGGCTATACGGGCTACGCTGGCTGTCAGCAAGCACGAGGCAGCAACGATCATTGCCGAGTCGAATCGAGCGCTTGCTTACCTGCACCCCGACAACTTGCCTGTCCGCACAGCCACAATCTGGTCGCTTGGCTATGCTTACCATCTTCAGGGCGACCGCGCTGCGGCCAGTAAGGCTTATACGGAAGCACTGTCCAACAGTCAATTGATCGGACACGTCATAATCACCATCTTGGCTTCTCTCGGCTTAGGGAACATACAAGTTCAAGAAAACCAGCTAGCTTTGGCAGCAGAGACATTTCTGCAGGTATTGCAATTGGCTGGCGATCCTCCTATGGCAATTGCCTGTGAAGCGCATCTGGGCTTAGCCCGCATTTTCTATGAATGGGACGATCTGGAGGCAGCTGAGCGGCACGGACAACAGAACGTTCTTTTGGCGCGGCAGTTTGCGGATACAGATAGAGTAATTGCAGGTGAAGTGTTTCTTGCAAGGCTCATGCTTGCACAGGGAAAGGTGAGTGGAGCCGCTGCTCTATTAACAAAAGCTGACCATCTTGCTCGTCAACACAATTATGGGAATCAGATACCGAATATCGCTGACGTACAAGTGCTTGTGCAACTTCAACAAGGCCATCTGGAGGCAGCAGCGCATTTGGCAGAGAAGAACGGACTGATTATCAGCCAGGCAAGGGTCCATTTAGCTAAAGGGAACACGATCCTGGCATTAAGGCTGCTCGAGTCCAAACGATCGGAGCTGAAAGATGAACAGCTCAAGAGCACTGTTCTAATGGCGGTTGCGCTGCATTGGCTAGGCGATAAAGCGAAAGCTTCGCAAATTCTTCTAGGCGCGTTGACAATGGCAGAGCCTGGCGGCTTCATCCGCACCTTTGTCGACGAAGGTACCCCGGTGAACAGGCTGCTGTGCGAAGTAGCGGCTCAAGGTATCAGGTCGGATTATATAGACAAGCTGCTGGCTGTATTCGAAGCAGAAGTTGTAGGAAGAGTGGTTCCCTCTGAGAATACGCTTATTGAGCCGCTGAGCGGGCGTGAGCTGGAAGTTCTGAAGCTAATTGCCCAAGGACTTTCAAATCGCCAAATTAGCGAGCGACTGTTTCTTTCACTCAGTACGGTCAAAGGGCATAACCAACATATTTTTGACAAACTGCAAGTCAAACGGCGTACCGAAGCTGTCGCACAGGCTCGCAAGTTAGGTTTGCTGTAGACTTCATTTGCAAACAGTACTTTAGTATCTGTATGGCGTACCGTTTTGCCGCTACACTCCTTGTAAATGGACGTTGAGGGGGAAGCGCATGAGAGCGATTGTCTGCACAAAATATGGATCACCGGATGTCTTGAAACTCCAAGAGGTAGATAAGCCTACGCCTAAGGACAATGAAGTGTTGATTAAAGTCTATGCAACGACAGTTACATCAGGGGATTGCAGAATCCGCAGTTTTAGAAGCCCATTCTTGTTCTGGATTCCAATGAGGATCATGATAGGTTTGAGAAAACCGAGAAAACCGATTCTGGGTTTGGAATTAGCGGGCGAGATTGAAGCAATAGGCAAAGATGTGACACAATTCCAAAAAGGTGACCATGTTTATGCCTTAAATGGGATGCGTTTTGGTGCTCATGCTGAGTACGCCTGTCTGCCTGCAAACGGGGAAGTGGCGCTCAAACCAACGAATATGACGTTTGAGGAAGCGGCTGCTATTCCTTTTGGCGGAACTTCAGCCTTGCATTTTCTTCGAAAAGCAGGTATTCAGAGCTGTAAGAAAGTTCTTATCTATGGGGCCTCCGGAGCAGTAGGAACAGCCGCTGTTCAGCTTGCCAAGCATTATGGTGCAGAAGTTACCGGAGTATGCAGCACGGCTAATGTCGCATTGGTGAGGTCTCTGGGAGCAGATCAAGTAGTGGATTACACGCAGGAAGATTTTGCACAAAGTGGGGTGCATTACGATATCATCTTTGATGCTGTTGGGAAAATCTCCAAAGCGAATTGCAAGACCGCGTTGACGCCGAATGGGGTCTACGTGTCTGTTGAGGGATCTGGGGTAGCCAAGGTAAGCAAAGCAGATTTGATATTCCTCAAAGAGCTCGCAGAGACAGGGAAGTTACGACCCATCATCGACCGCCGCTATCCGCTAGAACAGATGGCAGAGGCTCATCGATATGTCGAAAAAGGACATAAAAAAGGCAATGTTGTCATCACATTAAGTGCAAAGACATATTGAAGATAAGTAGGAGGCATGAAATAATGGATGTAATTAATTGGTAACCAAAGGGGGCTTTCTATGTGGATTCAACATCGCTTGATAGGCAGCTTAATCGTACTAGCGCTTAGTGCAGGAACTGTTGCCTTGCCTGCTTCTGCGGAAATAAAAGTAGATCCGGTGCTGCAGACAAATGTAGTGCCAATTATCGATATCAACCCGAATCTCAAAGATTTGACTATTTTCAAAAACTCAAGCTTTGTGCAGTTAAAATGGAAGGCCCCAACTATCGCTATTTCTTATGTGGGAGCTCCGGTTGTTTCATCGGATAATACGATCTATTTGGGCGCCAAAGTCTATTTGGCCAGCGGTGTCGCGGCTTATCAATCTGATGGTACAAGAAAATGGATGCTGGGGCTTGATGAGGAAATCTTAACCCCTCCAACAGTCGGACCGGATGGTACCATCTATACAAGTAAAGGCAGAGAGGGCAGCCAAGGAGAGGTCGTTGCTATTCGTCCTGACGGCTCAATTAAATGGCGTTTCCCAGCAGGAGACCATGTCAAATCCGTGCCTGTTTTTGGACCGGATGGTACCCTGTACGCGGCCTCCAAGAACGGGATCCTTCATGCGTTGAATCCGCAAGATGGTTCAGAGATGTGGTGGTATGATTTGGAAATTAAATCGCAGGCCAACCTCGCTGCAGGATCCGATGGCACTATTTATGCAGCCATGGGGACGAATTCACTCTACGCCATCAAACCCAATGGTACGAAGAAATGGACTTTTGCAGCAGGAGGAGCCTTGACATCAGCTCCCGCAATTGGTCCGGAAGACACGATTTATGCTGGATCGGAAGATCATAAGCTATATGCTATTTCACCTAATGGAGTGAAAAAATGGGAATACGATCAGGGCAGTCGTGTGTTTGCACCATCGATTGGCCCGGACGGCAGCGTTTATTTTGGCTCAGAGGATACGAAGTTGAATGCCGTACTGCCGAACGGTACGTTGAAGTGGCAGTTTGCCGCTGGAGGCACAGTGACCCCACCTGTGATTGGACCCAATGGGCTGATCTATACCCACTCCTCTAGCAACCAAGCCATGTATGCGCTAAGTTCAGCGGGCAGTATCCAATGGCAATATAAAATTGAAACAAACGAAGCTTTTCCGCTTGCCGTTGGTGAAGATGGGACTGTATATGACGTATCGACGAAATTTAATGAAGCCGAAGGCAAGAAAGCCCAAGGCTTGGGCAGCGTATTTGTACTAGACATGTATGCGCTCAAAGTACCTGTAACTGCCTTGGCGATAGACCAACACGCACTAACTCTGCAAGAAGGGCAGAACGGAACGCTTAAAGCCTCCGTCACGCCAAGCTATGCCTCTAATTTGAAAGTAGGTTGGAAAAGCAGCAATCCCAACATCGCTTCTGTAGACGCCAAAGGGAATATCAAGGCGCTTATTCCCGGTTCAGTAACCATCACCGCAAGCAGTGATGGCGGGATTACGGATCAGAGCAAAATAACTGTCACGGAAGGAACTGCGGTGAAGCCTGATCCCACTAATACGGGTGTCGCAGCAAGCCCTTTTACCGATACCAAGGGACACTGGGCAAGCGCTGAGATTGCCAGTGCCTATGAGCTTAAAGTGGCTAGCGGCTATCCTGACTTTACATTCAAACCGGATGCAAGCATCACGCGATCCGAATTTACCGTTATGCTTATGAACGGCTTGAAACCTGCTCTAGAGGGTGACCCGCTTACGTTCGGTGATTCGAACACTATTGAGGACTGGGCGGCAAAGGCAGTGAAACAAGCTGTCAAACTAGGAATCATCAGCGGCTATCCAGATGGGACCTTTCATCCGACTTCTAACATTACCCATGCGGAAATGATCTCCATGGTCGTGAAGGCACTGGGTACTGCGCTTACCCCGGGGGTTTCCACGACTTATGCGGACGATGCCGATATTCCGGAGTGGGCCAAACCGGCGGCCGTCATCTCGGGCAAAAATAAGCTGCTTGGCGGCACGCAAGGCAATCAGTTTGCCCCAGCTGCCTTAACGACCCGGGCGGAAGCTGTGACAGCCATTGTGCGAATGCTTGCTTTGAAACCATAGGAAAGTACAGTTAGCTAGTCTATTCCTCCCCAGCTATCATAGTTAGGGAAGAACCAGATTTTCAGAATGAGCGATTTTGATCGACTTAATAACCTAGCCGCAGGCTGGGTTATTTTATATGCTTTTAAAGAAAAGAGGAGGCTTAGCAAAGGGAATGGATGACTGATATCGTCATAATATGGTAGTATTAGGAAATTGAAAGGAGAGTTTGCTGTGTTACTTAAATTTTTGGCTTTTGGTTTGTTATGGCGTCTTGTAGGCAATCCGTTTATTGCCCTTCTAATCTTATTAATCATTCTCTATGTGTTAGATAGAAGATTTGTCGGATTAACGCCAAATATTTTTAAGCCGTTTCAGTTGAATCGCCGGGCAGCTCGGCTGCGCAGCGATTTGCATGCAAACAAGCATAATACCTCAGCGAAGCTGGAGTTGGCACGCATCTTACTTGAACGCAAAAAGTATCGTGAGGCACTTCCCTACTTGGAACAAACCTTAGAGATCATGGAAGATTCGGCAGATGTCCACTATGAAGTAGGTCTATGTTATTTAAAACTAGGGGATCTGACCAAAGGCGAGAGCTTTATGCTCAAAGCAATTGAATTGAATCCGCGCGTCAAATTCGGCGAAGCCTACCTACGATTAGGCGAGGCATTGGCTCCTGCGGACCCGGGCCGCGCGGCTGCCTTCATCGAGCAGTTCCGTGATTTGCATTCCTCCTCGGTGGAAGCTTATTACCGGCTCGGTCAGCTGTATATGCAGCTCGGTCGTACAGAGGACGCCAAGCGCGCGTATCGCGAGGCGCTCGATATTTACCGCGGCTTGCCGCGTTACAGCCGTAGACAGCAGCGGCGTTGGGCGCTATTAGCGCGGTTTAAATAAGAAGAACCTGAGGTTCAGCGCCTCAGGTTCTTCTATTAACTATGCGCGTATAAAGCAGCACGAACAGCCAGGAGCCGATAAGCCCTATGAGTATGGAACCGATTGTGTGCCAATCATACAACCCAATTGACGATTCCTGCTCGGGCCTGGCTAGATCCCAGAGTGTCAGCAAGGCTGGATGCAGGAGGTAGATTCCGAAAGAAGCCGTGCCGATGGAGGTGGCGAAACGACTTAGGCTGGTTTCTTTCACGAGCAATTGGCGCGCCCCCAGATCAACGCATAGCGGAACAGCCAAACAATAGGCAAGCAGCGCCAATTCAAACCAGGTATTTTCAAGAGAAATAAGGCTATATTGATGAAGAAGCAGCAGTAGGGTATAAGTGGTCCCAGTCAGCACGGTAAAGCCATAGATCCATCTGCGGTTATGATTGGCCCAGTTGATGATGGCTGAATAATGAATCCCCATGAAAGCTCCGAACGCGAATAATGCCGTATAACTGATAAACAAAGAGGCATATTCAGGGATTGGTGTAATCCAATGGTGAAAGCTATAGCCTGCCGCTTGCAGGCCAATTCCTATAGGAATTAACAGTTGACGAATGCGAGGTGAGCGTTTTACGAGCGTCATCATCCATGGAAACAGTAAATAGAACTGAACAATGATGATCATATAATAGAGATGATAGCTGGCATTTCCAGATAGCAATAGTTTTAAGAGATAAATCACATTGAAGTGAATCGTTCCGTGAAACATAAACTGGTTATACAAATAGTAGAAAATAGACCAAAGCACGTAGGGAATCAGAATCTTACGCAGTCGTTTCGTCCAGAAAGTACGAGACATGCCCGGCTCCCATCGGTCGTAGTAGGTGTAGAAAAGGACAACACCGCTGATCCAGATGAACAAAGGGACCGTGAATAAACTGGCCTGGTTGAGTGTGAAGAAGACAGCTTGAGAAACGGTACCCAGAGGCAGTAAAGTCGCCCCGGAGGTTCCGTGTATGAGCAGAACAGCTAGGATTGCAATTGCGCGCACGATGTCGATTTCTGGAAGTTTGGGTCTAGATAACATAAGGGAAGTCTCCTTTTTTCACTTTTTTCACTGTATCATGAAAGAATTAACAGGACAACAACATCCTTAGCAGGTGAGTCAGGCTGCTTGCTTGACGCTTCCTAGCTGCCCGCGATACACTGAGAGAAGATTGAAACAAGTGAAGTCAAGAGGGTGAAGAACATGAGCTATGAATATGTCATGCAGGCGATATTGTTAGTGTTTTTGGTAATTATCACTTTTTTTGCAATGGTAATTTGGACGAAATGGCGTAAAAGAGGACGGAGATAGCCGTATGTACTTTATTAATCATGAACAAATTGATCAAAGAATTCAGTTTCTGTCTTCTTTAGCAGAAGCTAGCAATCAGTTGAAACAGCAGTGGGAGCGCGGCACGAATGATCTTGTTTGGCAGCTTGCCCAAGAGCGGGTGCTTCATTTGGCTATCGAAACGGTGACGGATATTGGAAGTTTACTAATTGACGCTTTTATATTGCGAGATGCGAGCAGTTATGAAGATATTCTCGAAATTGTCCATGGTGAAGGGGCTTACTCGGAACCATTGAAAGCAACGCTGCTGCAGCTTGTGAAGCTGAGGAAGCCGCTCGTTCAAGATTATGCAGAATGGAATCGTCAGGATTTAAATCCGCTAATCCCTCTATTGCCAGCGGTTTTTGAGGAATTTGCTTCGAGTGTTAGCGCGTTTATCAAGCACGAACTGGAATAACATACATAGTTGTTTCTTAATTTACTTATTGTTTATGTTGCTGTAAAATGAGACTAACGATAGTCTGAGGGTAGGTGAGCCAATGAATCAAGCACTTGAAACATCCACACGCAAAGTGATTCTTTCTATGCTCAAGACTCAAGGGCCTCTAAGTGTTCATGACATGTCCAAACAGCTGGGGATAACAGAAATGGCCGTCAGACGTCATATTCATTCCTTGGAGAAAGACGATTTGCTCGAAACAAAGCTTGTCCGGCAGGCGATGGGCAGACCGACGAATGTTTACACATTAGCCCCGCTAGCTGACGAATTATTTCCCAAGAAATATATGCAGCTAACGATAGATTTACTGGATGAATTGCTCGAAGGCGAAGGTCATGAGAAAATAGATCGGCTTTTTGAAGGCAGACAAGAGAAGCTTCAATCTCGCTATGAGGCGCGAATGCAGGAGAAGAGCTTGGAACAACGGGTAGCTGAGCTTGCACTCATACAGAATGAGAATGGTTATATGGTGGATTGGTCACAGGTAGACGAAGGCGAGTTTGTGTTCAGCGAGCATAACTGTCCGATTACGCAAGTGGCGAATGTTTTTCAACAAGCTTGTCGATGCGAGCTAGCGCTTTTTCAGCATTTGCTTGACGCCAATGTGGAACGAACGGAATGCTTGGCCAAGGGCGGCAATAAATGTTTATATATCATAACGCAAAATAAATAGTCATCCATTGAGTGCAATGCTCAAGTGGATGATTTTTTTTATTGGCGGACACCAATAGCGCATCTGCGATTAGCCGAAGTTGCTTATTTGAGGTCGTGTTTTTAACCAATTATTTTGTGCAAGACTATTCAAAAATTTTGTCGAATTGTCGATAAATATTTAAATAGAGCAGATAGAGAGAGGGGAGATTAATTATGATGTGGTTGCGTAACCGGAAATTGTCTTTTAAATTAGGCGTCGCGATTGGTTTGGTGCTTCTCTTAGCTTTTGGAAGCTTGATTGGCGTGAATCTCAAACAAATCTACAGCAGCAGCTTGAGTCAGGGAGAATCGCAGGCGAAAGAGGCTTCGTCAGCCGTATCCAATGACTTTCAGAAACAGGTGGATGAGACCGTTGCGTCCTTATCGACGCTTCGCAGTGTAGTTCTAGAAGCAAGTACTTCCAAGTCATTGACACGCGAGGAAGTAGTCCGAATTTTAAATGCCGAATTGGTTGAGCATAAAAAGATGTTAGCCTTTTATACACTCTGGGAACCTAACGCATTCGATAAGAAAGATGCAGCAAACATCAAAAAACTGCCATATGACGACAGCACGGGCCGCTTCATTCCCTATGTGGTAAGAGTTGATGACAAAATTGATGTCCAGCCTTTATTGGATTATGAGAAAGAAGGCGCAGGAGATTATTATCTGATCGCCAAGAAGACGAAAAAAAATACGTGGATCGAGCCATATCTATATCCCATCAGTGGGAAAGATGTCTTAATCACTTCGTTGATTTTGCCGATTTTGGACAAGCAGGGCAATTTCCTTGGTATCGTAGGAGCAGATATGGCGCTTAGCGATATGCAAAAGCAAATTGAACAACTAAAACCGCTCGGCGGCTACGCGTCGATGGTCTCGGCAGCTGGAAGCTATGTTGCGAATGGAACTTCACCAGAGAAAGTAAGCAAACCTTATAGCGAGAATCCGGAAACAGCAGCCATTTGGGAAGGTGTTCAAAAAGGGGAACGATCGGCTTACATGAAGGGAAGCAACGGAGAGGATCTTCACTTATTTACGCCTATACAACTTGACGGCTCAGATCACGCTTGGTATATGGAATCCGTTATTTCCAAGCAAACGATTTTGCAAGCTTTTAACGAAGGACTGACCCTTTCTCTGATCATTGCGATTTCGGCTTTAATTATTCTGGCTGTCATTATGTTCCTTATTGTTCGGATGTTTGTTCTAAGTCCTATACAAGCAGTAAGCCGACTTTCCGTGAAGCTAGCGGAAGGCGAATTTACCGAGAAGCTGACGGTCAAAGGCAGAGATGAGTTCGGACTGATGTCGGAACAGTTTAATACAATGGTAGACAAGCTGCGTATGATGATTCACACCGTTACTGAGCATGCCATGTCGGTTGGTGCGACGTCTGAACAACTGAATGCCAGTGCAGAACAAACAAGTAGGGCCGCCGAAACGATCGCGATTTCTATTCAGGAGATGGCTAGCGGCTCCGAGACGCAACTAATCGATGCGCAGGAAACGGCACGAGCAATGACGGAAATGGCAATCGGTGTACAGAAAATTGCTGAATCTACCGCGATCGTGACGGACTCCACAGAGGATGTAAGAGTCAAAACAACGGCAGGGAATGACAACATCCAAATGGCGGTTCGCCAAATGGGCTTTTTGAAAGAGAAAGTCGAAGAAACTTCTATCGTAGTTCGCCGCCTAGGTGAGCGTTCGGAAGCGATCGGGAGTATCATTGGTGTTATTTCTGGGATCAGCAAGCAAACGAACTTATTAGCGCTTAATGCAGCTATTGAAGCATCAAGAGCAGGCGAGCATGGCAGAGGCTTCGCCGTCGTAGCCGCGGAAGTTCGCAAACTTGCCGAGCAGTCTAACGCAGCTTCTCATCAAATCGCAGAACTAATCAGTGAAATCAGTGAAGATACGAAGTTAGCCGTGAAAAGCATGGATCAAGGGACAACGGAAGTCACCAAGGGTGTTCAAGTCGTAACCGAAAGCGGCGAGATTTTCGCGTCCATTACAGTGGACATGACACAGGTTCATCAACAAATTCAAGAAGTTTCAGCGGCGTCAGAGCAAATGTCAGCAAGCACAGAGCAGGTCTTGGCAACAGTGGAACAACTGGCAAGCATTGCAAGAAGTTCCACGCACAATGCGCAAAATGTAGCTGCAGCTTCCGAAGAACAATTAGCCACAATGGAAGAAATCAGTGCTTCATCAGAGGCCCTGGGCCATCTTGTACAGGAACTGGTGGATTTACTTGCCCGATTTAAAGTGTAATGATTGAAGGCTGTCTCACAAGGTTATCTTGTGAGCGGCCTTTTTTGCTATGACGCTTTCCGTTTTCGGTCTCATAGGGCATCTAATGAACTGTATGATTCTTATAGACGAGAAAAAGGCTGCTTTGAGGATTTAATGAACTGGATTGGTGCTATCGAGCAAATTTGGGGTGTAAAAGTGATGGTTTGCTTGATATAGCGGTTCTGGCATTCATTAGATTTTCAGAATGAGCGATTTTGGCCGTATAACGGTTATTGAGTTCGTAAGGGGGCTGTGGTTTGTCTCGAGGTACATTGACTTGGCGACCTTGCCGCGCAAGCTGGGGGGCACTATCACAGCCCAAGCCTAATTCCCGGCCTCGACCTCCATAAGGTTGCAGGTCATTTATCCACGCTGTCTGCTCCTGAAATTTTTTTGATTTTTTTTGTGTCAAAACAAGCAGCAGCTACTTATACTGTACTAATTCATAGGCATTCGTCTAGAAGCCAAGATGCAGCACACATGTTTTACAGCTCTCAGGAGGTGCCCCCTATGACATGGATCGAAATCAGTATTGTGGGTTCAGCAGTTGCTTTTGTTCTGTTTATTGCCTTTGCCGTACGTTTGTTGATAGCTGCAACACAAGCGATTCGTCAAGTGCATGATGCTATTATTCAAATAAAACAGCAGGCAGCAGCAACAGCTGAGCAAGCCGAGCAACTTTTTAAACAAACAGGGCAACTTACTGAAGAGGTGCACATGCAGGTGCTGGCACTAGAGCCAACAATCCAATCCATCGGGAAGGCAGGAGCCTCTATAGGGGATGTCGCTTCTGTCCTTCGCAAAGCTTCACAAGTGATGAATGAATCGATTCATGGTGCGGAAAGGGTCGTACATACCCACCACAAACGTATTCAAGATGCCATGGAGTGGGCAACGACGGGTTTCGAGCTGTGGCAAAGATGGCAGGCGCATCGGAATGCCAAATCAGACCATTAAGGAGTGGATGTCACATGTCCAATGAAAAAAAAGGAAAAGATCTCCTCATCGGAGCCGTAGTCGGCGGCTTGCTAGGAGCAGCAACAGCGCTGTTATTTGCACCGAAATCCGGTCGTGAACTTCGAAGCGACATTGCGGGGCAAGCACAAGTCGTGAGCGATAAGACTGTGCATATCGCCAGCACAGTAAGCCAAAAAACGCAAGACGTTGCCAGGAGCGTTAGCTCTACAACAACAGAACTAGTAGGCAAAGCCAAAGACGCAGCTTCCAGTGTCGTAGGAACGGTTCGTTCCTGGAAAGAAACGAAGCATACGGATTTCGTCGATGATATCGAAGCTTCCGAAGCCGCAGAAGATTTGGTTATCGTAGGAAATCGTTAAGCAAAAGCCTCCAGATCCGTTATCACACGGGTTGGAGGCTTTTTGCTTGTGCCTATTTACCATTTCGAAGGGTCGATTTTGCTGATATCCAAACCTTCCCAAACGTTTTTGATAGGAGCTGATTCCGGATGGTCATAAAGCAGCCACGCAGTCGGGAGGTAACGTTCTCCATATTCGCTGGAAGGTTTATTAATAATGGCATTGTTATGCACGAGAACGGTAGATGCGCCACCATCCAAATTAGCCGCAGTGACGGCGCCGTGGGCCAGGAAAATTTGCTGCACATCATACAAGGTTGCCCCGATGCTATGTTTCTGCCTGCCATCAATGATGGCGAATAGAATTGAGCCGTCTTTGGTTTGCGCCATGCTCGTTCGCGGCGCGATGCCCCATCCATCGGCTTGACTTTTGATTTGTCCAACCCCGTTGACGATAAACCGCGGACTGAAGGAAACAGCTTCCTTGACGCCCATCTCAACAAGTTCGGACACTTTATATTTGCCTGCAATCATGCGGCCTTCTTTATCAATGCCGACGACCTGCACCGTTCCGTTCATACCTTTGTCATTGTAAAAGATTTTGCCGCCGGACATGACGATTCCTTCGGGCTGAAACCCATTGCCTTCCCAATTGGGATCGATGAATCCACCGCCATTGACGCCGAGAATTGCGCCGGTTCGTTTGACCATGGAAGATACTTTCTCACCTTTACCGACTTTCTCAGGAACGGCAATCCGCAGTTTTTTGGGATCCGAAATGGTTACAAGCTGGCCTTTGAAATTGGTGCCTGAGATCGGTTCAATCTTGACCAATTCTTTCTTCTCAATAACTGGCGTTTTGACATTGGGACTGGGCTGGATTTGAACAATTCCCTTATCCTTTTCATTGCCCATTTCATCAAATTGTTTCCAGTAGGCTTCCACACGTTTCTGCAATTCCGTGGAGCCAATTAAATATTTGGCCCAATCCCTGTGCTGGGTTGTGATTAACGTGTCCGCCATCATTAATCGGACATTGGAGCCGGAGGAAGTCAGGAAGAACCAACATAAGCCGATGACCGACAAGCTGGTTAATGTTAAAAATGTATATAAGATAAAGCTTGCTCCTGCAGATCTTTTTCTTCGCTTACTCGTTAAGCGTGACTGCACGGAGGCGGTTTGTTGGACAGCCATGTCTAATTTACCAACCCTCTCTACCACAGAAATCAAATGTTAGTTCCCTTGAATAGACGAAAAGAAAGGAGAAAAAGTTCCACTATTGCTTGAACTTATCTCCTATCTTTGCGAATTTTCTTTAGCTGGGAAATTTTAAAGAAGAGAAGCGTGATTCCGTTGCACCGGCATTTCGGTCATATTGATATTCCAAACCTTTGCCCGTATTGCGGGCGACGCTGCGAATGAGCAGATCGTGATATTTCTTCTGGCGAATCGCCGCGATGACGACATATTTGCCTACGCCCAGTGGATCGAAGTATAGCTTGCCTTCACGCTCCACATATTTCTGCACATGATTCAAATTAACGAACAGGTCCGTATCCATTTTCTTGAATCCTTGCTCCTCCAATTGATCGAGGAAATGACTGAAATCGAGTAAGGAATTCACGCTTCGGCTTAATTGACCAAGGCGTGTATGGTAGATCATTTCTTTGATGCTTACTTCGATAAATAAAGTATCCGCCATCTCAACCTGATCTTGTTCGCCAGATTCAGCCTTAAATTCTTGTTCATTTTCAAGATATCCGGCTTTCGACATAAGGTCTGTGTAGGAAATGTTGTAGGCATCCGACAGCTTCTTCAACGTGACCGGTGATGGATTGATTTTCTCATTCGTCGAACGGTTGCGCTCTAATTCAAGGTCTCTGATATAGGCATGCGAAAGCCCGCTTTTGTGGGCTGCTTCTCGCAAGGACATTTTACCGCGCAAACTTTCCAAAAACTTTCCGAATCCTTCTAATTGTTTCATAATGAATCCCTCCATATGTATCATATTGTAATTGAGTTTGCGTGAAATGAAAATGATTAAGGCTCGAAATGGTGCTATTTTCCTCAAATTCCTACTCCGAGGGGCAGCGTGCATATTTAGACGCATCAATTGGTAAATTAGAAGCAACATCTTGGAAAGAGGCTGATGGCATGGCAAGAGATTTACCTATCGGAAATGGCAATGTGCTCATAAATTATGATGCTGCTTATAATATTCGTGACATGTATTACCCTTTAGTAGGTCAAGAGAATCAATCTAGTGATCATCTTTCACATTTTGGCATATGGAGTCCTGAAGGATTCTTCTGGATCGATCAACCTGAGGTGTCCAAAAAGCTGATGTACCTGGAAGATTCATTAGTTACCAACGTGGAATGCGTGCACGAAAGATTAGGTCTAAGTTTCAATATACGAGATGGTGTAGACGTACAGCAAAATATTTTTTTGCGAAAAATGAAAATCGAAAACCGCTTTGACACAGAAAGAGAGATTAAGCTCTACTTCCATCTGGATTTGCAAATCTATGGAAATGGTGTCGGGGATACGATTTATTATGATCCAGAACTGCAATCGCTGCTCTTTTATAAAGGCCACCGCTATTTGTCGCTATCCTGCTATTCACCCGATCAAGAGAAATCAGCGCCAAGCGGTTACGCTACCGGGCAAAAAGGGATTCATGGGTTGCAAGGCACTTGGCGTGATGCGGAAGATGGCCACCTGGGTGGCAATCCAATCGCGCAAGGCTCTGTGGATGGCATTATCGAAATGACGCTGAAAATCCCTGCTAAAAGTACGAAAGAGGCCTGGTTCTGGATCTGTTTTGGCAAAACGAAGCAAGAGGTCGAACGCTTGGAGCGACTGCTTCGGGCGGCGAAGCCCCAAACTTTATTGCAGCGTACACACGATCATTGGGTCAAATGGGTCAATCAAGACCCGCATCAGCTGTCGCTGCTCAAGCCGGATTTGGCCTCCTTTTATAAGCGGTGTTTGTTGATTACAAGAACGAATATCGACAATCGGGGGGCTATCATTGCCGCGAACGATTCTGATATTTTGAAATTTGCCAAAGATACGTATTCGTATATGTGGCCCCGCGATGGCGCTTTGGTGTCGCATGCGCTTGACCGGGCAGGCTATCATGATTTAGCCAGAAAGTTTTTTGACTTCTGCATTAAAGTACTTACACCAGAAGGCTATTTGATGCATAAATACAACCCGGACAGTTCGGTTGGTTCCAGCTGGCATCCATGGGTAGACGGGCAAGGCAAGAAACAGCTGGCGATTCAAGAAGATGAGACGGCACTGGTTCTATATACGCTGTGGCATCATCATAAGCTGGCCGGGACGTTGGAGCAATCCCGCGAGGATTATGAGAAATTCGTGAAGCCGACGGCAGACTTTCTCGTTCATTACCGGGATGCCTCAGGGCTCCCATTGCCTTCCTATGACCTGTGGGAAGAGCGTTATGGGGTTCTGGCATTCACGGTCTCTTCCGTTTATGCAGGGCTGGTTGCAGCAGCGCGCTTCGCCGAGTTTCACCAAGATAAAGCTCGTGCTGTTTATTATGCAGACATCGCTGAATTAGTGAAGAAAGCAGCTGAGCAGCAACTTTTTGCACCCGAACAGAATCGATTCCTAAGAGCCTTATACTGGAGCTATGAGGAAAATAAGTATATACCGGACTATACGATGGATATGAGCATGTATGCCTTATTTGATTTTGGGTTATTTGAATTGGGTGACCCGCGGCTCATAGCTACGATGCGGTTGTTGAAAGAAAAGCTATGGGTACATACCGAGATAGGGGGTATCGCCCGTTATGAGAACGACTATTATCATCAGGTTACGAATGATATTTCGCAAGTTCCCGGAAATCCATGGTTCATCTGTACGCTTTGGTACGCAGAGTGGCTTGTGGCGTCAGCGCAAACGGTTCAAGACCTGGTAGAAGCCGAAGATTTAATGCGCTGGGCAATCAAGCATGCTTTGCCATCTGGCGCTATGGCTGAACAAGTACAACCATACACCGGAGAGCCAATGTCCGTATCGCCGCTGACTTGGTCGCATGCTTCTTATATCAAAGTTGCACAAGAATATTTGTCCAAGCTCAAGCAGTTGACCTCCAATAGCCCTAAGTCAAGCATTGACGCAAGTGAGGATAAAGTGCTGGAACCCGTTATTCACTAGCTGGGAGGAATCAAGGATGAGAGCAATACGAGTCAAAAATCTGCGGCAAGGTAAAGCTTCGATTGACATTGAAACAATGCCGGACCCCGCGTTAGCCCATCCGCAGGAAGTACTTGTCAAGGTGCTGGCCGTAGGGCTGGATGGGACGGATAAAGAAATAATAAAAGAGAATTATGGCGTACCGCCTGAAGGCGAGGATGACTTAACGACTGGACACGAATCGCTTGGCGTTGTGACGGAGGCAGGGGCAGACAGCGGCTTCCGCAAAGGGGATCTGGTGACCGCGATTGTAAGGCGGCCCTGCCGCAACCAGCGCTGTGTGAATTGCCGCAACGGTCACTCGGACTTCTGTCAGACGGGCGAGTATGTGGAACGCGGGATCAAGGGAGCCAACGGCTTCCTCTCCGAGTTCTATAAGGAGGAAGGCCGGTACTTGGTGCAGGTCCCCGTGGACCTGCTGCAGCACGGGATGCTCGTCGAGCCGCAAAGCATCGTCGAGAAAGTATGGGATCAGGTGCTGCGCGTTCAGCAGCGCCTGATCTGGGAGCCGCAGAGAGCACTGGTTCTCGGCTCAGGACCCTTGGGCCTGCTCGCCGCAATCACCTGCCGGCTGCTGGGGCTTGAGGTGTTGGTGTGGTCGATGTCGCCACAGGACAGTCTGCAAGCGCAGCTTGTGAAGGACATCGGCGGCTCGTACCAGCAGGCCGGCGAAGCAGGTAGCGCCGCGACTTTGACGGCTTATGCCGAGAGCATCGGCAAGCCGCTGGATTTCATTCTCGAATGTACGGGCTACAGCCCGCTTGCCTTCGAGGCTATGTCTATCCTGGCGCCCAACGGTGTGTTGGCGCTGCTGGGGGTTACGCCAGCTGATCGGAAGCTGGAGATTTCATCCGACATGCTCAATCAGAGCATGGTGCTGGAGAACAAATGCGTGCTGGGTTCAGTGAACGCGGCGCGCAAAGATTTTGAAACCGCCATCTACCGCTTGCAGCAGATGGAGAAGCAGCACCCCGGCTGGCTGAATCGGTTGGTCACCAACCGCATAAGTCTGGAAGCCGTGCCGCAGCTTGATTTTGCCACCATTGAGATTAAGGCGGTGGTTGATCTGGTTCCTGTGGAACAATGGCGTGGCCTTGTGGAACAAACGAATGAGGTAGCCTATAGTTTCTCGGTATAAGCGAGTGGTTGTACGTGCGGCTAGTGGGCAGAGGAATGCCCGCGGGCCGCTTTTTTTGCGTGATTGCGGAAGAGTTACTGCAGCTGCTTCACGATCCCTCCAAATCGAAAGCGTCATTCGCTGCTAAGCCATTTTGACAGTAACATGTTATGTTAGACTTCTTTTCTATAATTTTCTATAATAAGGGGGAAGGGGAGGACGAATATTGATGTTGAATAAATGGTTAAGAGATAATGGGATGCACATATCGTGGCTCATTGCTTTAATTGCTACTTTGGGAAGTCTGTATTTTTCTGAGATTATGCATTTTTTACCTTGTAAATTATGCTGGTATCAACGCATTCTTATGTATCCTCTTGCGATTATTTTGGGGATTGCTGCAGTGCGCAGAGACTATAAACTAACGATTTATGTTCTGCCTTTGACGATTTGGGGAGCTTGTATCTCCATTTATCACGTCTTGCTGCAATCAGGTGTTTTTCATGAATCAGCTACGGGCTGCGGCCCTGTTCCTTGTGATGTGGATTACTTGAATTGGCTTGGATTTATTACAATTCCGATGCTTGCTGGAACAGCCTTTATCCTGATCAGCATCCTCCAATATTTGACGTATCGCGCCACGAAATAAGACGTATTTTTTCTGAATAGGCAGGTAATTTGTCTGGTGCTGTCGAAATGAGAATGAGCAATTTCATTCCATAACGAGGTGCTCTCATGAAGCCAATTACTAAAAGCGCTGCACTGCTGATCCTTTTTAGTGCCACATTGATCGGCTGTGCAGACAAAAGCCTGCTCCCCACAGCTTCAAGTCCAATTCCAACGGCAACGCCGCAAGCAACGGCAGCAGCAACACCAACACCAACACCAACACCTACAAGTAAACCAACGGCAACACCTGTGCCGACACCTAAAGCTACAATTGCCCCAACGCCAACGCCCGTGTCAACGGCAACACCTGTGCCAACAGCTACTCCAAAATCATCTGTCGTAGGTACGAATCCCAAACCATCTGCAGCCGAGAAGGTTCCTTATTCTTGGTACTACATGAAAAAGAAAACAGGGCAAGTGCCCGATTTTCCGAAAGAAACGAAATCATTTACCGCAGATCAGAAAGCCGTATGGGTGGGCACCGGTAAAAAAGTCTACTTAACGATCGATGCGGGTGGTCCTTTGATCGAGGTTGATCTCATGCTGAAATCACTCAAAGAAAATGGTGTGAAAGCCAACTTCTTTATTTCAGGAAACAATATTAAGAAAAATCCGGATTATTTGAAAAAGATTGTTGCTGATGGTCATTTTGTTGCCAACCATACGATGTCGCACAAAGATTTCAATGAGCTGAGCGATGATCAGATTCGTAAGGAAATTACGGATTTTGAAGCTTTATACAAACAATTGACGGGGAAAGAAGTCGAGAAATATTTCCGCTTCCCTTTTGGAAGTTACAATATGCACAACCTTAGCTTAGTATCCAGTATGGGCTATACGTCTGTCTTCTGGTCTACAGCCATGCGGGATTGGGAACCAAGAGCGAACGGAGCTGAGGATCCCTACAATGACATTATGAACAATTTGCATGACGGCAATGTGATTTTGATGCATCAGGGCTCAGAGGAAAATATGCAGGCGCTGGCTCGCATTTGCAAAGAGATTAAGAAAAAAGGTTACGAATTCGGCCTTGTGAATGAGCTCGAGTCCAAAAAATAGGTGACAGACCAGAAAACCGAGTGCTTCACCTAGGTACCTTTCAGCTTGTACGTTCATATTCTATCCATGTGGTTCCGTAATTCATTAAGCGGCAAAGGAAGCGGATAGGTGTGCAGCAAGCGATAGCCGTACTGGACTCCGGAGTCGGAGGATTAACTGTTGTAAAAGAAGTCATGAGACAGCTGCCGCAAGAAAAAGTCATTTATTTCGGAGATACAGCACGAAGTCCTTATGGTCCTCGCTCTGCCGGAGAAGTGCGCAAATTCACACGACAAATCGTTGACTATTTAGTACAATTTAATCCTAAAATGATTGTTATCGCTTGCAATACGGCGACTGCAGTTGCCATAGACGATATCCGTGAGCGCGTATTAATTCCTGTGCTTGGTGTCATTTCGCCAGGCGCCAGAGCGGCCATCAAGCATACTAAAAGCGGAATTATCGGGGTTATTGGTACGGATGGAACGATTCGAAGCAAAGCCTATGAACAGGCGTTAAGACTTATTTCTCCGCAAATTCAGGTCTATAGCCAGCCGTGCCCGTTATTAGCGCCTTTCGTTGAGCAAGGAATGTTCGATCCTACACGCTCGCTAGAGGTGGTTGAACAATCACTTAGACCGTTGGCAGGAAAGCCTATGGATTGTTTAATTCTTGGCTGTACGCATTATCCATTTCTGACGGAAGCGATCTCAAGTGTCATGGGGCCGGACGTCACGTTGATTTCTTCCGCAGACGAGACTGCAAGAGAAATCAGTACAATCCTTTACCATCAGAACTTGCTGGCTTCGTCTGGATTCCTCCCGATTCATCAATTTTTCTGCAGCGGCGAGCCTGAACGTTTCAAGAAAATTGCCGAAGGCTGGCTCAAAGAGCAGATCTCCATAACGCCAGTCGTATGGCAGGTGCCGACGATTATTTAATTGAACGAGCGAAATAGACCCGATTGGGTCTATTTTGCTTTGTTGGTGATGCCTCATGATTCTAAGGTTGACGGCATATTCATATCCTACGAAGTAGATAACTGAGCTGTGAGGTGGTCGTGTGTTAGGATACGGATATGCAACACTTTGGGAGGAATTGAATCGACTTGGCAAGATATATCCTTTTCTGCATTTTGAAATGATCGGTCAAAGTGTCATGGGGAAACCTATACCTGCCCTGCGAATCGGTGAGGGTGCGAGAGAACTGCATATGAATGCAGCGTTTCATGCAAATGAGTGGATTACGACACCGCTGCTGATGCAGTTTGTGGAGGATCTGGCTTGCGCTTATGCCAGAGGTACGGCATGGCAGGGCAGCAATATTAGACGGCTTCTTGCCGAGTATTCCTTATGGATAGTCCCGATGGTGAACCCCGATGGCGTGGATCTCGTTCTGCAAGGTGTAGCGGAAGAACATCCGTACCGTGAGATATTGCTGGAGTGGAACGGCGGATGCATGGATTTCAGCAATTGGAAAGCGAATATCCGCGGGGTAGATTTGAATGACCAGTTCCCGGCACATTGGGAAGAGGAGGCTGCCCGCAGAGGTGAATTGGGACCGGGGGAGCGGGATTACGGCGGGGAAGCCCCACTGACTGAGCCGGAGGCTGCGGCGATGGCCCAATTTACGGAGAATCACGCTTTCGAACTCGTCTTGGCCTTACATACGCAAGGTAGAGAAATATATTGGAATTATCGCGGCTATGAACCCCCAGAGTCTGAATCTTATGCGGAGCGATTGTCGCTCGCAAGCAACTATAAAGCTGTTAAGCTGTCAGAAAGTGACGCAGGCTACAAGGACTGGTATATCCAACAGTTTCGCAAGCCCGGTTTCACGATTGAAGTCGGCTATGGGGAGAATCCCCTGCCAATAGAAACATTTTCTTCCCTCTATTTTGAAATAGTGCCGATTCTATTAACTGCTTTGGATTTGCAAGCTGTCAGTCGTTAGACAAGTAGCTTGAACTTGACCTTGCCCCCCAAGAACCGTTCCGACCAAGCTTCATATACTGAAGGGAGGAAATTGTTGGGAGGCGTGAATATGGCACCACCTAAAGGGAAGGGCAAGGTATCCAAGAAGAAGGAACTGTCATCCAGAGTGCAGTACACGATGAGAATGGTAGAATCGTCCACTTGCGCCGTTTGCAAGACACCTTGCACAAGGGGACTTCGTTATTTATCTTTAATGTCTCAGCCGGGGGCTATGGGTAAAGGGGTTCCGTGTATTTTGACAAGACGCAAATTAAACTAATGAAAAAGTCCATGCTTCCCAAAAGGAGCCATGGACTTTTCGCTTATTGCGGGTTATGTTCGCGCGTGATGGAGCACTTATTTTCAATAAAGCGGATTTGATTTTCCAGTCGGTTGCGATGCTCATCACGCTCGTTGCCAGAACCGGCAGATTGACTCTGGAATTGTTCAAGTTCTTGTTTGAGCTGATGCAGGTCAGAACCAGCATTGGCGCAATCGTAATTACTTTCTAGCTGATCTAGCATGGGTTGACCTCCTCATTGTGTGCTTATTTATGACCTTTTCCGCTTTTCTGATCCTGTGTGCGTGTTGTAGTGTTTTTGCTGCCTTGTCCTTGCTGTTTATGACCTTCAGACATTGTATTTCACCTCTTGATGTACGTTTTGGGAGTGCGAGATTATTATGAGCATTCGAAGGAATTTGATACGATAAAAAAATAAAAGCCCTGCCAGACGATAGACATCGTCAGTCAGGGCGATAAGCCGAATAGATCTATACAATTAATGGTTGGGAGTGAGCAGCTTGTCTTCCAATGTTTGTTTTAGCTTCTTGATGGCATCTGTTTCTAGCTTGTGGTTCTGACTAAATTTGGCTCCAGTTAAAGCAAGCGCTTCCTTAACAGTCATCTCTACGCGAATAACTTCTTCACCTTGCGAGATTTGAATGGATTTTTGGCCCATTTTCATCACTCCTATGTCAACTTTTTGAAGTGAAAACCTTGATTTGTCGCACTTTTAATATAACACACCATGTTAGGTTAAACAAGGGTTATTAAGACCTATTTTAAAAAGAAAATAATGTCGCACGATGGTTACTGGCCTACCTTTTCGGCCGCATCCACGGTGTGCTTGAGCAGCATGGCTATGGTTACCGGACCTACGCCGCCTGGAACAGGTGTAATCGCACTCGACTTCGTGAGACAAGCCTCATAATCGACATCGCCGATATTCCCTGCATTGTATCCGGCATCAATCACAATGGCGCCTTCTTTGATCCAAGATCCTTGAACAAAGGCTGGTTTGCCTACTGCAGCAACGAGAATATCTGCTAATCCAACGATATGATCGAGACCGACTGTCCTGGAATGACAGATGGTGACCGTTGCGTTTCGGTTCAAAAGCATTAGGGAAACAGGCTTGCCAAGAATTGGGCTGCGGCCAATAACGACGGCATGCTTGCCTTCGATAGGGATTTGATAATCTTCCAATATGGCTAGGATCGCCGCAGGGGTACAGGAAGGAAAGCTGGCTTCGCCAAAAGCATTTTGCGCAAAGCCCAGCATCGTAACGCCATCCACATCTTTATGAATACTAATGGCTTCAAAGGCGGCTCTTTCGTCAATTTGAGGCGGAACCGGATGCTGCAAGAGAATGCCATGAACGTAGGAATCTTGGTTCATTTCATGGATGACAGCAATAAGTTCTTCCGTTGTCGTCGTTTGCGCGAGATGAATGCGTCTGGATTGAATCCCCAAACGACGGCAGGCATTGCCTTTCATGCGCACATAGGTTTCCGAAGACGGATCATCACCAACCAGGATGGTAACCAGACAGGGCTGGATGCCTTTTGCCGCTAATTGGCTGACTCTAATGGCTAAATCTTGTTGGATCTGACGGGCAACGCGGGTACCGTCCAATAACAATTTGTCAGAATTCATCTTGCCACAACCCTTCGAATGGATGATAAAAACACAAAGAGGCAAGGGGATAACTCCCCTTACCTCTGCCCAGGCGTACGGCATATGCATCAATGTGCTTCCCCATGGATATCCATGTTCCGCCAGTTACACATTAACTTTCAATTATATTTATCATAATCGTCTGCCCTGTAAAACGCAAGCTTAGCATCTAGAGCATCCAGATTAACTGTAGCAGCGAATTTCCACGATCTCAGCTCGCTCAGAGCCATTCGTAGCCTCAATAAGAACACGGATTCGATCCGTTGTCACAGGGGCTGTCAGCGCATGAACATGATGCCGAGTGTGATTGTTAGTTCCTTCTGCTACGGTCGTCCACTCGCCACTCTTGAAGGCTTGCAATTTATAAGATTTGACCAGTTCCGGAATGATTTCAAATTCTGTTCGATGATGATGCAAGTTAATTAAATCCTCATTGACATCATCATTGAATGTGAGATGCACGCTCTGGATATGGACAGCCTCTGTCCAACTCACTTCAAGCCATTCGGGCTTGGAGACTTGTAAGGAAGTTGATGACCAAGCATGAGGTCCGCCATAAGGACGCTTATAGCCATCAGAAGCTTTATCTGGTGCAAATGCCTCCGTAGGCGAGAGCAAGCGGAAGCAGATCGGGCTTCGAACGAATTGGTACTGACGCCAGTCTACCACGGGCTGGTGATGATGCATATCGCCGAAATCAGCCGACTTCTCGCTGCCGTAGGCGAATGAATGGACCCCAGTTTGCGGTTGGGCGGATTGATGAACAGAAACAGCGGGATTGCTTTTCAGAATAATAAAAGCATTCTGTGCCGTTTCCGGGTGCCACGCAAGCGGAGCCGTCACCCATTGCTGTGATCCTTGCGGGACAGCAACTTGGATGGAACTCACCAGACTAGCAGGAACGTAGTTCTGCGGCTTTCCTGTGCTCCAAAGCTCAACAGTCAGCTCAGTAGCTTCCGAAGCGTCTAAGAGCAGTTCTACGCCTTCTATGAATGGATCTACCGGCAAGAGTAAAGCGATGTGCGTATCCAATGCCAGGCTAGACGCAGATTGCTCCAGCGCAAGCTGGGTCAGCGTGCTGGATGCGCTCACGGCGGCCGCGCTGCGCACGAGATCGGCTGCATCCGCGTTCTTCAGGCCGAGCACAGCAGCGTCCTGGCGCAGCAGCGTTTGCTGCAGCTCGCCCAGGTGGCCGTCGTGCAGCTCGCGAGGCGAGATGCCCTTCGCCGCGCAAAGAGCGGCTCCCGTGCCGGCGGCTTCGCCGATGACAGCGCAGGTTGCCATGACGCGCGTAGTGCCGAAGGCCACGTGGGACGCGCTGATATTGCGTCCTGCCATCAACATATTCGTCACGTTGACGGAGTAGAGCGAGCGGAAAGGAATATGGTAGCTGCCATCCATATGCATATGTTTCGAGCCGCTCACAGTGGCATACATGCCTTGCGGCGGATGCAGGTCAATGGACCAACCGCCGAAAGCAACGCGGTCAGCGAACAGTTCCTGGGCGATAACATCGTTCTGATTCAGCACGTAGTCCCCAACGAAACGACGATATTCCCGCTTGCCTGGCAAGGAACCGATCCATTCGAGCGTGAGATTGTCGCTGTCGAATTGACCGGAATTTTTGATGTAATTCCATATCCCGTAAATAACGGAGGACAATTCGTCGCGAATGCGTTCATTATCATGAACAGTATCCAGTTCACCGCCCCATTCAATCCACCAATACGAACAGCCATTATCCCCGCTGCGAATGACACGTTTCATGGGGATTGAAGTCTGTGTGATATCTTTGGCGAAGCTAGGTGCGATATATTTAACCGGACGGCCAGCATCCTTGGTGTAGAACAACAGCGTACTTCCGAGCGTGATATCATCTTCGACAAGCGGAGCCCATTCTTCGTTGAATTCCTCTTGGGCTTCGCGGCCAATACGAAACTTGGCGCCTGCCAAGAAGCCTACAAGGCCATCCCCCGTGCAGTCTAGGTAAACGCGGCTGTCAAAGTGAATCCGACGTTCAGACCCCATCATCCAGCCTGTGACGGATCGAATCGTGCGGCTGTGTTCATCCCCATCTGCATCAACTTCATGAACATCTGTGTTTAAGAAAAGCGTAATATTCTTTTCTGCTTTCACTTTTTCAAGCACAATCAGATCCCAGATATAAGGGTTTCCATCGATATTGCGGTACTGATTTTCGACGAACATCTCACCCATAATGCCAGTTTCACGCGCATTGCGGTGTACACCATGGGAAGTGGCGCCGCACACCCACACGCGAACTTCACTGCTGGCGTTTCCGCCAAGTACCGGACGATTTTGAACAAGAGAGACAGTTTGACCTAATCGGGCTGCTGCAACAGCCGCGCAAACGCCTGCTAGACCGCCGCCAACTACGGTAATATCGGATGATACGATTTCATGTTTCATAACTAAGCACCTCGCTGTTGAATGGAATGTATTTGATTTCATCATAAAATAAATGATTCCCAATGAACATGCAGAGAGTTACAATAAGCATATACTTTATTTCATTATGGGGGAGGCGGTTGGATGCGCTCTCACGATCTGTCATTGAAGCTTCTTGGGCATGTATACTGGCATAAGAAGACGGAGTTCATGTTGGAGGTAGATGATTACCCGCTTTGGACGCTATTTGCGGTAGAAGAAGGTCGGTTTGCTTATCGAATAGGTGAGCATCAAGGTGAAGCCAGTTTCGGAGATTTGGTGCTATGTCCACCTCAAACAGCTTTCCATCGCCAAACATTGGAGCCCCTTTCCTTTCATTTCTTGCAGTTTATGTGGCTGTCAGAACGAAGCGCAGAGGAAGAAGGCGATTGGGCTGGCAAGCTGTCGATTCAAGATAAAGATCGATTACTCTCCAATTATCGCTATCTAAGACAACTGCAGGGTTGGGACGAAGAGAGCACGATGCATAGACAGCATATGGTGAATGATCTGATTCGTATCGTTGCCATGGAGCGGGCGCTAAGCGATGACAAGATTTCTGAATCGGATGAGCTCATGGAGGATGCGCGGAGGTTTCTACTGGAGCATGCCTACGAACGCTTATCCATGTTGGATGTGGCTGTAAGCCTTGGTCTGACCGCTGTTCAATTTACCCGCAAATTCCGCCGGGCCTTTGCTCAGACACCGTCCGAATTTCTGAATGAAATTCGCCTTACGCGAGCGCGGCATCTCCTCGAGGGATCGGCCTTAACCTTGGAAGCCATAGCCGCGAAGTGCGGGTATGAGAATGGTTTTTATTTGAGCCGCGTCTTCACGCAGAAGATCGGCATGGCGCCATCGGTCTACCGCAGCAGACACCGTGTATAGAATAAGAGCCTTGATCTCCGGTTATGGAACCGAATCTCAAGGCTCTTGTTCATTTAAGGTCCGTCGTAGGGAAGTCGGCCTTCGACGTATTCATCTTCAGGCTTGCGAATCCAGCGCTGTAAATATCCTTGCGTATGTAAGGCTTTAATCAAGATGATCAGGACAGGGGAGAGAATCACGCCTGCAATTCCAAACAGAGAAAGCGAGAGAATCATAAAGGCTAAAGTTGTAAAAGCCGATACCCCCAAGGATTCCCCGGTAATCTTAGGCTCCATGATTTGTCTGACAAGAATCACGACAAGCAAGATGGCGCTGAGCCAGATTGCCAATGTCGTTTGACCAACAATGAAGAGATAGATGATCCATGGGATGAACAAGGTCGACACGCCCAGTAACGGCAGCACATCAAAGATGGCTGACAAGAGCGAGATGGAGAAGGCGTTGTTGACGCCCAGAGAGAGTAAAGCAATGAAGACAACGACGAACGTCAACGTAATCAGTTTGGATTGTGCTTTTATGTAAGATACAATGCCTTTCACCACGTTCTCCTTGAGGAAAAAGAAGACGGATTTGAAGGTTTTGGGCGTCTTTTCACCGGCAATGCGTTTCCAAGAATCAATTTCGATACTGAGGAAGTACGCCAAGATGATGCCGACGATAAAATTAAACATAAAGGTCGAGAATGAGGTAAGTTTCGTCACCAGGCCAGAAAGAACGGCAATGATGAATTTGGAGGCGTTGCCAGCGAATTGTCCGGCATAGTCTTTGGCTTTGGTGATGACATCGGGCGGCAGTGTTTGGAAGCGATCATTCAATTCACTGATTTTATGTACAATTTGATCATTGAAAATAGCCTGATAATCATCAACTTTATCAACAAGACTCATGATTTGACTGGTAAAAATAACGACGGCACCTGCCAATGCACCCAAAATGATCAAGACAAACAGCAGCGTGGAAATGGCGGATGCTATTGACTTGCGCATTCCTTTGCGATGCAAAAACCTAGCGAAAGGCTCGATCATCATAAAAATGATCAGAGCCAGAAAGATAGGCGTTGCGATGCGGTATAAGTAGCTGAATAGCAGCATGAATAGATATACAGTTAGAACAATGAGAGCAATGTCAAAGGCTGTCCTCCAATATTTCCTGTAAAAAGAAAGCATGCATGTTCCTCCGGCATCATGATTGTTCGGTTAAAATAATCGGGCCTTCACTTGTAATGGCAATCGTATGCTCATATTGGGCAGATAGGCTGCCGTCATAAGTTCTGGCTGTCCACCCATCGGCATCGACCTTGGAATGGTATTTCCCGACATTCAACATTGGCTCAATCGTAAATACCATCCCTTCCTTAATGCGCGGGCCTTTGCCGGCAGGTCCATAGTGAGGGACTTGCGGTTCTTCATGCATTTCGGAGCCGATGCCGTGTCCGATAAAATCTCTGACAACGGAGAAGCCTTGTGCTTCGGCGTACGCTTGAATGGCATGGGACACATCGCCGATGCGATTTCCGGGGATGGCTTTCTCAATCCCTTTGTAGAGTGATTCCTTCGTGACGTTCAATAATTTCTCAGCGATCGGCGAGATGGTTCCGACTGCATAGGACCAAGCAGAATCAGCCAACCAGCCGTCTATACGAACAACCATATCAATAGTGACAATATCGCCGTCTTGAAGCGGTTCTTTTTTCGGAAAACCATGGCAAATCACGTCGTTGACGGAAGCGCATGTCGCATATTGATAACCATGATAGCCCTTTTGCTCTGGTGTAGCACCGTTGTTGGCTAGAAAGCTCTCGACGAACTGATCAATTTCCCAGGTGGTGATGCCTGGGCGAATCATTTTAGCGATTTCTTTGTGGCAATCAGCCAGAATACGGCCGGCTCTGCCCATTTTTTCAATTTGTTCTTTGGTCTTGATGGTAATCATGACGTTCCACTCCTCTGACGGTATTCTTACATTATGTCCATTTTGCTGACCATAGCTTCATTTCTTTTAATATTTGATGCAAATCCTCGCCTTTTGGTGTCAGCGTATACTCGACCGTAACAGGCACAGTAGGGTAAGCCATTCTTTCCAAGACCCCATGCTCTTCCAGGTGCCTGAGAATATCTGTCAATGACTTGGGACTAATGCCAGTGACTTGGCGCTGCAGTTCACCGAATCGCTTCGTTCCGCAAAACAATTCTCGCAGCACGAGAAATGCCCATTTGCCGCCAATTACTTCAAGTGTGCGTTCAATGGAGCATTCAATTTCTTTGGGTACTTTCGGAATATAGTTGCTGAGTGGAGCGACTTTTTCATTCTCTAGGGTTGACATAAGTTCGCTTCCTTTCAATGTATAATACCCGACACTAACGTAGAGGTAAGTAAGTAACCAGCCTGTATTTAGTGTCAATTGTTTTCACTACTATGTATTTTAAAGTTCAGGCCATGAATTAGCAAGACTTACGTACTTTGTTTGCGTCAAGATATGTTTACGAAGGTTCCATGGACAAAGGTTGATTTCGTGCCTTAGATTCTTTACAATAAGAAATAAAATTATAGTTTCAGGAGATGTGTACATATGAACGTCAAAATTTCTCGTAACGCAGCAAAAGTACTTCAATTGGAGCTTGATAAAGAAGAAAACAAAGGTTTGTTAGTTCGTGTACAAGTGACTCATTCCCATGGTGACCACGCTCACTACGGTTTAGGTCTTGACGATAAATCAGAAAATGACGTCCTTGTCAGCACGGATAAAGGGATTGATGTAATTCTGGATAAAACTGAGCCTTTGCTTGATGGCATCCGCATTGATTACTTCTACACACCGGAAGAAGGCTTCATGATTACAAACCCAAGCAAGGGGAATCACGGAGATCACTAATGCGCAATGATATTCGCATTTGTGATAAATGCAAACATATGAAAGTGAAGACCGCCCTTTCAAAAATAAGCGTCATTGCTCCAGAAACTGAGGTCAAAGTAGCTTGTAAATCGTATTGCGGCCCTTGTTCTCGCTTTGCTTTTATTTTCATTAATGGCCGCTATGTAACAGCCCCAACGGAAGATGAAGCCATTGAAAAGGCAAAAAAATATGTGAAATAACGAAAAAGCATCCGCTCATTCTGTGAGCAGGATGCTTTTTTGATTAGATAAGGCTGAATCCATGCGGATAAGTGTCGATAAGCAAATAAGCCATCGGATCTTGTTTGGTGTAAACGCGGAGTTACTCCAGCTGCCTCACAGAGGAAAGGGAACTACAGTGCGCTAATCTAGCAAAAAGTGGTATTATCGCGAGCGAGAGGGAACTGCAGTGCGCTATATTTGTTATTTGAAGGGAAACTCAGCGCTTTGCGTGGAAATAAGACACTGTAGTTCCGCTATGACTCTAGAATCCCTGCTATTTGCCTAAATAGCGTACTGTAGTTCCCATTAACAGGATTTGTCCGCTTTGAAGAGGCTGATTTCTCAGGGCGGCGAAGCCGTTTTTTTAATTAAGCTTGGACAGCGGATTTCTCAAGCAGTTTACGAATTTGCTCATCGATTTTACTTGGCTTTGTAGTAGGGGAGAAACGTTTGAGGACGCGGCCATCTTGATCAACGAGAAACTTCGTGAAGTTCCATTTAATGCCTGAGCCAAATATACCGGAAGTCTGTTGCTTCAGGTGGCGGTACAAAGGATGCGCGTCGGATCCGTTCACATTTATTTTGGAAAACAGGGGGAAGTTGACGCCGAAATTTAATTGGCAAGCCTGTTGAACCTGTGCATCGTCACCGGGTTCCTGATCCATGAATTGATTGCAAGGAAAACCCAGCACGCTGAAACCTTGATCTTTGTAGGTGTCGTGGAGCTCTTGAAGTCCTGTAAATTGGGGAGCCAATCCACAATTCGTTGCCGTATTGACGATAAGTAGTACTTGACCCTTGTAGTCAGCAAGGGATTTCTCTTCACCGCGGATCGTTCGAACCGTAAATTGATGAACGTTCAAAAGGATCACCTTCTTCTATATATTTTGTACAAATTAATTGTACACAACTTTTAGTCGTAATGCAAAGATTAATTTATTTACAAAACATTCATATCTCTCTAACACTGTGCGAATAGACAAGCCGTAAGCTAATCTCAAAGGAAGATATCAGATCATTGGAGGGTTAAAATGAAAAGATTTTTCAGAAGAAAACGTTTGCTCCTATTGTTTGCCGCTATGGGTACCTTAACCAGTGCAACTGTCGTTGCAGCAGGTCCGGCAGCGCTGGAAGCTATTGCGGTAAAGTTTCCAATAACATCCGGTGGCAAAACGCTAACCCTGGACAAGGATCCCGTTGTCATTGACGGCAGTACCTATGTACCCCTTCGCACGATTGGTGAAGCACTGGGGAAGCAAGTGGAATGGAATGAATGGAACCAGTCCATTTCCCTCAAAGATATTCCGAAAGTGACAGGGAAATTTGAGTGGAAAAATGCGCCTGTTCTGGACAAAGGGATTCAAGAAGGCGGCTTCTCCGGTTTAGTGCATCTGCCCAAAGATGCTCCTAATACGTTCTATTCGCTTGCGGATCGCGGACCTAATGGTGAAGTAGGCAAAGATAAACTACGTACATTTCCTATTGATAGTTATATTCCTCGTTTGTACAAATTCAAAATTACAAATGGTACGATTGAAATTCTGGAAACGATTAAACTCTCCTTGCCGGACGGCAAAATCGATAAAGTAAGCAAGACCAAATACATAACAGGTTTACCGAATCTAGACGGAACAGATGAAGTGCCTTACGATGAGAAAGGGGCAACGAAACTTTCCTATGATCCGGACGGATTGGACTTGGAAGGTATCGCCTACAGCCCATCTGATGATACGTTTTGGATTTCGGATGAATATCGGCCATCCATTCTTCAAGTTAAACGCGATGGAACGATTCTAGGCCGCTATGTGCCAAAAGGTTCCAAAGAGAAATTAGTACAGGCCGGCGCACAGATCCCTATTTTCGATACGCTGCCTGAGGTTTACAACAAACGTATTGCCAACCGTGGTTTCGAAGGTGTGACGATTTCACCAGACGGTAAATTCCTATACACATCCATTCAAAGCCCAATGGCAAATCCGGATAAAAAAACAGGGGAAGCCTCCAGAAATCTTCGTATTCTTAAGATGGATTTGGCGACGAAACAAATCGTTGGTGAGTATGTGTATGTGGCTGAACAAGCGGGAATGTTTGCGAAAGTGAATCAAAAAGATATCGTTATCAGCGATATGTCGGCTCTTTCTGGTGATGTGCTTTTGGTGGATGAGCGTGATAAAAACGCGGGCGCGGATGCTCAGTTGAAGAGGATCTACAAGTCCGATTTCTCCAAAGCAACGAATATTTTGGGGAAAGCGGCCAGCAATAACTTGGAAGGGCTATCCATTCAACAGTTGAAGGATCAAGGGATTCAGCCTGTAAGTAAAGAATTGATCGTTGATATTGCCAAACTTGGCTATCCCTATGAGAAAATCGAAGGACTAGCGGTCGTTGACAAAAATACGATTGCCATTGTTAACGATAACGATTTCGGTATCAGCTATGATGAAAAAGGCGTATTGACGTTAACGGGAGCTCCTACACAATTGCAACTTATTCAAGTAACAGATGACTTATCGACTAAATAGTTGGACAAACAAAACCCAGGTCAACGAGCGGTGCTCGCGGATCTGGGTTTTCTATTCAAACGATATCGGCAAGCGCTTTTTCTACGTGTATGTACTTGAATGTAAATCCATTCGCAAGAAGAACGTGCGGGAGCACCTTCTGGCCGTCTAAGAGAAGGGTGGACAATTCGCCGAAAATCAGCTTCAGCACGAAAGCGGGGAGCGGGAATAAGTTAGGCCTGTGCATCGCTTTCCCTAATGCCCGTCCGAATACTAGATTGGTCACCGGATTCGGCGCTGTGGCATTGACCGGTCCAACGATGGCATCGTTCACGATGCAGAAATCGATCAATCGCACCATATCTTCAATATGGATCCATGAGAGCCACTGCTTGCCGCTGCCTATTCGGCCGCCAACGCCAAGCTTGTAAGGCAGAGCCATTTTGGGAAAAGCGCCTTCTTGGCCATCGAGCACAAGTCCTACGCGCACTTTGACGATTCTGGGTCCTTTGATTTGATCTGCCGTGTGTTCCCACTGCTCGACGACGCCTGATAAAAAATCGACTTGACGATGAGGACTTCGCTCATCAAATGTCTCTGTCTCTGAAGTACCGTAGACGGACATACCGGAAGCATTGACAATCACTTTGGGTTTGGTGGTCATCCTTTCAACCAGCTGTGCAACCTGTTCAGCGGCCTTAATGCGTGATTGGACAATTCGCTCTTTGGCTTTCGAGGTCCACCGTTGATTAATGGATTCTCCAGCAAGATTGACGATCGCATCCAAACCTTCGAGGTCTTGTGAAGAGGTTCGCAGTTGCTCCCATGTTACAGTACGCGCATGCGGGCTCACAGTTTGGGCTGAACGGGAAATATTGATTAATTCATGGCCTTGCTGCTGCAAATGTGAGATCAATCGCTTGCCTATAAAGCCGCTGCCGCCGGTAACTGCAATTTTCATTGATCAGCACCTCCTTACGAGTATTATAGGTGTTGTAACCTCTATTTTCCAACGATTGTTATTCTTCGATTTACATAGATGTGTTATATTGGAAATAAGGAGGGATGCTCATGTTTCGCTTTTTATTCGGAAAATCATCCAAACCGCCCAAGCGCAATCGTCCTGGAAAATCCAAACCGAGTTATCGCGCAGCAGATTTACCTCAAGGGCTTGGTTTACAAGCTGGCATTCCATTAGATCGTCTAGTCGCTAAATTGGACAGCGCACTTCCGCCTGATTATGTAGAAAGACTCCAATATCGTGTCAAAATCGAACACCCGCTTATGAGTGATGATGAGTTTTCTTGTAAATGGTTTGAATTAAAGCGATTTTTCCTCATGAATCTGATCTTAAAGCGAACCCCGATGTTCAGCCACGAAATCGACGATATTTGGCATGAGATGTTGATGTTCACACGGGAATATCAACGGTTCGGAGAGCAATTCGCAGGTGGCGTTATTCACCATGCGCCTGAGCGCGAACCTAAGGAAATGCCGGGAGAGCGCGCATGGTTTGACTGGGTATATGCGCATTTATTTGAATTTGCGCCAACCAGCGCCCGCTGTTGGAATGGCTTCTTCCGTAATCCGTTGGATAAGGAACGAACAGACTTGCTTCGCGGCGGGAACGAAGAGGAGATCGCCGCGCTGTGGTTTGATATGGAGCAAGCGAAGCGATATCCCGAAGTGGCTGAAACGATCCGCTTGCTCGTAGCGCAAGCGATTTCGGAAGCCGAGAAGGCCGCGAACAGCCGCAGGTTTGAGGATACAGGCTGGCAGAACTCCTTATCCGGGCCTAACAGTATGGTCTACTTAGCAGGCGCGATGATGTTCTTCTCCATCAGCGAAGCCCACGATTACACGAGCGGTATGGACTCGTATATGCCTGAGAATCAAGAAGATATAGAGAAAGACAGAACCTCCAACTGCTCGGCGTCAGGCTGCGGTGGCTACAGCAGCGGTGACAATAGCGGCGACAACAGCTCCGACGGTGATTCTGGCAGCGGCAACAATTGCAGTTCCGGATCGGGTTCCTCCTGCTCATCTTCCAGCTGCGGTTCCAGCTGCAGCAGCTAGCCATTAAACCCAAATCAATCAAAGACTGTTCTCAAGGTGTCCAACACTTGAAGACGGTTTTTTTGTTGTGCGCTCTAAATCCAACAAAAACCAACAAATCGAAGACACCAATCGCTAATTTTCGTGTATAATTGGAATTCGATGTTCATTTGATTGACCGTCGGTAAATAAAGTGGTGATAGGAGTCTCTTTACATGAATCGGTTGCGTGGTTTTCTTGGTTCATATCATCCCATTGTGCATACGCTGCTGTTGGGAACGGTGATGGCTAGGGCAGCGTCATCGATGAGCTTGCCGTTTCTTGCCATCTATTTGGCAAGACATTCGTCCATGAGTCCCGTCATGATCGGGGTCGTTATCGGGATGGGCTCTCTGGCAGGAACGGTCGGCGGTTTTATTGGCGGGACATTATCTGACCGATTTGGCCGAAGAATTATTATGTTAGCCGCACTATTTGGCTGGGCATTCGTATTTCTGGGCTTCAGTGTCGTTAAATTACCGCTCCTGTTCATGCTGCTCAATATGCTGAACGGGCTCTGCCGGTCCTTCTATGAACCGGTATCGCAGGCCTTGATGGCAGATCTGACAGAACCTGCGAAGCGGCTTAGCGTATTCTCATTACGCTACATGGCCATTAACGTCGGGGTTGCTGTTGGTCCATTGTTAGGTGCTTTTTTTGCCACCTGGAGTGGAGCGCTTCCTTTTATGATCACGGGTCTCATTTATTTTATTTATGCCGTTACCCTGTATGTCCTGTTAAGCAAGTTTGGCATTAAAAAAATCGAAGGTGAGAAGAAATCACCTGTTACTTTTGGTTCTGCATGGCGTGTCATTCGCAGTGATATGACTTTTCGCTACTATATTTTAGGCGGTATCATTGGCGCAATCGGCTACTCGCAGGTCATGGTGACACTTTCGCAATATTTGGAGAAAAGCTTTGTGGATGGCGTCAAAATGTTTGCCATTCTGATGAGCGTTAATGCAATTGTGGTGATTGCCATGCAAATTCCGCTTACGCGCTGGTCCGAGAAGTATACACCGCTTGCAGCTATCGTTTTTGGCAATTTAATGTTTGCATTAGGCGATATTGGATTTGCGTTGTCGCATTCGCTTATTTGGCTTATTGTGTCTATGAGTATTTTTACATTGGGTGAGATCTTGAATTACCCGGCAGCGAATATGTTGATTGACAAATTAGCGCCTGAGCATATGCGAGGAACGTATTTTGGTGCCCAAACTTTAACGAACGTCGGTCACTTTATGGGCCCATGGATTGGTGGATTTTTGCTTGTTTCCTATGGGGGCAGCACGTTGTTCAACAGTATGGCGGTAATTACATTGGCGGGTTCCATTTTCTACTGGAAAGGCACGATTCGTCAAAGGTTGCTGAAAAATACGTCGAAAAAAGAAAATTTATGAAAATAATTGAAAAATTAGTTCTTGAGAACTATTCGAATTCAAAACAACTTCCCTTATTCTTGAGAGTGTAGATCAGTTAAACCAAGTTCATACCGTTACAACATGTTACACATCTCGACAAAGGCAAAGCTGACGAAAGTCAGCGACGCAAAGCTAAAGGGGCTTACTTGTCCTGAAACGGACAAATTGCCAGCCAGCTGCCGAACGATTGGGTATTCAACATAGAACCCCTCCGATCGGAATAATCGCGGGGTTTTTCTCTGTCATAACCAAATGAATTGTACGAATAAAGGAGGACCAAGCAGCATGCAGTCTGAACTACATGAAGAGCAAAAAGTAACTTCGCTATGTGGTAATCATGTTGCCCGTTTGGTTCCGTCTTCAGACGGACCAAAGCTGATGATTAATCGAGAAGAATATGCCTTGAATGAAAATTGCTGGGATGTTGAAATGTTTCATGGGAGAAGCAACAGCATCTTGATTTTCTACTGGAAAGGCGAAGTTAAGCTATCCGTAAAGATACCGCCTATTGCTCAAATCGAAGCATTTTTGAATAGGCTTTATCAATGTTTGTCTTCCAAGTTAAGAACGGTGCAGCCGATTTAGGCGTACCGTTCTTTTTTTCATGCTTGATGCGGAAGCGCTCATCGCAAGACAAAAGCATTGTCACGAAACGACAGAAGCTGATATAATAATTAACAATAAGGTATGTAGTGCAAAAGGACTACGATTAGGGGGCTACACGAGCATGAGATTAATTACACGTTCGGATTTTGATGGTCTGGTATGTGCGATGCTTTTCAAAAAAATGAACATGGTGGATGAAATGAAATTCGTCCATCCCAAAGATATGCAGGACGGCTTGATTGAAGTTACGGAGAACGATATCTTGGCCAATGTCCCTTATGTGCCTGGTTGCGGTTTATGGTTTGATCACCACTCCAGCGAGCTTGAGCGTATGGGCGAGAAGGTAGCGTACAAAGGTGAAACGCGGATTGCCCCAAGCGCGGCACGTGTCGTCTATGATTATTACGGCGGCCAAGAAACCTTTGGCGATATCGATGATATTATGCAAGGCGTAGACAAAGCGGATTCGGCACAATTCAGCAAAGAGGATATTTTGAATCCAAGCGGCTGGGACCTGTTGTCCTTTATTATGGATGCCCGCACAGGCCTGGGTCGCTATCGCGATTATGCAATCAGCAATTATCAACTCATGGAAGAACTGGTCGAGCACTGTGCGACGAAATCTGTTCATGAAATTATGGAACTGCCTGATGTGAAGGAGCGTGTGGCACGTTACCTGGAATTGGACGTTCTCTATCGAGACATGCTGCAAACCTATACACGTACCGAAGGCAATGTCATTATTACGGATCTGCGTAATGTAGAGACCATTTATCCAGGCAATCGTTTCATGGTATACGCCCTTTATCCGGAGCAAAACGTATCGATTTGGATTGTCGACGGCCGCAATAAACAAAACTGTGTATTCGCGTGCGGTCATAGCATTGTCAATCGCTCCTCCAAGACGAATATCGGAAATTTGATGCTCCAAAATGGGGGTGGAGGTCACCAGGCTGCAGGGACTTGTCAGGTGGATTATGACCAAGCTGAGGATGTATTGAAGCAAATTATTGCAACGATGAGAGCAGACGGTTAATTCTTACAACCAGCCGCAGGACAGGAACCTCCCTGATTGCGGTTTTTTGACTAGAAATCGGCATAGGAGGCATCTCTATGAGATTGGAAAAGAAGAAATTGCAGGCTAAGGGAATTAAGGTGGAGCCGGTGCGGATTGATCCGATTACAGGAGATAAATATACATTTTTTGCAGATCCGGACGGGCTGCCTTTGGAGTTGGTGGAACATGTCTAGTGAAAATAGGAGAACGACGGAGCAGGAGCCCAAATTGAGCTTTGCCAAAGGGTGTCTGTGGAGTCTTGTTGTGATGATCCCTGTTTGGGCTATTTTTATTTGGTTCTTTTTCTTTAAATAAAAGCCTTTGTTAGCTTGATTGGATGAGAACTGCTGTTGGCAGGCTGATCGAATGAGCGACAAAGGTTTTTTTTAGTATTTTGTATAGGGTATGGGGGTATGGTATATTCTAAAGGGGGTGAATTAATTCTATGAAGACAATTTTAATTGTTGATGATGAAGAAAAAATTCGTGAAGTTGTTGCGTCCTATTTGCAAAATGAGGGCTATCGGGCTATTCAGTCCGAAACAGGGAACAAAGCACTTGAACTCGTTCGAGGTGGCAATGTGGATCTGCTTATTCTGGATCTGATGCTGCCGGACATGCCCGGTGAAGATGTATGCAGGGCGATACGGCAGTTTTCTCCTGTTCCTGTCATCATGCTAACAGCGAAAGTTTCGGAGGATGACCGCGTCCAAGGATTAACACTCGGTGCCGATGATTATGTCTTGAAGCCGTTTAGCCCACGTGAACTAACAGCAAGAGTTAAAGCTATACTTCGTCGCACGCAGGAGGATTCGCTTCTTGCAGAAATTATTTCGTTTCATCATGAGGATCTTGTCATTCGGCCAATGAAACATGAAGTTTATAAAATCGGCAAACGGCTAACTCTAACTCCGAATGAATATAAATTGCTGCTGATTCTGGCGCATCATCCTAACCGAACGTTTACACGGGAGGAACTCGTTGAAAAAGTGCTCGGTTTTGATTATGAAGGCGATCATCGTTCCATCGATCAACATGTCAAAAACCTCCGTCAAAAAATAGAAACGGATCCCAAAAAGCCTCAATACATCGTCACCGTTTACTCCATTGGTTATCGGTTTACGGGAGGGGAATCATCGTGAGAGGGTTATACGCACGAATTGTCATCGCATTTATTAGCATAGCTTCCGGTGTTTTGCTCATCTCAACCATAGCGTTTATCGTAACGACACATTACCACTTCTCCTTATATCAATCTCAAACGATGGAGATGAACTCACCGACATTTGATGCCCATTTTGAGCAGGCAGTAGTACAGTCTGTTCTTTGGTCTGCCATTCTGTGCATATTGCTCTCCGTTCTGATAAGTCTTTTGGTCGCCAAGAGAATCACAGCTCCGCTGATACAAATGAAAAAGGTCGCAGAGCGAATGGCGCAAGGAGAACTTAGAGCAAGAACAACAGTCAAAGGAAATGACGAGATCGCCGATCTGGGGGGCTCCCTTAATCATCTTGCTGAACAACTGATGCATCAAGAGCAGTTGCGTAAAACGATGACGGCTGATGTGGCGCATGAATTAAGAACGCCGCTTGCAACACTCAAAAGCCATATGGAAGCGATGATAGATGGCGTTTGGACGCCAAGTCCCGAGCGACTGGAGTCTTGTTATGAGGAGATTGAACGTTTGCGATTCCTGGTAGGCGATTTAGAGCAATTAACGGAAATGGAGTCCCCCCATTTCAGGCTGAAGCTGCATCAAGAAAATGTAGCAGTCATTGTTCATCGCAATATCGAAGCGATTCGGGCTTCTTTTGACCAAAAGGGAGTTCATCTTGTATTTGAAAGTTTAACTAACGTTGAAACTGTACTGGATAGGCAGCGATTAGGTCAAATTGTGGTGAACCTTTTAACGAATGCGCTAAAGTTTACGCCCCAAGGGGGGAAGGTCTCTGTTGAAGTGAAGGAAGAACAACACTCCGTGATCATTCTTGTATCGGATACTGGAATTGGAATTAAGGAAGAGGATCTAAGTTTTGTATTTGAACGTTTCTACCGCGCAGAGAAGTCCCGGGATCGTAAATCAGGCGGAAGTGGGATTGGATTAACGATTGTAAACAAATTGGTGCAAGCGCATGGAGGAACTATTCGAATGGAAAGCCGTGTTGGTGAAGGAACAATCGTAGAGATACATATTCCCAAGATTTTAGTGTAGATGTAATTAAGATCTTAAGTCTACATAAGATCTACATAAGCATCTTTTATAATAAAGGTTATCAAGAGGAGTGACTTAGATCACAGATCAAAGATCTCATAAGAATTTGAGGAGGAAATTATGAAAAAAATAGCCATTTCAATTCTGCTTACGGCTGCTCTCTTAACGGCATGCGGTAAATCAGGGGGTTCGATGGACCATAGCGGCATGACGAAAGAAGCAGGTTCCACGCAAGCAGACAATGTCCAAGCACAGTTTAAGCTTTCTAGTGATAAGACAATGCCGAACCAAGATACTATGATTACGATAAAAGTTCAGGATAAAGACGGCAAATCAATTGAAAAATTTGATACCGTGCATGAGAAACAGATGCACTTTATTATTGTCAGCAAAGATTTATCTTTCTTTAATCACATTCACCCGGATTATAAAGGAAAAGGTGAATTTACCGTTACCACACAATTTCCGACTGCAGGCGAGTTCAAGGTGATTGCGGATATTACGCCAACGGGTATGGGAGCAATGAGCAAGAGCCAATGGGTGACAGTTCAAGGTAACCTTCCTGCTCAAAAAGCAATTGAACCTGATGCTTCATTAACTAAAGTGGTGGACGGCAAGGAAGTAACGCTTTCCATTGATCACCTTATGGCGGGCATGGAGCTCGACTTGAACTTCAATATCAAAGACGCTCAGACGAAGAAACCTGTAACAGATCTGCAGCCTTACTTAGGGGCAGTTGGGCACGTGGTGATCTTAACGCAAGATGCCGGAAATTACCTGCACGTGCATCCGACAGATGAGAAAGCGTCGGGACCTGATGCCAAATTTATGACGACATTCCCGCACAGCGGTGTATATAAGATTTGGGGACAATTCCAGCAAAATGGTAAAGTATTTACGGTACCTTATGTTGTGAAAGTACCGTAATGATTGGAAAAGGAGCTAAGCGGCTTGATATGCTTAGCTCCTTTTTATCTAATGAACCGGATGATGCTTATATACCGAAAAATAGCTGCTTTGGCGATTTAATGAACTGAGTTGGCGCTATCGAGCATTTTATAGGCGGAATGGTGATCATTTGCTTAAAATAACGCATCTGGAAATCGTTAGATTTTCAGAATGAGCGATTTTGATCGAATAAGGGTTATTGAGTTCGTAAAGGGGCAAGGCTTTGACTAGTGAGGAAAGAGCAGTTAACATTTTGCGGAATGGACTGTGAATGTCTCTGCTTTTTCCGCATAACCAAAAGATCACTATGTTAGTTTGCAATTGAAGCAAGCTTCTCGATAACCTTATTTCTAAACTCGTCATCCCGCATCATCGTCGCCAGAAAGTCATCGAACTTGTTTCTCAACCATAAGTTCTCTGTTCCCGTTGAATTGTTAACGAAGGCTGCAATTTCTATCGTTTCACCGTTCTTCTTGCATCCATACATGGCCGAAGTAACAACAAATAGTGTAGTCCCACCTTTGAACCCGATTCTAGTATATTGGGATTTTGCGGAGGGTTGTCTTCCTACCAAACGATCCAAAATTTTTTGAACGTCGGGGGAAAAATAGGTGGCGCTATTGATTTTATTCATTAAAGAAGCATATTCTTTTGTTGTTCCGCTGGGCAATCGCTCGGACTCCAGCTTTTGAATGCTTCTTTTGAAGCTCTCTTTTCTGTTCAATGTTTTGATCGTCGCTGAATCAGACTCATTTTTTAGAATGTTATGCAGTATACAAGCATAGGACATATATTCCTCTTGACTCATTTCACGCATACGCTTGATTAAACGTTTACCCTCCAACCCTTCTTTATCATGTACATACATCGAAGCTAGCATGGCCGAAGAAATCGGGAATATGGAGGTATGGTTCAACATCCCCAGTTCTGCCAAGCTTGCATTAATTCTGTCTCCTCCAAGCAGCTCAAATATATATTCGGTACAAGCATTCGAACTGAACTGAATCATTCCTCTTGCGATTTCGTCCAGTGTCACTTCATTGCTGTTCTCAAGATAATCCTTCAAATCATATTTCCAGCTTGAATGAGCTCCTCCATCCGTGCCAGGAATATAGTATCTCTCCACATCATTGAGGCTGACTAGCGTTTCAGGATTAATGAGCCCATGAGCTGCTTGCTTGGCATATTCCACTGCAAGAATTAATTTAACAGTACTGGCTAGTGGCATGACTTTGTTTGAATTATATTCAAGAACAGGTTGGTCGTTATGCAAAATGTATAATGAGCTATAGACTCTATTTTTCGCAAAATAGGTCAGTACATGCTGTGCGGTTTTTTTATTATCCGCATATTGCAGAATAGCTGCTAATGCAAAAAAGGCGATGATAAGTAGACACACGACCAGAGCTGTCCAAATCACAACAGACAATATTGATCCCTCCAGTAACAACAAATTTTATTTATTAACCTTGAATAATCGAATCAATCCCATCTACAACGACAGAACTTTTATTGAACCAGATTAAACATATCCAACTTCTCGCAATTCACTTTCGGTTCATTCTATGAGAAATATTAATTTGAGTCAATAAATTTTTCCATTATTAGATGTAGATCCCATATTTGATTGGGTAGTATGACCTATTATGCCATATGACTTCCATGTTAAGGATTTTCGCGCGTATTGTTTCAAGCTGTTAAGCAAGAACCAAAGCTCTATTTCTACAAGAAAGAGTAAATTTGTTACTGATGATGAATAAATCTATTCCTTACTTTATAGGGTCTTCGTAAGTAATAATGAATTAACAAGCAAGTAGGAGGTATATGAACGTTGGGTTCTACAATCATAATAGATTGCTGGGATAAAGCATGTTTCATACAGGGAGAATGGTTTCTGTCCAAACTCAGAGGAAACAGGGAACAAGATACAATTTACTCAAATACGGCTGGAAACTCACTGTTTTTCGTGCCAGCATTTGAGAAAGCGGGTCTTTATAAGGTATCTGTATATACAATTAAGGCAGGCGGAGAACAGCATTATGAAATCCGTCATAACGGCGCCTGCGACTGGGCAGCATCTTCTCCATCTGCTGGTGAATCAGGCTGGGTAGAATTAGGCACATACTGGTTTAGAGCTGACGGAAGCGAGTATGTCAAATTGATCTCACAGGACGGATGCACTCGGGGAACGTCGATCATGTTGGAGTTTACCGAGGGAACGAAAGCATTGGCGAATAGCAGATCGTTTATAACTAAGCGTTCTGCAATTGAAGGAGTTTCGTCACCGGCATATTTCGAAATAAAAGGTGAGATTCTAGATTGCACCGACGCCGCGTATACCGAATTGGGAGACTGGAAGGATGCCCGTCTAGAAAATTATTTAGAGAAAAGCATCACCAGAGTGTCATCGACGCTGGGAGATTCCGTGAAGTGGTACGTAACGACACCCAATCTATCCGCACAAGAAGAGGGGGATTTTGCGGTGTATGTTTGGATGCCTTATGGGAATAACAGCGGGGCAAGTGTAAAATATACGGTCCAAACATTGCATGGTAGTTGGATCAAAGAAATCGATCAAGAAAAGCGGTACAGAGGAGGCTGGACGAAACTTCTGACGGTTCGCGCTGCGGGGGATACCGGTTTAGGGGTAACTTTGGAGGTAATGTCAGAGAGGGATACCTATGCCTCGGCAGTTAAACTGGTCCGAACGGATGCAGCGGAGGACGCCCCTGCGAATATGATGGGTGAAGCGGATACGGAAACGGTTGCTATACTAGTCAATCAATCCGGATATGACATAGGGAGAGCCAAGAGAGCGACAGTTGTCAATACACCTGATGAAACCCCCTTCTTTATCAAGGATGCTCAGACAAATGAAACGGTTTATTCGGGAGAGGTTGTCAACTATATAGCCGATTTCTCTAAGCTGAACCCTGATAAGAAAAGCGTATACTATGTCGAGTCAAATGGTGCCGTTTCTTATACGTTTACTGTGGCAAATCATTGGATTCAGCGTGTTTCCGTTCCTCCGGCAGTCGCCTTCATGAATCATGCCAGAAACGATGCCTGGCTTCCTGGACTTACCAGTATCGCCTGGCGCGACAGCCATCAGTTTTCATTTGAGTTAGGCTCGTTGGCGTTGATGTATATGTCGAATCCGTCCTTGTACGAAAACATGCCGCGAAACATTTTTCAGCTTGACCAAACGATGTTTAATAAGTTGAAAACGCAGAATGAGCCAGACCTGATTTGGCTGATGAAGTTTGCAGTAGAACGGTACTATGACCTGAAGGTGAATCAAGCTCATAGTTTGCATCCTCTCATTAAGGAACAGTTATCGTATTTCATCTATCTTTGTCCTTCTATCAAGGCGTATGTGTCAGAGGAGGATTACATAAGAATCAGAGATTTTACAATCGAGGAGTGGACTTCGTCCGATCAGACAAATACACAGAAATGGTACGATATTGAGGGCGAAAAGTATAACCTCCTTGAGGTTCAAACCGTATTTGGAGGAATTAAAGGCTCTTTTCCGCCGGCGCATGCGATCGTTCCGAATCTGTTGATGTACGAGGTAGTCAAACGGGATCGGCTTGGCGGAGAGGAACGGTATTTGGATACAGCTTACAGAAATTGTGAATATATCCTTGACCATATTGATATAGCAAGCCCTTATTATTCCAAAGGTCAGCGAATGAGTGAGTACATCGTTATGCAAAATCTTGCTTATTTTCAGGAGATGTACCCTCAACAAGCACCGGCAAGATTAATCACTGAAATCAATCGTTGGGCGAAAAAAATGATCGCACGCTCCGCCAATATGTGGGATATGAGGATGGCATCTTCTGTCTCTGCTGGCGATGAACAAGACTACTGGACTGGAGCGGCTTATGCCAAGGCCAATGACCCCCGAATTACGGCGATAATGAATGAGCCAGGGAGTGAGGCGGGTATTCAGGCAGCGATGTTTGCTGCTGCGAGAGTCATCGATAACCCACAAGTGGCCGGGCGGCTGAAGGAAATCGGCATCGCAGGAATCGATCATATGTTTGGTCGCAATCCCTATGGCCGAATGTTCTTTTTTGATGCTGTCAGGGATATCGAAGGGGCGCATTCGGGCTGGTTCTCTAAGCATGAAGTCGCTGGAAATGGTCGACTTGGTGACGTCCCGGGACGAATTGATGCTTCGCCGAAAGAAATGGCGTACCCCTTTAATCCAAAAGCAGATCCCGGATATGTTGAAGGCTGGGTGGCTTTCAATTCAGCATGGAACTGTTCAATTGCTTATAGCGCTGGGGATGAAATTGAACTTATGATTGATAGGGATCAAGCACAAATTGGAGAGGGCGTTCAAATTCGATTAAAAGCGCCAATTCATATGGACAGTGAAAAGGTAGAGACAGCGAGGGTCCAAGTAACCGATACGATTTCAGGCAAAATGGAGTGTCTATGTGTGACTAAAGAAGACCAAGACAGCATGTATTTCATAGGCGTTTACCTTGTGCCGGAAGGTGCCGGAAGACTGGAATTCTCGTATGGATACGGATTGTTTAAGAAATTGGCAAAAGTAACGATAGTATCGGAGCTATAGAAGGCTCCTTCTTTCTAATTAATGCCAAACAGGGGAGGTGAATGAGAGGCGGACAACTACATGGGACAAATCCGTTACACGTAAACAATATTGAGGATCTCACGGGAAAATATGTAAACGCTTCCTTGGAGGTGGGGGATCGTATCAAGCTAGGGATTTCGGAGAATGAAGGTACTGCAAACAAGTAAAATTGTAATTTTGGAGGGATTGAATGATGAAAGCAACAACACGGAAAAAGCTTAAAGATTTACTAATCACAGTACTTGTATTTTCATGGATCTTCATGAGCATAGGTCCAGGTGTTGGGCATGCAGCGGATCCAGCAGACGAGATCATAATTGATTATGGTATGTCTGGTTATACAGAAACAGGTACATGGAGCAGTACTACCACATATAAAGGATATGATAATTCATCGACCAGATCAGCTGCTTATTCGTCAAGTCCAACTGCTAAATGGACACCGACAATTATTAATGAGGGTAATTATGATATTTATATGTATAAGGTTGTTTCATCCAATGGAGATCCGAATGCCAAAATAGACATTGTCACAAGCTCTGGAACGATTACGAAAACCGTGGATTATACGGCAGGCAGTTCGGAATGGGTAAACTTGGGAAATTATCCCTTGGCTGCAGGATCCACTGGATCAATTAAGCTAAACGGAAATACGGCTGGCAGGTACTCAAGAGCTGATGCCGTTAAATTTGTAAAAAATGATACAGTAATCACGAATCCAGACCCGACGCCGACACCGACGCCGACGCCGACGCCGACACCAACACCAACACCAACACCAACACCAACACCTTCTCCAGTCGATGACATTATTATTGACTTCGGAATGCCAGGCTACAGCGAATATGCAGCTTCAGGAAATTGGTCGTCTGCGAGTGCCTCGCTTTATGCGGGTTATAATAATACGACAACTAGATCTGCAGGGGCTACTAGTAGACCCTACGCGGAGTGGAGACCGACGATCACAAATCCGGGTAATTACGATGTGTATATTTATAAAGTTGTGTCCTCGAGCGGCGACTACGATGGCAGAATAGACATTACGTATAATGGGGGAAAAGAATATCAATACTTGAACTTCACCACAGGGAGTTCAGGGTGGGTGCTTTTAGGGAATTATCCCTTAGCTTCAGGAACTAATGGATTTGTTAGATTGAAAGCAGATACCGTAGGCACATATATCAGGGCGGATGCCATGAAATTTGTAAAAAATGAAAGCGTAGACAAGGCCGTTGATTCCGTGAATACGATAGTTATTGACGAAGGAATGGGCGGTTATACGGAAACAGGTACCTGGATGAACGCAACAGATCCTAAAGGGTATAATAATTCATCCACTAAGTATGCTGATAGCACTTTACATCCAAGTGCTCAATGGACTCCTACGATCATAAACTCAGGTAATTACGATGTGTATATGTATAAAGTCGTTTCAGCCGACGGCGACTCCAATGCCAAAGCAGATATTACCGGTAGCGCTGGGACAGTAACTTACACTATGAATGAAACGGAAGGCAATTCAGGTTGGGTCCTTCTAGGCAACTTTCCCTTTGACTCAGGAAACACCGGGTTTGTGAAGCTAACAGGGAATTCGCCTGGAACGTATGTAAGGTCAGATGCCGTAAAGTTCGTAAGAAATGAAGCCAGAAAGTTGTTTCCAGAGCTGGAAACTCTGATCGGATCCGCGTCCGCTCTGTTGCCAGATACAATTGAAGGTGCATTAGCAGGCCAATATGCACCTGGTGCAAAAATAAGGCTTCAAGGGTTAATAGATAGTGCCGTATCTGTCATGCAACGAAAGGAGACCATTACGTCTAGCGACATCGTCTATTCAGAAATTGCTGATTTGAATATGGGAATTTCTCTCTTCAAAGCTGCTAAGAATGCTGCAATATCCGAATCATTGTATATGATTCCAAATCCTATGATTAATAAGCTTAAGGCAAGCGAATTAAGACAACAGCCCGATTTAATTCATACACTTTCCAGATTCGATTTTAGCGTTGCGGATTATGTGTATAACACTTCTGTCACGACGCCACTTGGGACTGTTAATTTTAATATTGATTCAAATTGGTCAGACTTTATGTTTCCGAATCATATCATGGGGAACAAGAAATCCGCCATTCAAGGTGAGTATTATCAGTATAATTCGGGCACGCCAAAAGGCATGACGAAATTAAAGGTCTACAAGAACGCCGGGGTTTCTGTAGACGACCATGCTGTCGTTTCCATTCATCATAATGGTAAAACAGATACACGGACTCTGGATATGAATACAGAAAAAGACGGTTGGTACGAACTAGGCGATTATTTCTTTGGCGGGACCAAAGATGAGTATGTTCGATTTACCAGAGGATCGCTTGACTCGACCAAACCTACTGTTACATTGCCGATTTCATACGAGGTTATGAGGGAGCAAATGCACAGAAATCAGAGCGAGGCTGAACAAGCAACCCAATTCCCGGTTGGCTACAGAGAAATGGGAAGTTGGCAGAATTCCTCTTTGGTGTCTGACAATACCTACTCCGTACCTCGAATATCTACAGAAAAAGATGCTTCTGCGGTTTACAACCCCGGCAAAATGACTGCTGGGAAATATGAGGTGTTTGCTTACATTCCAACTCGAACACAGACAGGGGATAACAGCTTTCAAGTAGAAGTTTACCATGACGGCAAGGTTGAAACGATGGCATTTAATCAAACGAAGATGGAAAGCGGATGGCTACCATTAGGCGAGTACGCCTTTTCGGGAATTGGCAACGAACTTGTCAAAGTGACAAAACTATCTACTGGTGCTGAGACGATTGCTTCAAGCGTGAAATTTACAACTCTTCAATTAGATGGAGTAACGATGAACAGCACGATTGTCACAACCAATTCTAATGCAACATCAGTTGATTCTAGCAATATTTCTATGACAGAAAAAGTAAGAACTGCTCAGGTAACACCAGGGTTATCACCAAATGATCACAAAATTTTGACGGATGCTTACCGCAAGGTTCCTTTTGCGAAGTATTATCGCCACTATAATGAAAATTATACGGGTGTTTTCAAATGGAATCCAATGATAACTGAACCCGGAGACTACAAGGTTTCCTATTTAGTTGCTAGTTACCAGACAGAGCTCACCAAAGATTTCCCCACAGATTTCTCCTTTGATATTTATCACAACGGTACAATGGATACGGTTGTCGTACCTAACAATAATCTTGTTGGTGAAAGTTGGTATAATCTAGGAAACTTCCATTTCGCAGCAGGTTCGCAAGACGAGTATTTTGTTATGAAAGATTTAAAGTTTTTCAGCGCGATCAAATTTGAGAAGCAATCCCCTGATCATTCAATCATTAAGGAGACTATTGCAACCACTTACAAATTCTATAACGAGCAGCAAGTGGATGACGTCAGTGATGAGAAAATAAAGCAAATCGTGAACGCGATGGCGGACCAAGACTATTTAAGCGGAATGATATCCGATTACAAGTTCTTGCCTGACCAACAGGTAACACGTTCCGAATTCATTGCTGTATTGACCCGATTGTTAAAATTTCCAGAAAATCCGTTAGCAGCGACGTACTCTGACACGATAGGAGCCGATGTAAACTATAAGGGCCACATTGGGGCGGCTAAAGAAGCTGGACTTCTATACGGTATCGATACGACAAATGGGGCTTTAGGTGTGAATGTCCCAGTAGACCGTACTTTTGCAGCTGTTCTTTTATCAAATGCAATCGACTATACGGGTAGATTCTTAAACGTCGATAATTTCTTTGCGCAGAGTCCATCCTCCTATTTGGAACAGAACATTAGCGATGCTGCTCAGGTGAAAACGTATGCCTTACAGGAAGCTTTTTCCCGGCTTTTAAAACTGGGAGTTATGCCTAAAGATACTGACAATGCTATACAGCCAGACAGGCAGCTCACAAGAACCGATGCCATAGTTATGCTGAACGAATTTGATGGGCAGTTATTATCGGCAGGGCCCGACCTAAGATTTGACTGGCATACGACGTTTTCTGACGACTTCAACGGTCCTAATTTTGATTGGAGCAAGTGGAGTTCCGATAATGTGAACTTGTTTGCAGGCATAGTAGGCAGATGGCCTGACAGCATCGAACAAACAGATGGTGTGGTGAAACTTAAAAATGAAGTGACGAATCGGGCAGGAGCTCCCTATTCAGGGGCATCTATTACGTCCAACTATATGCAGAAATACGGTTATTTTGAAGCTCGTTACAAGTATCCGGATACTTACGGACATCACACTTCCTATTGGGCGAAAAACGGCCCAGGTACGGATTTCAACTGGAACGAAGGGACAGGACAGGACGAAGTTTCAAACAACGTATGGTTCTTGCAAGAAAAACCGGCGCCAGAGATTGGATTAAGATGGCTTAGAGATGCTAAATGGTCAACCCATGATAATAATTTCAAAGAGTTGCACAATTTTGGCGGATACATCGAACCCCCCGGTTTTTATATGTCCTATGATAATCAGATCACTTATCGTGTGGATGATATCACAGATTATCTATCTGCAGTAGGAAGAATTGATGTGCCTTATCCAAACATATTAAGCACAACTTTGACTCGGTTTGATGGCATGCTGGATATTAATAAGGTTGTCGGGACAGCTGCAGAATTTGATTGGGTGCGAAATTATTCCAAAACAGCCAGCAGTGATCCATTATCTCTCTATCCCGTTTATCGTCCTGTGCTCATTCCTCAGGATAGTCTAACGATGGACGATCCCGATCAACCGAATAAGAAGGAATTTGTGTTGAAATTTAACAAACAGATGAAGGCCTCATCTTTTACAACAGATCAGGTCATGGTATCCAAGGTAGGCGGAGGCCATGTTCCAAGTTACACGATTTCACAGATTACTCCTCTTAGGTTCAAAATATCTTTCAACGAAATGCTTGAAGATAATTCGGATTATGAGGTTATTGTGACAACCGGCATTAAGGATAGCTTGGACAATAGCTTGTCAGAAAATCAACAGGTTACCTTCCATGTGGATCTTGCCGATAGTTCTTCCGCTGCTTTAACAGATTTACGCGTCAACGGTATAACTTTGAGCGGGTTCGAATGGAATAAGCGGAATTATACGTTGTCGGTACCTTATGCTACGACGGTTTCTGCCATTACCTATACGGCAGCGAGTCCTGCGGCTTCGGTCGTCGTGAATGGCGGCACGAATTTGATTGTCGGCGACAATCCGGTAACCGTTACGGTGACGGCGCAAGACGGTGTTACTAGCGTTTATAGCATTGTGATAACTAGAAACAGTGAGGAGTTGACTTTTAAACCAATTGCAAGGCTTTCGGGGATATCTCAGATTGTATCAGGACAAAGTTTCAGCATGAATTATGGATTGAGCAATGTATCGAACAGTGTATACGCTGCTGTATACACCCAAGAACTGACGTTCCAGTTTAATCCGAGTTTCCTGGAATTTGTTTCTGCATCATCCTTGAGTGCTGACCTGACAGTGGATTCAGTTAAAACGGATATACCGGGGGAAGTCCGAATTTTACTTAAAAGTCAGGGTGCTGGCATTTCTTCAGAAGAAGATTTGTTGAAATTAAATTGGAAGGCTAAGGCGATTAGCCAGACAACCAATGCAGATATTTCGCTGACCCGAGGGCAGCTTGCCCATACATCGGGGTTGTTAACTTCCTTGGCTGGATTGACAAAAAACATTCAAATTATTTATCAAACAACAAATGAAAATACGCAATCAACACAAATAGCGCAAACCATACAAACCACGCAAAGCGCTAATGGAATTAAAATAACTAATTTGTCTCCGAAAGTAGTGAAAAAAGCAGACGGGCATACGACTTCCGTATGGGATGTGGATGCAGCAACTATGACCGAAGCCATTAAAGCGCTTGTCTCCTCCGGAAATCAAAATCAAATTTTGCTGGAAGTAAAAGGGGCTACGGATGCAGCGCAAGTACAACTTCCCGGTGCGGTGATTATGGATGCCCAGTCGAAGGTTTCTACGGCTGTCATCACCGTAAAATTTGATGCCATGACCTACGATTTGCCTGTTAAATCTATAGACCTACAGAGCTTGGCTGATGCGCTTGGCACTGATGTTGGGAATGTAAGAATCAATGTCAACATCGAGAAATTAAACGGAACAGTCGCAAACCAGTTGGATGCCAAAATTAAACAATTAGGATATCAGTCTTTGGCCCAAGCAGTTGAGTTTAATGTGACGGCGGAATCCAACGGCAAGATTATCTCCGTAAATGATTTTGGCAAAACGTATGTATCCAGAACGATGGAACTTACGCAGATGATCGATCCGGCAAAAGCAACAGCCGTTATGTACAATCCCAAAACGGGTGAAATAAGTTTTGTACCCGCAGTCTTTACGTTATCGAACGGCATGGTGCAAGCGACGATCAAACGTCCGGGCAACAGTATTTATACCGTAATAAAATCGTCAAAGTCGTTTGATGATATGAAAAGACATTGGGCAAAAGAGGATGTTGAGCTTCTTGCCTCCAATCTAGTAATCAAGGGAATGACGGAATTGGACTTTGTTCCCGAAAATCAAATTACTCGTGCGGAATTTGCAGCGCTTCTAGTACGAGGACTTGGATTGACAGAATCGAGCACTGTGAAATTTACTGACGTTGTGGAAACCAACTGGTACTACGGAGCGGTAGGAGCAGCCGTTAATTTGGGTCTGGTAGAAGGCTTTGAAGATGGAACGTTCCGCCCAAATTCCAATATTACGCGAGAAGAAATGGCGGTAATGATTTCGCGCGCAATGTACTTGGCAGGCAGCAAATCTGAAACAAGTGCAAAAGGATTTGCGGTGTATGAGGATGCGAAAGCGATTAGTGGATGGGCGAAAGATGCGGTTGCCCAAGCAATTAATTATGGCATCATGAACGGGATAACTCCAAGCCGTTTCATGCCGGGCGAAAGAGCAACGCGCGCGCAAGCAGCCGTTATCTTAAAGCGACTGCTGCAGTTTGCAAAATTGATGAATGAATAGAATTGATGAGTGGAACCCGCGTTAACGGCGGGTTCCCATATTAAAATGAATGTCTTATATATGAAAGGGGGGGAATGGCACAAAATATCAGCGATGCTGCGCTGCTGAATACGTATGCCTTGCAGAATGCGTTTTCCAGACTGTTGAAATTAGGTGTCATGCCGAAAAATACGGACAATTCCGTACAACCAAATACGCAGCTCACAAGGGCCAAGGCTATTATGATGCTGAATGAGTTTGACGGACAGCTCTTATCGGCAGGACCTGATCTGAGATTTGACTGGCAGATGGAAGCATCAACCTTCACTGCAAGTAATATTTTGGTGACTAAGGTAGGCGGGGGGACTGTTCCGAGCTACACGATCACCCCAATCACCCCGTTAAAATTTAAGATTTCTTTCAATGGAACACTTGTCAGTAATTCTAATTATGTGGTAAATGTAACAACTGGTGTCAAGGATAGCTTAGATAATAGTTTGGCAACTTCCCACCAGGTAACTTTCAACACTGATAATTAGTCTTGTGTGAGCAGGGGCCCGCGATTTGCGGGTTCCTTTTTATAGCTCACTTGCACAGCTAGAAAGAAGTAAATTTGTTACTGAAGATGAATAAATTTGTTCCTTATTCAATGAAGACTTTCAAGTAATAATGAAGATACAGCCAAAATGCTGCGGCATGATACGCCCAAGGATGATGTTCAAAGTACCAGGTAGTGTCAATCCTCATATAGATCTGCATCGAAAATTGGTTGGAGGTCAAGAGACATAGTAAGACATCAGCTTAGGGGGAATAAAATAAATGAGTAACTCAAAGGCACACTGGCGCCTCTGGTATGATCGTCCGGCTGAGCAATGGACCGAAGCGCTTCCGGTAGGAAACGGCAAAATCGGCGGCATGATTTACGGAGGTATTCACGAGGAACGAATTGGTTTGAACGAAGAAACGGTGTGGTCGGGAAAGCCGCATTACGACGCGAGTCCCGGCGTTCAACAAACGATCAACCAAGTTAGAAACTTGCTGTTCGAAGGAGACTACCGCACGGCTCACGAGATTGCGGAACAATCCATGAAAACACCGCTTAACCCGCACTACGGCAATTATCAGCCGTTGGGGGATCTATATATCAAATTTGACTTGCCGCCTGGGGATATAACGAACTATCACAGAGAATTGGATATCGAACAAGCCGTTTGTAAAACGAGCTTTTATGTTGGGGAAACTTGCTATACGCGGGAAGTTATTTGCAGCAACCCTGATCTGGTTATGGTGATTCGCTTGGAAGCCAGCGATACGCCGACTCTGAGCGGCTGTATCCGAATGGCGCGTGAATCCGGCGCAAGCGTATATCAGAACGGCGCAAGCGGTCTTGCTCTCCGTGGCCAGTGTGAGTACGAAGGTGTAAAGTTTGATGCAAGTATTGAAGTGTATGCCGATGGGGGGAAATGCTTCTCAACAAGTGAGTCCGTCATATTCAGTGCATGCAAGGCAATTACAGTTTATGTAACTGCAAATACAAACTATCGTCATAAGGATCCGCAAGGTGCGAACCAATCGCTGCTTCACATGGCAGGTATGAAATCGTGGGAACAATTGAGAGCGGATCACATTAACGACTACCAAATCTTGTTTCAACGCATGGATATCGATTTGGGCGAGGATAGGTATCAAGAGCTTCCTACGGATGAACGCCTTTTACAAGTGAAATCCGGTCAAGAAGATTCCTATCTAACGGCATTATATGTTCAGTATGGCCGTTATTTGTTAATCTCCAGTTCACGGCAAAGGACGATGCCGGCTAATTTGCAAGGCATTTGGAATGACAGTTTTACGCCTCCCTGGTTCTCGGATTATACGATTAACATTAACACGCAAATGAATTATTGGCATGCCGAAACATGCAACTTATCCGAGCTGCACGAACCTTTATTTGATCTATTGGATTCACTCATCGAGCCGGGACGCAAAGCAGCCCAAGAGCGCTATGGCTGCAATGGAATGGTGCTTAGCACACGGACAAACCCTTGGCTTAATACGTCGCTACGGGCAACTTCCTCACTGCTCTGGCAGGAAGGTGCGGCATGGCTTAGCCGACATTATTGGGATCATTATTTGTTTACAGGGGATAAGGAGTTGTTGAAGCAAAGGGCTTATCCGTTCATGAAGGAAGCTGCCATGTTCTATCTTGATTTCATGATCGAGCATCCGCATTACGGTTGGCTTGTCACCGGTCCGGCCACATCGCCTGAGAATAGGTTCTTAGCGGCGGATGGTACGCAAACTGCAATCGATATGAGTCCAACAATGGCCGTTCAAATCATTGACGATCTGTTCGAAAACTGCATCCGGGCATGCGAGGAGCTTGGAGTTGACGATGCTTTCAGGGAGCTGCTTATTCGGAAACGTTCACAATTGCCTCCGATGCAAGTCGGAAAATATGGACAACTTCAAGAATGGCTTGAGGATCATGAGGAGACGGAACTGGGGCACCGTCATATCTCGCACTTGTTTGGTCTGTTTCCAGGGCACAGTATAAGCCGTAAGACACCGGATCTGTTAGCAGCTGCCAGAACAACACTGGACAGAAGACTTCAGAATGGAGGTGGACATACAGGTTGGAGCTGCGCCTGGATCATTAACTTATGGGCGCATTTGGGAGAAGGCGAACTGGCCAATCAGTATATCAAGACGCTATTTACTTACTCTACGCATAAAAATCTTTTTGACAATCATCCTCCCTTTCAAATCGACGGGAATTTCGGGGCGGCAGCAGGCATTGTAGAAATGATTATGCAAAGTGATGAAGATGAAATCCGGCTGCTGCCGGCGCTTCCTGCTCAGTGGGCGAACGGAAGCATTAGCGGCATTTGCGCAAGGAATGGATTTGAGCTGGAACTCCATTGGAGTGACAGTGCTTTAGTTAAAGCGATCATCCATTCCAAACTGGGCCGGCGATGCCGGGTAAGATATAATTTTGAAGTGGGAATTGAAGTTCATAGCCTGAAAAAGTCAATTCCAACGAGTATTGACAATGACACTTTGGAATTTGACACACAACCTGGAGAACAGTATCACCTTATGTTTTAATATGGAGAACCTCTGCCTTGAGGAAGGCGGAGGTTCTTTTCATATCTAATAGTTCTATCACTCTTGTACAGCAAGAAATAAGTAAATTTGTTACTGCCGATGAGTAAATCTATTCCTTATTTATAGGAGCCTTTTAGGAGATAATTATGTTACAGCCAAGAAATAAAGGAGGTCCTGCAAATTGGCAGCATTATGGAAGAATAGAGTGCTTTACATCATGCTTTTGCCACTGGTGGCATGGTATATCGTTTTCAAGTATGTTCCTATGTATGGCGTTATCATCTCATTTAAGGATTACAGTATTATGTCAGGGATTGCCGGATCCGATTGGGCTAATCCGTGGTACAAGCATTTTAAGATGTTTTTTGACTCGCCTTATTTCACGCAATTGATCTCTAATACGTTATTGATAAGTTGTTATAAGCTAGTCTTCACCATGGCGCCGTCCATCATACTAGCAATCCTGCTGAACGAGTGTCGGAGCATGTTCTTGAAAAGATGGGTACAAACCCTAAGCTACATGCCTCATTTTTTATCGTGGGTCATCGTTTATGGAATTGCATTGGCGTTTTTTTCTGAGACCAATGGTCTGGTTAACCGCTGGATCGAAGAAATTGGTCTAAGCACAATCTCTTTTCTTGGTTCGCCGGAATGGTTTCGCTCCGTACTGGTTGGAACGGATGTTTGGAAGGATCTTGGTTGGGGAGCCATTATTTATATAGCCGCTATAGCGGGAATTGACCCTTCGCTTTATGAAGCGGCTATGATGGATGGAGCGGGGCGTCTTAGAAGAATCTGGAACATTACACTTCCCGGAATTGCTAACGTTATTGTGCTGCTCTTGATCTTAAGACTGGGACATATTTTGGACGCAGGGTTTGAACAAATATATATTTTCTATAATGTTCGGGTTTATTCTGTTGGAGATATCATTGATACGTGGGTCTATCGAACAGGGCTAGAGCAGTTAAACTTCAGTTTGGCTTCAGCAGTAGGTTTGTTCAAATCAGTCATTGGCATGGTGCTTGTACTTGGTACCAATAAGATTGCAAAGAGATGGGGAGGCGGCATATGGTAATCGGTCGCGGAGAACGCGTAACAGGTGCAGCTATTAACTTGATTCTTTGTTTCGTAGGTATTATAAGTCTCTTTCCGCTGCTATTCGTAGTGTCTATGTCACTGACACCTTACGGTGAAGTCATTAAAAACGGGGGATTCCTGGTCATCCCTAAATCAATTACCTTTGAAGCCTATAAATATCTCTTTCAAACCAAAGAGTTGCCGCAAGCGATGATGGTATCTGTCTTTACTGCGACGGTAGGGACAGCGATCAACTTGCTGCTTACGATGCTTGGCGCATACCCGCTTAGCAGGAAAACGCTTCCTGGCCGCACAACGATACTGTTTTTGATTGTATTTACGATGCTGTTCAGCGGTGGCTTAGTGCCGACATATTTGCTGGTCAAATCCTTAGGGATGTTAAATACCCTATGGGCGTTGATCATTCCGAGCGCTGTCGCAACCTACAACCTTTTGATTATGAAAACATTTTTTGAAGGACTTCCTGAGGAATTGTTCGAGTCCGCACGAATTGATGGCGCAAGCGATTTAACGATTTTGTTCCGGATCGTCGTTCCGTTGTCGGTACCTTCGTTGTTGACCATTGGCTTGTTCTATGCCGTATCCAATTGGAACAGTTTTTTCACGGCCGTTCTCTATATTACAGACGCAAATTTAAATCCGCTGCAAATTGTTGTACGCAAGCTTCTGCTTTTGAGCAATTCCGTTGAAAACAACACGGATATCGTCGTGCCGACACCGACTTTGCAAATGGCGGCTGTCATCATCGCAAGTTTGCCCGTTTTAATAGTATACCCGTTTATACAGAAACATTTTACAAAAGGTGTATTAATAGGGGCTGTAAAGGGATGATACGTTGTGTACCGCACTAATTTCGTGCCATGAGAGGACGAACTGTTGCGTTCACATATATAATGATCATGAAAGAAGGGGTAAAAATGAGAAAAAGTATGAGAAAAAATGCAACATTAGCCATCATCCTATCGACTAGTTTGCTAGCGGCATGTTCGAACAACAGTTCTTCGCCAGAAACAACACCGACTGGAGGAGCTTCGAGCAAACCGGCAGCAGCTCCGATCAAGATTGAAATCATGCAAGATGAGACGGTCAGCTCAGCAGATGGTCCTGGTTTCCCCAAGGACGATTTCATCAAGAATGAATTGAATAAGAAATTGAATATCGATTTGACGATGACATTGGATACGAGTGATTATTTGGCCAAACTGAACACGCGAATGGCGGGTGGAAATTTCCCAGATGTCATGCTGCTTATGAAGGAACAGGTTCAGCAATACGCCCAAAACGGCGTGCTGCTTGATATGGGGCCTTATCTCGATAAGTTGACCGATTATAAGAAATTCGTAGGTGCAGATGATGTGAAGAAGGGGGTTGTTAGCGGCAAGCAATATGCTTTGCCTAAGGCACCTGGATTCGCAACCAATACGTATTGGATTCGCAAGGACTGGCTAGATAAATTAAACTTGGCTGTGCCGACTACGGTCGATGAATTGTTTAATGTGGCGAAGGCGTTTACTGAGAATGATCCTGACGGAAACGGCAAGAAGGATACGCTCGGAATTACGGGGGTTGGCATCGATACATTTGCTCCAGTTTTTGGAGCGTATGGCGTTACTCCAAGTGCTGCAACGCTAACAGTTTTGAATAAAGATAAAATTGTCAATTCACTTTATGATCCAGCTATGAAAGATGCTTTAACGACCGTCAAAAAATTTATTGACGCCGGCGTCGTCGATCCTGAATTTATGAGCAACAAACCTAATACTTCGAAGGATAAGGCATTCCAAGGGAAGATAGGCATTATTTTCGATGGCTGGAGCGGGATTATTAAAGATACGACGGTTAAGATCTGGAAGCAAGCAAATCCGAATGCAGATTGGATCCAGCTCACTGCTCCAAAGGGACCAAACGGCTTGCAGTATGCCAGCAAAGTCGATATAGCGTCTACAGGCAAGATGCTTGCATTTCCCAAAGCACTAGAGAAACAACCGGAAAAGATCAATAAAATTATTGAGCTGCTTAATTACGTTTCGACAACAGAAGGCAACCGCTTGGTAGATTACGGACTCAAAGATGTTCACTACAAGGTAGATGGCGATAAGATTACCATTACGGAACAAGGCCAGAAAGAAAGCGGATATTCGTTTGTATATCAATTCACAGGCAGACCGGAGCTTGCTTACCTGCAAACCAAATTCCCGGCGCAAGCGAAGTATATCGAGTTTGAAAAGAGCTTGCCGCGGTTGCAAGTAATTGATAAATTTGTCGATATGCCGAATGGTTATAACAAAGCCGACGCGGAGCGGTTCATTCAAGAGAAATTAACGGAATTCATTTACGGCAAAACGCCAATCGCGGATTACGATAAATTCCTTACGACATTAGAAGGTTCATTCAACTATAAGGTTTATACCGACGCTGTGACCAAGCAAGCGAAGGATCTCGGACTCACGAAGTAAAATATAAGTCCCCCATTGTGTAAGTTGCGATGGGGGACTTTTACTCTGAAGGAGAAAGAAAATAAATTTGTTACTGACGATGAATAAATCTATTCCTTACTTTTCAGGCGCCTCATAGGTGATAATGAAAGTATTTCACTCGAACAATGAAAGCTTCACGGCAACAGGAGAACATGCTAAGATAACCCCAATGGCTCACTTCGAATGGGGCGTTGGCCGAGAGGGGGAACCACATGTTTCAACGAATTCGCAGACTATGGCCAGCCAAATTGCAAAATCGCATTTTCCTAAGCTTCCTATTAGTCATCTTCTTCCCTTTCTCGATTTTGCAAATTCACAATTACAATCAAATTGAAACGATTATTGGGGCCAAAATCAGCGAACAGAACATCACTCAGCTAAGCCAAATGAAATTCCAACTGGAAGAGATACGCCGAACCGCTCTGAATTCGGTCTTACAGATGGAGCGGGACACCAGCATTCGGGAGTTGATGGGACAAGCTCATCATTCACAGGGAGCAGAATCAACCCATATGGTGGAGGAAAAACTGGATGCAATGAAAAGCACATTTTTACCAAACAGCGTATTTATTCAATATACGTTACTCCAAAGGGACAGTGAGGTTTTTACATCTCTACCGCATGCTGAGAACAATGAAGGCCCGCTGCATGCTCAGTTGGCTGGCGAGTTAACGGCTAAACTTCCGAATGGAAGTCAGCTGTTAAAGTGGGAGTACGAACAAGCACATAATGGACTGCAACAGGAGCCTGAGAGTAAGAATGTTCTCTCCTTGTATTCGCTTTCGCAGTCTGCTGGCGGAGAATGGCTGCGTACACGAGCGAGCATCGATATTGATGGGTGGTTGCGAAATTCAGCAAACAGCATACAGATCAAGCAGAATTATTATGTATTAGATCAGCAGGGGGCCATCATTTCTCAATCGAACCCCGGGTACGTTATGAATCCACTTATTAAATCAAAAATTCTCAATCAGGCGAAAGTGTCGCCTAATGCTTATATCATAGATGAGTTTGGCACATTTGTTTACAATGCCATCTATATTCCTTCCACTTCAAGTTATTTGGTCAGTCAGTTCCCACTCGATTTTTTCTTTGGAGATATTAAAGCACTCAAAGAGCGCGTGTTTAGTACTTACTTGTTGTTCATTGCCTTCTTCATAGGCATATCCTTCTTGACGCTATCGACTTTAACCCGTCCACTTCGGCTTCTGGAGGCTAAGATGAAGGAAGCAGCAAAGAAAAGAATGAATATCAAATTGTCCGAGGAACCGCATAGGGGAGAAATCTTGTCTTTCGTTCGCGCATTTAATGGCATGGTCGACGATGTCACAGGCTTGATTGGTCAGCTTAAATTAGAAGAGAGGCAGAAAGAATCGATTCGGTTTCAGATGCTTTTGAATCAGATGAACCCGCATTTCTTGCTCAATACGATCAATACAATTAAATGGAATGCTAGTAATTCCGGCGATGACACGACTGCGGAAATGTGCAAGTCGCTTGCCAAACTGCTGGAAAGCAGCCTGAACACAGATAAGGATCTGGTTTTTCTGCACGAAGAATTGAAATTGTTGCATTCCTACGTCTATATTCAATCGTTTCGGTACGACCACCGTTTTGAGGTGCAATATGAAGTTCAGACTGGTCTCGACTTTGCGTTAGTGCCCAAGCTAAGCCTGCAGCCGCTTGTTGAGAATGCCATCCAGCATGGGCTTGTATTCCGTAAGCAGGGGGGCATTATAAAGGTTAAGGTGGCTTGCGAGGATCGCTTTCTCATGCTTGATGTTCAAGACAATGGTGTAGGTATGCAGAATCAGCAACCTGATGTGCACCGGGTACGTAAAGGGATTGGTTTAAGCAATCTGCGCGAACGCTTATCGCTCCTCTACAAACAGGATGGCAAGCTCGAGTTGATGCCACAAGAGGAAGGGATGCATGTTCGAATCACAATACCTTTATTGTTGTCGAATCCCTATCAGCTTGAACAGAATGATGATTGATAAAAAAAGGAGTGCATACTATGTGGAATCTGCTGCTTCTTGAAGATGAACCTTTTGTGCGCCGGTCTATTCGCCAAGCCATCGATTGGGAGGAATTGGGTTTCAGGGTCGTAGCAGAAGCAGAGGATGGACGCGAGGCTTGGGAATTCATGCAAACTCATCAGGTGGATGTGGTGTTATCTGACATCATGATGCCTATCATGAATGGCATCGAGTTGATTCGATTGGCCAAACAAAACGGTCATGAGGCGGATTTCGTCATGCTTACTTGTGTGAATGAATTTGAATACGCGAGACTGGCACTCCAGTATGGAGCTGTAGGATATCTTCTCAAAGCCTCTATGGATATGGAAGAGCTGAAAGCGATCCTGTTACAAATAAAGCAAAGTTTAATCAAGAAGCGCGATCAACGAACGAGAGCGCCTATGTTTAACTTATATCAACAAATTTGGAGATCCATACATGGCATAGAGGAGATGGAGCAAAGGGAAGATGAAGAAGGATTACCTTCACTTCCCGCCAACGTGCGGCTATTTGTGGGTTCAGCAAATAATGTCTCATTAGAGAATGATCAGATTATCGACCTATTCGATACGAACTGCCAAGACAAATTACTCGTACATCGATTTGTCAATTGGGGAATTGCGACCGTTTTTGTTTGGTCGGATGAAAGGTGCATGCCTATAACTCGGGTTCCCGCGGAATTAAGTTCTACATCCTGGCAGACATCCGATGCGCTAAAAGAGGGATGGGTGTCGTTGCTGCAAGGGGTTGGACGAGCCTGGTACGAACTGGATCCCGCAATTTGGGCGAAGGGTGGAATGCAAATTGAGAACATAACGTGGAAAAAAGAGTCTTTCATTCTTACGCAATTCGAAGCAGCACAGTGGGCGGAATGCGAGAAATCGCTAATATCACTATGGGATTACTTCAAAGAACAACAACTGGCTGTGGTAATGGTAAAGGAAGCGGCTGATCGGCTGGACAAGTCGTTCGCCAGGTTATCCAATCAAGCTCCTGCCGGAAAGGCGGTCTGGGCAGCAGTCGAAAGTCATAGGCAAGTGTTGGAACAACTCATAGATCGAGTTCACTGTTATTCAAAGCATAAGTTGAAGGAGACTATTACGGATCATCCTGAGATCAATAAAATCATTGAATATGTGAACAGATATTATGATAAAGAACTGACGCTCAAGGGGATGGCCAAATACGTAAACATGGGCGAACAGTATTTGAGCGGTTTGTTTAAGAAGAAGACCGGCGAGCAATTCATCCAATATGTGCAGCGTATTCGAATCGAGCGGGCTTGCTATTGCTTGGCGGAGACTGAACTGCGTGTTGCGGAAATATGCGAGCAAGTAGGTTTTGTTCATCTGAATTATTTCTTGAAACAGTTCAAGAAGTGGACAGGAGTAACGCCATCCGAATTCCGCGAAAGCAAAAAGGCAGAACGGAAGAAACCAATAGACGATACTTGGAACGAATGATGATCTCATTGACAGTTAGCATACAGTATCTCTTATTAAGGGGGTGCCCCATAAGCTCATGGGACACCCTCCTCAAGTCAATGAATCTTAGGGACAAGCCCAAGACCCCTTACGAACTCAATACCCTCTATTCGCTCAAAATCACTCCTTCTGAAAATCTAATGAATCCCAGAAGCTCTATTACAAGTAAACGACCATAATTCCTCCTAAAATCTGCTCGATAACGTTAATCCAGTTCATTAATTCGCCAAAGTAGCCATTTTCACGTCGATAAGCATCGGACAATTCGTTCGATGCCTTTGGGGACCGGAAACCAGCTTGACGACGCCATTTTTGACGCGGGTTACCCTGGAGGCGGACCAAAATCGAAGCCAATGCGAAATTGTATACGTTTGTTTGGGGCAAAGCTGTCGTAAAGCACAAACCAAGCTTCAAGAAAAAGTTCAGATGTTGTTTGCCACCATCGAAGAAACGGAGAAACAAGAAGAACGAGCACATTGAGGCGGGGCTGCAAGAAAAACCAAAGGACAAGCCACTGAAGTATGCGGTGCGTGCGCTCCGTAAAGATTTGCTCCCTCGCCTTCATGCAAATAAAGGAAGATCACAAGCGTAATGGTCAGCTCAAGCCGGGCTACAATGTGCAGATTGGCACAGAAAATCAATTCATTCTCGGATACAGTATACACCAGTGGCCTACAGATACGCGCTATCTCATCCCTCAGAGCGAAATGAAACCGAAGCTATTGTCAAATACAGCACGTAACACCATGAAAAAAGCAAGGCATGGCAAAAAGATATGAGCAAAATCCACAACTGGACCTATGACGCCGAGCAAGATACATGGACATGCGCTGCTGGACAAACCCTCGTATTTCGCTGGCTTTCGCTTGCCCATAATTTTGTTGAAGAAAGCGGCCGTAGAGTGGCAGCCATGTCCTAAAAGTCATTAGTTCTTACTTTTGGGACGGCCTCTTAGAAGTATCCAAATATATGCTCCCTTGGACTTGACATTAATTGCATCTAAATTCATTCTATAGTCAACAGTAAATGTATAACATTCATATTTATTCAATTAAGCTTATATGTTACTTGAATTGCTAACTTAAGGGGAGTTGCCCATGCATCAACCGCTGCAAATCAGGAGCTTTATCGGGACACATGACAAGGATTGGGAAGATCCGTCCTTCTTTCGTCACGATAGCTTGGAAATTACCGTTATTTTGGAAGGACGCGGAATGTTCCGATATCAGGACTGCCAGTTTGACGTTGACACCGGACAAGTGGTGCTGATTCCCTCCGACTTCCCTCATTCCTTCCATGCGGTAACAGCTATTCGTTTCGGTGTTTTACTGATGGATGGGCTGCCCACGGGAACGAGGACTTGGTTTGATAAGCTGATTACGGGCAATGTCCCGAGAATCATTTCATTATCACGATTGGACGGGGAACAGTACGAGATGCTCTTTCGTCAGTGGCTGCGGATTTATTCCGCCCCTTTGAAAGAACGGGAAGAGAATTATTTGACGTGGATTCAAGTGTTGTCGCTATTTATTTATGAGCATTCGCAGCAGGAACAGCAAGCTCTTTCCATCACGCATGCAGCCGATTACATCCGGCAAAACTTGCAAAGAGGCATACAGATTTCCGACTTGGCACGAATAGCGGGCCTTTCGGAAGAAGGATTTCGCAAACAATTCTACAAGGTGTATGGAATGACGCCCAAACGGTATCAACAGATGTCTAAGCTGACCGAAGCCAAATGGCTGCTAAGCTCGTCAGACAAAGACATGCAGTCCATTTCAGAACTTATTGGTTTCTCAGGGCTGCATGCTTTTTCAGGTTGGTTTAAAAAACTCGAGGGACAATCCCCGACGGAGTGGAAAAAATTACAGCGGATGTATCATCACTAATTCGTCTTAAAATGGCCGCGAGCTGTCGGCCATGGTGGAAATACAGGAGCAAACAATAGATTCTCCAATCAAGGCTGTCTTAAGACCCAACTTCGGGTAACTTGAGCAGCCTTTTTGCTTCCTCAATCTGCTTCTACACAGATTAGCTTAATAGTTGAGTAATTATGTTACTGTAAATGCTTAAATTTATTACTCAATTTGAAAGCGGTTTCTTGGTATGATCAATACGCTGGAAGCGGTTACGAATAAGCGGAGGTGAAAATGAGGTTATCCAGATGTGAAAAATATGACTTATATTTTGAAGGGAGCAGATTTCATATGATTAGAAAAATAGTACTCCAATGCATGATGTGGTTAATTTTATCTATTATATTTGCAGCGGTTAGTTATGCTAAAGAAATTGTTATCGATAATGGGGATGCGGGTTATTCGGAAACTGGGACATGGAGCAGTAGCAGCGTAAAAGGATATAACGGTACCAATACAAGATATTCCAATGTCGGTGTTAGAACGGCCCAATGGACACCAAATATCGTAGAAGCCGGAGAGTATGAGGTATTTATATTTAAGATTATGAATAGCACAGCCGGGGATAAAGATGTTGATATTGACGTAGTCTACGATGGAGGTACAATTTCTACGGAACAAGATTGGACTACAGGTACGTCGGGTTGGGTTAGTTTAGGCAAGTACCCATTTGCAGCTGGGACAACGGGGTATGTCATCATGAATGGTGAACTAAGTGGATCGACGACTTATTCCCGTGCTGATGCAGTTAAATTCGTTAATAATACTCTTCCGCCTGCACCGCCCGTGCATAACGCGCCTGTAGGCACGTATTATGTTGATTCCATCAATGGAAATGATGCAAATAATGGAACGAGTGAAGGTTCAGCTTGGAAAACGCTTGATAAAGTTAACTTTTACACCTATCAACCAGGTACAACGATCCTGCTTAGATCAGGAAGCTACTGGGTAGGTCAGCTTAAGCCACTGGGATCAGGCAGCGCCGGAAGTCCGATTATTATTAATAAATATGGAACTGGCAATAAACCGATTATCGATGGGAATGGAATCACGAATGCAGGCGTGGTACATCTTTATAATCAACAGTATTGGGAAATTAACAATTTGGAAGTTATGAATGACGCCTCCACGGCTGATACGAGATTCGGGATCTATATACAGCTTGATAATTATGGAACCGCTAATCATATTTATGTGAAAGACTGTTATGTTCATAATGTGAAAGGTGACAATTCTAATCCACATAAAGGGGTAGGTATCTTTTACTTTGTTACTAGTGCTGACACTTCCATATTTAACGACATTCTGATTGAAAATAATACCGTCAAGTCCGTAGACAGATCCGGAATTATTCTTAGAAACCCAAATGGCACCTATAGTACAGGTTTAGTAATTAGGAATAATTTTGTCGAAGATATCGGTGGAGACGGAATTGTAGCCAAAACGAGCAAGGCGCCATTGGTCGAATACAATATCGCTAAAGACACGTCCGCAAGGGCTAATAATGCAAACGCTGCCATATGGACCTGGTATACGGATGATTCCATTGTTCAATACAATGAATCCTATAACACAGTGCGTCTTCCGAATAACTTGGATGCAAATGGTTTTGACAGCGATTTCAATAACAACCGGAGTATCTTCCAGTACAATTATAGTCATGACAACGGGGGAGGATTCATCCTAGTTATTAATCCAACTGGTTCTTATAACAACTCTACGATTGTCAGATACAATATCAGTCAAAATGATGAAGAAAAAGTCATTAATTTATTGGGAGACATTACGAATACGCAATTTTATAATAATACCTTTTATTTGGACAGTTCCTCGACTGCCAAGATGATTGAAGTCAGAAACTATTTTGGCGTTCCTAAGAATACAAATTTCTCCAACAATATTTTTTATAATTCAGGAAGCGGAGTATTTGATCTTCGAAAAGTAGATAACTTCTCATTTGACTCCAATATTTTCTATGGCATGGCTCCGCCTGTCCCAACCGCGGAGACAGAAATTACGGTTGTAAACGCGATTACATCAGACCCCAAGCTGGTCAATCCGGGTACCGGCGGTTCGAATATTAACTTTAACGATCCTAACAGACTTAGCGGTTATAAGTTGCAAGCGGATTCACCGGCTATTAACGCTGGTGTGGTTATCGCGAACAATGGAGGCAAAGATTTCTGGGGTAGTCCATTATACAACGGGCAACCTGATATTGGCGCATCTGAACAGGAACAGACATCGCTGCCGCCAAATGTTCCGCATGCAGTGCTAACGGGGCCGTCAACTGTTCAAAAAGGAACTTCATTCACGACTAATATCGGATTAAACAACGTGACTAACAGCGTATATTCTGCGGTATACGCTGCTGATATCATCGTCAAAATTGATGTCAATGCGATTGAGTTTGCATCTGTAGAATCGTTAAAGCCAGGATTCACAGTGCTTCAGACTCAGACCAACATACCAGGCCAAATTCGAATTATTGCTGTGAGCGAAGGAGCGGAAGGGGCTTTAACAACAAGTGGGGATGTATTTAAAATTAATTGGAAAGCGAAATCGCTTGATCAGCCATTGACAACCAACTTAGCACTGTCGAAGGTAATTGTTGCGAATGCACTTGGTCAAAAAACGGAGTCCATACCTGCCAATTTAACAATATCAATTACTACCTCTAGGCCAGGAGATGCCAATGGAGATGGTGTCATAGATATTGGAGACTTGGGTAAGGTAGCAGCAAATTACGGAATGACCTCAGCGAACGCGAATTGGAATCAAGTTAGAGATGGAGATGTCAATCTGGACGGTAAGATCGACGTTATCGACTTAGTAGGTATCGCTCGCTTGATTCTAGAGTAGCAACCTGTCGATGCGGAAGGAGAAAGTTAATTCTTTCTCTTTCCAACTTTATATGCTCTTTAAAAGAGTAATATCTTTGTAGCCGCAACTAACTTGGGGGGATTTTGATGAAAGCAGCACAGAAACTGTTTAAAGCGCTACTGATAACAGCACTTGTATTTTCATGGATATCGAGCAACATACCTACGAGGGCTGTGTACGCAGCATCATCCACTGGGGAAATCATTATTGACAACGGAATGCCTGGTTACACGGAATCAGGTGAATGGGTTTCAAGCACTTTGTCAGGGTATAACAAAACATCGACAAGATATGCCGCCAGTGCCTCAAATCCTTTTGCACAGTGGACACCGGATATCGCGTTTCCAGGCAATTACGATGTATATATTTATAAAGTTGTCAACTCTACCAGTGATCCCAACACCAGAATAGACATTGCCTATAGCGGTGGGACGGATACGCAATATATGAATAATACGGTCGGTAGTTCCGGATGGGTCTATCTGGGCAAGTTTCCCTTTGTATCGGGTCTAAACGGATCGGTTAAGATTTCGTCGACCACGACAGGAAAATACTTGAGAGCAGATGCTGTGAAATTCGTACCGGATTTGCAAATTGCCTTGTTGCAATTGCAGACGCTGGTCTCAGATGCATCTGCATTGTTGCTGGGTGCTGTGGAAGGATATTCCATCGGACAATACGCGCCTGGTTCAAAGTCAAAGCTTCAAGAGAAAGTAGATAACGCTAGTTCGGTATTGAACAGTACGAATACATCAGAAGGTACTGTATATTCAGCAATTGCCGATTTGAACGCGGGCGTCGAGCTTTTTAAATCTGCTATGAACGTGAAAGACATGCCGAATTCGCAGACCCTCAAGGGCGAGTTGCAAACCCTTGTCACAGAAGCATCCGCCTTGTTACCGGGGGCTATAGAAGGAGCTTCCGCCGGACAATATGCGCCTGGTTCAAAGTTAAGGCTTCAAGAGAATATTGATAGCGCTATTTCGGTATGGAACAGCACAAACGCGACAATGGATATCATTTATTCAGCAATTGCCGATCTCAATGCGAGCATGGCCTTTTTTCAATCCGCGATGAACGCGCAAATTTCAGGCTCTCTCTATACAGCACCGAACCCTAATGTCAATTTAGTTTCTCCAGCTTCTATCTTGGACAGACAGCAGGATTTAAAAAATACGCTCACCAGATATGTATATAGTGTAGCCGACTATGTATATGGCAGCGTTTTCGGTGCTGTTTATGGTCCACCACAAGGCGAGATTAGTTTCAAAACGGATGCGAACTGGACAGATTATACGTTTCCCAACCAAATATTTGGAAATAAGAAGACAACTGTACAGGGAGAATACTATCAGTACAATTCTGAAACGCCAAAAGGGATGACGAAATTGAGAGTCTACAGGAATGCAGGAGTTTCTGTGGATAATCAAGCTGTGGTTTCGATTCATCATAATGGCAAAACCGATACACTTGCACTGGATATGAATACAGAGAAAGATGGATGGTATGAACTTGGCGATTATTTCTTCAATGGAACAAGCGATGAATATGTCCGCTTTACCAGGGGGGGAACAGATCCGACTAAACCTACCGTGACATTAGCCGTTTCTTATGAGGTCATGCGGGATAAAACATACAGAGATTTGAACGCAGCGGAAAGGGCAACCGTCTACCCGGTAGGTTACAGAGAAACGGGAACTTGGCAGAACTCCATTTTAAAATCGGATAATACCTACTCTGTACCTAGAATAACTTCTGAAAAAAATGCTGTTGCAGTGTATAATCCCGGGAAACTGACGGCTGGAAAATATGAGATATTTGCCTATATTCCAACCCGAGCACAAACGGGAGACAACAGCATGAAAATGGAAGTTTTGCATGACGGTAAGATTGAGACGATGGTGTTTAATCAAACGGAGATAGATAGCGGATGGTTCCGCTTAGGAGAGTTTACATTCTCAGGCGTAGGCAACGAACTTGTCAGAATGACCAAATTGTCATCGGGCGGTGAAACGATTGCTTCCAGTGTGAAGTTTACGACTCTCCAGTTAGATGGCGTAGCGATTAGAAATACAATTGTCACAACCAACGCCAATGAGACATCCGTAGTTTCTGATAATATTACCATCAAAGATAAAGTAAGAGCTGCTCAAGTAACACCAGGATTAACACCGAATGACAATCGTAATATGATTGATAATTATAAAGATGCTCCATATGGAAAGTATTATGCCAAAAGGGATGCGTTTACCGGCGAATTAAAATGGAATCCAGTGATTTTGGAACCAGGAGACTATAAGGTCACCTATTATATTCCTCCAACAGCACCCGCTATGCCCAAAAATTTCAATTTAGATATTTACCACAACGGTGTAAAGGACACTGTGCTTGTACCTAAGGCGAATCTGATCTCGAATAGTTGGTATAACGTGGGGACTTTCTATTTTGCGGCAGGTGCAATTGACGAGTATATTGCATTTAAAGATATGAAGTATCTGTCTGCTTTCAAATTTGAAAAAGTATCTCCCGGCAACGCAATCATTAAGGAGGTTGTCGCTACCACTGCCAAATTTTTCGATGATCAGCAAGTTGACGATGTGAATAATGAAAAAACGGCGCAAATCGTCAATGCCATGGGGGCTCAAGGTTACTTAAGCGGAATCATATCCGCCTACAAGTTCTTTCCAGACCAACTGATTACCCGCTCCGAGTTTATTGCTTTATTGACCCGATTGTTACAACTTCCCGAAGAACCGGCAGCAGCGACGTATTCAGATATTACAGGCACAGTGCCTTATATGGGCAATATCGGGGCAGCCAAGAGAGCCGGTCTCCTGTATGGTGTAGATACAACGAGCGGAGCTTTGGGCATAAACTTGCCTGTGGACCGCACTTTTGCAGCTGTAACGCTATCCAATGCCATCGACTATACAGGTAGATATTTGAACGTAGATAATTTCTTTGGGGATAGTCCGTCTGCTTATTTGGCGCAAAACGTCAGCGATGAAGCCCTGCTTCCTACGTATGCCTTGCAAGACGCATTTTACCGACTCTTGAAACTAGGGGTTATGCCGAAAAACACGGATACTTCCGTGCAACCAGGCAAGCAACTGACAAGAACCGATGCTATTGTTATGCTGAATGAATTTGACGGACAACTCTTATCCGCAGGACCTGATTTAAGATTTGACTGGCATATGATGTTTTCTGATGAATTCAACGATTCTAACTTCAATTGGAGCAAATGGTATTCCGACAATGCGAATAGATTTGCTGGCGTATCGGGCAGATGGCCTGAAAATATCGAACAAAAAGACGGGGTAGTGAAACTTAAAAATGAAGTTAACAATCGGGTAGGTGCTCCTTATTCATCAGCATCTATAACTTCTTTCTATCAACAAAAGTTTGGCTACTATGAGTCTCGTTACAAGTACCCGGATACTTATGGCCATCACACCTCCTATTGGACTAAAAACGGGCCTTCCTCCGATTATAACTGGAATGAAGGGACTGGGCAGGATCAAGTTTCAAACAACGTCTGGTTTTTACCGGAAAAAGCGGCGCCGGAGTATGGTCTGCTTAAAGTTAGAGAATCGCTATGGTCAACGAATGATAACAATTTTAAAGAGTTGCATAATTTTGCTGGTTATATGGAGCCGCCCGGGTTTTATATGGCTTATGACAATAAGATCACTTATGATGTACCTGACTTTACTTCTTATCTCACTCCAAGTTCGAAATATGATGTTCCTTATCCGAATATTTTAAGCACAGCCGTAACCTCTTTTGATGGGAGACTAGACCTTAACAAAGTTGACGGAACGGCTGCAGAATTCGACTGGGTTCGGAATTATTTGAAGACGGCCAGCAGCGATCCCGTATCTCCTTATCCCGTGTATCGTCCGGTTGTTATCCCTCAGGACAGTGTAATGGTTAATAATCCGGATCAACCAAATAAGAAGGACTTTGTTTTGAGATTCAATAAGCAGATGAATGCATCGACCTTAACGACAGATAATCTCATTGTGTCCAAGGCAGGCGGGGGAGTTGTTCCAAGCTACACAATTTCTCAGATCAGTCCGCTTAGATTCAAAATAACCTTCAATGGAATGCTTGGAAATAATTCGGAATATGTGGTTCATGTAACAACCGGCGTTAAAGACAGCTTGGGCAACAGTTTGGCAGTTGACCAGCAGGTTACACTTGTGAATTCAAGCACAGCGGATATAATTCCGCAAGCTGTACTAACGGGGCCGACAGCAGTTCTACCAGGAGCTTCGTTCATGACCAATCTTGGCTTAAACAACCTGACTGACGACGTATTTTCTGCGGTATATGCAGCGGATATCACAGTAAAATTTGATGCCAATGCCCTTGATTTTGTATCCGTGGAACCTTTAAAGTCCGGGTTTACAGCGCTTCAAACGAAAACCGACGTGCCAGGCCAAATTCGAATTATTGCAGTGAGCCAAGGAGCAACGGGGGCATTAACAACAAGCGGAGATGTGTTTAAGTTCAATTGGATAGCGAAACCGCTCAAGCAATCATTAACAACCAACTTGGAACTAGCCAAGGTAACCGTTGCCAATGCTCTTGGTCAAAAAAAGGAGTCTCTGTTAACGAATTTAATGGTTTCTGTTACTGTTTCTATGCCAGGAGATGTGAATGGGGATAATGTCATAGATGTCGGGGATTTGGGTAAAATCGCAGCCAATTACGGCAAGACTTTGGCGAATGCAGATTGGAATCAGGTTAGTGGCTGTGACTTCAACCATGACGGCAAGATCAACATTGTCGATTTAGTAGGAATCGCTCGATTGATTCTACAATAATGTTTAGAAGAAGCCGGAGAGGAAGTTGAACCCTTTCTCTTCCAACTTTCTATACTTTTAAAAGGAGTGTACGCATGATGCGAAAATCAGGGTTATTCTTCATTCTATGTATGCTCTTACTAACTAGTTTTCCAATAGGGACTGCATTAGGGGCTGTAACAACTTCATTTACACCTGTAATCAATGCTTCTCAAGTGGCTATCGGTGACAAAGTGTTCATTACAATTAAGGGTCAACAGGTAACCGATTTGTATGGTTACGAAGTTACTTTAACGTATGATGCAGATCGGCTGGAATTCAATCAAGGTCAATCCAATGGCGCATTTGCCGGCTATAAAATCATTAAAAATGCTGGTAATCAAATCATATTTGCTTACACGAAAGTCGGAAATATGGTGGGGGAAAATGGAGATCTAAGTATCTGTACCTTTGCGTTCAAGGCTAAGCAGAGCGGACAAGCTAACGTAACTTTACAACAAGTGACGACAGTTACTTCACAATCTCAACCTATGGTTTGGCAAGTAAACGAGCAAGTCTCTGTTAAGATTGGCTCAGATGGAAGTCCTGGACCTGCAACGAATCCAGGAGGCGGAATAGGAGTCCCTACAACACCACCGGCGCAAGAAGATTCTAATCATTATGTGCCAAAAGAGGTTGAGCTTCGAATTGAGACTGCACAGGATGGTCGTTCCTCTGTGACTGCTGTTATTGAAAGTAAACAACTAACTCAAAAATTATTACATCTCCAAACAACTATTGAGGGTCATGTTCTTTATATTGAAATTCCTGGGGAATACGCTTGGAATGCCGTACAATTGCCACTTCATATCCTGTACGACAGTATGAAAGCAAATAAGGGGATCGTTTTGAAAATTCGAAGCCATTTAGGCTCTTATGACCTCCCACTCTCCATTCTGGACCGTGAGGATGTCGCAAGTGCATTGAATGACGAAGGTGCAACGCTGATTGTTCGTATAGATAAGGCAGGAATTCAGGATGAAGAGCGTTTAAGGCAATCCGTAGTGGAAAAAGGTCTCCAGCTAGTCAGTAATGTTATCAATTATGAAGTGATTCTAAAGTCCAAAGACAAAGAAGAAGAAATTCATAACTTTGGCAACCGTTTTGTTACACGTGTGTTAACCGTAAATGATGTCATTCAAAATCCAACTGCTGCTACTGCGGTTGTGTATGATCCGATTACTGGAGAAATGAGATCTGTACCATCTGTATTCAATGTGAAGAACGGCAAAACCGAGGTTAATGTCATCCGAAACACGAACAGCATGTATGCCATTGTTCAAAACAAGAAGACCTTTGAGGATATGAGCGGGCACTGGGCGAAAGAAGATTTAGAAAGTCTAGCTGCCAAAATGATTATCAACGGAATAACAGACCGAACATACTTACCGGACCTACAAGTCACAAGGGCACAGTTCGCAGCAATGCTTGTAAGAGCTCTTGGGCTTGAGGTGGCTACTGCATCTCAACTATTTACGGATGTGGCTGCCACGGAGTGGTATGCGCCGGAAGTGGCCACAGCTGCCAAATATGGCTTAGTTCAAGGAGTTGGCGAAAACAAATTCAACCCTGATCGCCCCATTACCAGAGAACAAATGGTCGTTATGATAATGAATGCGGTAAAACTGGTTAAGGGTACTACGTCAACAGAAGTATCCAATTATATGATGCCATTCTCAGACCAAAATCAGTTCTCCGACTATGCCCGCAGTGCAGTGGCGGAAGCCGCTAAAGATGGGTGGGTTCATGGAAAGACGGAAACAACATTTGCTCCTCAAGAAGCAGCGACTCGCGCTGAAGCAGCGGTTCTGATTAAACAAGCCATGCAACATATGAAGTTGTTGAATTAGTAGAGTTTGTTAGACAGACCCCGATGTTACTCGGCATCGGGGATTTTTATTTCATAAGACAGTAACTTTGTTACTGCTAGTAGTTAAATTTGTTCCTTATACTGAATGCGACTTCCAACTATGATTGGTGTGTACGAGCCATTCTTCATTTCCTTTGACATGCATAATCATGAAAGCGATTACAAATTTTGGAAATAAAGTTTATTGGAGAATTAAGAAAGGAGTTGAGGATAAGAGTTTCGTTGTTCCGCAAAAAACAGTAGAGGAGTCGATATTTAATATGGGTATGATTAAAAAGCTAGTATTCCAATGTTTGTTGTTTACTTGCGTATATTTTTCTTTTGCAGCGGTTAGTTTTGCAGCCGACGTGCCTGTGGGTACTTACTATGTTGATTCAACGAATGGAAATGATGCCATTAAATTTGTAAGGCAATACTAAACATTAATAAGAGGCTGTCTCGAAAGTCGCAAGTCCTAGAGGCAGCCCCTTTAAATTCTGCGGGGTGTTAACTTTGAAAAAGAAAATAATTGCCCTAGGTTTAATTGTTATCGTCGTAATGTCGCTATATTTCGCTGCAATTGTATTCAGCAATCAGGTTGAGGACGATCAAACCGTGGCGACCGTAAACGGAGAGCCCATTCAAATCCCCGAATTTATGCTCATTCTGAACAATAACTATGTGGCAAAGACCTATAACTATTTTGTAAATAAGTATGATGTGAAAGATTTTAAAGATTTCTGGTCAACGGCTTATGGCAATGAAAAACCAATCGACTATGCGCGGCAGTTGGCATTGAAGGAATGGATAAGAATAAAATCAGAACAAATTTTGATGAAACAATATGGCGTGATCAGCGATATAACTTATGACACTTTTTTGAACGAGCTGGGAAAAGAAAATAATAGGAGAAAGACCGCTGTCGAGAATAAACAGGTCATATACGGTCCAGTCGAATACAGCGATTATCAATACTTTTCTCATGAATTTACTAATGATGTGATCGAACTCAAAAAAATTCTTGCGAAGGAAACGTTTAATTTAACTGAAAACGAGTTAAAAGCTGCCTATGAGCATTCAAAAGAAGAGTATTATAGAGATGCTTATGCTATTCAAGTAGAAAAAATAAGTGTGAAGAAGAGTGAACATGCCGAACAATTGATGAAAGATTTGCAAAGCCGTTTATCTCATGAAGATAGCTTTGAAAAATTAAAACTGACCAATCCAGACATTCAGATTGAAACGCAAAACTTTAATGAGACAACAGCCAAAACGGACTATGATCTCAATCCGCAATTGCTGACGGAAGCTAAAAAATTAACTGTAGGTGAGATAAGTACTATCATAGATGAAAATAATACGTTGACGATAATCAAATGTATAGAAAATAAAGAAAGAGGTTTTCAAACGTATGACAAAGTGAAGGAGCAAGTTAAGAGTCGAATCATAGATGAGAAATATGAAGTTCTGGTTCAACAAACAATCAAGGAGGCGAAAGTGAAAGTTGTTGATAAAGTTTATAATCAATTGAGCATAAAGCAGTGAGGTGTTATTAAATCTTTTGAAGTCGATACCGTTTTTGAGTAAATTCTGTTTGTTTTTGGCTAACGACTTTCAGGTTCTCTTCCATTATGCTTTAAGTATGCACCAACTACTGATAACGGAAGGGGACATGAAACATGAATGTGCAAATTGGACAACGATCTTTGGAAATGGGAGGGCCTTACCTGACTGAACTAAGGAGCTCCAACGATATTATGAAGGATACGGAAGCGTTAAGGGAACGGCTTGCGGAAGACGGCTATTTACTAATCCGCGGTTTACACGATAGAAATCAAGTGCTTTCCGCGAGAACGGAATTTCTGCAAAGCATGCAGGAGATGGGACGGCTTGACCCTGCTGCCCCGCTGGAGGAAGGTATAATCGGCGGAGAAAATAAGGGCGCCATGTGGGGGAAGAGCGCTGACGAACTGAAGGATTCGTTTCCACAGTTTCTTAACGTAGTAAACAGCTCCTCCGTCATGGATTTCTTCGAGCGTTTGTTAGGGGGGCCTGCCCTGACCTATGATTATAAATGGCCACGGGCTGTCGGCCATGGTGGAAATACAGGAGCACATTATGATATCGTTTACATGGGGAGGGGGACCAAAAACGTATATACGATGTGGACGCCATTTGGGGACACTTCGCTTGAATTGGGAACGCTAGCTTTATGTCTCGGTTCGCAGCATTTTGACAAAATTAAGCAAACCTATGGAGAGATGGACGTAGACCGTGATAACGTGGCAACCGGCTGGTTTTCCGAAGATCCGGTCGAAATCGCCGATACATTCGGCGGCCAATGGGCGACTACAACCTTCGAGGCCGGAGATGCGATTATATTCGGCATGTATATGATGCACGCTTCATTAAACAATACGACTAATCGTTACCGACTTAGTGCGGATACGCGTTATCAGCTTGCGGCGGAGCCCACGGACGAAAGATGGATGGGCAGCAAGCCAAAGGGGCATTACGCCTGGGGCAAGACACCGCCCAAAACAGTTGATCAAGCACGTAAAGAATGGGGCGTCTAACAAATCGGAGGAATGCGAACATGCAAATGAAAATGATTAAAGCTTTATGGGGAATGGATGGATCTTTGGAGGAACAGTTCGAGCGGATACACAAAGCCGGTTATAAAGGCATAGAGTCTCCATTGCCGGCGCCAGAATATGCCAATAGATTTAGGGAATTGCTGATCGAGTATCAATTGGATTACATTGCGATGGTATTCACAAATGCAGATAACCATGCGGGTTCTTTTGAGCAAAGTGTAGAGCAAGCGGCCCTGTTCAATCCGATCCTGATCAACTCGCACAGTGCGAAGGACTCGATGCCTTGGAGCGAGCAAATCGATTTCTTTACAAAAGCATTAGCCATTGAACAGCGGATCGGCCTTCCGATTGGACACGAGACTCACCGGGGACGCGCCATGTTTACCCCTTGGGGGACGGCTGAGCTGTTGAAGGAACTGCCCGATCTGCGCTTGACGGCTGATTTCAGTCATTGGTGCTGCGTGTGCGAATCACTCCTTGAGGATCAAGCTGCGAATCTTGCCGTTGTCATGGAACGGGTCATTCATATCCATGGCCGCATCGGTTATGCGCAAGGGCCTCAGGTGCCAGACCCCGCCGCTCCGGAATACGCTCAAGAGCTTCAAACCCATGAGGGCTGGTGGCGGCAAATCGCCGAGCAGCATAGGGCTAAAGGCCGGGCCGAAATCACCTTTACACCGGAATTCGGCCCGCCGGGCTATATGCATACGCTGCCGTTTACAAACCAGCCTGTCGCTGATCTGTGGGATGTTTGTCTGTGGATGGCAACACATATGAGCAAGAGGCAAGAAGAATGGTTTTCAAATTGATGGTTTAGCAATGAATTGAAGTGGGTTAAAAGCGCTCCGTATCGGGCTGTTGCTCGTATGGAGCGCTTTTGGTTCAATAAGTTATGCTTATATTCAATATATATTTATTGTTTTGCAATAAATATATATTGACTTGTAATGTTCCTGGAATTATTATAAAACTACGATGCAAGATTTATTTGCGGATATTTATTTATCAAAGATCGAAGGTGTCTTGTACGTAGACGCACTTCAGAACAAAGGAGAGCATAACGATGAAAAAGAAATATCTATTAGCGTCTTCACCCATATTAATAGGGGTCATTTGTATGATTAGTTACTTCATGATCGGTTCAGAGGTAAACCCGGATGGTATCTTGATCGAACCTTTCTTCTTAATTCCATTAAGATATCTTTTTGTTACTGGTGGTATTGTCGCATTATTGTTTGTGGCTATCAGTTCGGTGTTCCAAAGAAAAGCAAACCTAATTAAATAACAACTATGATAAGGAACATACGCTCAGAGGGAGGGCTAAGTACGTTAATAAGTGCGAGTAGTTCTTCCAGATACGCAAAAAAGACGGTTTTTTTGTACTTTAGCATTCAACAAAAACGGGGCGTCCAGCAGTCAGTTTCACTGACTTTCTGGACAGCCCCGTTGCGTTATTAATGAGCAATAATCCAGCGCTGATTGGCGTCGCCAGTATAATCCCACTGGATAGCCTGCCCGCCGTCGGATGTCGACCATCCCGACATATCCAAGTACTTGCCGCTGCCTCGGTTAATAATGTACGACGAATGACCTCTATCGACACCGGTTGGGACAATTTTCCACTCTTGGTTCAGCCCGCCATTATCCGGCCATTGAATCACATTGGCTCCATTTGATGTAGACGCTCCGCTGACATCCAATAAGTCTGCGCTATTCGCGTTTCTGATGTGATAGTATCCATTTCCTAAACTTTCCAAATACCACAATTGATCATTGGCCTCGGAACCCCAGGTAAAGGACCATTGTATAATATTCGCACCGTCCGCTTGTTTATCCCATCCACTGACTCCTAATATTTTACCGCTATTTATATTTGAAATGTGCTGAGGTAACGGATTAGCATGCGTCGTCTGAGTAAATGCAGCAGGCGCTGCGGATCCAATAAATACAAGTGCAAGAATCGCTATCAACCATTTCTTCATGAGTAACCGTTTCATAAGATAAGTTCACTCCAGTCATTTTATTTTACTAAATTGCCGACCTAACTTGTTCAAAAAATAGATTTAATGTGCCAGAAAACAGTTCATGGTACTATCGCGCTTTTTGCCTATTTCGGGTTATCGATGGTGATGTCACCTCCTATGGTGTAAAAGTTAGTAATTTTTGGAAATGCATTTACATGTTAAGTTTACTTACCTCCTTCCCCCAAAGCCATGAACATTTTTGTCATTCAGCTAAGGAATACCCCAAAAATATCAATGAAAAGAGTAATCTTTCTAGTGTAAGATGAAATTGAAATTAATTCCAAATAAAGAATTTTCAAGATGATTACATGGTTCCTGCACCAAAAAGCCTCACGATTTGTTGCCAGTCTGTTTCTAGTCGCCTGTTTATTTTCTTGCGGTCAATTTTCAAACTTAGGATTGAAATTATGTATCAAGAATTTGGAGGAAGATGATTATGAAGCATTCCATTGTTGTTCCAGTCAATCAGGATTTTAACATTCTAACTTTATTTACGGAATCCCTTGTGAAGAGCATTGCTCCTTCGTCCCAAGTCATATTTATCAACGATGGTTCCGGGCAAAAGGTTCAAGAGCTGCTGGAGCGGCTTCAGCGGGAAGCGCCTGCTGGGGTGAAGATCGAAATTATTCGCCATGAATATCCAAGAGGTTGTGCGGTTTCGATTAACGAAGCTTTGTCCATGGTCGAAGGTGACTATATTCATTTGCTTGATTCCGATATTATTCTTAATCCGAATTGGCAGGAGAAGATGGAGGCAACACTGAACAGCAGCCCGACGATTGGGATGGCCGGTGGTGTGCTGCTGTACCCGCAGACGGGAGGCATTCAGCACTGTGGCATTACGTTTGCAGATACGATTGGACGGCATTTGTTTCTGAATGCGACGCTGGAAGACATTCCGCAGGAGATATTTAATGTGCAAATGGTTATATTTGCGATGTTCGCGATGAAGCGGGAAGTATTCGAGAAAGTCGGTTATCTGGACGAGAAGTTTTTCAACGGTTATGAGGACTTTGACTATCAGATGAGGGCGAAGGTCGCCGGTTATTCAACCGTTATTAATCCGGAGATTCGTGCTTATCATTGGGAAAGAAGCAGCGGTATTCATCGAAGCTTCAATCGTAAAAACAACTTGGCGAGGTTTTGGAAAAAGTGGGGAAATGATATATATAGCGATATTTGGGATTTTACACTTTCAAATTTGAAAAGTCGGCTATCTACCAACAATTTAAAACACGGATTGGCCTTCACTGGAATTGACTTGGCTGAGGTGCGCGGCGATGCAGAGACATTCTGGGATCAACTGCGGAAGTCAGGGTTGGTGTCATTAACGGATGTGCACGATTACTCGAGCCGCTTTCAGTCCAATGGATCGATCTGGCTCCCGCAAGTGCTGGGCAAAGAGCTAATTCATTCTTCATCAAGATTGCTGTTTCTGGTTGACAATTTCACTCGGTTACTCGACAACCGATATTGGATTGAGATACGGCGCAATGCCTCATCTGAGGATTTGATCATTGATCTATATGGAAATGTCGTTATGATCAACCAAATTTACGAGAGCTGCTGGCCAGGGACGAAGGTTCGATAGTCAGGGGGTGTAAGGATGAGAGAAACCATAGAGCAAATAAATTTTACTAGGAGCTTGGAATGGCTAGAGCAAGCTGGTGCTATTATTCCCGGCGGCTGCAGCACGCTTGCCAAAAGTCCTGATCGGTTGTTTCCAGGTTATACGGCACTATGTTGTGCGGAAGCAAAGGGTTCGAGATTTACGGATTTGGATGGTCATGTTTGGTTAGATTGCGAGATGGCCATGGGGACGGTGTCCTGGGGGCATGCCCGAGATGAAGTGAATGAGGCCATTATCAGGCAGTTGGCCAAAGGAACGAGTTTCTCGACAGCGTCAGACTTGGAGCTGGAAGCGGCTAAGCTGATATTGAAGCGATTTGGCGGGCGTTACAAGTCATTGAAGTTTGCCAAGGGTGGAGCAGACGTCGTTAGTGCAGCAGTCCGTGCGGCTAGAGCCTATAGCGGCAAGTCGAAGGTTATTGCAACGGCCTATCATGGTTGGCACGATTGGTCTTCTTTCGGATATTACGGGCAAGAGGCCGCAGCGCTGGGCATACCATCTTCTATCGGTGAAACGACAAACTGGGTGAATGGCGGTTCCGAAGCCATCATGGATTTGTTGGCTTCGGAAGCTGACAATGTGGCTTGTATTGTACTGTGTCCGAATGAGTGGGAGAAGGAAGAACTGAGAATGGTTGTAGCTGATTGCAATCAGCGGAAGGTAACCGTCATTTTTGATGAAGTTACGTCGGGCATAAGAATGGGCAAGCAGGCAACGGCAGGTGAGTTCGATGTTTGGCCTGACATTCTCTGTCTGTCCAAAGGAATGGCGAATGGACTGCCACTAGCTGTCATTATGGGCGGTGATCCTTGGATAACCTTGCTGGCAGACATCAAGTTCAGCTCTGCCCATGCCAGTGAAGCGATTGCTTTCGCAGCGCTTATCGCTTGCGAGGGGTTGATGGAACAGGCGCCAGTCTGGCCGAGCTGGCGAGATAACACAGCTTCCATGATGAAGCAGTTGAAAGAACTCATGGTGTCGCTCGAATTGCATGATCTCGAGCTGCAAGGAACTTACGCAAGTTTTTGTATACGTCAGCCAAGCAAGCCTCATTTCTATCAAGATCCGTTTCGTGAGTTTTTAGTTAAACATCTGGCGGCAGATGGGATTTTCAGCAAAGGTTATTTCGTATTCTCTGATTCTCATACCAAGGATGATCTCGATTGTGTCCAGATATCGATTGAGTCTGCCTTGCGATTATGGCGCGAAGCCAATGAAGCTTTTGCGAATGATAAAAGGAGGAATGAATGATGAAGGCACTGGTATATACAGCTCCCAAAACTGTAGAACTGATGGAGATGGATCAGCCCGTAATTCAATCAGCGACACAGGTGAAAGTGAAGATTTATGGATCAGGTATTTGTGGTACGGACTTAAACGTCATCAAAGGAAAAATATTTGCGAATGCGGGAACGGTTATCGGGCATGAAGGGGTAGGCACGGTGGTTGAGGTAGGCGAGCGGGTCAGGAGCGTTAGCGTAGGCGACCGCGTTATTATTGATCCGACACAAGCATGCGGTGTCTGCCACTTTTGCCGCATGAGCCAATTTTGCTACTGTGAAAATTTTGAAGAGCATCAAGTAGGGATGACGATTCACGGCACTTTCGCGGAATATTATGTCGGAGAAGAGAAATACATGTACAAGATACCGGATACGATGAGTTGGGAAACGGCTATGCTGATTGAACCGCTCGGTTGTGTGCTCAATACGTTCCTCAAAGCAAATATTAAGCCCAGTGATTCGGTGCTTGTTCTGGGCTCTGGAGCGATTGGGTCCTTGTGCCAATTGGTCAGTAAGCGTCTAGGTCGTCTGACGGTTGGGACAGAGCCAGACGATTACCGCCGCAGTTTTGCAAGCGAGATTGCCGATCATGTGTTCCATCCTGCGGAGATGACCACCCAATCGGTCTTGGCTGTGAACCATGGTCGCAAGTTTGATATCGTCGTTGATGCAGTAGGCAATCAGTTGCATATGGCGCTTGATTACATTGGTAAAGGCGGACGGATCATCCCGATGGGCTATAACGAGCAGTATGAGGTCACCATTCGTCCTACGGACTTCATCAATAACGGTGTGAACATCATCGGGCAGGTGGCCGTTCATCAAATCGTTGGCATGGCACTTCAGTTCGCCCAAAGCATGCCTGAACTGGAACGGATGATCACGTCAAGGGTGGCGTTGGAGCAATATGAACAGGCATTCAACGAAACGATGGGCTACCATATGCGTACAGGCGAACAGCGTCCGATGAGCTCAGTGAAAACTATCTTAGTATGTTAGGGTGAACGTATGAACTTTGCAAAGTTTCGCCAGCTCCCCGACAATCCCCGGTATTCCATCTGGCTGGAGCCGTTGTGGGCGATTCCTGGCACGATTGTTTTGTTTTATGCCCCCTTATATATGAAGGGGGCAGGCTTAAGCGACATTCAAATCGGTATTCTGAACTCAGTAAATTTGTACTTCTCCTTCATGTTTCAGATGTTTGCGGGAGCTGTGACGAATAAATGGGGCAGGAAACGGACGACCCTTCTGTTCGACCTCATATCTTGGAGTATCCCGATGTTTATTTGGGCATTTTCAAACAATTTCTGGCTGTTTCTCATTGCCTATTTACTGAATGCGAGTTCCAAATTCGTCACCGTCGCGTTCAATCTATTGATTATAGAGGATGTGGATGAGAAGCAGCGTTCTCTTGTCTTTGCCATTATGAATATGATTATTATTTCGGCAGGCGTGTTGGCCCCTCTCGCAGGAGGGGTTATTCACAAATATGGCATTATGCCGACGATAAGTGTCGTTTATTTCATTGGTGGTATCAGTATGACTGTGCTGTTCGTGGTACGGAATTACTTGACCAAAGAGACTGAGGCAGGAGAAGTGATGATTCAGGCGCATAGCGATACCCATATTATCCGTGGGGTTATGCAAAGTTTTCGTTTATTCGGTCAATCGCTGCGCAATCGCCAGATGCTGCCGATTATTTTAATCACGATTATTTCAAATATCATCTTGCAGTTGAACTTTTTTCAGGTTATTTATTTGAAAGAGCAGCTTGGCTTTGGTGACAGGATGATCTCGTGGATTCCTTTCATTACAGCTGTAACGACGATACTTGTCTACAGTACAGCCATGCCTCGAGTGAAAGAACGAAATGAAGCCTCGTATGTGAAGCTGTCGTTAGCTTTTTGTGCATCAGGATCGTTGCTGTTTTTATTTATTCCTGCAGGCAGCGTGCTCATGCTCATTATTGTGACAACCGTTCTCGCGGCAGGCACTTTTTTGCTCTTAACTTTCAGGGATTCCCTTCTGATGAACAAGCTTGGGCAGTATGACAAAGCGGATTTGTATTCATCTATCCAAGTCGTCATGTCGATTGCAGCGATTCCATGGGGGTATATTTCCGGGCTCGTTTATAACTTCAAGCCTTCCTTGCTGTTTATTATTATTTTTATCGGCTATGCTAGTTTATTCGCCTTGGCTTACCCTATAGGTAAAGGAACAGGCAAGCGGGCCCAACAATCACTAACGATGGGAGAAGAGCAATGATTTCAAATTTATTTGCAGAAGAAACAAGAAAGCAACTTGAATGGTTTAATCTTCCAGAGCGTTATATGTATACCGAAGATGGCGGACTTGCGATTGAAGCGCCGCCTAAATCAGATTTTTTTCAAGATCCGGCGGGCAGGCACTTTGCCGACTCAGCACCGTTCTTGTACTGGCCAGCTGGAGATTCTTTTGAATTGACAACAAGGCTTCGTGTCGATATGCGGCATATCTATGATTCCGGTTGTTTAATGGTCATGGTGGACGAACGAAACTGGGCCAAATTGTGCTTTGAGTTCAATGGACAACATGCGATTATCGTGTCTGTCGTTACGAGGGATGGCGTATCCGATGATTGCAATTCGGAGCGTGTAGCTGTGGAGAATCCTTTCCTGCGCATTATCAAACAAAACGAATGCGTAACTTTTTCGTATTCACACGATGGCGTCAATTGGACGCTCATTCGATACTTTGGCATGCAGAACTCCAAGGCATGCCTGGCGGGAGTTGTGGCGCAGTCGCCGCAAGGGGCAGGCTGCTTGGTGGAATTCGACTATTTGGCGTTCCAAGAAGCGCATAACGAAAGCCGATTTTAAGTGAAGTCTGAACGGGGGGATGAAATGTTGAAAGCCGCTATATTTGATTTTGATGGCTTGCTGCTAGATACAGAAACGCCGTGGTATCAGGTCTTCAAAGAGGTGTACGCCCTGTATGGCTTGGAGTTGCCGATGGAGCTATGGGCGCGCCATGTCGGTTCTTCTTTAGAAGCCTTTAATCCCTACGCCTATTTGAAAGAGCATGCAAATGAGCCGATTGATCTTGTACAGATACAGTCACATTTGGAAATGAGATATGAGCAGCGAATGGAGAATGCCCAGCTGCGACCAGGAGTTTTGAAGATATTGCATAAAGCGAATGAGCGCGGTATCAAACTTGCCGTTGCTTCGAGCTCGGCACACGATTGGGTGGGCCGTTATTTGAAAGCGTTTGGGCTGATGTCGCTCTTCGATGAGGTGGTTACATCAGACGATGTGCAGAGAGTGAAGCCGGATCCTGAGTTGTATAGACTGGCGATGCGCAAATTAGGCGTAAGCGCATTTGAAACGATTGCTTTCGAAGATTCACCCAATGGCTTGAAGGCTGCCAATGCGGCAGGCATCCGGTGCATCATTGTACCCAATGAGGTCACCAAAGAACTGGAATTCCCGCAGTATGAGAGAAGACTGAATTCCCTGTTGGAATTCGATCTCGATCAGTTCATGTTCCAAAGCGGGCTGTCCGATCCGGCGTAAAAGAGGATGAAATCTCCCTACCTTGACGAATCCATATAAAGATTCGTCCGGGTTTCTTTTATTTTGCCAACAAAATTTATCAATTGAAAGCACAAAAATTATCATGTGAAAGCGTGTCCAATCTCTCTAGAATTAGGCTTACAAAGGATGATCTAAGGGAAAAACTTAGTCATTACATCATCATAGGATCAAGGAATGAGGGGTAGCACGTGAGTAACATGATGCAAAAGAGAGTGCTTGTAATTTCTTTTCTGGCGTTGCCGGTTGGATTATTGCTGTTATTTCTGATTTACCCAACAGTGAAGCTGTTTGAATACAGTATGACTGACTGGAATGGGATCAGCAGGGGATTTCATTTTGTAGGATTTGAAAATTATTTGAAAGCGCTCAAAATGTCGCAGGTTTGGCAATCGCTTTCGAACAACTGGCTTTATTTTATCATCCATGCGCTGTTGATTCCGTTTGAGATTTTATTAGCGGTTATGCTAAATGCCAAAATGAGAGCCAGTGAATTTTTTCGCTCTATCATTTTATTGCCCTACATTATTAATGGCGTCGCTGTCGCTTACATTTTCAGCTATTTGTACAACCCGGTGAATGGTCCGATCAACGAGCTGTTAACAGCTGTCGGTCTCGAAGGATGGATTCATAACTGGTTGAGTGATGTGAAAATTGTCAACTATTCACTTGTTGCTATCTCGCTATGGCGGTTTGCTGGTTTTCATATCATCTTATTTCTCGCGGGTGTCCAATCTATTCCGAACGATCTGTATGAAGCCGCTACCATTGATGGAGCAAATAAAATACAGCAGATTCGTTTTATTGTTTTGCCTGGTATTCGACGTGTCATTGAAATTATTTTGTTCCTGAATATTCGGGGAGCACTTCAAGTATTCGATATTCCTTTCCTGGTTACACAAGGCGGTCCGGGAACTTCCAGCAGTACGTTCACCATTTTTACCATCAATACAGCATTTAAGTTCAATAGTTATGGGTTAGCGTCGGCAATGGCGATTATTTTGATGGTTATGATCATTGTATTCAGTTTCATTCAAAACTTATTGATCCGTGAGAAGGGAGAAAAATCATCATGAGCATGTCCCAAACAGAGATTGCCATCAAGCCAAACAAATTGGAAAAGGCTAAAATGTTTTCCCTCCTCGGTAAAACGCTTTATTATGTCGTTCTTGCCCTCATTACATTAATTATTTTCGTGCCGCTGCTTGTCGTTGTTTTCGCTGCTTTCAAAACATCGCCGGAGCTCGCTGCAACATCGCCGTTTTCGTTTCCGAAGAGCTGGTCGTTTCACAATTTCGCTGTTGCATTCGAGAAAGCGAACATGCTGGTCGGATTGATTAACTCCCTTAGCGTTACGGTATCAAGTGTGGTCATTAATGCCATCCTCGGAGCAATGACGGCATTCGTGTTGAATCGATTTAATTTCCGCTTCAAGAAAACGATCTTTCTGTTATTTATTGTTGCATCTATCGTACCTGCCTATACAACAGAAGTAGCCCGTTTTCAGACTATTAAGTCACTAGGATTATATAACACGATTTTTGCTCCGCTTATTATTTACGCGGGTACGGATTTGATGCAAATTTTCATTTACTTGCAATTCATTGAGAAAATATCCAAGCAATTGGATGAAAGCGCACTTCTGGATGGCGCCTCCTATTTCCGGATTTTCCGCTCCATTCTTTTCCCGCTCTTGCTTCCGGCAACAGCAACGCTGGCGATTATTAAAGCCGTTGATATTATGAATGACATGTACATTCCCTATCTGTATATGCCATCTAAGAAGCTAAGCACGTTATCAACCGCATTAATGACGTTTGTAGGCGAACGGGGAACCTACTGGAATGAGCTGTCAGCCGCAATTATTTTGGTCATGATTCCAACCCTTGTGATTTACTTGGTTTTGCGTAAGTTTATTTTTGCCGGACTTATGGATGGCGCGATGAAAGAGTAGATCTGTTCGATTATACAAATTGGGGGTATATGCAATGATTAATGACAAACTGCCATACATTTATTATGGCGGCGATTATAATCCTGACCAATGGCCAGAAGAAGTGTGGCAGGAAGATATGAGATTGTTTAAGCTGGCGGGCATTAATATCGTGACGCTGCCTGTGTTCAGTTGGGCGAAGCTGCAGCCTTCGGAGGATGTTTACGATTTCGAGTGGCTGGATAAAATCATAGACACCGTTTCCAAGGAAGGCATATTTCTGTGCCTAGCTACGTCAACTGCAGCACAGCCTGCCTGGATGTCGCGGCTGTACCCTGAAGTGCTTCCCGTCGATATTGACGGGAGAAAGCGAACGCATGGTTCTCGCGTTAATTTCTGCCCAAACAGCAGCGTTTACCGGAAGTTCTCTCAGCGCTTGGCGAGCAAATTGGCAGAACGGTACGGGAATCACCCTTCTTTGCTTGTTTGGCACATCGGCAACGAATATGGTCCGCATTGCTATTGCGACACTTGCGCCTCAGCTTTCCGGACTTGGCTGCAAAATAAATACGGTTCCTTAGAAGTCGTAAATCGTGTGTGGAATATGAGTTTCTGGTCTCATACGGTCTATGAATGGGATGAAATCGTCCTGCCTACGAATCTGAACGGCAATAATAAATGCTTCCAAGGTATCGCACTGGATTATAAGAGATTTATGTCCGATGCGATCTTAGCATGCTATCAAGGCGAATATGACACGATTAAAGCGATCACGCCGGATATCAAGATTACATCGAATATATGGGGACTCTTTAACGGTCTGGATTTAAAGAAATGGGCAGATCGTATGGATGTTGTCTCCTGGGACAGTTATCCTCAAATGAATGAGCCGATGAGCAACGTAGCGATGAGACATGATTACATGAGAGGGCTGAAGGATGGACAGCCTTTCATGCTGATGGAGCAGACGCCAAGCCAGCAAAACTGGCAGCCCTACAATAGTCTCAAAAGGCCTGGGGTTATGCGCCTTTGGAGTTATCAGGCGATAGCGCGTGGAGCGGATACGGTGATGTTTTTCCAATTGCGCCGTTCTGTCGGCGCATGCGAAAAGTATCACGGCGCTTTGATTGCTCATGCGGGTCATGAGCATACAAGGGTATTTAAAGAGTGTACACAATTGGGACAAGAGCTGCTCGCATTGGGAGATACGCTGCTGGATTCTGTAACAGAGTCCAAAGTAGCGCTGCTGTTTGATATTGATACATGGAATGCGGTAGAAATGACCAGCGGTCCGAACGTTGATCTTGATTATCTCAAGCAAGCGCAGAAATACTACAAGGCATTCTATGATTTAAACGTCAGTATAGATGTCATTAGTCCGCTTAGTGACTTTTCCAAGTATGAGTTAGTGATTGCCCCAGTCATGTATATGATGAAACCTGGCGTGAGCGAACGACTGAGGTCATTTGTGATCATGGGAGGAACGTTCGTCACATCATTCTTCAGTGGGATTGTGAATGAGAACGATCTTGTCACACTCGGCGGATATCCGGGTGAATTGCGTGATCTGCTGGGGATTTGGGTGGAGGAGATCGATGCGCTTCAGCCAGAAATGACCAATACCATTCTCATGTCGTCATCGTTCGGAAAGCTTCGAGGAGAATACGAATGCGGACTCTTATGTGACTTGCTTCACCTTGAAGGAGCAGAGGCTCTTGCCTATTATGGACTTGATTTCTACGCAGGCATGCCGGCAGTCACTCTCAATAAATTCGGGCTGGGAGAAGCCTTTTATGTAGCAACAGACCCGGATCCTAAGTTTTTGGCGGAGTTCAGCCAAACGCTGTGCGAGCGGTTGAATTTGCAGCCGGCTCATCAAGCACCTTATGGAGTTGAGATGAAGAGCAGACAGAAAGAAGGCCGAACGTATACGTTTGTCTTGAATCACAATGCTTACGAATCGGTGATTCTATTAAATGAAGGAAATTATAAGGACTTATTATCTCACCGAGTCTACGAGCGTGCGCTGGTGTTAGAGCCGCACGGGGTAGCTATTTTGGAAGAAGTGATCATTTGATTTCCTAAGGGAAGGCAGTCTTGTCTTCCCTTGATTTTCCTTCCTATATTTAGGAGGTAATTGGAAGTATTAGGGTGTTGACGCAGTAAGTATTTAAACTTATGATGACGGTAGTTAATGTCGTATCCTGCTGAAATTAGGGGCAGATTGTTCATGAAAGCGTAACAACTTTGACACACTGGGTGTCCCAGTTATCCCGTCAGATGTGGGAATATGTAATAACATGCCTAGTTGTTACTTGATAACCGGGGGGGACCCAGCAGTGAATATGTTTAAAAAGAGATGGCCAATCACATCGATCCTTTACGTGATGTTCTTTTTCGTTATTGTGATGCCTATTGTGTTGGTTGCGTTATTGTCATTACGAAAGTATACCGATATTTTGCTAACGAATATTACCTCGCGTACGATGCAGACATTAGAACAAGTATCGTATACCATTGATCAGGAAAAAAGTAGATATATCAGGACGGTTGCCGCAATTGCCTCGGATAATAATGTTATTTCCCTTGCCACTTCCTTTCATCGCAGCACAGAAACCAAAGATCAATTCAACTATTCCTTCCAATTAGAAAACCAATTGAAAAGTTACTTGCACGATATGCCAGATGTTGTTTCGGCGATGTTCGTCTATCGCGACGGGGGCGCCTACTTTTTTGAGGGTACGCATTTTCATAACATCGATACGCGGATCAACGAAAATTATTTGAAGGCGACGATGCTTTATCACAAAACGCTGCAAAACCAAGGGCGAGTACAGTTATTCGGTTCCGAAGAGAATGTATTAATTGAGTCGAATGATAAATATATTTTATCGGCAGCCATCGCTCCTACGTTTGAAAGGTCATTTAGCGATGTTGAAATGATCTATTTTGTGATACAAGCCAAGGTGTTCGAGAACCTGGCTGAATCCACGTCCAACCAAAACGGCAGCTTTATTATCCTTGATGGGAACGGAAATATCATGTTGGATACGAGCAAAGATAAAAATCAAAACATCGAAAAGCAAGCGATCGAACAAGCCCAAGATAAGAAAAGCGGTTACTTCAAAACAATGGCTGATGAAGAGCAAATGTTTGTTACCTTTCTGACTATGGAGCGAACGGAATGGAAAATTATTTATATTACTCCATATGATCAGATGACTTCCGAAGTCAAACAAATTTATAAATTTATCATGAATGTATCTGCGGCTGGCTTGGTCATCTTCTTGATTGTATCCTTTTTTCTAGTCCGTAGTATCGTAGGCCCAATCAAATCATTAATCTATCAAATGAATAGAATGAAAAGCGGTTCTTTTCAAGTTAATTTGGACCTCTCAGGGCCATTGGAAATATATTCGTTAGGAAAAACATTTCAAAATATGACAGTGCGCATCCAGGAGCTCATCGTTGAAAGGCAAGAACAGGAAAAGCTCAAAAACCGCGCAGAGATAGATGCGCTTCAATCGCAAATTAATCCGCACTTTTTGGTGAATACCCTCAATGCCATCAAAATAATGGCGATGCTGTCCAAAGCCACGAATCTGGTTGAAATGACGGATTCACTGATTAAATTATTATCTTCTACCTTCCATCGCGGCGGCTCTTACATTCAATTGTTTGATGAGATGCAGAGCCTGGAGAAATATATTCACATTATGAAAGTTCGTTATGGCGACCGCTTTAAGGTTGAGTACGACTTAGATGAAAGTGTGACGGATACTTACATTCTCAAGCTGCTTCTGCAGCCTATTTTGGAAAATGCGATCATTCACGGATTTTATGGCAAAGAAGCGATGGGGATCGTCAAAATTACAGGCAGAAAACATAGCGGTCAACTCGTAATTACAATCACTGACAATGGCAAGGGGATGGAGCAGAAAACGATGGAAGCTTTGCTGCAAGAGAAAAAAGTGGAATCGCTATGCGGTATTGGTATTGCCAATGTCAATGATCGGATCCGCTTAAATTACGGAGAACCCTATGGGCTCGAGATTAACAGTAAACTGGGTGTTGGAACAGAGGTCATTGTCGTATTGCCGCTCTTGCCCAATAATCCGGATCAATCTTCGATTAGCTTGACTGACGGAAAATCTGCTTAGCCCGCTGATTACCGGCAGTGATAACGTTAATTTATCCAGAAGAGTAGAGAAATGGATAAAGGGGGGCGTGTCATATCCTATGAAGTTTTGCTTATACGATACCAAATATGATCGGATTATTCTCGTCGAAAAAAGCTTTCTTACCGCTTTGGAGTTGAAGGATAGATTTGGGATGGCTGTCGATATTGCCATTCTGCCAATCCTCTCAAAGAAGGAATACATGTCTTTTCCCAGTTCGTTTCGCGGAGAAGTTAGCGGTCGTTCTTACTTGCTATACGAAGTGCCAGGTGTCATCGAGCAAAGGTATGATCAGGTTATTGTTCAGGAGTAAAACGGTCATATCGGCTTTTATTCAGATTGGGGATGAAAAAAATGTTTAGAGTAATGATCGTCGATGACGAGCCGCTGGTGAGACTAGCCATGAGTGCGATTATTCCGTGGAGTGATCTGGACTGCGAGGTGGTAGCTGAGGCTGCAGATGGTCATGAAGCATGGGAACGAATTTCGGTGCAGCAGGACGTTGATTTAATGATTGTCGATATGAGCATGCCGATTATGGATGCCCTTACGCTCCTGTCTAAGATGCAGGAAGCCAATTTAGCTAACTCGCCAGTGAGTATTGTGTTGAGCGCCTATTCAGACTTTGATTTCGTGCGGAAAGCGTTTCTGCTAGGGGCTGTGGATTATATTATGAAAGCTGATCTTGATCCGGAACATATCGTTCCGGTCATTGAGAAAGCGCTTATTCAGTTAAAAGAAAAAACGATTTCTTCCGCAAGAATGAGTAAAACCAATAGAGACGCCGATCTCAAGCAGCGAGAAACATGGCTCCGCGGATTGTTATGCGATAAAGATTATCTCTATAGTCCCAATTTGGCGCAGGACGACTCTTTTTCCAAATGGATACTCCAATTTGCGAACTTTCAGCATGTTCTTGTATCCGTGATGCCGGATAAACAAAATCTGATAACGGATATACCGCTGCAAGGCGGTTCGGACAATGATGAGCATGTAGGCAGGATTATTAAACAAGGGATGGAGATCGTCAAGCACCCCTATGAATTACTGCAAATCAATGAGGATGAATATGCCATTCTGCTATGTTATGAGTCATCGACAAGCTTCTTGAATTTGCGGGGGCGCGTGATTGAACTCCTCGATTCTTTGCGCAATACGGTCAAAAACTTTATTAATGTTTCGCTGTCAATCGGAGTAGCAGAGTCATGCACAGATTGGAAAAGCTGGCATCTTAGATATAATCAGGCGAGCAGCCTGGCCAATCTGCGATTCTCGGAAGGGCCCGGGCGCGTGTATTATTCTGAAACGGTAAGCGTGAACGATAGACAGCTGCCTACGCCATATGATTACTCGGTGATGATGTTTCTCATGGAGAAAGGAGACCGTAAGTGGCAGCAGCAATTGTACACGGGGTTAAGTCAATTGAGCGATATGCCCCATGTAACGTTGGAAAGCACGCTTCCTATTTATGAAGAATTGATATGGAATATAGGCGCATTACTGCATGCAAAAGGGATGAATTGGACGCATGTGATAGAAACGCGGCGAAGACCTTATGAGATTGTTGAACAATTCACTTTCCGTGAAGATTTACATGAGTGGATTGAGAAGCTTGTATTTCGCCTAGCAGATTTGCTGCATCCTGACAAAATACGTGAAGAAAATCCGCAGCGGTTGGTGGAGAGAGTCAAACGTTACGTAGAGAAAAATTATTGCAATTCAATTACGCTTGGTCAAGTTAGCGAGTGGGCACAAGTGACAGAGAGCCATCTCAGTAAACAGTTCGTCAAAGAAACGGGCGAGCATTTTATTGAATATGTGACAAAACTGCGGATCAATGAGGCAACCAGACTGATCGAAACGGACATGAAAATGTATGAGATTGCTGTGAAAGTGGGGTATGAGAATCCAGAACATTTCAGCCGTGTGTTTAAAAAATATCGGGGAATGAGCCCACAGAAATACCGGGACAACTATGCAAGGAAAAAAGAGTGAGCACAAAATTTATCAAACTAATCACTAAATATATCAATGAAAGCGTATTCCGAATTTATGTAAGATAAGGTTGTAAATAAGAACTTACGTAATCTTGAGGGGGTTAAGAAAGACTATGAAAAAAAGACTAGTAACATCTGTACTTTCAATTGCCTTGACGTTTGGATTAGCAGGGTGCAGCACCAATACGGCTACCACTGGGGATAGCAGCGCTTCACCTGCTTCCACGGCAGCAAACAACACGAAAGAGAATGCGATTACATTAAAACTTGCGATGTGGGATAGCGATAGCGAATTCCTGGATAGCTGGACTAAAAAGGTCAAAGAGTTTTCAACCGTTATGCCGAACGTGAAAATGGAAGTCGAAACGTTCAAGAGCGATGGCGACTATTTGCAAGCGATGAAAGTTAGATTAGCTGCTAACGAGCTGCCGGATATTATCGAATTGAAGCCGAATTTCATCAGTGATTTCAAAGCGGAACTTCTTCCACTTAATGACCTGAGCGTTACAGCCAAAAATACGAAAGCCAAGCAATATGCGGTAGATGGTAAAATTCTTGCCTTGCCTGTTATCTCGTTCCCTGAACTTGTTTACTATCATCCGAGCGTATTTAAAGAGCTGGGCTTAAGCGTTCCAACAACGTGGGAGCAGTTTGTAAGCGTATTAACGGAAATTAAAAAGAGCGGTAAATATCAGCCTTATGCCATGGGCGGCAAGGATTCCTGGCCGAACTATCCGTTTAACGAATTCATGCCGATATTGGCATCCGGTGACGCCAACTACTACGACAAAATTGCCGGAATGGACAAACCTTTTGATAAAGGCACACCATTCTACAAAGCTTACACGGATATTCAAACCCTATATGATGCCAAAGTCATGGGCGCTGATCCGCTAGGTTTGAGCAATGACCAAGCAACAGGATTGTTTGAAGCGAAAAAGGCAGCAGTCATTGCTGCAGGACTTTGGTACTTGCCGCAATACAAATCCAAAGTTGGCAACACGGATGACTTAGCAGCATTTGCACTGCCAACTCGTCATTCGGAGTCGGAGCCGCTGAAAGTGATGACTTTCACGGATAACTTCTTCGGTATTTACAACAAATCCAAAAACGCAGAAGCAGCTAAGAAATTCCAAGAGTGGATGTTCTCCTCGGATGCTTACTCCTTCTATGTGAACAAGAAGCAAGCGAACTCTGTTATGGAGGGTGTTAAAGCCGATGTTCCTTTCTTGACTGATTTCTACAAAGCAAACAAAGTGGAAGAGTTCAGTTTTCTTCCAGGCGGAGAGAACTTCAATAAATATGTAAACTCGATCCAATTGGATTGGAAGAAGCTTGGTCAAGAAATGATGGGCGGAACGCCGCTTGATAAGATTGCTAACGATCTGAATGATAAATGGACGAAAGCAAGAGCAAGCAAGTAAGGCTTACGCTTGAGAATGGGAGAGGGGTGCAGGGCATCTCCTCCCCTTATTATGGGGAATTGATGTAAATCAGATCCCGTTTTTTTTGAAAATCCCGGTAAGCGTTTCCAAATTATGGTTCCGATGGTTATGCCATCTAAGAAGGAGGTTATCTGAATGACTACAAAAGTTGGAAGAAAGTTATTTGCATCATGCCTTGCTTTGTCTTTAGTATCACCGGCATTTTATGGGTTAACGGCGCAAGAGGCGAGTGCAGCAACGACTACGATTGATTTAGATCCAAGCAACATGCAGCAATCATGGGACGGATGGGGAACATCGCTTGCCTGGTTTGCCAATATAACCGGGGGCTGGGAAGAATCAACCAAAAATGCGTTGGCCGATGCGCTTTACTCTCCAGCAGGATTGAATTTAAATATTGCCAGATATAATATTGGCGGCGGTGAAAATCCTGCTTACGAGACGATGCGCCAAGGCGGCGAAGTTCCGGGGTTCTCACCATCCCCAGGTGTATGGGATTGGTCGCAAGATGCCAATCAGCGTTGGTGGCTTCAAGCCGCGAAGGCAAGAGGCGCTAATCAATTGGAGGCGTTCTCCAATTCGGCTCCCTACTATATGACGGTCAGCGGAAGCACAACGGGAAATAGGGATTCTGGGAAAGACAACTTGAAACCAGAGGAATATGATAATTTTGCTGCCTATATGGCGGGCGTTGTAAAGCATTTCAAAGAGAATTGGAATATTGATTTCAATTACCTGTCCCCGATGAACGAACCGAACACAAAGTACTGGGGATTTGGCGGGGGCCAAGAAGGTTCGCATTATGACGTTGCTTCGCAAATGAAGCTCATTAATACAACGCGTGCGAAACTGGACGCTGAGGGTCTGCAGTCCGTTAAAATTGCGGCGATGGATGAATCTATTCTAGATACCTTCGTATCCAATTGGAATTCGTATGATGAAACTACAAAAGAGAATGTCGGGAAAATGAACACCCACTCCTACGGCGGTTCGGATCGATACGGAATCAGAAATCAAGCCAAAGCGGCGGGCAAGCCGTTATGGATGTCTGAAGTGGATCTTGGTCCTTCAGGAGTTGCTCATAATCACGACGATTTTGAACCGGCATTGGCTTTATCAGAAAGAATTATGACGGACATCACATGGCTTGAGCCTAAGGGGTGGGTCCTCTGGCAAGCGATTGAGAGTGAGAAAAACATGCAGAAGGACAAGGAGAATATGAATTGGGGTCTCCTTCATGCTGATTTCGACACGCAACAGTGGTGGTACACGAAGAAGTATTATGCTATGCAGCAATTCAGCAAGTTTATCCCACAGGGATCCAGATTCATCGCAGATAACAATGACAACACGTTAGCCGCTTATGATCCTGCCAAGAATAAAATCTATGTTGTATACAGAAATGCAAGTGCGACTAATGAAGATATTTCATTGAACATGTCTCAGTTTAATACGGCCACCGGGACTGCAACACCATATGTATCTTCTGCTACGGAGAATGTAGCCCAGAAGGCAAATGTACCTGTCTTGGATAAAACTCTCCATACAACTGTTGGAGCAAAATCGATTACAACCTTCGTCATTGACGGAGCATCCTATACAAGCAGCACGGTTATTCCTCAGAGCGAAATGAGCGCAACGGCAAGCAGTGCTCAATCCGGGGAAGGAGCTGAGAAAACACTGGATGGGAATGCTTCAAGCAAATGGCATTCAGCTTGGGATCCTTACGATGGAGGTCCGCACACGATAACTTACGATCTTGGAGCATCCTATGATGATGTCTACCAGTTGCGCTACTTACCAAGGCAAGATGCCGATTGGAATGGTGTTATTACCAAGTATACAGTTGAAGTGAGTACTGATGGTACCGTTTTCAATCCTGTTGCGCAAGGCACATGGAAGAATGATAAGTCGGAGAAAACCGCAACCTTCTCGTCGGCATCTGCAAGATATGTAAGGTTAAAGGCGGATGAAACGAACGGATCGGGTGCCCAGTATGCATCGGCTGCTGAGATCAACATCATGAGAAAGTCCAATTTCACAGCAGATACGCAAGCACTAGCGAATGCGATTGATAGAGCTGAAGACTTTATCACATCAAATGCAGCAAGTGTAGACACAACGAAATTGCAGTCGTTAGTTGACGAAGCCAATGCGGTTAAATCCAACACGTTGGCGAGCCAGGAAGACATTACCCAGATACTAAATAAACTAAACGCTGAGTATAGCTTGGTGTTCAAGTCCGTTGAGACTGGGATCATTCCGCAAAGCCAGATGACGGCAACGTCTGACAGTTCGGCATCAGGTGAAGGACCGGGGCGGACGCTGGATGGGGATTCCGGAACGAACTGGCATACGGCATGGGACGGCTCTTATTCGGCATTGCCGCACTCCATTACTTATAACCTAGGCAAAGCGTATGAAGGTGTTAATAAGCTGAAATACTTGCCGCGGCAAGATGCTGATTGGAATGGTGTTGTTACTAAGTTTGAAGTATCCGTGAGCACTGACGGTATCGCTTTCACCAAAGTGGCGGCAGGAACCTGGGACGCAGACAAAACCGAGAAAACAGCAACTTTTGACGCAAAAGGCGCATCTTATGTGAAGTTCACTGCGCTTGAGTCAAGAAGCGATGCGGGCAAGCAGTATGCATCGGCTGCTGAGGTCAACATCTTCAACAAGACTGGATTTAGAATCGACAAGACCAGCCTTACAGGAGCGATTAGCGATGCTGATGCGTTCATTCGCGACTTCCATGAAGATCATTCCTACCTGATTGATGTGCAAAAGCTGCTTGATCAAGCCCCAGCGCTGCTGAGTAGTCCAACAGCGACGCAGGAAGAACTCGATAAGCTAGCGGCCCAAATTAGAGCCGAAATGGCAAAAATTAATGTCGGTGAGAAGATGATTAACGGAATTCGACTCTTCTATGCACCGGAAGCTTATCAAGGGAATCCTTCCAGTCTCATGCTGGATAACAACAATTCATCATTTTACGAATCAAACTGGGATGGAAATGGAAGAAAATACAAATCAGGCGATTATATCGTGATAGATTTGGGCCAGAGCATTGCAGATGTTGGCAAGATTTTGGTTACACCAAGGCAAGATAAAGCGAACGGCAGAATTAAACAGTTTAAAATTTATTTGAGCGATAGCGATTTATCGGGAAAAGCGTCAAATGGCACGCAAAAGTATCTGGATGACAATTTCCAATTTACAGCAAACGGCACTTTTGACGCAACCAGTTCAAGTGCTCAAACGGCTACATTCAAATCCGGCAAAGCGAGATATGTTGCCATTCAGGCCATAACCACGGGCGGTGACGGCAATACGCTCAGTACAGCAGAAATCGCTGTTAGTCAGAAGCGAGGAACTGCTTTCAACACAAGCAGTTTGCAAACAGCTATTAACCGCTTGCGGACGGTTTCGGGGATAAGTCCTAAAGTGGAAGCTACGATTGAAAATCAAGTTGCAGAGATAGGTGCTCTTAGCGACTTAACGGAGGAAAGTATTGCCTACTACACTGGAGTTCTACAGGATTTATACAATTTATATCTGAGCTTGGGCAAAGTCGATTCCATTGAAAGCGGTAAATTATGGCTGGATACAGAAGGCGTGCCGATTCAGGCTCATGGCGGAGGAATTCTGTACAACGAGAAGAACAAATTGTACTACTGGTACGGCGAAGACAAATCGGCAGATAATGTGGGCTCGGGTTATGTACCAGTAACAGGCGTTCACGCCTACTCTTCTAAAGATTTGTACAACTGGAAAAATGAAGGGATTGTATTGCCGGTATTCAACAACCCGCAGCTTGGCGAAGACGTACTGCCTGCCGGAGATTTGCCATTGTACTTGAGCGAAAATTCGGACACGTATAAGACTAGCGGGAAGCCATTCGACCCTAATCGTGTTGTTACGATTACAAACAGAGATGGCGACTATACTGGATCAATGAAATCGCCGATCAATTCGTTGAGCAAATATAATTCAACTGGACGCATAGCTGAGTTAAATGCCTTGTATGCGGACAAAACGAATGCCGAGAAGCAAGTGATGTATAAAGATTTCAACTGGGATAAAGTTGTCGAACGTCCAAAGGTTATCTACAACAAGAAAACGGACAAATATGTGATGTGGTGGCATCAAGACGGACCGATCGCCGGTGAATATTGGGCGGCGGAAGGCGGCGTTGCGATCAGCGATTCGCCAACAGGTCCATTTAAATTTCTGGGTACATCCAGATTGCCGAATAATGGATGGGGTGGCGGCGAAGGCGAAGGTATGCTGCGCGATATGACGTTGTTCGTCGACGATGACGACAAAGGATACCTCATCTACGCATCCGAAGGTAACGGAACGGAGATTGTTATGCAGTTGAATGATGACTATACCGGACCTGCGAAGAACGAGAGAAACCAGTCGCTGGAAGGCGTTCACTGGGCTAAAGCTATCTGGAATCATCGAGAGGCTCCGGCGATCTTCAAGCAAGACGGCGTGTATTACATGATTACGTCAGGAACTGACGGCTGGAAACCAGTCGCAGCCCAATATCATACAGCGACCAATATTTTAGGTCCGTGGGAAGATAAAGACAACCCGGCCAGGGGCTGGAATAACAATAAGACATTCTTCAGTCAAAGTACTTTTGTGCTTCCGTATAGGGATGCAAACGGAGATATCGTTTCGAATAAGTTCATCTTTATGGGGGATCGGTGGGATGCTTCGAATCTAAAAGATTCGAGATATGTATGGCTGCCGATCGATGTGAACACGCAAGACAAAACAATTGGATTCTGGTGGCACGATGAGTGGGATTTCTCTTACTTCCAGCCAGGCAAGAAAGTGACTTTCAACAGTAATGGCGGCGACGCGGTTCGAACTGTTTTCGGAGTGTCGGAAGGTTCGAAAATAACGAAGCCAGCGAATCCGGCAAGAACCGGATATATGTTTGTAGGCTGGTATCAAGATGAAGCCTTGACTATTCCATGGGATTTCGCAGTGAATACGGTTCAAGCGACAGATATTACGCTTTTTGCGAAATGGGAGCAAACCGCAATCACAACTGTGTTGCCGGTAAGCGTGGTTACAGTAACTTATGTTGCACCTGTTCTGCCTACGGAGGTAACGGTCGTTTATAACGATAACGCAACGGCCAATAAATCGGTTCAATGGAACGCGATCGATCGTTCTCAGTATGCGGCAGTTGGCAACTTTACCGTGAACGGAGCAGTTGATGGCACATCCATACTTGCTGTTGCTAACGTGACGGTAACAGAAGGAGTCTACTACGAGAAAGAAGTGCTTAAAGCGCTTATCGCGAACGTTAAAGGCAAGCTGAATATCGCCGTAGAAGGACCGGAAGTCGGCAAGTATCCGGCTGGTTCGAAACAAACATTGCAAACGGCCATCGATCAAGCACAGCAGGTTGTAGATAATGATTCTGCGACTAAGCCGCAATTTGAACAAGCGACGGCATCTTTGAACGCTGCACTGCAAACTTTTGAAGCTTCGGTGATCAAAGAGGTGCTCGTACAAAGCATCAAAATTGATAGCGCATCAGATGTCATTAACTTAAATGGTGGAAGTCTTCAATTATATGCTTCGGTGTCACCGACAACTGCAACGAATGCAACAGTGACATGGGCTGTATACGAGAGAGACGGTACGGCAACGGATAAAGCGTCCATCAATCAATCCGGCGTATTGACTGTTTCGAAAGTCGGCGTAGTGAAAGTGGTGGCAACAGCGAATGACCGTTCAGGAGTCGTGAGTGAGAAATTAATTTCAATCACTAGCGACCAATATCGTGGCGGTGGAGGTGGAGGCCCTACTCAACCAACCGAAAAAGAAGATCCAACGCAATATGTGCTGAAAGATTCGGAACTTCGGATTGACCCTGCACAAGACGGGCAAACAGCTGTAACGGCGATCATCGATCGTGAACGACTAGCTCAGAAATTGGCAGATCTCTACAAAACAGCGAATAGTTCTGTTCTCAATTTTGAAATTCCTGGAGAGCATGCATCGAACGCTATTCAACTGCCGCTTCAGGTCTTGTATAACGGGTACAAAGAAAATCCGGGAACTATTTTGACGGTACACAGTCATTTAGGCACCTATGATTTGCCGCTTTCACTCCTCAAACGTGAGGATGTTGCGAAGCTTGCTAATGCAGAAGACGCAAGTCTGATCGTTCGCATGGATAAAGTGAAGGCGCAGCATAAAGAGCAATTCGAACAATCGCTCACAGATAAAGGTCTGGAACGCGTAAGCGATATTATCGATTACAAAGTGATTCTGAAAGCCAAGGACAAAGAAGTAGAAATTACGAACTTTGGCAACAGCTTTATCACACGTGTAATGAACGTAAATGGTGTCATTCAAGACCCTTCCGCTGCTACAGCGGTTGCGTTTGATCCCGTTACTGGCAAACTGCGGTTTGTACCGTCTGTGTTCGCTGTGAAAGACGGGAAGACAGAAGTAACAGTTATCCGTAATACGAACAGTATGTACACGATCGTTGAAAACAAGAAAACATTTGACGATATGAACGGACACTGGGCGCAAAAGGATGTTGAGAACCTAGCTTCCAAAATGGTGATCGACGGAACAACGGATCGCACGTATACGCCGGAAATGCAAGTCACTCGGGCTCAGTTCGCAGCACTTCTCGTAAGAGGACTGGGGTTACCGACGGAAACAACGCCATCTGTATTTACAGATGTTGCTGCCACCAAGTGGTATGCATCAGAAGTAGGTACAGCCGCGAAGTACGGCTTGGTTCAAGGTGTAGGTGAAGGCAGATTCAACCCGGATCAACTGATTACGAGAGAGCAAATGGTCGTCATGATGATGAAAGCTGTTGCGCTCGTTCAGGGAGAAGCGAAATCGGAAGCTGCGACGAATACCTCATTTGCCGATCAAGACCAGTTGTCGGACTATGCCCGCAGCGCGGTAGCAGATGCCGCTGACAAAGGATTGGTACATGGGAAAACAGCAACAAGCTTTGCTCCGCAAGATGTAGCGACTCGCGCAGAGGCTGCGGTCATTATTAAACAAGCGATGCAATATTTGAATTTAATTAATTAATACCAAATAGCTCGATAAACTGATCTCGGTTCAATCGAAAATTGAGCCGAGATCAGGTTTTATTATTGTCGATGAAAAATCTTTTGTGAAGCACATGAATGTAAGCGCTTTATCATTATATTTATGAAACAAACTACAAGAGTATAGGAGGGGAATCAATTGTGTAAAAAGATTTCAACATGTGTAGGACTTATATTTATGCTTCTTTTTGTCACGGTGGCTCCCGTTTTTGCGAGTACAAATATTCAAAGCACAGCAAGCCCCGTTGTGAATGATAGTTACACGAATCAGAAAAACTATGTGGATCTCAGGTTTGGTATGTTTATCCACTATAACATGGGAACCTATCACGATCAGGAATGGGTGACGCCAGGACAAGATCCACTATCTTTTAATCCTGAGCATGTGAATACAGACCAATGGGCGCAAGCCGCCGAATCCGCAGGTATCAAATATACCGTTCTAACGACCAAGCATCATGACGGATTTGCCCTGTGGCCAACCAAATACGGCAATTATAACGTGATGAACAGCTCCTACAAGAAAGATATCGTAAGGCAATATGTAGATTCCATGCGCGCCAAAGGAATTTTGCCGGGGCTATACTTCTCCATTTGGGATCGTCAGCAAGGTATTCAAAAGGGTTCCGTCAGCAGAGCGGATATCGAATTTATTAAAGGGCAACTAACAGAGTTGCTGACGAATTACGGTGAAATACCGGTTCTAATTATCGACGGCTGGGCCTGGGAGATGGGTCATAATGAAGTTCCATATCAAGAAATCCGCGAATTGATAAAGCGACTACAGCCTAATATTCTTATTGTGGATCACAATGGACAAACGCAGCCATGGGATGAGGACATTATTTATTTTGAAGAACCTAAGGGCGTTTGGGCGCCTTCCAACAATGCGTATGCCGCTAACCAGGGCATGCCGCTCGTGTCCAGTCAATGGTTCTGGCACAATTGGATGACGAATACAGAGCCGGCAAGCGTGCAGAATATTGTGCAGGATCATCTCGGTTTTTTGGAACCGCGTTATACAAACTTTTTGCTCAACGTTTCACCGAATCCGGATGGGGAACTGGATAACAACGTAGTCAATCGATTGGGGGAGATTGGACAAGCATGGTCGCCGAATGCATCTCGTCCTCCACTGCCTGGGCAGCCAATCGTGATGGAGCATCCGATTACAGCTAATTCGGCAACGGCTACTAGCGGGAATGCAAGCAATGCGATTGATGGCCTTATGGATTATGTAAACGACACTTACTCTGAGACTGTTTGGCAAACGAACACATCTCTGCCTCAATCCATTACATTCGATTTGGGCTACACGTACAACAACATTAATATGTTGAATTACTTGCCTTCGCAAAATTTATCAGAAGGTATGATTACTTCCTATACGTTATATGTGAGCGAAGATGGTACGAACTTCACTTCGGTTACTAGCGGAACATGGGATGGGGACAAGACCATGAAACGTGTGACTTTCCCATCGCAAACAGCACGCTATGTCAAAATGGAAGTGAATTCGGCCGTAGGCGGCTTCGCTGCTGCAGGCGAGCTGGCAGTCGGCTCATACACCAATGAAGTTCCAACTCGGACGGGGATTGACTCCTTTGATGTCAACACGTTGTATCGCATCGTCAATAAAGCGACCGGCAAAGTATTGGGCGTTGGGAATTCGCCCGCTAATGGAGCGGCTGTTGCCGAGCGAACCCAATCGGGTGCGCTGGATCAGCAATGGGTTATCGATGATGTAGGTCTGGGCAAATATAAGATTGCCAATAAGCAAAGCGGACAAGTGATGGATGTTCCAGGTGCCAGTAAAACGCCTGAAGTACCAGTCATTCAATGGACAGATTCTGAAACTGCTGCAGATCCTACAGCCATAAACCAGCAGTGGACCATCTCCAATGTTGGCAATGGTTACTTCAAAATTACCAACGTAAACAGCCGATTGGCCTTGGAAATCAGCAACGGTTCTGCTGCTGACGGAAATCCGGTTGTTCAAAACACGTATACAGGAAGCGATAGTCAATTATGGAAAGTGGAAAAACTGCCTTCTCTGATTAAAAATGTGAAAGTGAACGGAGTGTCTGTCAAAGGTCTTAATTCTGAGAATCGTACGGCGACGCTGACTGTTCTGAGAGAAAAAAACCTGGAAGTACCAACAGTGACAGCGGACAAAGCATCTGAAGACGTGCAGTTGGTCATCCACCCAGCCGACAGTTTGCCAGGCGCGACGACCATCACAGCTACAGCTGACGGCGGAGCGACACAGGAAGTCTACACGCTGAACTTTGAACTAGTGGATCGTTATGCGAGCGACCTGGAATGGTTAAGTGCATCTTCAGGCTGGTTAACCGTTAAGAAGGACAAAAGCCTGGACGGAAATACAATAAGGCTAATGGGCAATAGCGGCGCTGCAACGTACGAGAAGGGCTTTGGCGTACATGCCGAGTCGAGAATTATTTTTGACATTTCCGATAAAAATTATGAGTCCTTCACGGCTCTTGCCGGAGTCGACCAAGAAATGGCCAAATCGCCGTCTTATGCCGACGTGGAATTCAAGGTACTTGTAGACGGCGTAGAGAAATTTGCGAGCGGTGTGATGAAGGTTACTGATTTGGCCAAAGCGGTTGATGTCAATGTAGTTGGCGCAAGCGTTGTGGAACTTGTTGTGACGAAGAGCGATAACGATAATAGCGAGGATCATGCAAGCTGGGCCAATGCAACGTTTAGAATTGCGGAAGGCAAATCCGAACAGAAGGAAGAATTGCCTGAAGTTGACTATTTGAGCGATTTGAATTGGATTAGCGCATCCTCAGGTTGGTTGGATGTGAAGAAAGACAAGAGCATCGCTGGCAATGCGATCGTATTGAAGAATGGGGCCGAGGATCTCTCCTTTGCCAAAGGCCTTGGGACTCATGCCAATTCAACGATCAAGTATGATCTTACTGGAGCTAATTATGAAACCTTCTCCGCCTTTATCGGTGTAGATAAGGAAGTGAACGGCGGAAGTTACAAAGGCAACGGCTCGATACAGTTTAAAGTGTCAGGAGTGAAGAACGATGACACGATCGAATCGCTTTACTCCGGAAGTTTGTTGAGAGTGTCGGATGATGCCAAATTTGTGAAGGTAAATGTTAAAGGTTATAAAGAGCTAATATTGGAAGTTACGGATTCCGGCAATGGAAACAGCGAAGATCACGGCGATTGGGCGAATGCGAAGCTGACTAAGCTGAATGTTGAAGCGACACCCGTGATTTCGGGCGTTATGCCAGTAAACGTAGTTACGGCTACGTATGTTCCGCCGGTTCTGCCTGCGAGTGTCACAGTTGTGTATAACAATGCGACAACTGCCGATAAGTCGGTTCAGTGGGATCTGGTAGATTCGTCTAAGTATAAATCAGCTGGCAGTTTCATCGTGAATGGTGCTGTTGATGGCACAGTCATACCTGCTGTAGCAAACGTTACGGTTACAGAAAACACGTATAGAGCTGATCTAGTGGCGCTTATCGCGAATGCCCAAGTTCAATATGATTTTGCTGTAGTAGGAACAGCAGTCGGCAATTACCCGGCAAGCTCGAAATCAACCCTGCAAGCAGCAATCGCGCATGCGCAGCAACTTGTAGACCTGAATGCTGCTACTAAACAGGAATTCGAAGCTGAAACGGCAGCGTTGAACACCGCACTGCAAACGTTTGTGTTAACAAAGATTGGGCAGGTGAATGTACAATCGATCACTGTCACAAATTCGACGACGACGATTTCTGTGAAGGGCGGAAGCCTTCAATTGCAAGCGGCGGTGCTGCCTGCCAATGCTGTCAATAAGTCAGTGACATGGGCGGTATACGAAGCGGACGGCAGAACACCTACGGATAAAGCCATAATTGACGTAAATGGTTTATTGGTAGCTGCGAAGGATGGAATCGTAAAAGTGGTTGCCACAGCTAACGATGGTTCGCAGATTTTTGGGAACAAAATCATTACGATATCCGGGCAAAATGACAATCCTGGTGTTAACCCTGGTTCGGGTAGTTCCAGTGGTTCTGGCAATCCAACCACATCGCCAGTGAAAGAAGATCCAACTAAGTACGTACCCAAGGATACGGAACTTAGGGTCGAGCCTGTACAAGAAAATCAAACAGGTGTAACGGCAACCATCGATCGTGATCGTCTGGTTCAGAAATTAGCAGATCTTAAAGCTGCAAGCAGCTCAAACCTCAATTTCGAGCTGCCAGGCGTGTATGAAAGAAATGCCGTACAGCTGCCGCTTGATATTTTGTATAACAGTCTTAAAGAAAGTAAAGGAACGGTCCTGACCCTAAGAAATCATTTGGGATCATATAACCTGCCGCTGTCCATCCTGAACCGTGAAGATGTTGCGAGCGCGGTTGATACAGAAGGCGCAGTGCTGATCATTCGCATGGATAAAGCTAAAAGCCAGCACGAACTGCAATTTGATCAATCCATCACAGAGAATGGTATGAAACGCGTAAGCGATATGATCGATTACAAAGTGATTCTGAAATCTAAGGACAAAGAAGTAGAAATTACGAACTTTGGCAACAGCTTTATCACACGCATGATGAATGTAGATGGTGTCATTCAGGATTCATCGATTGCCACTGCGGTCGTTTACGATCAGGCTACAGGAGAAATGAAATTCGTGCCTTCCGTGTTTACTGTGAAAGATGGCAAGACAGAAGCAACCATAACCCGAAATACGAACAGTCTGTATGCGATCGTTCAACACAAGAAAACGTTTGACGATATGAATGGACACTGGGCACAGAAAGATGTTGAGAGCCTAGCTTCCAAAATGGTGATCGACGGGACAACGGATCACACGTATACACCGGAGATGCAAGTCACTCGGACTCAGTTTGCAGCACTTCTCGTAAGGGGACTGGGCTTACGGGCAGAGACCACGCCATCCGTATTTACAGATGTTTCTGACAACCAGTGGTATGCCTCAGAAGTAGGTACAGCTGCGAAGTACGGCTTGGTTCAAGGTGTTGGCGAGGGCAGATTCAACCCGGATCAACTGATTACGAGAGAGCAGATGGTCGTCATGATGATGAAAGCTGCCCATCTCGTTCAGGGAGAATTGAAACCGGAAGCTGGTACGAATATTCAATTCTCCGATCAAGACCAGTTATCTGATTACGCCCGCAGCGCGGTAGCGGAAGCCGCCAGCAAAGGTCTGGTTCATGGGAAAACAGAAACAACCTTCGCACCGCAAGAGGCAGCCACTCGCGCAGAGGCTGCGGTGCTTATCAAACAAGCGATGCAATATTTGAAGTTGATTAATTAATGCGAAACATTTTACACAAATGCTGAATTGCACTAGGGAGGAGACTGTTAAGCAAGTCTCCTTTCTTTTATCTAAGAATTTAAGGGGGCATTCCCAGTTCGCATATAAGTCAGTGTTTGGTGAAATGAGCCGAAATCGCATTGAAGATTGATGAAGGAGTGAACTTGATGATCATTCGAAAATTAAGAAAAATGACAGCGATTACAACTTCGTTATCGCTGTTGGTCACGTTGTTGTTGGCATCGGGAGTTCCATCCATCTCGCAGGCATCTGCTGCTGAGACAGGGAACTCAGAAATGCCAGTTCTGAAAACGGGCAATTGGGACGATTTGAAAATAAATTGGACAACGCCGGCCAGTGGGACAGATTTTAACGGGGCACCTGTTGGAAATGGTTACTTCGGCGCTAAAGTTTCAGGGGGCGTAGCGACCGAAATTCTTCAACTTAATGACAAAACGTTTAATTCCGGCGAACCGTTCAATCGTTCTGATCCGAATCGTATAACTGCACTGGATGCGACGAGAAGTTTACTTGCTGGGGCGGATACAGCAACGACAGTAACGGACCGCGAGAATAAATTGAAGTCAGCTGAGACAGCAGCAATGGGGATGTGGGGATCAGAGAAATTGGCGGAATTTCTGCCGATTGGCAATATCGTTCTGGATGTCCCGAATACGACAGGATATACGAACTATGATCGAGAGCTTCATTTGGATAAGTCGATAGTGACAACCAAATATAAAGTGGGAAACACGACGTATACGCGTGAAGTATTTGCCAGTAACCCCGATCGCGTTATGGTCGTACGCATGACCAATGACAGCGGGCAGCCGATGAGCATGACAGCAAAGATGGAGCTCCCGGCAGAAATGAACACACATGGAACGGTATCTTCATCCGGGAGCGAGATCCAGATGACAGGAACGGCTCCATATGATGACTACGCAAGTCAGTGGGAAAACGGGAGAGGCATGACATTTGATGCTCGTCTTCGAGCCAGAACGACGGGAGGGACCATAACAGCCGTTGATGGTAATTTGAACATTTCTAACGCTGCGGTTATCGAATTGCTCTATGCGGACGCGACAAGTTACAAAGATCCGTTTACCAATCCGAATCCGAGCCAAGGCGGCAATAATCCTACTCCGATTGTAACGGGCCTGATGGACGCTGCATTTGCCAAAACTTATACTCAGCTCTTGGATGTACACCAAGCTGATCATCGGAGTTTGTTTCGTAGGTTATGGACGGAAGCTAACGGTAATTCCAAACCGTTCACACTTACCTACCAGTACGCCCGTTACGTTTCCATTGCTGGTTCTAGGGCCAATACATTCGACCGTCCTCTGAACCAGAATGGCATGTGGATGAACAAGTGGTACACGAACTCATATGGGGCACATTGGTTTAATGAAAACGTAGAAAAAACGTATACGTTAATTGAGGCGGGGAATCTGAGAGAGAATGGCGATCCACTCTGGAAGTATCTCAAAAATTTATCTATCAACGGGGCGAAAACGGCGCAATCCGATTTCGGCTTTGACGGGTGGATGGTGCCCCAAGCATCTGATTTGTGGGCGAAAACGGAACTTAGTGCAGGTGACAATGAATGGGCAATCTGGCTTACGGGCGGCATGTGGCTCATGTTTAATATGTATGATCATTATCGGTTCACACAGGACAAATCGTATCTTCAGGGCACAGCATTCCCGCTCATGAAGGGTTCTGCAGAGTTTGCCTTGGATTTACTTGTTACAAACAAGGATGGCTATCTGGTTGCATCGCCTTCTAGCTCTCCCGAGACGAAGTATGTCTTGTCAGATGGAACACCCATTGCAGTCAGTCAAGGTTCAACCATCGATATGACTGTCATTCGAGAGTTGTTTGAGAATGTGCTAGAAGCAGGGAATATACTGGAAGCAAACTCTCCTGCGGAGGTTGATTTGCTGAATCGTATCCGAACTGCCTTGCCGAAGTTGCTTCCTTATCAAATCGGAAGCAGCGGAGAAATAAAGGAATGGAATAATGACTACTCGATCGTAGATCCAAGCCACCGCCATGCCTCCCATTTAATTGGTGTTGGATTTCTCGACCAGATCACGAAAAAGTACACGCCTGAATTATTTAATGCCGTTAAGGTTTCGCTGAACATGCGAGGATCGGGTGGATACCATCCAGATAGTGCGTTCATGTGGGCTCGTCTATATGATGGGGATCGAGCTATTTCCCTTGCAGACATTTACCCGACAAGTGAATTTGTGAACGAATGGCAAGTAAGAGGCGGGTATTATCCGGAATTGTTCGTGCAAAGTCACGTGGACAACATCATCGATCTTTTACCGGCTTTGCCTTCAACGTGGACAACTGGAAATTTCTCAGGAATCATGGCGCGAGGCGGATTTGAAGTTGGCGTATCCTGGACGCAATCCCGGGCTACGAGTATCCAGGTCAAATCGCTTGCCGGAACAAGAGCCAAGCTTTCATACCCAAACATTGCTGGGGCAATCGTTACCAATCAAGATGGTCAGAACGTTGCTTATACGACGGATAGCAGCAATCAGATCTCTTTTGACACGCAAGTGGGGGATGTGTACACCATAAGCTCGATTCCTTCGAAAGATGGGCAACTGTACACTCTAAAAATGAAAATCAGCGGCCAAATGCTGGAAATCGCAGGCGCATCGTCGGATGAACAAGCTTCCCTTATTCAGATGCCATCATCTGGGGCAACGAACCAACAATGGCAGGTAGTGAGCCTCGGGAATGGCTACAACAAAATCGTCAACAGCAAGAGCAATAAAGCAATCGCTGTTCTCGGTGCTTCTGCATCCGATGGCGCACAACTTGTGCAGCAAACGTACACCGCAGACGCAGATTTAACTGATGAATGGCAGCTAGTTGATCAAGCAAACGGTTACTACAAGCTGGTCAATCGCGGCAGCGGAAAAGCATTGACTGTTCCAAGCGCCAGTAGTGTTTCAGGTACACAATTGGTCCAATCGTCATTGACGAATGCAGATAATCAATTGGTGAAAGTCAATCCCGTGAGCGATCCATTCGATCAAAAAACGTTCAACCTCACCGTTCAGAACAGCCAGCTTCGCATGGATGTAGACGGCGGTTCCAACGCAGACGGGACCAAGATCATTCAATGGTCAGCAGGCACAGCGCTGAATCAACAATGGAAGTTTATAAAGACAGACCCAGGCTATTACAAAATCATTTCCCAAAAAAGCTCGAAAGTACTTGTCGTAGAGAATGCATCTACCGTGGATGGTGCTGGGATTGTTCAAAATGGATACACCCAAGATGCCAACTACAATGATGAATGGTCCGTTGTGGATGTGGGGGATGGCTTCTTTCAACTCCAAAATCGGGGCAGCGGTAAAGTAATTGAAATCCCCGGAAGCAGTCAGGCGGGCGGTGTGCAATTCGTACAGCGCACAGCAGGCACGGGAAGCAACCAGAAATTCCTATTGTCGTTCGACAGAACAACGAATGATAATGCAACTGGACTTGGTAATGACCAATTTATGTATGGCCAGGACTGGGGCTACACCGCATCCGAATCTGGTGCATACAGCGGAGACAACCACTATTCGAACGTGGCGGACGCCTACGTGTTATTGCGGTTTACCGGTTCCAAAGTGAAGTTATACGGTGCCAAAAACAATAATCAGGGCATTGCCGCTATCTCGATCGACGATGGTCCTGAATCGCTAGTCGACACGTATGCCCCATCAAGATCCGATCAGCATCTGCTCTTTGAAAGCAAAGACTTGGCTAATCAGGAGCATGTCCTGCGAATCCGGGTGACAGGACAAAAGAGTGCCAGTGCGAACAATACCTTTGTATCGATAGACCGGGCGGACATCCAGTCGAGGATAGAGAAAAGTGCTGTTGGAAATTATTTTAGCCAAAGTACAGAAAAGATCAATGGAGTAGATCATACCGTCATCACCCTTAATTACACAGGCGATGACGCCGGGGACGCGGTAAGAGCGGCTATCGAGGCTGCCAAGGTGGCGCCTAAGCCAGTCATTCTGGATTTTCCGGCAGGCATCTACCCCTTCAAAGCTTCGACAGCAAACAATGCGCAGTACTATATTTCAAATGCGTCCTCGTCCGGGCAAACACCTGGCGGTTGGAGAAAAGTAGGTCTCCTGTTTAAGGACATCAGCGATCTTACGATCCGCGGCAATGGCTCGACTTTGCTGTTCCATGGCGTGATGACGCCAATCGTGTTCGACCATGCGACAAATGTCAAGGTGAACGGAATCAACATTGATTTTAACCGACCTGTTGTATCGGAAATGACCGTTACCGAGGTTGGAACCAATTATATGAAAGCCAGTATTCATCCGGACTCTTGGTATACGATCCCAAATAACCAGTTGTCCTGGATAGGCGAAGAGAACTGGACGCAGAATGGCACTCAAAACGTAGGCGCTGTGCAAGAATACGATCCCCTTACCAAGAAGACGTGGAGGGTTGGAAATCCGCTAAACAGCGTAACAAATGCACAAGATCTGGGCAATCGTGTGGTGCAATTCAACTACGCGAGCAGCCCGAATGTTACGGTAGGTCACACGTTCCAGCTTCGGGACACGACTCGTAGAGAACAAGGCACGCTAATCTATCGAAGCAAGGATATCACTTGGACTGATGTCAATTTCTATGCGGCGCCAGGACTCGGCATTATCAGCCAATACAGCGAAAATCTGACGCTTGACCGCTTGAACTTTGCGCCAAAGGCAGGAAGCGGGCGGACGAACGCTTCGATGGCAGACTTCCTGCAAGTTTCGGGAAGCAAGGGCGATATTCGGGTGATGAATTCCCATTTTGCCGGGGCGCACGATGATGGTATTAATGTTCACGGCACCCATTTGCAAATCGTACAGATTCCAGCATCTAATCAGGTGAAAGTGCAATTTATGCATCCTGAGAGCTGGGGATTCGATGCATTTGCCGTTGGGGATACGATCGAATATATAAACAAGTCGACATTGCTTTCAAAAGAAAGCGCGGTAGTCACCGGCGTAACGCGTGTGGATGACACGCAGATTATCCTTACGCTCGATAAAACGGTGCCTGCTTCGGTAACCGCCAATGAGTATGTGGTGGAAAATACGACATGGACGCCGAATGTCACGATTACGAATTCGACGTTTGAAACGATTCCGACTAGAGGCATTCTGATGACGACGAGCGGCGCTGTACGTATTGAGGACAACACGTTTAACGGCATGCCGATGAGCGCGATTTTGATTGCCGACGATGCGAATAGCTGGTATGAATCCGGCATGGTGAAAGACGTAGTTATCCGCAACAATACGTTTAATAACAACGGGAACGCGGTGATTAGCGTTGAGCCGAGCACGTCCCTGGCGAATCCGAATAAGACCGTGCACAGCCATATTGTGGTTGACGGCAACCAGTTTAACCAATCAAGCGGCAACAGCGCGATCTATGCCAAGAGTGTAGACGGGTTCACGTTTACGAACAATACCGCGAATCAAGGCGGTTTGGATCTTGCATTTGATGCATCCAAAGCCATCACCGTTACGGGGAACAGCTTCGCTCAAAGCGATGTTGATAAAAAAATCAGCTTCAATCAAATGATCGCGGGCACGGACTCTGTTGAGGCCAGTCAAGGGTTTGTCGTCACGCGTACGAATGATTACACACCGATTGTTACAGATCCGAATGATATTCCGCAAAGTGAAATGACAGCGACAACAACGAGCAATCGCAGCGGAAACGAAGCGAGCAATGCCATTGACGGAGACCCTTCAACGATCTGGCATACGGAATGGGATCCGAAGGCGAATTTACCGCAGTCGATCACGCTGGATCTTGGAAAATCGACGGTTATTTCGAAATTACGATATTTACCTCGGCAAAACGGCGAATCTAATGGCAACATTACGTCTTACGAACTGTCGGCAAGCGTAGACGGAACCTCGTTCACGCCGTTTGCAAGCGGAACGTGGAGCGATGACAGCTCGGAGAAAAGCGCTGTATTTGCGCCGGTGTTAAGCAGATACCTGAAACTTAGCGCTACAGCAGGTCATGGCGGATTCGCTTCTGCGGCGGAGCTCCATGTTGGCAAAGAAGCAAGCAACATCCATTATCAAGAGCTGGTTGATCTAATTGCGAATGTGCAAAGCAAGCATGATAGCGCGGTTGAAGGCAACGGCAACGGGCAATACCCGGTCGGCTCGAGACAAACGCTGCAAGCAGCCATTGATGCAGCAAACCTAGCACTCGGAGCGCTTACACAACAGGAAATTGACCAAGCCAAGGATGATTTGAACCAAGCGCTTCGAGCGTTTGAAGCATCCGTTATTGGTCAAGTCCAAGTTGCATCCCTTAACATTACAAGCGTTGGCAATGTGTCGACGATCACGACGAAGGGAGGAAGCCTGCCGCTCGGAGTAATGGTGCTTCCGACGAATGCGACGAATCAAACGGTGACATGGGCTGTCTATGAAGCGGATGGCGCAGTTACGGATAAAGCGATCATCAATCTAACAGGCTTGCTGACGGCCGTAAAGAATGGAACGGTGAAAGTTGTTGCCACAGCAAACGACGGTTCAGCCGTCATTGGAGTAAAGGCTATTTCAATAAGCGGGCAAAATGACAATTCCGGTACTAGTCCTGTTAATGTGACGTCTATCGCAGTCACAAGCGCATCGACAAGTATTAATGTGAAGGGAGGAAGTCTGCCGCTCGGAGTAATGGTGCTTCCGACGAATGCGACGAATCAAACGGTGACATGGGCTGTCTATGAAGTGGATGGCGCAGTTACGGATAAAGCGCTCATTAATCTAACAGGCTTACTGACAGCCGTGAAGAATGGAACGGTGAAGGTAGTTGCCACAGCAACGGATGGTTCAGCCGTCATTGGCGTAAAGTCGATTTCAATAAGCGGTCAAAATGACAATCCAGGCACTAACCCTGGATCTGGTGGTTTCATCGGTTCTGGCAATCCAACCCTACCGCCAGTGAAAGAAGATCCAACTAAGTACGTACCCAAGGATACGGAACTTAGGATCGAGCCTGTACAAGAAAATCAAACAGGTGTAACGGCAATCATCAATCGTGAACGACTGGCGCAGAAATTAGCAGATCTTAAAGCTGCGGGCAGCTCTATCCTCAATTTCGAGATGTCAGGCGAGTACGAAAAGAATGCCGTACAACTGCCGCTGGATATTTTGTACAACAGTATGAAAGAAAATAAAGGAACGCTCCTGACCCTAAGAAGCCATTTGGGATCATATAACCTGCCACTGTCCATCCTGAACCGTGAAGATGTTGCGAGCGCGGTTGATACAGAAGGCGCAGTGCTGATCATTAGCATGGATAAAGCGAAAAGCCAGCACGAACAGCAATTTGATCAATCCATCTCAGAAAATGGTATGAAACGCGTAAGCGATATGATCGATTACAAAGTGATACTGAAAGCCAAAGATAAAGAAGTTGAAATTGCCAACTTTGGCAACCGTTTTATCACACGCGTGATGAATGTAGACGGCGCCATTCAAGATGCTTCGATTGCGACTGCGGTCGTTTACGATCCGGTTACAGGAGAGCTGAAGTTTGTTCCATCGGTGTTCAGTGTGAAGAACGGCAAGACAGAAGCCACCATAACCCGAAATACAAACAGTCTGTATGCGATCGTGCAAAACAAGAAAACATTTGACGATATGTACGGACACTGGGCACAGAAAGATGTTGAGAACTTGGCTTCCAAAATGGTGATCGACGGAACAACGGATCGTACGTATACGCCGGAAATGCAAGTCACTCGGGCTCAGTTTGCAGCCCTTCTCGTAAGAGGACTTGGGTTACGGGCAGAGGTGACGCCATCCGTATTTACAGATGTTGCTGCCACCCAGTGGTATGCCTCAGAAGTAGGTACAGCCGCGAAGTACGGCTTGGTTCAAGGTGTAGGCGAAGGAAGATTCAATCCGGATCAACTGATTACGAGAGAGCAAATGGTCGTCATGATGATGAAAGCTGTCCATCTCGTTCAGGGAGAATCGATACCGGAAGCAGTGGTGAATAACCAATTCTCCGATCAAGACCAGTTATCGGACTATGCCCGCAGAGCGGTAGCGGAAGCCGTGAGCAAAGATTTGGTTCATGGGAAAACAGAAACAACCTTCGCACCTCAAGATGCAGCCACTCGTGCAGAGGCAGCGGTGCTCATCAAACAAGCAATGCAATATTTGAAATTGATTAATTAATACCAAATAGCTCAATATCCTGATCTTGGTTCAATCATATATTGAGCCGAGATCAGGACATTATTATAGTGAAAGGAATGGATATAGTTATGAAACAAGTAAAAGGCTATACAAAAAGAATATTGACGGTTTTTATTATGATTGCAATGATACTTACATGTACAGTACCTATTACGGCAAGTGCGGCCACGGCCACTACGTATCAGCCTACATGGGCTTCAGTCGATACACATACTGCATCCCCAGAGTGGTTTCAAGATGCTAAATTTGGCATATATTTTCACTGGGGAGCCTTTAGTGTACCCGCATTTGACAATGAATGGTACGGTAGAAATATGTATATTCCTAATTACTACGTTAATAGCTACCATAACAATACGTTTGGTACAACGACTGAATTTCCATATGATAAATTTATTACTGGCGGATACGATAAATCAGGTGTATTCCGACAATTTGCACCTAAATTGAAATCTGCAGGCGGTAATTTTGATCCCAATGAATGGGCCCAACTTTTTGCGGATGCGGGTGCGAAATTTGCTGGTCCAGTTGCGGAGCATCATGACGGTTATTCGATGTGGAACAGTACAGTGAATGAATGGAATTCAGTACAAACTGGACCAAAGCTTGATCTGTTAGGTCTATTTGCAACAGCCATTCGTGCAAAAGACATGAAACTATTAGCAGCCATGCATCATGCATATAATTTTAATGGATTTTATGAGTATGCCCCAACTCCGAGCACGACTTCGCTACAAAAGCTTTATGGTAAATTGCCGAAAGAGCAAGAAGACCAACTCTGGTATGATAAATTAAAAGAAGTTATCGATGGTTATCAACCGGATATTTTATGGCAAGATTTTGATGTGAATAAAGTGGCTGAAACACAGCGTTTAAATTTTTTATCCTACTATTACAATAAAGCAATTGATTGGAACAAAGAAGTGGTGGCCACATATAAAATACATGATCCTGCTTTTAACACAAATGGTGAAGTGGTTGATTATGAAAGAGGTGGACCTGCAGAGATTGTTACCCCATATTGGTTAACGGATGATGCGCTCAGCAGTTCAAGCTGGTCTTATACAAATGGCATAGCATATTATTCACGTCAAGCCATGCTGCATTCTTTAATAGACCGAGTTAGTAAAAATGGGAATATGCTCTTGAATATTTCGCCAATGGCGGATGGTACAATCCCTCAAGCACAAAAGGATATTTTGCTGGGTATGGGTGACTATCTCAAGAAATTTGGTGAGTCGATCTATTCTACGCGTCCTTGGACAACATATGGAGAAGGGCCTACTAGTATGGGAGGCGGAATGTTTGTTACCCCTGTAGCAGGAACTAATACAGACATTCGTTTTACAAGAAACAAAGCTAATAATACACTATATGCTACAGTATTGGGCTGGCCGGGCTCTCAATTAAATATTACATCACTTAGTACGAGTATGAACTTAAGCACATTAACAAATGTTCAATTGCTGGGTGAAACAGCAGGCAGCTATATTAATCTTCCAACCCGTACACAAGATACTTCGGGCTTGAAGATTACGATGCCAACTCAACCGTATACTGCGGATGCTTATGTCGTTAAACTTACGTTTTCAGGAGAGATTCCTCAAGCACCTATTGATTTAACTAAAACTTATCAAATCGTCAGTAGAAATAGTAATAAACCTTTGACTGTAGAAGGCAATTCGACAGCAGATGGTGCAAAAATTGAACAGCGAACCTTTAGCGGATTGACAAGCCAGAAATTTCAGGTTATCGCTACAGGCAACGGATACTATAAGATTAAAAATGTGAACAGTGGCAAGATGATGGATATTAGTGGGGGTTCAACGGCTGATGGTGCTCAAAATATACAATGGCCGGACAATGGAGAGAAGAACCAACAGTGGCAGTTGGTTGATGCCGGCGACGGATACTTTAAAATCAAGAATCGCAACAGTGGTAAGTTTCTTGATCTCGATGGTGGATCAACTGCAGATGGTGCATTAGCGCTCCAATGGTACGACAATGGCAGTCTAAACCAGCAGTGGAAGTTCATTACGACAACTTCGACCGTAAGCTTTAACAGTAATGGAGGCAGCGCAGTCACGTCTATCGTTACAGATGAAGGATTGAAGATTGCAGCTCCGGCAGCACCAACGAGAGCAGGCTACACATTTGTCGACTGGTATAAGGATACGGCGCTCACTCAAGCATGGAATTTTGCTGTGGATACGGTTCCAAGTACGAACATGACGTTGTACGCCAAGTGGAACACTGCAACTGCAATTACCGAAATCATGCCTGTAGCTGTAGCAACGCCTATCGGAACCGAACCGGAGTTGCCGGCGGTCGTAACGGTTAAATACAGCGATGCGACGACGCAACAAAAATCGGTTCAATGGGAATCGATCGATCCTGCCAAGTATGAGCAAGCTGGCAGCTTTAGCGTAACCGGAACGGTAGCGGGAACTGCGTTACATGCAGTTGCTAACGTAACGGTATCGGAAAATGCGCACAAAGCGGCGCTTGTCGCGTTGATCGCGAATGCCCAAGCAAAACACGATGCCGCCGTGGAAGGATCGGCTGCCGGCAATTATGGCACAGGCTCGAAACAAGCGTTGCAGACAGCCATAAACGACGCGCAGTCGGTTGCAGACAATCACTCTGCTACCCAAGAGGAATTCGAACAAGCAACGACTGCTTTGAACGCTGCATTGCAAGTGTTTGAGGCTTCCAAAGTTGAACATGCGACGGTTCATGTTCTGTCGGTCATTGTCACCAGCGCGTCGTCCATCATTAATACGAAGGGTGGAAGCCTTCAATTAGACGCAGCAGTGCTTCCTGCGAATGCAACGAACAAGTCTGTCACATGGGCTGTATACGAAAATGATGCTACGACGGCAACGGATAAAGCGATCATGGGCGCAAACGGATGGTTGACGGCTGTGAAAGACGGCGTCGTGAAAGTAGTAGCAACGGCAGCGGATGGTTCCGGTGTTCATGGGGAAAAGGTAATTACCCTAAGCGGTCAAACGGATATTATCGATCCAGGCACTGATCCTGTGAAAGTGGCGTCGATCAACATCACAAGCGCATCGACAGCTATTAACGTGAAGGGCGGAAGCCTTTCAATAAGTGCAGCAGTGCTTCCGGTTCATGCGACGAATCCGTCTGTGACATGGGCTGTTTATGAAGCTAATGACACGGCAACGGATAAAGCGATCATGAATCAATCCGGGGTGCTAATGGCTGTGAAGAATGGGACCGTGAAAGTTGTTGCAGGTGCAGTGGACGGTTCGGGGGTTCGCGGGGAAATCATGATAACAATCAGCGGACAAAATGACACTTCCAACCCTGGCACTGGTTCCGGTTCCGGTTCTGGCAATCCAATCACAGCCCCAGTGAAAGAAGATCCAACTAAGTATGTACCCAAGGATACGGAACTTAGGATCGAGCCTGTGCAAGAAAGTCAAACAGCGATTACGGCAATTATCAATCGTGAACGACTCGCGGAGAAATTAGCAGATCTTAAAGCTGCAAGCAGCTCAATCCTCAATTTCGAGATGTCTGGCGAGTATGAAAGGAACGCCGTACAGTTGCCGCTTGATATTTTGTATAACAGTCTTAAAGTAAATAAAGGAACGGTCCTGACCCTAAGAAATCATTTGGGATCATATAACCTGCCACTGTCCATCCTGAACCGTGAAGATGTTGCGAGCGTGGTTAATACCGAAGGCGCAGTGCTGATCATTCGCATGGATAAAGCGAAAAGCCAGCACGAACAGCAATTTGATCAATCCCTCTCAGAGAATGGTATGAAACGCGTAAGCGATATGATCGATTTCAAAGTGATTCTGAAAGCCAAGGATAAAGAAGTTGAAATTACGAACTTTGCCAACCGTTTTATTACACGTGTGATGAAAGTAGACGACACCATTCAAGATTCTTCAACTGCGACTGCGGTCGTTTACGACCCGATCACAGGAGAGCTGAAGTTTGTGCCATCGGTGTTCAGTGTGAAGAACGGAAAAACAGAAGCAACCATAACCCGAAATACAAATAGCCTGTATGCGATCGTTCAGAACAAGAAAACATTTGGCGATATGAACGGTCACTGGGCGCAGAAAGATGTTGAGAGCCTGGCTTCCAAGTTGGTGATCGATGGCACAACGGATCATACGTATACGCCGGAGATGCAAGTCACTCGGGCTCAGTTTGCAGCTCTTCTCGTAAGAGGGCTTGGATTGCCGACAGAGACGACGCCAAATGTATTTACAGATGTTGCCGCTACCCAGTGGTATGCATCAGAAGTAGGTACAGCCGCGAAGTATGGCTTGGTTCAAGGTGTAGGTGAAGGTCGATTCAACCCGGATCAACTGATTACGAGAGAGCAGATGGTCGCCATGATGATGAAAGCTGTCCATCTCGTTCAGGGAGACACGCAACCGGAGGCAGTGACGAATACCCAATTTGCCGATCAAGACCAGTTATCTGATTACGCCCGCAGCGCGGTAGCGGAAGCCACTAGCAAAGGTCTGGTTCATGGGAAAACAGCAACAACCTTCGCTCCGCAAGAGGCAGCCACTCGCGCAGAGGCTGCGGTGCTTATCAAACAAGCGATGCAATATTTGAAATTGATTAATTAAAGAGGCTTTGAAATATGTGCTAGGCTCAACGATTTGTTGAGTTTAGCACAGTTTTTGGTAAGGGGAGGGTGGAGTGAATCCAATTCGCTTTTTCAAAAAGAGTATTTTCAATAAAATAATGATCTCCTTCCTGTTCGTCATTGATTATACCTACATCATTTATCAGCATAAGCTCGTACTTCATATCCGTGAAAATACTAAAAGAGAAAGTAAGTGATTCATTCCACGAAAACCTTCTATATATTGGAAGTTCCATTGAAAAGGATTTATCGGAAATAGAAAAAATAACAGACTTAATCTTTATAAACGAAGATATTCAGCAGGCAATTAGTGCGGATAATAACAATCCATTGGACTACTATGCTAATTATAAGAAAGTGGATCAGGTTATGAATAATCTAGCTTTTTATTCAAATTATTATAAATACGTCACTTCTCTTTTTATTTTTGGCATGAACGGTAGTGAATTTAGATATGGGAATGGGAGTGATGCTTACGCCATAGATACGAAACTGCTGCTAGCATCGAATTGGTATAAACAATCGGAGAATTTAGGCGGGAACGTACTTTGGATTGGCGTGCATGACAATGATAATAAGTCAAGAATGACCCAGTTTAAACAGGTATTTTCACTCTCCCGATTGATCAGGGATTTTAACAACAGGAATATTGGAAGTTTATATTTGAGTTTGAATACGAATGTTTTCACGGATATTTTAAGCAAGGCATCCCCCAATACACAAAGTCAATTGTATGTTGTCGATCAGCTTGGGAAAATCGTTTACCCGCAAGAGAAGCTTGCCCAGAGTCTTGAGTCGGAAGGCATTATACTGCCTACAGAAAAGAATCTTTCGAACTTCGAGATCAAGAAAAACGGGAAATCTTATTTGGTATCTAATTATGATTTGGATAAGTATGGCTGGAAAATCGTGCAAATGGTTCCTCTCGAACTGTTGACGAAGGATAATAAAGTTGTATTTAAAATCACGACTGCGGTATGTATTCTTTCTTTGCTGTTTTCAGGAGTGCTTTGGTTTTTTATTTCAGCTGGGATTGTAAAACCTATCAAAAAGTTAACGTTAACGATGAAAGATGTGAAAGGCTCTAATCTGCTGGTGAAATCCAACATTTCCAATATTGATGAGATTGGTTTGCTTAGCGTTAATTTCAACTACATGATTGAGCGGATTAATTCGCTTTTTAGCCAAGCAGTAGAAGAAGAAGCCATGAAAAGAAAAGCGGAAATCAAGGCGCTGCAAGGACAAATCACACCTCATTTTCTGTACAATACCTTGAATACAATAAGATGGATGGCTATCATTCAAAAATCAGACGGCATTAAAGAGGTTGTAGATGCTCTGGGAAGATTATTGAAAAATACATTCAAAGAGCAAAGCGCGCTGACAACAGTAAGTGAAGAATTGAGCATGATTAAGGATTATATTTATATTCAACAAACGCGATATCGCGAGAAATTTCAGGTTTCTTATGAAATAGATGAACAACTGCTGCTTAAGAAATGTGTCAAATTCATTCTACAGCCGATCGTTGAGAACGCCATATTTCATGGAATTGAACCACTGGAAGAGCCTGGTTTTATTAGAATTAAGATATTCACTGATCATACAACACTCCAAATTACAGTTGAAGATAGCGGCGTAGGAATGTCGGCTTTTCAGGTGTCCCGAATTTTGGGGAGTAGTTTCAGATCGGAAGATTCCTTTGGCGGGATTGGTGTGCAAAATGTAAACCTTCGTATCAAAATGATCTGCGGTGACCTCTATGGCATTCAGATTGATAGTCAATTAGGTGTCTATACGAAAGTTCATATCGTTCTTCCTTTGGATATTAGTGAAGAATCTTTGCATACCGAGTAGGTGGTGAAAAAGTTGCTGAAAATATTAATCGTTGATGATGAAGCGCTTGTCAGGATAGGTATTAAAACGATCCTACCATGGGAAGAATTGGGATTCGAGCTTGTGGGTGAAGCAGAAAATGGGAAAAAAGCATTAGAGATGGCTAGAGCCTATTCACCTGATATTATTTTGACAGATATTAAAATGCCTGTGATGACGGGGATTGAATTAATCAAGCAATTAAGGCAAGAGAATCATCCGGCGAAATTTATCGTATTAAGCGCGTATGATGATTTGGTTTATGTCAAGGAAGCCATGAAGCATGGGGCGGAAGATTATATGTTGAAACTAGAGTTGGAGCCCGTGCAATTGATTCAGATTATGAAAGAGTTAAGTCTTTCAATAGCAGCAGCAAAAGATAGGGCTGTGAATGCGTCTGTTGCACAAGAATATCCAATTATACATACAGCCCTGCATAAAGAAAAGTTTTTTAAAGATATGCTTCTAGGTGTTATTCAGAATAGCGATGAAATGTTGCAGCAGTTAAATGTGCTTAATTTGAATTTTTTGGAGAAACCGCTCAGTTGTATGATCGTCGAAGTTGATGATTTGACTATTTATGATAAATATGGGGAAGCGCCTCATTTGCTTGATTATTCTATTCTCAACATCTTAGAGGAGGTTTTATCCAGTTATGCCTACGGGCATGTGGCGAGTATTCATCCCAAACAATTTGTCGTCATTTTCACTTTAAAGAAAAACGAGAGGGAGGATAGTGGCGAAAGGTTGCATGAGTTGACAACCAATATGAGGACTTCATTGCGAAAATATTTAAATACATCCGTTTGCATAGGGATCAGCAATGGACATTCGAATTATTTGTACATCAAGCAAGCCTTTAAGGAAGCGAAAGAAGCAATAGGATACAAATTTATTTTACCGAGGGGGAGCAATATTTATTATGGTGAAATGAAACGAATATCGATTCAAGAGAACGAAGATATTTCTGCAGAAATGAGGAAGGTTGAATTCGCGCTTCTGGATGGAGACATTAAGGCGATTAAGGACGCTCTAGATCTGTTAATTCAGAAAATGCGTCAATCCAATAACCTAACGAAGGAATTATTAACTGGATTATGCTATTCCATTTATTATTTATTTCAGACCTTTATGGAAAAATTCAAACTAACAGGCAAAGATATCGTCAATAAAGAGATGTACACGGATATAACTACAATGAATTTAAAGGTTGATTTCATCGAGTGGATTCATCATTTGAAACAGCGTTTTACTGAGCAGTTGATAAACAACAATGAGAATATGCGGGTATTTACAACCAAACAATTTATCAATAAGCATTACAAAGAAGATCTGTCCTTGGAAAAGGTTGCCGAATATTTACAGTTGTCTGCAGCCTATTTAAGCAATCTCTATAAAAAAGAGACGGGCCAGAATTTAATTGAATACTTGACGGAAGTTAAGATCAGTCAAGCGAAGTTCTTATTAAAAACGACGGATTTAAAAATCGCTGAAATCGCGCGAGAAGTAGGTTACTCGGATGAATATTATTTTAGCAAAGTTTTCAAGAAGAATGTCGGAGAGTCTCCTATCAAGTATAAAAACTTGTCAACACCGGAGAAGATCTAGAGGAATTGATCTGGATTAGTCATTCAGCTTACGCAGCGGGTTTCTGATTAATCAGAGGGTGTGCTGGTTCCAAAGACAAGAATATTCTGGTTAAATATGTTACTGCGAAAAATGCGCCCGGAAAAGAAGACAAAATCACTTTGAAAGCTATTACTCTGAATGACGGAGGTCAAGCGGTTAAATATCTGGATGCTCCAACCAATGTGACGGTTACTCGTGGGGTTAATAACTTTCGCGCCTAACGATGAAGCAACAAGAGCGGAAGCTACAATCCTTATTTTGGGCATGCTGAAAATAAAATGACAAACATAAATACTGTCCTATGGTCAAGAGATGACTGTAGGACAGTATTTATTTACATATAAGAGTTTATATCTTTTGAAGTGAACGCGGAGTTACTCCAGCCGCCCGGTGCGAACAGAGGGAGGGAACTATAGTCCGCTATTCTAGCCAAAAGTGTCATTTTCGGGAGGTTGAGGGAACTATAGTCCGCTATTTTGCTGTTATATGGGAATTTTTACGCTTTTTGTGGAAATAAGACCCTGTAGTTCCTCTATTACCTTCGAATCCCTACTTTTTGCCTAATTAGCGTCCCCTAGTTCCCTTACTAGGTTTTGCCGCTAAGAAGAGGCTGATTAGTCAGGGCGGCGAAGCCGTTTTTCTTAAATAGAACCCCGGATTGCCGTTGTAAGATGAGAACTTACACGCTGCGCAGCGTATATCGTTTACCTGCCTCGGTATCGAAGCGGATGACACCCTCCATCACAACTTCGTAAGGTACATGCGTGCCTTCCGAATCGACCGTGAGCGAAAGCCCGTTCGTGCGAATACGGCAGCTGCCGCCGAATTGCGCTTCGATTTCCGCTTCCTGAAGAGCGCCCTCTGCCCACGATAGACTAACGCTTATCGCGCCTCTTGCTCGGAGGCCCCTCACGAAGCCGGTCGGCCATGCATCCGGCAAGGCGGGCAGCAGTGAAATCTCACCGTCATGAGATTGAACCAGCATCTCCGCCACGCCGGCGGTAAATCCAAAGTTGCCGTCGATTTGAAAAGGCGGGTGGGCATCGAACAAGTTGGCGTAAACCCCACCGTGATGATAGTTCGTCTCGTCCTCTTTCACCAACTGCAGCAAATTGGAGATGAGCGCAAGCGTCCGGTTCCCGTCCTGAAAACGGGCCCACAAACAAATTTTCCAAGCCAGACTCCAGCCTGTCCCGTCATCACCGCGCCGCTCCAAGGAGGTTCTTGCTGCCTGAAACAGCTCAGGCGTTCCCAGTTCCGTTAATTGATGGCCAGGGTAGATTCCGAACAGATGCGAGACATGGCGGTGATGCACATCCTCGTCATCCCAATCTTTCGACCATTCCTGCAGGTGGCCGTGTTTGCCGATCTGCATCGGCTTCAGTTTCTCGCGCGCTGCTGCCATCTCAGCTCTAAGGGGCTCGTCAACGTTCAAAATGGTCGACGCCTCGATACTGCTCGTCAACAAATCCCAAATTAACGACATATCCATTGTCGTTGCCTGGCTGACCGCTGCCATCTGCCCATCCGCAGTCACAAACTTATGCTCCGGTGAGGTGGAGGGCGATGTGATTAGATGGCCGTTTTCGTCCGGATGCAGCCAATCCAGACAGAAAAGCGCCGCTTCTCTCATCATCGGATAAGCCTGCTCACGAAGATAACGTTCATCTTGGGTGAACGCGTAGTGCTCCCAGAGGTGCTGGCACAGCCAAGCAGCCGACATCGGCCATAGCGCCCACACCGGATCGCCTTGGCCATAGTCCCCGACAGGCGCTGACTGGCACCAGATGTCTGCGTTATGATGCGCGACCCAGCCTCTGCAGCCATAGTTCACTTCGGCCGTTTTCCGGCCTTTGTTGGACAAATTCTGTATATACCCGAGAAGCGGCTCGTGACATTCGGATAAATGGCACGTTTCTGCTAGCCAGTAGTTCATCTGGGTATTAATGTTCAACGTCCAATTGCTGCTCCATGGCGGGCGCAATTCTTTGTTCCAAATGCCCTGCAAATTGGCCGGCTGCGACCCTGCGCGAGAGCTTGCGATCAGCAAGTATCGGCCATATTGAAACAGCAGCTCCACGAGCCCGGCATCCTTCGCCCCATACCCGGCGATTCTCCGGTCAGTCGGCATTCGCTCTGCCGCCTCGGAAGCGCCAAGCCTCAGTTCCACGCGGTTGAATAATGCCGTGTAGTCATCTATATGAGCTTGCCGTAATTGCTCATAGGATTTGGCCATCGCCCGCTGCAGGCGCTCCTCATTAGCGGCGGCTACTTCACCGCTTTCCTTGGCAGGCGGCTTATCATATCCTTGGAAGCTGGTTTCCGCGCTGAACAGCAGTGTAACCGTTTTGGCGCTTTGAATATGAAGTCCGTCATGATCAATCGCATAAGCGCCGCCTTCAAGTTGAACGCCAATACGCCCCTCGAACCGCATGGCTTCCGTTGTTTCGGGTTCACCGTATACGACGGGGTGATTCCTATCGTAATAATTAGGATCAACATGCTCCGGGCAAATACCTTGCAAATACAGATGATCTGCCGTAAAGCTTGTTCGATACGGATGAGGGCTATCCAGCCGCGCTGTGAAATTCAGAGCGCCCGGAGCGCTTGCCTCGATACGGATCACAATGACTTGGTCCGGATAGGAAGCAAACATTTCGCGGGTATACGCAATATCGCCAATCTGGTACGACACCCTAGCGATGGCATCTGTCAAATCCAAGCTGCGCTCATAGGCCTGAACAATGCCTCCGTGGCGGAATTTCAGGTGAAGATCGCCAAGCGGCATATAGGATTGATTGTAAGGCCCCATCATCTCCTTGCTCTTCTTGTCCGCTTCCGTGTAACGACCTTCTGCTATAAGCCCGCGTACTTCAGAGAGAACGCGCTTCGCGTTCGGATTATTTTCGTCGACAGGACCTCGTCCTGACCACAGGGTATCTTCATTTAACTGCAAATGCTCAGCTTCCGGATCGCCAAAAACCATAGCACCCAGTCGGCCATTTCCGATAGGAAGCGCTTCGGTCCACGCTTTTGCGCAGCTTAGATAATGCAATTTCAAAGGTAACAGCTCCTTTTAGTGAATGGAATATGCTCACTCCAACTACATCACAAAATCGCCAGCTGGAATAAGGACATTACTAAGGTACTTTTGAATAAAGTTAACAAGAATGATTCTGCCGCGGGAAGCCACCTGCCAGAGTGCAAAAAAGTACATTTTTTCTTTATATTTTACAAATTGAATGATGTTCTATTGGATAGATGATGAGAAAGGTTAAAAATTCGAAAGATATTACATTTGAACGGATGTTATAAAGAATTATAGTAAAGAGGCAATAGATGTCCAAGCGAAAAGGGGTATGAAAAAGTGGAGAAAAATAAGTATAGAACTGTAAGCGTTTCAGTATTAATTTTTGGAATGATCGGCTTGTCTCTAGCAGGCTGCAGCAGCAAGAATGATGCGGGCGGCGCATCAAGCTCGGTCCCAACCGTTTCACCTGCTAGTACGGAAATGCCCGCACCTGTTGCCAAAAAGGAAGCCGTAACCCTCAAATGGTATTCGACTTCTGGCAATGCCAACTTGCCAGCAACAAAGACACTATTAGAGGCTTATAAGGCATATTCGGGCAACACCGTGGAGTTAGAAACCGTTGCTGGTGATGGAGATGTTATTTACAAAAAGATCGATATTGATCTTTCGACGTCTGGGACCGTAGATGTTATTCCTCTTCAGAACCCAATCATACATGCTAAATACGCAAACAGTGGCTTTCTCCTTCCCTTGAATGATATTTATAAGGATGCAGGGGTTGATTATGAGAAGAAATTCGGGAAATATTTAACCAAATTCAGCGATAAAGTTTATATGCTGCCAACTGGGGCTGGAACATGGGCCGTATTTTATAATAAAAAGATTTTTGATGATGCCAAAGTGCCTTATCCAAAGGGCGAATGGACATGGGATCAATATGTGGAAACAGCCCGAAAATTAACGGATTCAAGCAAAGGGATCTATGGTTCAAGCTTTCCCGATTACGATAATACCTTTTATTTATTAGCAGCCCAGAGAGGCATTAGCGGTTATAAAGCGGATGGTACATCGAATTATGATGATCCTGCCTTTAAAGAATCTTTACAGTGGTTGGGTGATCTGGGAAATAAATTAAAAATTCAACCGAGCTGGCTTGAAACAAAGTCAAAGAAAATTCCTTATGATGCCTTTATGAACGGCAAATATGCAATGCAATTTACGGGTACATGGTTTGCTTTTGCGCCAATAGATATGAAGACTTATCCGCGCGATTGGAAGGTCGGTATCACGCAGCCGCCAGTTGATCCTAATGGAAAGAACATGATCGGCATTACTTCAGGAAATGGCATCAATAAATATTCCAAACATCCTAAGGAAGCAGCAGATTTCGTGAATTGGCTTGCAGACAATCAATATAAATATGGCGGCTCCGGAACGCCAGCGCGTGTGGATTTAACCAAAGAAGATACGGATAAGATTTTCCAAGAAATGGCAGCTAAATTCCCTGCTGCAGATGGGATTACGACGGAGGATCTCAAAGACGTATTTCTGACGCCTAATCTGGGTCTCAAGCCAGAGAAAATTACGGGTTCGATTGCTGCGGAATACGGGAAAATTATTTTACAGGAAGGCGAGTCGTATCTTGTAGGACAAAAACCTCTGGATGATGCGGTTAAAGCAATCAAATCGCGTGCAGACGAAGCTATTGAAAAGGCTAAAACCTCGAAGAATTAATCATGTAATCCATTCGAAAGGGGCACTTCTGAAGATAGGGTGCTCCTTTGTTTCAGGAGGAGTCATATCATGCCTAAGCTTAAAATAAAGAGAAATATCGGAAGTCTGGAGAAACAAGAGGCACGAGCCGCGTTGGTATTTGTATTACCTTTTTTTATTGGATTTCTCATTTTTCAATTTGCGCCATTATTTTATGCCTTTTTTATTAGCTTCGTGGACTTGAATAATTTCAAACCATTGAACGCTGTTCAATGGGTGGGCTTAGCCAACTATATAGCGATATGGAATGACCCCATTGCAATCTCATCTTATCTCAAAAGTTTTTATTATACACTCCTCTATGTCCCCTGTCTTACGGTCGTTGGATTTATTGCTGCTGTGCTATTGAACAAACATTTCTATTTGAAGAGCTTTAGCAGATCTTTGTTTCTAATGCCTTATGTGGCTAACATCGTTGCGATCTCAATGGTGTTTTCATTGCTGTTCGATCCATTCGGAGGGGTTGTGAACGCCTTGCTCAAGGGACTAGGGATTGTTAATCCGCCATTGTGGTTTGCTAGTAGCCAAATGGCAATTCCTACAACGGCAATGGTCGCCGTCTGGTTGAATTTCCCTTTTCAAATGATTGTCTATTTGGCGGCATTACAAGGTGTATCCAAGGATTTATACGAAGCAGCTGACATGGATGGGGCATCGAAGCTTACCAAATTGGTTCGTATTACCTTGCCGATTGTCTCTCCTACAAGCTTTTTTTTGATCATAACAGCGACGATCGGTTCTTTTCAAAATTTCACGATTTTCAACGCACTGACCAAAGGCGGCCCTGGGACAGCTTCCCGAGTGAGCTCACTCAATATCTATGAAGAAGCTTTTTCATTCAATCACTATAGTTATGCTGCAGCACAAGCAATCGTCCTGTTTCTGATTATTATGGTTATTTCAGTGGTCCAATGGGGAGGGCAGAAAAAATGGGTGCATTATTAATAGCAAAGAAATCTACTCATCCATCCATCCATAAAAGTAGACGATCTATCGCTACTCTCTCTTACTCCATATTTGTATTGATTGTAGCGTTGATGATGATGTTTCCATTCATCTTTATGATATCTGCTTCTCTCAAAACGACGGCTCAAGCGTTTAACGAACCGCTTAAACATCTAATTCCTGATCAGATTTATTGGGGGAATTATCGAACTTTACTAACCTCGCCGAATTACTTTCTCTGGATTGGAAATTCATTAAAAGTGGTGGCCTTATCGATTGTATTACGCGGGATCGTCGTCACCATGGCCGCATATGCCTTTGCCAAATTGAATTTCAAAGGAAGAAATATTCTGCTGCTTATCTCCTTATCCACACTGGCTATTCCTCCCGACACAACAATCGTAGCCAGATTTCTAATCTATAAGTATATGCATTTAATCAACACGCATTGGGCGCTAATTATTCCAGCTGTGTTTGATGTATTCTTTCTATTTCTTTTGAGACAATTTTTCATGGGGATTCCCAAGGAACTCACAGAAGCAGCTATCATTGACGGATGCTCTCATTATCGTGTTTATTTTCGAATCATCCTCCCCCTTGCGGTTCCTGCCTTGATGACAATGATTGTATTTTCTTTCGTTTATATTTGGAATGACTATGCAACTCCATTTATCTTTATTTCAAGCGAGAAGAAGCAAATGGTAACCGTCGGACTTCAATACTTTTCAACGCAGTATGGTTCTAATTATTCACTTCAAATGGCTGGTGCTGCGTTTGTTATCTTATTGCCAATCCTGCTATTCGTTTTCGCTCAAAAGTTTTTTGTGGAAGGCATCACTTCAAGCGGTATCAAAGGATAACCATTGAAATGAGGTTTAATTATGAATGTATACAAACCATTGAACAATACGAGAAACCCTCCTTTACGTTTAAGCTTAGTCTTACTCTTAGTTGTTTTTATTATAGGATGTGCCTTTATTAGTAGGGGAAATTCGGCAGTAAAGGAGGATATTGTTGCTACCGTGAATGGAGAACCTATTCAAAGACGCGAATTTGTCGCGTTTTTGAATCAACATCGTGGCGATACGACTTTACCTTTACCTACCTTAAAAGAGAAAGCGCTGCAAGAACTGATTCATGTGAAAGTCACTCAAATCGAAGGAAAGAAGAGAGGCTTTATTCCATCTACGCGATACTCTGACTTTTTAGTCGATCTGGAGAAAGAGAATGAACGCAGAATGGATGCCATAGCTAATAAACAAGTGATTTATGGACCCCGCCAATACAATGAGCAAACTTACTATGCAGAAATCGTTAACAACTTGTCCCATCGATTGAAGGATGACTTGGCTGAACATCATTTCGATATGTCGGATGTTAAGCTTCGTGAATTTTATGAAGCCACCAAAGATATATATGCCTCAAACATGGATAACATCATGCTGAGAGAGATCATTGAGACGACAAACAATAGGGAATCTTTGGATCGCATGCAGCTTATCATGAATCGTATCCAGAATGGAGAGAGTTTCGATCGGATTTACGAAGAAAGGATGACGGAAGGCACGTCAATAAAAGAGGAGAGTGTGAATGAGAACAACGCAAGGGACTATGCCAAATATAGAGATGCCTTTTACCGTGCTGCGATGAAGCTTAACGTTGGGGAAGTAAGTGAGATTATCGCAGATCGCGGAGGCTACGTTCTGATCAAGTGTGTAGAGAGGGGGAAATCAGGATACAAGGAATTTAAAGAGGTAAGCCCGGAGTTAAAACTTGCCTATATAGATAGCCAATATGATCAATATGTCAGTCAGCTTGAAAAACAAGCAGATGTGAAGTTGAAAGCACTATATGATCAAATAAGTTTGCAAACGGAGTAATGCGGGAAGCTTTGTCTGCAAGTAATTAGGATTTGATAATTTGTAAGCGCTTTAATAAATCGAGGAAGGGGATATTGATATGAAGACTATGAATCCTGCTGGAGTGAATTGGAAAATTCTTTTTATCGTTTATTTTGTTCTATTCTTGGGGGGACTTATGGCTCAAGGCAAGGCACATGCAGCTAATCAAATCTATTATGTTGATCCTGCCGGGAATGATGCCAATAACGGAACTAGCATTAGCACGCCTTGGAAAACATTAACCAAGGTCAATGCAACAACGTTTACATCCGGTGATAAAATATTATTCAAAGCTGGCAGCAGTTGGACGGGACAATTGTATCCTAAAGGCTCTGGATTAAGTGGAAGTCCTATCCTTATTGATCAATATGGAAGCGGCAGCAAACCGCTTATTAACGGTAATGGAGCAGGCGCTACGGTGTATTTATACAATCAACAATATTGGGAAATTCAAAATTTAGAGATAAAAAATTATAACGGCGTTAACTCCAATCGGCGCGGGATTGAAATCGTAAGTAAAGATATAGGGACATTAAACCATATTTATATCAAGAACAATAACGTTCATGATGTCTGGGGAGATAACACCAAGGACACCAACGGGAGTGCCGGAATCTTGTTTGTCTCCAGAGGAACCGTTTCATCGAATTTCAATGACGTATTGATTGACAACAATATTGTTGGTCCGGATGTAGACCGAACAGGAATCGGTTTCGCCTCTGAATTCTGGTGCAGATCGGGCGTTGGATGTACATCCGCCCCTAACTGGTATGCAAGCACCAATGTTGTTATATCCAACAACTATGTGCAAGATATAGGCGGAGATGGCATTGTACCTCAAGAAACACAGGGAGCTGTGGTGCAGTACAATACGGTTAATGGTTTTAATATGCGTTCCGGAAGTTACAATGCGGGGATCTGGCCATGGAATGCAGATGACACAATCATTCAATATAATGAAGCCTATGGCGGACACACGACACTTGACGGCACGGGGTTTGATTCGGATTTTGGTTGTACGGGAACGATTATTCAATATAACTACAGCCATGACAATGACGGTGGTTTCCTTTTACTTATGGGGACAGATGTTGGGACGGACGATCAAGTGACGATTCGTTATAATATTTCGCAGAACGACAAAAGGGGTATACTGGTCTTTGCAAGCGGCAATCCTACCAACCTTCAGATCTATAATAACGATTTTTACGTTGGACGTGGAACGGGGACGGAAATTATAACAACGGCAGGCAACGCAGGGAATCATGCTTGGGGGATGTTCAACAATATTATTTATAATTTAGACAGTGGAGGTTACAGTTCTGGCGTAGGGGGAAGGACGTCGGATTACAATCTATATTACGGAAATCATCCGGCAAGTGAACCGAATGAAGCTCATAAAATGGTCTCAGATGCTATGTTTGTTAATCCAGGAAGCGGTACGAATGGTAGAACGACTGTTGACGGCTATAAATTACTACAGGGTTCACCGGCGTTAGGGTCAGGTGTTCTTATCAATAACAATGGAGGGAAAGATTATTGGGGGAACGCCGTCTCGTCTACTAGCGCGCCAAACCGAGGAGCTTATAGTGGAGCTGGGATTGCTGGGACTCTTAACAAAGTATCAAATCCAGGTTTTGAATCAGGTGTATTGTCTCCATGGACGAATTGGAATACAGCAAGTGTTGTCAGCACTAATTCGAGGAGCGGAGGCAAAGCGCTGCAGTTGAGCGGAGGTCCAGGCTCGGCGGAACAAGTCATCTATTTGAATCCGAATACGACATATACGTTGACAGGCTATGCAAAGACTTCCAACAGTTCGGAACCCGTATCCATCGGTGTGAAAAATTATGGAGGTGCTGAAACAGCGGTTAGCCTTTCCAGCACCTCCTACACACTTGGAACAGTTACATTCACGACAGGCCCGACCAATACCACGGCAACGATATATGTATACAAACCTGCAGGCGCAAATTCCGCTTGGGGGGATGATTTTAACGTCCAATCAGCTGGGATAACGATAAATGGCAGTGTTCTGGGAAGGACATTCGATGGAGAAGGTGTCCTGAGCGGTGGCGGGGGAAATACAAGATTATTAATCGATTATCCCGAGCCTTATCGCAGCGATATTCTTGATTATTTATTCAAGCCTAATTTTGGTGCGGGCTATACGCATCTCAAGGTTGAGGTGGGGGGAGATATGAATTCCACTTCAGGCACGGAACCAAGCCATGCAAGAACACTAGCTGAGAATTCTGCACCGAACATGAACCGTGGGTATGAACTTTGGTTGATGAGTGAAGCCAAGAAACGCAATCCTAATATTGTGCTTAGTATTCTAGAATGGGGAGCGCCGCAGTGGATCGGCAATATGTGGTCACAGAACAATGCGGACTATTTGGTTAGTTATATTAAAGGCGCTAAATCTGTATGGGGTCTGGATATTAATTATGTAGGGGGAAGTCAGAACGAAAGCTTCAATGGTACATCGCAGCAAGCAAGGGACTATATCGTAAACATTCTCAGACCTACTTTGAATAATAATGGATTAAGCAATGTTAAAATCATAGCACCTGATATTCTAAGCAGTGATTGGGCGTTTGCGGATCGAATTGCAACAGACACGGCTTTGAAAAACGCTGTCGCTGTGATCGGCTATCATTATGTGAATGGAATCTCTACTGCGAATGCTCAAAATGCTGGGCTTCCCATTTGGGAAAGCGAGGGCTGGACGGGAGTTGGGGATTGGAATGGGTCTTACAACTTGGCCAAAGAAATGAATGACAACTACATCAAAGCTAAACTTACGGCGACTAATGTCTGGCATCTCAGTAATTCGGCTTATGACAATCTATCTTGGCCGAGTTCAGGGATCTTGATTGCCAATTCTCCATGGTCCGGCAATTACAAGGTCCAGCCTGCGGTTTGGGCGGCGGCTCATACGACTCAATTCACAAAGCCGGGATGGAATTATCTCGATAGCGGAACAGGGATAACAACTGGCAATACTTCGTATGTGACGATGAAACAGCCGGATTCAAGCGGAAATTACAGCATAATTATGGTCACTGGCGGGGCGTTTGAAACGATGAAGTTCAATCTCACAGGGGGGTTATCTACGGGAACGATTCATGTTTGGAAATCCAACAGTACGCAGCAATTCATACAGCAAAGTGATATAACGCCATCTGGCGGTTCATTTTCTATTAATTTGGAGCCTAATTCTATCTACTCTTTAACAACGACGACAGGCCAACAGAAAGGAGCAGCAGCACATGCCATTCCGGCGGCATCCGCTTTCCCTAATCCATACAGCGAAAACTTTGAGAACTATGCCGTCGGAACTACACCCAAATATACGCAAGATGAGCACGGTGCGTTCGAAGTCAGCAACAAGTTCGGAGGAACTGGCAAAGCTTTACGCCAAGTCATAACAGGACCGCTGCTTCAGTGGAATGCATGGGGAGAGCCGATCAGCAATAGTGCATTTACCGAATTCGGAGATTTGTCATGGCGGGATTATGATTACAGCGCTGATGTATTGGTTGAAAACGCTGGAACCGTTTCTATTATAGGTAGAGTAGGAACTCAAAATCGAAATGCTCCACAGTATAATAAATTGAAAGGATACAAATTAGTTGTTGACCAAAGTGGGAACTGGAAACTTGTCATAGGCGCTCCGGATATTGCTGCTGCTAGCGAAATCCTACTGGCATCCGGCACCGTTCCATTCTCTGCTAATACATGGCACAATATAAAGCTTAGCTTTCATGATACCACGATCAAGGCTTATATCGATTCACAACTGGTTGCTTCCATTACCGACAACACATTCCTATATGGACTGGTCGGACTAGGTAGTGGCTGGAATTATGCTCAGTACGACAATATTTCTGTGGTTACCGATCCGCTTAGACCTAATCTAGCCTTAGGCAAGACTATGAGCGCTGATAGTGAGGAAACTAGCAAAGGAAATGTGGCCTCTAATGGAAACGATGGCAATACGGATACCCGTTGGACAGCGAATGACGGGAACCTGAACCACTGGTGGAAGGTAGATTTGGGCAGCGTCACCAACATGACAGGGACTGAGGTCGTATGGGAACATAACAATGTGTACAAATACAAAGTCGAGGTTTCGAACGATAATTTGAATTGGACCACGGTTTCCAATCAGACAGGGAATACGAATCCCAATCAAACGCAGGCTGATAATTTCACAGCAAGCGGCAGATATGTGAGAATTACTGTGACAGGGTTAGCCTCCAATGAATGGGCAAGTTTTTATGAATTTAGGGTATTCGGTCTATAGGGCAGCCCTTCCCTCTGTTTTGCTGCCAATAAGAGTCTTTAGGAGCTCCTATTTGCGAGGAAAGTGGTGGTTTTACATGAATAGAAGTCTTTGGCGACTCTTATCGCTGATGAAACACGCGAAAACTCCCCCTCCACCAAGCTATAAGAGTCTTTAGGAGCTTCTATTTGGGTAGAAAGTGGCTGTTTTACACGAATAGAAGTCTTTGGAGGCTCTTAACAGGAAAAAGAAGACTATCGAGAATAACCAGGTCATCAAGGATACGAAAGATCGCCAACCACCTATATGAGGAGGGTTGGCGATCTTTTTTGCCTTAGTTTCCAAAGTAAGCATTCTGATACACGTAGGGACTCGTTGGTTCCTTTTGCGTATCGATCGTTTTGGCAACGATCGTTAATACGTCTTTACCGTCAATCTTACGTTTCTCAATGGTGCCGAGAGCGACAACATACATATCGTTTTTCCATTGTTCGGGGCTATCGGTCTCTACCAGAATGGCAAGCGGCACAGAGTCTGCGACACAGCAGCGCATTGAGAATCGTCCCAAGGCGAACTGATTGTTGTTCATGGTGTCGAGGCGGTAAACATAACCTGCAATTTGCACCTTTTTGCCGATAAATTGATCCTGATACAAGTCCAGTGATGTCAGCGATTCAATGTAAAAATCGTCGTTAATCATAATGAGCGGTTGGCTGAACATAGCCGAAGCCTGCTTGGCATAAGGCTTGGTGTAGGCATTAAACGGAAAGGTCTGTCCTGTATCCAGTTGAATCCTATCATTTGGAGGCTGGTTCTGAATGGCATCAACGTTATTCACGAGAATGCTTGAAGGCGTTAAATTTAGGCCTTTTTTAGCGGCCATTTGACTTCCGAGCACCGCATTGGGAAACGAAAACGCCAGTATAAGCGGAATGATCAAAGCTCCATACATCATCATAACACCTGGTTTCCAGTGATGGTGGCTATGTGACGAGCAAGTACAAGCGAATGCCTCCGCTTTCTTTTTGGACATGACATCACGTACTGCCAAATAAAGCTGATGCATTGCCAGCACATACATGCCAACAGCAAGACTTTTCACCCAGAGATCCATGCTCGGAGCGACATAATAGATCAGTGCATCCGCCCGGCTAATCTGGATAATAAAAATAACGAAAGCAATCAAGACCGCAGCTCTAATCGTTCGATGCGCAAACACGGACCAAATTTGACTCATTCCCCTGCCTCCCATTCTATAAGTACGTGTACAGCCGATCGAATGCAACCGATCCGAGCAGAACGACGACGGCTGAAATAAGCATAACCGTCAAGACGGTTTTGAGTCGGAACACTTTGAGCAGCATCAATGTGCTTTTGATATCCAGCATGGCGCCAAACACGAGAAAAGCGAGCACGGAGCCCAAGCTGAAATCGGGAATGAACGTAGCGCCAACGAACGCATCTGCGGTGGAACAAATGGAAAGGACATAGGCGAGTCCCATCATAAACAAATGCGGAGTCCAATCTCCATCGCTTAACGAAAGGAGCCACTGTCTGCTTACAGCCGTTTGCAGCAAAGCTGTAACAGTAGCCCCTAAGACCAGAAATTTGCCTACATCAAACATTTCAATGGCGGCATGTTCCAGCGTTTCATGCCATTTCTTTGTCCAAGATGCTTTCGGCGCTTTGTTGGAAAGCGGACGCTTGACGCTTTTTTTGCCTGAAGCGACAGGTTCAAGGCCGTTATTGACCGGATTGCGAAGCGCAGAATCACGGACTCCCCGAGCCGCCCACACCCCGATAAGTGCCGCTGCAGCGAAAGCCAGCACCATGCGGGAGACAGCCATCTGAGGCTGAGCCCGAAACGCCACGAACGTGGACGTAAACACGACCGGGTTGATGACCGGCCCGGCCATCATAAACACAATGCCGATATAAGGCGGCATGCCTTTGCGGATCAGCCGGTGCACCACGGGAATGATTCCACATTCGCAAAGCGGGAAGATGATGCCGAGCAAACAGCCGAAAAGAATGCCGGGAATCGTCTTCTTTGGTATCCATCGCTGTAGTGCCTGATCGCTTATGAAGGTTTGCAGCAGGGCGGAAATGATGACGCCAAGCAAAATAAAAGGAAATGACTCCAGTAAAATACCGATGACCATGGTGCGAAAGTCGCTTAGAAAACTCATGAAGCCGCCCTCCTTTGGAAAAAGTAACAATCCGCGCAAGTGTCTTTCGTTTGTTTGATGTGTGTTTGGTTTGATATTAGCATTGAAATGTTAGTTCAACAACAACTATTCATTAAGAAATTGTAAAAATCGTTGAAATTTAAGTTGAATTGTAAAGTTGATGTAAACATACATGACAAATTAAAGGGGAGAAAGTCTGGATTTTCTATGATAAGTGAGGGATTTTCGACCAAACACAAATAATGTCATGATTCATGACATTAATATCATTGACACGCAACCAAACACAACATATAATTTGAGTATGAAAACAACCAAAAGAAACTAAAAGCAATTAATTTTTAATGAAACAGGTTGTTTTTATGTTCGTTCTTGTGCTAAAACGATGCGGGGGGGATCTTTGATCGAAGGTCGGTCAGTGGAAACAGCAATTAGCACCCAGAGAGTACTAAATGAAACTAGAGAGAAGCGTGTGTGAAGTATCGGAAGGAACAGATTCTAACCAGGAGAGGAATCAGAACAATGAAAAAATTATCTGGAAGTCTGATCGTCATCGTTACAGCAGTAGCACTATTAACAGCATGCGGCAAAACTGCAACCATTAAAGAGACACCATCCGGAGTTGCCGCAAGTCCTGCAGGAACTGGGAATTTGGATACAACCAGCAAGGAATTGACCGTGTATACGGCACTGGAAGATGATGCGATCAAGAACTATTTGGCTAGTTACAAAAAGAAATATCCAGATGTCAAAATTAACATTGTCCGAGATTCGACAGGGGTCATCACAGCCAAACTGTTGGCCGAGAAAGACAATCCGCAAGCAGACATTATTTGGGGGTTGGCGGCAACAAGCCTGCTGGTGCTTGATCAGAACAATCAATTGGAGCCCTACGCTCCGCAGGGCGTAGATCGTATACTTCCTGAATTTAAAGATAAAAATGTACCGGCGCATTGGGTAGGCATTGATGCTTGGGAAACAGCTTTCATTGTTAACAAAACAGAGATGGATAAACGTAAATTGCCTATTCCTGAAACTTATGCGGATTTAATTAAACCGGAATATAAAGGGCTCATTACGATGCCCAACCCGTCTTCCTCGGGGACAGGCTTCCTGACTGTATCTGGACTCATTCAATTGGATGGTAAAGATAAAGCATGGGACTACATGAACAAACTACACGATAATATCGGGATGTATGTTCACTCCGGATCTAAACCAGCTAAATTGGCTGGCACAGGTGAGTATCCGATCGGCATTTCCTTCGGTTATCGGGGATTACAAGAGAAAAAGAACGGTTCCCCCGTTGAAGTCGTATTCCCCAAAGAAGGTTCTGGGTGGGACGTAGAAGCGAATGCACTAATCAAGAAGAAAACAATAAAACAGGTGTCACAGCAGTTCCTGGATTGGGCCATTACGGACGATGCCATGCTGGAGTACAACAAAAACTATGCGATCTTGGCTATCCAAACCGACGCTTCCAAACTTCCGGAAGGTTACAAGGTGGACCCGATCAAACAATTGATCAAAAACGATTTGAATGAAGCAGCGAAAAATCGCGAAAGTATTTTGGCTGAATGGGATAAACGGTACAACACGAAGAGTGAGCCGAAAAAATAGTCAAGCGAGTTTCGGAAGCGGTTGAGTTCTGGCCCATCGCGGTTGCGGCCGCTTCCTTCTCATTCTAAGTTCAAGGAGGCAGCATATGTCAGAAGTCTATTTATCCATTCAAGGTGTGAACAAAACATTCGACTCCTTCACAGCCCTCAGAGACATAAACATCGATATTCAAAAAAATGAATTTATTTGCTTGCTGGGTCCAAGCGGCTGCGGTAAAACAACTTTGCTGCGTATTATCGCTGGTCTTGAAAAAACGACGCGCGGGCGAGTCACGGTTGGAGGCAAGGATATTACGGCTCTGCCGCCAGCCAAACGAAACTTCGGGATGGTCTTTCAATCCTACGCCTTATTTCCGAATTTATCAGCTGATCAGAATGTTGCCTACGGACTGCAAGGAAGAAATCTCACGAAGAAAGAAATCAGCGATAAAGTAAACGAGGCGCTGTCACTGGTTGATCTGCTGCATTTGAAAGACCGCTATCCTGCTCAGCTTTCGGGCGGACAACAGCAGCGAGTTGCACTTGCCAGAGCTTGCGTCTTATCGCCGGATTTCCTCCTGCTTGATGAACCGCTATCGGCGCTAGATGCCAAAGTTCGGACCAAGCTGCGAGAAGAAATTTGTAATTTGCAGAAGAAGCTGGGCATTACAACGATTATGGTTACCCATGATCAAGAAGAAGCTTTAACTATGGCAGATCGAATTGTCGTTATGAATAATGCAGAAATTATGCAGGTCGGAACTCCTCAGCAAGTGTATGATCAACCGGAATCACCTTTTGTGGCTGATTTCATCGGATCCATTAATTTCTTAACCTATGGGCCCCCGAAAGGGAATATTCCCCGTACTAATTTCGCTGTCAGGCCCGAACATATTCGTATATCTTCTCCAGGTTCAGGCTTTCAAGCTGTCGTCAAGCATATGGAGTTCAGAGGTCCGTTCTATAGATTGCAATTGCAGCCCATCCGTGATTTAAGAGATCTGCTTGGAAATCAACTGCTCTCTGTGGATGTATCCTCACAGCATGCACACAAACTGAACTTAATGAAGTTTGCTGAAGTGTCCGTTGAGTTTCCGCAAGAGAGAGTGATTTCATTTACGCCAGATGCCGGAGTGACTGCGTGATGGAGAAGCAATCTTCTGGATGGACACCGCCTGTTCGCCGAAACTGGGGAGAACTCATCAATCTGCAAAATATTCTTATCGCCGCGCTTGTCATTACGTTGTCCACAACGACACTAGTGCCGCTCTGTTTATTATTCAGCAAAGCCTTTTTCAATGCAAATGCGGAATTCATCGGAATTCATAATTTCATCAAATATTTCACGACGCCATCCCTGGCGCAGTCCTTATGGAATACGATTTGGGTTTCTCTGCTTTCGACCGCAATTGCCGTCACCCTAGCCTTCCTATATGCATATGGGATTAGCCGAACAACCATTCGCGGCAAAGCTTACTTGCATTATGTTGCGATGCTGCCGCTTTTTGAACCAACCATGATGCATGGAATCGCTTTAACGTATTTGTTTGGGAATCAAGGAATTGTGACCAAGGGTTTCTTCGGATTATTGCCAGGCGGTATCAGCATTCCGATCTATGGTCCTGTCGGCATCGTTATTTCCGAGGTCATCTACTTGTTCCCCCAAGCATTCCTCATTTTCATTACGGCATTGTCCATCACGGACCAACGGTTGTATGAAGCTGCGGAAACATTAGGCGCGAGCAAGACGAAAATGTTTCTAACCGTGACCTTGCCATCGATCAAATATGGACTCATAAGTGCAATATTCGTTTGCTTCACTGCCTGCTTTACAGATTTCGGGGCGCCGCAAGCAATCGGTGGCAAATTCAACGTATTGGCGACTGATATTTATAAGCAAGTCATCGGACAGCAAAATATGTCGATGGGCGCCACCGTTGGTATTTTGCTAACGATTCCCGCTATTATCGCCTTTGTGGTGGATCGAATGGTGGAGCGCAAACAGCGTTCCATGCTTTCTTCCAAGTCGACTCCCTACCGGATTGCAGCCGGAAAAGCGCGTGATAGGTTTTACCAAATCATTGGTGTGCTTATTTCTACCGCGATCCTTATTCCATTAATAACCATTGTTTGTGCTTCCTTGATTAAAGTTTGGCCCTATAATTTAAGTTTCAGTTTTAAACATTATGATTTCTCCCATGTAGCAGGTTCCGGACTTGACCCGTTCTGGACTAGTTTAAAGGTATCGTTCCTTACCGCAATTGTCGGAACGTTCATTACGTTTTTGTTCGCTTATTTGATCGAGAAATCGCGTCATTTGAATGGACTTAGACAGATTGGCTATTTCCTGTCCGTACTGCCGCTTGCCCTGCCTGGTATGGTAATAGGCTTGGCTTACATTTTCTTCTTTAATAATCCGAATAATCCCTTGAATTGGGTTTACGGAACGATGATCATCCTTGTGCTGGCTAATATTACTCACTTCTATGGCGTACCTTTCATCACAGCGACGACGGCGCTCAAGAAACTGGATAAAGAATTCGAACTTGTTTCTGAATCGATGCGCGTACCGTTCTATCGAACACTGCTGAAAGTAACGGTACCGATGTGTTTGCCAGCCATCATTGAAATCGCCATGTACTTCTTTGTCAACGCAATGGTTACCGTTTCGGCCGTCGTGTTTCTACGGTCTGCGGATTTGAATTTAGCTGCGGTTGCCTTGGTCAGTATGGAGGATGCAGGCGATGTTGCAGCAGCCGCTGCTATGGCGGTGCTCATCGTAATTACGAATGTGATCGTAAGACTGCTTTACACCATCCTTTCGAAGAAGGTAAGAAGGAAAACAGATGCATGGCAAGTTCGCCAATAGTCGTTACTTGCAAGGGGGTTACCGTTCATGTCATTAATCGGTGAATCGCGTAAGGAGTATATTCTTAATCAGATCAATTCGGAAGGCAAAGTAATTACCCATGAGCTGGTCGATGTGTTCCAAGTTTCGTCCGAGACTGTACGCAGGTATTTGGAGGATCTTGAGGAGACGAACCAGTTGAAACGGGTCTACGGCGGCGCGGTGAAAATTAGTCGTTCCCGTGAAGAACCTTCCCATTTGAACAGGGAAGTCCTGCATGTAGACGAAAAGCGTAAAATTGGTCAGGCGGCTGCCTTGCTCGTCGAGGACAATGAAGTGATTTTCATCGATGACGGCTCGACGACCCTGCAGATGATCGAGCATCTGCTGCATAAGCAAGATCTCACAATTTTGACCAACTCCATTCCTGCGCTCTTTTCGCTCATTGATTATAAAAATAGAGATCTCTACTCGGGAGAAATATTTTTCATCGGAGGCAAAGTAAGCTCGCTGCAATCCAGAGTTGTCGGCTCATTGGCCGAGAAACTGGTGGAGCATTTCTATGCAGACAAAGCGTTTATTTCCATCGATGGGATAATGATCGACAAAGGGATCACATCGTTTGATGAAGAGCGCGGTCAATTAGTGAGGAAGATGATGGAGCATGCCAAAATGAGCGTTGTGGTTGCCGACCATTCCAAAATTGGTATGGTGCAATTTTATAAAATGTCCGATTTGAAAGAAATCGATGTCATTGTCAGTGGAGTTCCAGCACCGGAAGATTGGAAAGCTGAGTTAGATCGCGTGAGTGTAGCGTGGATCGCAGCTGAATAACAATAATTTATGGACTGTGAGAGGGATGGTTAGGATGACGAAAAAAGTTGAAGGTCAAATTCAAGCCGTTATTTTTGATTGGGCGGGTACGATGGTTGATTTCGGGTGTTTCGCGCCGCTCGAAGTGTTTCTCCGAATCTTTGAGAAGCGGGGCATTGCCATTACCGCAGAAGAAGCGCGGGGCCCGATGGGGTTATTGAAGTGGGATCATATCCAAACGTTATGCAGTATACCGCGAATCGCACAGCTATGGAAGGAGCAGTTCGGGGCTCTGCCGACAGATGCCGATGTAGATGACTTGTATGCCGATTTTGAGCCGCTGCTTTTTGAAATTTTACCCCAGTACACGGACCCGATTCCTGGTGCTCTGGATTTGATGAAGGAGCTGCGGGCCAGAGGGCTGAAAATAGGCTCAACAACCGGCTATACCAGAGAAATGATGGATATTGTGAGTCGAGAAGCCAAATTGAAAGGATATGAACCTGATTCCTTGGTGACTCCTTCTGAAGTGAGGGCAGGGAGACCATATCCCTGGATGTGTTACCTAAATGCCATGAATTTAGGCGTTTATCCGTTTAAGGCGATTGTGAAAGTCGGCGATACGATCAGCGATATTCAGGAAGGTGTCAATGCCGGGGCATGGAGTGTTGGCGTCGTGAAAGGCGGAAGCGAACTCGGTCTTACCGAGGAAGAAGTGAACACGCTGCCGGCTGAAGAATTGGAAGCGAAAATGGCTGTCGTTGAGAAACGCTTCTTTGAAGCCGGAGCTCATTACGTGATTCCGACGATCGGTGATCTTGTGCATGTCATTGATGACATTAACGTGCGTATGGCTGGAGGCGACCAATAGATGAACAAAACGAAGGAGAGTATCACGATGAATATTGAGCTGATCGAAGACAACCCGTATTTACTTCTGACGCCAGGACCGCTTTCCACTAGCAAAAGGGTAAAGGCGGCTATGCTGAAAGACTGGTGTACATGGGATGATGACTATAATCGAATTGTCCAGGATATTCGGACCAGACTTGTCCGACTAGCGACCAAGGAGGCCTCGTTCTATTCCTCCGTTCTGATGCAAGGCAGCGGGTCATTTTGCGTGGAAGCTGTTATCGGAAGCGTTATTCCGCAGCATGGTAAAATCCTCGTTATGGCCAATGGCGCATATGGCCAGCGGATGGCGCATATGGCCAAAATGCTGAATATTCCGCTCGTCCTCTTGGATAACGGAGAGGTTGCTCCTCCCGATTTGAATCAATTGGAGTCCTTGCTGCAAGAAGATGCGGATATTACGCATGTAGCTGTTGTTCATTGCGAAACGACGACAGGCATGTTAAACCCGATTGAAGCTGTAGGCCGCATAGCAAAAAAATATAACAAAACCTATATTGTAGATGCCATGAGCTCCTTTGGCGGAATTCCAATGGATATAGCGGAGCTGCAAATTGATTTCCTGATCAGCAGCGCGAACAAGTGCATCCAAGGTGTGCCTGGATTCGGCTTCGTTATCGCCAAGATCGATGAATTGGAAAAGTGCGCAGGCTGGGCCCGTTCACATTCTCTGGATTTGTACGATCAATGGGACAAAATGGAACATTATAACGGCAAATGGCGGTTCACCTCTCCGACTCATGTCGTCCGTGCCTTCTACGAAGCTCTGAAAGAACTGGCAGATGAAGGCGGCATAACCGCCAGATACAATCGATACAAAACTAGTCAGCGAGCGCTCGTCAAAGGAATGAAACTGCTCGGTTTCGAAACGCTGCTGCCGGAGCAGTTGCAGTCTCCAATCATCACATCCTTCTTATATCCCGAAAGCGAAGCTTTCCAGTTCCAAACGTTATATGAGAAATTGAAGCGCAAAGGCTTTGTTATTTATCCGGGGAAAATTACGAATGCGAATACGTTTCGGATCGGTAACATCGGAGAAGTACAGGTAGACGATATGATTCGTCTTGTGGATGCGATTCAGCAAGAAAAGTTTTGGACATAACCAAAGGGGATGAATGAGCATGATTATTGGCGTACCGAAAGAAATTAAAAACAACGAGAATCGAGTGGGGATTACACCTGCGGGCGTTGCCTCTTTTAAACAGTATGGACACGAGGTTTGGATTGAAGCAGGCGCTGGTTGGGGGAGCGGGTTTGCAAACGATGATTATATAGAAGCAGGAGCCAAAATAGTGCCCTTCGCAGCGGATGCTTGGTCAGCGGATATGGTTCTTAAAGTAAAGGAACCGCTTGAAGACGAGTATGTGTATTTTCGGGAAGGATTAATTCTATTCACTTATTTGCATCTTGCGGCAGAATCCGAGTTGACCCGAGCGTTAACGGATAAGAAAGTGATAGCCATCGCCTATGAAACCATTCAATTGAGCAATGGGTCGCTGCCGCTTCTGACGCCGATGAGTGAAGTCGCTGGCCGGATGTCGATTCAAATCGGCGCCCAATTCCTCGAGAAGTCCAAAGGAGGAAAAGGAATTCTTCTAGGCGGTGTTCCTGGCGTAGCGCCAGCTGAAGTCGTCATTATTGGCGGCGGCGTGGTGGGGACGCAAGCGGCCAAAATGGCAATTGGCTTAGGCGCAAGCGTGACGCTGCTTGATGTGAATGCAGAGCGGCTGCGCCAGCTGGATGATCAATTTCAGGGTCGTCTGCGGACATTAATGTCGCATGGCAGCAATATTGCAGAAGCCGTTAAGAAAGCGGACCTTCTGATCGGTGCGGTACTGATTCCGGGCAGCCGCGCTCCGCGACTCGTGACAGAAGCTGTCGTGAAAACGATGAAGCCTGGTTCTGTTATCGTGGATGTAGCTATTGATCAAGGCGGATCGATTGAAACCATCGACCGGATTACAACGCATAGCAACCCGACCTACGTGAAGCACGGTGTTGTACATTATGCAGTTGCCAATATGCCTGGAGCGGTTGCACAGACATCCACAGTCGCATTAACGAACGTCACGATAGGCTATGGCTTGCAAATTGCGAATAAAGGCTATCGCGAAGCTGGATTGCAGCATAAAGATTTGGCCAAAGGTTTCAACACAATTGAAGGCAAGGTCACGTATAAAGCAGTTGCTGAAGCGCAGGGGTATCCCTATGTTGAGATCGATAGCGTTCTCAAAGAACTGTCTGTTTCCGTATAAAAAGTCTCGCATGCTGCCAGAAACGAGAAAAGTGGGGGAAGTGTAGTGTTGATGTCTCACTTTGTTATCAAGCTAGGTATTGCTCTATTTCTTGGCATGCTGATTGGCATTGACCGACAGCTCAAGCATAAGCCTGTAGGCATGAAGACCAACATGGTCATTGCTGTTGCAAGCTGTTTGATTACGTTGGTCTCCATCGAGTCAGTAAGCAAGTTCTCCATTCCTGGCCACACCAACATGGATCCGATGCGGCTCGCTGCGCAAATCGTAAGCGGCGTAGGATTCTTGGGTGCAGGCGTTATTTTAAGAAAAAGCAATGACGAAATTTCCGGGTTGACCACAGCTTCGATGGTATGGTCAGCCTCTGCGCTGGGCATAGCAACGGGAGCCGGGTATTATCTCCAGGCTTTTGTAGCCGTGATCTTCATTATTCTGTCCGTTAATTTGTTCCCCGTCCTTATTAAGTTAATCGGTCCCCGTTCACTCAAGCAAAGATATTTGGAAGTAAGAATCGTTTTTCATGAAAGCCAGGATCCCAATCTAATCTTTCAAAAGTTGAAAGAATTAAACATGCAGGTCGAGCGGGTCAAAGTGAGAGATGTGGAAGGAAGCTCCAATCAGTTGGAATTGAAGTTGCTTACGTATGAAAAGGTACAGGCGACGGATGTCTATGCCTTATTGAAGTCAGTTGAACATGTTTCTTTTGTGGAAATAGAGAGCAGGTAATTAAATCGAAGCAATACAATTAAACATAATAAAAACAACATAAATAATTTTTTTAACTTTGTTGAGATGCTGAAATACACATCGAAAGATCGCCAACCACCTATACGATCAGGAGGAGGGCGATCTTTTTTTGTAACCTCGTGCGTATAAGGGATCGTCAGTGCGCTAATTTACCATTCAGTTCGATATATTTACAAAATCACCATATGCAATTAACTTTGCGAGAACAAACAAACAATAAAATAAAACTAAACACAAATAAAAACAATAAAATAATGTGGTTTTAAATGTTTGGTGATCAAAATTGATTAGATGGAGGACTTACATGTTGAATGCCAAAAAATTCGTATCTACATTCATGGCGTGCACGATTGCTTGCTCGGTTGTATACTCATCGGGTGCAGGTTTCATCCCAGCTGCTGTTGCTTCTGTTATAGTCGACAAGCCAGTCCCCTCAGTGCCGGCTGGCCGCTATGAGCAATCAGTCAATGTTACATTTACCTCCACGACGTCAGGTGCAGAAGTCTATTATACGCTCGACGGCACATTGCCTGACGAAACCAGCCTCAAATATACTGGAACGCCGATTTTAATCACGGAATCAACGAACATTTCAGTTATTGCCCTGAAAGACGGTGTTTGGAGTAAAGCAGGGACTTACGGCTACATCATCAAAACATCTGAAAAACCACTGCTGAAATTTGCAGCGATGTCTGACCTTCATATCGGAACGAACACACCGGCGGATAAACTCAGTACGAAAGCACGGTACACCAGCAACTTTGATGTGATGTCTTCCATTTTCAAGCCGGATGCGATTGTTATCGGAGGCGATTTAATCAATGATAACTTCGATGGCAAAGGGCGTGATCATGCTTTTGTTCGCGAGGTTTTCCAGGAACAAATGGCACGAAAAGGCTGGGAAGATATGCCTGTACAGATTGCCATCGGCAACCATGACGCCAGCGTAGCAGAGGTCAAAGCTGGTTATCCGAATGAATGGTTCACGAGTCAGTCCAACGGGTATTACGAGAAGACAATTAAAGACTATTCTTTTTTCTTCTTGAACGCGAACAACTACAACGGTGACACGAATCAACGGAATTGGCTGAAGGGGCGACTGGCAGCGTTGACTAGCGATCCGGCAAACCTTAACAAGCCAATCTTTATTACTTTGCATCATCCGGTTAAAAATACAGTCATGGACGGCGCGCAGTCTGCAAATGAGAATTTGTATGCGGATTTAAAGGATTTTCCGCAAGTCATCGTCTTATCCGGCCACTCCCATTTGAATATTAACGATGATCGTTCCATTTACCAGAAAGACTTTACAGCGATCAATCTGGGATCTATGTCCTATGTAGAGACAGAGAGTGGGTACGGCGCTGTCACGAACGAAGGTTTAATGGCAAATCGCAATGAATTTCCTGTTAATCAATCGGAATTTATTGAGGTATACGAGGATCGCATAGAGATTGAGCGAGTGGAGTATAACGGCGATCCAGGCTCCATCATTAATGGAGGTAAGTGGGAAGGAATAGGGAGAGAAGGAGCGGGCACCCCGCCTCCGTACTCCAGCGCTGGGGCATTGGCAGGGAAGAAATGGGTTGTGAAGCTGCAAGGCAATTCCAATGCGGAAATTAAAAGCAACTTCACGTACACAACAAGCAACCGCAACAAAACAGCGCCTCAATTCCCGGCGAACCCCGAGATCAAAGTGCTGCCAGGAGTGAGTAACGTACCGGTGCTTTCTTTCCGACAAGCCAAAGACGATCAGTCCATGCATCACTATGAAATCAAACTGTTGAACCAGAGAACGGCTGAAACAGTGAAATCATTCAACGTTTTGTCGGATTATTACTTCTCGCCGATTCCGAATAAAATGAATATTCCGATGGCCGACTTGGATCCGGCAACCTCTTATATGATCAACGTAACAGCCGTGGATGTTTACGGCAACAAAAGCACTCCTGTGCAGACTGCCTACCGGACCGGAGGCACAGCGCCGGGATTGACACCGATAGACCCTTCTACAATGTGGAATGGGCTCGTGTCTGATATGAAATTCGAGGGTAATCTGGATGAGGATGCTCCAAGTGTAACCGGCAAAGCTGCTCAAAGCGGTGATGTCACTTTCGTCACAGGTAAATCCGGTCAAGCGGTCGAAATTGCAGCCGGCAATGCCAATTATGTGGATATGGGCGATAGATCCGACCTGAAGTTCGGAAATGGCAATTTCACAATCTCGTTCTGGCATATGGGCGATTTGGCCGGGGATCAGACGGTTCTCGCCAATAAAAACTGGAACTCGGGTGGAAATCCTGGCTGGTATGTCGGCCCTGCGACTACGAAATACATGACCCTTAACATGGCGGCTGGAGGCAATCGTATTGATTATTCCGCTCAAAATGTGGGAATAGAGTGGCATTACTTCACGTTATCTGTAGACAGAACGAACAAGACTGCCTCAACGTACGTGGACGGAGTTCTGAAGGCAACCAAGGACATCTCTGTATTAGGGACAGCCAGTTTGGATACTTCTTTTAATATTATTCTCGGAGCCGATGGCAATAAGGGAAATGGTGGAGCAGAAGTTACGCTGGATGATTTGAAAATCTGGAAGCGTGCTCTGACTGCAACGGAAGCCAAAGCGCTATCCGATTCTTATAAAGAAGAGACGACAGAGAATTTATACAATTTCAATCAATTGACGTCAAAAATTCAAGAAGCTGAGCAATTCGCAGCGCAAATTGCCGGGACAACAGGACTATCTCTTCCTGTGCAGGTGCAAAATGAGCTGACAGCTCAAATTGCTGCAGCCAAATCTTTGGCAGCGGATTCTGGTGCAACGATAATCGATCAGGCTTATCTGGATTTGATTTGGGCACTGAAAGCAGCGCAAGGTGCTGTCGTGTACACATTCTTACCGAAAACAAATTTCTCCCTGCAAGCATACAGTTCATATGCTGAAAATGACAATGATGAAGCAAAAAATATCCTGGACGGGCAAGAGACGACGATTTGGCATTCCAAGTATCAAGCACCAGCTGATCCTTTCCCGCACTGGGTCATTATCGATATGAAGAATACGAATAAGATCAGTGGTATTCAGAGAAAGAGCCGTACCGATCAATCATATATGGCATTCCCCAAAACGTTTGAATTGTACGCCTCGGATCATCTGGCTGATTTAAACGATCCTGCATTCTTGGGCAATGCGGCTAATAAAGCTGCCGGCACGTTCGGCAAGACTTGGACAGGCATGGTTTATAAGGATTATGTTTCTTTGGACAAAACACTGCAGGGCCGGTATGTGAAATTTGTTGTTACTGGAACCTATGATCCAAACGCAATCTATACCAGTATGAGCGAAATTGATTTTACTGGCGAAAAGGCTTTTAGTGGGGATGTGGCTTTAACGGAATTAAAAGTCAATGGCGCTGCGATCAGCGGCTTCACGCCGGAAAAGCTTGGCTATGCGATAGTGGTGCCGTATGAGACGACTGTGGCAACCGTGTCCTATTCGAAAGCGGACCCTGCTGCAACCGTAGCGGTGAGTGGCGGCGAGAATCTGGTTGTCGGTGATAATCCGGTTACCGTCACGGTGACGGCGCAAGACGGTACCAGCAAGAGTATTTATACTATTGTGATAACTAGGCAACCTCAACCGCTATCCTCCGACAGTTCTTTGATCGATCTGAGTGTGAACGGAACGGTGGTGAGTGGATTCGCAGGGGATAAGTTCGACTATGCGATGTCGGTACCCTATGAGACGACGGTTACAAATGTGACCTATACGAAAGCGAATTCTGCTGCAACCGTAGTGGTGAGTGGCGGCCAGAATTTGATCGTCGGTGATAATCCAGTCACCGTTAAGGTGACGTCGCAAGATGGTACCAGTGAAAGTACGTATACCCTAGTGGTAACCAGACAATCTCAATCGGCATCGTCCAACGCAACGCTGCGGGATCTGCAGGTGAATGGAGTGACAGTGAGCGGCTTTGCACCGGACAAGCTGAACTACTCCATGGATGTTCCTTACAGATCAACTGTTGCCACTGTGACTTATTCGGTTTATCATGCTGCAGCAACGGCCGCTGTCACAGGGAGCAGCAGCTTAAATGTTGGCTCCAATGTGATCACTGTTAAGGTGACGGCACAGGATGGCACGTTCAAGCAATATGGCATTGCAATAAATCGTTCGTCAAATTTAGAATCAGATCCAGGGCCATCCAATCCTTCAGAGCCATCGACAACGCCGGATAAGCCGAAGTTGCCAGAAGATGCAGTAACTATCAAGGACAATGACTTAAAGGACGATCAGTCAACCGTATCCGTCGAACTACCGGAAGGAAAGAATCGCCTGATTATTAGGGTGGAGCAGGCCGAGCAGTTTAACGGACGCACCTTGCAAGTTCAGGCACCGAACGTCAAACTGACCGTTCCTTGGGATCTGTTGAAATCCGCAAGCAATTTGCTGCCGACACCTGACGACAAGGCTGAGGTTACCGTGAAAATCGAACCGATTGCTGCAGCGCAAGCGGAGCGGACGCTCCAAGAAGCAAGCCGCAAAGACAATGCGAATTACAAGTTGGGCGGACAAATGGTCGACCTCTCGATCTTCGCGACCAACGCAGATGGCAAACAGTTTGCCTTGGCTAAGCTTGAGAAGCCTGTCACGATGACGTTCCCGATTCCTGCGGGAATGAATCCGAAACTGGCTGGCATCTACGAGATTAAGAAAGACGGAAGCCTTGTCTACTTGGGCGGAAAGCGTGTGAATGGAAATACCGCTATCGAAGTCGGAACGGATCGACTTGGCCAATACGCTGTGCTTTCTTTGGAGAAGAATTACAATGACGTGACGGATAAGCACTGGGCATTCGCGACAATTCGAGAGTTGTCAGCCCAGCATATCGTTAACGGGGCAACGGACGCAACCTTTGCGCCTGGCAAAGACATATCCCGCGCCGAGTTTGCAGCTTTGCTCGCCCGGACATTAGGACTTTCATCTGCTGATACGTCTCCGTTCGGTGATGTGACAGCGAAAGACTGGTATGCGAAGGAAGCGGCTGCTGCCTATAAAGCCGGCATTATTGCTGGCAATGAGCAGCAAGCTTTCGAACCGAATCGCAGCATCACCAGAGAAGAGATGGCCGTCATGCTCGTCCGTGCCTATGAGCACCGGACAGGATCGAAACTTGAGGCATCCTCAGCAGCAAGTTCAGATGCATCCGACATCAGCGATTGGGCTCTGCCTTTCGTGAATAGCGCTCTGAAAGCGAAGCTGCTCTCCGGCCGTCAAGAAGGGCTGTTCGTACCGGATGAACATACAACCCGTGCAGAAGCTGCACAAGCGATCTACAACCTGCTGAAATAGACATAAGAAGATCGCCAACCACCGATACGATCAGGGAGGATGGCGATCTTTTTTTTATTAAGATAATCAAAAGGAGGTTTTCTCGTGTTGAATGTCAAGAAATTCATATCCGCTTTTATGGCCTGTACCATCGCTTGTTCTGTTGTTTATTCAGCGGGAGCAGGTTTTATCCCGGCTGCCGTGGCCGCCGTTACTGTCGATAAGCCTGTGCCTTCCATCCCAGGGGGCCGCTATGAACAATCCATTAATGTTGAGCTTAGCACCACGACTCCAGGGGCAGACATCTATTATACGCTGGACGGCACATTGCCTGACGAAACCAGCATCAAGTATAATGGAACGCCGATCGTTCTTACGGAATCCACGAACGTTTCGGTTATTGCTATGAAAGATGGCGGCTGGAGTATAGCCGGGACTTATGGCTATATCATTAAGACTACCGAGAAGCCACTGCTGAAATTCGCTGCGATGGGTGACGTCCATATGGCGCCGGGTACAGCTGAAGATGATGCCAATAATCGAGCCAGATGGGTGAGTAATTTTGATGTCCTCGGTTCTGTTCTGCCTAATCCGGATGCCATCGTTTTTGCCGGTGACATGATTAATGATAATAACTTTAACACGGGTCAACATCATTCGTTCGTTTACGATATTTTAAAAACACAGATGGAAAGAAAAGGCTGGAGCGGTATGCAAATGCAGATTGCGATCGGCAACCATGACGCACGCGTCTCTGATGTGCAAAAAGGGTATCCGGCGGAATGGTTCACGAGCCAATCAAACGGTTATTACGAGAAGACAATCAAAGGGTATTCCTTCTTCTTCGTGAACGCGAACAACTACAATGGGGACACGACACAAAGAAACTGGCTGAGGGGACGGCTTGCAGCGATAACCGCTGATCCGGCAAGTCGCAATAAGCCGATCTTCCTTACTTTGCACCATCCGATTGCTGGAACGGTCATGGACGGGCAGCAGGCTTCCAATGGGAACCTGAATGCGGATCTGAAGGATTTTCCGCAAGTTGTTGTATTATCGGGTCACTCTCACTTGAACATTAATGATGAGCGCTCCATTTTCCAGAAGGACTTCACCGTGATTAATGTCGGATCTATGTCGTATCTGGAGACGGAATACGGGTACTCCATGGTTACGAAAGAAGGAGGACTGAATGAAACAGCTTTGTTCTCAGGAACTCAGTCCCCAATCATAGAGGTGTACCAGGATCGTATAGAGATTGAGCGTATTGAGTATCAATGGGGTAAAGGATCTGCAGTCCCGGCTTTCAACAGCGCCGGCGCATTAGCGGGTAAGAAATGGGTCGTGAAGTTATCAGGCAATACTAACGAGGAAATCAAAAGCAATTTTACGTACAAGCCACAAAACCGCAACAAAGTAGCGCCAGAGTTCCCAGTGAACCTGAATATGAAGGTGGAAAAGAGAGCGGATAACGTGCCGGTGCTCTCGTTCAAGCAAGCCACGGACGATGACTCCATGCATCATTATGAAGTCAAAGTGTATGACTATAGAACGGCTCAAGTAGAAAAAACGTACAATGTTTTGTCGGATTTTTACTTCACACCGATCCCGAATAACATGAATATTCCAATGAAGGATCTCAATCCGGCAAAGACTTATCTGATATCTGTAAAGGCAACGGATGCTACTGGCAACTCAAGTGCTCCGGTGCAAATGCTCTATGCTTCTCAAGTTGCACCGCCGGCGCCGACGCCCATTGACCCAACTACGATGTGGAATCAGCTTGTGTCGGATATGAAATTCAACGGTAATCTGAACGAAGACGCTTCAGGGACAAGTGGTGCAGCTACCCAAGCAGGTTCGGTTTCATTCGTAACGGGCAAATCCGGACAAGCACTCAGCATAGCAGCAGGCAACACCAATTATGTCGATCTTGGCGACAGATCGGACTTGAAGTTCGGAAATGGCGACTTTACGATCTCATTCTGGCATAAGGGCAATCTGGCAGCAGATCAAACAGTCCTTTCCAACAAAAATTGGAATTCAGGCGGGAATCTGGGCTGGTACATTGGTCCTGCGACTTCTAACAACATGACCCTTAATTTAGCTAATGGGGCTGGGAACCGTATCGATTACTCAGCTGCGAGCGTGGGGCAAGAGTGGCACTATTTTACCATATCGGTAGACAGGGCAAATCATACAGCATCAACGTATGTTGACGGTATCAAGCAAGCCATAGGCAACATTTCCACATTGGGAACATCCAGCTTGGATACCAATTTCCACATCATTCTCGGTGCAGATGGCAATAAAGGCAATGGTGGGGCGGACGTCACGCTGGACGATCTAAAAATATGGAAACGCGCCCTGTCCGCAACGGAAGCCAAAGCGCTGTCCGATTCGTACCAGTCGGCTAATCTGTTCAACTTTAGTCAGTTAACATCCAAGATTCAGGAAGCAGAGCAATTCGCTGCGCATGTTGCGGGAATAACTGGTGCATCTATCCCGGCACAAGTGCAAACGGATTTGACAGCTAAGCTTGCTGCTGCAAAAACCTTGACTTCAGGATCTGAAGCAGCTGTGATTGATCTGGCTTATATGGAGCTGATGTGGGCGCTTCAGATGGCCCAAGCTAAACTCACCTACACATTCGTCCCGAAAAAGGATTTCTCTATCGATTCATTCAGTTCTTACGCAGACAATGATGGTGATTACGCGAGCAACATTCTCGACGATTCGTTGTCATCCATTTGGCATTCCAAATGGCAGTCCCCCGTGCCAGATTTCCCTCATTGGGTTATCGTCGATATGAAGAGCACGCATAGTATCAATGGTGTTAACAGAAAGAGCCGTCTCAACCAAGGCGATATGGGATTCCCAAAAACGTTTGAATTATATGCCTCGGACAATTTGGCCGACTTGAAGAACACTGTTTACTTGGCCAATCCGGCCAACAAAGTTACCGGGACATTCGGTAAGACATGGACAGGCACTGTTTATTCGGATTATGCTTCGTTTGGCAAAACTCTGAATGGTCGTTACGTGAAATTCGTCGTTACGTCAACGTATAATACGAACTCCGCGAAATTTACCAGCATGAGCGAAATCGATTTTACGGGCGAACAAGTTTCAAGCGGCGATGCAACTTTGACAGATTTGAAGTTGAACGGCGTTTCGCTTAGCGGCTTCGCACCGGATAAGTTTGACTATGCGATGTCAGTGCCGTATGAAACAACGGCGACCACTGTCACCTACACGGCGGGAAGTCCTGCTGCAACAGTAGCAGTGAATGGCGGTGGGAATTTGGTTGTGGGCAACAATCCGGTGACCGTAACGGTTACGGCGCAAGACGGCACAACAAGGGTGTACAGCATTTCGGTAACCAGGCAGACACAAGCGCTGTCGTCCGACGCTTCTTTAGTGGATTTGGGTGTAAATGGAACGACAGTGCACGGCTTCGCAACTGACAAGCTGAGCTACGCGTTGTCGGTGCCGTATGAAACAACGGTGACGACTGTCACCTACACGGCGGCAAGTCCATCTGCAACGGTAGCAGTGAATGGCGGTGAAAATTTGGTTGTGGGTAATAATGCGATTACCGTTACGGTAACGGCGCAGGACGGCACGACAAAGATTTACAGCATTGCGGTAACCAGGCAGACACAATCACTGTCGTCTGACGCTTCTTTAGTGGATTTGCGCGTAAATGGAACGACAGTGAACGGCTTCGCGTCGGACAAGCTCGGCTACGCGTTGTTGGTGCCGTATGAAACAACGGTGACCACTGTCACCTACACGGCAGCAAGTTCTGCTGCAACGGTAGCAGTGCATGGCGGTGAAAATTTGGTTGTGGGTAATAATGCGATTACCGTTACGGTAACGGCGCAGGACGGCACGACAAAGATTTACAGCATTGCGGTAACTAGACAGACACAAGCGCTGTCGTCCGACGCTTCTTTAGTGGATTTGCGCGTAAATGGAACGACAGTGAACGGCTTCGCTTCGGACAAGCTCGGCTACGCGTTGTTGGTGCCGTATGTAACAACAGTGACCAAAGTCACCTACACGGCGGCAAGTCTATTTGCAACGGTAGCGGTGAATGGCGGCGAGAATTTGGTTGTGGGCAACAATCCGGTGACCGTAACGGTTACGGCGCAAGACGGCACAACAAAGGTGTACAGCATTGCGGTAACCAGACAGACACAAGCGCTGTCGTCTGACGCTTCTTTAGTGGATTTGCGCGTAAATGGAACGACAGTGAACGGCTTCGCGTCGGACAAGCTCGGCTACGCGTTGTTGGTGCCGTATGAAACAACGGTGACCACTGTCACCTACACGGCAGCAAGTTCTGCTGCAACGGTAGCAGTGCATGGCGGTGAAAATTTGGTTGTGGGTAATAATGCGATTACCGTTACGGTAACGGCGCAGGATGGTACGTTCAAGCAATATGGCATTACAGTAAATCGTTCGTCAAATTCAGATCCGGGTCCATCCGAAACTCCAGGATCATCGACAACGCCGGATAAGCCGAAGTTGCCAGAAGATGCAGTAATTATCAAGGACGATGACTTAAAGGAAAATCAGTCATCCGTATCCGTCGAACTACCGGAAGGAAAGAATCGCGTGATTATTGGGGTGGAGCAGGCCGAGCAGTTTAACGGACGCACCTTGCAAGTTCAGGCACCGAACGTCAAACTGACCCTTCCTGGGGATCTGTTGAAATCCGCAAGCGATTTGCTGCCAGAACCGGACAACAAGGCTGAGATTACGGTGAAAATCGAGCCGGTTGCAGCAGAGCAGGCGGAACGGACGCTCCAAGAAGCAAGCCGCAAGGACAACGCGAATTACAAGTTAGGCGGACAAATGGTTGCTCTCTCGATCTTCGTGACCAACGCAGATGGTAAACAGTTTGTCTTGGCTAAGCTTGATAAGCCTGTCACAATGACGTTCCCGATACCTGCGGGAATGGATCCGAAGCTGGCTGGCATCTACGAGATTAAGAAAGACGGAAGCCTGGTCTACTTAGGCGGAAAACGTGTGAATGGAAATACCGCTATCGAAGTCGGAACTGATCGACTTAGCCAATACGCCGTGCTTTCGTTGGAGAAGAATTACAATGATGTAACCAACCAGCACTGGGCATACTCGACGATTCGAGAACTGTCCGCCCAACATATCGTGAATGGGGCGACGGATGCGACCTTTGCACCTGGCAAAGATATATCCCGTGCCGAGTTCGCAGCATTGTTAGCCCGGACGCTAGGTCTTTCATCTGCTGATACGTCTCCGTTTGGTGATGTGACAGAGAAAGATTGGTATGCGAAGGAAGTGGCTGCCGCCTATAAAGCGGGCATCATTACCGGCAATGCGCAGCAAGCTTTCGAACCGAATCGCAGCATCACCAGAGAAGAGATGGCCGTTATGCTCGTCCGTGCTTATGAGCACCGGACAGGCTCGAAACTTGAGGCATCTTCAGAAGCAAGTTCGGATGCATCCGAGATCAGTGATTGGGCCCTGCCTTTTGTGAACAGCGCGCTGAAGGCGAAGCTGCTCTCAGGCCGTCAAGAAGGGTTGTTCGTACCGGATGAACATACAACCCGTGCAGAAGCTGCACAAGCGATCTATAACCTGCTGAAATAGACACAAGAAGATCGCCAACCACCTAATCGCTAACCACAATACGATTAGGGATGGATGGCGATCTTTTTTTTGTAACTTCGTTGGATAAGGGAACGTCAGTACGCTATTTTAACCCAAATAGCCCTTTTCGTTCTCGAAGGGGAACTGGAGGCCTCTATTTCTCCAATATTCGTGGAAAGACTCGTATTTACCCGAAATAAGACCCTGTAGTTCCGATTCGTTCCTAGAAACTGCACATTTACCTAATATAGCGGCCTGTAGTTCCCTTAAAATCATCCATGACCAGAAAAGAGATGGCCGTCATGCTCGTCCGCGCTTATGAGTACCGGACAGGTGCCAAACTTGAGCTGTCCTCAGAAGCAAGTTCGGATGCATCCGAAATTAGCGATTTGGCACGAAAAGATCGTTAACCACCTATACGATTAGGCAGGTTGGCGATTTTTTCATTTTTAACCTCGCGCAGACACCACTAACCTCTTGTATGGCTCTGACTAGATTTGGAAATAATTTGATCTATTGGGGGGATCGGAGTGAATTTTTTAAAAAAACTATTATCGGAGCATCATGGAGAGAAAAGTAGAGTCCATGCCCGTTTAAATAGCAAACAGCAAGTGAGGATCCCCTTAACAAATCATTTACATTCCAATTTGAATAAAATTAAAGAGATTATCGGAAACAGCAGCGATTTGATTATCAAGGAATTCTTGATTGGCAATGGTTCTATTCAAATGGCGGTCGTCTACACAGATGGGCTGGCGGATAAGAATACGCTGGATCAGTATGTCCTGGACCCACTGATGATCGGAATCAAGCAAGATGCAGAACTTAGTGCTGAATTGTTAGCTCATCCTGACCCGATGAAATTGTTAAAGGAGACTGTATTAACAGTCGAAGGCCTTGTCGATGTCACGGATTTCGAAGCGTTAATATTGGCGGTGTTATCCGGGGATTGCGTCATTCTAATGGAAAACAGGGATCGGGCAATGGTTGCCGGTACCCGCGGCTGGGAGCACCGAGGAGTTGAGGAACCCTCTGCGCAATCGCTTATCCGGGGACCGCGCGAGGGTTTCACGGAATCGCTGCGTATTAATACAGCTATGATTCGGCGTAAAATCAAGGATTCCAGACTATGGCTGGAATCCAGAGAGATCGGCAGCGTAACGAGAACCGAAGTAGCAGTCATGTACCTCAAAGGGATTGCTGATGATAGTGTCATTGAAGAAGTAAGGCAGCGATTGGACCGCATTGATATAGACGGCATATTGGAAAGCGGCTATATCGAAGAATATATTCAGGATGAAACTTGGTCGCCCTTTCCAACACTACTTAACACCGAGCGCCCCGATGTGATCGCCGCAGGCTTATTGGAGGGGCGCATAGCGATTATTATCGGCGGAACCCCGTTTGTTCTGTTGGTTCCAGCGCTGTTTGTCCAATATTTCCAATCGGCAGAAGACTATTACCAACGCTGGGACATTAGCACGCTTATCCGCTTGATTCGATATCTATGCTTCTTAATTACGTTGATCTTGCCTTCCCTGTATGTTGCCGTTACGACGTTCCATCAAGAAATGATTCCGACTAACTTGCTTGTTAGTCTGATGGCTCAACGGGAAGGTGTGCCTTTTCCGGCTTTTCTTGAGGCGCTGATGATGGAGATCACCTTCGAAATCTTGCGTGAGGCAGGTGTCCGAATGCCCAGGGCTGTCGGCTCGGCGATTTCAATCGTAGGCACGTTGGTCATTGGACAAGCGGCAGTTCAGGCCGGCATTGTATCTGCGGCGATGGTCATTGTGGTGTCGATTACAGCGATGGCCAGCTTTGTAATCCCTGCGTACAATATGTCGATCTCCATTCGTATACTTAGGTTTCCACTGATGGTGCTAGGCGCGACATTCGGCTTGTACGGGATCGTCCTTGGCATCATTCTGATCGTCCTACATTTGTGCAGCCTGCACTCATTCGGTGTACCTTACATGAGCGCTCTAGCTCCGTTTCAACTGTCAGAGCAGAAAGATACCTTATTCAGGCTTCCAAGGTGGGCAATGGTTTCACGTCCCTATTCCATAACCAGAAAAAATCAAAGGTCAGACGAAGAAGAAGATTCGCCAACCATGAACAGCTTTCACTAGGAGAGGAAGTACGTCATCTTGATGAGAAAGTTCTCAGGTATATTACTTTCGCTCGTGTTAATGGTCCTGTTAACAGGCTGCTGGAGTAGTCGGGAATTAAACCAGCTCGCAGTCGCGGTCGGTTTAGGCATTGATAAAGTCGGAGATATGTATAAGATCTCTGCACAGGTTATTGTCCCCAGCTCGGTTGCCGAAAGCGGCAAACCAGGCAGTGCAACCGTTGTTTTGTTTAAATCGGAGGGGAAAACAGTGCTTGAGGCTCTCGGAAGAATGACGACGGTTGCGCCGCGTAAAATTTATTTGGCCCATGTTCGCGTGCTTGTCTTGGGAGAGGAGTTGGCGAAGGAAGGCATTTCCAAGCCATTGGAGATGCTGTCGAGGGATCAAGAGTCCCGAACCGATTTCTATATCGTTGTTGCCAAAAATTCTTCGGCGGAGAATGTGCTGAAGGTGTTGACCCCACTTGAGAAGATCCCTGCGAATAGATTGTATTCCTCGTTAAAGACGTCTTCAGAATTGTGGGCGCCGACCATAACGGTTACCTTGGACAAGCTTATTCAAGAAATGGTTACGGAAGGGAAAACGCCCGTTTTATCCGTAATCGAAGTGGTTGGAGTCAAGAAGACTGATGGAAGTAGACAGAATGCGGAGAACATTGATCCGCCATCGCAATTAAGGTATACAGGTTTGGCATATTTCCGTAAAGATAAGTTGGATGGTTGGATGAATGAGGAAGATAGCAAAGTATACAACTATATGACGAATCACATCAATAAGACAGTTGGCATAATAAGCTGCCCTAATGGCGGGAATATATCGTTAAAAGTAATCCGCTCCAAAACCAAGTTGAAAGGGATAGTCATCAATGGGAAGCCCCAAATCAATGCGGAAATTCAAGCTGAAACGAGTATTGGTCAAGTCGAGTGTGAGATTGATCTAGTAGATCCTTCTACAATTGATATGCTTGAAAAATCTGCTGGAAAGCAATTGGAGAAATTGGTTCTGGGTTCAGTACTTAAGGTGCACAAACGCACCAAATTGGATATATACGGATTTGGTGAACTGATTCATGAGGATAATCCGCAAGCATGGAAGGATTTAAAGAATGATTGGGATGCCAATATTGCAACTCTCGATGTAAACATAAAGGCTGATGTTAAAATCAGACGCTTGGGTACGAAGGGGAATTCGTTCTTGCAAGATGTTAAGGAGTAATCGATGTGTGGAGCGTATTAGGCGTACTCATAGTTTCGCTAGGTATATTCATATTGGAAACCAAGTCTCTATGGCGCAAACAATTGCGAAAGGAAGCATGGACATACAGTATCTTGCTTTTCATTGGTGTGGCAATCAATATCACACAGATTCTTCATATCAAACTCCCTAATCCGCTTGATGCTATGATTTTCATATATAAGCCCATTAGCGATGCGGTGTTCGGTTTCTTACAATAGCTTGGAAGAGGTGAGGTAGATGCTTCAATTGGATAAGGGAATGATCAGCGCGCGCCAATTTACGATCATCGTCATTCTTCTCATGATTGGCGACTCCATTCTGATTATGCCTTCAGATGTGGCTAGCAACGCTCATCAAGATGCTTGGATAGCAGGACTGCTGGGAATTGGTTATGGCTTGATGGCTACCTGGAACTTTACCTTGCTGGGAGGACTTTATCCCAAGCTTTCCCTCATTCAATATACACCGATTATTGTAGGGAGATGGCTGGGGGCCCTTATAAATATTATTTTTTTGATCTACTTTATGATGACAACAATGGGGATCTCTTGGGAAATAGGTGATTTTATAACCAGTAATGTCATGCCAGAAACGCCGATAGAGGTTATTGAGTTGTTGTTTTATGGGGCGATGATTTACGCTGTGCGCCTTGGACTTGGGCCAATTATACGGGCTGGAGAAGTTTTCTTCCCATGGGTCGTACTCATTTTGCTAGTGTTGATATTCATGCTTGCCCCTGCAATGGAACTCAGTCAAGTAAAGCCGATATTGGAACATGGGGTGAAGCCTGTGTTGCTTGGCATGCTGCAAGCAGGCACTTTCCCATTCGTGCAAATGTCCTGCTTGCTCATTATCTTACCTCAAATTAAAGATAGCAAAAAAGTAAAAAAAAACTTCCTGATCGGAGCTCTTATAGGTGGCCTCGCACTAGAAATTGTATTGTCGCAAAGTATTCTTGTCCTCGGTGAATATTTGACTGGGAATACATTGTATGTCAGCTATGCGCTGGCTAAACAAGTTAATGTGGGTAATTTTCTGCAAAGAGTGGAAGCGCTTATCGCTGTTCTGTGGATTATTACCACGTTTATTAAAGCAACGATTTACTTCTACGTGTTAAATGTAGGCATAGCCCAATTCCTGAAGCTGAAGGATTACAAAATGTTAACCATTCCTACCGCTGCGATTTGTTATGCCTTGATCTTTATATCTGCGCCGAATACGTCCTATTTTAACGATGTGGCTTCAAAAAAGTGGCTTTTTTATGATATGACGATTGGTTTAGCCATCCCGCTTCTTTTATTAGCGGTTTATATCGTTCGGAAAAATAAGCTGAAGCGTATGAGTGGTATGAATACATGAAAATACTTCTAACTATGCATAATATACGCAGAGGTGACGAATATGCATATGATGTTGGAAGTTCTTTCAGATTGGAAAACGCTCTTATGGGCATCGTTATCCTTTCTGGTTCCATTTAGCATCTCCAAATTATTTGGCTGGTTTTTCCAAAAGGAAAGGTCCAATCGAGGTTGGAACAAAGAAGATAATACCACGTCAGCAAGCCATCCTGCTCCAGCCCCCGAGAACTTGCCTCGAAAGTTGTGGAAAGATTGGCCGCCACGCGACATGTTGGGCGAAAATCTACAATCAAATTTATCGATTCTGGGCGATCAACTAGGTGACAATACGGATTTTTCCATCCGTAAATTTAAAATTGGACATACAGAGACTCATGCGGCAATCGTCTATATCAATAAAGTATCTGATTTAAAGACCATTCAAGAATTTGTTCTAAAACCATTAATGATGGATCTTGGTCATATGGATATTTCAAATCTGGAAGCAAGCTGCGATTTCAAACATTATGTGAAAGATCATGTCTTGCCACTTTGCACAATAAACGAAATACAATCCTTATATCAGGTCATTGAAGGGGTGTTGACAGGGGGAACAGCTTTACTCATTGAGGGTATTCCCGGCGGTCTGATGCTAGGAACTGGATCCACAGTCCCGCAGAATTTCGAAGAACCAACTTCAGAAGCGCTTGTGCGCGGACCTAAGATCGGTTTTGTCAACGCATTGGACGAGAATATCTCGCTTTTGCGTATGAGAGCATCCGATCCTAATTTGCGAATGTTGAAATGCGAAGTAGGAGAACGGAACAAGAAGAATTTGGTTATTTCTTATGTGGATGGCATTGCCGATCCGAACTTGGTGGATGAAGTGAAACGCAGAATTGAGAGTATTAAGATCGATGACCCGCTTGATTCCAGTTATATTGAACAATTAATTGAAGATAATTTCATGTCGCCATTTCCCCAGGTGCAAAGTACAGAACGACCGGATCGCGTCATAGCTTCACTGTTGGAAGGCAGAGTTGCCATTCTAACAGACGGCACCTCCTACGTTTCCATCGTGCCGGTTACGTTCAGCATGCTTTTGCAGTCGCCAGAAGATTATTATGTTCGCTGGATTCCAGCAACTTTGATTCGCCTTTTGCGCTTTTTTGCGGCGTTTATGGCTTTACTTGGACCGGCCATTTATATTTCCTTCTTATCCTTTCATCAAGGTTTGATTCCGACCAAACTTGCTATTTCGATGGCGGGTACTCGTGAGGGAGTTCCCTTTCCGCCATTTTTAGAAGCATTAATTATGGAAGTTGTTATTGAAATCTTGCGTGAAGCAGGACTTAGGTTGCCCAAACCTGTCGGACAGACAGTCGGACTTGTCGGGGGCTTGGTTATTGGACAAGCTGCCGTTGAAGCAGGCATCGCCAGTCCGTTAATGGTCATTGTTGTTTCGTTAACTGCAATCTCTTCGTTTGCCATTCCCCAATATGATGCGGGAATTGCATTACGGATGCTGCGCTTTGCTGCTATGTTTTCAGCGGCGCTGCTTGGGATCTATGGTGTTGTCATGTTTACCCTGTTTCTCACTATTCATTTTGTCAAACTCAAAAGTTTTGGTATACCTTATGCCTCGCCCATGGTTCCCTATCGGTTGAATGATTGGAAAGACTTTTTGATACGTGCTCCCCTCTCGATGATGAAATTGCGGCCGCAGATGATGAATGTACAGGACCAAACACGGCAAAGGGAAGACCCGAAGGAAGGGAAATGAGTGCATGATCCATCCTAATGACCGTATTACGACACCGCAAGCCTCCGTAATCTTAGCCAACATCCTCTTGGGTGTGGGCATCTTGACGTTACCTAGACTATTAGCGGATAAGATGAAGACCCCGGATGGATGGATAACGGTGATCGTTGGAGGTCTGATCTCGTTTGGTTTTGGGTTGATAATGGTTAAGCTCTGTCAGAAGTTCCCTGGCAAAACTTTTTTCGAATACAGCCAATTCATTATGGGGAAATGGGCGGGGCGCGCGCTTAATGTAGGGGTAATCATCTACTTTGCACTCTTTGCTGGATATGAAATTCGTGATATGTCAGAGATCATCAAGTATCTCTTGTTGGAACAAACCCCCAAAGAGTTCACTATTCTTGTCTTGATGTGCGTTGGTGTCTATCTTACTTCCGGAGGGATGAATCCCATTGCGCGAATGTTGGAGCTAATTCTACCTTTCACTTTACTTATTATTCTCTTTAGTTTTTCGTTAAGCTTGAGACTGTTTGAACTCGATAATCTGCGCCCGGTGCTGGGCATGGGACTTGGTCCTGTGCTCAAAGGATTACCCGAAACTTGGAGATCCTTTGCAGGCATTGAAACGATGTTATTCTTTACTGCATTTATGAGCAGGCCGGAAAAGGCTGGCAAAGCACTATTGGCTGGCATCGGGATTTCCGTGTTCATACATGTGCTTACTGTAATAACGGTCCTGGGAGGCATTCCGTTTGAACAGGTTGCGACCTTGACATGGCCTACGATTTCGATCGTCCGTTCTTACGAACTTACCGGTTTTTTCCTCGAACGATATGAATCTTTGCTCATCGTGGTGAGGCTAGTACAAGTATTTACCGGGTATGTCATTTACCATTACATCGTTGCTCTTGGAATCTCTCAAACATTTAATAAAGAAATTCATCGATATATCTTTATCGTTCTGCCTGTGATTTTCATGATAGCCATGTTTCCCAAAAGCATGAACCAGCTGAATGAACTGGGTGAGGTGATTGGCAAAATCTTTCTATGTATCATTTGTCTGGTTGCACCTGCACTTTTTCTTATTACTTTGTTAAGGAAGATATCACATGTGCCCAAATAAATATTTCATCAGACATTGGCGTTTAAAGCTGCTCATTGTGCCTCTACTCTTATTGACGGGTTGTTGGGATAGTAAAAACATTACGGAATTGTCGTTAGTTATCGGAGAAGCGATAGATCAAGGTGACGAAGCGCCAGTGGAGAAAAAGTTGAACGAAAAGGGCGGCGGTTACCGCAAACAAGATTTGATAACGATAACCTGGCAAATTGTGATTCCGAAAATTGCTGCATCCAAAAACGCCTCAGCAGGCCAGAAACCATACAAAAATCATTCCATTTCAGGAGATATGATTCATCAATTTGCGAGAGAAGCTTCACTTGAATCCAAGCCGCTATTTAATCAGCATCAAAAAATGTTCGTCTTCGGGGAAAAGCTGGTGCGCAGCATGGATTTGCAGACGCTAATCGACCAGCATTTTCGTGATAACGAGGTTAGGGAAAGCGGCTTTGTTCTAGTTGCCAGAGGACTTGCCAAAGATACGTTGGAGACTAAAGGCTCGGATATTCCTGTGGACCGTCTTATTCGAATTTCCAAAAATCAATACAGAAATACAAGGATACTGCCGCCGATGACCATCCAAAATGTTATGGAAAAGGTGTCCACCCATTCAAGCTTCCTAATTCAGAGCGTCGTTGCCGCACAAGGGGAAGTGAAATTTGCAGGAGCTGCCGTGTTTAAAGGAGAGACCAACAAGCTGATCGGCTTTCTGAGCGAAGAGGAGTTGGAAGGATTGACATGGCTGACTGGAAAGAGCAGAGGAGGGGTGATCAAGACATGGGATGAGCAGAATCAGCCGTTTATTATTTATGAATTGGAATCTCTTAAGAGTCGTATTCGACCGAACGTATCTGGCGACAAGATCTCTTTTCATGTCGAGATTGAATCGGTTGGCCGATTAACCGAGGACTGGCGAGAAAAAGTGGACTATTTCGAAGACGAATTCCTTCAATCAGCGGAAAAAGCGGCAGAAAAAGAAGTTATTCGACATGTCGAGATGATTTTAAAAGCTATGCAAAACAAATATCACGTAGAGGTTGCCGGGTTTGGCAATCAAATACGAATCCACTATCCAAAAGTGTGGCAAAAAGTTAAAAATAACTGGGATGATGAGTTCAGTGAAATCCCTGTGACGTACAGCGTGAAACTTAAAATAAACGACTATGGCTTGAGACATATGAAAAAGTGAAAGTTTTTGTTGCACATTGCATCTTAGATCACACGGTCGAGAAACCAATAAATGCCGAACGCGCCGATTATGCATGAAACGCCATAAACCGTCTGGACTTTCCAGCGAGTTTGCCCAATCTTATGAATGATCGGCAACAGTACAAGCAATACAGCCAATTGTCCTAGTTCAATTCCGAGATTGAAGGAAAACAAAGGTAAGGCAACTTCTCCCGAGAAACGACCCTCTAGAAGTCCGGCGAATCCGAAGCCATGAATAAGACCGAAGAACGCTGTAACCAGCCAACGCCATTTGTACTGCTTGCGTACTATATTTTCAGCGGCCACAAACACAATGCTTAATGCAATTAAAGGCTCAATGATTGCCCCGGGAATCTCAACTATTTCTAATGCTGCCAGAACCAAAGTTATACTGTGTCCAATTGTGAAAGACGTGATGATTTTCAAATAGTCATTCCATTTCAGACGGACGATAACCAGACCTAAGAGGAACAAAAGATGATCATACCCCGTGAATAGGTGCTCCATGCCAAACCAAATGTAATTCCATGCCATTAATAACCAATCGGGTATCGAAAATTCCAACATTATTTTGTCCTCCTTTTTTTTCTCAGTCTTGTCAAATAGATCATCATGGTTATCATTGCTCCTGCAACCAGTAGCAAGATAGGCAGAATCCATAGAGGGACTTTGATTTTTATGAGCCGATTAACGAGCGCTTTAGGGCTGTTGGGATCCATATAAAGAGGTAAGATTCGATTGTTTTTGTCGAAATTATGCTCTTTCCTCGAACCATCAATGGATGTAACTGTTGCGAAGTTGCGATGTAACGGACTTACGTTGAACAAGAGGTCATATGTAATAAACAGCTCATCAATCTTCTTCTCAAACGTATAGTCAAAGTTCAACTTGACCATCGGAATTCCTGGACCTTGTTGAGAAATCTCCATAGACTCAAAATTCGACTGTAAATCGGCATCATCCGCTTTAATGGACAAAGACCGTGCCACGAACTTCTCTAAATCGGGTTTCACTTGATTTGCTTCTTCTATTGTAACTGCACCGTCTCGATTCAGATCCAGATTAAGAATCGGACTCAATTCATCCGGAAGAAGCAACAGCTCATACCGTAAACCGTCCTCCCTGAGTGTTATATTAGAAAAACCGACATCCAAGTTGTGAGCCTTTGCCGTTTCCGGCTGAAGAAGCCTCCACGCCTGTGAAGTCAAAAGTGGATTGACTGGCAATGCTGCTGTCAAGATGAAGCAAACTATTGTGCAGGACATTACGGCAGCAACTTTTTTGGGGGCTTTCATCGAGGAACTTCCTCCTTTATTTGTATAGTGATAAACAACATAAACAAATAAGTTTTTTGCGTATATTCCATGTGTTTAACTGTTATTAATATTAAGTCTAGTGGTTTCTTAAAGTTGTGTCAATAAAGTTTACATGAACTTAATATAATGATTGCTGTGTGAAATAAATGTAAAAAGAAGAGGTTTCCCTCTTCTTCTTGAGCATGCATATCGTGTCAACTGTCCCGTTAAAGGTGTGGATTCTTTGATTTAATTACTTGCTTACGAATAAGTGAGACCATCATTACCAAGCAAAAGCCATAGTGATAATTACCAAAAGAATAAAGAGAACAAGAACTTCTGCTACATTATTGCGGCGATACCCTTCTGCTACTGCTACTCCCATATCGATCCACTCCTTGATTGAATTTATATTACTCTTTATGATATGACAACATTTACCCTTTGATTGGACATCTATACAAGGGTATTTGAACATTTTTTAGTTGTTTCACAATGCAATTGCCCAAGGCAACGCCTAACAAAACTCCATATTCGAATCATTTAATTCCATTTATAATTAAAATTAAGAAGAATATAATTAGGCTACGAAAAGTGAGGGGAAGAATGGATGTCTTTAATTGAATTCGGCATTGTAGGCAGAGGGTGGAGAGCTGATTATTATTTGCGGATTGCGAGATTACTGCCTCACCGTTTCGCCGTCCGTGCGATGTTAGTCCGTGACGAGGAACGAGGCAGGGAGATCGAAGAGGAATGGGGCGTGAAAACCTACCGTGATATCGAATCTTTCGTTTCAAGCGGGCCTCTCATGTTCGCGGTTGTTTCCGTTTCTAGGGATGCCATGCCGATCTGCACACTGGAGCTGGCAGAAAGGAACATTCCGATATTGACTGAGACACCTCCGGCTAACGACATCCCAGGAATGATTGCCTTATATGAGTCGTTGCGCAAACTCAAAGGACGCGTACAGGTAGCTGAACAATATTTGTATCAGCCGATGCATGCTGCACGTATTGCTTTTGTGAGATCAGGTAAACTGGGGGACGTTTCTCAGGTGCAAGTATCGGCTGCTCATGGTTATCATGGCATCAGCCTGATTCGAAAGATGCTAGGCATTAATTTCGAGAACGCCATCGTCAGGGGACAGAGATTTACCTCGAATATCGTGAAAGGTCCAGGGCGTTATGGGCCTCCCGAAAGTGAAGTGATTGGCGATTCGGTGCAGGATATCGCTACTCTTCGATTCGGAAACCAACTGGCTTTGTTCGATTTTACAGGTGATCAGTATTTCTCTTGGATTCGCCATAATCGTATCCTCGTTCGCGGAAGCCATGGAGAAATAACGGACGAAACGTTCCGGTATTTGAGGGATTATAAGACACCTGTCTATGGCAATTTCCGAAGAGTCGATACCGGTCATAACGGTAACTTGGAAGGGTATTATCACCAAGGGATTACAGCAAATGAAGATTGGGTGTATGCAAACCCACTTGTTCCCGGGCGTCTATCCGACGATGAGATCGCCATTGCTACTAGCTTGACTAAGATGGCGGACTATTTGCAGGGGGGGCCGTCATGCTATGACTTGGCAGAGGCGATGCAGGATAATTATTTATCGATCATGATGCAGTTGGCTATCGAATCGGGAGAGGAATTGACGACGATAACTCAACCATGGGCGAAACAATAAAAAGCCCTGACCGTCAGGTCAGAGCAGAGCAGGAGTGGAATCTGTAATTCCCTGTACGCCTTCTTAACAACCAAAAGCCCACGGATAAATGCCGCACAAAGGATCGCTTTTCAATAGATTCAGGTTTGGACCGATATTAGTCCAACCAACTAAATCTTGTGGAGATACAACAAGCAATTGTAAACCTGTAGGGGTAAGTGATACGAGTGTCGCAGCTTGTGATAAAGAGTTGTATCCAGCAAAAAGAACCGTTTGTGGAACACCTGCAATTGTTGTTCGGTAATAATGACCAGGCGTGCTGTTTACCAACCAAGATGCTGGAGCGAAATGCGTTGGGACTCGAGACGGCAATGCGGACGGGTAAGGCGTGTAATGTGTAGGATAATAGTAACTCATTGATCAATTTCCTCATTTCATGGTTGAATTGCTTACTCTACAGGTGTATGCCCATTTAATGTAACTTGTTACATTATTTGTATTAATATTGAGGTATGAGCAAGAAATAGAAAAAAACGAAGATGATGATTACAACGCTACTTGAGCAATAGACAAAAAGCCTTGAAGGGAAATCCCCTCAAGGTTTTTTTGGAATAATAGAAAGTATAAGTTTTGGGTGGATTTAAGGGGTTCTCCCTTTTTAGTTGACGTTCACAGCATGCCTCATTGCTTTGGGGGGGGCCGTCTCAAAGGCATCTAATGAACTGTAGGATGCTTATAGACGAGAAAATGGCTATCTTGGAGATGTAATGAACTGGATTGGCGTTATCCGGTACTTTACTGGCTGAATTGCTATCAATTGCTTGCATTAGCGCATCTGGCATTCATTAGATTTTCAGAATGAGCGATTTTGGCCGAATAAAGGTTATTGGGTTCGTAAGGAGGCTTGCGAAGGTGCATGGACTTGAAGACCTAGTGCAGGTTAGGTTTTCGTGCAAATATTAGAGTTTATATGTTTTGGAGTGAGCACGGAGTTACTCCAGCCGCCTTTTGCGAACAGAAGGAGGGAACTATAGTCCGCTATTCCTAGCCAAAAGTATCCATATCGCAGGGGTCAGGGAACCACAGTCCGCTATTTTGCTGTTTCAAGGCAAATTCAGCGTTTTTCGTGAAAATAAGACCCTGTAGTTCCGCTAATACCCCAGCATCCCTGCTATTTGCCTATATAGCGTCCTCTAGTTCCCTTAACAGGTTTTGTCGCTACGAAGAGGCTGATCTCTCAGGGCGGCGAAGCCGTTTTTCTTAGCTATTTATCGTGCCGACGTGGCGGAAGCGGGCCGAGATACTGGAACAGATTGCATTCAATCCGTCCGTTAAACAGCTTGCGCTTCTTATCCGCGCGGCGATTCATATAATGCTCGAGCTGCGTGCTCGGGCTCAAGATGAACATGCTCCATGACGGCATTGGAGCGGTAAGTGCGCCGAGCTGGCGCAGCGCCACCTCGACATCCTGGGCTTCACCAAGCCGCTCCCCATAGGGAGGGTTGGTGATTAAGCAGCCATAGTCGCCGCGCGGGCGAGCTTTGACCACAGGTTCCACGCGAAGCTGGAACTGTTTGGTCAAGCCTGCGGCTTTGGCTGCCGCCTCTGCCACTTCGATGGCAGAGGGATCGATGTCACTGCCGATGATGTTTAGCGGAACATCGTCTTTGACGAGATCGAAGGCCTCGTCGCGGGCCTTGTCCCAAAGCTTGCGCGGGATCATCCCCCACGCCTCGCTAGGGAAGCTGCGCCGCAGTCCTGGCGCGATGTTCCAACCGATCATCGCCGCCTCGATCGGGATGGTTCCCGACCCGCAGAACGGGTCGTAGAGCGGCCGCTCTACATTCCAGCGGCTTAGCAGGATCATCGCCGCGGCCATCGTTTCTTTCAGCGGAGCTTCGGTAACTAGCTTGCGGTAGCCGCGCTTATGCAGACTAGCACCTGTCGTGTCGATGGTCAGTGTTGCGATATCGCCGAGCAGGGCAACTTCAATAACGTAGCGGGCTCCATTCTCTGGAAACCACTCTGTTCCGTAGCGAAGCTTCATTTTCTCAACGACGGCTTTCTTGACGATTCCTTGGCAAGCGGGAACGCTCGATAGTTGTGACTTATGGGAACGCCCTTCGACAGGGAATTCAGCATCGTTCGGAATCCAGTCCGGCCAAGCGAGCGCCTTCGTACCTTCGAATAGCTCATCGAAAGTCAGTGCTTTAAACTGGCCCATGAGAATCAGGATACGATCAGCGGTCCGCAGCCATAGATTGGCGCGGCAGATGGCCAACTCATCGCCTAGGAAGCGGACACGGCCATTCTCGACGGTTACTTCCGTATAGCCAAGATCACGAATCTCGCGGGCAACGATAGCTTCAAGTCCCATTGGGCAAGTTGCAATTAATTCTAATTGTTGTGGCATAGTTGAATTCCTTCCATCCGGGTTGTACATCGCTCATAAAACTCATACAATTAACAAGTATAGGACAAATAGGTTACACTTACAAACGAAAAACGCAAAGTGCAAGCTTTCGTATCAGAAGGAGGAACATCAAGATGGAAATACTAACGCCTGAAAGCTACTCAGAAGGCTTATATGAGGAAGATGCGGTGCTGGAACGTGTGAAGGCAGTCATCCGCAATAAAAATATGCCAGAAATATCGATTGCTCCGGGGTATGGCCGATTGCTGACGATGCTGGTCTCGATGATCAGTGCCAAAAAGGTATTGGAAATAGGAGCTCTAGGCGGATACAGCGGGATTTGTTTGGCTAGAGGGCTAAAGGAAGGCGGCAAGCTGGTATCGCTTGAATTAAAGCAGGAATTTGCCGATGTCGCCAAGCAAAATGTAGAAGATGCCGGACTTGGGCATTATGTCGAGTATCGGATCGGTGAGGCTCTCGTACATTTAAAGTCATCGCTTGAACAAGGAGAACGATTCGATTTCTTCTTTATCGATGCAGACAAGGTGAATTACCCGAATTACTTGGAACTGGCCATCCAATTGGCCAATCCGGGGGCTGTCATCGCCGGTGACAACACACTGATGAGAGGTAAAGTCATCGATGCCGCCCAAACCAAGGCCTCTGTCCAAGCGATGCGAAAGTTCAATGAGACGATTGCCCGGGATCCAAGGTTAGAGAGCACCGTACTGCCTGCTTATGACGGATTAGCATTAGCACAGGTGAAATAGACGGTCAAACGAAAAGCGCTGTGGAGCCTGCTGGCTTACAGCGCTTTTCGTTTGTGTAGATCAAGAAGCTTTCTGGTCGATTATAGAGAGGTTTGATTCATTTTGCTTATTGGGTGTAGCTGGTTTAAGCTGCGTAATGGGCGTAATAGGCTGAGGTGTTGAAATTGGATTCGTGATGTGCTGCTTCTTGAAGGGAATAGCGCTCATGCCATTCCAGTAAATAAACAGAACTTCTGCACAGATAACAATTAACACAATTTTGCGCCAGTTCAACTTCATGAATGAGTTCCTCACTTTCAATGATATTTTCATATTACCATAAAGTGGAAGATATTCCCATTGTAATTTCTGTGATTTGAATGGCATCCCTTATTTGTGGACTAAACCAGTAGTAATCTCAAGTTCATATCGCTCACTTTCAGGCATTTGTGCCTTATAAGCCAACTGAACAGCAAGATCAATATCATAAGGAACACGGACGAATTGAATGGCGAACCCAACTTGTTCGCTGCTGTCTGTTTCTCCTTCCAATACGCAATAGCCCGCCTGTGGAATACCGTCATAGGGGGTTCCTACGCTTCCCACGTTGAAAAGCATAAGCCCGCTATTAGGACGACGATCAGAGCGTTTCTCTGAGGGGTTCTTGAGTGTTAGAAGATATGGAATATGGATGTCGCCATAACCCACGATATCCGGCTGTTTTCCGTCAGTTGCTGCAATCATCTCGGTATTTATAAACATAGCTAAGCGTTCTGTTTTGGATGCTTTACGTTTCACGCGGTGATAAACACTTTGTGCTGAAGCATGAAAGAAGCGAAAGTGCTTGCCGCTGACATGCAAGTCAACGGAGAAGGGGAGCTGCTTCAAATAAGCTAGCCGCTCTGGACCAAGCTGCTGCTGATGCCATAAGCCTGCTGGAAGTTCTTGGGGAAGTGTAATTCCCAAATCCCAGTTCCCCTGCACCACGGCTTCACATACTTCTTTAATCCGGTCAACCACAGCCGCCGAGTCAGGACCTTTGCCGACAAGATCCCCCAGGCAGATGATGCGTTCAATTTTGCGGCGGTGGATATCGGTAAGCACAGCTTCTAGGGCTGGCAAATTTCCATGAATATCTGAAATGATCGCAATTTTCTCTAGCATACTTGTTCCCTTTCTAATAAATCTCTTATGGACATATCTATTGCTTCTGTTATACCACACGGCGCCCAATCTGCAAATGTTCACGCCATACGATTACCCAAGGCGAGCTTCATCTGTTATAATTTGTAGGGGGAAAGGGGAATGTTTTGAATGGAATCCAGACAAGAACGTCACCGTAAACCGAAGAAAGAGCGTACTTCTACGAAGAAAGCGCCGCTTAAGGTCATTGGTGGCCTAACGCTTGCCGCAGTCGCATGTTTTGCTATAGGTATTGGCATTTCCTATTGGTCCAACCAGAGTAAATTAACGCCAGATGCGGAGTCGGCTGCATCACCAGTGGCCGTGGCATCACCTCCAACAATGAAACCAACAGCTACTGCAAGCGCGAAACCTACTGTAAAACCAAGTCCCGAGCAAACAGCGAAGGCCATTATCGCATCACCGGCCCCTACCGCTTCAGACACATCTTCAGCTCGTGGTGGGCAAGTGAAGTTATCGTTTGTAGGTGATGTCATTATGGCTTCCAAAGTGGAAGATATTTTGACACAGAAGGGTTATGACTATCCCTACCTCCAAGTGAAGGATCTACTAAGCAAACCTGATTTTACAATTGCAAATTTAGAAACACCCATAACGAACAGGGGCACGGTGCAAAAGAAGGATTACGTTTATCGTTCTTCGCCGCTAGCATTGCCGCCATTCAAAGCTGCGGGATTCGATATCGTGAATTTGGCTAATAACCATGTGATGGATTACGGCCCGGAGGGTTTGCAGGATACGATAGACGCACTTGATCAAGAGGGCATCCAGCATGTGGGTGTGGGTAAAGGTGTAGAAGAAGCTTATAAACCTGTCATTGTTGAAAAAGATGGCGTTAAGATCGCTTTCTTCGGCTTCAGCCGCGTTGTGCCGGAAGCTTCATGGAAAGCGGCAGCGGGGCATCTCGGTGTAGCGGAAACTTACAACTACAAGCCGCCTGTGGAAGCGATAGAGAAGGCCAAGGCAAGTGCTGATCTCGTCGTCGTCATGGCCCACTGGGGTGTTGAGCGAAGTGATAATCCGGACAAAAATCAAAAGGATTTGGCGCATCGATACATCGATGCCGGTGCTGACTTGGTTGTCGGCGGTCATCCGCATGTGATGCAGGGCTTTGAGCAGTATAAGGGCAAGTGGATAGCTTATAGTTTGGGGAATTTTATTTTCACGACGAATGACACGCCCAAAACGTGGGAAACCGTTATTTTGGAAGCAGCTTGTTCCAAAGACAAGTCATGCAATATTCATTTAGTGCCCATTATAACCAAATCGGCGCAGCCCGCGCCCATGAATTTCGAAGATGGAGCCAAGCTGTTTGAACGTTTGACCCAAATTTCGATTGGAGCACGTGTGGATAACCAAGGAAATGTGAGTAAGAAATAAGCCGGAGGAGTAATCACATGACAGAAGCAATTCGCAATATTTATTGTGTTGGACGCAATTATCGCGCCCATGCCGCGGAACTGGGGAATGATGTTCCAGAGCAGCCTATGATATTTACCAAACCAACGCATGCGCTTGTCGAAATCAACGGGGGGGAATTAACGCTTCCTGGCGATCAAGGCGAGATTCACTATGAGACGGAGCTTGTTTTACATATTGCGAAGCCATATGCCGCAGGGATTAAAGTCGATGACATTGTCGATAAATATGCGCTTGGCATCGACTTTACACTGCGCGATGTTCAAAATGTGATTAAGAAAAAAGGCCAGCCCTGGCTGCCCGCCAAAGGGTTTCTCAATTCCGCGCCCATCAGCTCTTTCCGACCTTTTCCCGGGGCAGCGAAATTGATGGAAACGAATTTTCAATTGCGCCAGAATGGCCAAGTCGTTCAGAATGGCAACATCAGCAACATGATCTTCGATCTGCAAACAATTATTGATTATATTGCTGCACATTATGGTCTTGGTGAAGGCGACATTATTTATACAGGCACACCGGAGGGGGTAGGTCCCGTTAGCAACGGGGATCGATTGGAGCTCACTTGGGATGAAGAGGTATTCGCAGCAGTGACCATTCTCATTTAATAATTGTAAAAGGCAGTCTCAAAAAGTCAAAGATGACTTTAGAGACTGCCTTTTGTAATAAGTGTTATTTATCCGTGTGATCTTCCAAAGCCGTATCGGAAAATTCTTCGCGAATGCGGAGGATATTCGGTAATTGTTCGAAGAAGACGTCTACAAGTTGGGGGTCAAAATGCTGACCTCGCTCTTCCTTGAAGAGTTCCAAAATACGATCAAGTTCCCAAGCTTTCTTGTAGACTCTTTCACTGCCAAGAGCGTCGAAAACATCAGCGAGTGCTGTAATTCGGCCCAAAATGTGGATCGCGTCGCCGCTTATTCCTCGTGGATAGCCGCGTCCGTTCCATTTCTCATGATGTTCATGAGCGACAATTGCCGCTGTTTTAAGGATGCTGCGGTTGGAATTTTTCAGTAGATTGTAGCCAACTAACGTATGATTCTGCATGATTTTGAATTCATCTTCCGTCAACTTCCCAGGTTTATTCAAGATGCTGTCTGGAATGCCAACTTTGCCAATATCGTGCATGGGTGAAGCCATTCGCAGCAATTCCGCTTCTTCCTGACTCATGCCGAGTCCTAGTGCTAATAGATAAGAGTACTCAGCTACACGCTTTACGTGATTGCCGGTTTCTTTGGACCTGCTCTCGCCAATTTCCCCCATTCGGATAATAAGTTCCTTCTGCGTCTCTTCAATCTCATTCGTCAGCAACGCGGATTCCAATGACTTGCCCGCATAAGAGGAAGCCAAGGTTAAATATTCCATATCCTTGTCTGAGAATTGCTTGCAGGCGGTCAGTTTGTTGATGGCTTGGTAGGCGCCCATAATTTCGCCCTGGCTATTGCGAAACGGAATAACCATGAGAGCTTTGGTACGATAACCCGTTTGTTGATCGGTTCGCAAAGCACCGCTTATGAGGTAGGTTTTATATTCTTCATTCGTGTAGGCATCATCAATAAACACCGCTTTATCATAGGTTACCGCATACCCGACAAGTCCGGCAGTGCTTGGAATACGAATCTCATCAAGGCCGTGGGCCACTTTGGACCACAACTCATTCTTGGTTGTATCCAGCAGCCAGACCGTACAGCGATCAGAGACAATCATCTCGCGTCCCATGTCAGCCATCAATAACAGCACTTTCTCCAGCACGCGTTCATTGGCAATTTTGGCTGCATAGTCAAAAATGACACGCAGCATTTCTTGAGGATCTAAATCTACCTTTTCGGATTTTAAATTGAAGTGTTCGTGCTCCATGTCAGCCTCCTTGCATATCGCATTTATTTTACCATATATTTCGTAACTGTAGGCGGCATTCCTGCTAGAAAACACGGTTTTTGATTGATTTTGTCGAAATTTAATGTTGCCTTAATAATTAGGAAATCGAGAATAAACTTGTGCTACAATGAATGTCATAGCATCCAGAAAGCAACTTGCTCGTCAAGTGTTATTTATAAATTTTGGAAGAAGGTGCTGAAATTGGCGTGGTTGTGGGGATTAGCAGGAAGCTTGGTTATCGCAGGCGCAGCGTATTGGAGGAAGTCCCTGTCGCTCTCTGGTCTGATTTCTGCTGCAGTGCTTGGGACTACCATGTTTGCGTTAGGCAGCTTAGCGTGGTTTGGGACGCTGATTGCTTTTTTTGTTTCTTCAACACTCCTCTCTAAATTCAAACATCGTCGAAAGGCTGCAGTGGAAAGCGATTATGCCAAAGGTGGGAGACGTGACGCAGGCCAAGTTGCCGCCAATGGCGGTCTTGGATTGCTGCTGTGTTGGGGACATGCCATGTGGCCAGATCCCGCTTGGTGGATGCTCTTCGTAGGGGTTATGGCGACGGTTAATGCAGATACATGGGCTACTGAAATTGGCGGATTGAGCAAGGCCGCGCCGCGCTCCATCTTGAATGGTCGACAAGTCTTGGCTGGAACATCCGGCGGTGTTACGGGACTTGGTTTGCTAGCCTCTGTATTGGGAGGTTCATTCATTGGAATCATTGGCGGCAGTTTTAGTCAAATGGGAGATAGAAGCTTTGATTTGTACGAATTGCTGACTCTAGTCATCGTGGGAGCACTTTCTGGCTTATTGGGATCGCTGGCTGACTCTTGGCTGGGCGCAACGTCTCAGGTCATGTATCGCTGTCAAGTATGCGGGAAGACGATTGAGAAGAAGGTTCACTGCAAGCAGCAAGCCATTCAAATTCGCGGCATGCGTATCATGACCAATGATATGGTCAATGCCGTTTCATCGCTCATCGGCGGTTTGGCCAGTTTGGGTATTAGCCTGTTGTTGTAAATGAATAAACAACCCTGTTGCCTCCGGGCAGCGGGGTTGTTTGACGTAAACCTATTGCACGGCAGGAGGCTTGGATTCGTTAAGCGTAATTTCCGGTGTTGACGGCTCAACAGTTGCAGGCATAAGCGCTTCCTGCAGTTGTTTCTCGAGTTGGCGGACTTTACGCTGAAGCTTGTACTGACGTACCATACCGAAGAGTCCCACGATCAAGCCGCCTAACAGTGTAGAGGTTAGAATTACAAGGATTAAAGGCGTGGATGTCTGGGCGAACATGAAATTAACCTGTACAGGATCCACATTAATGACAGCAAATACAGCAGTTATAAGGGCGAATACTAAAGCAGAAATCAGGATCCATTGCATCTTCATCCGCTAAACATCCTTTCATGAGGAAGAGGTTGCGGGCATTCGCCAACAACCTCTCTCTGAGCAATTACTTCGTTAACTGTTCCATTTGATCGAGCAGTGAACTGAACACGCTCATCGCTTGTTTGATAGGTTCCGGAGTCGACATATCTACGCCAGCCTTCTTCAGGATGTTCAGCGAGTAATCGCTGCCGCCGCTTTTCAGAAAGCCTAAGTAGCGATCGACTGCTAGCTGGCCTTCATCCAGAATTTGCTTCGCGAAACTGGTCGCAGCAGAGAAGCCTGTTGCATACTTATATACATAAAAGCTGTTGTAGAAATGTGGAATACGCGCCCATTCCATCTCAATGTCCTGATCAACGACCATGTCCTTGCCGTGGTAGAGCTTATTCAGACCATAGTAGATTTCACTGAACTCCTGGGGAGTCAGAGATTCGCCTTGCTCTGATTTCTCATGTGTAATCATTTCGAATTCTGCAAACATCGTTTGGCGGAATACCGTCGTGCGGAACTGATCAGCGTAATACGTCAACAGATAAAGCTTTTCTTTGGGATCTGTCACGCGCTTTAATAGGTAATCCATAAGTAAAGCTTCATTAAGCGTAGAAGCAACTTCTGCTAAGAAAATGGTATACTGCGCGTAACGGTACGCCTGAGTTTCGTCAGATAAATAAGAATGGATGGCGTGACCCATTTCGTGTGTCAACGTAAACATGCTGTTCAAGTTGTCTTTATGGTTCAGCAAAACGTACGGATGTGTGCCATATGCACCCCAACTATAAGCGCCGTTCCGTTTGTTTTTATTCTCGTACACATCGATCCAGTGATTATCAAAGCCGTCTTGCAAGATTTTCAAGTAATTTTCGCCCAGTGGGGCTAAACTTTTCTTGATTTCTTCCTTGGCTTGTTGATACGTAATGTCCATTTTGAACTCTTCAACGAGCGGTGCAAAGAGATCATACATATGTAATTCATCGACTTTCAGCAGCTTTTTACGCAGTTTCAAATAACGCTGAAGCTCAGGAAGCGAGTCGTGAATTGTGACGATTAAGTTCGTATAAACTTCCTTCTTGATATTGTCGCCGAACAATGTGGATTCAAGAACTGAAGGATAGTGGCGTGCTTTGGCATAGAAAATATTCTTATTGATATTCGCGCTTAGTGTAGCACCAATTGTATTCTTATGACTGCGGTAAGTTTCGTACACGGCATGGAACGCATTTTTCCGTACTTCCGGATCGCGGCTCTCCAAGAACTGAATGTAGCTGCCGTGCGTGAGCTCGACTTCTTCGCCTTTTTCATTTTTGATTTTCGGGAACTTCAAATCGGCGTTGTTCAACATACCGAAGATCGTGCTGGGAGCTCCCGCCATATTGCCCGCTTGGGCGAGCAAAGCTTCTTGTTCCTTAGTCAGCGTATGAGGCTTCTGACGAATCATTTCTTCCAGTGTATCTTTATAAAAGGTTAAAGCGGGATCGTCAACTAACTGTTCAAGCTTTTCATCTGACAAACTGAGAATTTCAGGAGAAATAAAGGAGAGTGCTTCCCCGACTTCGACGCTGATTTTTTTGGCTTTATCCGATAATGCTTGATAAGTTGGCTCTGCTGTATCTTCATGATGTTTCATGTTGGCGTACACATACAGTCTTTCTGTCTTCAGAGAGACTTCATCTTCCAACTCGAAACATTGCTTCACTGTAGCGGGATCGCTAAGTTTACCTTGGAAGGCGCTGATTTTGCCAAGCGAGTTCTTCACACTTTGAAATTCCTGTTCCCAAGCCTTCTGGTCGGCGTATAAATCCTCCAAATGCCAGCGGTGCTCGGCCGGTACTTGCTTGCGTTCCAATATTTGAGTCATTGGAGCCCTCCTGTTCTTGTTTTGAGTTTGGGGTACTTGGTTTTCTTGTGCATGCAAATCGGCTGTGGGGATTGAAGTCAGAAGAAGTCCCATTGCCGCAGTTACATAGATCCAGCGCATCACGGTCACTCCCGGCGTATGCCCATGGGGAGATCCAGAAGAAATCCCATATCATGGTTTTCACCTAGTATGACCGTTAACCCATTCAATTATGATTATATGAAAAAGCTGGAAGGAAGTAAATTTACACTCCGGCTCCAAAGAAGCTAATCAAGATCAGGACAAACGATAACGACACCATAACAATGGCCAGCAAGGCAAGGTAACGTTTCATTTGTGCCGGAAGGCTGTCTTTTTTCATGATTAAAATGATCGCTAGGCAGAAGGAGACGAGTACGAAAGTAATAATAGATCCGGAATTGGTCATTGGAGAATCATCCTTATCCCTATAGAGTATGACGCTTGCTCACAAGCGCATGATACTAAGTTTCGCTGCGAACAGGCAAACTCCTTTTTCAGCCGGCATGCGGCATGGATTTGTCCGAATTTTCACTGTCGTCATCTGTTTCAGCTTTGACGAGAATTAATTTGCCGCGGGCATCCATTTTGACGGTATAACGATCTTCTAGAGACATTTGCGCCTCTTCGCTTAATTCCTTTGGCACTGTCAATTGCCCGCGCTCTCCCACTTCCACCAAATACCCAACCATTTTGGCCCATTTGCCTGCGGCAAGCACAACGACAATCAGTAAACCGATGAACAACCATTTGCCAAGCGGATTGGAATCGAAATAAGGGGCAAGGAAATTCTCGCCAGTAATCATTTTACCTGCAGTTAGCGCAAGCACACCTGAGCCGATATAAACGATCCAAGGGTAGGTCTCAATCCATTTAATGAATAAAGTGCTTCCCCAAACGACGATTGGCACGCTGACCAGAAGACCAATAATAACAAGCAAGAAATTTCCGTGTGCAGCACCAGCTACGGCGATCACATTATCTAGACCCATAACTGCATCGGCAATAATAATCGTACGGATCGCTGCCCACATGCTGTCTTTGGCTTGCATATTTTCGTGATTTTTCTTTTCGCTGAGCAGCTTATAGGAAATCCATAGGAGCAGAATTCCACCGACTAGCAGCAGGCCGGGAATCTTCAATAACGTAACGACAACGAGTGTAGCCAATGCGCGGATGATGATGGCACCGACGGTACCCCAGAGGATGACTTTCTTTTGTGTTTCCTTTTTCAGATTGCGGGCAGCCATTCCGATGACAATCGCGTTGTCGCCTGCTAAAACCAAATCAATAAGAATAATACTGAGCAATGAAATAAAAAAACCTGTTGATAACCAATCCATAATCGAACACTCCCTTAGCAATTTTTTTGAAAAAAAATAGAGCCTGACACCGATGGACCGGTGAAGGCTCTAATTCATCAAAAAAGACCTTCACCAATAAAACATGGCAAAGGTCTTGCTAACAACGTTGTCGTTGCCAATAAAGCCGGGATCTGATGAGGATCCGAATTGACGACTTTACTGTATCAGCTACTCCCCTTTGGAGTAAACGCTATGAAATTATATCTTTATTATAGGAAGACTAGATGAGGAAGTCAAGGCATTTGGACCCTAGGATTGGACAGCTTGGACTAAACGGCTTTGAAAGCATCCATAATGGCTTGCCATTCTTCCTCTGTACCTTGGAATTTATCCTTCGCAAATCGCTCATTGGCCCAGTGAAGCATGGCTGGACGACCGATGAAGGTATGGCATTCTTCGCCCCATTGGTCACTGATTTCGGTCAAGACAATTTTGGTTCCTTGGACCTCGACATTCAGCATGTTCCATTTGTCTTTTTTGTAGATGGTATGTTTTTTAAAAGGTTGATTTGACACTGTTTTTCCTCATTTCTGCATTGAACGCAAAGATATAGGCAATCGTACCATAAATAAGGCCGATTTCCAAACAAGCTGTCTCTAAAATTTCTGTTGCAGCACAAGTTTAACCTGTGATAGAATTCTCCTAATCCTTTCCATAGGGAACGGACCAACAGGCAATTAGAACGAATGATGAGCTGAGCAGAGGAGAGATGAGCATGGAAACAAAGCGTGTTTATGAACAGGTAGGGGTCGCTATGACCTCAAGATCGTATGCCGAATATGAGAAAATGTTTATGCTGCAAACCGAGGATTTAGTTGGCAAGCGAGTCTTGGATGTGGCGGGTGGCGCCTCTTCGTTTACTGCCGAAGCAAGGCAAGCTGGTATTAAGGCTGAAGCGGCTGATCCGCTGTATGAGAAATCCGTTGAAGGCATTGCGCAGCACGGCATGCAGGAGATTGAACTCGTAGCTGCCAAGATGGAGAAGCTGCAGGATGTATATGACTGGAGCTACTATGGTTCTGTAGAGAACCATAAGGCCGGACGAATCGAGGGTCTCCGAAGATTTGTGGAGGACTTCTCTAGGGAAGATGCGGCATCCAGGTATCACGTTTCCTATTTGCCTTCGCTGCCATTCGAGGAAGCAACCTTCGACTTGGTTGTGTGCAGCCACTTTATGTTTCTCTATGAGGAACAGTTTGACTTTGACTTTCATCAAGCGGCGATTAGAGAGCTTCTCAGGGTCTGCAAACCAGGCGGAGAATTACGGATCTATCCGTTGCTCAATTTTCAGACTGTTGAATATAGCAGGCTTACAGAATTAATGAATGGACTGCAATCAGATGGCTTTTTGGCTGAAAAGAGGCAAGCAAGCTTACCTTTTTTACCGAATTCCAAGCAATATTTATGCATAAGTAAACCTGTCCCTGCATAAGCGAAAAACGTTGGTACATCAACAAATTTTAGCTTATCCACCGTGTTTTGAGCGTTGATTTATCGCGGTCGGAATGGTATAATTTCCTTATTCGTCATAGATGGCGATATTTTTAGGAGGTTGTTCATTTGAAGGGTACAGTTAAATGGTTTAACGCAGAAAAAGGCTACGGTTTCATTTCTGTAGATGGAGGCGACGATGTATTCGTACACTTCTCCGCAATTCAGGGCGAAGGATTCAAAACATTAGAAGAAGGCCAATCCGTTGAGTTCGATATTACTCAAGGCAACCGTGGTCCTCAAGCAGCTAACGTCACCAAATTATAAGAAACTGGGAGATCCCCACTTATAAATAGTGTCATAGCACAAACAACGAAGACAGCATTCCGATTCATTCGGGGCTGTCTTTTTTGCTATAATTTATAGGTTTTGGGTGAGCGGGGGAGTTACTGTAGCTGCCTCGCATGGATATAAGGAACGTCAAGACGCTATTCTTGCCAAAAGTGTCATGATACTGAGCTTGAGGGAACTAAAGTACGCTATTCTAGCCAAAAGTACCCATATCGCGGGGGTGAGGGAACTACAGTACGTTATTTCTGCTGTTTGAAGGGAAAATCAGCTCTTTTCGTGGAAATAAGACCCTGTATGCATTTAGACTTAACAGTGGACACAACGAATTGGGAAATTAGATAATAGACCTATCTAAATGACGAGGTGTCCGAGATGAATGAATTCCGCCAACGGTACAATCAAAAGTTCAAAGAAGAAACGGTTAAGTACATTCAACAACATAGTAAATCGATTCCGGATATTGCAAGCGAATTGAACATTCCAGCGAAGACATTGAGCAGTTGGGTCAGTAAATATCGCCAATTTCCAGATGAGCCCTTCGTAGGAAGTGGCAATCTACGTAGCCATGATCAGATCATGAAAGACTTGGAACAACGCAACAAAGACCTAGAGGAAGAACTAGCTATCTTAAAAAAGGCGCTGCACATCTTCAGCAAAGACCCGAAGTGAGATTCAAGTTCATTGATGACCACCGTTCAACATTTCGAGTTGAGAAGATGTGCAGCGTACTAGGTGTATCCAAGAGCGGCTATTATAAATGGCGAACCACACCCCCAAGTGAGCGGAAAAAGCACCGCGAAGCGTTGGCTAAAGAGGTGGAAAAGGAGTACTTGGAATCGGATCGGAATTACGGGAGTCCGAAAATCACAAAGGAACTGAGAAAAAAAGGTTTCAAAGTCGCTGTCAAAACGGTTGGACGCATCATGAAAAAGAAGGGCTTACGCTCACAAGCTATAGGGAAATTCAAGGTACAAACAACGGATTCCAATCACAGCCACCCGATTGCGCCAAATTGGTTAAATCAGCATTTTGATGTGTGTACAAGACCGAATCAAGTATGGGTTACCGACATCACGTACATCCATACACGTCAAGGAAACCTTTATTTAGCAAGCGTTCTTGACTTGTTTACCCGCAAAATCGTTGGCTGGCAGCTGGGCAATCGCATGACCGTGGAACTGACGCTAGACGCCTTAAATCAAGCATACGAAGCCAAAAGGCCGCCTAAAGGCCTTATCCATCATTCAGACCGGGGATCGCAGTATGCATCTAATGAGTACCGTAAACAACTGAAAGAATACCATATGATTCGTAGTATGAGCCGTAAAGGTAATTGCTACGACAACGCTTGTATAGAGGCTTTTCACAGCATTCTCAAGCGGGAATTGGTGTACAGATATAAATTTCAAAGCCGCCAAGAAGCACACCAACGAATCTACTGGTACATTGAGTTTTTCTACAACAGGAAGCGTACGCACAGCAAGCTTGGCTATTTGTCTCCAGACAAGTTTGAATCCCAGTACTACAAGCAAATAAAACTAACTTCTTAGCTCTTTTTTTGTGTCCACTCTATTGACTCAGATACAGTAGTTCCGCTAACACCCTAATATCCACGTTATATGCCTAAATAGAGTACTAGAGTTCCCTTAACAGGAGTTGTCGCTTGGAAGAGGCTCAGACCTCAGCCTTCATCGCGCATCACACGTGGTGCCTCGCTCATCACTCATCGCTCATCACTCATCACTCATCGCTCATCGCTCATCACTCATCGCTCATCACTCATCACTCATCGCTCATCGCTCATCACTCATCGCTCATCACTCAGGGCCTCGAAGCCGGTTTTCTCACTTCCGTTTATTGAGGAGGGAATAAGCCATGCCACAAAATGTCAATAATTTGCTTAGCGGCTTCGCTTTCATAGGGGAACATTTTGTTGCCGCTGCCATCACGCGCATGGCCCATCATCAGCAGCGAGGTGTAAGCACGGGCAATAACGCGAGCGTCTACCGGGCCGATTTCCCCGGATGCGGCAGATTTGTTGAATTCGACTTCCAACGCATCGAGGATCCCTTGTTCGGATTTGCGCATCGCGATCATTTGTTCTTCTGAGAGGGTCGCCTCCATTTTACGCATGAAGGAATGGAGATCGAAGTCAATGGCTTTCAGATGGGCTTCAGTGATGTCTAAGAGCCTGTCACGCAAGGAAGTGGGTTGACTTAAACGCAACAAGGTAACTTTTCTGACATTTTCCATGAGTTGAATCATCGATGCCGTCAACAGATCGGACTTGGATGGATAATAATAATAGACAGAAGCTTTGGTCACTTCGCACGCTTTGGCGACGTCATCCATGGATACTGACTCGTAGCCTTTGGAGAGGAATAACCGAATAGCCGTCATTACTATTTTTTGAGTGAGGGGTACTTCCCCTTGGGCAGCACGTGGTCTACCGAGCGGTTTTGTCTTTTTGTCCATAGCAATCACTCCTGAAAAAATGAAAATAAAAAAGAAGTTGATTAATTAACTATCTAGTATATATAATTAATTGTGTACTTCAAATTTAACCATATCACGTCAAATAAGTACGGGGAGAGATGTTCCGATATGCATGAGAATCCGCTATTCAGCAAGCTGGGCGAGATCGTGGCCGGTCGTCGCAGCAAATGGATCACTTTGATCGTTTGGGTTTTACTAACTGGAATTTTATCCGTCTTTTTGCCTAACGTCAATTCACAAGAAAATAATGGTGCCAGTAAACTGCCTGTCGACTCTGAGTCGCTTCAAGCTAGCGATACGATGCGCGCGCAATTCCCAAGCGATGAAGGCGTACCTGCTTTGGTCGTCTGGTACCGGGCAGCAGGATTAACAGATCCGGACATTGCCGCCATCCAGAAGATTGCGAAGCAGTTGACGGATACGCCGCTCACCGCACAAAAAGGCTTGCCGCCGCTGCACCAAATGCCAGCGCAAGCTGTGAAAGCGATGCTTTCGAAGGATGGCACTTTATTGGTTCTGCCGATTTCCTTTGACGAAGGGACAGAAACCGACGTGCTGCAAGCGGATTTGAAGAAACTGCAAGAAATAGCAGCAAATCAGCTGGGAAGCGATCCGTTCGCGCTTAAAGGTGACGAAGCAGGACTATATGCCCGGATTACCGGTCCTGTCGGTATTCAAACGGATGCTACCGCCTTGTTCAAAGGGGCTGACTTCGCGCTGCTTCTAGCTACGGTTCTTCTCGTGCTGATCCTGTTGATCGTATTATATCGTTCCCCAATTCTCGCTATCATTCCTCTGGTTGGGGTGGGCTTTGCCTATGGCATCATTTCGCCGATTCTTGGTTTCCTGGCCAAACAAGGCTGGATCACTGTAGACGCACAATCGATTTCGATTATGACAGTGTTATTGTTCGGCGCCGGAACAGACTATTGCCTTTTCTTTGTGGCCAGATACCGGCAAGCTTTACTGGAAGAGAAAGACAAGTACGCAGCGCTGCGCGTCTCTTTCGGAGGAGCTACAGGGGCCATAGGGATGAGCGGTTTAACGGTTATCGTTTCATTGCTTGCTTTGCTTTTTGCCCATTACGGGTCCAATCATCGCTTTGCGATCCCGTTTAGCGTAGCTATTTTCATTATGGCAATAGCCAGTTTAACCCTTGTTCCTGCTTTGCTTGCTATTATTGGGCGCGTATCCTTCTTCCCGTTTATTCCATTGACCCCTGAAATGCGTGCTGAGAAAGAAGCGCGCAAAGGGAGGAAGATTCGCGTGCAGAAGCCAGTTGGCAAAATGAGTGCTGCACTAGGATACATCGTCACAGAGAAGCCTAAAAGCGTTCTTGCAGTCAGTCTAATTATTCTAATCGCGCTTGCCGCTTTTGCACCGCAGATTAAATTTACTTATAACATTTTGGAATCTTTTCCATCAACTATGCCGTCTCGCGAAGGATTTGCGCTGCTTTCCGAGCATGTTTCGCCAGGTTCGCTTGCTCCGGTGAAAATAATTGTCAACACGGAAGGGAAAGCAGCGGATGTGCAGGGAGCCCTATCGAAGCTTCCCTATGTAGAGTCTGTTTCTAAGCCCGTTGACAGTAAAAAGGATGCTGCGTACAAAGTCTACGAACTGATTTTTAAAGAAGATCCCTATGCGCTCACATCGATTGACCGCATTCCGGAAATCCGTTCAACAACGGAACAGAAGCTGCTGGAAGCGGGAATGTCCGCACCGCAAGTCTGGGTGGGCGGTGAAACCGCCACGCAATATGACACCAAAAGTGTTGTAGAACGCGATACGTACATGGTTATTCCGATTGTCATTATCGTCATTGCCTTACTGCTGCTAATCTATTTGCGCTCGATTGTCGCGATGGTCTATCTCATTGCTACGGTCCTGCTTTCGTACTTCTCTGCTTTGGGAGCAGGGTGGCTCATTCTACACTACTTCATGGATACCTCGGCTATCCAAGGATTAATTCCGCTCTATGCGTTCGTATTCCTCGTGGCTTTGGGGGAAGATTACAATATATTTATGGTATCAAGCATTTGGCAGGAACGAAATCGATTGAAGCTCAGGGATGCTATCCGGCTTGGTGTCAGTACGACGAGCAGCGTCATTACATCAGCTGGACTTATTCTGGCAGGAACCTTTGCAGTATTGGCCTCATTGCCGATTCAAGTGCTGGTCCAATTTGGTGTCATTTGCGCCATTGGCGTTATTCTGGATACTTTTATAGTAAGGCCATTCCTTGTGCCTTCGATCACCATGCTGCTGGGAGATATATCTTTCTGGCCTGGTAAAATCAAAATCAAACAACAACCGCAGAGCGGTTTGCAGAAGTAAGCTAAAGCCTGACCCAAAAGGCCTCCAACTCCACTTGTTCAGTGGTTTTGGAGGCCTTTTTACCTTGAGGCTCAACGATCATATTTAATCCGAGGATCGGCCAGCGAATACATAATATCCGTGATGAGGTTAGTTAGAAGCACGATGATAGCAGCCACGAGATTGAGTCCCATTAAGATAGGATAATCCCGCGAAAGAATGGATAAAAACGTGAGTCTGCCAATGCCTGGCCATTGGAATATTTGTTCAATCACAATGCTTCCACCGAGCAAAATAGGAATTTCGGCAGCGATGACGGTAATGATCGGAACCAAGGCATTGCGCAGCGCGTGTTTGTTGATTACAACGAAGGGATGCAGTCCTTTGGCATGCGCGGTGCGCATATAATCTTGCTTCAAGACCTCGAGCACGCTGGAGCGTATATAGCGCACTTTCTTGCCGGCGACGACGCTGCCAAGTACAAGCACGGGGAGCACCAAATGAATGAGCCGATCCCGTAAGTCCCCCTCATAACCCAAAGTCACCATGCCGCCAGTTGGCAGAAGATGGAGTTTGACTGCAATGATATAGATGAGGGTTAAGCTTAAGAAAAATTGTGGAACAGAGACGCTGATGAAGGAAAAGCCGGTCATTAAGTAATCAAATTTCGTATTTTGCTTCAAGGCGCTTAGAATACCGATTGGGATGGCAATAAGGAGCCCGAATAGCAAGGAGGCAGCGGCTAGCAGCAGCGTAGGACCCAACCGTTCTCCGATGATATGGAGGACAGGCGCATGGGAGCTGAAGGAGTAGCCCAGATTCCCCTGCAGCAAGGCGCCTAACCATTTGATATATTGCGTGAAAAGCGGGGCATTCAGTCCTAGCAGTTCTTTCCGCGCTTGAATGAGTTCCCTGGGTGTATCAGGGTCGATGAACAGCTCAACAGGATTCCCAGGAGCCAAATTAATGATCATAAAATTAATGATCGTTATGCCTAGCAAGACCAGCAAGGATATGAGGAGACGACGAACAATATACGGTGCCATAGGATTTACCTCCATAAATATTGCTGATCAATATATGGAAACTTCCTCCATTCCTTTGCTTTTTCTGCGGGCAATTTCTCGGCGAACGATAGGGGCTACTTCGGTCGCCAGCAATTGGATTGTTGTGGCCACGTTTTCGAAGGGAAGCTCGCCGATGTCGACTTGCAGAATAAAGCGGTTATGTCCGATCAGCTCATGCTGAAATAAGATTTTCTCCGCAATCTGTTCCGGCGTTCCTACCGCGAGCCCCTCCTGCGGAGCTGTTACTTTAGCCGGGTCAATATGGGGGATGCCCTCATTAATTTTGGGCAGAAAGCGCCCCACATAATTCTCATAATAGCGAGAGAATTCCCGCCATGCCTGTCCAGGTTCCGAAGCGATGCAGCCGTGGCTGGCAACCGCTATGGGCAATCTGGAAGCATCGTGCCCCGCTTGCAGTCCGGCTTGTCTGTATGCCTCTGCCATGGATTGAAGCCTAGCGGGATCGCCTGTGAGCAAGGCAAACAGGGCGCCTCTGCCAAGCTTTCCCGCCCTTACAGCGCTCTCTAAGGTGCCGCCCATCCCCAACCATACGGGCAATTCCTTCTGAAGAGGGCGGGGAACGATGGCAACATTCGTGAGGCTAGAACGGAATTGCCCCTCCCAAGTTACGCTTTCATTCTCCACACATTGCAAAAGCAGATCGATCTTTTCATCGAAAAGAGATTCATAGCTGGCAAGATCGCAGCCGAATAACTCGTAAGCATCCAGCGAATTTTTGGCACCGCGACCTGCGACGATTTCGGCGCGGCCGGCTGACAGCAGGTCAACCGTTGCGTAATCTTCGAATACGCGTACAGGATCCAGGATGCTAAGTACGGTCGTCATGCTCGTTAACTTGATGCGCTGAGTCGCTTGCGCGATAGCCGCTAACACGACGGCGGGAGAGGAAATTGCGAAATCAGGTTTATGGTGCTCGCCAAGCCCGAATACATCAAGACCAACCTCGTCGGCAAGCTTGGCTGCGGCTATGATATCCTTTAATCTCCTTGCAGGGCTTCTTTTCTGTTTGGATACGGGGTCTGCAAGCAAATCTCCAAAGGTGTAAACGCCAAATTCAAATTCCTTGGCAAGAGGTTGAACGACATTGCTGCTCATAAGGGCTTCCTCCTATTTTAAATCCCATTCATTGACATTGTTGAACATTCCTAGTCGCAGAGGTTTACCAACAAGAACCTTCCGAGAAACGGCAGCGATTTTCTTCTCCGTATAGAGACTAAGGTGAGGAAGATCGGTATGATGGATTTCCTGCAACTGATCGTAGATAAGCTTTCGTTTAGCGGGATCTGTTTCGGATTCGCCAAGGGTGATTAATTCATCTGCTTTCGGATTTTTGTAGCGCGTATAGTTATTGGCGCTGTCGCTTTTTAAATTCGAGAAGTAAGAGCTCGGATCTATAAAGAAACTTGTATTGTAAATCGCGATATCATAGTCAAATTTACGTACCTTGGCGATCAAGGAAGGATAGTCGTATTTCTCCGCTTGTACCTTGAAGCCGGCTTTCTCCAGATTTTCCACCAATAACTCGGAGGCATGCTCACGGATGGCGTTGCCGGTAGGGATCAAAACTCGGAGTGGTTTATTGACATCCCAATTCGCTTCCTTCAACAAAGCTTTTGCCTTGTCAGGTTGGTAGGTAAACAACTCAATCCGTTTGTTGTAGTTAGGATGGTTGGCGGGAATGGGGCCATCGACAACACTGCCTTGTCCCTTCAGCAGTTGGCTGACGAGAAGCTCCCGATTGAGCGCGTACGGGATAGCCTGCCTAACTTTCAGAGGCACAGTTTCGGTGTTGAAAAAAGCAACAAGCGGCTCAGCGGATTCGGAAACGGATACATCAAAATTAGGCAAAGCTTTCACTTTCTCCAGCTCCGTGATAGGAATCGTGCCAAATGGCAAAGTATTCATATGCAGCTCGCTCGTCTGCAACTGCGGCAATATCGTTTCAGCCGCAACATCTTTAAAAAATATTTTGTCGAGCTTAGGCACGCCGCGATAGTAGGAGGTGTTCTTCGCTACCTCAACGTAAGCGCCTTTGACAAACTTGACGAATTTGAACGGACCGATCGTCACATCAGGGTTTTGAAAGTAAGGGTGTGCATTGATCTGTTCCACGGGCACATCCTTCAAAATATGCTTGGGGATGAAGTAGATCTTGTTGGCAAAGCGCTCCTGCAGGACGGTCAAAGCGATCGGCTGCTTCGTTTTGAGTTCGAAGGTCGTACTGTCAATGACTTTAATGCCGCTGATCGCAGATTTGTCCGAATCCAGCTTGCCAGCTGCATTCAGGCCTTCAATAAAGCTGAAGTTAAAGGTTGTATCTACCTTTGCGTTCAGGGCAGTTTGTAATGTGAATGCAACATCGTCCGCCGTAAATGGCTGACCATCACTCCATTTGGCAGCAGGGTCTAGTTTGAAAATAAATGTCTGATTATCTTTGGTTTCAATGGATTTAGCCAGCTTCGGTACAAATTCGAGGTTATCATTCAGATCGTACAAAGGGTCGTTAAAGAGACTGATAACAATAGTTGATGCCCCACTGCCCTGATTATTAATGGGGCTTACCGTAAGCGTTGGACTAAAGGTTGGAATGTAAATGATTTTTTGGCCTTCTGAACTTGTGCCTGTAGGCTTCGGAGAGGTATCGCTAATTGTCGTTCCCGTGCTCTGCGAGCTGCAGGCTGCAAGAATGAGCAGCAGTATTGCGAATAGGAAAAGCATAGCATTGCGGTGTGTACGTTGAATTGACAAAATATATCCCTCCACATGTTTGAACAGCGGCTGTTCGTTGCAGCCGTTTTTCTTTAATTTGATTATCCGTACTATTCCAATTGAAATAGTAGATATTAATCATTTCCCAAAGTATAGAGAACTCTAATTTCAATATCCAATATCAAAATCCTAATGATTTATATTGTTCCAAACCTAATAATCATTCCAGATAATACCAAATTCTGGATAGAAAACTTCTATTAGACAGTTGTAAATCGGCAGTGGTAAATTAAGGGACATAATTCGCACTTGGTTTATAGGTCAAAGCGCCAATTCTCGTTTGAGGCTATTTCATAAGAAAAGACGGTGTGGAAGATGACGTATTTGCTGGAAATTGACCGGCTCCAGACGGTCTTTCGGACGGGGCAGGAAGAAGTAATATCAGTCGATGAGATTAGCTTCAAGCTTAAACCTGGCGAAACCATCGGCATTGTTGGAGAATCCGGCTGCGGGAAGAGTGTGACTTCGTTATCTGTCATGGGGCTACTGGGTCAAAATGGTCGAATTAAACAAGGCGAGATTCGTTTCGATGGCTCGAACTTGGTTGATTGGCCAGAATCCGAGCTGCGCCGTTTAAGAGGGAAAGATGTGTCTATGATTTTTCAGGAGCCAATGAGCTCATTAAATCCTGTTCTGACCATTGGGAACCAGTTGTTAGAAATGATTCGGCAGCATACCAGCCTCTCGCGCAAAGAAGCGAAGGCTTATGCGATCCAAATGCTTCGCAAAGTCGGACTTCCCCGTGCTGAAGACGTTATGGATGTATACCCCCATACGCTTTCTGGAGGCATGCGTCAACGGATAATGATCGCGATGGCTTTATCCTGCAAGCCCAAGCTGCTCATTGCAGATGAGCCCACGACTGCACTTGATGTGACGATTCAAGCGCAGATTCTGGAACTTATGAAGGAACTTCGCGAGGAGAGCGGGGCTGCGATTATGCTCATAACGCATGATCTGGGTGTCGTCGCTGAAATGGCCGACAAAGTAGTCGTGATGTATGCCGGCCAGATCGTAGAGGAAGCGGATGTGTTCACGCTGTTTCGGGAACCGCAGCATCCCTATACGAAGGGGCTTCTAAACTCCATTCCCCGTGTGGAAGGAGAGGGCGAGCGGCTCACAGCCATTCCTGGCACGGTTCCGTCCCTTCAGCGAATGCCCTCTGGCTGCCGTTTCCATACCCGCTGTACGCTGGCAACTGAGCGATGTCAGCAGCAGCAGCCTGATCTCCAAGCAATCGACCATGAGCATCTTGTGAGATGCTGGGTCGCTCAGGAGCAGGCTGCGGTTCAACCCCTTATCCCATATCCTCAGGAGGTTGGCGTATGACAACGAGTACCCCCTTGCTGCAAATCGATCGACTAAAGACATACTATCCAATAAAAAAAGGTGTTTTATCTCGGACAGTGGGACACGTCAGAGCGGTTGACGATGTAAGTCTCGCTATTTATGAAGGGGAAACGGTTGGACTCGTTGGTGAATCGGGCTGCGGCAAATCAACGATCGGCCGCTCGATTGTACGGCTGGAAGACCCTTTCGAAGGCCGTATCCTTTTTCAAAATGAAGATATTACACATATTTCACAAAGAGCACTGAAGCCGATTCGCACTCGTCTGCAAATCATTTTTCAAGACCCATTTTCCTCGCTGAATCCCCGCCAAAGAATCAATGACATCCTGGCTGAGCCCTTCATTGCTCATCGTTTGGTGGACAGACATCGCGTGCAGGGGGAGGTGGATCGGCTGCTTGAGTTGGTTGGTTTGCCGCGTGCCTACAAGATGAGATATCCGCATGAGTTTTCCGGTGGCCAGCGCCAACGGATTGGGATTGCCCGAGCGATCTCGTTTCAGCCTAAGCTGGTTGTGTGTGATGAACCTGTCTCGGCTCTGGATGTATCCATTCAGGCGCAAATTCTGAATTTGCTTGCAGATTTGCAGAAAGAGCTGAAGCTGACTTACTTATTCATTGCTCATGGGATCGGAGCAGTCCAATATATCAGCACACGGGTTGCCGTCATGTATTTAGGCAAAATAGTTGAAATCGGAAATAAGGAACAATTATTTAAACGTCCTAAGCATCCGTACACCCATATCCTGCTGAATGCCTATCCGGCGCCCGATCCAACCTTGCGTTCGAATAAGCGGCTTATCATTCAAGGGGACGTGCCCAGTCCGGTTAATCCTCCTGCTGGCTGCCGTTTTCATACGCGCTGCCCCTATGTTCAGGAGTTTTGTCGACACGAAGAACCGCCGCTGACACCTGGAGCACATGCGGTTGCTTGTCATTTTCCAATAAATTAGATCAGATCTTCCAGTGGCCTGGGATTGGCCAGCTGACCATGCAATCGATTCTTTTACAACTAATTCGGAGGTAAGTGGTTATGGCTTTATTTGAGTATCAACTGAAAAAGGGTCCCTTACAGCCGATCTTCATCGAGGTAGTGGAAGATGAGCAAGTGATGGATAGCACTTTGCGGCAGCTCTGGCTCCGCTTTTCGAGGCATAAGCTGGCAGTAGCAGGTCTGATCGTTACTTTGCTGCTCATTGTGATTGCCATACTGGCTCCGCTGATCTCTCCGCATGATCCCAAAGAGGTGACAGCGATCTTCTCCGCGAAGCCATCAACGGTACATTGGCTGGGGACGGATCAGGTCGGCCGAGATGTGCTAAGCCGCCTCATCTATGCGACAAGAGTTTCTCTCATCGTCGGGTTTGTTACCGTTTCGCTATACGTAACCTTCGGTACGCTCGTCGGCATCGTGTCCGCCTATTTTGGCGGCTGGCTGGATATGGCTGTCATGCGGATTACGGACATGTTCATGGCCTTTCCTTTTCTGATGGTTACCTTGGTCATCATCAGTGTTCTGGGATCGAATATGACGACGATCATCCTGGTCTTAGCCTTGTTCTCTTGGCCTGGCGTGGCGAGACTGGTTAGAGGCAGCGTGCTGTCGATTAAACAGCTCGATTATGTGAAGGCAGGTGTAGCTCTTGGACTAAGCACACCGCGAATTTTATTTCAGCATATTTTTCCTAATGCAATCGGTCCTATCATTGTTAATGCTACGTTCGGCATTGCCTCAGCGATTATGAGCGAAGCTGGACTCAGCTTTCTGGGCATGGGAGTCAAGCCCCCGACAGCAAGCTGGGGCAATATGCTGACAGGTGCACAGTCCTTGACGGTGCTGACAGATCAGCCTTGGCTCTGGGTTCCGCCGGGGGCGATGATTTTATTTACTGTGCTTGCGATTAATTTCGTAGGAGACGGGCTGCGTGACGCTCTGGATGCCAGACAATAAGCAAGAAGAGGCTGCCCCAATAAGGTTGAATACCTTAAGGGCAGCCTCTTCCTGCTTATTTGTTCAGTGGCTATCTTTAATCGATGATTTGTAGAATATCATCGATTTCTTTGCGAGCTAATTTCCCCGGACGCTCTTTGGGGTGACCAAGGGCAATTACCATATTGATTTGACACTCTTCCGGAATGTCCAAGTAGGCACGAATCTGATCCTGCGCAAGCAGCACAGGGCCTGTCATAGGGCATGTAGCCAAGCCTCTGGCATGAGCGGCGAGCATCAGGTTCTGGGAGGCCAGACAAGAGCTCTTGATGCCTTCCTCAGCCCATACGTGCTCTTCAACAAGCTGAATCGGGTCAAAGATGCGATCGCGGAACTTCGACGCGTAAGGTGTTGCCAAACAAATGATTAAAACCGGCGCATCGGAGAAGGCAGTCGCATAAGGGCCAAATGATTTCACCAGTAAGCGTGCTTCTCTGGAAAGGCCTTTCTGCTCTGCATCAGCTGCACGCGAGTGAAGTTGATCCCACGTTAGTTGTTCGATGTGTTTAATTTTGTCTGTATTTCGTATCGCCACGAACTTCCACGTTTGGGAATTCGTATCGCTTGGCGCATAGCGGGCGCAATCGATAATTTCACGAATATCCTCTGTAGAAACGGCTTGCTCTGTAAAATTACGGACACTGCGGCGTTCTAAAACAATCGCTTTGAAATCGTCATAATTCATATGAAACCTATACCTGCCTTTGCAACTCAATTAGACCTAATACTTAATACTTGGTACTAAGACTTTATGCTTATTATAAGGCACTTGTTATTGCAGCACAACTGTATCGCCTTCGTTCAGGCCCTTGACGACTTCTGTTTTCTCCGGAGTTTCCATGCCAATTTCGATTTCACGGCGCTCTACGCCTTGCGGCGTCTGCAGCATCACATAATAAATCTCTTTTTCGTGCATCACAGCTAATGTCGGCACGACGAGGGTGCCCGCTTTTCGCTCCGTTTCAATCGTACCGGTGAGGCTTAAGCCGGCGATGAGTTGATCGCTTTGTTCTAAGGAAATGGTAACCTCAAATTGCGCGGAACCAGAGCCTTGATCTGTGCCGGATTTAGCAAATTTGGATACTTTTTCAACCTTGCCTTGGAGTTTCTTTGATTTCAGTGCTTCAACTTTGACTTGCACCAGCATGCCTGGCTTGATCCGGAACACATCGAACTCACCGACCGTACTGACTAGCTTCAGTTTGGTTAAATCTACAATTTTGCCGATTCGTACGCTTTCTTCAACAGATTTAGGGATTTTGGCAGAATCCTCAAACAGGAAAATGCCATCTTCCGGGGCTATGTAGGAAGCTTGTTCCACTTTCTCTTGCTTCTTAGCCAACTGAAGCTGAATGGAGGAATCTTTTACCTCGTTGAGCTGATCTTGAATTTTACGAGCTTCGACGGCAGCGAAACGGCTTCTGGCGTCATCTTCGCCAACCGCTCCCGCGGCTACGTTGGTTGAATCGCCTTGCGGTCCGGCAGCTTTGAAGTTGGCCAGATCTGCTTCCAACTTTTGTTTTTTCAAAGTTGTTTGGAGGCTGGCAATCTCACTCCTGAGCGGAGTGGCATCCAGCTCGAATAACAGCTGACCTTTGGTCACTTGAGCGCCGTCTGTCATATTCCATGCCTTTATTTCGCCTGTGAAAGGAGCGTAGACGCGCGTTTCTTTTTCGTACGATGATTTCCCTTTGACTTCAATACTATTAATCAAGTCTTCTTTGGTTACTTTAAATTGCAGAACATTCATGATCGATGCAGCGTCCATATCCTTGGCATTTTTTTGCTTGGGATGGCTGCTAACATAGAGAAAGCTGCTGATACCGCATACGATGATTGCAGAAAGAAGCAGGATCCATGTTTTCTTTTTCCTCATACAGGTAATCTCCTATTCTCGTTTAATAGCGGTTAAAGCATCTGTTCGGGAAGCTTTCACTGCGGGATACAGCCCGGATAAAACCCCAGTCATAATGGCAAAAAACATACCGACAGGGAGAATCCAGAAGCTGATAAATAAAATTTCCGCGGGTTCCCCTGAACCCGTGGAGCCGAATCGGATAATGATGAGATTAATGCCCCAGATCACCCAATAGGAGAGGAGAATGCCGACGAAACCTCCGAGCATGCCGAGCAGAGTGGACTCGACAATAAACATGTTGCGGATTTGGTTTAAATTAGCGCCAAGTACTTTCATAATGCCGATTTGTCTGCGCCGCTGATGGGTGGACATGGTCATGGCAACGACAATCGATATCGAGGCAACGAACAAAACAAACAGACCAACACCAGTGAGCAGCAGACGGATAATAGCGAATTGGCCTTTCATCCGATCTTCCTGAAACAAATTAGTTTGCGTATTCAGCTGGAGCTTTTTGATCCATTCATCCACTTGCTTCACATTGGTGCTGCTGTCGACCTTCACTTTGACTTCCGAATAACGCGGTTGCCCATTCGTAGTTGCTTTGTTTAGCGACTCTAGGATTTTGAGACCTGTTTGATGCGAGACATAAGCTGTTTTGTTGCCTTGCAGCATATATGCGGGCAATCCATCGGGCTTCTGGAGTACGCCTGACACACGAACTGTCATTTCCATCGTTGGTTTGACGGAAGCTCCGTTTTGGTTGTCAGACTGCCCACGATCATTATTCGCTTTCAGCAGAAGTTGTTTCTGATATAGCGGATAAGGGAGTACATCCATTTGACGAAACGTTTCGGCTTGTTCCTTGCTTGGATTTTGCTGCATGAGTTTATTGCGGACTTCTATTGTTTTGCTATCCATGACGCCGAGTGTGGTCCCGTAGCCTAGCACGATCTGATTATTCTGATCACCTGGACCTCCCTGTTGAAATTTGGCGTCGAAATCTTCCAACGCACTCAACTCGGTTGCTTTAAGATCCAGGTAGCTTTGTTTGCCATCATCAACCGTAAAGCTGAATGAACCTAAGTCTTGAAAGCTTGCAACGGATTTCACATGTGGAAAAGTACGTATAAGATCGAGTTTACTAGCTGTTAACGCAGCCGCGCTGTTTGGATCTCCGCCTTGATTTACGATCATTATTTCATCTGTCTTGAGATAAAAGCTCAACTGTTTTTGACTGTAATGCTGAATCGATTCGCCAAAGCCGAGAGCCACTATGATGGAGGCGGAACCGATGGCTATGCCAACCGTACATAGCGCAGTTACTACTCTGCGCCGCTGCAGCTGATCCCAGCCAAGACGAAGGTAATCCTTAAGCTTCATCCGGCCTCACCTTCCTGTTTGTGTTCTTCTTGCAAATAGCCATCGCGAAGCTGCAAAATACGCTGCGTGCGGGCCGCTACCTCAAGCTCATGGGTGACAATTACGAAGGTGATGCCCGAATTCTGATTCAAATCTATCAACAGATCGATAATCTCTTTCTCTGTTCTGGTATCCAGATTCCCTGTAGGTTCATCGGCAAAGACGATCGCTGGTTTGGTAATCAAGGAACGTGCAATACTAACACGCTGCTGCTGTCCCCCGGATAGTTGCGAAGGAAACATTTCGGATTTGTCCCCGATACCGACTTGCTGCAGGAGTGCCATGGCCCTTTGTTTGCGTTCTTGGCCTGGGGTGCTTTGGAAAACTAAAGGGAGCTCGACGTTCTCGCGGACGGTTAAATGCGGGATTAATTCATAAGATTGGAAAATAAATCCGATATGCGTACGTCGAAATTCCGCCAAGCGGTTTTCGTTCATTTTCTCAATAGCTTGTCCAGCGATTAAAATACTTCCTTGGGTAGGCTTCATGAGGCCTGCCATTAAGTTCAACAGCGTAGATTTTCCTGAGCCTGAGCTGCCGAGCAAAGCAACCATTTCTCCTTGCTCTACTCGGAAATTAAGCTCATGAAGAACATGGGTTTCTTCTTGCCCTGTGCGGAAGCTGTGAGATAACCCTGCAATGGTTAACACGTAACCAGTCCCTTCTTTTTACAAATTCATTACCTGCCTGGCAGACTTTCGTTGTTTTGGAACAGGTGTGTGCCCAGGAATCCAATCGTTGCGACGATGGATAGGCATGCGGCAAACACATAGACGGTGCTGCCGCCAGCCGCATCAAATATCCAGCCGCCGAATGTTCCGCTAATGAGACCGGCAATGCTGGACCAAGCTACCGCAAAAATGGCTTGCCCCGAGGATCTGTACTCGTCGGGAATAATTTGGCTGATGTAGCGATTAGCTGTGAAAAGAAAAATACCGAACGTTAGGCTGTGCAGCATTTGGATCCAAATGACCCAGCTAGGATCTTGAATGGAACTCATGATGAAGAAACGCAGGGCATAGATGATGCCGGCAAAGGCCAGCAAAGGTAATTCTTTGAACCGGTGACCATGCTTGCTCAGGAAGAAGAAGACTGGAATTTCACTGAGTGCCGATGTCATCCAGGCATAGCCGATGAGCGAATCTGAAGCGCCGAGCTGCCTCATGTAGAGGGCTAAGAAACCGTCATTGAAGCGATGAGAGACCGACATGATGATAACGAGCACCAGAAACCAGATGAACTTTCTATTGCGCAGAATATCCACTACACCGCTAAAGGCCATCTTCTTGCCGCCTTGACGGGCATCTTTGAGCAAGAATACGATCACAAGCGTACACGCGATCGTGAATAGGCATAGAATCGGCGTAAGCCCTGTTCCATAGTGTCTGAGAAGCAGTCCAAATCCTCCTGCAGACACAGCGAAGCCGATAGATCCATAAACCCGAAAGGAAGCGTAGCTCTTGCCGCTGGTTCGAATACTGAGCATGATTTGGCTGTCATTCAATGAGTTTACAGGCTGTTGGAAAAAGAAAAATGAGGCTAAGCAAATGTACAATAGCGAAAACCAACCTGCGGTAAACACAAGGATGGCCGTCACTAATTGCCCCAGGATGAGAATAATCATGATTTTCTTAATCGTTTGGAAACGATCGCTCAGGAAACCCCACAATAGGTTGGTGGCAATGCCAATGAGCGGCCCGATGGCGTAGAGCAAACCGATTTGGATTTTGGAATATCCCTTGTAATCAAAGTAAAGCGGAAAAAAAGTAACGACAATTCCCATCGTCATAAAAAAAGCAAACGTGAACAGACGCAATAGCGAATCATCTGATTGTATAGGTATAGACGTACGCATAGGAGGCTATCACTCGATTTCTTACAAATTTTTTGAAAAAAGATTTGGTTGCTGATCTTCAGCGGTTCGTTTCAGCACATAAACGACTACAACGAGTTCGGCTAACATCCCGACAGATTGCGCTAATGCACCAATCATTCCGTTCCAATCAGGGACGAATACAATGGAAATGAACAGTGTTAAGATCGTTATTATAGCATTCGCAGACTGGGAAAAAACCATGATTTTTGTTTGACCGCGCAGCATAATGATGCCATTCATATAATCCAGCCAAGGAAACACTATCGTCATGATCATAAATATTCGCATCGCACGCAGACTGGCATGCATAAGTTCGTTGTTTACGCCCATAACATGGGTCATAAACCAAGGCCCCAGTGCTGTATACGCCAGAATGGCGATAAGTGTTCCAGGAATAAAACTGAGCAATAAGATGAAACGGAAGACGTTTTGCGCATCTTTGCGATAGAAGTTTAGAACGATTTGATGAATATAGGAAAAAAAGCTCAGCACAAGTTGGGTTAACGAGCCTGCAATCGCAAAAGAGGAAATCGCCAAATGGATATGCGTTGTTTTTCCTAAAATCGCATTGATCGCAGGACCGATGACAACAGCGATGACAGATGAATACAACAAAGGTTTATAGAAACTGAAGATCTGTTTCTTGGTCTCGATCGGATGGCCGGGTACTTTCTCCGGAATCACCTTGCGCAGCAGACTCGATCCTTCCCATATAGCGACAATTGCTTCAATCACCATGCCTACAAGAAAAATAATAGCCCCAACACGTCCGCTGGAGACATTATCTGTTGTGATAAAGTAGAGGGACAATAGGTACATCGCGAGGATGCGCACGCACATTCCGATCGTCAACCACTTGGTTCGCATATTAAAAATAATAATGCCATGAAATAAGCAGCGTAATCCTGAGAAAATACTTACATACATGAGAATGCGATAGACACTTAACGTAGTTTCTAATAATTCGCGTTCTACGCCAAAGAAATAAAGAAAAACCCATTCTCCTACAGGGGTGTAGCATATAATGAGACCAAGCAGAATAATGCAGGCAAATACATAAGAACTGACCGCAGCCATCGCGCGAAAGGATATGCGATCTCGTACGAGGGCGGAACAAGCTTGTCGCAGCAGGACGACTGGTTTTTCTGTCAAGCCTAACAGGCTCAGAGGGAGTGCGTAGCTGGCGATAACCATTTCGGAGTTATCCGCACGGGCCAAAGTGCTGTTAATAATAACGTGCGAGAGGGTGACAAGTGTTGCCGAAAGTCCGAGGGGTAGAAAAAAGGAGATGAGCTGTTTCCATGAGATGTTCTCTTTCACTGTCGAAGCTATCATCTTAATCTCTCCTAACTAAATTTCCCTTCTGAAACATTATTTTAGTATACCAGAAAATGAAATCAGGTTGACATACAATTTTAACTGGAAACCAAAGGTTTGAAGTGATACATTTAAAGGTAGAATGTTTCATGATCACGTCTTAGTTGTTAGGCACTGCAAGGAGGTACGCTTAGGAATGGATGGCTATTTTCAATATAATGACAGGTTAGGCATTGAGACTCCCGTTTTGGATGTCGAATGGGAATTGTACCCTTCAGAGGTTCGCGTTGAAATTTTATTGCATTGGGAACAAATTCGCGGTGCGATCCCGGACCGCATCATGAAGCTGGAGGCTTCGATTATTTATAAACAAAATCAGCTGGACAGAGAAGACGATTTTCCAACCTCATGCCGGTTAAATTCCGAAATCGCTGATCTGGCTTCTATCATAAATGATCTTCACCTTTGGTTCCGTGTTAATCAGGATTTGGAATCGAAGACCCACCATTAATGGTTGTTAATGAAAGGGAGAGTGACTGGCATGCATAGCCATAAAGATGGGGCCACTTGGCTGGAAGCTATTGCGAAGCCGTTGTTGGAGCATTTACCAGCCCTATATCCGATTGAAGAATGGGATGTAGCCATGGATGATAGGATTGACGCTCTGTTGCCAAATATGATGACACTTGGAAGTCCTGAACAAGAGCCTTATGGTCAGGCGATCAAAGCAGGTCTCTATTTGCTCAATGAGAGTCTTGATAAATCACACGATATTGCCCAGGAAATTACGAATGCAACAGGCAGTTATTGGCATGCTTTGATGCATCGGATGGAGGGGGATTACAGCAATGCGAAATACTGGTTTAACGATGTCGGCCATCATCCTATTTTTTCTAACTTAATTGGTTGTGTAAGAGATTATTTAACGGTCAAAGATTTAGTCGAATTAGACAATGATGCGCTTTGTCAAAAGCTTGAAGTTCTGCTCACTTCGCCTGTTTGGAATCCCTGTGTATTCATCGATGTAGTAGAACTGCAAGTGTCATTGGTTCAAAATCCTACGGTCGATGGTTGGTTGCGCCATATTCAACGTTATGAGATGCAGCTGCTGCTTCAGTATTGTTACGAACAAAGTTGTGGAGGAAGTCTGCTTGAAGCAATTGGACAAAAGTAGCATAAAGGTTCCGCAAGGCCCACTCCGTTTGATGCTTAGGGTATATCGATACATCTTGCCTGATGTCAGTGAACAACTGGCTATATGGAAATCGAAAGCGGCCAATATCCCCGATCTGGAACTGCAGACACAAGCATTGGCCAGTATCGCAACGAAACAATTCCATTGCCAAGGCGGTGCTGTGTATGCGGCAGCTAACTTGCCAATGCGTCATGTACTTATCCCACTTATCGTTGCTTTCCAGACCATCAGCGACTATCTGGATAATCTTTGTGATCGCAGCACTTCGCTCGATCCGTTGGATTTCCGTCAACTTCATCAATCCATGCTGGACGCTGTCAACCCTGCCAAGCCCTTGAACGATTATTATGTTTACAGACAGGAGAAAGAGGACGGAAACTATTTGGCTGATCTGGTAATGAAGTGTCAGAGCTGTATCGAGAGCCTGCCTTCTTATGCCAAAGTAGCTGATCAGGTACGTGAATTTGTAGGCTTGTATTGTGATTTGCAAGTGTACAAGCATATTCGCAAGGATATGCGGGAGCAGGAACTGCACCAATGGTGGGAACAACATCATCATAACTATAGTCAAATCTCATGGAATGAGTTTGCAGCAGCTACGGGGTCCACGCTTGGCATGTTTATGCTTTTTCTTGCTGCATGCGATCCTCAATTGAGCGACGGGCAGGTTCATTCCATTCGGGATGCCTATTTCCCTTATGTATGCGGACTTCATATTCTGCTTGATTATTTAATTGATCAGGAAGAAGACATACAGGGTGGAGATTTGAATTTTTGTACGTATTATCCATCCATGGATGTTACGGTGGAGAGAATTGCCTTTATTGTGCAAGAGGCTCGCAGTAAAATTTTGTTCTTGGAACATCCGCGATTTCATCGTATGATAATCGAAGGTTTGCTTGCACTGTATTTATCCGATCCCAAGGTCAATGGTCAGCAGCAAGTGAAGAACGTATCGAGGCGTCTTATGAAAAATAGTCCATTAACAAGGTTGTTTTTCTGGCTAAATAGCATGTTTATTCGAACGACATCATGAATGTCAGGCACAAGAAATTGAAGGAGGAAATGAAATGTCAGCAGTAAAGTCAATTGCAGTATTAACTAGTGGAGGAGATTCACAGGGCATGAATGCAGCCGTACGTGCGGTTGTAAGGAGCGCGCTTTTCCATGGCCTTGAAGTCTTTGCCGTACAACGCGGGTACCATGGTCTGATCAATGATGATATTCGTCAAATGGATCTGCGCAGCGTAGGCGATATCATTCAACGTGGGGGAACGATTCTGCAGACGGCGCGCTGCAAAGAGTTTATGACACCGGAAGGTCAACAGATCGCTGCGGATAACTTGCGTAAACGCGGAATTGACGGATTGGTCGTGATCGGGGGAGACGGTTCCTACCAAGGAGCGAACAAGCTTAGCAAATTAGGTATCAAAACGATGGGATTGCCAGGAACGATTGACAACGACATTCCATTCACTGATTTCACAATCGGTTTTGATACAGCGGTTAGTATTGTGGTGGATGCGATCAACAAGCTTCGCGATACAATGACCTCCCATGAGCGTTCCTCTGTTGTTGAAGTAATGGGACGCCATTGTGGAGAGATCGCTTTGTATGCTGGACTAGCTAGTGGCGCAGAAACGATTATCGTACCCGAAGTGGAAGTTGATCTTCATGAGGTAGCGACACGGATGAAAGATAATTTTGCTCATGGCAAACGCCATAGTATCATTCTGGTAGCAGAAGGAGCGGGCAACGGCGACGGGATTGCCAAGGAAATTACGAAGGTTGTTGGTATTGAGCCTCGTGTAACGGTTCTTGGCCACATTCAACGTGGTGGAGCGCCTACGCACAATGACCGTATATTAGCTTCCCGACTGGGAGATTTTGCCGTTCGCAGACTGATGGAGGGCGATTCCTCCAAAGCTTGTGGTGTGATCAAAGGCGAATTAGTCGCAACGGATATTGATTTGGTTGTGAATACGAAACGTGAGTTCAATATGGAACTTTACGAATTGGCAAGCCGCTTATCGCAATAATTCGATGGTACGATTTAACTATTGACCATTGGTTTAACTTTGGCTATAATAACGAACAACGTACAAATCGACATTAGGTCAGTGAAGAGCATCCAACTCGGAGACGTTTGTGATCGGAACAGCTTAAGGCAGCTTGGTTGTTCTCTAAATAGACCGGCACCGCCCGTTATCGCGGAACCAAGCGGATGAAGAGGTATCTATCTTCATCAAGTTGGGTGGCACCGCGAGCAGAACGCTCCTCGTCCCAATCGGACAAGGGCGTTTTTTTGTCTTTTTCTCACATTCGAAAAGGGAAGCGGTGGATCACATGTTGGATTTGAAATGGATTCGTAATCATCCGGATGAAGTGAAAGAAGCAGCCATCAAGAAAGGGATCGATTGTCCCTTGGATGAGCTGTTAGAGGTCGAAGCGCAGAAGAAGAAACTGCAGCAGCTAGTCGAACAGCAGCGAAGCGAGCGCAACCGGGCATCCGCCGAGATTGCCAAACGGATGGCGCAGAAGGAACTTGCGCAGGCCGAAATTATGAAAGAGGATGTGCGACGCCGCAACCAGACGCTCACAGAGCACGAGGAGGAGCTTGCGAAGCTGGAGGAGCGATTGAAGCTCCTGCTGCTGACCGTTCCGAATTTAGCATCGCCGGATACGCCGCTTGGCGCATCGGATCAAGATAATGTTGTGATTAAGGAAGTCGGGCAGCCGACAGTCTTTGAATTTGCAGCCCGCGACCATATGCAAATCGGTGAGGACTTGGATTTATTTGATTTTCCCCGCGGAGTTAAGGTGGCAGGCAGCCGTAATTATTATTTAAAGGGAATGGGGCTGTATTTGCACAGAGCCGTCCAACAGTTGGCGATTGATCTGTTGAGCGATCGAGGCTTTACAGTGATGGATGTTCCTTTAATGGTGCGGGAGGAGACCCTTGTGAATGCGGCTTTCTTTCCCGCTGGCAAAGAGCAAACCTATGAATTGCCGGACGATAAATGGTTGGTTGGCACCTCGGAGGGACCTTTGGTTTCGTACTATGCCAATGAAACTGTGGATTTGTCCAAAGGTCCAGTCCAACTGGCTGCCGTTTCCAATTGTTTCCGTCAAGAAGCAGGATCGGCAGGAAGGGATGTTCGCGGCTTATATCGGGTACATCAATTTGCCAAAGTAGAGCAAGTGATTCTTTGTGAGAATGATCCTGTTGCTGCGGAACGTTGGTTGGAGCGGATCACAAGAAACGCTGAGGATATTCTGGAGCTGCTTGAGCTGCCTTATCGAATTGTTGCCGTCTGCGCAGGAGATATGGGGGCCAAGAACTACAAGCAATTCGACATCGAAACGTGGATGCCGAGCCGCCAAGCTTACGGTGAAACCCATTCCTCGTCGAGCCTGCTAGATTATCAAGCACGCCGAAGCGGACTTAGATACCGGGATCAGAACGGCGAGCTTCGCTATTGTTACACGCTGAACAATACAGCTGTTGCCACACCGCGGATCCTGATCCCTTTGCTCGAAAATCACCAACAAGCGGATGGCTCCATCTACATTCCCAAGGCGCTGAGGCCCTATATGAGAGGGCTTGAAGCTATTCCGGCTCCATAACAAAGAACCTTCTTCCTGTGATGTTTCGCAGGGAGAAGGTTCTTTGTGTTGTTTAAATTAATAGCCTTCATTTAAATTAACGATATTCATCATTTCGCCGCCATCCAGAAAAGCTCTAACGTTGTGATAAAAGATGGACGAAGCGCGTTCCGTATAATGGGCGGAGGCTCCTGCAATATGCGGCGTAAGTATGACATTCTCTAAGGTCCAGAAAGGTGAAGTGACTGGGAGCGGCTCCTGTTCAAATACATCAAGCGCTGCACCGGCTAGTCTGCCTTCTTGCAGTGCGGATATCAAAGCTTCCTCGTCAATTACATCGCCACGTGCAAGATTAATTAGGAAAGCGCTGGGCTTCATAAGCGCAAGGTGCTCCTTCGTAATAAAGCCTCTTGTTTTGGCCGTACTTGGAAGTAGGAGAACAACGAAGTCGCTTTGGGAGAGCACAGTCGTCAGACCGTCTTCGCCGCTATAGGTTGCATCACATGCAGGCTGAGGATCGCCTGAGCGATTAAGCCCGATAACCTTCATATCAAAAGCTTTGGCTTTGCGAGCGACAGCTTCACCAATGGCGCCTGCACCGATAATTCCCAGCGTTTTACCATGCAATTCACCAACCTGAATATGATGGCTCCATATTTTATTTTGTTTTTGTTCGTGGAACAAATTGGCTTTGCGCACCCATTGCAGCATCAAGCTAAGCGTGAATTCACTCATCTGGATGGTATGCACGCCGCGGGCATTCGTGAGGACAATATGACGCTCAGCCAGTTCTTGAAGTGGCAGCTTGTCGACGCCTGCGGATAAGGTTTGCATCCATTGCAGCTTAACAGCCAACTTCATAATGTCTGGATTGATGCGTCCCGCTGTAACGATAACATCTGCGTCAGCGATTTCTTGTTCAGCTCCGCTCGATGATTTGAACCACTGAAACTGACTTCTTGCTTTTAAATCTTCGGGCATTTGTTCGATCATCGTCGTCAAATCCATCCCAGTGATGGCAACAATCTTCATCTTATCCTCAACTCCCGTAAATTTGAATGTACATAGCCGTCGTTGTTCTGGTAACATGAACCTGTCCCTATGATAAAACAAAACAAAAAGGAAAGTAAACTTGTCCTTATAATCCAAACACCCTGAGAGCTTCAATGCCCTCAGGGTGTCTATATGCCAATCTTAGTAATTCACATTAGGCGTATAATTATTATTGGCATTCCATAGCAGAAATTCATCGACGCCATTTTCTTTCAGGGCGCGGATCTGTTCCTCTACTTCATGTTTGCCATACTTAATGTAGCCAGGTATCCAGGAGGCTGTGAAATCTTGAATCCAAGGTCGAATAATCGGTTTCCAGCCTTTTTTATCAATAGCTTCCAACTTCTTGTTCGTGTCTTTGGAGGCACCGTTGATCGTGGCAAAAGGGGCGGCATCCGGCACTTTGGAGCCGAACCAACCGGTACTGTAATGACTTGGATAAATCATTGGGGCAATAACATCGACATTTTGTGAAATTTTCTCAAAATCTTGACCAATGCCCTCGGCAGCTGGAACAGATGCGGCATAACCGAAAATATCAACAGAAACGCGTGCGCCAAGCGGCTCGATTTGTTCTTTGGCGTATTTGACGAAGGAAGCAACAGCATCGATCCGGGAGCGGTCATCTTTGGTATATTTCAGTGTGTCCGCTCTTTTTTCAAAGCCTTCCGGGAATCGCACATAGTCAAATTGGATTTCTTTGAAGCCAGCTTTAATAGCTTCCTTCGCGACTGCGATGTTGTAATCCCAAACTTCCTTGTTATAGGGATTCACGAAACTATCTGGCTGAGTCTTGCCATTGTTCCATAATGATCCGTCTGGGTTGACGAAGGACCACTCTGGTTTTTTCTTGGCGAGAATTGTGTCCTTGAACACAACAATGCGGGCAATCGGATAAATCTTATGCTCATTGAGTGTCGTCATTAACCCTGGCATATTGCCAATGATTTTCTGTGTGGTTCCCATAGCATCGAGATCGGGATTACCCGTCTCCCAGGTGATGTAGCCCCAATCATCCTTGACGTCGATGACTAGTGAATTCAGCTCCGTATCATCCAGAAGCTTCACAAGAGTAGTAAGGCGAGCACCTCCGGCACTATGAGCAGTGGAATAGACACCTTTCACTTTGGGAGCATCCTTCTGTGGATCTTGCTTATTCACGGGATCGAGTGGGTGCGAGCCTTCCGATGGTGCAGGTTGAACGATAGCAACGGCATTTTTCGCGTTAAGTGAAGCTTGCACAAGCTGTTCAAAGTTAGCATCAGGATTAGCGGCTGTAACGTTGCCCCAAATAAGGGCGAGTGAAGCAAGTAAAATTTCCATGATGTATAAGTCCTCTCCTATCTTGTACTTCTTTTATTATAAAGCAAGCTGTAAACTACGCACAGAGGAAATTTGTAGAGGAATGTAGAAAGAAGGTAGAATCCTGTTGAAGCGAGATCGACAAATTATTTCATTATCCGGTGTTAATTTCTTCTACTATGCGTCGAGTGCTATTCTGCTGCCTTATTTGCCTTTGTACTTGCAAAACAAGGGGTATTCTGCCGGCGAAATCGGCATGCTGATGATGATTGGACCTTTTATCTCGATCTTTGCCCAGCCGTTTTGGGGCTATGTGAGCGATCGTTTTAATTCGGTTAAAAACATCGTTTTCCTGCTCTGGGTCCTTTCCTTGCTTGGCAGTATTGGACTCTTTCTCACGAACGGCTTTGCGCTAACACTTGGATTCATCTTATTGTTATATTTCTTTCTGCTGCCTTCCATCCCGCTTATTGATAACTTGGTTGTGAAATCAACGATGAGTCGTGGAATCTCCTACGGGTCCGTTCGATTGTGGGGTTCCATTGGATTCTCAAGTGTTGCCTTGGTGTCAGGTCTATTGCTGGACAAATTAGGCGGAGTTGCCAGTATCCCTTATTTTTATTGGGTCCTCTGGATTTTTCCTTTCCTGTTGCTTGCCTTTATCAAAGATGAGAAGAGCACGGGAGAGCGGATCACGTTAAGTGCAATCAGCATTATTTTCAAAAATAAAAGCTTCCTATGGTTCATGCTGATGATCCTCTTGATTTCCATTCCCCACCGGATGAATGATGCTTTACTTGGCCTTTATCTCAGCAAGCTGGGAGCGACCGATGCGATGGTAAGCTGGGCCTGGGCTATAGCGGCTTGCAGCGAAATTCCGATATTTGCGCTTATTAATCGCTATATGCATCGTTATCATGAATTAACCCTCTTAGGGATTGCCTCAATCTTATATACCCTGCGTTGGATCTTTTATATCTTCGTTAGCGATCCATGGGTATTAATTGGTTTGCAAGTGACGCATATGCTTACGTTCGCTGTGTTGTGGATCGTCGCCGTTCAGTATGTTGTTAGACTGCTGCCCGAACAATTTGGTTCAACAGGGCAATCGATTCTAGCTATGGTGTTTATGGGACTTGCGGGCATCATTGGCGGATCGGTAGGGGGATGGTTGAGTGAAGAATGGGGAGGCGCAAGTATGTATGTATTTGCCACCATCATGTCCGCGGTAGCGGCATGCTTATTTCTTGGTACTCAAGCCTTTATGCGAGGCAAAAATATATAAAAAAACACCCGGACGCCTGCGGCACCGGGTGTTATGTACATTATTTGTGACCTTGTCCTGAGTCGGTATTCGTAACTTCTGCAGGATTGACTTCTTTGCGAACGGATGCAGGCTGCTCCTCAATTGTGGAATTTCCGCCATTTCCGCTCGTTGCATCTTTGAATTCACGAAACATTTTGCCGAATCCTCTGCCGAGCTCTGGCAATTTATTAGGCCCAAACAGAAGTAGGGCAACAATTGCAATTAGAATAATGTGCCAAGGTGATAATGCTCCCATGCTAGACACCTCCAGTAATTTATGTTTAGCTCTAGTATAGCATGCTCTTATCATAACCTATATACCCTAAATATTACAAACTCAATAACTTTGAAAAAAAGTTGGTAAAAGTCAAAGAAAGACGCCCTGTTAATGATACAGGGCGTCTTTATGATGTTCTGTAATACTGAATTGAATAATTTCCATGACATCTTCTGCTTCGAGCGCCTCGATACCAAAGCGGAGGACGATCTCGGAGTCCAGCTCACAGCTGGTTAAGAAGGGGTATAATTCCGGTGTTAATTTCATTACAATCCTGGATAATTTCACTGTCTCCACAAGCATCACCCTTCCAATCAAGAGATTAGAAAAAGAACTACGCCTGAACCATTTAAGTTAACAACCAGAACTATATGAAATTACAATCATTATAACACAATTCACACTGGAATAAAGAGGCGAATGCAATGAATCATTATTTAAGTTTGCGGAATTCGCCGACAACACCAACGGTTTCCACGATATTCACGAATGCTTTTGGGTCAATCTGTTTAATTATCCGTTTTAATTCAACAAGCTCATAACGGGTAATGACGGTCATCAACATATCGTGCTGCTGCTTCGTATAAGCGCCTTCCGTCTTCACTAATGTGACGCCTCGCGGGAGGGACAAGAGCTCGTTAATCAATTCGTCCTTCTGTTTCGTTACAATAAAAGCAGTTACCTTGACATGGCGGATATGTATAGTATCAACGACCTTGCCACTAATATAGATAGCTAACATGGAAAACAGAGCCAGGTCCCAATTATGCTTGAAATATCCTAGGGCAACAATTACAACGCCGTTCATAGAAGATAGAATTGTACCAAGGGGAAAATCAAATTTACGCGTCAAGATTAAGCCGACAATATCGAAGCCACCGCTGGAACCGCCAATTCGCAAGGTAATTCCGCTTCCAATTCCGATTAAAACGCCACCAAAGACAGCGCCGAGGATAGGCTCTTGAGCTACATAACTGGTCGGAATAACTTGCATCAACCATACCGTTAAGATAACCGAAGCGACACTAATCATGATGAATCTGCGTCCGATGGAGACCAATCCCCAAATCATCAGCGGCAAGTTGAATAATAAATACAAAAAGCCAATGTTGAAATTCGTAAAATAACCGATAATCATGGCAAATCCAGAAACGCCGCCGCTAAGCAGCTGGTGAGGGATGAGAAACATGTTGAAGCCAACCGCGACAAGCAGCGCGCCAACTAGAATGACAAGGACATCTAGCGCTTTTTTCAAAAAAGATCACCTCTAAAATAGTATGCAGCATATTGCAAGTATAATTCATTCTTTCAAAACTTCAATCATTATTTAACCACTGTTCAATTGAAAAATGAGAATAAAAAAGCTGCGTCCTTGTTCACGGACAACAGCTGTGTTTATTAGCGTCTCTTAAACGAACCTGATCGCGAGCTCGTGCTGGGCTTACTGCTTTTGCTGCTGGAGGGCTTCGTTACCTTATTGGTCGTAGAACCATCGTTCTTACGAGTTGTGGAGCTGCTTCCGGTATTGGAAGAGCCGGTACCCGTGCCTGTTTTGAATGTGCCTGTGCGATCGGATGTTGTAGGTTTTTTATCCTTGGATGTGTCGGTTGTTGGTGCGGTCGACTTACCATTTCCGGCATTATAGGTAGGTGTCCGCGTATACCCTTTATAATCATAACCGCCTCTGTTATTGAACCAACTGCCGCCAAGCAACGATTGGAGCAGTGAAGCTGTCAAATAGCCTTGTAAAAAAGAAGAGTCATAATGCGTCTTGGCATATTGGATACTGTCAATTTGGACGAGAGTGTTTGTACTATCTTTTGGATCCTTTTGGATATTAATAACTTTATCCGTATAGATCAGGAACATCTGATCTTCGGATTCCTTGCTTTTTTCCTTGGGTGTTTCTTTGGAGGCAATCTCTGATGCTACAACGGGAACACTTTTGCCTTCAACAGAATACACCTTGGATAGATTGCTGCCCTTGCCATCGACGCTTACGAGAGGGTACTGATCTTTGACATAACGTCCGGCATCAGCGCCACACGCGGTAAGAAGGGTGATGATCAGTAGGAATGAAAGCCATGATGTCCATCTTTTCACTTTGCAGTAGTCCCTCCTTTCCAAACTTTACTAAATGATAACATAGGTTGTTTAAGGCGTCGATTTCAAAAATTTGATTTGATTGCCAGGGGTACGCTCGCCTTCCAGTGCGATAAATTTGCCGTCCTGCCATTGCAAGAAGAAAAATCTGCGATCCGGTCCGAAATAGCGCCAGAATACAACGTCATCCCCGCTGCGGAAATCAGTATTGCCTTCCGTACGCGTCACATCATTCCGATGAAACTCCAAATCAAAAGTTACATCTTCATCTAGCTCCAGTCGAGTAGGCACATCATTAGGGTCATCCAAAGCGCCTTCAACGAAACTGCAAAGGAAACAATCATAGGTTCGCCCTTTTTCCACGATTAGACACTGAATATTTCTGCCACTTTGTAAATAATAAGCGTAGCGGTGAGGCGCGAACCCGCGATCAAAATAAACGACTTTGCCGGATACGACGTATTCCTCTAGGTCTACATTGACAATATCGCCAACTCGAGCATCTTCGAGAGGATTGCCAACGGGTGTTGTTGGAGGTACTTCTTTATTGCTGCGCAGGATATTGCTTACACGTTTGAAAATGGACATTGTGAACGCTCCTCTGTTCCGTTTATTGTTCTAAGATGTAATACGCTTTACTCATCCGTAAGGTTTCGCTCGCCTTTTGAAAGACGCCTCTGGAAATTTGTATATAACTTGTGCTATAATATTTTAGATGTTCTTAAGGGCGGCCAATTGGATCATGGAAGATGATAAATCGAAAGTGTATTCCACCAAGAAACTATAGATACGGATAGGAAGTCGTACTTAAGGGTAAAAAAGATACAAGGCATTAGCCTGCCCTGTACAAAAGGAGATTGAATATATTTGAAAACATTTCAGGAGTTTGGTTTAGAGCCGGCGATTTTACGCGCTGTTACGGAGATGGGTTTTGAAGAATCCACACCAATCCAAGAGAAAACAATTCCATTAGCAATGGAAGGCCGGGATTTGATCGGTCAAGCACAAACAGGTACTGGTAAAACAGCAGCGTTCGGTATTCCGCTTATTCACAAAATCAATACAAAAGAAGAGCGTATTTCTGCTCTTATCATGTGTCCAACACGGGAACTTGCCATTCAGGTTGCGGAAGAGATTGAAAAACTCGGTCGTTTCAAAGGCATTCGTTCTTTACCGATCTACGGTGGACAGGATATCGTTAAGCAAATTCGCGCTTTGAAAAAGAAACCGCAAATTATTATTGGTACACCAGGTCGTTTACTTGACCATATCAACCGCAAAACGATCAAACTTGATGATGTTCAAACCGTTATTCTGGATGAAGCAGATGAAATGCTCGATATGGGCTTTATGGATGATATCCAATCCATCTTGAAATTAGTACCAGAAGAGCGCCACACAATGTTGTTCTCCGCTACAATGCCGGCGAACATTCAAAAATTGGCTCAACAGTTCTTGCGCAACCCAGAACATGTATCGGTTATCCCGAAACAAGTTAGTGCGCCTCTGATTGACCAAGCTTACATTGAATTGCATGAAAAACAAAAGTTCGAAGCGCTTAGCCGCTTGATCGACATGGAAGCACCAGATCTTGCCATCATCTTCGGCCGTACCAAACGTCGGGTTGATGAATTAGCAGAAGCTCTACAAAAAAGAGGGTATGCTGCTGAAGGTCTTCATGGTGACTTGTCCCAAAATCAACGCGATAACGTGATGAGAAAATTCCGTGATGGCAGCATTGATGTACTCGTTGCAACTGACGTTGCCGCTCGTGGTCTCGATGTTTCCGGCGTAACACACGTTATTAACTTCGATCTTCCGCAAGATCCAGAAAGCTATGTTCACCGTATTGGTCGTACAGGCCGCGCGGGTAAAGAAGGTACAGCTTGGACTTTCGTTACACCAAGAGAAATCGATCACTTGCACTTCATTGAGAAAGTGACTCGTCACAAAATCAGCAAAAAACCTTTGCCTAGCTTGGCTGAAGCCATCGAAGGCAAACAAAAAATGACAGCTGAGCGTATTCTTGATGTCTTACAAAATGATACGCAAGGCGAATTCAAAGGTCTGGCTATTCAAATGTTGGAGCAATATGATTCCGTTAATCTTCTTGCAGCAGCTATGAAGCTTCTGACAGGCGACAAAAAGGAAACGAATATTGAATTAACACCAGAAGATCCGATTCGTGCAAGAAAGAAAAAGTTCGACGTGCGCAGCTCAGGCCGACGCGTTGGCGGTGGATACGGTTCAGGATCCAGTTCGTCAGGTTCAGGCGATCGTCGTCAAGGTGGCGGATACAGCTCAGGCGGTTCCAGCAGCTCGAACTCCCGTTACCCGCGCAAAGATAGCAGAGACTATGGTTCAAACAGAGAAGGCGGAAGCAGTTCTTCTTCCAGAAATCGCGAATACGGCAGCAACAACTCCGGAAACCGTGATCGTTCCAGAGCTCCTCGCAAAAGCGAAGACACGCTTGTAAACAAATAAGGCAGTTAAGTCTACTAAATAATGGCGGAGATCCCTTGGGATCTTCGCCTTTTTGCGGTTGCTAATGACAAGAACCGGAGTGGCATCAGTAGATGTTCCAATGGGATGAAGGTGGTATCAACCTCCTTCATAATAGACGGCTACCTATAAATTAAAAAATAGGCTATAATTAAACATATCGTAAAGTAAGACAAGCGTAAGACAATATCGTTTGAAGTAG